>JADZEB010000033.1 GCA_020850755.1 Alphaproteobacteria bacterium | reverse complement strand
CGTGCCCGAGGAACTTGTGGTTTGCGAGCAGCTTAGTCCGATCTGGTGGAACCGCGCTGTGGTTCCACCAGATCGGACGCCGCTCTAGCGTGCCGTCCAGCCGCCATCGACCGCGATCGCCTGGCCGGTGGCGAAGCTCGCGCCGGGACTGGAGAGCCACAGCACCCCGCTCGCGATCTCATCCGGCGTGCCGACACGCTCCATCGGCGCGCCCGCGGCAAGACCCTCCCGTGCCGCCTCGCTCTTGCCCACGAAGCGGTCGATCATCGGTGTCTGGATCACGCCCGGGCATATCGCGTTCACCCGGATGCCCCTGGTGGCATACTCAAGCGCCGCCGCGCGTGTCAGCCCGACAACGCCGTGCTTGCTCGCCACATAGGCGGGGATGTTGGCGAACGCGACCAGGCCCGCGATCGACGCGCAATTGACGATCGCACCCCCGCCCGCGGCGAGCATTGCCGGGATCTCGTGCTTCATGCACAGCCAGACCCCGCGCAGGTTGACCGAGATCACCCGTTCCCAGTTCTCGTCCGTGCAGTCGGCCGTCGGGGCCTGGTCGCCTTCGATCCCGGCATTGTTGAAGGCGATGTGCAGGGCCCCGAACTCGTGCACCGCACGGGCCACCATGGCCCTGATCTGGACTTCCTGGCGCGTATCGCAACGCACGAACAAGGCGCGAGCGCCCTCGGCGCGCAGCGCGCTGGCGAGCGTCTCGCCCGCCTCGGACTGGACATCGGCAAGCACGACCGCCGCCCCGGCCCGCGCATAGGCGCGCGCGGCGGCCGCGCCGATCCCCGAGGCAGCACCCGTGACCAAGGCGATCTGCTTGGCAAGCACCTTCTCCGTCATCGACTTCCCTCCTTTGCTCTGCGACCCCACCATGACGGAAGCGAGGCTGCCCGTCCCTGCGCTGGATCAATTCGGGCTCCCGGCCGCATCGCCCCGGCGCGCGCCGGAGCGGCGGCCCTTGTCCAGTTGCGGACACGAAATTATAACTGCAACGCAATGGGGGCCGATCGCCTTGCGCCATGACCTGTGGTTGGCGCAGGCGCGGTCGCCGGACGGGCGGCGGGGACGCCGCGGGGACAAGGACCGCATGACGCGCAGGGAACAGATTCTCGCCCAACCGAGGCTGCCGCCGGAGGAACGCCACCGCCGCGTCGAGGCCGCGGCCCTGCCGCGCAACATCGGCGCCGCGCTCGACGCGACGGCGGACGCGATCCCCGACCATCCGGCGCTGGTGTTCATCGAGACGGGCGATGCCATCACCTACCGCGAGTTGCGCCGGCGGGTGAACCGGCTGGCCAACGGGCTGCGCGCGGTGGGGCTCGGCCCCGGCTCGCATGTCGCGGTGATGCTGCCCAACGTGCCGGCCTACCCGGTCACCTGGCTGGCGCTGGCGCGCATCGGGGCGGTGATCGTGCCGGTGAATGTGCGCTACACCGCGCACGAGCTGCACTTCATGCTCACCGACGGCGAGGCCGACGCGCTGGTGATCCATGCCGAGCATGTGCCGCTGATCGAGCGCATGCCGGGCGCGGTCGAGCGCATCGCCGGGCGGGTCTATGTGGTGGGCGAGGGCGCGCAAGGCGGGCGGCGCTGGGAATCGCTCGCGGACGGGCAGCCGGATTCGACACCGCCGCTGGACCCCGATCTCGATGACCTGATGAACATCCAGTACACCTCGGGCACGACCGGCATGCCGAAAGGCTGCCTGTTGTCGCACCGCTACTGGATCACCTGCGCCAAGGCCTATTCCGACAGCGACATGCAGCGCTACGAGCGCATCCTGGCCGGCAACCCGTTCTTCTACATGACGCCCCAATGGCAGCTGCTGATGGCGTTCTTCCAGCGCGGCACGCTGTTCGTGGCCCCGCGCCTCTCCATCACCCACTATGTCGAATGGCTGCGCACCTATCGCATCCATTTCTCGCTGTTCCGCCACGCCTATACCCGCCAGGCGCCGACGCCGCTCGATGCCGCCAACGAGGTCATCCGCGTCAACATCTATGGCGGGCGCAAGGAGGACCATGCGCCGATGGAGGAGCGCTACGATTTCCTCGTGCGCGGGGCCTTCGGCATGACCGAGATCGGCATCGGCACCACCATGCCGATCGAGGCGGCGCACATGGTGGGCTCGGGCTCCTGCGGCATCACCTCGCCCTTCCGCGAATGCCGCATCGCCGATCCGTCCGGCCACACGGTGCCCGACGGCACGCCGGGCGAGCTCCTGATCCGCGGCGGCGGCATCCTGCAAGGCTATTATCGCCGCCCCGATGCCAACGCCAGCGGCTTCCACGGCGAGTGGTTCCGCTCGGGCGACCTCGCCTGGCGCGACCGCGAGGGCTATTTCTACATCGCCGGCCGGCTCAAGGAGATGATCAAGCGCGCGGGCGAGAATGTCGCGGCGAACGAGGTGGAATCGGTGCTCGACGACATCCCGCAGGTGGCCGAGGCGGCCGTGATCGCGGTGCCGGACGAGGTGCGCGGCGAGGAAGTGAAGGCCTATGTGCTGCTGCGCCCGGGCGTGGCGCGGGCCGACCTGCCGCCCGAGCGCATCGTGGCGCTGTGCGCCGAGAAGCTCGCCGTCTTCAAGCTGCCCCGCTACATCGAGTATCGCAGCGCGCCCTTGCCGCGCACGCCCTCGGGCAAGCTCCGCAAGCAGGACCTGCTCAAGGAGAAGCCCGATCTGCGCGCCGGAAGCTGGGACCGCGTGGAGAATCGCTGGCACTGACGACACGCATGGCGTGGCCGGAAGGCTCGCGCCACAACAGGCCGCGGCGCGACCGCGGACAGGGAGGGAAGCATGATCTCACGCCGCAGACTCGGCGGTCTCGCCGCCACGATGGGCGTCGCCGCACTGGCCCGCCCCGGCATCCTGCGCGCCCAGCAGCTCGCGCCCGAGCAGGTGATGCAGGTGGGCTTCCCGGTGGCCGACACGGGCACGCTCGATCCGCACATCGCCGTCTCCAACGCCGATGTGCCGATCGTCCAGCAGGTCTATGAGGGGTTGCTGGCGCTGCCGCACGGCGCCCTCGATGCGACACAGCTTTCGCCCGGGCTTGCCGAGCGCTGGGAATCCTCGCCCGACCGCAAGGTGTGGACCTTCCATCTGCGCCGCGGCGTGCGCTGGCACGGCGATTTCGGCGAGTTCAGCTCGGCCGACGTGCTGTTCTCGCTCGAACGCGTGCGCGGCACCACGCTCGGCTCGCCCTTCCGCGGCACGCTTGCCAACATCGCGAAAGCGGAAGCCGACGGGCCGCTGACAGTCCGCATCACCTTGCAGCACGCGGATGTCGGCTTCCCGGCGCTGATGGTCAACCACCAGGCCGGCTATGTGGTGTGCAAGCGCGCGGTGGAGCAGGGCGTCAATCTGCGCAGCCGGCCCATCGGCACCGGCCCCTTCCGCTTCGAGGCGCACCGCGCGCGCGAGCGGCTCACGCTTGCCGCGCACGACGCTTATTGGGGCGGGCGGCCGGTCTTGCGCCAGATCGTCTATCACTTCATGCCCGACAACGCCACGCGCGAGCTCGCGCTGCGCTCGGGCGACATCGACCTCACCGCGTTGCCGGCGCGCCAGGATGCCGTCGATCGCGCGCGGGCGCAGAACCAGATCGTCGATCTGACCGATGTCGGCAATCTGGTGACGATCCACATCAACATGAAGAAGCCGCCCTTCAACGATGTGCGCGTGCGCCGGGCGCTCGCGCACGGCATCGACCGGCAGAACCTGTCTGACTTCTTCGGCAAGGACATCGCCACGCCGCAGCTTTCGGTGGTGTCCGCCGCGCTTGGCGGGCACACCACTGACATTCCGCTCTATGCCTACGATGTCGATCGCGCGAAGGCGCTCCTGGCCGAGGCCGGGCATCCGAACGGCTTCGCCACCGAGGTGATCTGCAGCAGCATCGACCTTTACCTGCCGATGATGCAGTTGATGCAGGAGCAGTGGAAGAAGATCGGCTTCACGATGAATCTGCGCGTGGTGGACCATCCCACCTATCATCGCCTGATCCGCCAGGATCTTAGCCCGCTCGTCGCCTACAGCGCCGCGCGCTACCCCACCGTGGCCCAGCCCTATCTCGACCAGTTCTTCCATTCCGCGGCGGCGATCGGAAAGCCGACCGCGATCACCAACTTCTCGCATTACGGCAACGGCATGCCGGGCATCGACGATCTCCTCGACAAGGCGCGCTACAGCACCGATGCCGCCGAGCAGAACCGCCTCTGGGCCGAGGCGCAGAGGCGCATTGCCACCGAGGTTGCCGCCCTGCCGCTCTACAGCGTGAAGTATGCGCTGGCGCGCAACCGGCGGGTCGATCTCACCTTCACGCAGAAGAACTACGTCTTCTACGGCTTCTCGCGCACGAGCCGGCTGCTGCGCGCCTAGGCGCGCAGCAGTCGCGCCCCGCGCGCGCCGAACGCCCATGCGACGCTTCCTGATCCGGCGCCTGCTGAGCGCGATCGTGATCGTGTGGGCGGTCGCGACGATCGTGTTCTTCTCGATGCGTATCATCCCGGCCGATCCGGCCGAGGTGGTGCTGGGCGAACATGCCTCCGCCGAGTCGCTCGCCGCGTTCCGCCGTCAGGCCGGGCTCGACCAGCCCCTGCTCGCCCAGTACTGGGACTTCATCAGCCGCGCGGTGGTGGGCGATCTCGGCCAGTCGCTGGTTAACAATGCCGAGATCGCGCCGCAGATCTGGTTCGTGCTGCCCTACACGGTGGTGCTGGCCTTCGCCTCGCTCGGCGTGGGCATCCTGATCGGGATTCCGATCGGCGTGCTGGCGGCGGTGCGGCGCAACAGCTGGATAGACCTCGCCAGCCGCTGCTTCGCGCTGCTGGGCTTTTCCTTCCCGGCCTTCTATCTCGGCGTGGCGCTGCTGCTTCTGTTCTCGATCTGGCTCGGCTGGTTCCCTGTGATGCACTCGATCCGCTTCGGCACCTGGGCCGAGCACCTTTACAAGCTGGTGCTGCCCGCGCTCAGCCTCGGGTTGATCCAGGCCGCCTACATCACGCGCCTGACGCGCTCGACCATGCTCGAGGAGTTGCGCAAGGACTATGTGCGCACGGCGCTGGCCAAGGGGCTGACGATGCGCCGCGTGCTGTTCAACCACGGCCTGCGCAATGCGCTGGTGCCGATCGTCACCGCGATCGGGCTCTATGCCGGCAGTTCGCTCGGGGGCGCGATCCTGACCGAAACCGTGTTCAATCGCCCGGGCCTGGGCAAGCTCCTGGTCGGCGCGATCGCGCAGCGCGACTACAACCTGATCCAGGCCGGGCTGATTGTCTTCGCGCTGGTGATCGTTGCGGTGAACCTGGCGATCGATCTCAGCTACGGGTTCCTCGATCCGCGCGTGAAGCATGACTGAGGCGGCGAGAGCGGCGGCGAAGCCGGTGCCTCCGCCGGAGCCATCTTCGGTGGTGGTCTCGCGATTGCGCCCGATCCTCGAGGACAAGGGCGCCATGGCCGGCCTCGGCGTCATCCTGCTGTTCTGCCTGATGGCGCTGCTTGCACCCTGGATTGCCCCGCACGATCCGACCACGCAGAACGTGCGCGACGCCTTCCAGGGGCCGGGCGCGCGCTACTGGTTCGGCACCGACGAGTTCGGGCGCGACGTGTTCAGCCGCGTCATCCACGGCGCGCGGCCCGCACTGATGATCGGCGTGTTTTCAGTCGTGCTGTCGGTCGTGCTCGGCATGCCGCTTGGGATGCTGGCGGGCTTCGTCGGCGGGCGCTTCGACACGGCGGTCAGCGCGGTGGTGGACGTGATGATGTCCTTCCCCTCGCTCCTGCTGGCGCTGATGGTGGTGACGCTGCTTGGCTCGGCGCCATCGATGGTCGTTCTTGCGATCGGGATCTCGCATGTGCCGGTGTTCGTTCGGCTTGCGCGCAGCTCGACCCTGGTCGTGCGCGAGCTCGATTTCGTCGCCGCCAGCCGCAGCTTCGGGGCGCGCACCGGGCACATCCTGCGCCGGCACGTCATGCCGAACGTGATCGGCCCGACCATCGTCATGGCGACGCTTGGCATTGCTGGCGCGATCCGCGAGGAGGCGGGGCTGTCCTTCCTGGGTCTCGGCATCCAGCCGCCGGCGCCGAGCTGGGGCAACCTCATTCGCGACGGCGTGAACGCGATCCTGCACGCGCCGACGCTGGCGCTGCTGCCCGGCCTCGTGCTCACGGCGAGCGTGCTCGCCTTCAATATCGTGGGCGATTCCGTGCGCGACATGCTCGACCCGCACGATATCGCCGCCGCCGCCGCCAAGCGGGACCGCGCGCGATGAGTGGGCTTGCGCCCGCATCGGCATCGTCGCCACCGCCGCTGCTGTCGGTGCGCAATCTGTCGATCGCGGTCGAGGGCGCGGGCGGGCAGACCGTCGTTGATCGCGTCTCCTTCGATCTGGGTGAGGGCGGCGTGCTCGGCATCGTGGGGGAGTCGGGCTGCGGCAAGAGCGTCACCGCCATGTCGGTGCTGCGGCTCAACAATCCGGCGCTTCGCCTGCGCGGGGGCGAGATCCTGCTCGCCGGCGAGGACCTGTTGCGCGCAAGCGAGGCGCGCATCCGCGCCGTGCGTGGCGGCGAGGTCGGTATGATCTTCCAGGAGCCGATGACCTCGCTCAATCCCGTTCTCGCGGTGGGCGATCAGATCGTCGAGGCGATCCTCGCGCATCGTCCGATCGGGGCGCGCGCCGCGCGCGAGGCGGCAATCGAGCTTCTGGGCCTCGTCGGCATCCCGCTGCCCGCGCGGCGCGTCGCTTCCTATCCGCACCAGCTTTCGGGCGGCATGCGCCAGCGGGTGATGATCGCGATGGCGCTCTCGTGCCGGCCGCGCCTGCTGATCGCCGACGAGCCCACCACGGCGCTGGATGTGACCATCCAGGCACAGATCATCGATCTTCTGCGCCGTCTGCAGCGCGAGCTTGGCATGGCGGTGATGATCATCACCCACGATCTCGGCCTGATCGCCGATTTCGCGGCGGATGTGGTGGTGATGTATGCCGGCAAAGTGGTGGAGCGCGGGGCCACGCGCGATCTGTTCCGTCAACCGCTCCATCCCTATACCGAGCGTCTTTTGGCCAGCATTCCGCCCCTCGATCGTGATGTCGACCGGCTGACAACGATTCCCGGGACGGTGCCGTCCGCACGCACGATGCCGAGCGGCTGCCGCTTCAGCACGCGCTGTCCGCTGGCCGAGGCGCGGTGCCGTGAGACCGAGCCGCCCTTGCGCACCATGCCCGGAGGGCGCGCGGTGGCCTGCCACCTGGTGGCCGAGGGCAGGGCGGCATGAGCGTGCCTGCGCCGCTGCTGGAGGTGCATGAACTGCGCGTGCATTTCGCGCTGCGTGCGACATCGCCCTGGCAGCGCAGCGGCACGGTGCGCGCGGTGGATGGCGTGTCCTTCACCGTCGCGCATGGCGAGACGCTCGGCCTCGTCGGCGAAAGCGGTTGCGGCAAGACCACGGTCAGCCGCGCGGTGATGCGCCTCCTTGCACCCACGGCGGGACGCATCCTGCTCGAAGGCGAGGATGTGGGGCGCTTGCGCGGGCGTGCGCTCGCCCGCCTGCGGCCGCGCTTCCAGATGGTGTTCCAGGACCCGGCCAGTTCGCTCAACCCGCGCATGACGGTGGCCGAGCTGTTGGCCGAGCCGATGCAGATCGCGGGCCGGGACGCGGCGCAGATTGCCGCGCGGATCGTGCATCTGCTGCGCGTGGTCGGGCTCGACCCAGAGCATGCGCGGCGCTATCCGCACGAATTCTCGGGCGGGCAGAAGCAGCGCATCGGCATCGCGCGCGCGCTGGCACTCGAACCGCGCCTGCTGGTGTGCGACGAGCCGGTCTCTGCGCTCGACGTGTCGGTGCAGGCGCAGATCATCAACCTGCTCAAGGACATCCAGGCCGAGACGGGGATCGGTTGCCTGTTCGTCGCGCATGATCTGCGTGTGGTGCGCCAGATCTCGCATCGCGTCGCGGTAATGTATCTCGGCGAGATCGTCGAGCAGGCGCCGAAGGCCGCGCTCTATGGCGCGCCGCGCCATCCCTATACCCGGGCGCTTCTCTCCGCCGTGCCGCAGACGCGCGAGGAGGGCGGCGGGGAGCGGATCCTGCTCGGGGGGGAACTGCCCAATCCGCTCGATCCGCCGAGCGGCTGCCGCTTCCGCACGCGCTGCCCGATCGTCCGGCCCGAATGCGCGGCGAACAAGCCACCCTTGCGCGAGATCGCGCCCGGGCATCTTGTCGCCTGCCACTTCGCCACCTGATCCGCCACGGCCACCGTTGGAGAGAGGCATGATCATCGACTATGCGAGCCGGCCGCCGCTGGCGGAGTTCGTGCACGAGGGCAAGCATCTCAAGCCCTACAGCCGCGTCTATGCGCAAAGCTACGCCGCAGCCAGGCGCGACGAGCTGGGGCCGGACGCGCTTGCCGAATACATCGCCACCTACGACCGCGTCGGCGCCAGGCATGTGCTGATCCGCGGCCGGGACGCCGAGAGCACCTACGGCATCCGCGTGCCGAACGAGGTGGTGGCGGATTTCTGCCGCCGCCATGCGCCGCGCTTCATCGGCCTGGCCGGGGTCGACCCGCACAAGGGCATCCGCGCGATCCGCGACCTCGAGCATGCGATCAAGGGGCTGGGCCTGTCGGGCCTCAGCCTCTCGCCTTTCGAGCACAAGCTGCGCATCAACGACCCGAAGATGTATCCGCTCTATGCCAAGTGCATCGAGCTCGACATCCCGCTGAACCTGCACTGCTCGACCAGCTTCTCGGCCGAGGCGTTCATGGATTGCGGCCACCCGCGCTATCTCGACGAGGTGATGGTGCACTTCCCGGAGCTGCGCGTCTGCGCCTCGCCGCCCGGCTTCCCCTGGATCTTCGAGCTGATCGCCTGCGCCTGGCGGCACGCCAACGTCTATATCGGTGTCACCGCCGTGCGCCCGCGCTACCTCACCACCGAGAATTCGGGCTACGGCCCGCTCCTGCAATATGGAAACACGGTGCTGAAGGATCGCATGATCTGGGGCTCGGCCTTTCCGATGCAGCCGGTCGAGCGCACGCTGGAGGAACTGCAGGCCCTGCCGTTCAAGGACGGGGTGCAGCAGAAATGGCTCTACGAGAATTGCGCAAGGTTCCTGCGCCTCGGCGAACAGGGCTGACGCCGCACCGCTGGCCCATGGGGGTATTCGGCCTCGTGCTGCCGACCGCGTTGGCGATGCTTGCCTTCGCGGCGAATTCCGTGTTCGCGCGGGTGGCGCTGGCCAGCGGCGAGGCGGATGCCCTCGGCTACACGGGCATCCGCCTGGTTTCCGGGGCGCTTGTGCTGGTGGCGATCCGCCGGGCGCGGCGCACGGAGGAGAGCGACCTGTGGCGCGGCCCGGGCGGAAGCTGGGCCGGGGCGGCAGCGTTGTTCGGCTATGCCATCGCCTTCTCCCTGGCCTACCTCATGCTCGATGCCGGCAGCGGCGCGCTGATCCTGTTCGCGAGCGTGCAGATCGGCATGCTGGGCTGGGCGATCGTCAAGGGCGACAGGCCGGGCCCGCCGGAGTGGCTCGGCTTCGCGATCGCCTTCGCTGCCATGGTGGTGCTGATGTCGCCGGGGATCACCGCGCCGGCTCCCCTCGGCGCCGGGCTCATGGCGGCGGCCGGCTTCGCCTGGGCGGCCTATTCGCTGCTCGGGCGTGGTTCGGCGGCACCGCTCGCCGATACCGCCGGCAACTTCGCCCGTTGCCTGCCAGTCGGCGCCGCGTTGGCGTTGGCCGGTATGGTGCTGCACCCGCCGAGCGCGGCGGGGCTGGCCTACGCCATCGCGTCCGGGGCGCTTGCCTCGGGCCTCGGCTATGCGGTCTGGTATGCGGTCCTGCCGCGCCATACGCGCAGCAGCGCCGCCTTCGTGCAGCTCACCGTGCCGGCGATCGCGGCAGTGGGCGGCGTGCTTTTCATCGGCGAGCCGCTGACGCTGCGCCTTGGCCTCGCTTCCGCAGGCATACTGGGCGGGGTGGCGCTCGCCCTGGTCGCGGCCGAGCGGCGGCGCGCAAGTGCCGGGCGTGCGGCTTGAAATCGGCCAGGCGTGGACCATCTGAGCCTGTGCGGGCCGGGCCCCTCTCGTAAGTGCAGCGCGTGGCGCGGGCGCTTGTGATGTCGGACCGCAGGGGATCGCATGTCCCCGCTGCCGGCGCCTGCGCCGGTGCGGCCTGCATGCGCTCCGCAACGCGAGATCGAGAGGAGCAGCAGATGCCGCGACGGCCATCCCTTCCAGGCTAGCGCGCTGTTCCGGGCACCGCATCGGTGTCCGGCGAGCGAATCTTCCTCATCTCCTGTCCGAACCCGCTGTCGCATGGCCGGCCATGCGCGAAGGAGTTGTCACGTGCCCCTGCTCGTTTCACCGATCGATGGCGCGCCCATGCGCCAGATTCACCGCTACGGCATCGAATTCGATGTCTGCCCCAACTCGGGCGGGGTGTGGCTGGACAAGGGCGAGCTCGAGAAGCTGATGATGCTGGTCAAGGAAGAGGTCGAGGCCGAGCGCGCCCGCCATGCGGGCTTCGCGCGTCGCGACGATGACGATGACCGCGGCCGCTACCGCGACGACAAGCATCGGTACCGCGAGGACAAGGACCGCTATCGCGACGAGAAGGGCCGCCCCCGCGAGGGCGGCTGGCGCAAGTCGCGGCTGATGGACCTGTTCGACTTCTAGGCGCAGACGGGCGGGCTACGCTCGGCCGGCCTCGTGCGGAAGGGGCCGCCCCGCCGCTACTCGGGCCGGATCTGGCGTGCGGTGAAGCGGCGGTCCGGCCACAGTGCCACCTGGAAGCCACGCCGGCCGGCGGCACTGTTGTTGGCGTGGAAGATCGGGATCACCGGCACCTCCTCGGCCACGATCGCATTGAGCCGCTCGTAGAGGCCCTGGCGGCGCGCCGCGTCCATCTCCGCCAGCGCCTGGTCGAGCAGTGCGTCGAAGGCCGGGTTCGAATAGCGCGTGCGGTTGGAGGAACCGCGCTGGCGGGCGGTGTCGAAGGTGGCGATCATGCTGCGCAGCGGCACGCTTGCGGTGATGCCGCCCTGCGCCCCCACCACGACGCTGTATTCCTGCCGGCCGGCCGCCGAGACATAGACCGGGGTCGGCACTGCCACCACATCCACGGCCAGTCCGATCCGGCTCCAGAACTGCGCCACCGCCTGCGCGACCGCCGCTTCGTTGAGGAAGCTCTGCGCATCGGTGTGGATGGTGAGCCTGAAGCCGTCGGGCCAGCCTGCCTCGCGCAGCAGCGCGGTGGCGCGCGCAGGATCGAAGGCGGGGGGCTGGATGCCGGGGTGCGAGCCATCGAGCCCGGGCGCGGAAAGCTGGCCGGCCGGCGAGGCGCCGCCCGCCATGATGCGCTCGGCGATGGCCGCGCGATTGATCGCCAGCGACAGGGCCTCGCGCACACGCCGGTCGCGCAGCGGGTTGCGGGGCAGCGCGCTGCCGTCGCGCGCGGTGACGAAAGGCGAGGTCTCGCGCGCCGTGTCGAGCGCAACGACGAGCGTCGTGGTGGAACGGACCGAGGTCACGCTCACTGCCGGGTTGGCACGCAGTGTGGCCAGTTCGGCTGTCGGCACGGCGTCGATCGCATCGACATCGCCGGCGAGCAGGGCGGCGATGCGCGCCGCATCGCGCGGGATGGCGCGCTCGGTCACGCGTGCCCAGGCAGGCCGGCCGCCCCAGAAGGCGGGGTTGCGCTCCATCTCCAGCCGCTCGCCCTTGCTCCAGCGCACGAAACGATAGGGGCCGGTGCCGTTGACATGACGGCCCTCGTCGAAGTCGGCGGTGGCGACGCCCTCGGGCGTGCGGTGCGAGGCGATGAACACATAGGGCAGGTCGTAGGGCAGCAGCGGCAGCGGCCCACTCGTGCGCAGGCGGATCGTGTAGGTGTCGATCTTCTCGGCGGTGACCCCGGCGATGTAGCGGCCATAGCTCGCCGGGCTGCGCGGCACAGCGGGCACGCGCTTGAAGGTCCAGATCACGTCATCCGCGGCGAAGGGCGATCCGTCATGGTAGGTCACGCCCTGGCGCAGGCGGAACTCCCAGGTGTTGGCATCGACCACGCGCCAGCTCTCGGCCAGGGCCGGCACCACCCTGCCATCGGGACCGAGATCGGTCAGCCGGTCCCAGATCGCCTGGTGCGAGGAGGCCGTGGCGAAGGTGGCGAAGAAATGCGGATCCATGGTCGGCAGCGACAGCCTTGTGCCGAGGCGGAGATCCTGCGCGGCGGCAGGTGCGGGTGCGCCGAGCAGGGCAGCCAGCGTGAGGGCGGCAAGGGCGGCGTGTCGCATGGGGTGTCTCCTACAGACAGGCATAGGCGGCGTCGCGCAGGGCGCGCGTGCGTGGCGATTCGCCACTGCCGCCGGCAAAAGGGTGGCTCGGCGCATAGCCGAAGGCGAGGCGGGCCACGGGATCGGCGAAGCCCATTGCCCCGCCGCGCCCGCCATGCCCGAAGGAACCCTCGTTCAGCCCGTTGATCCCGGTCTCGTCGGGCAGGCGAAAGCCGAGCGACATGCGCGAGGGCCTGCCGGTAAGCCGCTCGATGCCGCGCCAGGACTGGGCGGTGGCGCGCGCGAGCGCCGCGGGCGAGAGCAGACGCACGCCGTCGATCTCCCCGCCCATCGTCAGCGCGGCGTAGATGCGCGCGATGCCGCGCGCATTGCCATGGCCATTGACGGCGTAGAGCTCGGCCTGGCGGTGGCGCGCGCTGTTGCGGTCCTCGGGATCGGCGAGCCCGTCATAGGCGTGCGCGGCGAGGCTGCCCGGGGCCGGCCTCGGCAGGGGCGGGACGACGAACTCGGCGCAGCGCGCAAGCTCGTCCGGCCCGAGGCAGAACCCGTACTCGGCGCCAAGCGGCCCGGCCACCAGGTCGCGGAAGGCATCGGCGAAGCGAGCGCCGGCGGCGCGACGGATCACCTCGCCGAGCAGGAAGCCCACCGTCAGCGTGTGATAGCAGGCGACCGTCCCTGGCGGCCAGTGCGGCACCTGCGCCGCAAGCTTCGCCGTCGTGCGCGCCCAGTCATAGGCGATGTCCGGCTCGGCATCGACGATGTGCGGCAGCCCCCCCGTATGATCGAGGAAATGGCGCACCAGCACGCCGCCCTTGCCGGCGGCGGCGAATTCAGGCCACAGCCGGGCCACCGGAGCGTCGAGGTCGAGCGCACCGCGCTCGGCCAGCATGTGCGCCACCAGCGCCAGCATCGCCTTGCCCACCGACATCATGTTGACGATGGTATTGCGTTGCCACGGGCGCGCGCGCGCCGGGTCCATGCGCCCGCCCCAGAGATCGACCACCAGCCTGCCATCCAGCCACACCGATACCGACGCGCCGATCTCGCGATGCGGCGCAGTATCGGCGAAGCCGGCGGCGAACTCGTCGCGCAGGCGGCCGAAGCGGGTATCGCAATGGCCGTCGATCATAGGGCGCTGGCGTGCCGTGCCGGGCAGCCGGCCATGGCAGGGGCGTGGGGCGAGCCGGTCCGGGCAGAGCGGGCCCGCACGGCAAGGCAGGGGCGGGACATGCGGGGCGTCCTTGTTGCGGCACCGCAAGGCTAGCGCGCCGGCCACGGCGCCGCTAGGTGGCTGGCCCGCCGGACGCGCGCTGATCCGGTGCGGGCGAGCGATCGGGGGCCGGGATGGTCGGCGACGTGCGCAGGCCCGGATGAGCGTCGTGGCGGCCAGCGATCCATCGACCTTCGGCCCATGGGCAAGGGCGTTGCGCAGCCACGGCACGCGGCAGCGCTCCCAGGCCACGCCGAGGTCGCGCGTGATGAGGGCTGCTGGTCCCTGACGGCGGGCGGGCAGGACGTGGGCGCCCGGCCGCCCTTCGCACTGCCGCTTGGGATGCTTTGTCGTCCCGTTGGTTCCCCTCCAGCCGCGTCCTGACGGCCGGCAGGCGTGCTTGCCTGGTCTTGTGTCGAGCATCCCGACGTTTCGGCATGCGAATGCGCCTCCAGGAACATGCAGGGCGACCATCGGGGGCGGCGCGTGTGTTGACGGCGCGGCCGGCCTTGGCAAGCGCACTGTCTGCCCATCTGTCGTGCGGGAGCAAACGGGCCAGGATTATCGCCGCGATTGCAAAATCTTATCGTATGGCACGGATGTTCTCCTGTCCGATCAGAACCATTGACGACACGCAACGATCCCTGTGAACTGGCCCGCGCTGCCGATCACGGCGCCGGCAATGACCGACGCAGCGGCAGACGGTCAATGGGAGGCGGACATGACGTCACGGCGTGCGGTGCTGGGGCTGATGGCGGGGGCGGCGGGCGCGGCGGTATTGCCCGCGCCATTGCGCGCCCAGGAGTTGCAGGCGGCGGCGCGGCGCGAGGGCCGCGTGGTGGTCTATGGCAGTTGGCCGGCCGCGGTGATGAACCGGCTCGGCACGGCCTTTCGCGCCAAGCATGGTGTGGCGGTCGAGTTCACCAACATGCCGACCTCGCAGACGGTGCAGCGCTTCGTGGCTGAACTGGAGGCCAACCAGCCGAACGTCGATGTGGTGCAGATCTCGGACCTTGCGCCCTATGTCGACTTCGCGCGGCGCAACCTGCTGCTCGCGCACCGCTCGGCCGAGTATGCCGCCTATCCCGAGCGCTTCCGCGACAGCGACGGCCGCTGGGTCGTGCTGGCGATGAACGCCGAGAACATGATCTACAACACCGAGCAGGTGCCGCGCGAGCGGGCGCCCAAGGACTGGGCCGATGTGCTGCGCCCCGAGTTCCAGGGGCGAATTGCCGCGCCCGACATTCGCGGCGGCGGCACCGGTTACCTGTTCTACTACGCGATGCGCGAGATATTCGGCGTCGATTTCCATCGCCGCCTGGGCGCGTTGCGCCCGCAACTCCATGTCGGCACCGCAGGGCAGGGCCAGGCTGTGCTGTCGGGCGAGGCGGCCGCCGCCGTTGGGCTGCTGCACTATACGGGGCTCGATCTCCTCAAGCAGGATGCGCGCGCGCCGATCGGCATCGCCTGGCCCGAGCCGATCCCGCTGGCGGTGCGCGCGGCCGGCATTTCCGCGCGCGCGCCGCGCCCGAACGCGGCAAAGCTATTCATGGATTTCGTCGCCTCGGACGAGGGGCAGAGGGTGGGCGTTGTCGGCGCCGGCAGCATTTCACCGCGCGCCGGGCTTGCCACGCCCGGTGTGCCCGACCTTGCCGCGCGCCGCACCTTCACCATCGGCCACGACCAGATGGACCGCTACCTCCAGCAGCAGGCCGAGCTGACGCGGGAGTTCACGCAGCTCTATCTCTAGGCTGCCGAGCCCGCCGCGACATCCCGCCGCCATGACCCGGAGCGCAGGAACGCAGGCACCGCGCGCGCGCGCGGGCGCCGCCCCCTGGCTCGCCGAGGGCGAGTGGGTGCCGGTGCTCGTGCTCGCCGCCCTGTGCTTCCTCATCCTCTATCCGCTCTACTGGATCGTGGAAGGAAGCCTGCGCGTCTCGATCCTGGACGCGGGCTACACGCTCGGCTGGTATCGCAAGGTGTTCGGCGAGGACCTGGCCGCCACGCTGCGTCTGTTCGCCAACACGCTGCTGCTGGCCGGCGGCGGCACGGCGATGGCGCTTCTGGTCGGCACTGGCGTTGCGCTGCTGATAGCGCGCACCGACATGCCGGGGCGGAGCCTCTATCAGCTGGTGTTCATGGGGCCGTTCTTCCTCACGCCGATGATCTCGGGCGTGTGCTGGACGCTGCTCGCCTCGCCACGCATCGGCATACTGAACGCCTGGCTGCGCCCGCTGCTCGGGCTTTCCGGCACCACCGGACCGCTCGACATCTACAGCATGCCCGGCATGATCTGGGTGCTCGGGCTCTATCTCACGCCCTATGTGTTCCTGTCGGTGGCGGCGGCGCTGCGCTCGATCGACCCGACGCTCGAGGAAGCGTCGCGCATGTCGGGGTGCAGCGCGCCGCGCACGCTGTTCACGGTCACGCTGCCGATGATCAAGCCGGCGATCCTGGGCGGGGCCTTGCTTGCCTTCGTGCTCGGCATGGGCATCTTCGGCATCCCGGCGATCCTGGGCATACCGGCGCGCACATATGTCCTGTCCACCGCGATCTACGGCGCCATGGCCGGCTGGCCGGCCAATCGCGAATATGCCTGCGTGCTGTCCTTGATCCTGCTCGGGGCCTCGGTGTTCGCGGTCGGCCTGCAGCGTCGCGCGCTTGGCGGCCGCTCCTTCACCACCATCACCGCGCGCGGCTCGCGCCAGGCGCAGGTAGAGCTTGGGGCCTGGCGCTGGCCGATCGGAATCGGCGCGTGGCTTATCGCCGGCGTGCTCTGCGTGATGCCGCTGGCCGCGCTGCTCTATGCCGCCTTCGCCTCGCGCTGGACGGCGAGCTTCCGCCCCGACCTCCTCACCGGCCGCAACTTCGCCCGCCTGCCCGAGATCGAGCCCAACCTGATCCCGGCACTGCGCAATTCGCTTTTCCTCGCTGCGCTGAGCGCGACGCTGGTGGTGGTGCTCGCCGTGCTGCTGGGCCGGATCATCCTGCGCCGGCGTGACGTCGTCTCGCGCCTGATCGAGCAGGTGGCGATGCTGCCGGTGGGCCTGCCCGGCATGGTGTTCGCGGTCGGTCTGCTGGCGGCCTATATCCGCCCGCCGCTGATCCTCTATGGCACGCCCTACATATTGCTGATCGCCTATGTGACGCTGTTCCTGCCCGTGGGCGTGCGCGCCAGCACCGCCTCGCTCCGCCAGCTCGACCCGGCGCTGGAGGAGGCAGGCCGCATGAGCGGCGCGGGCGCCTTGCGCCGCATCCTCGATCTTGTCGCGCCGCTGATCCGCCCCGGCATGCTGGCGGCGTGGGCGCTGATCTTCGTCACGCTGATGAAGGAGTTCAGCTCCTCGGTGTTGCTGGGCTCGCCCGCGGTGCCGGTGAACGCGACCGTGCTTTGGAACCTGTGGACGCTCGGCAACTATGGCGCGCTTGCGGCCTTCGAGGTGATCAACACCGCGCTGATGGCGGGCGTTGCCGGCCTCGTGCTCGCCTTCGGCGGCCGGCGCCATGCGCGCGCGAGGGCGGCATGAGCATTACCGTCGAGAACCTGACCCTGCGCTATCGCGGCACCACGCGCCCGGTGCTGACCGACCTCGGCCTCGACGTACGCAACGGCGAGTTCCTGACGCTGCTCGGCCCCTCGGGCTCGGGCAAGTCCACGCTCCTGCGCTGCATCGCCGGGCTCGAACGACCGGAGCAGGGCTGCATCCGCCTCGATGGCGAGACGGTGTTCGACAGCCGGACGCGCCAGTGGGTGAAGCCCGAGCGGCGCCGGCTCGGCATGGTGTTCCAGTCCTACGCCGTCTGGCCGCACATGAGCGTGGCGCAGAATATCGGCTACCCCTTGCGCATCGAGCGCCTGCCGCGCGCCGAGATCGCCGCGCGCGTGGCCGAGGTCGCCCAGATGGTGGGGCTGGGCGATTTCCTCGACCGGCCGGCACCGCAGCTTTCCGGCGGCCAGCAGCAGCGCGTGGCGCTGGCGCGCGCGCTGGTGATGCGCCCGCGCGCGATCCTGTTCGACGAGCCGCTGAGCAACCTCGATGCCAAGCTGCGCGAGCATATGCGCCAGGAACTGCGCGGCCTGCAGCGCAAGACCGGCGTCACGGCGATCTATGTCACGCACGACCAGGTCGAGGCTTTCGCGCTCAGTGATCGCATCGCGGTGATGGAGGCCGGCGTGATCTGCCAGGTCGGCACGCCGACCGAGGTCTATCACGCCCCGGCCAGCCCCTATGTCGCCGACTTCCTGGGCGCGGCGAACCTGGTCGAGGGCCGGCTGTGCCAGGACGCATCCGGGCGGCGGGTCGAGCTGCTCGGCCACAGCCTGCCGCTCGGCGCGCCGGCACCGGGCGGGGCAGCTCTCCCCGACGGTGCCCCCGTGCGCGTGGCGATCCGCCCCGAGCATCTCTCGCTCGCGGAGCCGGGCGCGGCCGGGTCGCTTGCGGGCAGCGTGCGGCTGGTCGAGTTCCTGGGCAGCCTGCAGATGCTCGGCGTCGAGGTCGGGGGCAGCGTGCTGCGCGTGCAGATGCCAGCGGCGGTGCCGGCGCCCGCCGAGGGCGCGCGCGTGGGCTTGGCCGTTGCGCCGGGGCAGATCAGGATCTTTCCGGCAAGCCGGAGTCTCTCATGACGGAGGGTGTGGTGAACGAGGAGCTACGGTGCATGTGCGGGTCGGGCCAGCTTGGCCACGGCATCCCGCGCGAGGCGTTCGAGCGCGGCGTCGCACTCAAGCCGCACTTCATCGGCGCCGACATGGGCTCGACCGATATCGGGCCATACTATCTCGGCGCCGGCCTGCCCGACGGGCACGAGGCGGTGATCCGCCGCGATCTCGAGATGTTCCTGCTCGCCGGGCGCAGGCTGAACGTGCCGCTGCTGCTCGGCTCGGCCGGCTCGGCGGGCGGGGAGCCCCATCTGCAACTGACGCTGCGCATCCTCTACGACATCGCGCGCCAGCACCGGCTCAGCTTCAAGCTCGCGATCATCCATGCCGAGGTGGGGGCGGAGTATGTGCTGCGGAAGCTGCGCGCCGGCAAGGTCACGCCCTGCGGGCCGGTGCCGGAGCTGACGGAGGCAACGGTGCGGCGCGCGACCCGGATGGTGGGGCAGATGGGCATGGAGCCCTTCATCGCCGCGCTCGCGGCCGGGGCCGATGTGATCATCGCCGGGCGCGCCTGCGATGCGGCCGTGTTCGCCGCCTACCCGGTGTTCCGCGGCGCCGACAAGGGGCTGGCGATGCATCTCGGCAAGATCATCGAATGCTCCTCGCTCTCGGCCGAGCCGGGCGGGCGCGACGCCATCATGGGCTATCTGCGCAACGACCATTTCGTGCTCGAATCCATGAACCCGATGCGGCGCTGCACGGCGACCTCGGTCGCGGCGCACAGCCTCTACGAGCAGCCAAACCCCTACGAGGTGGTGGAGCCGGGCGGGCGGCTGGACATGAACAAGGCGGTCTACAAGACGCTGGATGATCGCCGCGCCAGCGTCAGCGGCTCGGTGTGGGAACCGAACCCCACCTACACGATCAAGATCGAGGGGGTGGAGAAGATCGGCTATCGCTACTTCTCCCTCGGCGCGATGCGCTGCCCGATCGCGGTGCGCCAGACGCCGGAGATACTCGGTGCGGTCGAGGCGATGGTGGCCGACCTGCTCCGTGGCGATTTCGACCCGGCCGACTACCGCCTCAAGTTCCGTCCCTATGGCTGGAACGGCGCGATGGGCGAGGGCGAGCCCGCGCCCGGCCACAGCAACGAGGTGATGGTGGTCACCGACGTGGTGGCACGAACGCCCGAGATCGCGCAGGCGGTCTGCTCGGTCGCGCGCTACAACCTGCTGCACTATTTCTACCCGGGCATCCTGGCCACGGGCGGCAACCTCGCCGTGCCCTTCGTGCCGAGCGACGTGTCCGGCGGCGAGGTCTACGAGTTCAGCGTCTATCACCTGGTCGAGGTCGATGATCCGCTGGAATTGTTCCCGATGGAACTGGTCGAGATCCGGGAGGGCGCGCGCCATGGCTAGGCTTCAGGATCTCGTGCGCGTGCTGCGCAGCAAGAATGCGGGGCCGTTCAGCATCACTTTCGACGTGCTGTTCCGCAACGAGGCCGCCTACCAGCGCGCCCGCAATTCGGGGCTGTTCACGGCCGCCGCGCTCGCGCCCGTGCTGCGCTTCCCGGAGGAGAAGATACGCGTCGTCTACTACCCGCCGGCGCATGCGATCAAGATCGCGGTGCCGCGGCGGCATTCCTCCGGCGCGTTCGACGACACCGACATCTTCGGCTGCCAGCAGCACGCACCGCTGCTCGATCTCGACATTCCCTAGGCCGTCGCGCGGCGCCGACCGTCACCTTGAGCGAGGCCTCGCCAAGCCAGCCGGACCCTCGCCGCGGCAGAGGGAGCTTCCGGCTACATGCTGTCCTGCGACGTTCCTTGGCGTGCAGCAATGCTGGGTTTTCCAGCGGGCCAGATGGCCGCTTCGTCCGTCATCGATGCCATGCAGGGAAGCCCGAAAGTCGCAAGCGAGCAGCATGTTTCGGCCCGAGGACTGCGATAGTCTGTCACCCGCAAACAGCAGAGGGACGAGCCCGAAGGTGCGGTCTCCGGGGGTCGGACACAACCGCTGGGCCGCGCTCGCCGGTGGAGCGGCAGTTCCTGCGCAAGCGCCTGCTTGCCTTGCGGCTCGATGGGCTGACCGGGACGGACAGCCGGAAGACCCGGCCCGCGTGAGCCGTTACGCCGTGACTTCCGATGGTCCCGATGACGGTATCGCCGCTGCATTGCCGTTACCCGCGTGACCAGGCCCTATCAGGGCGCGCGCGGTGACGAACGGAATTCCACGAAGGTCACGAGACGGAACCGGTTGGGTGGGCCGAACGCCGCCGGCACTGCAGAAGCGGCCATCCGCTGGCCGGCCTGCCGATGACCAACGCGTTGGTGTGCCGCCGGGCGCCGCGCGAGCCCACCCTCCGGCACTGGGCGAGAACAATCCACGGACCAGCCTGACGGCGCAAGGCCACGTCCCTACGCGACCCCGCCATCATGCAGGTGGCATGCGACGGTCACGCCATCAGCGCTGGCGTGCGGGCGCGGCAACTCGGCACGGCAGCGCGGCCCGGCCATCGGGCAGCGCGGATGGAAGGCGCAGCCGGGCGGCGGGCGGATCGGGCTCGGCACCTCGCCTGCGGCCTCGGGTGGGGCGAGGGTGTCGGCCGTCACCGCCGAAAGCAGGGCGTGGGTGTAGGGGTGACGCGGCGCGTTCCACAGCACGGCGGCAGGCCCGATCTCGACGATGCGCCCGAGATACATCACCGCCACGCGATCGCAGAGCCAGCGCACCAGGCGCAGATCATGGCTGATGAACAGGTAGGTGAGCGAGAGGCGCTGCTGCAGCTCGACCAGCAGGTTCACGACCTGCGCCTGGATCGAGACGTCGAGCGCGCTGGTGGGCTCGTCGAGCACGATCAGCGCCGGCTCGATCGCGAGCGCGCGGGCGATGCCGACGCGCTGGCGCTGCCCGCCGGAAAGCTCGTGCGGGAAGCGGCGCATCATCTCGGGGCGAAGTCCCACCATCTCCAGCAATGCGGCGATGCGCGCGCGCCGCTCGGCTCGGTCGCGGCCGAAGCCATGCACGGCCAGCGGGCTCGACAGGATGGCCTCCACCGTGAGCGAGCGGTTGAGCGAGGATTGCGGGTCCTGGAACACCATCTGCGCGCGCCGTCGCATCCGGCGCAGATCGCCGCCCGGATCGGCGCCCTCGAAGCGGACGGTGCCTGCGGTCGGGGGTTCGAGCAGCAGCGCCACGCGCCCGAGCGTGGATTTGCCCGAGCCGCTCTCGCCGACGAGGCCGAGCGTCTCGCGCGGGGCGATGGCGAGGCTGACATCCTCCACCGCGCGGACCATCGGCTGGTTGGGCAGGAGGCGGCCGAGCACGGAGGGGCGCACCGGATAGTGCTTCGACACGCCGGCAAGTTCGAGCAGGGGGGCGGGCGCGCTCATGCCGCCTCGGCGCGCCAGCAGGCGGCTGCGCGGCCGGGCGCGATCGGTCTGAGCGCCTGGGTCGCGGTGCAGGCGGGACCTACCTCGGGGCAGCGCGCCTGGAACGGGCAGCCGGGCGGCAGGCGGGCAAGGTCGGGCGGCTCGCCGGGAATGGCGGGCAGCGGGCCATCCTCCTTCGAGCCGCGCGGCACCGAAGCGAGCAGGGCGCGCGTGTAGGGATGGCGCGGCGCGGCCAGAAGCTCGCGCGTCGGCCCCTCCTCGACGATGCGCCCGGCATACATCACCGCGACCCGGTCGCACATGCGCCCGATGACGGAGAGGTTGTGCGAGATGACCAGCATCGCCATGCCCATCTCGCGGCGCAGTTCGTCCAGCAGCGCGAGGATCTCCGCCTCCACCGTCACGTCGAGCGCAGTGGTGGGCTCGTCGGCGATCAGCAACTTCGGCCGGCACATCAGGGCGAGCGCGATCAGCACGCGCTGGCGCATGCCGCCGGAAAGCTGGTGCGGATAGGCGGCAAGCCGGCTTTCCGGCTCGGCGATGCGCATGCGCTGCAACAGGTCCAGCGCCACGCGCTCGGCCTCGGCGGCGCTGCCGCCATGCAGCCGGTGGATGCGGGTAAGCTGCGCGCCGATGGTCAGCACCGGATTGAGCGCGGCGGCCGGATCCTGCACCACCATCGCGATCTCCTGCGCGCGCAGGCGGCGCAGGCTTTCGCCGTCCAGGCCGCGCAGGTCCTGGCCGCGATAGAGCAACTCGCCCGCAAGCGTGGCGCTTTCCGGCTGCTGCAGGCGGATCGCGGAGCGCGCGGTGACCGACTTGCCCGAGCCCGACTCGCCCACCAGCCCCAGCACCTCGCCAGCATGGATCTGGAACGACACATCGCGCGAGGGGAAGATCTCGCCCGCCTCGGTGCGGAAACGGGTGACAAGCCCGCGCACCTGGAAGAGCGGCGCCGCGTCAGGCATCGGCGCGTCTCGTGATCTGGGCAGGGTCGAGCACGTCGCGCAAAAGGTCGCCGGCCAGGTTGAAGGCAACGACGGTCAGAAAGATCAACAGGCCTGGAAAGACCGTGAGCCACCACTGGCCGGACATGACATAGGTGCGGCTGTCGGCCAGCATGCCCCCCCAGGAGGGCTCCGGCGGTTGGATGCCGAGGCCGAGGAAAGAGAGCGAGGCCTCGGTGAGGATGGATGTCGCCACCAGGAGCGTGGCATAGACCGCCACCGGCGAGGCGCAGTTGCGCAGCACGTCGCGGAACAGGATGCGCGCATCGGAGGCGCCCAGCGCGCGCTCGGCCATGACATACTGCTCGTTGCGTTCCACCAGCACGGCGGCGCGAACGATACGCGCAACCTTGGGCGCATTCAGGAAGCCGATCACCATCATCACCTTCATGATGTGCGGGATGACGATCGGGCCGAGTTCCATGTCCTGGGTACCGAGCGCAGCCACCACCGCGATCGCCAGCACGATCGGCGGGAAGGCCATCAGCACGTCCATCATGCGCATGATGACGGAATCGAGGATGCTCGGGCTGCCGAAACCCGCCAGCGCGCCGAGCGGCACGCCGATCGCGAGCGCGAGACCGACCGTCACAAGCCCGACCGTGAGCGAGACGCGCGTCGCGTGCACGCAGCGCGAGAAGATGTCGCGGCCGAACTGGTCGGTGCCGAACCAGTAGGTGGCATCGGGCGGGCGCAGGCGCAGCCGGCTCGGCCGGTTCGGCAGGAAGGCGGCGATCTCGCCCGGGAACATCGCCACCACCACGAGCAGCAGCAGGAACAGGAAGGCGAGCAGGGCGAGCGGATCGCGCCGCATCACCGCGAGCACGCGTGCGCCGCGCCGCCGCGCCGGCGTGGCGGCGGCGGTGGCAGCAGCGGCCGGCACGGCGGGCGCGCTCATCGCCTGATCCGCGGATCGAGGAAGGCATAGAGCGCGTCCATGCTGAAATTGATCAGCACGAAGACGACGACATTGAGCAGCACCAGGCCCTGCACCAGCGGGTAGTCGCGCGCGAGGATGCTTTCATAGAGGAGGCGGCCCATGCCGGGCAGGTTGAATATCACCTCGGTGAGCACGGCGCCGGCGAGCAGGTAGCCGAAGGAGAAGCCGGCCGCGGTAAGGGTGGGGATCAGCGCATTGCGCAGCGCGTCGTGCCAGACGATGGTGCCCTCCGGCACGCCATGGGCGCGGGCAACCGCGATATACTCCTTGCCGAGCACGTCGAGCATCGAGGAGCGCAGCATGCGCGTGATGGTGGCGGCATAGGCGGTGCCGAGTGCCAGCGCCGGCAGGATGACATGCGCGAGCGAGACGCCAAGCCCCGCCGAGAGCGGCTGGTAGCCGCCCGGCGGCAGCCAGCCGAGCGTCACTGCGAACAGCATGATCATCAGCAGGCCCTGCCAGAATACCGGCATGGAGATGCCGATCATCGCCAGCACGCGGCAGAGATGGTCGATCATGCCGCCCTTGTGGCGCGCGGCCACCACGCCCGCCGGCACCGCGATCAGGAGAGCGATCGCCAGCGCGACCAGCGACAGGTGCAGGGTCACCGGGAAGCGGTCGGCGATGATCGCGCGGACCGGCATGCTGTAGGTGAAGGACTGGCCAAGATCGCCCGCGAGCGCGCTGCCGGCCCAGTGCAGATACTGTGCGTGCAGCGGCAGATGCAGGCCGAGCGCGCGGCGCATCTCCTCGATCATCTCGGGGGTGGCGTTCTGCGTCATCATCGCGATCGCCGGATCGCCCGGCAGCGCGCGGACGACCAGGAAGATCAGGATGCTGGCGCCGAACAGTACAAGGGCGAGCGTTGCCGCCCGCTCGGCCAGGAAGCGTGCCAAGGCGCCGCTGCCCCGTTCAGCCGCGGCGCACCTGCGTCAGGTCCATGAAGTAGGAGTAGCGTGGCCCGAAGCCGGAGATGTCGGCGCGCCAGAGATGGTAGGCGTTGAGCCGGCCGATGAACAGGGCCGGGCAGTCGTTGACCAGATGGCGCAACACGCGCTTGAGCGCGGGCAGCTTGCGGTCCGGCTGGACGAAGCGGAAGCTCTCCATCACCGCCTGCTCGTAGTCGGCGTTGCGATAGCCCATCCAGCGCGCCTGGTTGCCGTCCTTGTGGTAGTTGTTCCAGATCAGGTAGCCCTCGATCGAGGACTGCATCGAGGGGTGCGGGAATGCCTGCCAGTCGCCATTCTGCGCGCTGCGATACATCGAAACGAAGTCGGTCTGGCGGATGTTCATGCGGATGCCCACCTCGGCGAAGTTGGCCTGCATGACCACCGCCGCCTCGCGCGCCTCGACATAGGCGGAAGGCGCGGGCACGATCGCCTCGAAGGCGAAGCCGCGCGGCATGTTGGCCTGGCGCAGATGGAACCGGGCGCGATCGGGATCGTAGGCGAGCTCCTTCGCCATGTCGGCATCGTACCAGTACTCGCTCGGCGCCGCCGGCAGCGCCGAGGCGGTGGCGAGGCCGGAATAGATCTCCTCGCAGATATAGTCGCGGTCGATCGCGCAGTTGATGGCGCGGCGCAGATGCACGTTGTCGAATGGCGGCTTGGCGACGTTCATCGGCATGTAGAAGATGCCGGCCGAGGGGCGCGCCTCGCCGCGGAATCCCGCCGTCTGGCGCATCGGCGCGAAATCCTTGGGCGGGCAGTTCGAGATGATGTCCACCGTGCCGGTGCGCAGGTTGGCAAGCTGGGTGGCGGCATCCGGCACCCGCACGAGGCGCACGGTCTGCGTCGCCGGGGCACCGCCGAAATAGTCGCCGAACGCCTCGAACTCGGCGACGACGTCGGGCTGGAAGTTCTTCGGGATGAAGGGGCCGGAGCCCGCCATGCGGCTGCCGCGATACAAGCTCTCACCCGTGCTGCCCTCGTTGGTCACGTCGCTGCCATTGCGCACGATTGCCGCCTCGTAGCCCATCAGCTGCATCCAGCCGGCCCAGGGTTCGCCGAGGGTCACCTTGACCACATAGTCGCCGTCCGCCTTCACCTCCTTGATGAAGCGGCGCAGATTGCCGCGTCGGCGCGCGGTGGTGAGGTATTTCTCGTAGCTGTAGACCACGTCGGCCGAGGTCAGGCGGTCGCCATTGTGGAAGCGCACGTCGCGGCGCAGCTCGAAGGTGTAGTTGAGCCCGTCCTCGGTCACGTCCGGCATGCGCGCCGCGACATCCGGCTCGAGCGTGCCGTCGGCCTTGATCTTGAGCAGGTTCGAGAAGGCAAGCAGGTTCGCCGCGCCCGTCTCGATGTTGCCGACATGCCAGGGATGGATGTTGGGCAGGTTGCCGAGAAGCGAAGCCGTCACGGTGCCGCGCGGCTGCGCCGCGGCTCCCTGGGGCAGGATCGTTGCGGCAGCGAGACCGGCGCCAAGCCCAAGCACGCCACGGCGATTGATGGTGTTGCTCATTGCTGTTGCCTCCCCCGATGGCGCATTGACGCGCCTATCGATCCATTTCGATGGAGGGTGCCACTTCTGCTTGTCCGCTGCAATTCCGAAACCTACGGATCATGCCGGAGGGCGGCATTGACTTCGAAGGCGTGGGCGCCGAGCATCGGCGCCAGGCAGGGAAGGATCGGCAGCCATGAGCGATGTTGCGGCGCGGGTGGACGAGGCGGCGGCGGCCGGACGCGAAGGCGCGCTCGGCTTCCTGCAGGAGTTGATCCGCCTGCAAAAGCAGGGCGAGGAGGCGGTCCAGGCGCGCTGGGCGGAGGCCGCGCGCGCCCTCGGCTGCGAGGTCGAGCATCGCCGCTACCGTCCGGCATCGATCAGGCTGCGCGAGGAGTTCGCGCTCGAGGAGGCCACCGCGACCGAGGAACGGGTGGCAATCCTGGCGCGCCTGAAAGGCACCGGCGGCGGTCGCAGCCTGATCTTCTTCGCCCATCCCGATGGCGAGCCGTTCCAGCCCGATCATGGGTGGCGGCACGATCCCTTCGCCGGCGCGGTCGATGGCGGGCGCATCCATGGCTGGGGCGTGGCCGACGACCTCGCCGGCGTCGCCACCATGATCGAGGCCGTGCGGGCGGTGGTGGTGGCGGGCATCCGGCCGGCGGGCGACGTGATCCTCGCCAGCACGCCCTCGAAGCGGCACGCGCGCGGCGTGCATGGGCTTCTGCATGGCGGGGTTGCGGCCGATGCCGCTGTCTATCTCCACCCGGCCGAGAGCGGGGTCGGCATGCGCGAGGTGAAGGCGCTCGCCTCCGGCCAGCTCATCTTCCGCATCCTGGTGCATGGACGGCCGCCGGAGACGAGCGAACCCGGCCATGCCGCCTTCGCCCACACCGCCGTCAACCCGATCGAGAAGGCGATGCTCGTGGTGGCGGCGCTGAAGGCGTTGGATGCGCGGCGCGGGGCACGCGTGCATCATCCCGCCTTGCATGCGGCGATCGGGCGCTCCACCAACCTGCTGATCGGCAACATCACGACGCTTGGCGATGGTCGCGCCTCGCGCGTGGCCCCGGCGGTGCGCCTGTCCTGCGCGCTCTCCTTCCCGCCGGGGGAGAAGCTTGCCGCCGTGCAGGCCGAGGTGGAGGCGGCGCTGCGCGATGCCGTTGCGGCGGACGCCGATCTGCGCGCCCGCCCGCCTGAACTCACCTTCGTCTCCGGCGTCACCGGCGCCGAGGTGCCGCTCGACCATCCGCTCTGGCGCGCGACCAGCGAGGCGGTGCGGCGCGGCACCGGCACCGCGCCCGAGATCAATCCGCTGCACACATCGTCCGACATCCGCAACCCGATGGTGCAGAGCGGCATTCCCTGCGTCGGCCTGGGCCCGCTCTGCGGCGACCTGACGCAGAATGGCGGCCGCGACGAGTGGGTGGACGTGGCCGACTACCAGCGCGGTGTCGCGGTGGTGGCTGCGTTGATCGCGGACTGGTGCGGGGCGCGCTGACGATCCGGCGAGGAGCGCGAGTGGCCGTTCGCCAGGGCGCTTTCCATCCGACCGCGGCCACGTGAACGGATCGTGCCCTACGGCAAGGCCGGCGCCGCGTCGAAGCCGTTGGCGAGCCTCCCGGTCGGGCGGATCAGGTCGTAGGGGCCGCGTGCCAGGAACTGCCCGCGTCCCGGCTCGGCCTGCACCACGCCGTCGCGCGCGACAACCTCGCCGCGCGAGAGCGTCAGCACCGGCCAGCCGGTCACCTCCAGCCCTTCGTAGGGCGTGTAGTCGATGGCGTGGCGCAACAGGCCGTTGCTGATGCGAACGCGCCTGGCCGTGTCCCACAGCACGATGTCTGCATCGCTGCCGACCGCGATCGCGCCCTTGCGCGGATAGAGCCCGAACAAGCGCGCGGGGTTGGTGGCGGTCAGCGCCACGAACTGCGCGAGGTCGATCCGCCCCTTGCCCACCCCCTCGCTGAAGGCAATGGCGAGCCTTGTCTGCACGCCGGGGATGCCGTTCGGGATGTCGGGGAAGGACGCATCGGCGCCGTGCAGGCGCTTGCCCTTGTCGCCCTCGTAGCTGTAGCCGCAATGATCCGACGAGATCACATCCAGCGTTCCGCGCGCGACATGGCGCCACAGCTTCTCGCTTTCCGCCGCATCGCGCGGCGCCGGGCTGCACATGAACTTGGCACCCTCGAAGCCGGGGCGGTCCATGTCGGCGGCGCCGAGCACGAAATATTGCGGGCAGGTCTCGCCCCACACCTTCTGGCCGCGTGCACGGGCCCGGGCGATCTCCTCGGCGGCCTCGTCGCAGGAGACGTGGAAGATCTGGATCGGCTGATCGACCAGCTCGGCCAGCGCGATGGCGCGATGCGTGGCCTCGCGTTCCACCACCGGCGGGCGCGACCAGGCATGGTATTTCGGCGCCGTCAGGCCCGCCGCGAGCAGCGCCTCGGTGCGCCAGCGGATCGCCTCGTAGTTCTCGCAGTGCACCGTCACCAGCGCGCCATGCCGCCGCGCCACGGCCAGGATGCGCAGGAGCTGGCGGTCGTCCACATGCAAGGGATCGTAGGTCATGAAGACCTTGAGCGAGCGGATGCCGTCCGCGATCAGGGCCGGTATCTCGCGGCCGAGAACGTCATCGGTCGGATCGGTGATGATCTGGTGGAAGCTGTAGTCGATCATCGCCTTGCGGGCCCGCGCGCGATAGCCTGGGAGGGTGGCGGCGATCGGATGGCCCTTGAACTGCGGCGAGAAGCAGATCGCGGTGGTGGTGCCGCCGGCCAGCGCCGCGGCCGAGGCGGTGACGAAGCTGTCCTCGTGCACCGTGCCGTCGGCCTCGGGCTGCTCGATATGGCAATGGGTATCGACCCCGCCCGGCAGCAGGAGCAGGCCTGCCGCGTCGATCTCGCGCGCGCCACCCTTGAGGCTTTCGCCGAGCGCGGCGATGCGTCCGCCGCGGATGCCGACATCGGTGCGCATCGCGCCGCTCGCTGTCGCCACGGTGCCACCGCGCACCACCAGATCGAGATCGCTCATGCTCCGCCCTCCGTGCCGGTCGCGCCGTGGCGACGATACCGCGCGCGCCCGCGCGCGTCACGAATCGTCACGCGAAACGCGCGAGGCCGAAGATGCCGAGTTCGTCGCCGGGCCTGCCGCCGGCGGCGAGGCAGTCGGCCATCATCTCGCCGATCGCCGGCGCAAGCGTATAGCCGTTGGTGGTGGCGGCGATGAACAGGCCGGGATGGCCCGGCACGGGGCCGAGGAGCGGGCCGCCATCGACGCTGACATTCATCGCCGCCCAGGCGCGGATCAGGTGCAGCCCGGCAAGCGCCGGCAGCACGCGACGCGCGACCCACAGATTGCCCTGGATGCTGGCGCGCAGGTTGCGCGCCCCGCCCGTATCCGGGTCGCGCCCGGCCGGCCAGCCGCCGCCGATGATCAGCCCGCCCGTCTCGGCCTGCTTGAGCGTGAGGTGCCGGCCGGCATGGCCGACAAGCTGGCCGAGGAGCGGCGGGGCGGGTTCCGTGACCAGCATCTGCAATGGCGCGCCGCGGATCGGCAGATCGAGCCCGACCAGCCGGCCGAGATGCGGGCTCCAGGCGCCGGCGGCGATGACGACGCGCCCGGCGCGGATCTCGCCCGCGCTGGTGCCGACGCGCCAGCCGCTGGTGCCGCTCTCGCGCGCGAGGGAGAGCACCTCCGTCCCGCGCAGGAAGCGGGCGCCGGCCTGCTGCGCCAGCCGCATCGCGGCGTAGGTTGCGCGCAGCGGGTTGATCTTGCCTTCGAGCGGGCAGAACTCCGCCCCGATCAGCCGTTCGGACAGGTGCGGGGCGATGCGGCGCAGCTCCGCCCCGTCCACGAGCCGGTTCTCGACACCGTAGCGGCTTTCGGCAGCGACCTTGGCCTCGAGGCGGCGCATCTCGGCCTCGGTCTCGGCCACGATCAGTCCGCCGCCGAGGCGGATCTCGAAATCCTCGCCGGCCGCGGCGGCGAGCCCTTGCCACAGATGCACCGCGCGCGGCGCGATGCGCAGCATCTCGGCCGCCATGCCGCCGCCCTCGGCCTGGCGCGGGCCGAAATCGAAGGAGAGCATCTGCACATGCAGCGAGCCGGCGTTGGCGCCCGAGGCTTGCAGGTTGACCTCGTCGCGCTCGGCCACCAGCACGTCGAGGCCGCGCCGCGCGGCAGAGAGCGCGATGCAGGTGCCGATCACGCCGCCGCCGATCACCAGCACGTCGCAGGCGCGCGCAGGCGCGGGCAGCGCGGCCGCTTCCGGGTGCGAGCGCAGCCGCAACAGATCGGGGGGCGCGCCGGCACGATAGCCGCTCCATTCCGCCTGCTCGAAGGCGAGGGCCGCAGCCGGCACCGGCTTGGCCGGAAGGCGCGGGGCGAAGAAATCCTGCGGCGCTGGCCGCGTGCCTCGCGCCTCGGCCGCCAGCCGCGCGAGGGTGGCCGCGCAGTAGCGGCCCTGGCAGCGGCCCATCCCGGCGCGCGTCAGCCGCTTGATCGGGCCGAGTGCCGCGAAACCGTCGCCGATCGCCGCGCGCACCGCGCCGGCCGTGACCTCCTCGCAGCGGCAGATGATCGTCCCATCCGCGATCGCGCCGGCATCGACCGGCGGGGCCGCGAACAACTCCCACAGCGCGCGCTGGAAGCGCTCGGCGCGGGCGAGTGCGGCGCGCGCGACCTGCCGTGGCAAGGGATCGATGCGCGCCCCAAGCGCCACGGCCGCCGCCAGCCCGGCCAGCGCGCCGCGCGCCTCGGCCACGCGCGCCCCGCCCATCTCGGCGCCGTCGCCGACGATGAACAGGCCGGGCACGCTGCTGCGGCCCTCGGCGTCGGTCTCGGCAGCCAGGTAGCCGAGATGGCGATCGACGAAGCGGTGCGCGCAGCCGAGCGCGCGCGCGATCTCGCTCGACGGCACGAACCCGTAGCCGAGTGCCAGCGCATCGGCGGCAATGATCCGCTCGCCCCCGGTCGTGGCGATGCGTGCGCGGGCGAAGCGGCCGTCGGGGCCGGGCTCGGCCGCGAGCACAGAAGCGCTCCACAAGACCGTTACGCCGGCACGGCGCAGGCGGGCGAGGTAGCGCAGGCCATCGACGGCAAGGCCGGGCGCGGCCAGGGCCATGCGCGCCAGGGTGGACCATTGCGCGGGACGGATCGGCGGCGCAGCCTCCAACACCGCCACGACCTTCGCCCCGCCCTCCAGAAGTTCGACGGCCAGTTGCAGGTTGAGCGGGCCGTTGCCGGCGATCAGCACGCGCTCGCCCGGCGCGACGCGATAGGCGCGCGCGAGCGTCTGCACCGCACCCGTCGTCATCACGCCTGGCAGCGTCCAGCCCGGGATCGGCACCGGCCGCTCATAGGCGCCGGGGGCGAGCACGAGCTGGCGCGGACGGAACAGGAGCACGCGGCCATCGACGATCGCGCCCACCTCCTGCGCGCCGAAAGCGCCCCAGACCGTCGCGCCGCTGACGATCTCGACCCCGGCGGCGCGGGCGTCGGCCGTGCGCGCGAGGCCGGCGGCGAACTGGCGGTCCGCGGGCCTGCCGCGCCGGAAGCGGTGGCTCTCGGCCAGCGGCTTGAAATACTGCCCGCCGGGCTGCGCCCGCTCGTCCAGCAGCACCACGCGCGGGGCGGCACCGTCGCCGCGTCCGGCAAGAGCGCGGGCCGCCTCGGTCGCGGCGGCAAGGCCGGCGGGGCCGCCCCCCACCACCAGCACGTCGCAAGACTCCTCGCCAGGATCGGTGCCGCCCGGATCCTCGGCCAGCACTGCCAGGGGATCGGCGTCATCGCCGCGCGGGGCGGCCGAGCGCACCACCATGCCGGGCTCGGCCTTGACCATGCAGGCGCGCTGGCCGATGCGGCCGTCCACCGTGACGATGCAGTCGAAGCAGGCGCCCATGCCGCACCAGAGCCCGCGCGGCGCGTCCGAGGCGGTGCGGCGGAACACGGCCTGCCCCGCGGCCGACAGCGCGGCGGCGATGGTCTCGCCCGGCAGCGCCTCGATCGGTGCGCCGTCGACGGTGAAGCGGATCGGCGCGGCGACGGGGCAGAAGCGAGGGCCGGAAAGGCGCATCGGGTGCCGAGGCTCGGGGATTGGCCGCTGCGAGCGAGAATCCTGCTGGGAGCGGGTGCCAGGACTGGCTATCCTTTTCCTCGCACACAAGGCCCGTGCCCGGCAATGCGGGCGATGGCCCGCATCCCGCCCGCCGCCCCCTTTTCGTCAAGGCAAGTCCCTCATGGCCAAGAGCTTCCGCGGCACCTACACCGTCCTGGTCACCCCCTTCACCGCCGACGGAGCGCGGGTGGACGTGCCCGCGCTCCGGCGCCTGGTCGAGTTCCAGATCAGCGAGGGCATCCACGGCCTGATCCCGCTCGGCTCGACCGGCGAGTTCCTGTCGCTGCGCCGCGAGGAGCGCGCCGAGGTGATCGAGACGGTGGTCAAGACCGCCGCCGGCCGCGTGCCGGTGCTGGTGGGCACCGGCGCCGAATGGACGGACGAGGCGGTGGCCTTCTCGAAGGATGCCGAGGCGATGGGCGCGGACGGGGTGATGGTCATCCCGCCCTTCTATTCGGTGCCGACCGACGACGAGCTGTTCGAGCATTACCGGCGCATCGGCGAGGCGATCGGCATTCCGGTGATGCTCTACAACAATCCGGCCACCGCCAATGTGGACATGCGCCCGGCCCTGGTCGCGCGCCTCTCGCGCATCGCCAATTGCCTCTACATCAAGGAGAGCACGCTCGAGGTCACGCGCGTGCGCGACATCATCGATCTCTGCGGCGAGCGCATGACCGTGTTCGCCGGCGTGCTCGGCTACGAGAGCTTCTGGCTCGGCGCCCAGGGCTGGGTGGCGGTGTGCTCCAACATCATCCCGCGCGCCTCGGCCGACCTGTTCACGTTGGTGGCCGACCACAGGGACATGGACGCGGCGCTCGCGCTTTACCGCCGCATCACGCCGCTGCTCGGCTGGGTGGGCGGGCCGCGCTATGTCGCCGGCACCAAGGCCGCGCTCGGCATGATGGGAATGTCGATGGGGCCGCCGCGCCCGCCGCGCCTGCCCCTGCCGGAGGCGGATCGTCCGGCGCTGCGGGCGGTGCTGGCAAAGCTCGGCCTATTGCCGGGAGCCGCCGCCGCACAGTAGCGCGGCGCGGGGATTCCTGGCACTGTCGGGCCCGGACCGACCAAGCAAGACAAGAAGAAGGGAGGCTTGAACATGATCGATCGACGCCCGCTACTTCTCGGAGCGCTTGCCGGCGGCCTGCTGGTTGCCGCCATGCCGGCAGCGGCCCAGGCGCCCGCCGGGTGCACGCCACGCGTGGCGAACAGCGAACTGGTCAAGGCCGGCACGCTGGTGATGAGCACCAACCCCACATTGCCGCCGCTGCAATTCGTCAACCAGCAGGGCCAACTTGTCGGCATGCGCATCGAGATGGGGACCGAGATCGCGCGCCGGCTGTGCCTGGCGGCGGAGTATGTGCGCATCGAGTTCTCGGCCATGATCCCTGGCCTGCAGGCGCGGCGCTGGGACATGATCAACACGGGCATCTTCTACACCGAGGAGCGCGCCCGCCTGATGCACATGATCCGCTACGAGAACCAGGCGGTGGCGGTCTCGGCGCCGATGGCCAACCCGCTCAACATCCGCCGCATCGACGATCTTGCCGGCCGCGCGGTGGCGGTGGAGATCGGCGGCTTCGAGGAGCGGCGCACGCGCGAGCTTTCGCAGGATCTGCAGAATCGCGGCCTGCGCCCGCTCAACATCCGCACCTTCGACAATTTCGCCGTTGCCTTCCAGGCACTGCGCGCGGGCCAGGTCGAGGCGGCGGTGTCGATCGACGGCGTGGCCAAGGAGTACCAGGACCGCAACGAGTTCGCCCGCGTGCTGTACGGCCTGTTCCCGACGCCGGTCAGCGTCGCCTTCCGCTCGAAGGCGCTGGCCGACGAGGTCGCCAAGGTCATGAACGAGATGGTCGCCGATGGCTGGCTGACCCGCCTGTTCGAGCGCTACGGCGCGGCGATGTTCGACCGCCCGTTCCGCGCCGTCGGACCATCCTAGGCACACGCCGGAACGGCATGCGCGCGTTCCTTTGGGGGCGCGCGGCATCGCAGATGGATCTGCGGCCGCCCGGTCCCGGCGGCCGCTTCCGTATCGGCAACCCGCAGCCCCGGCCTGAGCGATGCGTATCTGGAACTGGGAAGGCTTCTTCGACTATCTGACCAACCGCTACCTCCTCGAAGGTGCGGTGACGACCCTGTGGCTGACCGCGGCCTCGCTGGTGGCGGGCCTCGCGCTCGGCATCATCATCGCTCTGATGCGCCTGTCCGGCCGGCGCAGCCTGGTGTGGCCGGCGCAGTTCTATACCTGGGTGTTCCGCGGTACGCCGCTGCTGGTGCAACTCCTGATCATCTATACCGGCCTGCCGCTGTTCGGGGTTCGCTTCAGCGTGGTGCAGGCGGCACTGCTCGGCCTGTCGCTGAACGAGGCTGCCTACCTGTCCGAGATCGTGCGCGCCGGCATCCTGTCGGTGCAGACAGGCCAGCGCGACGCCGCCAAGGCGCTCGGCCTCAACCGCGTGCTGACCTACCGGCTGGTGATCCTGCCGCAGGCGCTGCGTGTGATCATCCCGCCGCTCGGCAATTCGGTGAACGGGTTGCTCAAGACCACCTCGGTCGCCTCGGTGATATCGATGGAGGAGCTGCTCCGGCGCACCCAGATCCTGATCCAGGAGAAGTTCATGGTGCTGGAGCTGTTCATCGTCGCGGCGATCTACTACCTGCTGATGACCACGGCCTGGGACATGGTGCAGCGCCGGCTGGAACGCCGCTACGGGCGCGGCTATGACGATCGCGCCAAGCACGCGGCCGACCATCGCTAGGTGCCTGGTCGTGGAACGCGATGGTGCGGCGTTGGGGTGAGGGCTCCGGCTCCATCCGGCCATGCCATGCCGTTGAACCTGCATGGCCCGAGGCCGCGGAGGTGCTTGCGATGCCAGCCGCGCCGCGGCATCGCCGCCACAGGACAGCGAATGGATGGCGGGGCAGGCCGGGCAAGTCTGACCGCTATCCCGCACCACCGACGCGGAACAGCCGCGCGGGGTTTGCCGCCGTCATCTGCCGGATCTCGGCCTCGCCGAAGCCCTCGCTCTCGACCAGCAGCAGGAACTCGCGGAACGCCTCCACCGGCGGGGGCAGCAGGAAGACACCGGCATCGGTGGAAAGGATCGCATTGGCCGGGCCGGCGGCACGGATGGCCGGCGCCATCTCCTGGATCGTGAAGCCGCCTGCCCTGTGCTTCTCCTGGTCGACATGCGTCAGCCCGACCTGGGTCGCATGGGTCAGGGTGAAGAAGCTGAACTCGACGAACCCGCCCGCCGCGACGATCGCCTTGATCACGTCGGGGGCATAGCGCGTGCCGTGGGTGCGCAGGCGCGCGCAGCCGCGGCGCTTGGCCTCCTCGGCCAGGGCCACCGCCTCCGGCCCCGACACATGGCCGCAATCGAACACCACATCGTGCCTGGCGCAGAGCTCCATGATCTCGGGCACGGGGTCGGGCACCTTGCCGCTGGCCGGCACCGAGAAGGTGGTCTCGAGGAAAGCCGGGCTGCGCCCCTCGCGCATGGCGATGTGGCGCGTATGGTGCGTCGGCAGCGACACGAAACGCGCGCCCCCGCCGCCGGCTGCGCCATAGCCGTAGCCGATCGCGGTGCGCGCCGCCTCGACCGTCACGCCGCCGGCCACCGGCTGCATGATCAGGCCGCCGAACGCCTCCACCCCGAGATGGCCAAGCTCGATATTGGCGAGCGCCGCGAGGCCCGAGGTGTTCGAGAAGTTGCACATGATGCCGATCGCCCGCATGCCCGCGGCGGCGGCCTGGCGCACCGCCTCGAACACGTTGACCGAGCGGCCGTTGAGGTGCGGCGCGGCATGGACATGGCAGTCGATCGCGCCTTTCAGATACTGCATTCCTGGCATCATGGCATCGGGTCCTCTGTTCGGGGCGGGCCTGGCGGAAGCCCGTTCAGGCCATCATCGGCTCGGCGACGGGGCGCACGCGCGTGGTAAGCCGGCGCTCGATCCGCTCGCCCAGGAGCTTGGTCGGCCAGCAGATCGCGAAATAGAGCAGCAGGATGGTGCCGAAGCAGATCAGGGCCGAGAAGCCGCGCGTGTTCAGCACCTTGGCGACATAGGTGAGTTCCAGCACGCCGATCTGCGAGGCGATCGAGGTCGATTTCACGAAGCCGATCGTATAGCCGAAGGCGGGCGGCAGGATCACCGGCCAGGACTGCGGCAGCACGACGCGCCAGAGCGTGTCTGCCCGGCCCATGTTCATCGCCTCGGCCGCGTCCCACTGCGCGCGATGCACGGCATCGAAGCCGCCGCGCACGATCTCGGCGGCGAAGGCGGCGGCCGACAGCACCACCGTGGTCAGCGCCACCGTGAACATCGAGCCGCGCCAGCCCGCGATCTGGAAGGCGAAGAAGACGCACATCAGCTTGACCAGGAACGGGATTCGGCGGAACACCTCGACATAGGCGATGGCGAACAGCCGCAGGGGCAGGATCGGGAACAGGCGGGGATGGCGGAAAAGGGCGAGCGCGAACCCGATCACGAAGCCGAGCAGCGCCCCGAGATAGGAGAGCGCGAGGGTGTGCAGGAACGCCTCGCCGATGAACAGCAGGTTGTAGTAGCCGAAGAAGCGCGGCGCCTCGTCGCGCAGGGTGCTCCACATGTTCAGAACACCTTGGCCTTGACGCGGAACACGCGCCGCCCGACCAGCGCCAGCGCGGTGCTGACGATCAGCGTCAGCAGCACATAGATCACCGCCGCCACCGAGAATATCTCGAGCGAGCGGAAGGTGATCGCATTGACGTTGTAGGTGCGGCCGGTGAGCTCCTCGACGGCGAAGATGGCCGCGATCGAGGTGGTCATCACCTGGATGATGAACTGGTTCGACAGCGGCGGGTAGAGCGCCTTCACGATGTGCGGCAGGATCACGTACCACACCGTCTGGCGCAGGTTGAAGCCGAGCGACTGCGCGGCATCGAGCTCGGAGCGGCGCAGCGACTGGAAGCCGGCGCGCTCGATCTCGGTCAGGTAGGCGCCGGCATTGAGCGACATGCCGATCGCGCAGGCGGTGTAGGGCTCGAGCAGGATTCCGGCCTCGGGCAGGACGAAGAAGATGAAGAAGATCTGCACCAGCAGCGGCGTGTTGAGGAAGAAGGTGACATAGGCGCGCACGGCGATGCGCGCCGGGCGCGGGCCGAAGCTCAGCGCCGTTGCGTTGACCAGCCCGATCGCCGCACCGGCGACGAAGGAGATCGCCGCAAGCTGCAGCGACAGCCACGCCCCGCCGAGCAGGTAGGGGATGTACTGGACGACCTGCCCGTACTGGAAGGTGTAGTTCACGCCGCCATCGCCCTGCCCGCCCGGCCGCGCCCGGCCGCGATCAGAAGAACGGCGAGGCCGGCACCTTGGTTGCCATCGGCCCGTCGAACCACTTGGTCCAGCTCCGCTCGATCGTGCCGTCCATGTGCAGCTCGTAAAGCGCAAGCGACAGCCAGTCCTTGAGCGAGCTGTTGTTCTTGGCCACGCCCAGGCAGGAATAGGTCACGCCATACTCGGCCACCGGCGTGATCTGCCACTGCACCTGGTTGAACGGGCGCAGCGCGACGCGCACCGCATCGATGCCGTCGAACGAGGCATCGGCGCGTCCCTGCGCCATCGCGCGATTGCGGTCGGGATAGTTGTCGAGCAGCAGCACGCGGGCATTGGGAACGCGCCGCTGGATGTAGGGGATCGCGGTCGTGCCGCGCACCTGCGCCAGCGTGACATTGGCGTTGTTGAGCTGGTCGAGCGTCGTCAGGTTCTTGGCCGCGGGCGCGACGATGCCGTAATTCTCCGAATGGACCGGCACGGTGAAGTCGATCACCTTGGCGCGGTCGGAGGTGCGGCTCATCGCGCCCATGACGAAGTCGATGCGCCCGGCGGCGACCTGCGGGATGCGGTCGGGCGAGCCGACGGCGATCAGGTTCAGGCGCACGCCGAGCTTGCGCGCGATCGCCGCGGCAACCTCGGGCTCGAAGCCGTCGATCTGGTTGCGGTCGTTGAACAGGGCGCGCGGGGGCAGTGTCGGGTTGACGCCGACGCGCAGCTCGTTCGAGCGCACGACATCGTCGAGCGGGCGGGCGGCCGCCTCGCGCGTGGTGGAAGCAAGGATTGCGGCGCCGGCAGCGCCCGCAAGCCCGGCGCGGAAGGCGGTGCGGCGATCGATCGGCATGGTGGCGTCTCCCCGGTTGGTTGTTCGCATTCCGCACACTGTGCGGGTCTTGCGGTCTTGCCGCAAGCCCCTGCGTCCGGCTAGCGGTGGCGCAGGATCTTGGCGGTGAATTCCTTCAGCCTGGGTGTCTCGGGCGCATCGAAGATCCGTGCCGGCGGGCCGGTCTCGATGATGCGGCCCTGGTCCATGAACACGACCTTGCTTGCCACCTCGCGCACGAAGGCCATCTCGTGGCTGACGATGATCATGGTCATTCCGTCCTGCGCCAGCAGGCGGATCGTATCCAGTACCTCGTTGACCAGCTCGGGATCGAGCGCGGAGGTGATCTCGTCGAGCAGCAGGATGTCGGGCCTGAGCGCGAGCGCACGCGCGATCGCCACGCGCTGCTGCTGCCCGCCCGAGAGTTCGTCCGGGTAGCTCGTGAACTTCTCGCCGAGCCCGACCTTGACGAGCAGGGCCCTGGCCTCGGCCTCCACCTCGGTCTGGGTGCGCTTCTTGACGATCGTCGGCGCGATCGTGACGTTGCGCAGCGCGGTCATGTTCTGGAACAGGTTGTATTGCTGGAACACGATGGCAAAGCGGTCGCGTGCCGCACGCAGGGAGCGCCGGTCGCGGTAATCGACCTGCTCGCCGCCGATCGCCACCGACCCCGCAGCCGGCGCCAGGAGCCCCACCAGCACGCGCAACAGCGTCGACTTGCCCGAGCCCGACGGGCCTATCAGGCTGACGACCTCGCCCTTCTCGACCCCGAGCGTGACGTCGGTCAGCACCGGCTGGCGGCCATAGGCGGCGCTCAGCCCATCGATGGCGAGATAGCTCAACGGCCTCTCCCGTCTCCCGTCTTTGGCGGAGTGTCCGCATGGCCGGCGCGGTGCGTCAAGTGCCCGTGGCTCCGAACGGCGCCGCCGTCCGCCCGGCTCATGCTGGCAGGAGGCCCGCCGCGGCCAGGGCAGCGTGCAGGCGCGCGATCTCCTCGGCCGGCAGGGGACCGATCGGCGGCTTGGTCGCATCGCACGGGATGCGGCCGAGCAGCTTCAGGCATGCCTTGATCCGCGCCGTGGCATGGCCGCCCGGCGGCGTGCCGTAGATCGCCTTGGCGAGCGGATAGACGATGTCGTGGTGGCGGCGCGCTTGCGCGAGGTCGCTCGTGCGCACGGCCCGGTCGAGCGCGACGATCGTCTCGGGGATGATGTCGGCCAGGCTCACCAGGCTGCCCTCGCTGCCGAGGACATAGCAGGCGAGGAGATGCTCGTCGCCCGAGGCCATCACCGAGACGCTCGGGGCCACCGACTTCACCATGCGGCGCGTGGCCTCGTAGGCTGCCGTTTCCCAGCTCCCTTCCTTGATGCCGACGATGCCGGGCAGGCGCACCAGCCGCTCCAGCACCGGCGCGGAATAGGCCATGCGCCCGGCATTCACGCTCGCCTGGAACAGGAAGATCGGCATGCCGGCCGCGGCGATGATCGCCTGGTGGTGGCGCACCGCCATCTCGCCATCCTGCGTCATGGCCCAGGAGTTTGGTGCGAACACCATCAGCGCATCGGCGCCGGCGGCCTTGGCGTCGCGCGCATGCTCGGCCGCTGCCTGGCTGTTCTCGGCATTGATGCCGGCGACGACGATGCGCGAGGCGCCGATGGTCGCCGCCGTGACCTCGATCACGCGCTTCTTCTCGGCACGCGAAAGGTGGAAGTTCTCGCCCGCATGCCCGGCGCAAAGCGCACCCGCGATGCCGGGCAGAAGCGCCACCTCGGCCGTGTGCCTGGCAAGCATTGCCTCGTCGAGCGCGAAGTCGGGGCGGAGCGGCGTGATCGTGGACGGGTAGATGCCGTCGAACGGGCGGGCGGTGGCCGGGATCATGGCTGTGTCCTGTGCGGTGCGGCAGAGGCGGCGGGCGAAGCGGGCGTTCAGCACGGGGCAGGGGCGAGTCGTGGGCGAGCGCCCCGGGATCGCGTCGGCCCGAAGCTTGCCCATGAACGGGGCCGAGGTGTAGCCGTAATTCGCGCTCCCGATGCGCTCGGCCCGCAAGCGCCGGGCTCGACGGCGGAGGCAGGCGTCATCGGCTTCTGTCGGACAACGGCTTCAGCTACGTCGCGGGTGACTTGGCGGCTTCACCAGGCAATCCGCGTGCATTGTCGCGCGTGCCCGATCATCGGATGACCAAGAGCAAGATCGAGTGATGGCACCGGACGATAACGAACCGAGTGCTTTCGAGAACTGCTTCCTGCCCCACGATCTCGATCGACGGATCGACGCCTTCATCGCCGCGGCCGAAAAGGCATCGGCAATCCGACCCGGCCGAAATCCACCTCGGACATGGCGCCGCGGTCTTGGAAAGGAGAGAAGCCATCAAGTGAGGTCCATCGGGCAGCGCCGCCCCCTTCACCTCAGGGCCCCGCCGAGACCGCCAATCTCGGTGGCCTGAAACCTCGGCCGACGAACCCGCAACCCCCTCTCGAGAGTTCTGACGGCGGACGATCCTGGTCTGTGCGCCGACGGGGCAGCCGGACCCCTGTTGCGCCGCATGAATCGCTCCACCGCGCTCGTCATGGTCGGGGCGTTCGCGGCATGGGATGCGATGGCGATGGTCGGGCAGGTCGGCTCGGTCCTGGTGCGTGCCGCCGCGGTTGAAGCCTCGGCCGGATGTGCACGAAGTGTCGGGGGCTGGGTCGAGGCGGATCGCCGACCGGCACGCCCATTGTGCGGAAGCGTCGCACGCGCCGATGATCGCTGACACCGGCCGGTTGCCGTCCTTGCCGGCACGATCGAGCAAAGTAGGAGGCCACTGGTTGTGCCGATACGCGCCCATACGATTCCGCCAGGACGACCATGAAGCACGCCGTCTGTGCCCCGCTGGCCCCGTGTTCGAGGGTGCTTGGTTCAAGCGGACCAATAGCGCCCAAGTTCGCAGGCACGAGGAGGTCTCAGGCCGGCGCTATCACCTAAGGGGCGACGTTCGGGCTCGGGATGCGAGCGATAGCCATGGTGTGGACCGAAATGTGGGCCAAGCGCAGCGCTACAGAGAAAGAACGCCTTTGGAACAATTGGTCAGAAGGAGATAATGGCGGAGGGAGTGGGATTCGAACCCACGATACCATTGCTGGTATACACGCTTTCCAAGCGTGCGCCATCGACCACTCGGCCATCCCTCCGCGCGCCGTGATCCGGGGGCCCGATCGCTCGGGCCGGCGTGGCGGCGAAGGTGCGCACAATAGCAACGGCCCGGCCCATTTCAAGCCGGCTGACGCACCTGCAGTGCCACACCAGGGCGGCCAGTTCCGGCCCTGCCCGGATGGCGTCCCCGGCGCCGGCCGCCCCGCTGCCCTTTGCCTGCCGCATTTCCGCGCTTCAAGCCATTGCCCCCGGCGGGGGCGGCGGGTTAACCAAGCCGCCATCCTTTTCGCCTCAGCCTGGGTCCGATGCGCCGCTTCCTGATTGCCCTGTCCGTCGCCGGCTTCATCGGCGCAAGCCTGGCCGCGGCAGGCGGGCTTGCGCTGCGCTTCGCGCCCGAACTGCTGCTGCCGGTCGATCCCACCGGCGGGGTCGAGGCGTTGCTGGAAGCGGCCCGCTCCGGCCTGCCCGGCACCACCAACGGCCCCGCCGATGCCTATCGGCACGTGCTCGGCTCGGCCGAGGTGGCGCGCCGGCTGGGGCCCCGTCTGGCCGCCCTGATCCTGGAGGCGACCGAGCGGGTCGAGAACCTGCTCTACCACCAGTGGCCGGTCTCCGAGGCGATGGACCGCACCAACAACGCGATCGGCATGGCAATCGGGACGCGCGTCCGCTCGGCCGAGGAGGCGCGCGCTTCGGTGCGCGCGGCGATCAATGCCGCCTGGGTCCAAGGCGGTTCGGGTGCCGGGGGTACGCCGGTCTGGCTGGCGCGGGCGCATTGGCGCGGTGCGCTGGACGACCGCCCCCTGCCCGCTTGGCTGCGAGGCGGGGCCGAGGCGGGCGAGAGCGGCCGCCCCAGCAGCGGACCCGGCTGACGAACCGGAGCAACTCTTGATGCGGATCAAGACTGGCGCAGGATCGCCCCTGGCACGCGCTGCCGGCTGCGCCTAACAATCGGCCGTGCGCGTCGCATCCTGGCTCGCCATCTCGCCCAGCCTGCCCCTGGTTCCCGGGTTGGTCCTGCCGGCGCGCGGCGCATGGCAAGGAGATGCGTTCCCGATGTCCCGCACGCTCGACCAGCTGCTCGATCGCAACGTCGTCTGGGCCGACAACAAGCGCCGCGCCGATCCCGATTTCTTCCGCCGCATGGCCGAGCAGCAGAGCCCGCACTATCTCTGGATCGGCTGCTCGGACAGCCGCGTGACGGCGAACGACGTGCTCGGCCTCGACCCGGGCGAGGTGTTCGTCCATCGCAACATCGCCAATGTCGTGCATACGAGCGACCTCAACATCCTCTCGGTGCTGGAGTTCGCGGTCGAGGCGCTGAAGGTCGAGCATGTGATCGTGTGCGGCCATTACGGCTGCGGCGGCGTGCGCCGTGCCATCTCGGGCGAGCGGGGCGCGATCGTCGATCACTGGCTGCAACCGCTCTCGATGCTCTACCGCAAGCATGCTGCCGTGTTCGGCGCGATGGAGAACGAGCAGAAGCGCCTCGATCGCATGTGCGAGATCAATATCGGCATGCAGGTGCGTCGGCTGGCGGCCACCCCGATCATCGAGAATGCCTGGGCGCGCGGCCGGAAGCTGCACCTGCATGGCTGGATCTACGCGATCCATGACGGGCTCTTGCGCGATCTCGGCCCGCACCTCTCCTCGATCGAGGAACGCGATGCGCTCCCCTCGATCGACCAGTATGTGATCGACGGACCAACCGACGCGCAAAGCGCGGCGATGCGCCAGGCGGTGGCGGTGTTCGCGGCGATGCCGGTTTGCGAAGACGGCGGGGGCCCTGCCTGCTGCGGCGGCCACGGGGCGGTGGACGAGGCGGCGGGCGCGGCGGCGGTGCGGGAAAAGGTGCGGGTCAAGGCACGCTAGAGCGGCTTAGTCCGATATGGTGGAACCGCAGCGCGGTTCCACCAGATCGGTCTAAGCCGCTCGCAAACCATAAGTTGCTCGGGCACGAGTTCCGTTTGGCTGATTCAAGCCGAACGGAACGTGCCCTAGGCGCCGGGCGAGGCCCCGCGGCCGGACGAACGCCGTCCTAGCTGTCCATCTTCAGCGCGGCCAGGAAGGCGGATTGCGGGATCTCCACCTTGCCGAACTGGCGCATGCGCTTCTTGCCTTCCTTCTGCTTCTCCAGCAGCTTGCGCTTGCGCGTGATGTCGCCGCCATAGCATTTCGCGGTCACGTCCTTGCGCAGCGCGCTGATCGTCTCGCGCGCGATCACGCGCCCGCCGATCGCCGCCTGGATCGCGATCTTGAACAGCTGCTGCGGAATGAGCTCCTTCAGCCGCTCGCAGATCGAGCGGCCGCGGCTCTCGGCATGGCTGCGATGGGCGATGAAGGCCAGTGCATCGACCGGATCAAGATTGACCAGGATGCTGATCTTGACCAGGTCGCCCTCGGTATAGCCGTCCATCTGGTAGTCGAAGCTGGCATAGCCGCGGCTGACCGATTTCAGCCGGTCGTAGAAGTCGAACACCACCTCGTTCAACGGCAGGCGATAGACCGCCATCGCCCGGTTGCCGACATAGGTCAGGTCGACCTGCTGGCCGCGCCGGTCGTTGCAGAGCTGCAGGACGGCGCCGAGATAATCGTCGGGCACCATGATGGTGGCCTTGATCCACGGCTCCTCGATGCGCTCGATCACGCTGCCATCGGGCATGTCGGCGGGGTTGTGCAGCTCCATCACCTCGCCATTGGTGCGATGGACGCGATAGACCACCGAGGGGGCGGTGGCGATCAGGTCGAGGTCGAACTCGCGCGACAGCCGCTCCTGCACGATCTCCAGGTGCAGCAGGCCCAGGAAGCCGCAGCGGAAGCCGAAGCCGAGCGCGGCCGAGGTTTCCGCCTCGTAGTGGAAGGAAGCGTCGTTGAGCCGGAGCTTGGCCAGGCTCTCGCGCAGCCGCTCGAAATCGTCGGCATCGACCGGGTAGAGGCCGCACCACACCACCGGGATCGAGGGCTTGAAGCCGGGCAGCGCCTCGGCGGCGGGGTTGCGGTCCTCGGTCAGCGTGTCGCCGACCGAGCAGTCGGCCACGGTCTTGATGCCGGCGGTGATGTAGCCCACCTCGCCGGGGCCGAGATCATCGACAGTCTGCATCTTGGGGCGGAACACGCCCACCTGCTCGACCGGGTGGGTGGCGCCGGTGGCCATCATGCGGATCTTCTGGCCGCGGCGCAGGCGCCCATCCTTCACCCGCACCAGGATGACCACGCCGAGATAGGCGTCGTACCAGCTATCGACCAGCAGCGCCTTGAGCGGGGCATCGGGATCGCCCTTGGGCGGAGGCAGGCGCGTGACCAGCGCCTCCAGCACCTGGTCGATATTGAGCCCGGTCTTGGCCGAGATCATCACCGCATCGTCGGCGGGCAGGCCGATCACATCCTCGATCTGCTGGCGCACGCGCTCGGGCTCGGCCGCGGGCAGGTCGATCTTGTTCAGCACGGGCACGATCTCGTGCCCGGCATCGATCGCCTGGTAGACATTGGCCAGCGTCTGCGCCTCCACCCCTTGCGAGGCGTCGACCACCAGCAGGCTGCCCTCGCAGGCGGCGAGGCTGCGGCTGACCTCGTAGGCGAAATCGACATGGCCGGGCGTGTCCATGAGGTTCAGGACATAGTCCTGCCCGTCCTTGGCGCGGTAGTGCAGGCGCACGGTCTGCGCCTTGATGGTGATGCCGCGCTCGCGCTCGATGTCCATGTTGTCCAGCACCTGCTCCTTCATCTCGCGCGCGGAGAGGGTGCCGGTGGCCTGGATCAGCCGATCGGCCAGCGTGGACTTGCCGTGGTCGATATGCGCGATGATCGCGAAGTTGCGGATACGCGCGAGCGGAACGTCGGTCATGACCCCATCATTCAAAAGCGGCGGCGGCGCGCCCCTGGTGCGGACGCCAACTCGTCCAGTAGATAAGGCAGCGGGGCGCGGTTTGAAAGCGCGCCCTGCGCCCGACCCTCTGCCCGGCCGGCCTAGCCGCGCAGCGTGGCGCCGGTGGCCTTGGCCACGGCGGCCACCAGCTTCTGCGCCACCGCCTCGATCTCGGCGTCCGTCAGCGTCTTGTCGGCCGGCTGGATGGTCACGGCGATGGCCAGGCTTTTCTTGCCGGCGGGCAGCTTCTCGCCCTGGTAGACGTCGAACAGCGACACCCCGGCGATCAGCGTCCGCTCGGCGCCGCGCGCGGCCTTGAGCACGGCCTCGGCCGGCGTGTCGGCATCGACCAGGAAGGCGAAGTCGCGCGCGAGCGGCTGGAGCGCGGCAAGCGACACCGCCCCCTTGCGCCGGCGCTTGGGCTCGGCCACGGCGTCGAGCAGCACCTCGAAGGCGGCCACCGGCCCGGTCGTGCCGAAGGCGGCGAGCAGGCGCGGATGCAGCTCGCCGAACCAGCCGAGCACCGTCTTGGGGCCCTGGCGCAGCGTGCCCGAGCGGCCGGGGTGGAACCAGCCGGGCGCATCGGCGGTGACGCTGAGCGCATCCAGCGGCTGGCCCATGGCGGCAAGTGCCGCCAGCGCATCGGCCTTGGCGTCGAAGGCGTCCGCGCCGCGGCCCTGCGGCGCTTCCGGGTGGCGCGGCAGCACGAGCCCCGCGCGCAGGCCCGCGGCGACCGCGTGCTGGCCGGCTTCGGTATCGTCGCGGAAGACGGGTCCGATCTCGAACAGCGCCACGTCGGGGTAGCCGCGATCGGCGTTGCTCCTGGCGGCGGCGAGCAGGTTCGCCAGCACCGAGGGGCGCATCGCATCGAGATCGGCGGCGATCGGGTTGACCAGCTTCAGGGTGTCCGGCACGCCGCCGAAATGCGCGGCGTGGCGCGCATCCATGAAGGAGTAGGTGACGCATTCGGCCAGCCCGCGCGCGGCCAGCGTGCGGCGCACCAGGTTGGTGCGGCCCTGGCGCGGCGTCAGCGCCGGTGCGGGCACCGCGCGCGCCGCCCCCGACGCCTCCCTCGGGCGCGGCAGCGAGGTCGCCGGGATGTGCTCGAAGCCGTGGATGCGCAGCACCTCCTCGACCAGGTCGTGCTCGATCTCTACCGCCGAGGCGCCGGGCTGCGCCACATCGTGCCGCCAGGACGGCACCATTACGGTGATGCGCCCGCCTTCCTCGCGCGCCTCGGCGAAGCCGAGCCGGTCGAGGATACGGAGCGCGGTCCCGGCCGGGATGTCGGCCCCGCCGAACTCCTTCAGGCGCGAGAGGCGCATGCTGGCGCTGCGCGCGGCGCCGGGCATGGCGCCGGCCGCGACCACTTCGGAAGCCTGGCCGCCGCACAGCTCCTGGATCATGCGGGTGGCGGCTTCCACCGCCGCCGGCATCAGGGCGGGGTCGATGCCACGCTCGAAGCGGTAGCGCGCATCGGTCTGCAAGCCGAGCCGGCGCCCCGTCGCCGCCATCCGCCGCGGGTCGAAATAGGCGCATTCCAGGAACACGCTGCGTGTGCCGGCGGCGCAGCCGGAATGCTCCCCGCCGATGATCCCGCCAAGTCCGTGCACCGTCTCGCCATCGGCGATCACCACATCGTCGATGTTGGCCTCGTACTCCTTGCCGTTCAGCGCCAGGAAGCGCTCGCCGCGGCCGAGCCGGATGGTCAGGGTGCGCCCCGCGAGCCGGTCGATGTCGTAGACATGCAGCGGCCGGCCGAGATCGAAGGTGAAGAAGTTGGTGATGTCGACCAGCGCCGAAATCGGGCGCAGGCCGATCGCCGTCAGCCGGTCCTGGAGCCATTTCGGCGAGGCGCCGTTGGTCACGCCGGTGATGGTGCGGCCGAGCACATAGGGGCAGGCATCGGCGGCGGGGGCAGGAAAGTCGAGCGCCCAGCGCATCGGCGAGGCGATCGCCGCCGGAACGGCTGCGGGGGCGAAGGGCACAAGCGTGCCGAGCCCGGCGGCGGCCAGGTCGCGCGCGACGCCGCGCACGCCAAGCGCGTCGCCGCGATTGGGGGTGACGCCGATCTCGATCACCGGATCGTCGAGCCCGGCCCAGGCGGCGAAGGCGGTGCCCACCGGCGCATCCGCGGGCAGGTCGAGGATGCCGTCATGGTCGTTGCCGAGTTCGAGTTCGCGCGCCGAGCACAGCATGCCGTTGCTCTCGGCGCCGCGGATCATGCTCGCCTTCAGCGTGATGCCGGTGCCGGGGATGTAGGTGCCGGGCGGCGCGAACACCGCCTTCATGCCGGTGCGGCAATTGGGCGCGCCGCAGACGACATTGACGATCCCGCCCGCGCCGGTATCGACCCTGGCAACGCGCAGCCGGTCCGCGTTCGGGTGTGGCCCTGCCTCGACCACATGGGCGATGCGCAGGCTGGCAAGGCTTTTCGCGCGGTCCTGCACGCTCTCGACCTCAAGGCCGATCGCCGACAGGCGGCTGACGATGGCATCGAGCGAGGCATCGCCCGAAAGATGCGCGCGCAGCCAGGAAAGGGTGAATTTCATCGGATCGGCTCCCGTTCGGCGCGTCAGGCGATGCCGGTGGCGAGGCTCGCGGCATCGAGCGCGGCGAAGCCGTAATGGCGCAGCCAGCGTATGTCGGACTCGAAGAAGGGGCGCAGGTCGGGCAGGCCGTATTTCAGCATGGTGATGCGCTCCAGCCCCATGCCGAAGGCGAAGCCCTGCCACTCGTTCGGGTCGATCCCGCCGGCGGCCAGCACGCGCGGATGCACCATCCCGCAGCCCAGGATCTCGAGCCAGTCCTGCCCCGCGCCGATGACGAGCTGGCCGTCCTTGCGCGAGCAGCCGATATCCACCTCGGCCGAGGGTTCGGTGAAGGGGAAGAAGCTCGGCCGGAAGCGCACCGGCAGGTCCTCGACGCCGAAATAGGCGCGCAGGAAATCGACCAGGCAGCCCTTGAGATGGGCCATGGTGATGTCGCGGTCGATCACCAGCCCCTCGACCTGGTGGAACATGGGCGAGTGGGTCGCGTCGTGGTCCGAGCGGTAGGTGCGGCCCGGGCAGATCACGCGCAAGGGCGGCTTGGACCCGAGCATGGCGCGGATCTGCACCGGCGAGGTGTGGGTGCGCAGCACCATGCGCGTGCCCTGCTGCGGCCCGCCGGGCAGGCGGCGCGGCAGGTAGAAGGTGTCGTGCTCCTGGCGCGCGGGGTGGTCCTCGGGGATGTTGAGCGCGGTGAAGTTCTTCCAGTCATCCTCGATGTCCGGCCCCTCGGCGACGGAAAAGCCCTGCGCGCCGAAGATCTGCACCAGCTCCTCGATGGTGCGGCTGATCGGATGGATCAGCCCCTCGGGCGAAGGGCGCGCGGGCAGTGTCACATCGACGCGCTCGGCCTTGAGCCTTGCATCGAGGGCGTGGCTTTCCAGCACCGCCTTGCGCGCCTCGATCAGCGCGGCGACCTCGTCCTTGAGCAGGTTGAGCGCGCCGCCACGTTCCTTGCGCTGCTCGGCCGGCACGGCGCCGAGGCCCTTGAGCAGCGCCGTGAGGCGGCCATTGCGGCCGAGCACGGCCACGCGCACGGCCTCGAGCCCGGCCATGTCGGCGGCGGCAGCGAGGGCTTGTTCGGTGTCCTGGCGCAGACGGTTGAGATCGTCGGTCATGGCATGGTCCGGTTCGGGCGAGGTCTGGATCGGGCGAGGTCTGGATCGGGCGAGGTCTGGATCGGGGCGGGGCGCGGCGCGGCGCCAAAGCAAAAGGGCCACCCGGCGCGGGCGGCCCTTTCCTAGCGATCCTGCTGCGCGGGCCGCCTTGGCTGGCGCGGCCTGCGGCAATCAGGCGGAGCGGGAAGCCTGCGCCTTGGCGACCAGGTCCTTGAACGCCGCCGGCTCCTGCGCGGCGATGTCGGCCAGCACCTTGCGGTCGAGTTCGATCCCGGCCTTCTTCAGCCCGTGGATGAACTGCGCGTATGTCAGGCCGTGCTCGCGCGCGGCGGCGTTGATGCGCTGGATCCAGAGCGCGCGGAAATCGCGCTTGCGCACGCGCCGGTCGCGGAAGGCGTATTGCAGCGCCTTCTCCAGGCGCTCGAGCGCGATGCGGTAGTTGGTGCTCGAACGGCCGACAAAGCCCTTCGACTGGTCCAGCACCTTCTTGTGGCGGGCGTGGGTGGTGACACCCCGTTTGACGCGCGGCATGGTGGTTCTCCTGGCTTGAAAGGGTGTCGCGGATCAGCGCAGCCCGTAGGGGGCCCACTGCTTCACGGTCAGCCCATCCTGGTGCTCGAGCACCTGGCTGCCGCGATTGCTCCGCTTCATCTTCTGGGGCCGGCGGCGGAGATTGTGCCGCTTGTTGCCGGGCCCGGCCAGCACCTTGCCGGTGGCGGTGATCTTGAAGCGCTTCTTCACGCTCGACTTGGTCTTCATCTTGGGCATTTCGGGGTCCTCGAACATAGGGGCGCCCGGAGCCAGACTGCGCGAGCCAGACTGCGGGACGCAGAAACCCGCGGCCGGGCATACCCAAGAGGCACCGGCGCGCGGAACGGAGGCGGGCTTATAGCGCCCAGGGCCGCTGGATGCAAGGCCGCTGGATGCAAGGGCGGTGGGCGCGAGGGTGGCGGCGCTGCGTCATCCGCTTCGGCTCGCGGGATGGAACGCGGTCGGTCCCGTCCGCCGCACCCTGCGGCCCGGGCGGCTATTTCGGCGTCATCACCATGATCATCTGCCGGCCTTCGAGGCGGGGGAACTGTTCCACCTTGGCCAGCGCGTCGAGATCGGCGCGCACGCGCTCCAGCACCTTCACGCCAAGCTCCATATGGGCCATCTCGCGGCCGCGGAAGCGGAGCGTCACCTTGACCTTGTCGCCCTCCTCGAGGAAGCTTTTCATGGCGCGCATCTTCACGCCATAATCGTGCTCGTCGATATTGGGGCGAATCTTGATTTCCTTGATCTCGATGACCTTCTGCTTCTTCTTCGCCTCGTTCTTTTTCTTCTGCTGTTCATATTTGAACTTGCCGTAATCCAGGATCTTGCAGACCGGCGGATCGGCATTGGGCGATATTTCGAGAAGGTCGAGGCCAACCTCGGCGGCGCGGCTCAGCGCTTCGCGGATCGGAACGACACCGATCATCTCGCCTTCGGCATCGATCAGGCGCACTTGCGGGACCCTGATCTCGTCGTTGACGCGCGGCCCGTCCTTGGAGGGCGGCGCGGGCATGGGTGGGCGGGGTATGGCGGTCTCTCCTTGGCAGTTGCTGGGCTGTAGCGGTTCGTAAGGCGGGCGCGGATCGATCGTTCCGGGGGTTACCGCCCGGCCGGGCGAAGGTCGGGCGGCATCGCCTCGGCGCGAAGTCTAGCCACGGCGTCCGCGAGCGCAAGCACCTCCTGCGTCTCGCCGCCCAACCGGCGCAACGCGACCGTGTCCTGCTCGGCCTCCTTGCGGCCGACAACGGCGATCAGGGGCACCTTGGCCAGCGAATGCTCGCGCACCTTGTAGTTGATCTTCTCGTTGCGCAGGTCGGTTTCCACCTGCAGGCCGGCGGCGGCGAGTTCGGCCGCGACCTTGCGCGCATAGGCGTCGGCTTCCGAGGTGATGGTCGCCACCACCACCTGCAAGGGCGCAAGCCAGAGCGGGAAGCGACCGGCATACTGCTCGATCAGGATGCCGAGGAAGCGCTCGAAGCTGCCCAGGATCGCGCGGTGCAGCATCACCGGGCGGCGGCGGGAGCCATCGGCGGCGACATATTCGGCGTCGAGCCGCTCGGGCAGCACGAAATCGACCTGCAGCGTGCCGCACTGCCAGTCGCGCCCGATCGCGTCGCGCAGCACGAATTCAAGCTTGGGGCCGTAGAAGGCGCCCTCGCCGGGATTGAGCGTATAGGGGTGGCCGGCGGCCTCCACCGCCGCCTTGAGCGCGCCCTCGGCCTTGTCCCACACCGCGTCCTCGCCGGCGCGCACGTCCGGGCGGTCGGAGAACTTGATCACCACCTCGGTGAAGCCGAAATCGCGATACATCGACATCAAGAGCGCGATGAAGGATTTCGTCTCCTCGGTGATCTGGTCCTCGGTGCAGAAGATGTGCGCATCGTCCTGGGTGAAGGCGCGCACGCGCATGATGCCGTGCAGCGCGCCCGAGGGCTCGTAGCGGTGGCAGGCGCCGAACTCGGCCAAGCGCAAGGGCAGGTCGCGGTAGCTCTTGATGCCCTGCTTGAAGATCTGCACATGGCAGGGGCAGTTCATCGGCTTGATCGCCAGGATGCGGCCGTGCTTGTGCTCCTCGGCGTCCTCGGCGCGCGGGGTGGCGGTGAACATCGCCCCGGCATACTTGTCCCAGTGCCCCGAGGCTTCCCAGAAGCTGCGGTCGAGAAGTTGCGGCGTCTTGACCTCGACATAGCCCTCGGCATCGAGGCGGCGGCGGACATAGTTCTCCGCCGTGCGCCACAGCCGCCAGCCCTTCGGATGCCAGAACACGCTGCCCACCGCCTCCTCCTGGAGGTGGAACAGGCCCATCTCGCGGCCGAGCCGGCGATGGTCGCGCTTCTCGGCCTCCTCGAGCATCGTCAGGTAGGCCTTGAGCTCCTTCTCGTCGCGCCAGGCGGTGCCGTAGATGCGCTGGAGCACGGCGTTGCGGTGATCGCCGCGCCAGTAGGCGCCGGCGACCTTGAGCCGCTTGAAGGCGGTACCGACATCGCCGGTGCCGCGCATGTGCGGCCCGCGGCAGAGATCGACCCACCCGCCCTGGCGGTAGAGCGAGATCGTCTCCTCGCGCGGCAGGTCCTGGATGATCTCGGCCTTGTAGTGCTCGCCCTTGCCCTTGAAGAAGGCGATCGCCTCGTCGCGGTCCCATTCCTCGCGCACGAAGGCGGCGTTGGCCGCGACGATCGCCTTCATCTTCGCCTCGATCGCGGCGAAATCGTCGGGCGTGAAGGGCTCGTTGCGGGCGAAGTCGTAGTAGAAGCCGTGCTCGATCGCCGGGCCGATCGTCACCTGCGTGCCGGGAAACAGCGCCTGCACCGCCTCGGCCAGCACATGGGCGGCATCGTGGCGGATCAGCTCCAGCGCCTCGGGGTCCTTGCGCGTGACGAAGCGCACCGTGGCATCGGTGGCGAGCGTGGTCGAGAGATCGACCAGCTTGCCGTTCACGCTCATGGCGAGTGCGGCCTTGGCGAGGCCGGGGCCGATCGCGGCGGCGATCGCGGCGCCGGATACGGCCCCGTCGAACTGGCGCACGCTGCCGTCGGGTAGGGTAATGGCGACCATTGCGGGGGCGTTCTTCGCGTCCTGTGGGTAGAAAAAGGCGGCGCACTCTCGGCCTTGCGGCCCCGGTTCGTCAAGAACGCGGCTGAGGCAACGCCGCCAGCACCGCCTCGGGGTCGAGCGCGCCCAGGCTGTCGCGGCGCAGGATGGCGACGCCCTCGGCCCCGCCATCGGTCCGGCGCGGGGCGCAGAGCGCGGGGTCGGAGGCGGCCGAGAACAGCACGAGGCAGGGCGCCCCCATCGCCGCGATCAGGTGCATCGGCCCGGTATCGTTGCCGACGGCAAGGGCGGCGCGCGCGCCAAGGGCGGCGATGTCGGCCAGCCCCGTGGCGCCGGTGCGGTCGAGCGCGGCGGGGCAGCGGGCGCGGATCGCCTCGGCCAAGGGCCGTTCGGCGGCCGTGCCCAGCACCAGCGGCGTGATCCCGCGCCCGGCCAGGGCCTCGGCCAGCACGGCGAAGCGCTCGGCCGGCCAGCGCTTGGTCGGACGGTGCGCCGCTCCGCCCGGGACCAGGAGCGCGAAGGGGCCTGCGGGGGCGAGCGCGCCGGGATCGCCCGCGAGCCAGCCGAGATCGGGCGCGGGGAAGGCAGTGATGCCGGCCATCGCCAGCTGCTCGCGCTGGCGGTCGATCGTGTGCATGGCATCGCGCGACGGGTTGGCGTGCGGGTGGCTGCACCCGGCGGCGATGCCGGACCATTCCGGGTCCCGCCCGCCCGGCCCGCTGCCACGCATCAGGCGGAAATACCAGCCGCTGCGATCCGAGGTCTGCAGGTCATAGACCCGCGCATAGCCGGGCGCGCGCAGGCCCCGTCGCAGGCGCCAGAGCGCGCCGAGCTGCCAGAGCTTGGGCCGGGCGTCGACCGCGATGCGGTCGAACCAGGGCGCGCGGGCGAGCAGTGCGGCATAGGGCGCGGTCGTCAGCAGCCTGATGCGGTCCCCGGCATGATGGGCGCGGATCGCGGCGAAGGGGCCGAAGGCCTGCACGACATCGCCGAGCGCGGCGAGCTTGATGACCAGGATCCCGCCCGCCGCGCCGGCATCGGGGCCGGCAGCTTCCATGCTCCCGGCGTTCATGGCCCGCGATCCGCCGCCGCCGCCGCGCCCGTTGCCATCAGCTCGGCATAGACGGCGAGCGTGTCGGCGCACATGCGCGCGCGGGTGAAGTGGGCGAGCACATTCTCGCGCGCGCGGAAGGCGAGCGCCGCCCGCTCGGGCTCGGAAAGCGCCAGCGCCTGGTCGATCGCGGCGGCAAGCGCGTTCGCGTCGTTTGGCGGCACAAGGAGGCCGGTCTCGCCCGCGATCACGGTCTCGCGCGCGCCGCCATGGTCGGTCGCGATCACCGGCCGGCCCATCGCCTGCGTCTCCACCGCGACGCGGCCGAAGGCTTCCGGGTCGGTCGAGGCCGACAGCACGACGGAGGCGAGCATCATCGCCGCCGGCATGTCGTCGCAATGCCCGACTAGCCGGACGCGGCCAAGCAGGCCGAGCGCCTTGATGCGATCCTCGAGCTCCGTGCGATAGCCGGTGCGGCCCTCGTCGTCGCCGGCCAGCACCAGCACGGCATCGCGGCGCTGGATGCGCGCCATCGCCTCGACCGCGACGAGCTGGCCCTTCCAGCGCGTCAGCCGCCCCGGCAGCAGCACCAGCGGCGCGCCGTCGGGCAGGCTCCAGCGCCGGGCGAGCGCCATCCAGCGGTCGGCGGCGGTGCGGGCGGGATCGAAGCGCACCGGGTCGATGCCGCGCGGGATGACGCGCACCCGCGCCGGATCGGTGCCGTGGCGCGCGACCAGGTGCCCGGCGATGAACTCGCTGATCGCGATCACGCGCTCGCCCCTGGCCATGATCGCATTGTAGCGGCGCTTGCCCGGGAGCCCCTCATTGTAGGTGCCGTGATAGGTGGTGACGAAGCGCGCCCCGGTGCGCCGGCAGGCGAACCAGGCGCTCCAGGCCGGGGCGCGCGAGCGGGCATGGACGATGTCCACCCCCTCGGCGGCGATGATCTCGGCCAGCCGGCGCGCATTGCGCCAGATCGCGAGCGGCCCCTTGCGGGTGAGCGGCAGGGCGATGTGGCGGGCGCCGGCACGGGCCAGCTCGCGCGTGAGCGGCCCCTCGGCCGAGGCGACCAGCGCGGTGCCGCCGGCGGCCACGATCGCGGCGGCGACATCGACCGTGCCGCGCTCGACCCCGCCGCCGGCATTGAGGCGGGGCAGCACCTGGAGCACGACCGGCGGGCGCGGCAGGGCGGCGAAGGGGCCGGGCTCGGTCATGCGCGGCGGCGGCGCGGACAGGGGAAGGGGCGGGAGACGGGGCGCATCGGGCGGGGCTATAACACGCCCGGCCGCGCCGCGTGCAGTGCGCGCGGGGGCCGATGGCGGCGCAACGGAGCGGGAGAGCGGGGATGGCACGGGGCGGGGCCAGGGACGGGGCCAGGAGCGGGGCCAGGAGCGGGGCCAAGAGCGGGGCCGGCGGCGGGACGCGGCGGAAAGCTGCGATCGGTGCGGCCGAGGGCAGGTTGAGCCGGGGCCGTGGCACCGGGACCGGCGCCGCCGACCCGGAGGCGAGGGCCGCAAGCCCGCAGTTGGACGCCGCGCCCGTTCCCACCGCGCCCGTTCCCGCCGCGAGCGCTGCGGCCAAGGGCAAGGCGGGCACCAGCAAGGCGGCCAAGGGCAAGGCGGCCAAGGGCAAGGCGGGCGCCGGCAAGGCGGGCGCCGGCAAGGCGGTGAGGGGCACGCCGCCTCTTGGCCGTCGCGCCGGGGTTGGAAGGCAGGATGCCGGCACCATCGCCGGGCCGCGCGGCCTGCGCCTTGCCTATGTCCGCACGCAGGGCGCGGCGCCCGGCGTGGTCTTCCTCACCGGCTTCATGTCCGACATGACCGGCAGCAAGGCCCTCGCCCTGGAAAGCTTCTGCCGCGCCGAGGGCCGCGCCTTCCTGCGCTTCGACTATAGCGGCCACGGCGCGAGCGAGGGCCGCTTCGAGGACGGCACCATCGGCCGCTGGACCGCCGATGCGCTGGCCGCGCTCGACCAGCTCACCGCAGGGCCGCAGGTGCTGGTGGGCTCGTCCATGGGCGGGTGGGTGATGCTGAACCTTGCCCTGCGCCGGCCGGCGCGCATCGCCGGGCTGATCGGCATCGCGCCCGCGCCCGACTTCACCGAGGACCTGGTCTGGAGCCGCGCCAGCGCAGCCGAGAAGCGACGTCTGGTGCGCACCGGTGCCTTGCGCCATGCCTCGGCCTACGGCCCGGTGCCCTATGTCTACACAAGCGCGCTGATCGAGGATGGGCGGCGGCATCTGCGCCTGCGCGCGCCCCTGCCGATCCGTGCGCCGGTGCGGCTCCTGCACGGCATGGGCGATCCGGACGTGCCGTGGCGGACCTCGCTCCGCATCGCCGAGCGGCTGCGCGCGGCGGATGTGCGCGTGACGCTGCTCAAGGACGGCGATCACCGCCTGTCACGCCCGCAGGACCTCGCGCTCCTGACCGCGACGCTGGCCGAGCTGCTCGCTCATGGCGCGGCGGCGCCGGCCTCGGCGCGCAAGCAGGCGGCGAGGCCCTCACGATAGCTCGGGTAGCGCGGGCGCCAGCCCAGCACCGCCTTGGCGCGGGCGCTGGAGACGCGGCGATTGTCTGCCCAGAAGCTCAACGCCATCGGCGACATGCCGGCTGCCGCCTGGGCGAAGGGGATCTCGGGCGGCGGGGCGACGCCCAACAGGCGCGCCGCCTCGGCCACCACATCGGCCGAGGGGGCGGGATTGTCGTCGCACAGGTTGAAGCGCCGTGTCTCGCCCGGCGCGCCGGGGCTGGCCATCGCCAGCAGCAGGGCGGCGAGGATGTCGTCGCGGTGGACGCGGCTGAAGGCCTGGCCGGGCTTAATGATCCGTCGCGCCGTGCCGGCCCGCACGTCATCGAGCGCCGAGCGACCGGGCCCGTAGATGCCGGCCAGGCGGAATATGTCGAGCCGCTTGCCATGCGCCCGCGCGAACTCGGCCCAGGCGCCCTCGGCCGCGACGCGCCGGGCCGCGCGCGCCGAGGACGGGGCGGGCGGCGTGTCCTCGTCCACCAGGACTCCGTCGGTGTTGCCATAGACGCCGGTGGTGCAGAGATAGCCGATCCAGCCCGGCCCCGTGGCGGCGGCGATGTCGGCGCCATGATGCAGCAGTGCGGGATCGCCCTCCGGCCCGGGCGGGATCGACAGGACGACATGGCTTGCCCTGCGCAGCGCCGCCGCGACCGGGGGCGAGGCCTCGGTGCCGTCGAATCCGAGCACGCTGACGCCGCGCGCGCCAAGCCCGATCGCCGCATCCGAGACCGCGTCGCGCATCGTGCCGCTGGCGGCCCAGCCGCGTTCGCGCGCGGCAAGCGCAAGGGCGCTGCCGACGAAGCCAAGGCCGAACATGAACAGGTGCGGACGGGCAACGCTGCCGCTGTTGGGGGCCGGCTGGGCGGGGTTTGGTTGCGGCATCTGGGTCCGTCGCGATGAGGATGGGTGCAGGGAAGGCTTGGTTTGCACCCGGCGGCGGCGGCGGCCTAGAGTGCGCGCCTTGGAAGATCGGGTGCCATGCTCGCGAAGTCCAGACTGCTGCGATGGGCCTTGGGCGGCGGCGCTGCGTTGGCGGCGCTGTCTGTGCTCGTGCTGTGGCTCGCGCCGGGTCTGGTCGGGCGCGGGTCCGGCGTGCCGGCTCCCCCGTCCGTGCCACAGCGCATCGACCTGATGGCCACGCCCGCCCCGCCGGCGGCAGCGCCGGCCTCGCCCGCCCCGCCGGCGGCAGCGCCGGCCTCGCCCGCAGCCGCGGCACCGGTCACCGCCGCGCCTGCGCCGCCCGCTGGGGCATCGCCACCTTCCCCGCCGGCGCCGCCCGCCTCGCCCGCCGAGGCGCGCCGGCGCTACGAAGCCTGCCTGGAGCGGGCGCATGAGCGCCCCGAGGCCGCGCTGGTCGAAGCCGAAGCCTGGGCGGGCGGCGGCGGTGGCGGGGTCGAGCTTGCCCGCCATTGCGGCGCGGTGGCGCTGATCAATCTCGGCCGCTTCTCGCAAGCCGCCGACCGACTGGAAGCCCTGGCGCTGGATGCGCGCGCGCCGACGCAGTTGCGCGCGATGATGTATTCGCAAGCAAGCCAGGCCTGGATGATGGACAGCAACGCCCATCGCGCCTATGGCGCCATCACCATGGCGCTGATGCTGATGCCCGACCATCCCGAGCTGCTGCTCGACCGTGCCATCGCCGCGGTGTCGGGCGGCAACTACTTCGAAGCGCTGGACGATCTCAACAAGGTGATCGACCTGTCGCCGCGCAGCGTCGAGGCTTTCGTCGTTCGCGCTGCGACCTGGCGCTTCCTGGAGAACCTCGACCTCGCCGAGGACGATATCGCGCGCGCGCTCGGCCTCGATCCGCGCAACCCCGAGGCGTTGCTGGAGCGCGGCGTGCTGCACCGCATGCGCGGCAACGATGGCGCGGCCCGGCGCGACTGGCAGCAGGTGATCGCGATCGCCCCGGATGTGGTGGCGGCCGAAATGGCGCAGCAGAATCTCGACATGCTGGCGGCGGGCAGGCTGCCGCCGCCGCTCGCGCCGAGCGCGCGGGTAAGCCCCGGCCGGCCGCAGCCGGTCGCGCCTGCGCCACCGGTTGCCGCCCCGTCCGCCGCCCCGTTCGCCGCGGCGGGGCAATCCACGCCGCCCGCGGCGCCGGCCCCGGCCGGCCAATCCGCCGCCGCCGCGGCTGGCCCCCAGTCTGCCGTCGGCGCGGCGCTGCCCTTGCCGCCATTGCCGCCGGATCGGCGCGCGCCATCCGCTCCGGTCCCCGCCTCGATACCTGCGGCCCAGGGCCCGGTGCCGCAGGCGCCGCAGGCCGCCGCGGGCGCCCCGGAACTGGTTGCGGCGCAAGGCGGGGCCGCCAGTGCCGCGGCCGAGGCGCCGCTGCCGCTGCCGCCCGTTCGGCCGCGCGGACTGCGCCCCTGGCGCGCACGCTGAGCGGCGCTGGCCGGCAGCGCGGAGTTGGTGGATCGAAGCTGCGGAAACGCCGCTACTGGGCCGCGGCCCGACCGTGCTGTCAGGCCGCGTCCTTGGCCCTGTGCGCCAGGATCACGGCGCGCAGTGCGGCCGCGTCGGGTGCGGCGCGCAGCGCCTTGCGCTGCTCGGCCTCGCGCAACAGCCCGGCCGCCGCCGACAGGGCAAGCAGATGGTCGGCCCCGGCCCCGGCATCGGTGAACAGCCCGAACAGGAGATCGACCGGCTGCTTGTCCGGCGCCTCGAAATCGACCGGCCGGGCCAGGCGGAGGAACACGCCGACCGCGCGGCCGAGCCCGGCCAGGCGCGCATGCGGGATGCCGCAGCCCTGGCCGGCGGCGGTCGTTCCCAGCCGCTCGCGCTCGATCAGACCGTGCAGCAGCGCCTGGGCGTGCTGGCCGGTGAGGGGGGCCGCCGCCTCGGCGATCAGCTCGAGCGCGGCGCGCTTCGAGGCGACCCCTTCATGCAGCACCACCCCGTTCGGGGCCACGATCTCGGCGAGCGGCATGGGCAACCTGCTGTCAGTGGCGGGCCGGGTAGGGCCCGGGGCACGACCTCACCCCGCCGGTGCGGTCCGGTCCACGCCGCGGGGGTCGATCCAGCCTATATGGCCGTCCGGGCGGCGATAGACAATGTTGATTCCGCCATGCCCGCTGTTGCGGAACACCAGCACCGGCTGCGAGGCGAGGTCCATGCGCATCACCGCCTCGCCGACGCTCAGGCTGGCGATCTCGGCCGGCATCTCGGCCACGATCACGGGCGCATCGCCGCCTTCGCCATCGGTGGCGGGCTCGGGCTCGTTCTCCGCCTCGATCGGCGGCGCCTCGAGGATATAGGCTTGCGCCTTCTCCGGCCGCTCGCGGTTGGCCAGCGCGCGGTGATGCTCGGACAGGCGGCGGCGGTAGCGGCGCAGGCGCTTGCCGACATGCTCGGCGGCGAGATCGAAGGCGCGGTAGGGCTGGTCCGCCTCGGCCTCGGCCTTCATGGTGATGCCGCGGCCGGCGTGGATCAGCACGTCGCAATGGAAGAAGGCGCGCCGGCGCGAGAGCGTGACATGCGCTTCCAGCGCATGCTCCCAGTACTTGCCGATGATGGTGTTCAGCGCCTGCTCGATGTGGGTGCGGAATGCATCGCCGACATCAACCTGTTTGCCGCTGATCGTGATCTGCATGACTAATCTGCCTTCCGTCTGAAAGTGCCACCCGGGCTTGCGCCGGATGCCGCGCGCCAACTCCGCGCGCCTGAAGCGATCGCTGCCCTGCTTCCCCGGTTCTCCGTCCCGGGCGCCGTCTAGCCGGCCTGCATCGCCTTCTCGCGGCGCCGCTGCACCGATGAGGGGATGCGCAGCGCCTCGCGGTATTTGGCCACGGTCCGGCGGGCGATGTCGATACCCTCGCTCTTCAATGTGGCGACGATCTGGTCGTCCGACAGGATGGCGTCGGGGCTTTCCGCGTCGATCATGGTCTTGATGCGGTGGCGGACGGATTCGGCCGAATGGCTCTCGCCCATGGTGCCGGCGATGGCGGTGGTGAAGAAATACTTCAGCTCGAGGATGCCGCGCGGCGTTTCGATATACTTGTTCGAGGTGACGCGGCTGACCGTGCTTTCGTGCATGTCCACGGCCAGCGCGATGTCGCGCAGGATCAGTGGGCGCAGATGCTCCACCCCGCGGTGGAAGAAGGCGTCCTGCTGGCGCACGATCTCGCTCGAGACGCGCAGGATCGTGGTCGCGCGCTGGTGCAGCGATTTCACCAGCCAGTTCGCGGTCTGCAGCCGCTCGGACAGGAAGGCCTTGTCCTCTTTGCTCCTGGCGCGCTTGGACACGACCGAGAAGTAGCTCGTGTTCACCAGCACGCGCGGCAGCGTCTCGGGGTTCAGCTCGACGATCCAGCTGCCGTCCGAACCGAGCCGCATCAGCACGTCCGGGATCACCGGCACGGTGGGCGCCGTCTCGAACTTGGCGCCGGGCTTCGGGTTCAGCCGCTTGATCTCGGCCAGCATGTCGGCGAGATCCTCGGCATCGACGCCGCAGACCTGGCGCAGCCGCACCATGTCGCGCCGCGCCAGCAGCTCGAGATTGTCGAGCAACGCCTGCATCGCCGGGTCGAGCCGGTTCTTGTCGCGAAGCTGGATCGCCAGGCACTCCTTGAGGCCGCGGGCGAACACGCCGGGCGGGTCGAACTCCTGCATCCGGCGCAGCACGCCCTCCACCCGCTCGCGCGTGGCGCCGAGCCTGTCGGCCAGCGCGCCGATATCGCCCTCGAGCCAGCCGGCGGGGTTGAGCATCAGGATCAGGTGGCGCGCGATCAGCCGGTCGGCCGGCTCGCGGATATCGACGCGCAGCTGTTCCTCGATATGGTCGCGCAGCGTGCGCGTGTCGGCGCCGGCCAGTTCCTCGACGGTGCGATCATCGCCCGAGAAGTCCGAGCGTCCGCCGCTGCCCGACGCACCCCAGTCCGTCGCGCTCAGGCCGGCGGTGGGCGTGTCCGGGCTGGCGGCACCATCGCCCGGGCCCTCGGCATCGTAACTGTTGCCGTAATGGTCGGCCTCGATCGGCGCCTCGCCATCGGGGGCGACGCCATCGGCGAAGGCGCGGTCCAGCTCGGGCGCGGCGGCCGCGTCGCCGGCAGCGGCGGGCGCGGCCTCGGTCTCGGCCGGGGCGTAGGTGGGCTCCTCGCTCTGCTCGAGCAGCGGATTGCGCTCCAGCTCCTCGGCGACGAACTGCGCCACCTCCATGTTCGAGAATTGCAGCAGCTTGATCGCCTGGCGCAGCTGCGGCGTCATCACCAGCGACTGGGACTGCCGCAGATCGAGTTTCGGTCCGATCGCCATGGCTGCCTGTCGCCCCGCCGCTACAGGCTGAACCGTTCGCCGAGATAGACGCGGCGCACGCCTTCATGCGCCACGATCTCGTGCGGCGCGCCTTCCATCAGCACCTGGCCGTCGTGCAGGATGTAGGCGCGGTCAATGATGTCCAGCGTCTCGCGCACATTGTGGTCGGTGATCAGGACGCCGATGCCGCGATCCTTCAGATGCGCGACAAGGTCGCGGATCTCGCCCACCGCGATCGGGTCGATGCCGGCGAGCGGCTCGTCGAGCAGCACATAGTGCGGCTGGCTGGCGAGCGCGCGCGCGATCTCCACCCGCCTTCGCTCCCCGCCCGAGAGTGCGAGTGCCGGGGTGCGGCGCAGATGGCTGATCGAGAACTCGGCGAGCAGCTCGTCGAGCATGGATTCGCGCCGGTCGCGGTCGCGCTCGACCACCTCCAGCGCCGCGCGAATATTGTTCTCGACCGACAGGCCGCGGAAGATCGATGCCTCCTGCGGCAGATAGCCGAGCCCCAGCCGCGCGCGGCGATACATGGGCAGGTCGGTGATGTCGTTGCCATCGAGCAGGATGCTGCCATAGTCGGCCTGCACCAGGCCGACGATCAGGTAGAAGCAGGTGGTCTTGCCGGCGCCGTTGGGGCCGAGCAGGCCGACCGCCTCGCCGCGATGCACCGACAGGCTGACATTGCGCACGACGGGGCGCTTCTTGTAGCGCTTGCCGAGATTGGTCGCGATCAGTCCGCCCGAGCCTTCGACCAGGCGCGGGCGCGCCCCCTCCTCGTTGGCGGGGGCGGCGGCGGCGGTCGGGTCGGTCCGGGGCGATGCCTGCGGCGCGCTTGTCATGGCACGGCCATCATGGCGCCAGCCGGCGCGGGGCGGCATTGGCCGGCCGCCGTTGCTGCTGCTGCTGCTGTGGCTGTGGTTGCGCGCCCTCGGCCTGGCCCTCATTCGGCACGACAAGGCCCGAGACGCGCCCGCCGCTGCCCCCCGGTGCCGTGCCGCCGCCGCCGGGCGGGCCGCCGAGCAGCCGCGCCACGCCGGTGCGCAGGTTGACCTCGGCGAAGCCGCCATTGAGCTGGTTCTGCCCGCGCGTGATGCGCACCTGGCCGGTGATCTGCGCGATTCCCGTTTCCGGCAGATAGACGCCGCGGTCGCCGCGCACGCTTTCGGTCGGCGTGCGGATCAGCACCTCGTCGAAGGCCTCGACCCGCTCGATGCGCCCGCTGCCGCCGAGCGCGCCGGCCAGCGGCGCCCCGCCGCCCTGGGCCTGCGAGGTCGGCGGCGGCGCCTGCGGGCGCGCCGCACCGGGCGGCGGCGGGGCAGCGAGATAGGCCACCAGCACCGCGGCATCGAGGCGGCGGTCCCCGCTCGTCACCGAGGCGCCGCCGCGCGCCACCGCCATGCGCCGCTGGCTCCAGTATTCGAGGCTGTCGCGCGCGCGCACCTCGTCGCTGCCGGCGAGGATGCGCAGGTTGCGCCCCGTCAGCACCAGCACCGCCTGGTCGAGGTCGTAGACGGCGCGATCGCCCTCGGCCCGGTCGGCGGCGGCGACGATGCGGACATTGCCTTCCGCTTCCAGGCGCCAGATCTCGTTCGCCCCGCCGCCCGCAAGCGGCCCTTCGGCGGCGGCACGACCCGGCTGCGGGGCCGGCGGCGCCTCGCCCGGGCGCGCCCGCTCGCGATAGCGCGCGATCAGCCGGTCGGCATGGACGGTGACGTTCTGGCGCGTGGCGCGCGCATTGCCGCGCGCAATGACGATCCTTTCCGCCTGCCGCCATTCGATGCCCTCGGCGGCGTCGATCTCGATCGGTCCAGAGCCGCTCAGGCCGAGATCCTGCGCCCGCGCGCCGGGCGCGGCCGAGGCAACCAGCGCCGCCAGCGCGGCGGCGGCGGCGATGCTCTGAAGCTGCCGGGCCCTCATCGTCCTGCTCCCGCCACTGGCGCCGTGGGCGCGGGTTGTGCGGCCGAGGCCGCCCCGGGCGAGATCACGGCGCGGGCGGGGCCGAGAAACAGGATCACCTGGCCGCGCTGCACCAGCCGGAAGCCCCCTTGCGCGTCCACCGTGGCGGCGGCCGAGCGCAGCGATACCGGCTGGTCGCCCCCGGCCGTGCCGGCCTTGAGGTCGACCGCCGCTTCCTCGCTGCGGATGACATAGCCTGCCGCGTGGCGCAGCGTCACATCGCCGCTGAGATCGAGCAGGCCCGATTGCTGGCGATAGACGCCGTGGACGGATTCGAGCGTGACGGTGCGGCCATCGTTCAGCACGATCTCGCCATGCGGGTTGGACAGCGTGATGCGCTCATCGCCCAGCCCCTGCTGCGCCACATCGGCGGTGATGACGAATGGCCGGTTCTGCCCGTCCACCCCGGCATAGCGCGCATTGGTCAGCCGCGCCGCATCGGGTGTGGAGGTCATGGCCCCTGGCGCGGTGGCAGGCCGGGCGATCGAGAAGCGCAGCCGGTCCTCGTTGCCGCGCAACTGCGGCCAGAGCGCGATCGCCGCCAGCGTCAACAAGGCCAGGACCGGCAGCACGCGCTTGAGCAGCCAGACGAAGCGTCGGCGGCGGGCGAGGAAGGCCGGGTTGGCGATGCGGCGGCGCAGGGCGCCATCGGCGTAGAACAGCGCGGCGCGCCGGCGCGGCCGCTCGCTGTCGGCAGCGGTTCCGGAGGCGCTCGGCGCCGCCGGCTGTGCCGCTGCTCCGGGCGGTGGCGTGTCGCGCACTGCCGCGAGGTGCAGCGCGGGCGCGACGGCACTACCGCCGGCGGCGGACTGCCCCGCGCCGTTGCGGCCTATCCCGATCGCGTCTTCGCGCAGCGGCATCGGACCTTGTCGCTCCCCCTTCGCGGCCGATCGGTCAGGCCACGCCCGCGCGCAGGCAGTCGTGGATGTGCAGGATGCCCACCGGCCGCGCGCCCTCGACGACGAACAGGCTGGTGATCGCATGCGCGTTCATCAACCTGAGCGCCTCTCCCGCCAGGGCGTCGGGCCGGATGGTCTTCGGAGTGCGCGTCATCACCTCGGCCACGGTGCGCGCCAGCAGGTCCGGGCCCATGTGGCGGCGCAGGTCGCCATCGGTGACGATGCCGAGCAGCGCACCGGCGGCATCGACCACGCCGAGGCAGCCGAAGCGCTTGGCGGTCATGGCCGGCAACGCCTCGGTCATGGCGGTAGCGCCGAGGGCGAGCGGCAGCTCCGCGGCGCCGTGCATCAGGTCGCGCACGCGCGAGAGGCGCCGGCCGAGCTGGCCGCCAGGGTGGAACTCGCGGAACTGCTCGGCCGAGAAGCCCGAGCGACGCAGAAGCGCCACCGCGATCGCATCGCCCAAGGCCAGCATCATGGTGGTGGAGGTGGTGGGGGCGTGCCCCACCGGGCTCGCCTCCGGCTGGGGCGGCAGCACCAGGGCCACATCCGCCTCGCGCGCGAGCGTGCTGGCGCCGCCGCTGGTGATCGCCACCAGCGGGATGCCGACGCGACGGGTATAGGCGATCAGGTCGGCCAGTTCCGGCGTCTCCCCGGAGTTGGAGAGCGCCAGCACGCTGTCATCGGGCGTGACCATGCCGAGATCGCCGTGGCTCGCTTCGGCCGGATGGACGAACAGGGCAGGGGTGCCGGTGGAGGCCAGCGTGGCGGCGATCTTGCGCGCGACATGGCCCGACTTGCCCATACCGGAGACCACCACGCGCCCGCCTACCCCCCCGAGCAGGTCGAGGGCGCGGATGAAGGCGCCGTCGAGGCTCTCGGCCAGCGCCCGCAGCGCGGCTGCCTCGGTTGCCAGCACCTCGCGCGCGGCGGCGAGATCGGCGCGGCGGTCCTCGGTCGCGGGTGTCGTGGCGGCCGTGGCGGCCGCGGCCGGGCGGGCGGCGGCGCTCATGCGCGGAGGCCCGCAGCGGCGCGCCCCGCGGCAGCGATGGAACGGTTAACGGATCGCCTGGAACGGCCCACGCTGCTTGCCCACCCGTCTGCCCGAGCGATCAACCGGGCGCGCAACCAGGGCGGGTGGCACCAGGATGATCCTGACGAGACGGGAGTATGGGCATCCGGCGGGGCTTGGTCAATGAAATCCAAGCAAAATATGTGCCGAGGGCAAGCTTCGTGCCGTGGAAAATTCCGTGCCGCGCCAGAACGATCCGCTGCCGGCCAGTTCGCGCGTCGCGCTAGCCGGTGGGCGGACCGGGTCCCGGGCGCTCAGTGCGCGAAGCCCGGGCGCTCAGTGCGCGAAGCCCGGGCGCTCAGTGCGCGAAGATGGATAGCTCGCCGTCGCCGATCAGGTCGAGCGTGGCGACGGTGGGCAGGAAGCGGAAGCAGGACTCGGCGAGCGCCGTTCGCCCCTCGCGCGCAAGCAGCGCATCGAGCTTGCCCTTCAGTTGATGCAGATGCAGCACGTCGGTGGCGGCATAGGCGAGCTGCTCGGGCGCCAGATCGGCCGCGCCCCAGTCCGAGGATTGCTGCTGCTTGGACAGCTCCACGCCCAGCAACTCGCGGCAGAGATCCTTGAGCCCGTGCTTGTCGGTGAAAGTGCGCACGAGCTTCGAGGCGATCTTGGTGCAATAGACCGGCGCGCACTCCACGCCCAGCGCGTGCTTCAGGACGGCGATGTCGAAGCGGGCGAAGTGGAACAGCTTCACCGTGCCCGGATCGGCCAGAAGCCGCTTCAGGTTGGGGCAATCGGCGCCGCGCCCACCCAGCGTCTCGGGGCGGATCTGCACCAGGTGCGCACGGCCATCGCCGCTCGAAAGCTGGACCAGACAAAGCCGGTCGCGGCGCGGTTCCAGGCCCATTGTCTCTGTGTCGATCGCCACCACGGGACCGAGCGATAGCCCGTCCGGCATGTCGTCGCGATGGAGTGTATAGGCAGGGCCCTGCGGCATGGGGAAAGCGTCCGGCTGATGCGCGGGAAAGACGCCCTGACGGTGCCTGCCCGCCTGCTTCGCCGCCGCGAACGGAACGGCGGCGATGGTGCCCAGGAGAAGACTCGAACTTCCACGACCTTGCGGCCACAGGTACCTGAAACCTGCGCGTCTACCAATTCCGCCACCTGGGCACGGGCATCGGCAGGGCGCGATAGATAGAGGCGCGCGGGCGGCCCGTCAACGCTCCTGATGCGGGTTTTCGTGCTCGCCCCCCTGGGCCGGCCCTGCACGCGGGAATCGACAGGCAGACCCGTGCGTGGCAACATTGCCATAGGGGAATACTGGAGGGCGGCCGGGGACGGGCGAAACCCACCGGCTGGACTCGAAAAGCAAGAACTGCTCCGAGGATCCAGCACGATGAAGACAGTCGAATTGCGTGACGGTGCCATCATAGCCGGGCTGAATGTCCGTCCGGGCCGCGCGGCCGTGACGGACGATGACGGCACCCTGATCACGGTCCACCAGGGGACGGGCGACCATCTGACCTTCGTCTACAAGGACGACAAGGCCGAGTTCAGCTTCGAAACCATCGAGGAGGAGAACGGCGAGCCAGTCGATTTCTGGAAGGTCGAGCTGCCCAACCCGCGCAACTATTTCTTCGGCCACGGGCCGATCGACCCCTCGGTCCTCGAGACGGCGCAGGAGAAGATCGCGGCGGCCCTGGCCAATGGGCCGTGGGAGCCTCGCAAGAAGCGCAAATTCGTCTTCATCAAGTAGTTGCAGCGGCATTCGCGGGGTTTGGTTGCTGCCTGGGGGCGGCCGGGCGGTATGTTGCGCCCTTTGGCCGACCCAATGTTTTTCGCTGGCCCATTGGCGGGCGAGGGGGGTGTCTGCATCCCGCGCGACATCACCCTGCCGCCCCGGCCCTTGGGGGGCTGGCGCGCCCGTGCCGGCCGGGGCGTTCCCTGCGGCCCGGTCTTTCGGCCCCGGCCTTGCCCCGGCCCTGCTGTCCGCCGGTGATGCGCCCGCCCGCGATGCAGCCCGCTTGTGACGCATCGGCAGCGTCGCTAATGTCCGCCCGCGCGGCGCCGCGTGGCGCCGGGGCCGATCCACCCATAGGCGGGAACCTGACAGCGATGGCGCGAGCGACGGCAAGGGCGATGGCCGGGCAACCCTCGATCGTGACGGTATTCGGCGGGTCGGGCTTCGTCGGCCGCTATGTCGTCAAGCGCCTGGCGGCGGCGGGCCATGTCGTGCGCGTGTGCGTGCGCGATGTCGAAGCGGCGATGTTCCTCAAGCCGATGGGGGCGGTCGGGCAGGTCGTGCTGCTGCGTGCCCCGGTCACCGACGCGGCGGCGGTGGAAGCCGCCTGCGCCGGGGCGAGCGCGGTCGTGAACCTGGTCGGCATCCTGTATGAGAAGGGCCGCGCCTGCTTCGACGCCATCCACCGCGACGGCGCGGCGAACGTCGCCCGCGCCGCGGCCAAGGCGGGTGCCAGGGCGCTGGTGCAGGTTTCCGCGATCGGGGCCGATGCGCAGTCGCCCTCGGCCTATGCGCGCAGCAAGGCGGAGGGCGAGGCGGCGGTGCGCGCGGCCTTTCCAGCGGCCACCATCCTGCGCCCCTCGATCGTGTTCGGGCCGGAGGACGGCTTCTTCAACCGCGTCGGCGCGCTGGCCCAGTTCCTGCCGGCCCTGCCGCTCTATGGCGGCGGGGCGACGCGTTTCCAGCCGGTCTATGTCGGCGATGTCGCCGATGCGGTGGTGAAGGCGCTTTCCGATCCCGGTTGCGCCGGCAAGACCTACGAACTGGGCGGGCCGGCGACCTACAGCTTCAAGGAGCTGATGGACTACATCCTGGCCGAGACCGGGCGGCGGCGTTGCCTGGTCAGCCTGCCTTTCGGGGTGGCGCGGGTGCAGGCCCGCTTCCTGGAACTGCTGCCGGTGCCGCCGCTGACGCGCGACCAGGTCAAGCTGCTGGAGCGCGACAATGTGGTTTCCCCCGGCGCGCTGACCCTGGCCGAGCTCGGCATCGCGCCGACGCCGCTCGAGGCGGTGGTGCCGTCCTATCTCGGCCGGTTCCGACCGGGCGGACGCCGGCGCGAGCGCGAGGCGGCCTGATCCGCAGCGCCGCGCGCGACGGAAAACAATAGGCATATCAGTGTATTAAGGATTGGAGGGCAGCCCCTGCGCGGGGTGGCGGCGGGGCGATTGGCGTGCCCGCAAATTAGTCTCGAATCGAGACTATATTGCATGTCTCGCCGGGCGGGCGGATCGCGCGCCCCCATGCGGCGCCGCAGGCCACAGAAAATTAGTCATGATCATTGACCTATTTTGCCAGATTCGACTCGCCACTCCCTGTGTGCATCGCCTATAACGCAGTGCAGCACGCCGCGCGGCCGGTCGCGGGCCGTGGCGGCGGGCCGGCCTGCTACCGCCCCCTCGCGTTCGCCCACCGGACGCCGACCCCCGTCTTGACCTGTGATCCCGCACCAGTCCGGAGCCTGCCCACGATGCCCGAGCGGATGCTCAAATTCGTCGATGTCGCCCAGCGGACCCCGCCCAAGCGCGAGGCCACGCTGCGGCGCGCCGATTTCGACGAGATTTTCCGCGAGTTCGACACGGCAGGCGCGAAACAGCAGGCCAGCCGGTGCAGCCAGTGCGGCGTGCCCTTCTGCCAGGTGCATTGCCCGCTGCACAACAACATCCCCGACTGGCTCAAGCTCACCGCCGAGGGCCGGCTCGAGGAAGCCTACGAGGTCGCCTCGGCGACCAACAACTTCCCCGAGATCTGCGGGCGCATCTGCCCGCAGGACCGCCTCTGCGAAGGCAATTGCGTGATCGAGAAGGGCTTCGAGAGCGTCACCATCGGCGCGGTCGAGAAATACATCACCGACACCGCCTGGGAGCAGGGCTGGGTGCGCCCGCCGCGCCCGCGCCAGGAGCTGGCGCAGTCGGTGGGCATCATCGGCGCCGGCCCGGCCGGGCTGGCGGCGGCCGAGCAGCTCCGCCGCAAGGGCTACCAGGTCGCGATCTACGACCGCTACGACCGCGTCGGCGGGCTGATGATCTACGGCATCCCGAACTTCAAGCTGGAGAAGACCGTGGTCGAGCGGCGGGCGAAGCTCCTGGCCGAGGGCGGGGTGGCATTCCACCCCAACACCGCCGTGGGCGAGACCGTGAGCCTCGCCACGCTGCGCCAGCGCCATGACGCGATCCTGGTCGCGACCGGCGTCTACAAGGCGCGCGAGATGCAGGCCCCTGGCATCGGGCTCGGCAACATCGTCGCGGCACTGGATTATCTCACCGCCTCGAACCGCACCGGGCTCGGCGATGCCGTGCCGGCCTTCCAGGATGGCAGCCTGGATGCCGCCGGCAAGGATGTGGTGGTGATCGGCGGCGGCGACACGGCGATGGATTGCGTGCGCACCGCCATCCGCCAGGGCGCGAAAAGCGTGAAATGCCTCTATCGCCGCGACCGCGCCAACATGCCGGGCTCGCTGCGCGAGGTGAAGCATGCCGAGGAGGAGGGCGTCGAGTTCGTCTGGCTCGCCGCCCCCGAGGCGTTCCTGGGCGATTGCACGGTATCGGGCGTGCGCGCGGTGCGCATGCATCTCGGCCTGCCCGATGCCTCGGGCCGGCAGACGCCCGAGCCGATCGCCGGCAGCGCCTTCACGCTCAAGGCCGATCTGGTGATCAAGGCGCTCGGCTTCGACCCCGAGGACCTGCCGGCGATGTTCAGCGAACCCGCGCTCGGCGTGAGCAGGTGGGGCACGCTCAAGATCGATTTCCGCAGCATGATGACCAGCCTGCCGGGCGTGTTCGCCGCCGGCGACATCGTGCGCGGGGCGAGCCTGGTGGTCTGGGCCGTGCGCGACGGGCGCGACGCGGCCGAGGCGATGCACCGCTACATCCAGGCCAGTATCGGCGCCGCCGCGCCGCAGCTTGCGGCGGAATAGGACCAGCAGCAACGAGGCGCGGCCACCGCGCCGCAACAACGGGAAGGAAGCCCATCATGCCGACTATCCGCGTCGAGATGTTCGAAGGCCGCACGATCGAGCAGAAGCGGGAAATGGCCGAGGTGTTCACGCGCGAGATGGCGCGCATCGCCAAGATCGCGCCGGACGCGATCCAGGTGCTGTTCGACGAGTATCGCCGCGACAACTGGGCGGTAGGCGGCACGCTCTACGCCGACAAGACCAAGTAGCCAGCCCCGCGCCATTCTTGGCGCGAGCGTGGCTTTACGGGGATCGAGGACCAGGTGCGATGAATGACATGACGCTGCCCGCGGCGAAGCGCGGCCTGCCGGTCCCGCGCGGGAACGAGGGGCGGGAAAGCGGGGCCGATTTCGCCGCCGCGTACCACGCCAATGCCGGGCAGCTTGCCGCCGCCCATGCCTACGATCCCGCCGCCGAGCACGACAGCTGCGGCGTCGGCGTTGCGGTGGCGCTCGACGGCAGACCCGCGCGGCGCGTCGTGCAGGCGGCGATCGACGCGCTCAAGGCGGTGTGGCATCGCGGCGCCGTCGATGCCGACGGCAAGACCGGCGACGGGGCCGGCATCCATGTCGAGATCCCGCAGGACTTCTTCGCCGAGCAGGTGCGCCGGCTGGGCAAGGAACTCAAGCCCGGCCGGATCGCCGTCGGCATGGTGTTCCTGCCCAAGACCGACCTCGGTGCGCAGGAGCGCTGCCGCTCGATCGTCGAGACCGAGATCCTGAATTTCGGCTACGCCATCTATGGCTGGCGGCAGGTGCCGATCAACGTCGCCGCGATCGGCGAGAAGGCGAACGCGACGCGCCCCGAGATCGAGCAGATCATGATCGCCAACAGCCGCGGCAGCGACGAGGAGGGCTTCGAGCGCGATCTCTATGTCATCCGCCGGCGGATCGAGAAGCAGGCGGCGGCGGCGCAGATTCCCGATCTCTACTTCTGCTCGCTCTCCTGCCGCTCGCTGATCTACAAGGGCATGTTCCTGGCCGAGGCGCTGACCGAGTTCTATCCCGACCTCCTCGACGAGCGTTTCGTCAGCCGCTTCGCGATCTACCACCAGCGCTATTCCACCAACACCTTCCCGACCTGGCGGCTGGCCCAGCCCTTCCGCATGATCGCGCATAATGGCGAGATCAACACGCTGACCGGCAACATCAACTGGATGAAAAGCCACGAGACGCGGCTGGCCGCGCCCGAGCTCGATCCCTTCATGGACGATGTCAAGCCGGTGATCCAGCCGGGCGGGTCGGATACCGCCACGCTCGACAATGTGTTCGAGGTGCTGGTGCGCGCCGGGCGCGACGCGCCCACGGTCAAGTCGCTGATGATCCCGGAAAGCATCGCCCAGAACGCGACCATGCCGGCGGCGCATCGCGACTTCTTCCTCTATTGCAACGCGGTGATGGAGCCGTGGGATGGGCCGGCGGCGATCTGCGCCAGCGACGGGCGCTGGGTGATCGCGGGCATGGACCGCAACGGGCTGCGCCCGATGCGCTACACCATCACCGAGGACGGGCTGCTGATCGTCGGCTCGGAAACCGGCATGGTGAAGCTGGCCGAGAGCGAGATCCGCGCCAAGGGCCGCGTCGGCCCCGGCCAGATGATCGCGGTCGATCTCGCCGGCCCGCGCTTCTACCAGGATGGCGAACTGAAGGACATGCTGGCCGGCCGCCACCCCTATGGCCGCTGGACCGAGCGTATCACGGTCATCGACGACCTGATCAAGACCGACGCGCCCGAGCCCGAAACCCTGTCGGGCGAGGCGCTGCGCCGCCGCCAGGTCGCGGTCGGCTACACGCTCGAGGAGATCGAGATGATCCTCCACCCGATGGTGGAGGACGCCAACGAGGCCGTGGGCAGCATGGGCGACGATACGCCGCTGGCGGTGTTGTCCGACCGCTATCGCGGCCTGCACCATTTCTTCCGCCAGGCCTTCAGCCAGGTGACCAACCCGCCGATCGACAGCCTGCGCGAGACGCGGGTGATGACGCTCAAGACCCGGCTCGGCAATCTCGGCAACGTGCTCGACGAGGACGAGACGCAGTGCGATCTCCTCCAGCTCGAGAGCCCGGTGCTGTCGAACGCCGAGTTCGCCGCCATGCGCGCCTACATGAAGGACAGCGTGTGCGTGGTCGATTGCACCTACCCCGCGGCCGAGGGCGAGGCAGGGCTGCGCCGCGCGCTCGACCGCTGCCGCAAGGAGGCCGAGGAGGGCATCCGCGCCGGCTGCACCCATGTCATCCTCAGCGACGAGGCGATGGGGCCCGAGCGCGCGCCGATCCCGATGATCCTCGCCACCGGCGGCGTGCACACGCACCTCGTGCGCCAGTCGTTGCGCACCTTCACCTCGCTCAATGTCCGCTGCGCCGAGGTGATGGACGTGCACTATGTTGCGGTGCTGGTGGGCGTGGGCGCGACCACGGTCAACCCCTGGCTCGCGCAGGAGACGATCGCCGACCGCCACCGCCGCGGCCTGTTCGGCGAGACGAGCCTGAAGGCCTGCGTGCAGCGCTACAAGAAGGCGCTCGACAAGGGCCTGCTCAAGGTCATGAGCAAGATGGGGATCTCGGTGATCTCCTCCTATCGCGGCGGCTACAATTTCGAGGCGATCGGCCTGTCGCGCGCGCTGGTCGCGGAATTCTTCCCCGGCATGCCTTCCCGCATCTCGGGCATCGGGCTGGCCGGCATCGCGCACAAGGTGGCGGGCCAGCAGGCGCGCGCCTGGAACGAGGATGCGGTGCCGCTGCCGGTGGGCGGGCTCTACAAGCTGCGCGCGCGCGGCGAGAGCCACGCCTTCGCCGGCCCGCTGATCCACCTGTTGCAGAACGCGGTCGCGACCGACAGCTACCAGGGCTACAAGCGCTACAGCGAGGCGGTGCGCAAGCAGCCGCCCATCGCGCTGCGCGACCTGCTCGACTTCAAGCGCGACGGCGTCAGGCCCGTGGCGATCGAGGAGGTGGAGAGCATCACCGAGATCCGCAAGCGGCTGGTCTCGCCCGGCATCTCCTTCGGCGCCTTGAGCCCCGAGGCGCACGAGACGCTGTCGATCGCGATGAACCGCATCGGCGCGCGTTCCGACAGCGGCGAGGGTGGCGAGGATCCGGGCCGCGCCAAGCCGCGCCCGAACGGCGACAATGCCAATTCGGCGATCAAGCAGATCGCCTCGGGCCGCTTCGGCGTGACCGCCGAGTATCTCAACAACTGCCGCGAGATCGAGATCAAGGTGGCCCAGGGCGCCAAGCCCGGCGAGGGCGGGCAGCTGCCCGGCTTCAAGGTCAGCGCGGTGATCGCGCGGCTGCGCCACTCCACCCCCGGCGTGACCCTGATCAGCCCGCCGCCGCACCACGACATCTACTCGATCGAGGATCTGGCCCAGCTCATCTACGACCTCAAGCAGATCAACCCCGATGCGCAGGTCTGCGTGAAGCTGGTGGCGCGCTCCGGTATCGGCACTATCGCCGCCGGTGTCGCCAAGGCCAAGGCCGATGCGATCCTGGTCTCGGGCCATTCGGGCGGCACCGGGGCCAGCCCGCAGACCTCGATCAAGTATGCGGGCCTGCCCTGGGAGATGGGCCTGTCCGAGACCCACCAGGTGCTGATGCTCAACCGCCTGCGCCACCGCGTGAAGCTGCGCACCGATGGCGGCATCAAAACCGGCCGCGACGTGGTGGTGGCCGCCATGCTGGGCGCCGAGGAGTTCGGCATCGGCACGGCGAGCCTGGTGGCGATGGGCTGCATCATGGTGCGCCAGTGCCACTCGAACACCTGCCCGGTCGGGGTCTGCACCCAGGACGAGCGGCTGCGCGCCAAGTTCGAGGGCTCGCCCGAGAAGGTCATCAACCTGTTCAGCTTCATCGCCGAGGAAGTGCGCGAGATCCTGGCTTCCCTCGGCCTGCGCTCGCTCAACGAGGCGATCGGGCGCACCGACCTGCTGGAGCAGGTCAGCCGCGGCTCGGCCTATCTCGACGATCTCGACCTCAACCCGATCCTGGCCCAGGCCGATCCCGGCCCCTTCGCGCGCTACTGCACGCTCGAAGGGCGCAACGAGGTGCCCGACACGCTCGATGCGCAGATGGTCAAGGACGCCGCGCCCTTGTTCGAGCATGGCGAGAAGATGCAGCTGCAATACAGCATCCGCAACACGCACCGCGCCATCGGCACGCGGCTTTCCTCGCTGATCACGCGCCGCTTCGGCATGCGCGGCTTGCAGCCCGGCCACGTCACGGTGCGCCTGCGCGGCTCGGCCGGGCAGTCGCTCGGCGCCTGGGCGGTGCAGGGCCTCAAGCTCGAGGTGTTCGGCGATGCCAACGACTATGTCGGCAAGGGCCTGTCGGGCGGGACCATCATCGTCCGCCAGCCGCCATCCTCGCCGCTGGTCTCGAACGAGAACACGATCGTCGGCAACACGGTGCTCTATGGCGCGATCGCGGGCCAGCTTTTCGCCGCCGGCCAGGCGGGCGAGCGCTTCGCCGTGCGCAACTCGGGGGCCGACGCCGTGGTGGAGGGGTGCGGCTCGAACGGCTGCGAATACATGACCGGCGGCACGGCGGTGATCCTGGGCAGCGTCGGGGACAATTTCGCCGCCGGCATGACCGGGGGCATGGCCTTCGTCTACGACCCGGAAGACGTGTTCGCGCTGCGCGTCAACCCCGAGCATGTGCTGTGGCAGCGGCTCGATTCGCCGCACTGGGAATCGGTGCTGAAGAACCTCATCGCCCAGCATGCGCGCGAGACGCAGAGCCGCTTCGCCGCGCGCCTGCTCAACGAATGGGAGCGCGAGCTCGGCCGCTTCTGGCAGGTGGTGCCGAAGGAGATCGTGGGCCTGCTGGCCCATCCGCTCGGGCGCGAGGAGAAGGCCGGCCAGCCGCTCAGCGCCTGAGCACAGGGTGGAAGGCGCACCTCCGGCCGGCGGGCGGATGCGCGCTTCCGACTCAGGGGCGCCTGTGCGATAAGCCCGCCATGCGTGTCCTTTACCACCTGCCCCTGTCGCCATTCTCGCGCAAGGTGCGCATGGCGATGGCCGAGAAGCGCCTGGAGTTCACCCTCTCGCTCGAGAAGGTGTGGGAGCGGCGTCCCGCCTATCTCGAGATGAACCCGGCCGCGCAGGTGCCCGTTCTCAAGGAGGAGAACGGCCTTGTCATCTCCGACAGCAACGCGATCTGCGAGTATCTCGACGAGGCCTATCCCGACCCGCCGCTGATCGGGCGCACCCTGGCTGAGCGGGCCGAGGTGCGCCGCCTGGTGGCCTGGGTGGACGGCAAGTTCCAGCGCGAGGTGTCGGTCAATCTCCTGGGCGAGAAGCTGATGAAGCGCCTGCTCGGCCGGGGCGAGCCGGACTCGGCCGTGATCAAGGCGGGCTACGCCAACCTCCGGCCGCACATGGTCTATCTCGGCTGGCTGGCCGAGCATCGCACCTGGCTTGCCGGGGCCAGCTTCTCGATGGCCGACATCGCCGCCGCCGCCCATCTTTCGGCGCTCGATTTCATCGGCGATGTCGATTGGAGCCTGAGCGAGCCGGCCAAGCAGTGGTATGCGCGGGTGAAGTCGCGGCCCTCGTTCCGCCCGCTCCTGGCCGACCGGGTGCCGGGCCTCAATCCCCCGGCGCACTACGCCAACCTCGACTTCTAGGCCCGTGCGCCCCGGCACAGGCTGCCGGCGACAGGAATCGCGACCATTCGGCGCCGTCGGCAACCGCATTGACAGCGGGGGGCCGGGCGGCGCCGAATGGCCGGGCGCAACCCCGATTGCCGGAGGCCTGCCGATGCGCGGTTCGCTTGCCCCGCCTGCTGCCTTGTCCGCCATGCTGCCGGCTGCCCTGCCGGCTGCCCTGCCGGCTGCCCTGCTGGCTGCCCTGCTGGCCCTGGGCGGAGCGGCGCCGCCGGCGGCCGCATCCGGTCGCGATACCAACGACTCGCTCACGGTTGCGGCGCGGGCGGTGCCGTTGCCGACCGGCGCCTGGCGCATGGTGGCCGAGCGGCGCGAGACATTCCGCCTGCGTTCGGGCGGCGGTTATCCGGTGTCGCGCCGCACGCTGATCCAGGAACGCGGCGGGCAGCTTGTCGGCATCGTCGGCGTCGTCGCATCCGAGCCCTTCGCCCGGCCCGTGCGCGCGCTCACCGCGCCCGAGACTTGCAGCCCGCGCCTGTTCTATCGCGCCATCCGCCTGGCGCTCGGGGCGGAGAACCATGATTGCGTCGTGCTGGCACCGTTCCGGCCGGGGCTCGACCGGCTGGAGGCCGACGCGCCGCAAGCCAAGGTGGTCTGGCCCGCCGTCGCTGCCGAGGCGCGCGAGCGCGGCCTGGCCCTGCCGGCGATCTTCACTTGCGCCTATCACAGCCTGTTCGACAGTTCCGGCTGGCTCGAGGTGAGCTATTGCTGGAACGCCGAGGCGTTCGGCCTGCCGCGCGACAATCGCGACTGGGAGCAGAACGGCCTCAACCCCTACAATCTCGGCGGGCCGCGCCAGGCCTTCATCGATCGCGCCGTGGCCTGGATGGAGCAGGCCCATGCCTCGGTGCAGCGCGGCTTCCGCGGCGAGAGCGTCGGCACGCTGCCGCCCTTCTAGGGCGGGTCGCGGCGCCGGCGCCACGGCGCCCGGGTGCCGTCCGGGGCGGGATCGTGGTATCTTGTGACGCGCGGCGTTGCCGGCGCCCTGGCTGTGGCCGGCGCGCGGCCGGAACCATCGCCACACGCCGGCGTTGACATTGGCAGGCCGGCCTCGCTTTGATGGCCGCCGGGAGATTGTTCATGGCTCTGCTGCGACGCCTGGGCTTCGCCCTTCTTGCCCTGATCGCAACGGTATGCGCGATACCGGCGGCTTCCGGCCCGGTGCGGGCCCAGCCCGCCTCGCCGGCCGAGGGGCCGCGTGTCGCGCTGGTGATCGGCAACGGCGCCTACACCGCCGCCGAGCCCTTGCAGAACCCGCCCCGTGATGCGCGCGCCATGCATGAATCCCTGCGCCGCATGGGCTTCGACTCCGAACTGGTGATTGACGCCGACCGTGCGGCGATGGAGCGCGCCGTCCGCCGCCTTGGCGAGCGTTCGCGCGGCGCATCGGCCGCCGTGCTGTTCTATGCCGGCCATGCGATCGAGGTGGCGGGGCGCAACATGCTGATCCCCACCTCGGCCCGCATCCGCGAGGAGCGCGACATTCCGTTCGAGGCGGTCGATCTCGACGCGGTGGTGGCGCAGCTTGATGGCCAGGCGCGCACCACGATCCTGTTCCTCGATGCATGCCGCAACAATCCGTTCCGCGAACTGCTGCGCGCTACGGGCGCCACGCGCTCGATCGGGGCGGGCGGGCTCGCCGCGGTACAGGCGCCGACCGGCATGATGGTCTCCTTCGCCGCCGATCGCGGCCAGGTCGCGCTCGATGGCGCGGGCCAGAACAGCCCCTTCACCACCGCGCTTCTGCGCCATATCGAGACGCCCGGCGTGGATGTGCGCCTGATGCTCGACGAGGTCAGGCAGGAGGTGCTGCGCTCGACCGGCAACCGCCAGCGCCCGCGCGAGGATGTCGCGCTTCTGCCCGGCGGCTTCGCCTTCAAGCCGGTGGCGCCGCCTCCGGCGCCGGCGGTTGCGCAGGCGGCGCCGCGTGCCGCCGCAGCCGCCGCCCCGATCGCCCCGATCGCGCCCGCCGCACCCGCGCTCGGCGACGAGCGCAGCGCGCGCGACCGGCTGGTGTGGCAGGCGATCCAGACCAGCACCAACGCAGCCGACTACCAGGCCTATCTGCAGGAATTCCCGGACGGCATCTTCGCGGGCCTTGCGCGCTCGCGCATCGCCCAGTTCCAGGTCGCCTCGCGCGGCGTGATCCGCCCCGAGCAGCTCGCGCCGGCACCCAGGGCGGCCCCCACGCCCGCACCCGCGCCGGCCGCCGCAGTGCCGGCCGCGGCGGAGATCGCGCCGATTCCCGTCCCGCCCGCGCCACGACCCGTTGCCGCGCCGCGCCAGGAGCCGACCGTGCCCGCCCCGCCCGCGGCGGTGCCGCAGCCCGCCCCGCGCGAACGGCCGCAGCGCGCGCAGCGCCGCCAGCAGGAGGAGGGCGAGCAGCAGGTGGCGGTGGTTCGGCCCGCGCCGCGCCAGCGCGCCCAGCCCGCCGCACCGCCTGCGGTCGCATTGCCGGCGGGGGCTGGCCGCGTGCTCGACCTGTCGCGCCGGCAGGTGCCGCTCTTGCCAGGCAACTGGCGCGAGGTCGGGCGGGTTGTGCAGCAGGCCGGGTGGGGGAACATACCCATCGAGCAAATCCTCATGGCGTACGAGACGGGCGGGCGCGTTCTCGGCCTGATGGCCATTGCCGTCTCCAACAATGTCAGCCTGCCCTTGATGCGCTGGCCGATCCCGGCATTCTGCTATCGCCGCGACGCGCCATTGCATCGCGTGCGCGCCTCGGTGGACCGCGTCCAGGATTGCCTGGTGCTCGATATCCTGCGGCCGCGCGGCGCCATCGCGCTCGAGCCCTGGCGCGAATTTGTTGAGCGGGTCTCTGCCGGCTTGCCGGCGCGCATGATTGCCAGCATGCACCGCATCGTCGATGAGGGCGACGCGGTGACCGTGCTCTACCTGATCGCGCCCGAGCTTGCGGGCCTGGCGATCGGCGAAGGTGACGGGGCGGGCAACCAGGCGGTGGCCGAGCGCCTGACCGCCTGGGCCGAGCGCAACCATCGCCAGGTGCGGGCGGGCTTCTCGCGCGACATCTCCGCCGGCCTGACCAGACCCTGATCGCGGCGCCGGTACCGCTACGGCCACGCCGAGGCGCTGGGCGTGCTCGCTCGCGGTCTGGCGTGCTGGCGATGGGGCAAGGCCGGACCGATCACGCGCGGTGCCCGCCCTGTTGGCGCTAGCCCGCGCCTTGCCGCTCCGGCCGTGTGCCTCGCGCGGGCTGTGCGTCTGGCGCCATGCGGCGCGGGCTGTGCGTCTGGCGCCATGCGGCGCGGGCTGTGCGTCTGGCGCCATGCGGCGCGGGCTGTGCGTCTGGCGCCATGCGGCGCGGGCTGTGCGTCTGGCG
>JADZEB010000032.1 GCA_020850755.1 Alphaproteobacteria bacterium | reverse complement strand
TTCGACATCAGCCACCCGAAGCCGATCGAGGCCGAGGAGATCGCCTGGGTCGAGGCCGAGGTGAATGCGCGCATCCGCCAGAACGCGCCGGGGGTGACGCGGCTGATGAGCCCGGAGGAGGCAGACAAGCAGGGCGCGATGGCGCTGTTTGGCGAGAAGTATGGCGAGGAGGTGCGCGTCGTCTCGATGGGCGAGGATGCGGCCGCGACCGATCGCCACGGCATCTATTCGGTGGAACTGTGCGGCGGCACCCATGTGCGCGCCACCGGCGATATCGGCCTGTTCAAGATCGTGGGCGAGGGCGCGGTCTCGGCCGGCGTGCGCCGCATCGAGGCGCTGACCGGCGCCGGCGCGCTCGGCCATGTCGCGGCGCGCGACGCGATGCTTGATCGCGTCGCGGTGGCCCTGCGCGCGCCGGCCGGCGAAGCGCCCGAGCGCATCGCCGCGCTGGTCGAGGAGAGGCGCAAGCTCGAGCGCGACTTGGCCGAACTGCGCCGCAAGCTGGCGACCGGCGCCTCCGCCGGCCCGGCCAGCACACCCGCCTTCGAGGATGTGGGCGGCGTCAGGCTCGCCGCGCGCAAGCTCGATGGCGTGCCGGCCAAGGACCTCAAGGACTTGGCGGACGCGCTCAAGCAGCAGATCGGCTCGGGCGTGGTGGCGCTGGTGACGGTGGCCGAGGACGGCAAGGCCTCGCTCGTGGTCGGCGTCACGGCCGATCTCGCCAAGCGCTGCGATGCGGTGGCGCTGGTGCGCGCGGGCGCGGGCGCGATCGGCGGCAAGGGTGGCGGCGGCCGACCTGAGATGGCGCAGGCGGGCGGTCCGGACGGGGCCAAGGCCGAGGCGGCGCTGGAGGCGGTGCGCGCGGCGCTGCGCGGCTAGCGCCGGCAGGGGCCCTCAGCCGCCGAGGGCGAGCACGGGCGCGCTCCAGCCGGCGTTCGGCATGAAGGCCTCGCCCATCGGCGCGGCCGCCATGTCGCCCATCTGCCACAGGCCCATGCGGCCGTCATGGTGGTTGCGCCAGACGATCTCGGCGCGCCCGTCGCCGGTGAGATCGACGAAATCGGTCGGTGTCCAGTTGGTGGGCGCGATGCCGAGCAGGCGGTAGTCGGTGGCAGCGCCATCCTCGATGCGCCACAGGCCGAAGCGGCCGTCATCCTCGTTGTGCCAGAAGATGTCGGCATCGCCATCGCCGTCGGCATCGGCGGCGGCCAGGATGCGCCAGCCGCCGCCGGCGCCGCCAAGGATGCGGGTGCCGGCGACCGCGCCGCCCTCCATTCCCCACAGCGTCACCGCGCCGCTGCCGGCCCGATCGTGCCAGATGAGGTCGGCATCGCCATCGGCGTCGAGGTCGGCGGCCGCGGCCAGCACCGCGTCCGGCTGCGGCGGGGCGCCGAGCAGGCCTGCCTCGGCCATCGGCCGCCCGTTCTCCATCCGCCATTGGATCAGCGCGCCATTGTCCGGATCGCGCCAGATCAGGTCGGCTGTGCCGTCCCCATCGGTGTCGGCGATCGCGGCAATGGCGAAACCCGCACCCGCCGTGGCGATGACGCCATCGGCGCGGGCCGCGGCGCCATCCATGCGCCAGACACGGATCCAGCCATCGGCTTCATTGTGCCAGACGATATCGGCATCGCCGTCGCCATCGACATCGCCGATGCCGGCCAGCGTGCAGCCCGAGGGCGTGCCGCCGATCACCGCGGCGGCGACCAGGGTGGCACCCTGCGCCTGCCAGGGCGCGATGCGCCCGGTGGCGGCCTCGCGCATAAGGAGATCGCCGCGCCCATCCGCGACGATGTCACGCGACACCGCGCCGAGGCCGATGGTGCGGTCCAGGAAGACGACGCGCTCGATCCCGGCAAGCGTGTCGGTGCCGTCGGGGCCGACCAGCACGGTCTCGGCACCGCGGCGCTGGATCGCCGTGTCGCCGAACCCCGCGCGGATCACGGCGGTATCGAGGCCCGCTCCGCCGTCCAGCCGGTCGTCGCCCGCTTCCCCTTCCAGCCGGTCATCTCCCGCGCCGCCGCGCAGCGTGTCGTTGCCGCGCCCGCCGCGCAGCCAGTTGGCGCCCGGCGTGCCGGCGATCGTGTCGGTGCCGTCGCCACCGATCGCGTGCTCGAACGCGCCGGCGGTGAGGGTTGCGGCGACGCCGGCGATGGTCGCGCTGCCGGCGCCGAGATCGACCGAGAGGGCACCCGACAGGGCCGAGCCGTCCAGCGTGTCGATGCCGCCATTCGTATCGATGATCGTGCGTCGCGCCGCATCGCGCGCGGCCAGGGTGGCGAAGCTGTCCGTCAGGATGTGCCGGTCGTCCGGCGTGTCGGGCGAGCCGAAGGCGCGCAGGACGGCGCCGAGAACGCTGCCGGTCTGTCCGGCGGCGCGATCCTCGACCCGCAGGGTCCAATTCCCGCCCGAGCTTTCGCCCAGGAAGGCCGAGGCGGTGAAGGTCCAGTCGATATCGTACATGCCAAGGCCGGCCGGCTGCGCCGCGCTGGTCCCGGCGCGCGAGAGCAGCGTCGACGTCGTGCCGAAGGGTGATGCGAGCGTGATGACCAGATCGCCCACGCGATTGTGCGACAGCGCGATGTCGATCTCGATCGCGTCTATCCGCACCCCTGCGGCAAGCGAGAGCGTGATGATCGCCGCGCCCTGCCCGGCATCGGGAATGGCAAGGCTGCCCGTGCGCGCCGACTGCACGGCGCGTTCGTTCGCCAGGGTGGCCGGGCCAGTGCCGAACATGTCCCAGTGCTCGGCCAGGCGCACGGCGGCGCGCGCGTCGATCAGGCCGAAGCCCTGGTCGCGCGTGTGCACGAGGCCGCCGCCGTTCCAGGTGCCGGCGCTGTTGGCCGCTGCGCCGGCGGCATTGGGATCGGGGCGCGCCGCGGCGGCCAGGATCGTGCGCAAGTCGCGCCAGCCCAGCAGCGGGTTCGCCTCCAGCATCAGCGCGATGGTGCCGCTGACCGCGGGCGCGGCGAAGGAGGTGCCGGCGACGCCCGAGACGTAATCGCCTGCGCTCGCGCCCGCCGTGCCGCTGATGTCGGTGCTCAACACGCCAAGCTCGGCGCTGCCGCCCGGTGCCGCCACCCACAGGGCCGCGGACGGGGTGGAGTAGCTCGCGGTGCGTCCATAGGCGTCGGTGGCGCCGACATGCGCGGCGTAGCGGTTCGAATGCGTCGCCCAAAGATTGCCGTCATCGCCGGCGGCGCGGCCATTGCCGGCCGAATGGACGATCAGGGTGCCGAGCCCGTCGCGCCCGTCGCCCACGGCGGCACGCAGCGCGGTGCGCAGCTGCTGGTAGAGCAGCCGGTCGAGATCGTCGCCGAAGGCATAGGCGTGGCTGGTGCCGAGGGTGAAGCCCCAGGAATTGTTCTGGATGTCGGCATACTGGCGAGAGACGCCGAGCGATTGCAGGTAGGCGCCGGGAAAGGTCTGGCCCATCGGGTCGGCGAGCGAGATCAGCTCCGCCTCGGGTGCCACGCCGACGCCGCCGATGCCGTTGCGCCGCGCGGCGATCACGCCGGCAACCGCGGTGCCATGCCATGGCACGCTGCCGGTGGGCGCGCCGGGCGCACCGGTGCCGGCAAGCGTCCGCGCCAGTTCGTTGCGCGTTGCGCCGGTAAGATCGGCATGCCCCGCGTCGATGCCGGTGTCGTGCACCGCGACGGTCACACCGCGCCCGGTATACTCGTCCCACAGGCTGGCAACGTTCAGGCCTGCGCCCGCATGCATGTTCCATTGCGAGGCGAAAAGCGGGTCTGCGGTGGTGCTGGTCATCGCGGGCCATCCTGACGGTCGGATGGCGCCAGGATCGGGTAGTCGCGTTAACGAAGCGTCTCTCGATCGAGACGATCGCGCGCGAGGTGAGATGCGCGGGGCCGCACGAGACGAATGGTGAAGGGCGTTCGGCCCGATCCGGTGCGGTCTTGGCCGCGTCCTCGCCAAGCGCGGCGAGGGTGGCGGAACGGAACTCGCGGCGATAGAGCACCAGCACCACCAGCACGCTTGCCGCCATGAAGGGCACCGGCCCGCCGAGCCACGCCAGCGCCGCCAGTCCGAAATAGAACGCGCGCAGCCCGACATTGAAATGCTGCGCGCCGCGATTGGCCACGCGCGCGGCAATGTCGGCCCCGGCGCGCAGGATGGCGGCATCGGCCTCGGGCGGCGGCATCGCCCCGATTACGGTGGACAGGTAGTTGAACTGCCGCATGCTCCAGGTGCACTTGAAGAAGGCGTATGTGAACACCGCGATCAGCAGGATCAGCTTGGGCTCCCAGCCGACGCTGTCGGCGGGGTCGAGAAGCGGCAGGGACTGGACCACGCGCAAGCCCTGCTCGGATGCGCCGAGCATCGCCACCAGACCGCCGACGACAAAGATTGCCGTCGAGGCGAGGAAGGCCACCGAGCGTTGCAGGTTGCCCGCGATCTGGGTGTCGGTGATGCGGTTCTCGCGTCGTGCCATCTCGGCCGCCCAGCGGTGGCGCCAGCCATCCATCGCCGCGATCACGCTGTGCCGGCGCACCGCGCCGACATGATCGGCCACGATCGTGTAGCCCGCCCAGCAGGCGAGGAAGAGCAGCAGCGCTGCAAGGTCGGGCAAGGCGAGGGGCAAGGCGAGAGGCGGGGCGAACGACATGGCGCGGCGAGCCTAGCGCCATCCTCCGCGCCGGCGAAAGCGCCGCGTGCCGCGTCCTCTGCGCCGCCCAGGGGTGACGCGCGGGGCGCGGCTGCTATGCTGTCCTTAACGCGGGGCGCGTCGCTCGCCCCGGCCAACGAGGCAGAGGGGGGATGCAACGATGCGCCGCAGGACATTCATCGTCGCCGCTGGCGCCGCGGCTGCGGTGCCAGGTATCGCGCCCAGTCGCATCGCCCCCGCGCGTGCCCAGGCCCCGGCGCGCACGGTGCGCCTTGTCGTACCTTTCGCCCCCGGCGGCAGCGTCGATCTCGCCGCGCGCCTTCTGGCCGAGCCGCTCGGCGCGCGGCTTGGCCAGAACGTCATCGTCGATAACCGCGCCGGCGCGGGCGGGGCGATCGGCGCCGACCTGGTCGCCAAGGCGCCGGGCGATGGCGCGACGCTGCTGTGGGGTTCCTCGGCGGTGGTGTCGATCGCCGCCGCCTTGCGCCGCAACCTTGCCTACAACCCGACCACCGATCTCGCGCCGGTAAGCCTGGTGGTCCGCACCTGGCACGGGCTGCTTGCCTCGCCCAAGCTCGAGGCCGCCGACGCGCGCGCCGCGATCGCGCTCGCGCGCGCGCGCCCCGGCGCGCTGAACGCGGGTTCCGGCGGCACCGGCTCGGCCACGCACCTGTTGATCGAGCGGCTGAAGGCAGCGGCCGATATCGACCTCGTGCATGTGCCCTATCGCGGCAGCGGTGCGGTCTATCCCGATCTCGCCAACGGGCTGGTCCACCTGATGTTCGAAAGCCTGCCCGTGGCCCTGGCCCAGACCCGCGCCGGCGGTGCGCGCCTGCTGGCCGTGACCGCGCCGGAACGCAGCCGGCTTTCGCCGGATACGCCAACGCTGCTGGAAAGCGGCGTGCCGGGGTTCGTCACCAGCGCCTGGTTCGGCGTGCTCGCCCCTGCCGCCATGCCCGAGGCGCGGCGCGCCGAGCTTGCCGCGGCCATTCGCGCCGTGACCGAGGAGCCGACTTTCCGTCGCCGCGCCGGCGATGCCGGGCTCGATGTGGTGGGCTCTGATCCGGCTGCCTTCGCGCGCATGCTGGCCGAGGAGACGGAAGCCTGGCGCGATGTGCAGCGGCGCACCGGGCTGATGCTGGATTGACCTGACGCCGTTCCGTGGGCGCTGCGCGGCGCCTCAGGCGCCGGCGACGTCCGGTATCGGCAGCCCGGCGAGCGCCGCCTCGTAGCGCGGACCCTGCGCGTCCCAGCCGAAGCGCCGCGCATTGGCGCGGCAGAGCGCATCGGTTTCCGGGCGCGCGGCCAGCGGGATCGTCTCCAGCAGCGCCTCGGCCAGACCCTGGTGGTTCGAGGCGGCAAGCCTAGTGTCGCCCGGATCGAACAGCGTGCCGATGCGCGCATCGGCGATGATGTCGGGAATGCCGCCATGCCGGGCGCCGACGATCGGGGTGCCGCTTGCCTGCGCCTCGATCAGCACATTGCCGAGCGCTTCCCAGATCGCCGGATTGGTCACCACGCTGGCGCCGGCATAGAGGCCGGGCAGGTCCTCGACCTTGCCGAGACCGAGGAAATGCACATCGGCGTGCAGGCCGGGCGGGATCTCGGCCAGGATCGCGGCGCGCGTCTCGTCGCGGCAGGCGCCCGTATAGACAAGCTCGGCATCGGCCAGCTTCTCGCGCACCAGCGGGAAGGCGCGGGCCAGAAGCCGCGCGCCCTTGCGCGGCTCGTTCTGGTCGCCCGAGAACAGGATGCGCGGGCGGGCGGGCACCCGCCGCTCGGCCGCCTCGAAGGGGGCCAGCGCCGAGGGCGAGGGGATCAGCACGCCCTCGCGGCCGAAATCCTTCTCCAGCATGTCGGCGGCGAAGCGGCTGAGCGGGGCCACCACATCGGCGCGCCGGACCGCCGAGGCGAACAGCATGCCGTCGAGCGGGATGCGGCGGAAATAGCGGCGCACCGGAATGCCGGTGAGCTGGAACAGCACGCGGAAGCGCTTGCCGCTGGCCTTGCGCCCGGCGCAGACGCCCCAGGCGTCGTGGTAGTTCAGGCACAGCACGGCGTCGAAATCCTGCTCCATCACCGCGCGGCGGCATTGCCAGCCGAAGGCGTGGAAATGATTGAGCCAGCGCCCGCCGACCGGAAGCGGCTTGACCTGGCGGAACAGGACATGGCGCACGCCATGCGCATCGGTGCGCGTGATCGGCCCGTCGGGTGCCGAGGACAGGACCGTGACAGCGTGCCCGCGCCCGGCCAGCCAGACGGCGCAATCGTTCAGCACGCGTTCCGAGCCGCGCCGGACATAGGGCCAGCAGGTCGGGTGGGTGATGGCGATCCGCATCCTGGGCGGGCGCGCGGGTTGGGCCTCGGTCATGGCGCTCAGCCTTGGCAAGCGGTATGCCGCGCCGGGGAGGAAACGCCCCGGCGCGTGGCCGGGGCGTTCACATCCTGGTCCCGCGGCGGGGCGCGGCGGGACGCTCTGGCGGTGGCCGCCCTCAGGCGCCCATCGCCTTCTTCAGGTTCTCGTCGAGCTTGTCGAGGAAGGCGCGGGTGTTGAGCCAGGGCTGCTCCTTGCTGATCAGGATCGCAAGGTCCTTGGTCATGTGCCCGTCCTCGACCGTGCTGACGCACACCTTCTCCAGCGTCTCGGCGAACTTCACCACATCGGGCGTGTTGTCGAACCGGCCGCGATAGGCGAGCCCGCGCGTCCAGGCGAAGATCGAGGCGATCGGGTTGGTCGAGGTCTCGCGGCCCTTCTGGTGGTCGCGATAGTGGCGCGTGACGGTGCCGTGCGCCGCCTCGCTTTCCACCTTGGAGCCGTCAGGCGTGAACAGCACCGAGGTCATCAGCCCGAGCGAGCCATAGCCCTGCGCCACGATGTCGGATTGCACGTCGCCATCGTAGTTCTTGCAGGCCCAGACATAGCCGCCGCGCCACTTCAGCGCGCAGGCCACCATGTCGTCGATCAGCCGGTGCTCGTAGGTGAGCTTGGCGGCCTCGAACCTGGCCTTGAACTCGGCGTCGAAGATCTCCTGGAAGATGTCCTTGAAGAAGCCGTCATAGGCCTTGATGATCGTGTTCTTGGTCGAGAGATAGACCGGATAGTTGCGGCTCAGCCCGTAGTTGAAGCAGGCGCGCGCGAAGCCCTCGATCGACTGGCGGGTGTTGTGCATGCCCATCGCCACGCCGGGGCCCTTGAAGTCGAACACGTCGAAGCTCTGCTGCGGGCCGCCATCGGCGGGCTGGTAGACCATGGTCACCTTGCCGGCCTTGGGTACCTTGAACTCGGTGGCGCGGTAGATGTCGCCATAGGCGTGGCGGCCGACCACGATCGGCAAGTCCCAGTGCGGCACCAGGCGCGGCACGTTCTTGCAGATGATCGGCTCGCGGAAGATGGTGCCATCCAGGATGTTGCGGATGGTGCCGTTCGGGCTCTTGTACATCTTCTTGAGGCCGAACTCGGCCACGCGCGCCTCGTCGGGCGTGATGGTGGCGCACTTCACGCCGACGCGGTACTTGGCGATGGCGTTGGCCGCGTCCACGGTCACCTGGTCGTCGGTCGCGTCGCGATGCTCGATGCCGAGGTCGTAATACTTCAGGTCGATGTCGAGGTAGGGAAGGATCAGCTTCTCCTTGATGAACCCCCAGATGATGCGGGTCATCTCGTCGCCATCGAGCTCGACGACCGGGTTCGCGACCTTGATCTTGGGCATCTTGTCCTCGTGTGCGCGGCGTTGCGGGTGCCTGGGTTGCAGGTGACTGGCCAGGCCGGCGGGCTGCGGGAGCGGGCCGTCAGGGCATGGGGTGCCGGGCCCGGCGGGGCCGGGCGGGCGGCGCACAATAACAAAGGAATCGCGCATGGCAAGTGAAGCGGGGATCGGGGGGCCTGGGGCGCGGAGCGTGGCGGCGCCAGGAGGGGGGGCTGAAACGGGAAAACGGGCGGCCTCTCGATAGAGAAGCCGCCCGCCCCGCACGGACGCCACTGGAGGAGGGGGATCAGCGTCCGCTTCTGCTGGCCGCCGGCGATTGCGCGCCGGCAGCGATCTCGTCATGAACTCTCTAGCCCCTGTGGTCGTTCCATCCGGGTGCGGCATTTTCCCCCGCCGCGCCGTCGGTAGTGCCCGACCTGCATCCCCATATTCAACATGCGTGCCAACATGCGTGCCAAGATGCGGCCGCCCAAGATGCGGCCGCGATGTTTCCGCAATCATCGAGGCGCCCAGGTGCGATCGTGCGGCGATCGGCACGCATCCGCATGAGCAGGGCTACGCCGCGGCCGCGGCCGCATGCATCGGAGGCTGCGAAATGCGGATCGCGCGCCGGGGCTTTCGCGATTTGGGGCGATGCGACCGCTCGCGCGTTGGTGCAATCCGCGCGAGGCGCGCAAGATGCGTGGGGGGCGCGGGAAAAGTTGAAGTGGGCCGTCGATGTTCGCGTGTCCGGGCCCGCCGTATCGGCACGCCTAGGAAGCGGATGGGGCGACCAGCTCGATCGTCTCGGAGATGGGCCGCATTTGCGCGCGCAAGGAGAAGAGCTGCGTTGCGCGCCGCCGCGCGCCGTGTCCGAGCGAGGCAAGTTCGCCCGCGCTCATCCGCGCGATGGCGTCGATCGCGTCCAGCAGACCCGACTGGTCGCCCGGCCCGACGCTGCGTGCGCAACCTAGATCGGCCGCAACCGATGCGTTCGGTGCATCGAGCGCCACCACCGCTAGTCCGGCGGCCAAGCCGACCTTGATCGGAATCGGCACGATCATCGACGCCGCTGCGGCGTCTTCCGCTTGCCCGACATCCAGTGCCGCGACGACGGCGCTATGGCCTTGCATGCGGTCGGCGATCGCGCCCGAGGGCGGCGCGGGCTCGATGCGAACGAGGCTGGCTATGCCGCGCGCTTCTGCCGCTTTGGCCAGGGCCGCGCCGTCCTGCCCCGCGCAGGCGAAGGTCAGTCCCGGCCGGCGCCCTTCAGGGAGGGCGGCAACCGCCTCCAGGATCGCTTCGGCCACCCCGGCGGCCAGGGCCGGTCCAAGGACCAGGATGCGGCGATCGGCCGGGTGCGGCGGCACGGCCGACACCTGGAAGTCCTGCACGTCCACGATCTCGCTGAGTGTAACGACACGCGCCTGGGGGGCGAGCGCGCCGGCCGCAGCTGCCAGCGCACGCTCGGTCGCGACGACGAAATGGCCCGAGGCGAGCTTGTGGCCGAGGTCGCGCGCCTCGGCGATGTCGGCCTCGGTCGCGATGCGCACCGAGGCGGTGCAGCCGAGCAGAAGGGCGGCGACAATCGCCAGCGCTGCTTCCTCGCCGGTGCCGCGGGCCTGGAGATGCTCGATATCGGCATTGTCGGCGAGCGCGGCCAGCCGCGCCCCGCGCCAGAGCAGGGCGCGCCAAGGGAGCGCGGTCTGGCGCCGGCAGAAGCGGATCGCCGCCGGCACATTGCCCGCGCCCATCGCAAGAAGGGTCAGCGCCTGCAGGTCGGAGGCATCGTCCAGGTGGCGCGCCACCGCGGCCAGCGGCTCGGTGTTGGCCCGGTCGTCGGCGGGGGGGGCGGCGAGGGCGATGGGTACGACGCGGTGGCCGCGCGCCTGGAGCCCGCGTATCTCGGTCGAGACGAAACCGTCGGCCGGATCGGGGAAGCGCGCCATCACGACACCGATCGGGCGGCCGATTGTGTCGGGCTCGTCGGCAGCCGGGCGCGACGGGCCGGGCGCGGGTCCGTCCGTGCCCGCGTCAGGCCGAACCGCCACGGTGCCGGTGACGGCGCGGGTGGTATCCGCAGCGGGGCTGGGGCGCAGGGCGGCGGGCAACGGGCTGTTCATGGCGCCGGCCTGACACTCGGGCACGACCATGCGCCGCGCCAGGGCAGGTCTTTGCCACGACGCGGTGTGTTCCAATCCATCGTCGTCCGCCAACCCTTTCCTGGGCCGGGGACGATAGCATCGTTGGTGGCAGGCATTGCCTGCTCCCCGCCGCGGCACTGCGAATTCCCCTCCGGCGCGGCTTCCAGACGAGCGTGGATGCCGTGATGCAAGAATCATGCTGGGTTATTTATTGAGACGCTCGAGATTCCGCATTGAAATCAATTCATTAGTTCGGGCCGCCGGTGCCTATCCGAACCGCGTATTGCGAATCCCGATGCGTTTCGCGAAATCAAGATTCGTGGAGCGATGATACAAAATATGCGCGGTTATCCGCCAATTGACGCAGCCCTGTACGGAAAGCGGTATTCGAATGCGCGCTGTTCTGCTCACGCGGTATTCAGGCGCGTGCGCGGCGTGCGGCCTGCTCGCTCAGCCGGCACGGCGCGGGATGCGAGATGTGCCCGCCGCCGCCCCTGTCGCGTGCAAACTCCGCCTTGCAAGGGTCTGTGGCGGCAGCGTTGAGTCCGGCGCGTCATCGGTTTAAGCATGATGGGTCTGCCGTCCCGATTCGGGCCTGCGCCCGGCGGTACGGCATTTTGGCGCCAGTGAGGCGCCCAAGCGCTCGTGCCAGCGAAGCGTGGTCCATCTCGTCTTGGGGTCCAGTCCATCTATGACCCGTGCCGCACAGGTGCTCATCGTCGAAGACACCCCCTCCATGGCTCGGCTCTACGCCGAGTACCTGAAGAAATCGCCATGGGAAGTGTCGCTGGCCGACAGCGCCGCCGCCGCCCGCGCGGCGCTGACGCGCAGCCTGCCCGACGCGATCGTGCTCGACCTCAACCTGCCCGACGGCAACGGCATCGACCTGCTCAAGATGGTCAAGGAGCAGGGCTTCCCGACCGAGGTGATCGTCATCACCGCGCATGGCTCGCTCAATGTCGCGGTCGATGCGATGAAGGCGGGCGCCTTCGACTTCATCGTCAAGCCGTTCAACGCCGACCGCCTGCTGGTCACGGTGCGCAACGCGCTCGAACGTCGCCGCCTGGCCGAGACGGTGGAGAGCCTGGGCGAGGAGTTCGGCAGCGGCCGCTATTACGGCTTCATCGGTTCGAGCCTGCCTATGCAGGCGGTGTTCCGCATCATCGAGAGCGCGGCCGAAAGCAAGGCGACCGTGTTCATCACCGGCGAGAGCGGCACCGGCAAGGAACTTTGTGCCGAGGCGATCCACAAGCGCAGCAAGCGGCGCAATGGCCCGTTCGTGGCGCTGAACTGCGCGGCGATCCCGAAGGACCTGCTGGAAAGCGAGTTGTTCGGCCACACCAAGGGCGCCTTCACCGGCGCCACCTCCGATCGCGAGGGCGCCACGCTCCAGGCCAATGGCGGCACGCTGTTCCTGGACGAGATCGGCGAGATGGACCCCTCGCTGCAAAGCAAGATGCTGCGTTTCCTGCAAACCAGCACGGTGCAGCGCGTCGGCTCGGCCAAGGTCGAGCCGGTCGATGTGCGCATCGTCTGCGCCACCAACCGCGACCCGATGGCCGAGGTGAAGGCCGGGCGCTTCCGCGAGGACCTGTTCTACCGGCTGCATGTGATCCCGATCCACCTGCCGCCGCTGCGCGACCGCGAGGATGACTCCATCCTCATCGCGCGCGCCTTCCTCGATGCCTTCGCCAAGGAGGAGGGCAAGAGCTTCGCCCGCTTCAGCCCCGAGGTCGAAGGCGTGCTGCGTGCCTATGACTGGCCGGGCAATGTGCGCCAGTTGCAGAATGTGGTGCGCAACATCGTCGTGCTGCACCAGGGCGACATGGTGACGCCGGACATGCTGCCGCCGCCGCTCAACGGGCTGGTGGGCCAGCTTGCGCCGGCACCTGCCGCCGTGCCGGTCCCGGCGATGCCGGTCGCGGGGATCGCGCCCCAGATGGCCAGCATGCCCGAGTATCCGACGGCATCGGTCTTTCCGGCCGCCGCGGCGCCAGTAAGCGCCGCCGCGCCGATGCCCGCGGGCGAGGGCGACATCAAGCCGCTCTGGCTCGTGGAAAAGGAGGCGATCGACATCGCGATCCAGCTTTGCGGCGGCAACATCCCGCGTGCGGCGCAGCTGCTGGAGATCAGCCCCTCGACGATCTATCGCAAGCGCCAGGCCTGGGAGGCACAGGGCCTGACCGGCCCGGCGGTCACGGCCGGGCGCGGGGCCGGCGGTGCGCATGGCTGAAGGGCTTGGCGCACGCGAGAAACGGCGCAGGCTTCAGAACACGATCGTTCTTGTCTGGATCGCACTTACGGCCCTGCTCTGGGTGGTCGTGCTGCGCCAGGATCACGAAGAGCGTGCGGATGCGGTGGCCAACGCCGCGCGCGACACAAGCTCCTTGGCCCGGGCCTTCGACGAGCATGTGCGCCGCATCATGCAGAACGTCGACCAGGCGACCCGTTTCCTCAAGGCGGACTTCGAGCGCGACCCCGCGCGCTTCGAACTGCGCCGCTGGCTGATTTCCGCGCCCTTCCTGCGCGAGGAATCGATGGAGCTGATGGTGCTCGGCCCCGACGGCTCGCTGCGCGAGACCTCCGCCGGTCCCCCGCCGCGGCGCATCGACCTTTCCAGCCGCGAGTATTTCATTGGTCCGCGCGACCTGGGGTCCGACCGGCTCTATGTCGGCAGGCTTGATGTCAGCCCGCTCAGCGGCCTGCGCTCGATCGTGCTTTCCCGCCGGCTGCTCGGCCGCAATGGCGAGTTCGCCGGCGTGGTGCTGGCGGCGATCGATCCGGCCGTGATCTCGCGCTTCTTCGACACTATCGATACCGGCCAGGATGGCGAGGTGATGCTGGTCGGGCGCGATGGCGAGGTGCGCGCGCGCGCCGCCATGCGCCAGCCGCCCACGGCGACACTGAGTGTTTCCGGCAGCCCGCTGTTCCGCCATCTCCTTACCGGCGCGCGCGGCACCTTCATCGAGGCCAACCCGATCGACAGCGTGCGCCGCATCCACGGCTTCCGCGCGATCCAGGATCTGCCGCTGATCGCCGTGGTTGGCGTCGGCTACGACGAGACGCTGGTCAAAGGCACGCGCGATGCCGTGACGCGCTTCGTCACCACCGGGCTGATGACGATCGTGCTCGGGGCGATGATGCTTGCCCTGATGTTCGAGATCGACCGGCGCCAGAAGCGCGAGGAGGAACTCGGGCGCGAGCGGCTGGGGCTCGAGCAGGCCAACCGGGCGCTGGCGCGCTCGAAGGAGCAATCCGACGAGAAGACCGCGCTTCTGGAAGCGACGCTGGTCAACATGTCCGATGGCGTGCTGGTGGTGGACCACGACCACAAGGTGGTGGCGTGGAACCAGCGCTTCATGGACCTCATGGATCTCGGCCCCGACGTGGTGCGCGCCAACGCCCCGTTCGAGGAGATACTGCGCTACCAGGCGCGCGTGGGCGAGTTCGGCCCGGTCTCGGTCGAGGCCGAGGTGGCGCGCCGCATGGCCCGCCTGCGCCCGCCCACCTTCGAGACGATCGAGCGCCGCCGCCCGAGCGGGCAGATCATCGAGCTGCGCCGCTCGCCCCTGCCGGGCGGGGGCTTCGTCACGCTCTACTCGGACATCACCGCGCGCAAGCGCGTCGAGGCCGAGCTGCAGCATGCGCGCGAACTGGCCGAACGCGCTTCCGAAGCGAAGTCGAACTTCGTCGCCGTGGTCAGCCACGAGATCCGCACGCCGATGAACGGCGTTCTCGGCACGCTCGGCCTGCTGGCGGAGACCCCGCTCCAGGACGAGCAGCGCCGCTATGTCGATACCGCGCGCTCCTCGGCCGAGGCGCTGCTCTCGATCATCAACGACCTGCTCGACCTTTCCAAGATCGAGGCCGGGCGGCTCGAGCTGGAGCCGACCGACTTCGCCCTGCCGGCGATGGTCGAGGGCGTGGTCGAGCTGTTCCGGGCAGTGGCGCGCGAGAAGGGGCTTGGCGTGCGCGTGCAGATCGCGCCCGACGCGCCGCCCAACCTGCGCGCCGATGTCGGGCGCCTGCGCCAGGTGCTGATGAACCTCTTGTCGAACGCGGTGAAGTTCACCGATTCCGGCGAGGTGGCCGTCACCGTCAGCCGCATTGCCGCGCCGGACGAGTTCCCGCGCGACCTCAACGCGATCTGGCTGCGCTTCGCCATCGCCGATACCGGCCCCGGCGTGAAGGACGAGGACAAGTCGCGCCTGTTCCAGCTCTTCTCGCAGCTCGACGCGCCGACGCACCGTCGCCATGGCGGCACCGGGCTCGGCCTTGCGATCTGCCGGCGCCTTGTCGATCTGTTCGGCGGGCGCATCGGCGTCGACAGCCGCGGCGGCGGGGGCAGCGTGTTCTGGTTCGAGGTGCCGTTGCGCCCGGCGGCCAAGCCGGTGGTCGCCCAGCCCGCCGTGCGCGCGCGCGCCCCCAGCCGCGAGCGGCGCCTGCGCATCCTGCTGGTCGAGGACAGCGCGGCCAACCAGCTTGTCGCCTCCACCTATCTGCGCAAGGGCGGGCACACGGTCGATGTGGCCGGCAACGGCATCGAGGCCGTGCGCGCGGTAAGCGAGCGCCCCTATGACCTCGTCTTCATGGACGTGTTCATGCCCGAGATGGACGGTATCGAGGCCACGCGGCGCATCCGCGCCATGACCACCGCGGGCGGCCAGGTGCCGATCATTGCGCTGACGGCGAGCGTGCTTGCCGGCGATCGCGCGCGCTTCCTCGCCGCCGGCATGAACGGCTTCCTGCCCAAGCCGGTGACCGGGCGGATGCTGCTCGAGGCGCTCGATCAGTATGTGCCGGAGGCCAGCCCCGGTGTCGCCGCATCCGGTTTCATGGCTTCGCCTGTGCCGCCCCCTGCGCCTCCTGCCGCAGTCGTGGTCGAGCCAGTGGAGCCGGCCACGCAGGCCCCGCTGGTGCAGGGGGCGCCAGAGCCGGCTGCGCAAGACACGTCGCGCGCGGCGGCGCGTGAGCCCGCGCCCGAGCCGACATCCGAACTCGCCGCCGCACCGGGCGAGCCGGCAACGGTCGCCACCGCGCCCGCGCTCGATCTCGATACGATCGCCCAGCTTCGCCACGATCTCGGTGACGAGTCGCTCGCGATCCTGCTGGAGACCTGCGCCAGCGAGACACGCGATCGCGCCCGCGCCATCGCCGATGCCGCTGCCGCAGGCGACGTGCAGGCGCTGCAGAAGCATGCGCATGCCATGGCCGGCAGCGCGTCCAGCTACGGCCTCGCCGCGCTGGCCGAGCGCACGCGCGCGATCGAGGTCGCTTGCCGTGGCAAGGACCTGCTGCGCGCCTTCGCGCTTGCGCCCGAGGTGCCGGCGATCGCGGCCACCGCGCTCGATGCGCTCGAGAAGTTCATGCCGGCGCGCGCGCAGTAGCGGCCGCGCGCAGTCAGGACCAGCCTTGCGTCGCGCCGGATCGCGCGTAGGCCAGGGGAGGGGGCGATGAACCTGCATCGCATGCTGCAGGCCCGCGCAGCCGAGGGGCGACCGGTGACGGTGGGGCTGACCGGCGCGGGCAAGTTCGGCGCGATGTTCCTGGCCCAGCTGCCGCACACGCCGGGCCTGCATGTCGTGGCGATCGCCGATCTTGCCCCCGCGCGCGTGGCCGAGCGCCTCCTTTCCGTCCATTGTCCCAGGGCACGCTTCGCCGCCGCCTCGATCGGCGCGGCGCTCGGCAGCGGCGGAACGTGGCTCACCGATGACGCGGCGGCGGTGATCGCCGATCCGCGCATCGTGGTGATCGTCGAATGCACGGGCAACCCGGCCGCGGGCATCGCGCACGCGCAGGCGGCGATCGTGCATGGCAAGCACGTCATCATGGTCAACGTGGAGGCCGATGCTCTCGCCGGCCCGCTGCTGGCCGAGCAGGCGCGGCGGGCTGGGGTGGTCTACTCGCTCGCCTATGGAGACCAGCCGGCGCTGACCTGCGAACTGATCGACACGGTGCGCGCGGCGGGATTCCCCGTCATCGCCGCCGGCAAGGGGACCAAGTACCTGCCCGCCTATCATGCCTCCACCCCGGCAACGGTGTGGGGCCATTACGGCCTTGCGCCCGAACAGGCGGTGGCGGGCGGCATGAACCCGCAGATGTTCAACTCCTTCCTCGATGGCACCAAGTCGGCGATCGAGATGGCGGCGATCGCCAACGCCACGGGTCTTGCCGCGCCCGAGGACGGCCTGCTGTTCCCGCCCTGCGGCGTCGATGACCTGCCCGCGGTGCTGCGTCCGCGCGCGGAGGGCGGCGTGCTCGCGCGCGCGGGCATGGTCGAGGTGGTGTCCTCGCTCGCCCGCGATGGCGCGCCGGTCGCGCGCGACCTGCGCTGGGGCGTCTATGTCGTGTTCGAGGCCCCGAGCGAGTATGCCGCGCGCTGCTTCGCCGAGTATGGCGTGCGCACCGATGCGAGCGGGCGCTATGCCGCACTCTATCGCCCCTACCACCTGATCGGGCTCGAACTCGGCGTGTCGATCGCCGCCGCGGCGCTGCGCGGCGAGGCCAGCGGCGCACCCGAGACCTTCGCCGCCGATGTGGTGGCGACCGCGAAGCGCGACCTGGCGGCGGGCGAGATGCTCGATGGCGAGGGCGGTGCCACCGTGTGGGGCAAGCTCGTGCCGGCGGTGCGCTCGCTCGCGCAGGGCGCGCTGCCGATCGGGCTGGCGCATGGCGTGCGGCTTCTGCGCCCGGTGGCCTCGGGCACGATCCTCGGCTGGGCCGATGTGGCGACGGACGAGGCGGCCGAGGCCGTGCGCGTGCGCCGCACGATGGAGCGTCGCCTCAGGCCCGGCTCGGTGCCGGCGAACGGCCAGGCGGCGGCGTAGCGCGGGCGGGGCTGGCGATGGCGCGCAGGCGAAACCGCAGACGGAACCGGGAGGGCAGGCGCCTTGGCCGCCTGCTGCGCCTAGGCGTCATCGTCGCCTGCGTCTATGCGATCGGCTGGGTCGGTGGCGCCTTCGGTGTGCAGAGCGCGCTGCAATCGCGCCTTGCCGCGATGCTGGGCGGTGCGAGCGTGCCGTTCCCCTCGGGTTTTCCCGGCGGCTACAGCATCGCCCTGCCGCCGCTTCTCGTGCCGCTCGGCGCCGAGGGGCGCAGCCTGACGTTGCGCGGCGTCACGCTCGACTGGGAAATACTTGCGCCGCGCCATGTCGCGGTGACGCTGGCCGAGGGCGCGGAGCTTGCGCTGCCCGATCCGCTGCGGCGCTGGCGCATCGTCGCGGCTGGAGGGGCCGGACGCGCGACGCTGGCTGATCTCTCCGCGCAGCGGCTGCGCCTGTCCTTGTCCGCGCGCGGGCTGCGCGCCGAGCCCGAGGCGGGCACCGGCGATGGCGCCCGCATCGGGATGATCTCGCTCGAACTCGACTGGCCGGCGCGCGCGCTGGCTGATGGCGCGAGCCTGTCGCTGGCGATGGAGGATGTTCGGCTCGATGGTGCGCTCGCCCCTCCGCTAGGCGGTCATGTCGCCTGGCTGCTGGCCGAGGCGCGCTGGCGCGGCGCGCTTCCGCAAGCGCGCGAGGGCGGCCTGCTCGGCGCGGTCACGGCCTGGCGCGATGGCGGCGGCAGCGTCGCCCTGGACCGGATCGCCTTGCGCTGGGACCCGCTCGACCTCGACACCGTGGGCGAGGTGTTGCTTGCGCCGGATTCCGGCCTGCAAGGGAATCTCGCCGGCCGGATCGACGGCTACGCGCTGGCAGCGCGCCGCCTGGTGGCGGCGGGACGCATCCCGGAAAGCGAGGCCGCCATCGCGGCCAACACTGCCGTATTCGCCGCACCGGGGCGGATGGAACTCGCGCTCACCTGGAAGGATGGCAGCCTTGTGCTCGGCACGCTGCCGCTGCTCGATCTCCGCCCACCGCCGGAGGGCGCCGCCTTGCCATTCGCCGATGCGCCGCACTAGCCGCCGCGCGCGCACCTTCGCGCTTGCGTTCATGCTTGTCGCCACCATGCCCGGCATGGCGCAGGCGGATGCCGATGCCGCGCTGGCGGCGCAGGGCTGGCAGTATCGAGCGGTCGATGGCCGGCCGCCCATGGCCTTCGCCGCCAGTGCGGCAGGCACGATCCTGGTGCGCGGCGAGGGCGCGGTCGGGTTGATCGCGCGCAGCGTGACGGTCGATCTCGCGGCCACGCCATGCCTGGTGTGGCGATGGCGGGTGGAGGCAGGGCCGCCGCCGACACCCTTGCTCGATCGTGGCGGCGATGATCGCGCGCTGGCGGTATGGGTGGGCTTTCGCGACGCGCCACCCGGCACGACGCTGCACCAGCGCGCCGCGCTGGCGATGGCGCGCACGGCGGCGGGCCGCCCGGTGCCCGGCGCGATCCTGATGTATGTGCATGGCGGCACGGCGATGGATGGCGCGCGCGCGGCCTGGGCGACCTCGCCCTATCTGTCGGGGCTCGCCCGTCTGCGCGTGCTGCGCCCGGCCGAGGCCGCCGCCGGCGGCTGGTGGGCGGAGGAGGCGGATGTCGCACGCGATTTTCGCGCTGCCTACGGCATCGATCCGCCACCGGTACTGGAGATCGCGATCGCTTCGGATGGGGACGACACCGCAAGCCGCATCGCCGCCGAGATCGAGCCGCCCCGTTTTGCCCCGTGCCGCGCCGAGTAGACCGGCCTCAGGCGGGCGCGGTGTCAGCGCCAGGGCGAGGCGGCCCAGATCGCCTCCAGATTGGCCTGGGTCTGGCGGATGAAGCCCCGGTATTCCTCGGCGCCCATGAAGCGCAGCGGGATCGAGCTGCGCTCGGCAAGGCTGACATAGTCCGGGTCCTTCAGCGCCGCCTCTGCCGCATCCTGCAGGCGCTTCAGGATCGCAGGCGGCAGGCCCTTCGGCGCGGCCAGCCCGCGTGCCGAGCCGGCGATCACCTCCACGCCCTGTTCGCGGAAGGTGGCAACCTGCGGGGCGAGAACGCTGCGCGTTTCGGCAGCCACACCCAGCACGCGCACGCGCCCCTCGCGCATCTCGTCGAGGGCCTCGGACAGGTTGTAGGCGGCGGCCGGAACATGCCCGCCCATCAGCGCCGCGCGCAGGGGCGCGGTGCCGGCGAAGGGAGCCACGTTGAAGCGCACACTCGCCGCGCGCTCGATCGCGAGAAGCGCGAGATGGTCGGCGCCGCCGCGCGCGCCGGCGATGCCTACCGTCACCTCGCCCGGCTTGGCGCGGGCCGCCGCGATCAGGTCGCTGGACGAGCCGTGCACGCTGTTGGCGGCCACCATGATCGCGCCCGGATCGTAGACCAGGTTCGCGATCGGATCGAAGCTGTCCATCGTGTAGCGGCTGCGCCGCCCGATCGTCAGCGCATTGATGGCCGGCAGGTTGATGAAGCCGATGGTGTAGCCATCGGGGCGGGCGGTGGCGATCTCGGTCCAGCCGATCTCGCCACCCGCGCCCGCGCGATTGATGACCACCAGGCTGGCACCCTGGCCGAGATGCTTCTCGACATAGCGCGCGACCGAGCGCGCCGCGACATCGGTGCCGCCGCCGGCCGGGAAGGCGACGATGCAGTTGATCGGCCGTTCCGGATAGCGCTCCTGCGCCCGCGCCGGTGCCGCGAGCGTTGCCGCGCCGAGGCCGAGGGCAAGGCGCCCGAGATGGCGCCGGGGGATCGCTTGCTCGCTTTGTATGCTCTCGCTCATGGTTCGATCTCTTCCCAGGCCCGGATCACGGGTGCACTCTATGGATCGGGTGCGGCGAAAGGCAAGCCGTGCCGCGCATTAGGGGGTGTCGGCCATGAGGATGCGTGCCGCGGTGCTGAGCCAGCAGGGTCTGCCGCGACCCTATGCCGAGAGCCGGCCGATCGCGATCGAGGAGGTGGAACTCGACGGTCCGGGGCCGGGCGAGGTGCTGGTCGAGATCGGCGGCGCGGGCTTGTGCCATTCCGATCTCTCGACGATCGAGAATCTGCGCCCACGCAAGATGCCTACTGTCCCGGGCCACGAGGCGGCCGGCATCGTGCGCGAGTTGGGCGCGGGTGTGCGCGGCCTCAAGCGCGACGATCATGTCGCGATGGTGTTCGTCTCCTCCTGCCGCGAATGCCGCTACTGCCAGGGCGGACGGCCCAACCTCTGCGAATCCTCCTGGGGCGCGCGCACCGAGGGCACGCTGGTTTCCGGCGCGCGCAGGCTGCGCCGGCTCGACGGCTCGCCGCTGCACCACTACAGCGGCCTGTCCACCTTCGCGCAGTATGCGGTGGTGTCGGCAAGCTCGCTCGTGTCGATCCCGAAGGAGGTGCCGTTCACCGTTGCGGCGGCCTTCGGCTGCGCGGTCGTGACCGGCGTCGGGGCCGTGTTCAACACCGCCGAGACGCGGCCAGGCACGCCGCTCGCCGTGGTGGGCCTGGGCGGGGTCGGGTTGTCGGCGCTCCTGGGCGCGGTGGCGGCGGGGGCGAACCCGATCGTCGCGGTGGACGTAAGCGAGGCCAAGCTCGCGCTGGCGCGCGAGCTGGGCGCGACCCACGCCGTGAACGCACGCGCGGCCGATGCGCTGGCGCAGGTGAAGGATATCACCGGCGGCGGCGTCGATGTCGCGATCGAGACCGCCGGCACCATTCCGGCGATGGAAACCGCCTACGCCCTGTGTGCGCGCGGCGGCATCACGGTATCTGCCGGGTTGCCCGCGCCCACCAGCAGCTTCGCCTATCGCCACGCCGCGCTGGTGTCGGACGAGCGGCAGATCCGCGGCTCCTACATGGGCTCCTGCGTGCCGGGGCGCGACATTCCGCGCTTCATGGGCCTCTATCTCGCCGGGCGGCTGCCGATCGAGCGGCTGTTCTCGGGCGCGCTGCGGCTCGAGGAGATCAATCAGGGTTTCGATCGGCTGGCCGAGGGCACGGTGGTGCGCCAGGTGCTGACGCCCAACGCGGCGTGAACGGGCAGGGCAGGAACAGGCGCGGCATCAGCGGAAATCGCGCGACCTGACCGGCAGGCGCTGATCGTCACGCGCCTGCGGGTGCCGATCCGTCGGCCGCGGCGGATCGACCAGATCGCGCGGCTTGGCGCGAAGCCCGCGTGCTTTCTCGGAACGCGCATCGCCACCACCACCTGCGCGCGCCTCGTCGCCGCGCCCGGTGGGCAGCGGGAAAGGCTCGGCGCGCGCGCCGATCTGCTCCAGCAGCGGCGAGAGGTCGGTCAGTCGGCGCGAGACGAGGTGGATCACCTCGCCCTCGCGCTGCACGCGCCCGCGCACCGCTAGCATGCGGCTGGCGAGGATCAGGGAACGCTGCTCGGCGAACAGCTTCGGCCAGACCACAAGGTTGGCCGTGCCGCCCTCGTCCTCGATCGTGATGAAGATCACGCCCTTGGCGCTGCCCGGCTGCTGGCGCACCAGCACGAGGCCGGCCACCGTGATGGCGCTGCCGTCGCGCGCGGCGAGCAGCTCGGCGCAGGGACGTATCCCGCGCGCGGCAAGGTCGGGGCGCAGGAATGCGACCGGATGGCTGCGCAGTGTCAGGCCGGTGGCGCGGTAATCCTCGACCACGTTGCGCCCGGCGCTCATCGGTGCGAGCGGCACGGCGGGTTCGCGGCTTTCCGGCGCGGGCCTGCCGATGCGCTCGGCAGCGGCGAACAGCGGCAGGGGGGCGGCGCCGAGGCCGCGGATCGCCCACAGCGCCTCGCACCGGGCGAGGCCCATGCCGGCGAAGGCATCGGCATCGGCCAGCGCCTCCAGCGCCGCGCGGCCCGCCCCCGAGAGCTGCCACAGCTCGGCCGGCGTGGCGAAGCCTGCCTCCCCGCGCGCGGCCAGGATGCGCGCCGCCTCGGCATTGGCGAGCCCGCGCGCCATGCGCAGCCCCAGGCGCACGGCCAGCCGCCCGTCCCCGTCCGGCTCCAGCGTGCAGTCCCAGCGGCTGCAATTGACGTCGATCGGGCGCACGGCCACGCCGTGCTCGCGCGCATCGCGCACGATCTGCGCCGGCGCGTAGAAGCCCATCGGCTGCGCGTTCAGGAGCGCGGCGCAGAACACCTCGGGATGGTGGCGCTTCATCCAGGCCGAGGCATAGGCGATCAGCGCGAAGGAGGCGGCGTGGCTTTCCGGGAAGCCGTAGGAGCCGAAGCCTTCGAGCTGGCGGAAGGTGCGCTCGGCGAAATCGCGCGCATAGCCGTTCGCCACCATGCCGGCGATCAGCTTGTCGCGGAATCCCGAGACGCTGCCGGTGAAGCGGAAGGTGGCCATCGAGCGGCGCAGCTGGTCGGCATCGGCGGGGGTGAAGCCCGCGCATTCGATCGCCACCCGCATCGCCTGTTCCTGGAAGATCGGCACGCCGAGCGTTTTCCCCAGCACGCGCTCGAACTCGGGCCTGGGGTAGCTGACCGGCTCCTTGCCCTCGCGGCGGCGCAGATAGGGATGCACCATGTCGCCCTGGATCGGGCCGGGGCGCACGATCGCCACCTCGATCGTCAGGTCGTAGAAGTTGCGCGGCTTCATGCGCGGCAGCATCGCCATCTGCGCGCGGCTTTCGATCTGGAACACGCCGAGCGTGTCGGCGCGGCGGATCATGGCGTAGGTGGCATCGTCCTCGGCCGGGATGGTGGCGAGATCGAGCACCAGCCCCTTGTGCGCGGCCAGGAGATCGAAGGCGCGGCGCATGCAGCCCAGCATGCCGAGGCCGAGCACATCGACCTTCATGAAGCGGAGCTGGTCGATGTCGTCCTTGTCCCATTCGATCACCTGCCGCCCGGCCATGGCGGCGGGTTCGATCGGTACCAGCTCGTCGAGCCGGTCGCGGGTCAGCACGAAGCCGCCCGGATGCTGCGACAGGTGGCGCGGGAAGCCGATCAGCTCGCGGGCGAGTGCCAGCGTCAGGCGCAGGCGGCGGTTGCCGAGGTCGATCGGCAGCGCCTTCACCTCGTCCTCGCCGACGCCCTCGTTCGACCAGCCCCACACCTGGCCCGCCAGCATCGCCAGCACATCCTCGCCAAGGCCGAGCGCCTTGCCCACATCGCGCAGCGCCGCGCGCGAGCGGTAGCGGATCACGGTCGCCACCAGTGCCGCGCGGTGCCGGCCATAGGTCTCGTAGACCCACTGGATCACCTCCTCGCGCCGCTCATGCTCGAAATCGACATCGATGTCGGGCGGCTCGTTGCGCGCCTGGCTGACGAAGCGCTCGAACAGCAGCTCGTGCCGGTCGGGATCGATCGCGGTGATGCCGAGCAGGTAGCAGACGATCGAGTTGGCGGCCGAGCCGCGCCCCTGGCAGAGGATGCCGCGTGCGCGCGCGAAACCCACGATCGCGTGCACGGTCAGGAAATAGGGCGCGTAGCCGAGTTCGCCGATCAGGCGCAGCTCGTGGCGGATCAGCGCCTCGGCCTTGGCCGAGAGGCCGGCCGGGTAGCACGCCGCCGCCCTGTCCCAGGTCAGGCGCTCGAGCGCCTCCTGCGCGGAAAGGCCGGGCGTGGCGATCTCGCTCGGATACTGGTAGCGCAACTCGTCGAGCGAGAAGCGGCAGGATTCGGCGAGCGCGATGGTGCGCGCGATCGCCTCCGGGTGGCGGGCGAACAGGCGCGCCATCTCGGCCGGCGGCTTGAGGTGGCGGTCGGCGAAGCGGGTGCGGCGGAAGCCGGCCGCATCGATGGTGCATTTCTCGCGGATGCAGGCGAGCACGTCCTGCAGGATGCGTCGCTCGGGCCGGTGGTAGAGCACATCGTTGGTGGCGACCGGCGCAACCCCGTGGGCGGCGGCGAGCGCATGCAATGCGTGCAGCCGCGCCGCATCGCCCGGCCGGCGGCGCAGCGTCAGCGCCAGATGCGCGCGCTCGGCGAAGGTTTCGCGCAGCCAGGCAAGCCCTGCCGCGGTGGCGTGGTCGGCTTCCTCCGGCAGCAGGATGGCGTGAAGCCCCTCGGCCGCGGCGGCGAGATCGGCGCGGCCGAGCGCACAGGCGCCCTTGCCGGCGCGCCCCTTGCCGAGGCTGAGCAGACGGCAGAGCCGACCATAGGCGGGGCGGTCGGCCGGATAGACCAGCAGGCGCGCGCCATCGGCGAGGTCGAGCCGGCAGCCGACGACCAGGCGCACGCCGCTCTGCCTCGCCGCCTCGTGCGCGCGCACCATGCCGGCGAGCGAGTGGTGGTCGGTGATGCCGAGCGCGGCAATGCCCAGCGCGGCGGCCTGCTCGAACAGCTCCTCGGGGTGCGAGGCGCCGCGCAGGAAGCTGTAGTTGGTGGTGACCTCAAGCTCGGCATAGCGCATGACGGGGGCTCGTGCGGCGCTCAGGCGAAGATGCCGTGCAGGTACCAGCGCTGCGAGCCGCTGCGCGGATCCTCGCCATTGCCGCTGCGGAACAGCCAGAAGCGGCCGCCCGCCTCGTCCTCGACCTGGAAATAGTCGCGCAGCGTGGCGGTCTCGGCCTCGCTCTGCCACCATTCGCCGAAGATGCGCTCCGGCCCGTCGGCGCGGACGACCTTGCGGCGGATGCCGCGCCAGGTGAATTGTCGCGGCGGATGGTCGGGCAGGAGCCCGATCGTCTCGATCGGCTCGGGGCGGGCAAGCAGGCGGATCGGGCGCGGCCAGGCGGCGGGCCAGGCCGGCTTGCCGGCGCTGCCCTTTCCGCCGCTGGCGGGCGCGGGAGAAGGCGTGGGGGCGAGCGGCCCGATCCGCGCCACCGAGCGTTCGGGGATGTCGCTCTCCACCGGCGCGGCGCGATAGAGCCGCCCGGCGCCGAGGCGGTTGGCAAGCGCGTCGATCAGCGCGGCGATGCCGTCTTCCTTGCCGCCGTCTTCCTTGCCGCCGCCGCCATCGATCAGCGCCGCCGCCTGCGCCGGGTGCAGCGCCTCGCGCCGCGCGGCGAGCAGCGTCATGCGCTCGATGCCGTGGCCGGGATCGACGCCTTCCAGCCGCTCGGCCAGCAGGCGGGCGAGCCGCGGCGCATCGCGCGCCGCCTGGGCGAGCCCGACGCGCACCGCCTGCACCCGCCCGTCGATGCCGTGGAACAAAAGATCGAGCCGCCGCGCGCCGGCGCCGAGGGCCGCGAGCCGCGCGCAGAGCCGTCCGGTCAGTGTCGCGATGGCGTGCGCCAGCGCCTCGGGCGTGCCGATCGGCTCGGCGAAGGCGCGTCCCGCCTGCACCAGCTCGGCCGGCACGAAGGGACGGAGCGGCGTGCCGATGCGGCCCGCGGCCTGGTCGAGCCGGCGCAGGGGCGCGGCGCCGAAACGCAGGGTGAGCGGGCCGCGCGGGGTGCGGGCAAGATCGCCGATCGTCGCGAAGCCGAGACGCGCCAGCCCGTCCAGCGTCTCCGGCGCAAGGCGCAGGGCGGCAACCGGCAGGGCATCGAGCAGGGCGCGCTCGGCCTCGGGCGCGAGCGGGGGATCGGGCGCGGTGATCGCCTCGGGGGCGAAGCGCGCCAGCGCCTCGGCCGCGGCGGGGGTGGTGGCGATCGCGGCGCGCGCGCTGATGCCGGCCGCGCCGAGCCGCCCGACCAGATCGGCCAGCAGCGCCCATTCGCTGGTGAAGGCGTGGGTGCAGCCGGTGACGTCGAGCCCCAGCCCGTCGCCGCTTGCCACGCCCTCGTTGCCGCCCTCGCCGCCGCCGCCGCCGGCATCGAGCCAGACGATCGGGCTGTAGCGGCGCAGGCACCAGGCGGCGAGCCGCTCCAGCCCGGCGATGTCGGCGGCCGGATCGGCCTCGGCCACGGCCAGTCCGGGGGCGCGCAGCCGCGCATCGGCGAGCGGCAGGCCGGGGGCGAGGCCGAGGCGCCGGGCGGGGGCATCGGCGGCGGCCAGCACGCGCTGCTGGCCCTCGCGCCGGACGGTGACGAGCGGCCTATCCGGCGGCGGCCAAGTGCTGTTGCGATCCTGCCGGCGCAGCCGGTCGGTCGGCCAGGCGGGCAGGAACAGCGAGACGATCCGGCGCGAGGCAGCCTTGCGCATCGCAGGCCTCCATGGTCCAGGCGGCGCCTTCCCCGCCGCGGCAGCGCACAAGCTCCACCCGCCAGCGCGCGCGCCCGATGCCGGGCACGGTGGGCGGAATGTCCGGCAGCGGCGCCGAGGGCAGGGCGGAGATGCGCCAGCGTGTCGTGGCGGCGCTGGGCTGGAGCAGTTCGCCGCTCGCGCCATCGTCGCCGTTGGCACTGGTCCCGCTGGCACTCGATTGGCCGAAGCGGCGCAGCACCAGGGCGGTGACGCCGCTGCCTTCGGCGGCCAGTTGCAGCCGGCGCGAGGCTTTCATCGGCAGGCGCGCGGCCTCGCCCACCACGCCGGCAAGCCCGGCATGGCGCAGCCCCTCCTCCAGCGCGAGCAGCACGGTTTTCTCCTCGCCCGCCTCGACATAGATCACCCGCTCGGGCGCCAGCCCGACCTGGGCCAAAGCCGGGGCGAACAGGTCGTGCCCGGCCAGGATCCAGAGCACGGGGCCGCCGAGCCGCGCCAGGATGCCGGCGGCGAACAGGGTGGCGGCGGCGCCGTCGGTGGTGGTGGCATCGCCGCCCGCGATCTCGTGCAGGCGCCCGAGCGCCAGACCGCCGCCCGGCAGGTGCCGATCGATCGCCGCCACGCCGAAGGGCAGCACCGCCGGGCCCCGCCCATCGGCCGGGTCGGGATGGGTGCCCTCCAGATGGCGGATGCGGCGGCGCAGTTCGGCAAGGACGGGAAGGGGGCGGGACATGCTCATGTCCGGGGCGGGGTGGCTCTCGGTTGCGGGAGTGTTCTTTATTTGTTCTTATTGTGGGCGCGGAGTCAAGCCGCGCCTTTTCTGCCTGTTCCGCCAGTGGGTTAGGGGTGCTCTGCCGGCCGCTATCGCGGCGGCGGCGCCTGCAGCAGCCGCACCATCGCGCCATAGCCGCGCCCGCGCGCCAGGTCGAGCGCGGTGCGCCCGTTGCGGTCGGTCAGCGCCCGGTTGGCCCCGGCCGCGACCAGCAGGCGCACGATCTCGGTATGGCGTTCCCCGCCATCGCCCAGCACCACCGCCTCGATCAACGCGGTCCAGTGCAGGTTGTTGACATGGTCGAGCGGCGCGCCGGCGGCGATGAGCTGGCGGACGATGCCGACATGCCCGGCATGGGCGGCGGCGATCAGGGCGGTGCCGTCATAGGGGCTGGTGACGTTGCGGGCGCTGGCGCCGAGCACCAGCAGCAGGGCCAGCGTCTCCTCGTCGCCGGCAACCGAGGCGATCGTCACCGGGTCGTAGCGCCGGCCTTCGAGCGCGTTGGCATCGGCCCCGGCCGCGATCAGGGCGCGGATCGCCTCGCGCTGGCGGGCATAGGTGGCGACGTGCAGCGGCGTGCGCCCGGCTTCGTCGCGCACCTCCAGCCGCGCCCCGGCGGACAGAAGCGCGCGGATCGCCCCGGCATCGCCCTGCGCCGCCGCTGCGTGCAGGCCGGTATAGCGGGCGATCTCCTCGGCCGAGGGCGGCACCTGGGCGCCGGCCATGGGCGATGCTCCTGCAAGCAGAAGGGCGGCGGCCACGCCCGCAAGCCAGGGCCGCATCCGGTGCGCGAAACCTATGTCCATGATCGCAGTCCATCCCGTGCAGAGCCTGATGCCGCGCCGCTCCTCGGCGCGAGATCCGTTGCCAAGCCGGCTCGACAAGAAGGAGTAAACCACGGATAGTTTTCGCCGAGGATCACGTTACGGCGAGAAGGCCGGACCATCGGCCCCGGTCGCATGCTGGGAGATCGTCAGTGGCAACGCTTGGCAACGGCATTGCCGAGGCCCGCCCCGATTCATCCGCCTCGTCCGCGCCATTGCTGGAGGTGCGCGGGCTGAGCACGCATTTCCTGGGCGGCAGCAGCGTCATCCGCGCCGTCGACGATGTCAGCTTCACGATTCGCGCGGGCGAGACGCTGGGCGTGGTGGGCGAGTCCGGCTCGGGCAAGAGCGTGACGGCGCTCAGCATCATGCGGCTGATCCCGAGCCCGCCCGGACGCATCGTCGCCGGCGAGATCCGCTACCAGGGCCGCAACCTGCTCGACGCCTCCGAGGCCGAGATGCGGAAGATTCGTGGCAAGGACATCGCCATGATCTTCCAGGAGCCGATGACCAGCCTCAACCCGGTCTACACGATCGGCCACCAGATCGCCGAGACGGTGCGCCTGCACGAGGGGCTCGGCCGCCGCGACGCGCTCGACAAGGCGGTGGAGATGCTGCGCACCGTGCACATACCGAGCCCCGAGCGGCGCGTGCACGAATACCCGCACCAGCTTTCGGGCGGCATGCGCCAGCGCGTGATGATCGCGATGGCGCTGGCCTGCAACCCGAAGCTCCTGATCGCCGACGAGCCCACCACCGCGCTGGACGTGACCATCCAGGCGCAGATCCTGGACCTGCTGAACGAGCTCAAGGCCCGGTTCAACATGGCGATCCTCTTCATCACCCACGATATGGGCGTGATCGCGGAAACCGCGCAGCGCGTGGTGGTGATGTATGCCGCCCAGGTGGTGGAGGAGGCGCCGGTGGCCGAGCTGTTCGCCGCCCCGCAGCATCCCTATACCCAGGGCCTGTTGCGCGCCATTCCGCGCATCGACCTCAACGCGAAGAAGCGCCGGCTGGAGCAGATCCCGGGCTCGGTGCCGACCTTGCGCGGCCCGGCCCGCCCCGGCTGCCGCTTCGCGCCGCGCTGCGCCTTCGCCAAGCCCGAGCATCGCACCGCAACGCCGCCGCTGAAGGAAGTGCGGCCGGGCCACAAGGTGGCCTGCTTCCTCTATCGAGCATGAGCATGTCAGCGCCCATGGCCGAGCCCGCGCCCGAACCCACGCCCGAGCCGCTTCTGCGCGTGCGAAACCTGCGCAAGTATTTCCCGATCCGCGGCGTGCTGTTCGGCCGCGAGGTCGAGCGCGTGCATGCGGTGGACGATGTCTCCTTCGACGTGATGCTGGGGGAGACGCTGGGGCTGGTGGGCGAATCCGGTTGCGGCAAGTCCACCACCGGGCGCGCCATACTCCGCCTGGTCGAGCCCACTTCGGGCGAGGTCTGGTTCCAGGGCAGGGATGTCGTCTCGCTCGATCGCGCGGCGATGAAGGGGCTGCGCAAGGAGATGCAGATCATCTTCCAGGACCCCTACGCCTCGCTCGATCCGCGCATGACGGTGGGCGCGACGCTGGGCGAGGCGCTGACCGTGCACAAGCTCGCACCAGGCCGCAAGGCGCGCGAGGAGCGCATCGCCGAGTTGCTGTCCATCGTCGGGCTTTCGCCCGATCACGCCCGGCGCTACCCGCACGAATTCTCGGGCGGGCAGCGCCAACGCATCGGCATCGCGCGCGCGCTTGCGGTCGATCCCAAGCTGATCGTCTGCGACGAGCCGGTTTCGGCGCTGGACGTGTCGGTGCAGGCGCAGGTGGTGAACCTGCTCGAGGATCTGCAGGCCAAGTTCGGCCTCACCTACATCTTCATCGCGCATGATCTGTCCGTGGTGCAGCACATCTCCACGCGCGTTGCCGTGATGTATCTCGGCAAGATCGTGGAGATCGCGCCGGCACGCCAGCTTTATGGCAATCCGCAGCATCCCTATACCCAGGCGCTGCTTTCGGCGGTGCCGCAGCCCGACCCGACGGTGCAGAAGAAGCGCATCCTGCTGGAAGGCGATGTGCCAAGCCCTGTGAACCCTCCAAGCGGCTGCCGCTTCCACACGCGCTGCGCGCTCCGCCAGCCGAGCTGCGCGCAGAACCGCCAGGTGCTGGCCGAGGTCGAGCCGGGCCACTGGGTGGCCTGCCAGGAACGGACCGGCACGCATGACGGGGCGGAGGCGACATGATCTTGCGCGGTGTTCATCTCCTGCCCGCGTTCCGGCCGCCGAGGGGACAAAGCGGATTGACAATCTGCGGCCGCGCATTGGTTACTTTTTCGCAAGGATCAGGGGATCCTTGCGGCGCAGCCGCGCCAAACAGGGAGTAGAGACGATGGCCAAGTCCAGCCGACCGACTGCCTTTGCCGTCAACCGCCGCGAGGCGCTCATGCTCGGCGGTGCGGCGCTTGCCGCGACCGCGAGCGCGGGGCGCATGGCGCGCGCGCAGACCCCCAAGCGCGGCGGCACGCTGCGTGTCAGCAATGGCGGCGATCCGCCCGATTACGACGTGCTGCAGACCGCGACCTACCTGACCCAGTTCGTGGGCGCGCCCTGCTACTCCACGCTGATGCGCGTCGATCCGGCCGACTATAGCCGCCTGCAGCCCGACCTGGCCGAGCGCTGGGAAGTCTCGGCCGACGGCAAGACCGTGACCTTCCATCTGCGCGACGGGGTGGTGTTCCACAACGGCTCGCCGCTGACCTCGGCGGATGTGGTCTACAGCCTCGAGCGCATCCGCAACCCGCCGCGCGGGATCGTCAGCCCGCGCCGCGGCCTGCTCGGCAATGTCGATGGCATCGAAGCGCCAGGGCCGCGCACCGTCGTGGTGCGGCTCAAGGCGCCGCAGCCCGACTTCCTGTTCATGGTCAGCAATCCGTTCAACGTGATCTACTCCAAGGCCGTGGCCGAGCCGCTGGACGCGCAGGGCACGGGCATGAAGCGCCAGATCATGGGCACGGGGCCGTTCCGGCTGGGCCGCGCCGTGAACGGGCAGATCTACGAGTTCGAGCGGTTCGACCGCTACTATGGCGGTCCGGCCCACCTCGACAAGATCCAGATGTTCCCGATCCGCGGCGAGATCGAGCGCGGCGCCGCGCTGCAGGGCCGGCGCATCGATGCGAGCTTCTTCTTCGCCAACGAATCCGTGCTGCAGAACCTGCGTCAGGTCCAGGGCATGACGGCGCTGCGCCGCCCCACGCCCACCTTCATCAACCTGATCCCGCAGGTGGAGAAGAAGCCCTTCGACGATGTGCGCGTGCGCGAGGCGCTGTCGCTCGCGCTCGATCGCGACGCGTTCATCAAGACGGTGGGGCCGCTGGCCGGCGCCTTCTTCCACAGCATGGGCCTGCTGCCGCCCGGCAGCCCCCACAGCCTGAGCGCGGAGGAGATCAAGCAGTTCGGCGGCTACGACACGCTGCCCGGGCTCGGCGGCAATCTGGAAGCCAATCGCCGCCGCGCGCGCGAGCTGCTGCGCGCCGCCGGCGTGCCGGAGGGCTTCAAAGTCTCGCTGCTGGCGCGCGGCGACATACCGGCCTTCCGCGATTCCTCGATCAACATCGCCGCCCAGCTCAAGAATATCGGTCTGGACGCGACCGTGGATGTGCGCGACGCGGGCGCCTTCTACACGCTGGAAACCACCGGCCAGTTCGAGCTGGTGGCGCATTCGGTGGCGATCGCGGGCTCGCTGCCCGACCAGATCCTGGGCGAGGGCTATACCAGCTTCGGTGGGCGCAACTACGGCAAGTGGCGCGACGATTCCCTCGACACCCTCTACCGCCAGCAGTCGAGCGAACTCGATCCCGCCAAACGCGGGCAGCTGATCAAGCAGTTCCAGCTCGCCTTCCTCAAGACCTACTACCAGATCAACCTGGCCTGGGTGGGCTACGGCGCCGCGCACAGCAACACGATGAAGGGCTGGACAGCGCTGCCCGACCTCTATGCGAACATGAACCTGCATCAGGTCTGGCTGGACGCATAACAGGGGATCGGTGCGGAACCGGGCATGTTCGGGTACGTCGTCCAGCGCCTGCTGAGCGGGCTGGCCACCTTGTTTCTGGTGGCGCTGATGGTGTTCGTCATCATGCGCGTCCTGCCCGGGGACGCGGCCGTGATGATGACGGGCGCTGGCGCCGGCGCGATCTCGGACGCGGAGCTGGCCGAGGTGCGGGCGCGGCTCGGCCTCGACCAGCCCTTGCCGGTGCAGTTCGTGGCATGGAGTGCCGAGATCGCGCGGCTCAATCTCGGCACCTCCCTCTACACCGGCAACCCGGTGATCGAGGATGTGGCGCAGCGCTTTCCCTTCACGCTGCAGATCGTGGTCATGGCGATGCTGATCGCCGTGTTCCTGGGCATCCCGGCGGGCGTGCTGTCGGCGCGCTTCGCCGGTTCCTGGTTCGACCAGATCCTGCGCGCGCTGAGCATCGGTGGCCTGGCTGCGCCCTCCTTCTGGGTGGGCCTGCTGCTGATCCTGGGGCTCGTCTACTTCTTCCAGTGGAGCGCGCCGCTGTTCTGGGAGCCGTTCTGGGTCAGCCCGCTGCAAAGCCTGTCGCAGCTGATCTGGCCGGCGATCGCGGTGGGCCTGCGCCAGCTTGCGCTGATCGCGCGCATGACGCGCTCGATCATGCTCGAGGTGCTGGGCGAGGACTATATCCGCACCGCACGCGCCAAGGGCCTGGCCGAGGGGGCGGTGGTGATCCGCCACGGGCTGCGCAACGCGCTGATGCCGGTGGTGACGCTGATCGGCTTCGAGTTCTCGGCCCTTTTCGGTGGCCTGATCGTGACCGAGGCCGTGTTCAACGTGCCGGGCCTCGGCCAGTATGTCGTCAACGCCATCCTCAACCGCGACTACCCGGCGGCGCAGGGCATCGTGCTGATCCTGGCCGGCATCGTGGTGATCGGCAATCTTACGGTCGATCTGCTCTATGGGTGGCTCGACCCGCGCACCCGCGTAAGGACGGCCAAGGCATGAGCGCGCCGCCCGCCGCCGCTGGCAGTGCTGCCGCCATCGCCGAGCCGGCGGATGCCACCACGCTGCTGCCGCCGCGGCCGGGCCGGCTGAGCCGGCTTCTGCGCATGGCGCGCCAGCAGCCGCTCGGCGCGATGGGCGCCCTCGTTCTCCTGGTGATGGCGGTGTTCGCCGTCGGCGCGCCCTATCTCGCGCCCTTCGATCCGGCCGAGGGCGACCCCACCGCGCTCTATGTCCCGCCCAACGCGAAATACTGGCTCGGCACCGATGCCTTCGGGCGCGACACGCTCTCGCGCCTGATCTGGGGTGCGCGCGTCTCGCTGATGGTGGGGCTGGGGGCAAGCCTGCTCGGCGTGGTGATCGGGGCGGCGATCGGCATCGTCACCGGCTATCACGGCGGCTGGGCCGATACGGTCGCGCAGCGGGTGATGGATGCGCTCCTGGCCTTCCCGATGCTGCTGCTCGCACTCGCCATGGCCGCGGTGCTCGGCCCGTCCTTGCAGAATGTCATCATAGCGCTGGCGATGCCGATCATCCCGCGCGCGGCGCGCATCGCGCGTTCGAGCGTGCTGGTGCTCAAGGCCACACCCTTCATCGAGGCGGCGCGCGCCACCGGCTGTTCGGATGCGCGCATCCTGCTGCGCCATGTGCTGCCGAACACCTTCGCGCCGCTCTTGGTGATCGCAACCGCCTATCTCGGCCTTGCGATCGTGCAGGAAGCGGCACTCGATTATCTCGGTGCCGGCATCCAGGAGCCGCAGGCATCCTGGGGGCTGATGATGTCGGGGGCGGCGACCGCGCTCGCGCTCACCGCGCCGTGGATCGTGATCTTCCCCGGCATCGCCATCTGCCTGACCGTGCTTGCCTCCAACCTGCTTGGCGATGCGATCCGCGACCTGCTCGATCCCAAGCTTCGCCGCGACTATCCATGACGGCAAAGATGGCCGAAACTGCCAAGGCGCAAATGAAGGACCAAGCCCGATGAGCAAGAGCATCCTGCACACCAGCCTGTGCGACGACTTCAAGATCGAGCATCCGGTGATCCTGGCCGGCATGGGCGTGAAGGGCATGGCGACGCCGCCCAAGCTGGTGGCGGCCGTGTGCAACGCCGGCGGCATGGGCGTGCTCGGCTGCTCCTGGCTCGACCATAACGAGGTGCGCCGCCGCATCCGCGAGACGCGCAACCTGACCGACCGTCCCTTCGGCGTCGATCTGCTCATGCCCGCCAGCATGGCCGAGGCGGTGCCCGACCGCGCCGAGGTGCGCGCGCGCATCCAGCGCGACTTCCCCAAGCATGCTGCCTTCGCCCGCTCGCTGTTCGACAAGTTCGGCCTTGCCCACATGACCGACGACCGCGCGGCGATGTCGGCCGAGTTCATCCGCCGCCAGGTCGATGTCTGCCTCGAGGAGCGGATCCCGCTGTTTGTCGCCGGCCTCGGCGATCCGGCCTGGGTGGTGCCGATGGCCCGCCAGGTCGGCATGAAGGTGATGGGCCTCGTCGGCAATGTCCGCAACGCCGAGCGCCAGGCCAAGGCGGGCGTGGATTACATCATCGCCCAGGGCTACGAGGCGGGCGGGCATACCGGCAGGATCGCCAACTTCCCGCTGATCCCGATGGTGGTCGATGCGGTCAAGCCGGTGCCGGTGCTGGCCGCCGGCGCGATCGCCGATGGCCGCACGCTGGTGGCCGGGCTCGCGCTCGGCGCGGTCGGGGCCTGGGTCGGCACGGCCTTCCTGCTGGCCGAGGAATCCGGCATCTATCCGCGCCACCAGGAGGAGATCATCATCGGCGCGGCGGAGGACTTCGTCATCACCCGCGCCTATACCGGCAAGACGGCGCGCGACTATCGCAACGATGTCATCAAGGCGTGGGATGAATCGGGCCTCAGCCCGCTGCCGATGCCGCTGCAGGGCGTGCTGATGGACGACTTCATCGCCGCCGCCGATGCCGCCGGCCGCGCCGAGCTGATCAACAACCCGGTCGGCCAGATCGGCGGCATGCTCAAGCGGCGGCGCCCGGCGCGCGACATCATGATGTCGATGGTGCAGGAAGCCGAGCAGGTGCTGGAACAACTCAGCAAGGTGCGTGTCGCGCGATGAGTGCTGCAACAACGGCAAGCGCCGCGAAGGGGACGGTTGGCCCGCTCGCGGGGATGACCGTCGTCGAGCTGGGCGAGGGGACATCGGCCCCCTTTGCCGCCAAGCTGCTCGGCGACTACGGTGCCGAGGTGGTGAAGGTCGAGCGTCCGGGCGGCGATCCGTCGCGCCAGCGCGGGCCTTTCCCGGGCGGCAAGCCCGATCCGGAAGCCAGCGGCCTGTTCCACTACCTCAACACCAACAAGCTCGGCGTGACGCTCGATCCCGGCACGGAGGCGGGGCGCGCGACGCTCGATCGCCTGGCCGCGCGCGCCGATGTGTTCGTGACCAACCTGCCGGCCGCCGCGCTGTCGGAGGCCGGTGTCGCGCCGGCGGTGCTGCGCGCGCGCCATCCGCGCCTGATCATCGCCAGCATCTCGCCCTTCGGCACCGACGGGCCGTGGGCCGAGCGGCATGGCGATGAGCTGGTGACATACGCGATGGGCGGGCTCGCCTACAGCACGCCCGGCATGCCCGACGCCTCCGAGGATCTCCTTCGCGAGCCGCCGCTCCATCCGGCCGCCTTCGTTGCCGAGACGCTGGCGGGCATGGGCGCGGCCACCGGCACGATGGCCGCGTTCCTCACGCGCGGGCGCACCAACGAGGGCTGCCATGTCGAGGTGAGCCAGCAGGCCGCGGTGGCGGCGATGCAGCAGCGCGACTTCACCACCACCTCCTATCTCGGCGGCACCTACAACCGCCTGACCAACCCGACCATCTTCGGGCGCATGCCGAATTTCTACCTGCCCTGCAAGGACGGCTACATCACGCTCGCCGCGCCGATGGACCATCAGTGGGACCGCGTGGTGGAGGCGATGGGCAGCCCCGACTGGGCGAAGACGCCCGCCTTCAACACCGTCGGCGCGCGCGGCGAGAACTGGCGCGATCTGCGCGAGCGGCTCAAGGCCTGGACCGCGACCCTGACCGGCGAGCAGCTGTTCGCGCTTGCCGGCAAGCTGCGCCTGCCGCTGTTCCCCTTCTATCCCTTGCGGCGGCTGGAAGCCTCGGAGCATGCGCGCGTGCGCGCAAGCTTCATCGATGTCAGCATCAACGGCCACAAGGCGCGGATGCCGGCCGGGCCGCTGATGATGCGCGCCTCGCCCTGGTCCCTGCGCCGTCCGGCGCCGCGCCTGGGCGAGCATACCCGGACCGTGCTTGCCGACTGGCTGGGAGAGGCGCCATGAACGTCACCGCCAAGCCCCTGCCGCTCGAGGGCGTGCGCGTGCTCGACCTCGGCCAGTTCATCGCCATGCCGTTCTGCACCCAGTGGCTGGGCTGGCTCGGCGCCGAGGTGATCGTGATCGAATCCCGCGCCCACATGACCGGGCGCAAGGCGCCACCCTTCACGTCCGGCAAGGAGGGCGATCCCAACGCCAGCGGCTACTTCAACTTCCTCTATGGCGCGAAGAAAAGCTGCACCATCGATCTGACCAAGGATGCCGGGCGCGAGCTGGTGCGCCGCATCGCCGCCAAGGTCGACGTGATGGTGGACAATTTCTCCACCGGCGTGCTGGAGAAGCTCGGCCTCGGCTACGATGTCATCCAGAAGGTCAACCCGAACATCATCATGCTGTCCTGCGGTGCGTTCGGGCGCTCGGGGCCGATGGCGGGCGCGATGGGCTTCCACAGCGCGGTGAACCTGTTCAGCGGCGTGGCCGACGTAACCGGCTATGCCGACAGCCATCCGCGCCTGATGGGCGGCGTGCTGCCCGACCCGATGGCCGGCGGCTACGGCGCATTCGCGATCATGGCCGCGCTGCATCACCGCAACAAGACCGGCCAAGGCCAGTTCATCGACATGGGCATGTACGAGGTCATGCTCGCCCTGATCCCCGAGGCGGTGCTCGACCTGACCATGAACGACCGCGACCCCGTGCGCGCCGGCAACCGCGACCGGGTGAAAGCGCCGCATGGCATCTATCCCTGCGGCGAGGATGACCGCTGGATCGCCATCAGCGTCGATGGCGAGGCGGAGTGGGCGGCCTTCTGCAAGGCAACCGGCCATGCGCAATGGCAGAGCGATCCGCGTTTCGCCAGCGCCGCCGCGCGCCACGCCAATGCCGACGCGCTCGATGAAGCTGTTTCCGGCTGGACGCGCCTTCACGCGCAGGCCGATGCCACCGAGACGCTCCAGGCCGCCGGCATCGCTGCCGGGCCGGTGCTGCGCACGGACGAGCTGCTCGGCCATCCGCAGTTGCGCGCGCGCGGCATGGTGGTGTCGAGCGACCACCCCGTCGCCGGCCGGTTCGAACAGCTCGGCCTGCCCTGGCGCATGGACAGTGTCGGCGTCTCCTATCGTCGCGCGCCGATGCTGGGCGAGCATACGCGCGAGATCTGCATCGGGCTTGTCGGTATGAGCGCGGCGGAGTTCGCCGCGCTCGAGGCCGAGGGTGTCCTTTCCTAGCAAGCGAGAAGCGAGGCCGAGATGGATCTGGAGCCCACCGCGGAAGAGGCCGCCTTCCGGGCCGAAGTGCGCGCCTTCCTCAAGCGCGAGGTGACGCCCGAGGTGTGGGCGGCGCATCGCGACCTCGGCGAACAGGGCATGTGGTCGCCCGATTTCACCAAGGCGTTCCGCCGCAAGCTCGGCGCGGCCGGCTATATCGGCATGGGCTGGCCGGCGCAGTATGGCGGCGGCGGGCGAAGCCGCATCTTCCAGGCGATCTTCTGGGACGAGATGGAGTATTTCCGCGCCCCCGGCCTCGATCGCTCCATCACCTATGTGCCGAACGCGCTGATGGCCTTCGGCACCGAGCAGCAGAAGGCGATGCTGCTGCCGCGCATCATCAAGGGCGAGCTGTCCTGGTTCGTGGGCTACAGCGAGGCCGAGGCTGGCTCTGATCTCGCCAACATGAAGACGCGCGCGGTGGCCGATGGCGATGACTTCGTCATCACCGGGCAGAAGATGTTCTCCTCCGACGCGCACATGGCCGACTATGGCTGGGTCGCCGCGCGCACCGACCCGAGCGGGCCGAAGCACAAGGGCATCAGCCTGTTCATCGTCGACATGAGAAGCCCGGGCGTGAAGATCACCAAATACCCCACGCTGGCCGGCTGGACGCACCACGCCGTCTATTTCGACCAGGTGCGTGTGCCGCGCTCCATGCTCGTCGGCACCCAGGACGAGGGCTGGAAGGTGGTGATGGGCGCGATCGACTTCGAGCGTGCGGCGCTGTCCAGCCCCGGCCTGGTCGGCTACCAGTTCGACCGGCTGCTCGCCTGGTGCAGCAAGGACCGCGACGGCGCCGACCGGCCGATAGACGATCCCCTGGTGCAGGACGAACTGGCGCGGCTGGCGATCGAGGCCGAGGGTGCGCGGCTGATGAGCTACTGGCTCGCCTCGCTGCATGCGCGCGGGCTGATGCCGCAGCACGAGACCTCGCTCGCGCTCCTGGTCAAGCGCGAGGTATCGCGGCGGATGGACATATCCGGCCTCGACCTGCTCGGGCCGCACGCGCCCTTGCGCGCCGGCTCGCCCCATGCGCAGCTCGATGGCGAGGTCGAGGTCGAGTATCGCGACCACCTCTATTTCCAGTTCGCCGCGGGCGGGTTCGACATCACACGCAACGTCGTGGCCCAGCGCGGCCTCGGCCTGCCGCGCTGAGCGCCGGGAGGACGCGATGGACATCACGCTGAACGAGGACCAGGCGCTGATCGCCGAGACGGCGAAATCCTTCGCCCAGTCGGCACTCACGCCCGCGCGCATCCGCGAGCTGGAGGAAACCGAAAACGGCTTCGATGCCGGCGTCTGGCGCGAGATGGCGCAGATGGGCTGGGCCGGCGCACCCTTCCCGGACGCGTTCGGCGGGTCGGGCTTCGGCCTGTTCGAGCTGTCTCTGATCGTCGAGGCGCTGGGCCAGGGCGCCATCCCGAGCCCGATCTATTCCTCGGTGGTCGAGGGCGGCATGCTGCTGCTCGAAGCCGGGTCCGAGGCGCAGAAGAAGGCTTGGCTGCCGCGTATCGCCGCGGGCGAGGGCCTGCTCACGACCGCGATCACCGAGCCCGCGGGCGGGCTCGCGCCCGGCCAGATCCGCACCGAGATCGCGCGCGCCGGCAACGGCTTCGCCATCAACGGCACCAAGCTGTTCGTGCGCGACGCCGGCGCTGCCGAGGCGATGATCTGTCTTGGCCGCAGCGGCCTGCGCCCCGAGGACCTTACGCTCCTGCTCGTGCCGGGCGATGCGCCTGGTGTGGCGCGTCGCAGGCTGAAGGCGGCGGGCGGCGAGGCATTGTGGGAGGTGACCTTCAGCAATGTCCGCCTCGGCGCCGACGCGCTGGTGGGCGAGGCGGGCGGTGCGTGGCCGCATGTCGCGCAACTGCTGCTGCGCGGCGCGGCCATGAAGTCGGCCGAACTGGTGGGCATCGGCCAGGCCTCGCTCGACCTCACGCTGTCCTATGCGAAGACGCGGGTGCAGTTCGCCCGCCCCATCGGCAGCTTCCAGGGCGTGCAGCACCACATGGCCAATGTGTATCGCGACCTGTGGCTCTGCAGGCTCTTGGCCTGGCAGGCCAATGCGCGCCTCGCCTCGGGCAAGCCGGCCGGGCGCGAGGTGGCGATGGCCAAGGCCAAGGCCGGCGAGTGCATGCCGGCGCTCACGCGCATCGCCCATCAGGTGCATGGCGCGATCGCCTATTACCGCGACTATCCGCTCGAGCTCTACTACCACCGCGCCATCGCCGCGCAATCGGCCTATGGCGATGCCGGCCATCATCGGCGGGCGCTCGCGCGCCTGTTGCGCGAGGATCTCGGACGCTTCCGTGGAGAGGACCCGCATGAGCTACCAGTTCATCACGTCTGAGCAGGGCGAGGACGGCATCGTCCTCGTCACCATCAACGACCCGGACGCCAAGAACGCCGTCAACTGGGCGATGAACCGCGAACTGGTGGACGAGTTCGCGCGCATCGAGGCCGACCCCAAGGCGCGGGTGATGATCCTCACCGGCTCGGGGCGCATCTTCTGCTCGGGCGGCAACATCAAGCGCATGACCGCGCAGGGCAAGTCGCTCGAGCCGCCGCATCCCACGCTGCGCGAGGAGATGTATCCGCACGAGGCCGATATCCGCCGCGTCGTCACCTCGCTTCGGCGCATGTCGAAGCCGGCGATAGCGGCGGTGAACGGGCCGGCGATCGGCTCGGGCATCGGGCTGGCGGTGGGCTGCGACATCCGCATCGCCGCGCGCGGCTCGCGCTTCGGCTGGGTCTTCGTGCGCCGCGGCATCGTGCCCGACGATGCCAGCCTTGCCCTGATGCCGCAGATTATCGGCTATGCGCGCGCCTATGAATGGGGCGTGACGGGACGCACCATCGACGCCGAGGGCGCGTTGAGGATCGGCTTCGTCGCCGAGGTGGTGGAGCCCGAGCAGCTTCTGCCGCGCTGCCGCGAGCTTGCCCGCGAGATCATCGACAACTGCCCGCCGATCACGGTGCAGCTGTTCAAGACGGCGCTGACGGAATCGCTCTACCAGGACCTCGACGATGCCGTGCGCTTCACCGAGCGCGCGCAGAAGATCGCGCGCGCGACCGAGGACCATACCGAGGCGCTGAAGGCCTATGGCGAGAAGCGCGCGCCACGCTGGAAGGGACGCTAGCCCGATGCCGCTCCAGGCGCTCGAACCGGACGACTACCACTTCCTCGACTATCGGCGCTTCACCTTCTCGCTGGCGATTGTCGCGGGCGGGGCAAGCTGGATCGCCGGCTCCACCGCCGCGCGCTTCGATGCCGCGCAGAAGGGCGTGGTGGTGGAGGGCGATCTGGTGGCGCAGGCGCGCACCGTCTACGAGAAGATGCGCATCACGCTGAAGGCGGGCGGGCAGGGGCTCGGCGATGTCGTGCGGCTGGTCGAGTATCTCACGCCGGCGGCGCTGCCCGACCGGGCGCGGCTCGATGCGCTGCGGCGCGAGCTGTTCGCGGGCAATCCCGTCGTCACGACCATCGTCGTGAGAAGCCTGCTGCGCCCGACGGCGCTGATCGAGGTCGAGGGCGTCGCGGCGCGCGGCGGCGAGAAGCCGCTCGACTATGTCGCCGGTGCGGCCGGGGCCGATGCGGCCGCGGCCTGGGTGGCGGCGGATGCGGCCCTGCGCGAGCGCGGCCTTGCGCGCGCCGACGTGATCCGCGCGACCGAGTTCCTGGCACCAGGCATCGCGCCGGGCACGGCGCAGCATGCCGGGCTCGGCACGCGGCATGTGATGCAGATCGTCGGCCCGCGCGTCGCCAGCGATGGCGCCGGCGCGCAGGTGGAACTCGTGCTCCGCCGCAAGGGCGGGCCGCGCGTGGTGATCGCCGCCGCACAGGGCGACCCGGCGGCGGGCGACGTGGTCGGGCAGTGCCGCGAGATCTACCAGCGCATCGGCGCCGAGTTGGCGGCGGCCGGCGCGGGGCTTGATCGCGTGGTCAAGACCACGGAATTCATCCCGCCCGCCGCGCTCGCGGCCTATCGCGGCACCGCCGATGTGCGACGCGACTGTTTCAAGCCGCCCTATCCGGCCGCCACCGGCGTGATCTGCGAAGGCTATCCCACCCGCGGCGTGCAGATCGCGGTCGAGGCGATCGCGGTGCTGGACTGAGCGGCGGCAAGCGGGGCCGGGGGCGCGCGCGGATGGCATCGCACATCACCGACGAGCTCTGTGCCTGGATCGGCCGCGAGGTCAGCTACACGGCGCCCGAGGCGCTGGGCGCGGCCAGCATCCGCTACTTCGCCCTGGCGTTGGGTGACGCCAATCCGCTCTACCAGGACGAGGCATTCGCGGCGCAGACCCGCCATGGCGGGGTGATCGCCCCGCCGACGCTGGTGTGCGAGACAAACCAGATCTACCAGTCGCCACCCGACGAGAACGGCTATATCGGCCATTGCTGGCCGCTGCCGGTGGCAGACACGCGCTTCATCCGCGGCGGCAACGAATACGAGTTCCACCAGCCCGTGCGCGCCGAGGACCGCATCACCGCGACCTGGCGCATCCTCGACATCTTCGAGCGCGAGACGCGCCAGGGCGGCGCCCTTATCTTCGTCGTCTCCGAGGCGCGCTTCACCAACCAGCGGGCCGAGCTTCTGGCCATCAACCGCGAGACCAACATCTACCGGCCATGACCATGCCCGCGACGCGCTGTTTCGAGGATGTGCGGGTGGGCGAGGCGCTGCCTGCGCTCGAATTCCCGGCCACGCTGACTGCGCTGGTGACCTATGCCGGCGCCACCTGGGATTTCCACCGCTACCACTACGATCCCGATTTTGTCGTGGAATCCGGCATGAAGGCGCCCTTCATGGACGGGCAGATGGCCGGCGCCCTGATCGCACGGCTGCTGATGCAATGGGGCGGGCCGGATGCCTTCCTGCGCCGCTTGTCGTTCCGGCTGCGCGGCATGGTGTTCGCGGGCGAGACCATCATCCTGCGCGGCGCTGTTTCCGGTACCGCGATCGAGGAGGGGCGCGGCCTCGTGCTGTGCACGTTCGATATTGTCAAGGCCGACGGCACCGAGGTGCTGCGCGAGGCGCAGGCCGCGCTGGAACTGCCGCGCCGCACGGCGTGAAGACGGGGCGCGCCCCGGCGCTAGAGCAGCGTCCGATCTGGTAGAACCGCAGGGCGGTTCCACCAGATCGGACTAAGCTGCTCGCAAACCTTAAGTTTCTCGGGCACGACTTCCGTTCGACTGATTCAAGCCGAACGGAACGTGCCCTAGGGCACCAGCACGACCCGCCCGGTCACCGCGTTCGCCTCCACCAGCCGGTGGGCTTCCGCCGCCTGCTCCAGCGGCATGATGCGTTCCACCAGCGGGCGCACGGCGCCGCTTTCGACCATGCGCAGCGCCATCTCGAGCTGCCGCCGCGAGGTGCTGACGGCGCTGCGGATCTCCAGGCCGCGGCGATAGATCGCGGCGATGTCGAGCTCCACCGGCGTGCCGGTGACCTCGCCCACCACAACGATGCGCCCGCCCGGCGCCATCGAGCGGCGCACCTCGTGGAAGGTGGCCCCGCCCACCGTATCCACCGCCATGTCCACGCCGCGCCCGGCGGTGGCCTGGCGCACGCCCTCGGCGAAGCGGCCATCGGCGGTGACCACTACCACATCGGCCCCCGCCTGCCGAAGCGCGCCTTCCTTGCCGGGGGAGCGCGTGGCGGCGATCACCCGCGTGCCCATGGCATGCGCGATCTGCACCGCATGGCTGCCGAGCCCGCCCATGCCGACGATCAGCACGGTCTCGCCCGGCCGCGCGCGGCCCGTATCGCAGACCGCGTTGTAGCTCGTGCCGACCGTGCAGGCGACGATCGCGGCGGCAGGGAAATCGACGCTCGCCGGCACGCGGGCGAGGTTGTCGTCATTGACGAGCGCATACTCGGCATAGCCGCCGGCCGCCTCGAAGCCGAGGAAGCGGAGATCGGCGCACAGCGTCTCGCGGTCCGTGCGGCACATGGTGCAGCAGCCGCACACCCGTTCGCGCTGGGTGGAACAGACGCGGTCGCCCACGGCGAATCGCCGCGCATCGGGGCCGAGGGCCGCCACCTCGCCGGCGATCTCGTGGCCGAGCACGAGCGGGCTCGCCGCACCCCGGCGCTGCGCCGCCTGGCGCGTCAGCACGTCGCGGCGGCAGACGCCGCAGGCGCGCACGCGCACCAGCACCTGCCGGCCGGCGGGCACCGGTGTGGGGATGTCGCGCAGCACCAGCACCTCGGGCGGGCCCGATCCCTCGGCGATGACGGCTTTCATGGCATGCGCTCCGCTGTTGCCGGCCTGGGATCGCATGTGCGGGCGGCGCGCGCAAGGCCCCGGGACGGGGCCTGCGCGGGCGGTGACATTGCCCGCGCCGCGCGGCAATATGCGGTCCGAACACGAAGCGGAGGAGGAACCGGCGATGCGGCGCATCCTGTTATCGACAATTGCGGCGCTGGCCATTGCCACGCCGGCAGGCGCGGCCGAACTGCGCGTGGGCCTCGGTTCGGCCATCACCGCGATCGACCCGCATTTCCACGTCATAGGCTCGAACAGTGCGCTGGCGCGCAACATCTATGACGGGCTGATCAACCAGGGCGACCGGCAGGAATTGCAGCCGGGCCTTGCCCTGTCCTGGCGCGCGGTGGACGCCACCACCTGGGAGTTCACCCTGCGCCCCGGCGCGCGGTTCCATGACGGCAAGCCGGTCACGGCCGAGGATGTGGCGGCGAGTTTCCGGCGCATCCCGAACGTGCGCAACAGTCCGTCGAGCTTCCTGCCTTTCGTCCGCCCCGTGGTGGCGGTGGAGGCGGTGTCGCCCACGGTCGTGCGCATGCGCACCAACGGGCCGTTCCCGCTCCTGCCGGCGAGCGTCAGCCGCATCGCCATCATCCCCGCCGCCCAGGAGCAGGCCGAGACGGCCGCCTTCGCCCGCGAGGGAGGCGCGATCGGCACCGGCCCGTTCCGTTTCGTCTCCTATGCGCCGGGCGATCGCGTCGTGCTGGCGCGCAACGATGGCTGGTGGGGCGGCGCGGTGCCGTGGGAGCGGGTGACGATGCGCTTCGTCACCGCCGACGCCGCGCGCGTGGCCGCGGCGCTTGCCGGCGATCTCGACCTGATCGAGGCGGTGCCGCCCGCCGACCAGGCCGTGCTCGCGCGCAACCAGCGTATCCGCATCGCCTCGGCGCCGAGCAACCGCATCATGTATCTGCACCTCGACAGCGCGCGCGAGCAGTCGCCGCATGTCAAGGGGCGCGACGGCCAGCCCGTGCCGAATGCGCTGCGCGATGCGCGGGTGCGGCGCGCGCTCTCGCTTTCGATCGACCGGCAGGCGCTCGTTGCGCGCATCATGGACGGGCAGGGCGAGCCCTCGGGCCAGCTGGTGCCGGAGGGCTTTTTCGGCCATGTGCCATCCTTGCGCGCGCCCGCCGCCGATCTCGCCCGCGCCCAGGCGCTTCTGGCCGAGGCCGGCGTTGCCGGCAACCTGACGCTGACCTTCCACGCCTCGAACGACCGCTACCCGAACGACGAGAAGGTGGCGCAGGCGATCGCGCAGATGTTCACCCGCGCCGGCGTGCCGACGCAGCTTGAGACCCTGCCGGCGGCGGTCTATTTCACGCGCGCGAGCCGTCTGGAGTTCAGCCTGATCATGGGCGGGGCGGCGGCCGAGACGGGCGAGGCATCCTCCGTGCTGCGCCCCTTGCTCGCCACCTTCAACCCGCAGCGCGGCGATGGTTCGGGCAATCGCGGCCGCTGGTCGAATGCGCGCTTCGATGCGCTGCTGCAGGAGGCGCTGGCCACCGTCGATGATGCACGGCGCGAGGCGCTGCTGCGCGAGACGACCGAGCTTGCCATGGGCGATGTCGGCGTGATCCCGCTGTTCTTCCTGAACTACAGCTGGGCCAGCGGCACGGCCGCGAACTACGTCCCGCGCGCCGACGGCTACACGCTCGCGATCAACGCCAGGCCGGCGCGCTGACGCATGACCGGGCCGATACCCGTCGTCATCGACTGCGATCCCGGCGTCGATGACGCGATCGCGCTCCTGCTCGCCTTCGCCTCGCCCGAGCTTGATCTGCGCGCGGTGCTGACGGTTGCGGGCAATGTCGACCTGCCGCTCGTCACCGAGAATGCGTGCAAGGTGCGCGAGTTGGCCGGGCGCGCGGAGGTGCCGGTGTTCGCCGGCTGCCCGGGGCCGCTGATCGGGCCGCGCATGAAGGGCAAGTATAGCGGCGCCGGTGGCCTTGGCGGCACGCTGCTGCCCGCGCCCGCGCGCGGGGCCGAGGCCGCGCATGCGGTCGATCGCCTGATCGCGCTCGCACGCGAAGCCGCCGGTGAGGGGCGGGGGCTGACGCTCTGTACGCTCGGCCCGCTGACCAATGTCGCGCTCGCGCTGCGCCATAGCCCGGACATCGCCTCCGGCATCGCGCGCATCGTGATGATGGGCGGGGCCTTCGGCGTGGGCGGCAACCGCAGCCCGACCTCGGAGTTCAACGTGCTGGCCGATCCGCACGCAGCCGAGATCGTGTTCGGCGCCGGCGTGCCGATCGTGATGGCGCCGCTCGATCTCACCTTCCAGGCGCTGGCAACGCCCCGCCGTGTCGCCGCGCTCCGCGCGATGGGTGGGCGCATCACGGCCACCGCCGCCGAGCTGATCACCTTCTACGATCGCAACGACCCCGCCCGCTATGGCGAGCCGGGCGGGCCGCTGCACGATCCGACCGTGATCGGCTGGGTGTTGCGCCCCGACCTTTTCAACTCGCGCCCGGCGCATGTCGGTGTCGAACTGGCCGGGACGCGCAGCTACGGCCAGACCGTCGGCGATTTCTTCGCCCTGACCGGCAGGCCGCCCAATGCCGAGGTGCTGGCGCGGCTCGATGCCGAAGGGTTCTTCGCCCTGCTCTGGCAGCGGCTGGCGGCGCTGTAGGCCGGCGGCCGCTACTGCACCGTGATGCGGCGCGTGCGCACCACCTCGGCCCAGCGCGTCTGCTCGCTCTTCAGGTAGTCGCGCAGCTGGGCACGGGTGCTGATCACGGGCGTCACGCCGAAATTAGCGAAGCGGGCGCGCACGGGGTCGGAAGCCAACGCGGCGCGCAACTGCGCCTCCAGCCGCGGCAGCGCTTCCGCCGGGATGCCACGCGCGGCCAGCAGCGCCGCCCAGCCCTGCACATCGAGACCCGCCACACCCACCGAGGACAGCGTCGGCACGCCCGGCAGCTCCGGGATCGGCGTGGGCGAGGTAACGGCCAGGGCGCGCAGCCGTCCGTCGCGGATCAACGGCAGCAGGATCGGCAGGTTGAGGAAACCAAGCGCGACCGTGCCGTTCAACAGGTCGGGCATGATCAGGCTCTCGCCGCGATAGGCGACCGGGGCGAGCTCCACGCCCATGCGGCCGTTGAACAGCTCAGCGGCGAGGTGGGCGAGCGTGCCGTTGCCGCTGTTGGCGGCGGTGAGCTGGCCGGGCCGCGTCTTCGCCGCCGCGACCAGATCGGGGATCGAACGCAGCGGCGAGTTGGCCGCCACCACAACCACCAGCGGCTGGGCCGAGACCATCCCGATCGGCTCGAAATCGCGCTCGATATTGTAGGGCAGGTCGCTGCGCAGCGCGGGCGTGACGGTCATGCTGGTGCTGCCCATCAGCAACGTGTGCCCGTCATTGGCCTGGGCGGCCGCGCCGATGCCGACCACGCCGCCGGCGCCGGGCCGGTTCTCGACCACCACCGGCTGACCGAGCGCCGGGCCCATCACCTCGGCCAGCGCACGCGCCGAGCCGTCGGCCGGGCCACCGGGCGGGAAGGGAACGATGATGCGCACCGGGCGGTTGGGCCAGGCGGCGCCTTGCGCGCGTGCGGGCCGCGCCGCCGTCGCGGCAAGGGCAATGGCCGCCGCCAGTGCGGTGCGGCGGGACAAACCGGCTGCGTTCATGGCTGCATTCTCCCTGCGCGGGGCCTTGCGACGCCCCATCATGGGTCCAGCTTGTGGCACCGGCGGTGCGGCATGGCAAGGGGAGCGGCGTCAGCCGGGCAGGTGGGCGCGCGCGGCACGCAGCCGGGTCTGCAAGGCGGCAGCGGGCACCAGCGCAGGCGGCAGATTGCCGGCCGCCGCCATCGCCGCCGCCGTGCCGGCCGCCTGCCCGATCGCCATCGCGAGCGGCATCACGCGCGTTGCCGCATGCGCTTCGTGCGTGGCCGAGATGCCGCGCCCGGCCACCAGCGCATTGTCGAGCGCGTCGGGCACCAGGGCGCGATAGGGGATGGCGTAGGCGTGATCCTCGCCTAGCGTCTGGAAGTGCAGCCCCGCGCCCTGCGCCGGGTGGATATCGATCGGATAGGCGCCGATCGCGATCGCATCCTCGAACATCGTGCCGGCGCGCAGATCCTCCGCCGTCAGGACGTACAGACCGCGCACACGGCGCGTCTCGCGGATGCCGAGCTGCGGGGCGAGCGCCACCAGCCGGCCGGCGGCACAGCCCGGCACCAGCGCGCGCAGGAAGGCGGCGGCGCGGAAGGCCTGGCGGCGGCCCTCCATCTCGGCGGCGCTGAGGGCGAAGGGGTCGGTCGCATCCACCGCGACGCGGCCGATATTGAACCAGGCATCGTCGGTGCCGGGCATGCGGCTGGCGTGCAGCGCGGCGCGTGCCAGCATGCCGCGCGCCACCCCCTCGCGCGCCAGCGCCGCGCGCTCGGCCGGCGGGATCGCCTCGAAGGCGGCGAAGTCGATCGGGCCGAAGCGAAACATCAGCGTGGCCGGCTGCAGGCTCTCGCTCGGGTCGAGCGGCAGGAAGGCGGCGCCCGCGCGCGCGAGCAGGTCGAGGTCGCCGGAAGCGTCAACCACGATGCGCGGCAGGATGCGCAACGGCCCGGCCTTGGTGAGCATCGTCACCGCCTCGATCGTGCGGCGCGCGGCGGCGACCGCCATCAGGCCGGCATGGAACAGCACGCGCACGCCGGCCTCGGCCGCCATCTCGTCGAGCAGCAGCTTGAGCGCCTCGGGGTCGTAGTTGACCCGGTCCATGCGATGGCCGGTGGACATGACGAAATGGCCGTGCCCGTCGGCCGCGCCGCGCGCGACCAGGCGTGCGACGATCTCCTCGGCGATGCCATGCACGACCTGGCGGCCGGAGCCCGTCTCCCAGCCGACGAACTGGCCTACGGCGGCGGCGGTGGCACTGCCGCCGAGGAACCCCCAGCGCTCGACCAGCAGGGTCCCGGCCCCGGCGCGCGCGGCGGCGATGGCTGCAACCGTGCCGGCGATGCCGCCGCCACAGACCAGGATCGTGGTGGCAATGTCCTGCATGCTGCGCCCTGCCTTGCTCCGGCGCCCCTTATGCCGGATGGCTGGAATTGTGGGAAGTGCGCCGCGGGCAGCCTTGCCGGGCGGCCCGGCGAATGCCTATAGTTTCGTTGCGTTGGCGAGGCGATCGGCCCGCCCGCGATTTCCGGCAGGGGAGGCCAGCATGGGCGCCGACAACAGCAACGGAGTGCCGCCAGTCACGCGTCGCGGGCTTCTGGGTGGTGCGATGGCACTGGGCGGGGCGATGGCGGCAGCGCCGATCATGCGTGCGCACGCCCAGACGGCCACACCACGCAAGGGCGGCACGCTGCGCGTGAACTATCCCGGCGCGCCGGATTCGATCGACCCGCATCTCACGCTCTCGCTTTCCGGCCAGACCCTGGCGGGCCTTCTGTTCGAGGGGCTGACCGATGTCGATCGCCAGGACCTGCCGGTGCCGCGCCTGGCCACCTCCTGGCGGGCCGAGAATGGTGCGCGCGAATGGGTGTTCGAGCTGCGCCAGGGCGTGAAGTTCCACCACGGCACGGAAATGACCTCGCGCGACGTGGTGGCGACGATCGAGCGCAGCGAGGATCGCAGCCTTTCTCTGCGTTCGCGCGGCGCTTTCGGGCCGGTCAAGGAGGCGAAGGCCGAGGGGCCGCACCGCGTGCGCATCGTGCTCAACCAGCCCTGCTCGGAAATGCCGGCGCTACTCGCCAACCGCTGGGCGAAGATCGCGCCGCACGACCGCCTTGCCGCGCTGCCGACCCAGCCGGTGGGCACGGGCCCGTTCCGGCTGAAGGAGTTCCAGCCCGGCGTCGGCGCCACGCTGGAGCGGCACCAGAACTACTGGATGCCGGATCGCCCCTATCTGGACGGCATCCGCATCACCGCGATAGCCGAGCCGATCGCGCAGCAATCGGCCCTGCGCAGCAATGCCGTTGACATACTGGAGATGCTCGCCTCCGAGGCGATCCTGCCGCTTCGCCGCGCGCCCAACGTGAAGGCGCATTCGGTGACGGTGGGGCAGTACTACGCCATCTTCACCCAGGCTAACCAGGCGCCCTTCACCAACCCCAAGGTGCGCGAGGCGTTCAAGTACATCCTCAACCGCCGCCCGCTGCTGATGACCAGCCTGCTCGGCGAGGGCAGCATCGCCAACGACGTGACGCTGCCGCCGGGCAACGCCTATCTGCCGCCCATCCCGCAGCGCGACCAGGACTTGCCGCGCGCGCGCCGGCTGCTGGCGGAAGCGGGGGTGAGCAACCTCTCGCTCGAATGCTTCTGCTCCTCGCAGCGCCAGCCCTCGCCCAAGATGGCGCTGGCCTTGAAGGAGGAGGCGGCGAAGATCGGCGTCAACATCACCGTGCGCGACATCCCCTATACCGACTATGTCGCCACCGTGGCGCGCAAGAAGCCGCTCTACATCTCGCAGTGGAACGATCGCCTCACGCTGTATGAATCCCTCTACCAGATCTTCCACAGCAAGCAGCCCTTCAACTATGGCGGCACCGAGGTGGAGCCGGGCACCGACGCGCTGCTTGAGAACCTGATCGCGGAGGTGGATTTCGAGAAGCGCAAGGCGCTTGCCGCGCAGGCGATGGAGCGGATCCACCGCAGCTCGGAGAGGATCATCCCGTTCTTCATGAACTACATGTGCGCCCAGTCCAACCGCGTGCAGAACTACAACCCGCCGCTGCATGGCGCTTCCGACTATCGCGACGTGTGGCTGAGCGCGTAGCCGCGACAGGAACGGTCATCGGAAAGCCGAGCAGCGCTGCGGGATGTCGGCACTAATCCTCCGGCGCGTGGCGCTGCTCGGACTCATCCTGCTGGCGGTGTCGCTGCTGACCTTCGCGATCGTCAACGTCCTGCCGGGCAATGTCGCGCACGCTATCCTGGGCGAGACCGCAACCGCCGAGGAGATCCGCGCGGTCGAGCAGCGGCTCGGCCTCGACCGGCCGCTGGTCGAGCGCTATCTCGGCTGGGTTGGCGCGATGCTGCGCGGGGACTTCGGCACCTCGCTCGCCTTCAACCAGCCGGTCGCGCCGGTGCTGCTGGCGCGGCTGTGGAACTCGGCGATCCTGGCCGCGCTCGTGCTGGCGGTGGCGGTGCCGCTGTCGCTGGCGGTGGGCGTGGCCTGCGCCGTCTTCCAGGGCAGCCTGCTCGATCGCGCGCTCTCGGCCTTCGCGGTGGTCGCCTTCGCCTTGCCGGAGTTCGTGATCGGGCTCGCGCTCATCCTCGCCTTCAGCATCTGGTGGCCCATCCTGCCGGGATCGAGCCTGATCGGGCCGGGCGAGAACCCGCTCGCCCAGCCCGAGGCGCTGGTGCTGCCGATCACCGTGCTGGTGCTGCACCAGCTTGCGCATCTCAGCCAGATCACGCGCGCGAGCATGATCGGCGTGCTCGACAGCAACTATGTGCGCACGGCCGAGTTGAAGGGGCTGCCGCGGCTCACGGTGATCGTCAGGCATGCGCTGCGCAATGCGCTCCTGCCCACGGTGGCAGAGGTTGGCATGCATTTCGGCTATGTGCTGGGCGGGCTGGTGGTGGTGGAGACGCTGTTCTCCTATGCCGGGATCGGCCAGCTCATGGTGATGTCGGTCAGCCACCGCGATGTGCCGACGCTTCAGGCAACCGTGCTGGTTGTGGCGGCCGCCTACGGCGTCGGAAATCTTCTTGCCGACGTCGTCTCGATGCGCCTCAACCCGCGGCTGCGGAGCTGACCGCCGTGCCGGTTGCAGGCAATGGCGCGGCGCCCATCGCCGCGCGGAAGGCCAGGAGCGGCTGGGCGCGCGTGGTGCGCAGCCTGCTCGGTGGGGCCTTTCCTGTCGGCGTGCTGCTGCTTCTCGCCTTCGGGCCGTCTGTCGCGCCGGGCGCGCCCACCACTTTCGATCCGGCCAACATCCTTCAGGAACCCAGCCTCGCCTTCCTGTTCGGCACCGACGAGTTCGGTCGCGACGTGTTCAGCCGCGTGCTGTGGGGCGCGCGACCGACGCTGTTCCTGGCGCTTGCCTGCGCCGGCCTCGGTGTTCTGCTCGGTGCGCCCACCGGGCTTGCCGCCGGCTATTTCGGCGGCCGGATCGACGAGATGCTGATGCGCACGATGGACGTGCTGATGTCCTTCCCGGCGCTGATCCTGGCGATGCTGATCGTCGTCATGCTGGGGGCCAGCACGATCAACGTCATCCTGGCGATCGGCGTCGTGTTCTGGCCGCGCTCGGCGCGCCTGATCCGCAGCGTGACGCAGGATATTGCGCGCCGCGAGTTCGTCGATGCCGCGCGCGCGCGTGGCGAGCCGGTTGTGTACATACTCGGCCGCGAGATCCTGCCCAACATCATCGGCATCCTGATTGTCGATTTCACGCTGCGCGTGGCGGCGGCGATCCTGCTCACGGCCTCGCTCAGCTATCTCGGCATCGGGGTGAAGCCGCCCACGCCGGCCTGGGGCCTGATGGTCAAGGAGGGCCAGCAGTTCCTGCAGATCGCGCCCTGGCTGGTGATCTTTCCCTGCCTTGCGATCGCGGTGGTATCGATCGGCACGGTCCTGACCGGCGACCGGCTGCGCCGCGCCATCGCCATTCCCGACGGGCGCGGGCGATGAGCGCCCAGGCGCCCGTTCTCACCGTCGATGGGCTGACCGTGCGCTATGGGCGTGGCGAGGGCTCGCTGCGCGCGGTGCACGACGTCTCGTTCGCCATCGGCCCGGGCGAGGCCTATGGTCTGATCGGCGAGTCCGGCTCGGGCAAGAGCACCATCGCCTTCGCGGTGGTGAACCACATACGCGGCGGGCGCGCCGAGGGGGGGCGCATCCTGCTCGGCGATCGCGACCTCCTGCAACTGCCGCGCGCCGAACTGGAGAAGGTGCGCGGCCGGCAGGTGGCGATGGTCTACCAGGACCCGCACAGCGCGCTCAATCCCGCGATCGCGGTGGGCGAGCAGATCGCGGAGGCGATCCGCCAGCACCAGGGTGCCAACCGGCGCGAGGCGGCCGCCCGCGCGGTGGAACTGCTCGGGCGCGTCCATCTTCCCGAGCCCGGCCATATCGCGCGGCGCTATCCGCACCAGCTCTCGGGCGGGCAGCAGCAGCGCGTGGTGATCGCGATGGCGCTCGCCTGCAAGCCCGATCTCCTGATCATGGACGAGCCGACCACGGGCCTCGATGTCACCACCGAGGCGGTGATCCTGGACCTGATCGCGGAACTGCGCCGCTCGCTCGGCGTGGCGATCCTGTTCATCAGCCACAATCTCGGCGTGGTGGCGCGCGTGTGCGACCGCGTCGGCGTGCTCTATGCCGGCGAGCTGATGGAGCAGGGCGCAACGGCCGACATCCTGCGCCGCCCGCGCAATCCCTATACGCGCGGCCTGTTGAACGCGATCCCGCGCAGGACCGACAAGCGCCAGCGCCTGGTCTCGCTCCCGGGCGGCCTGCCCGATCTGTCCCAGGCTATCACCGGCTGCGTCTTCGCCCCCCGTTGCGCGCTGGCACGCGACAGGTGCCGCGACGAGGCCCCCGCGCTTGCCAGGCTCGAAGGCGGCCATCTCAGCCGCTGCCACTTCCCCACCGAGACGGAGGCGCTGCCCGTGGCCGCGCCTCAGCGTGCCGGGGATGACGCGGTGCCCGATGGCTCAGGCGCGCCCGTTCTGCGCCTCGACGGCCTGCGCAAGACCTTCACCCAAAGCGGGGGCGTCTGGCCCTTTGCGCAGCGCCGTGTCTCGGCCGCGGTGGACAGCGTCAGCCTGGAGATCGGTGCGGGCGAGACGCTGGCGATCGTCGGCGAGAGCGGATCGGGCAAGTCGACGCTCGCGAAATGCGTGGTGGGCCTGCTGGCGCCGAGCGAAGGCCATGTCGAGCTGGACGGCGGGCGCATCGGCCTTACGGCACAGTCGCGGGCGCGCGGGGTGCGGCGCGCCTTGCAGATCGTGTTCCAGAACCCCGAGGCGTCGCTCAACCCCTCGCACCGGGTGGAGGAGATCCTGGCACGCCCGCTCAGGCTCTACGATCTCTGCGCGGCGGCGGAGATCGCGCCGCGCGTGTCCGAGCTGCTTGCCGCCGTGAAGCTCGGCGAGCGCTTCATCGACCGCTATCCGCGCCAGCTTTCGGGCGGGGAGAAGCAGCGCGTCTGCATCGCGCGCGCCTTTGCTGCCTCGCCGCGGCTGGTGGTGTGCGACGAGCCCACCTCGGCGCTGGACATATCGGTGCAGGCAGCGCTGCTGAACGAGCTGATCGACCTTCAGCGCCAGCACGGCACATCATATTTGTTCATATCGCATGATCTCGGCGTGGTGCGCTACATCTCGAACCGGGTGGCGGTGATGTATCTCGGCCGTGTGGTCGAGACCGGCCCGACCGAGGAGGTGTTCGCGCCCCCGCACCATCCCTATACCGAGGCGCTGCTCTCGGCCCTGCCGACGATCGAGGACGAGCCGGAGCGGGCGCGCATCCGCCTGGAAGGGACGATGCCCGATCCCGCCAACCCGCCGCGCGGCTGCCCGTTCCACACGCGCTGCCCGCGCAAGCTGGGCGCGATCTGCGAGACCGAGGCGCCGCCGGAGCAGCACCTGTCCGCGAACCACACGCTGCACTGCCACATCGCGCCCGCGGACCTCGCGCGCATGCAGGCCCGATGAGCACCGCAAGGAGAGGATGGCGATGACGCCCGATCTGCAGATCCTGGTCGATCCCGCCTGGCTGGAGGCGCGGCTTGGCGATCCGAAGCTCTGCATCCTCGACTGCACGGTCTACATGACACCGCAGCCGGTGGGTGCCTCGATCTGCAGGTCGGGCCGCCCGAACTGGGAAGCGGGGCACATTCCCGGCTCGCACTATGTCAGCATGGTCGAGGATTTCGCCGACCCGGGCGGCAACATCGCCTATCGCCTGCCGCCGCACGAACGCACCGTCGAGAAGTTGCGCTCACTCGGTGTCGATGACGACAGCACGATCGTGCTCTATGGCGCCGACTACATTGCCACCGTGACGCGCGTCTTCTGGGTGCTGCGGGTTTCCGGCGCCAGGGACGTGCGCATCCTCGATGGCGGCTGGGACCGCTGGGTGGCCGAGGGCAAGCCGGTGAGCAGGGATGCGCCGCCCGCGCGGCGCGGCAGCTTCACCGGCGGCTACCGGCGCGAGTATCACGCGCTCCTGGACGATGTGCGCGCGGCGCTGGACGATCCGTCCGTCTGCCTGCTAAACGCGCTTGCACGCGAGCAGTTCCTGGGCACGGGCGGGGCGCATTACGGCCGGCCGGGGCGCATCCCGCGCAGCGTCAACCTGCCGCTGCGCACCCTGTTCGACCCCGACACCAAGCGCTTCCACGCCATACCGCGCCTGCAGGCGCTGCTTGCCGAGACCGGGGCCGACAAGGCGCCGCGCATCCTCGCCTATTGCGGTGGCGGTATCGCCGCGAGCGGGACCTTCTTCGTCCTCGCGCTGCTCGGCTACGACAATGTCTCGATGTATGACGGCTCGCTCCTGGAATGGTCCAGGGACCCGTCGCTGCCGATGATCGTCGGCGAGGATCGCGGCTGAAGGAGAGCGGCTCATGTCCACGAACACACTTTCTGTCGGCTGTGGCGGCTATGACCGCATCCGCCCGCTGCAGGATGGGCGCGTCGGCGTCGATGGCTATGCGCTCGACATACGGGTGATGGCGCCGGGCGCGGTGGTGGCGGCGTCCTATGGCAGCGGCGAGCTCGACATCGCCGAGATCTCGATCGGCAGCCTGGTGCAGCGCGCCGACAAGGGCGTGCGCGGCTATGTGGGCCTGCCGGCCTTCGTCACCCAGGCGATGCGGCACGACTGCATCTATGTGCCCGCTGCCGGGGCGCGGCCTCGCCCGCGGGACCTGAACGGCGCGCGCGTGGGCATCATCGATTTCGCCAACACCAGCGGCATCTGGCTTCGCGGCATGCTGCAGGACCAGTTCGGCGTCGATCTGCGCTCGATCCGCTGGGTGTTCGGTCCCACCGACACGCCGGCGCCGGCAGCCAAGGCACCAAGTGTGGCGGCCGGCTTCAACGCGGTTGCCGCGCCCGAGGGCAGCTCGCTGGTCGACCTCTTGCGCAAGGGCGAGCTCGATTGCCTCATCAGCCTGCGCATCCCCAGGCCTTTCGCCGCGCGCGACGGGCTGCTGGTGCGGCTGTTCGACGATCTGCCCGCCGTGGAAGCCGCCTATGCGGCCAGCATCGGCGCGCCGCCGGCCTTGCATCCGCTCGCGCTCAAGGAGTCGCGCGCCGCGGCCGATCCGGCCCTGCCCGGCAAGCTGCTTGCCGCCTTCACCAGGGCCAAGGACATCGCGCTCGCCGAACTCCGCGACACCTCCTGCTATCACGTCTCGCTGCCGAGCCTGCCGCAGGCGGTCGAGCGGGCCGAGGCGATGGCCGGCGCAGATTTCTTTCCCTACGGCCTGGAGCGGCACCGCAAGGGCATCGAGGCCTTTTGCCGCTACTGCCACGAGCAGGGGCTGAGCAGCCGGCGTATCGGTGCGGCCGAGATCTTCCCCCACTTCGCCTGAGCCACCGCGGCCGCCCGCGATGGCGCGGGTTCTGGAGCAGCATCATGAGCACCCCCGGCTTCGAGCATCTTCTCAGCCCCTTGCGCATCGGCAACGTGACGGTGCGCAACCGCGCGCTCTCCACCGCGCACGGCACCGGCATGTCGGTGGGCGGGCAGATCTCGGACCGGCTGATCGAGTATCACCGCGCCCGCGCGCGCGGCGGCATCGGCCTCGTCATCATGGAGGCGACATCGGTCGACCAGTCGCCGATCGGGGCCAAGGCCAAGGGTGCCAACCTGCGCAGCTCCGATGCGATCATACCCGGCTATCGCCGCATCGCCGACGCGTTGCACGCCGAGGGTGCGAAGGTCTTCACCATGCTGTCGCATTCGGGGCGCAACACCTCGATGGGCGCGGATGGCGAACCGCCGGTCGCGCCTTCGCCGATCCCGATGGACCGCACGCGCGACATCCCGCACGAACTGACGATCGAGGAGATCGGGGGCATCGTGCGCGCCTTCGCCGCCGCCGCGCTGCGCGCGCGCGAGGGCGGGCTCGATGGCGTCGAGCTTTCCTTCACCCACGGCAATCTGGTGCAGGCCTTCCTCTCGCCCGCGTCGAACAAGCGCCAGGACGCCTATGGCGGGTCGGAGGAGAAGCGGCTGCGCTTCGCCCGCGAGGTGCTGGAGGCGGTGCGCGCGGCGGTAGGGCCGGATTTCGTCGTCGGCATCCGCTACAGCGCGACCGAGATCATCCCCGACGGCTACGGCATCGAGGAGGGCGCGCGCTACGCCGCGCTGATGGCCGGGTGGGGCCGGCTCGACTTCATCGATGTCAGCGCCGGCACCAATGCCAGCATGTGGAGCCGCTCGATCCACTATCCCACCATCGCCTCGCCGCAGCGCCCGCTGGTGCCCTACGCGCGCGCGGTGAAGAAGCTGGTCGATATCCCGGTCTTCTGCATCGGCAAGATCGCCGATCCGCGCGAGGCCGAGGCGATCCTGAGGGCGGGCGATGCCGACATGGTGGGCATGACGCGCGCCCACATCTCGGAGCCGGCGATCATCCGCAAGATCATGGAAGGGCGGGTCGAGGATATCCGTACCTGCATCCACGGCAACGAGGCCTGCTTCAGCCGCCAGCAGCGCGTGGGCGACATCACCTGCGTCTACAATCCACGCACCGGACGCGAATACCAGTGGGAGAAGCTTGCGCCGACCGAGACCCCGAAATCGGTGCTGATCGTGGGCGGCGGCCCGGCCGGGCTGGAAGCGGCGCGCGTTGCCGCCAAGCGCGGCCACGATGTCGTGCTGCACGAACGCAGCGGGCAGCTCGGCGGGCAGGTGCGGCTGCTGGCGCGCACGCCCTACCGGCAGGACTACATGCAGATCGTCACGTGGCTGGAGCGGCAGGCGCGCAAGGCCGGCACGCTGGTGCGCCTGAACAGCGAGATGACCGCCGAGAAAGTGCTCGCCGCCGCGCCCGACGTGGTGATCCTCGCCACCGGTGCCGCCGATGCTCGCCCCGAGGTGCCGGGGGCCGAGGGCCCCAGCGTGTTCACGGGGCGCGAGGTGCTGGCGGGTGCCAATCTTGGCAAGCGCGTCGTGCTGGGCGACTGGGACGGGCGGCACATGGGCATGTCGGTGGCCGAGGCGCTGGCCACGCGCGGCCACGAGGTCGAGATCGTCACCTCGGCCTTCTATGTCGGCATGGATGCCGATCTGCTCACCTGGCGGCCAGCCTATGACCGGCTTCTGTCGCTCGGCGTGAGGATGTCCCCGCTCGAGGAGATCGTCGAGATCGGCGGGCCGGGTGTCACCGTGCAGAAGACCAATGGCAGCCGCCGCGTGATCGAGGCCGACAGCGTGGTGCTGTGCTCGAAGGGCAGGGCGGAGGCCAGCCTCTACCACGCGCTGAAAGGCGCGGTGAAGGATCTGCACGCGGTGGGCGACTGCTGGGCGCCGCGCCAGCTCGAACAGGCGATCTTCGAGGGCTCGCGCGCCGCGCGCCAGATCTGAACCATGCGCCGGGCCGCCGGCCCGGACGAAAGCGGGAGAGCCGCGCTGTGCATCAACCGATCAACGATTCAACCAAGCAGCCGCGCACGATCTACGATCTCACTGCCGGCCCGCCGCTCTCCCTTCCCGCGCTGCCGGGCGATGCCACGGCCGATGTCGCCGTGATCGGTGGCGGGCTGGTCGGCTGCTCGGCCGCGCTGCATCTGGCCGAGATGGGCCGATCGGTGGTCGTGATCGAGGCGAACCAGATCGGCTGGGGTTCGGCCGGGCGCAGCGCCGGGCAGGTCTCCGCCAGCGCGACCAAGCTAGACCCCAAGGAGGTGCTGGAGGTCTATGGTCCGGTCTACGGCCCGCGGCTGAACGAGGCCGGCGCGAAGGCACCCGAATTCGTGGCCGGGCTGGCGGCGCGCTTTGGCATGGACATCTCGATCGTGCGCGGCGGCATCCTGCGCGGCGCGCACACCCCGGCCATGGTCGAGAAACTGCGCAAGCAGGCCGAATTCTGGCAGTCGCAGGGCGCCGGGGTCGAGTATCTGTCGCGGGCCGAGGCGGCGTCCGTGATCGGCAGCGATTTCTATCTCGGTGCGCAGATCGACCGGCGCGGCATCGCCATCAACCCGCTGGCCTGGTCGCGCGGGCTCGGGCGCGCGGCAATCTCGCTCGGCGCCAGGATCCACGAGAACACGCGCATGACCGGCCTTGCGCAGGGCGCCGATGGCTGGCGCGTGGCCACCCCCGCCGGCACCATCACGGCGGGGCAGGTGCTGCTCTGCACCAACGCCTATACGGACGACACCTGGCCCGGCCTGCGCAAGACCTTCATTCCCGTGCGCGGCTACCAGATCTGGACGCGCCCGCTCGGCGACAATGTGCGCGCGAACATCCTGCGCGGCATCGCGGCCATGAACGACACGCGCCGGCTACTGACGGGCCTCAGGCTCTATCCCGACGGGCGGCTGCATTTCAGCGGCGGGGTGGGCTTCGGCCCCGAGCGCGAACCGGACCTCGAGGATCGCCTCGCCCGCGTCCGCCAGATCCTGCCCGATATCGGGCCGCTGGAGGTGGAGGGCTGGTGGAGCGGCTGGGTGACACGCGGGATCGCCGATGGCTGGCGCCTGCACCGGCTCGCCCCCGGCCTGTTCACCGCGATCGCCTGCAACGGGCGCGGTGTGGCGATGGGGCCGATCATGGGGCGGGAACTCGCGCGTTGCGCCGCCGGGGTGCCCGAGGGCGATCTGCTTGTTCCGATATCGCAACCGAAATCGATCCTGTGGTATCCATTCCACACGGTCCTGGGTTCCGTCGCGCTCAAGCAGTATGCGCGCAAGGACCGCAAGGAGATCGCGGCGATGAAGCGACTGCAGGGTGCTGCCCAGTAGGCCGGATCTGCCGGCGCGGCACGGCTGTGGACCGCCACGTCGCGGGAAAGTAGTGATGCCGGGGGTGGGCCTGGCCGCACCAGCGCCTTGGCCGTTCGGGCCTGCGCTGCGGGACTGAAAGCAATATCCCGGGAGGTGCGTCATGCCGAAGGTAGAGGCGGCAGTCAAAAGCCAGTTCTTCAGCTACTTCACGATCGACGGCCAGCAGACCAAGCACCGCATCCACCGCCAGGTCTGGAACGACGGCAATACGGTGATCGTGATCCAGGGGCCATCCTGGGACGGCAACGGCATCAACGGCTTCGGCAAGCGCCATCTGCTCTCGACCGAGAACGGTCACTTCGCTGGTGACGCCGAGGGCAAGGCCAAGAAGATCGTGACCAAGCGGATGGGCGGTACTGGCACCGGCGCGCGCTCGAACAAGATGCGGGCGATGGTTTCGGCCTTCGCGCCGCGGCCGGACAACATGCGCGACGAAAGCGTGCGCACGAAGTATGCCGAGAAGGTCAAGCGCGTCGAGACGCAGCTTGGCAAAGGCTACGCCACCAACGCTTACGGCCCCAACACCAGCGTCTGCACCTTTGTCATGCTCGACGGGCTGACGCTGGCGGAAGCGGCCAAGTATTTCGGCGATGCGCTGCGCGCGGCCAACATCGCCGAGGGCGAGGACAAGCATGTCGATATCGTATTCGACACGCCGCGCGTCATGCAGGTCGAGCACAACAGTGCGACGACCTACTTCTACGCGATCAGCGTTTCCGTGAAGCGGCATAATGGCCGCCATCATGTCTATCACTGCAATGGGCCGCGCATGCCTGCGCCCTACGCGCCCTAGGGCACGTTCCGTTCGGCTTCGATCAGCCGGACGGAAGTCGTGCCCGAGAAACTCATGGTTTGCGAGCCGCGTCCGATCCGGTGGAACCGTGCTGCGATTCCGCCGGATGGGGCCGGGCTGCTCGCAGATTGTCGGTTCCTAGGCCACGAGCAGCGCCACCATCGCGAGGTAGACAGCGAGCGAGAGCACGTCCTGGATCACCGTGCCCACGGGGCCCGAGCCATGCGCCGGGTCGAAGCCGCTGCGATGGAAGGCCCAAGGCAGCAGGAAGCCCACCGCCGCGGCCACCGTGCCCGCCGCAGCCAGCGCGAGCGCCACGGCCGCGGCCAGCCGCGCATCCGCGAACACGGTCCAGACACCAAGGAAGGACAGCAGCGCGAGAGCCGCGCCCAGCAGCGCACCGGTGCCAAGCTCGCCCGCCAGCAGGCCCAGGCTCGCGCCTTCGGTCAGCGACAGGCCGCGCACCGCCACCGCCTCGGATTGCGTGCCGATCGCATCGGCCAGGTAGATGATCGCCGGGATGAAGAAGGCGATGGCGATGTGCGCGTGCAGGACCGTCTCGGCGCCCGCCATCAGCGCCGTCGCCACCGCCGAGCCGAGCAGCCCCACCAGCAGCCAGGGCAGGCGGTAGAGCGCGCGCTGGAAGGGCGGTGCCGTCAGGGCGGCCTTGGCCTCCTCGCTGCGGCCGAGGATGCCGGCCATGTGGTGCAGGTCCTCGAGATGCTCGGCGCGCAGGATCTCCATGAGAGATGAGGGCGTTACCGCGCCGAGGAACGCGCCGGCATGGTCCGTTACCGCAAGCGTCGCGGTGCGGCTGCGCACGGCCAGGCTTGCCGCGTCCTCGCTGGTGGCCGAGGCCTGCACCTGCGGCCAGTCGGCGGTCATGAGGTCTTCCATCGTCGCGCTCTCGGCAGCGACCAGAAGCGCCGGCAGCGCCACCGCCCCGGCCAAGCGCCGGCCCTCGGCCAGCACGAACACCGGATCGACCGTGGCATGGGTCTGCTGCATCAGCCGCGCGCGCACTGCGGCGGCCTTGTCCTCGGGTGCGGCTGCGGCGATGTTGGCGTCGACGAACGCGGCAACCGAACGCGACGGGGCGGTCTGGGCACCGGAACTGGCGAGGCTGTCGGTGGGCATGGGCGGCGGTCTCGGCTGGCGGGTTGCGCGCAGGGCTGCGCCCGACCCTACACAGGGACCGTGGCCGAAGGCGAGGGCGAGGGCAAAGAGATGCGCACGGGCGCGCCAGCGGGCGCGCCCTCAGGCCGCCTGGCGGCCACATGCCTGCATGATCATGGGGAGAATGGTGCCCAGGGCCGGAATCGAACCAGCGACACTGCGATTTTCAGTCGCATGCTCTACCAACTGAGCTACCTGGGCACCGAGCGGCAGAGGCGGGGGTGATAGCGCAATCGTCGCGCCCTGTCCATCCGTCCGTGATGGATTGCCCGGCTGGCTCCTGCCCGGCGCCGCGTGGCGCGCGTCAGCGCGAGCGGGACGACGGACCCGGATCGGTGGCCTCGCCCTCCGGCGCCTCCTCGGTCTCGACCCGGTAGCCGCCGGAAAGCCAGCGGTGCAGGTCGAGATCGGCGCAGCGGCGGGAGCAGAAGGGGCGGGTCGGGGCAGCGGCGGCGAGTGGCTTGCCACAGACCGGGCAGGCAGCGGCGCGTGCGCGGGCGCGCCGGGGCGGCAGCGGCACCGGTTCGGGTGGCGCGTCGCCGGGCGGGTCTTCGGACTCGTCGGCAGCGGGGGACATGTCAGGTTTGTTCCACAAGCACCGCGCCGGGTGCAAGGGCCGGGTCAGCCACCACCTCCAGCGCCCTGCCGGTAGTGGTCGCGAAATCCGCCAGCGCCAAGGCCTCGCGCCCGATCGCGGCGGCGACCGCCGGGGCAACGCGCAGGCGCGGGCTGAGCGCGGGCGCTGCCATCGCCTCGCGCCAGGCCTGGCGGAGCGCGGCCAGCGCCAGCGTCTCGTCCGAGGGCTGCCATACTGCCCATGGGCCGCCCAGAAGCTCGTGCAGCGGCGCATGCACGCGCCGTCGCCGCACCTCGACCATGCCCCCGCGCGTCCAGCCCAGCACCTCGGCGCCGAGCGGGTCGGCGGTGAGGCCCTGGCGCAGCGCCGTCAGCACCGCCGCGCGCGCTTCGGGCCGCGTCAGCGAGACGAAATCGACCAGGACCAGGCCGGACAGGTTGCGTAGCAGGATATGCTGCGCCACGGTCCCGGCCGCCGCGATATTGAAGGACGCGTGGGCGGTGGGCTCGCGCTGGCGGGTCCCGGCGGCGCCGCCGGTGTCGATGTCGATACTGGTCAGGGCGGGGGCCGGCAGAATGCGCAGGCTTCCGCCGCCGGGCAGCGCCACCTCGGGCTGGGCCAGTGCCGCCTCGGCATCGGCAAGGGCAGCGTCGATCAGCGGGGCAGGGCCGCGATGCATGGCGATCAGCCCGGCCAGCGCCGGTGCCGCGCCGCGGGCGAAGGCGATCATGCGCCCATGCAGCGGCGCATCATTGGTGCGGATCGCGCCGATGCCGGCCGGCGCGTCGCGCAGCCAGCGCAGCGCTGCCTCGGGCGCGGCGCGCAGCAGGCAGGGCGCCTTGCCGGCATTGCGCGCGATGGCCAGCGTCTCGCGCAAGGCGGCCGCCTCGGTGGCGAGCCAGTCCTGCTCGGTGCGGTCCTCGGCGGCCGACCCGGGTGGCGCGGGTTCGCCGAGCAAGGGCGCGGCGGTGCCGAGCGGATCGAGCCGCCAGCGCCGGCTTTCCAGCCGCAGGCGGCCCGACAGGCGCGGCCCTTTGCCCGCCTGCGGCGCGCGGATGATCTGCACGGGCAGGATCTCGCCCTCGCCGACGGCAGGGCGCGGCGCGCTGCCCTCGGCCGGGGCGCGCTTGCCACCAGGCCCGATCTCGGTGAAGGGCAGGAAGCCCTCGGCCCCGCCGCCGATCGCCACGAAGGCGCCCGCCAGCGCCGGCATCGCCCGCAGCACGCGCCCGAGATGGATCGCGCCGACGCCATCGCCACGCCCGGCGCGCTCGACCGAGTAGCCCAGCAGCGCCTCATCCTGCGCCAGCGCGATGCGCCGCTCGCCCGGGCTTGCCTCGACCAGCAGCGCGGGCGCGCCGCTCATGCCGGTTGCCAGCCCAGGCCCTGCAACAGCCCGAGCGTCTCGCAGAGCGGCAGGCCGACGACGTTCGGATAGGAACCTTCCAGGAAGCGCACGAAGGCCGCGGCGCGGCCCTGGATGGCATAGCCGCCGGCCTTGCCGTGCCACTCGCCGCAGGCGATGTAGGCCGCGATCTCGGCCTCGGTCAGGCGCTTGAAGGTGACGATGGTGGTGACCAGCCGCATCGCGCGCGCCCCGCCGGGGGCGAGCACGCACACGCCCCCAAGCACGCGATGGCGCCGTCCGGACAGGGCGTGCAGGCAGGCGCGGGCATCGGTCTCGGTTTCGGCCTTGGGCAGGATGCGACGGCCGAGGGCCACAACGGTGTCGGCGGCGAGCACGAAGGCATCCGGCTGCCGTGCCCGGGCGGCGGCGGCCTTCTCGGCGGCAAGCCGCAGGGCCAGGGCGCGCGGCGCCTCGCCCCGGCGCGGCGTCTCGTTGACGTCGGCCGGCTCGATGCGGTCGGGGATGATGCCGATCTGGGCAAGGAGATCGCGTCGGCGCGGGCTGGCCGAGGCGAGCACCAGCAGGGACGCTTGCCGGCCCGAGGGGCGCGGCGCGGGGGCGTCGGGGGGCGAAGCGGGGCGGGCGGTTCGGGCCCGGTCGGTCACGTCTGGCGACGCGCTACTTGAAGCGGAAGGTGATGCGCCCCTTGGTCAGATCGTAGGGCGTCATTTCCACGTTCACCCGGTCGCCGGCCAGTACGCGGATGCGGTTCTTGCGCATCTTGCCCGAGGTGTGGGCAAGGATGACGTGGTCGTTGTCCAGCTTCACGCGGAACATGGCGTTCGGCAGAAGCTCGACCACCGTTCCGGAAAACTCGATCATGTCCTCTTTCGGCATGGGTCCTCGTGCTTGGGTGGGCGGGACGGGCGGGAACGGCAAGATGTCGTTCCGGGTGCGACGCGACCGGCTCGCTCGGCCGGCACCATGACGGCCCCGGCCGCCCGGGTCAAGCGGCCCATCGGCTCAGCCGGGCGGGCGGTTGCCGAGCCGGAGCGCCACGGAGCGGGCATGGCCGGGCAGTCCCTCGGCCTCGGCCAGCGTCACGGCGGCGGGGCCGATCGCGGCAAGGCCGGCCGGGCTGCAATCGAGCCAGCTCGTGCGCTTGAGGAAATCGAACACCGACAGGCCCGAGGCATAGCGCGCGCTGCGGCTGGTGGGCAGCACATGGTTCGGCCCGCCGACATAATCGCCGACCGCCTCGGGCGTGTTGCGGCCGAGGAAGACGGCGCCGGCATGGCGGATGCGCGCGAACAGCGTCTCGGGCGCGGCAACCGCGAGTTCGAGATGCTCGGGCGCAAGCGCGTTGGCCAGTTCGGCCGCCTCGGCGAGGTCGCGGGCGAGGATGATCGCCCCGTGGCGCTGCCAGCTTGCCCGCGAGATCGCGGCGCGCGGCATCAGCGCGAGTTCGGCCTCCACCGCCGTGGCGGCGGCCTGGGCGAAGGCGGCATCGTCGGTGATCAGGATCGCCTGCGCCGCCTCGTCATGCTCGGCCTGCGCGAGAAGGTCGGCGGCGATCCAGCGCGGATCGTTGGCGGCATCCGCGATCACCACCACTTCCGAAGGGCCGGCGATGCTGTCGATGCCGACGCGGCCATAGACCTGGCGCTTGGCGGCGGCGACATAGGCGTTGCCGGGGCCCACGATCTTGTCCACCGGGGCGATGCTGGCCGTGCCCCAGGCAAGCGCGGCCACGGCCTGCGCGCCACCGATGCGGTAGACCTCGGAGACGCCTGCCAGCCGCGCGGCGGCGAGCACGAGCGGGTTCACGACCCCGTCGGGCGTCGGCACGGTGATGGCGATGCGCGGCACGCCGGCCACGCGCGCGGGCAGAGCGTTCATCAGCACCGAGGAAGGGTAGGCCGCCTTGCCCCCCGGCACGTAGAGCCCGACCGCATCGAGCGGCCCCCAGCGCAGCCCCATGCGGTTGCCCTGCGCATCGGTATGGGCAAGGTCGGTGGGCAACTGGCGGCGGTGGAAATCCTCGATCCGCGCGGCGGCGAGGCTGAGCGCATCGAGCGTTGCCGCCGGCACGGCGGCGGTCGCGGCCACGATCTCGGCCTCGGTGAAGCGGAACGCGCCGGGCGCGAGCGCCAGGCGGTCGAAGCGCTCGGTATAGCGGGCGAGTGCCGCGTCGCCCTCGGCGCGCACGGCGGCGATGATCGCGGCCACGGCGGCATCGACATCGGCGAGCGTCTCGCGCGCGCTTTCCACCAGGCGGGCGAAGGCGGCGGCGAAGCAGGGCAGGCGCGTATCGAGGCGCATCGGCCCGGCGGTCGCACCTGCCGGCATGGGCACGCCCTCGTTCATGGCCGCTGCCCCGCCGCGGCCATGGCGGCGCGGAAGCGCTCGATCCAGCCACCCACCGCCTCCGGCGCGGTCTTGAGTGCGGCGCGGTTGACGATCAGCCGCGAGGTCACCTCGGCGATCTGCTCGATCTCGACCAGCCCGTTGGCGCGCAGCGTGCCGCCGGTCTGCACCAGATCGACAATCAGCCGGCAGAGCCCGAGCGAGGGCGCCAGTTCCATCGCGCCGTTCAGGTGCACGATCTCGGCCTGCACGCCGCGCGCGGCGAAATGCTTGCGCGTCAGGCGCGGATACTTGCTCGCCACGCGCACGAAGCTCCAGCGCGCGGGATCGTCCTGGCCGGCGGCGGATCGGGGCTCGGCCACCGACAGCCGGCAGCGCCCGATGCCGAGATCGAGCGGCGCATAGAGCGTGTCGTAGTCGAACTCCATCAGCACATCGCCGCCGCAGACGCCGAGATGCGCCGCGCCGAAAGCGACGAAGGTCGCGACATCGAAGCTGCGCACGCGCACGAGATCGAGGGCGGGGTCGCTGGTCGGGAAGCGCAGGCGCCTGTCGTCCTCGTTGAAGATGCCGGGGTCGGCGGCCACGCCCGCGGCCGCGAGCAGGGGGCCGAGCTCCTTCAGGATGCGGCCCTTGGGCACGGCGAGAACCAGCTTCAGGTCCGGTTGCGCTGCCGCCGGGGCGGGCGCGGCCGGGGCGATATCGGCGTTCATCGAAATGGTCCGCTTGGCTTGCTGCGGGCAGTGCTGCGGGGCCTTCTAGCACCGCGACGGGGGCAACGCCAAGCGTGGCGCAGTTCCTCTAGCCGCCGACCCGCTCGATATCGGCGCCGCAGCCGGCAAGCTTGGCCTCCAGCCGCTCATAGCCGCGATCGAGGTGGTAGACGCGGTTGACGATGGTCTCGCCCGTGGCGGCAAGCCCGGCCAGCACCAGCGAGACCGAGGCGCGCAGGTCGGTGGCCATCACCGGCGCGCCGGACAGCCGCGGCACGCCGCGGATGATCGCCGAGGCGCCATGCACGTTGATATGCGCGCCCATGCGGGTGAGCTCGGGCACGTGCATGAAGCGGTTCTCGAAGATGGTCTCGGTCACCATCGAGGCGCCGTCGGCCACGCACATCAGCGCCATGAACTGCGCCTGCATGTCGGTGGGGAAGCCCGGATAGGGCTCGGTCATGGCGTCCGCGCCGAGGAGCGCGCCATTGGCACGGCGCACGCGGATGCCGCCCGCCTCGGCGGTCATGGCCACGCCGGCATCGGCCAGCACGCGCGCCACCGCGGCAAGATCGTCGAGCCGCGCCCCGCGCAGCAGGATGTCGCCCCCGGTGATGGCGGCCGCGACCGCATAGGTGCCGGTCTCGATCCGGTCGGGGATGATCGGGTGCGTCGCGGCGCCAAGCGCGGCCTTGCCGATGATGCGGATGCGGTCGGTGCCCGCGCCCTGCACCTCGGCGCCCATCGCGCCGAGGCAGGCGGCGAGGTCCTGGATCTCGGGCTCACGCGCGGCATTGAGGATCTCGGTCTCGCCCTCGGCCAGCGCGGCGGCCATCATGATGTTCTCGGTTGCGCCCACCGAGACGAAGGGGAACACCACCTTGCCTCCGCGCAGCCGCCCCTTGCTGGCGGCGCGGATATAGCCGCCATCGAGCGTGATCTCGGCGCCGAGCGCCTGCAGGCCCTTGATGTGCAGATCGACCGGGCGCGTGCCGATGGCGCAGCCGCCGGGCAGGCTGACGCGCGCCTCGCCCACGCGCGCGACCAGGGGGCCGAGCACAAGCACCGAGGCGCGCATCTTGCGCACGAGATCGTAGGGCGCCTCGGTGTTCGTCACGGCCCCGCCCAGGCTCACGGTGCGGGCGGCGCGGTCGATCTCGGCGGCGATGCCGTGCTGGCGCAGGAGCGTGGCCATGGTGTCGATGTCGGCCAGCGCCGGCAGGTTGGTCAGCGTCAGGCGCTGGTCTGTCAGCAGGCCGGCGGCCATCAGCGGCAGGGCGGCATTCTTCGCCCCGCCGATGTCGATGCTGCCGGACAGGGCGCGGCCGCCGCGAATGCGGATGCGGTCCATGGAACTGGCTCTCCTGGTCGGGCGGGCGCGGCCGGCCGGCCGCTAGAGGCGCGGCAGCGACACGCCGCGCTGGCCCATATACTTGCCCTTGCGGTCGGCGTAGCTGGTCTCGGGCGGCGCGTCGCCCTTGAGGAACAGGAACTGGCAGATGCCCTCGTTGGCGTAGATGCGCGCGGGCAAGGGCGTGGTGTTACTGATCTCGATCGTGACCTGGCCTTCCCATTCCGGCTCGAGCGGCGTCACGTTGACGATGATGCCGCAGCGGGCATAGGTGCTTTTCCCGAGGCAGATCACCAGCACGTCGCGCGGGATGCGGAAATACTCGACCGTGTGCGCCAGGGCGAAGCTGTTGGGCGGGATCACGCAGATGTCGGTGCGCCGATCGACGAAGGAGTTGGCGTCGAAGCGCTTCGGGTCCACCACGGCGGAATCGACATTGGTGAAGATCTTGAAGTCGGGTCCGACCCGCGCGTCATAGCCGTAGGAGGACAGGCCGTAGGAGATCACGCCCTCGCGCACCTGGCCCTCGGTGAAGGGTTCGATCATGCCCTTCTCCTTGGCCATGCGGCGGATCCAGCTATCGGGCATGATCGGCATAGGCGAGGTTCCTTGCGGCGCGCGTACACCCCAGGGCCTTGCCGTGGCAAGCGCCCGCCGGTGCTTGCAGGGCGTTGTAGCCGACCCGGCCGCGCCGCGCCAACCGGTTGGGCGCAGGCGCCTTCCATGGTGCGGCACAGGGCGCATGGACGCGACCGGCTGCGCCGGGCATTCCGCCCCGCCAGCCGGTGGGCCGGGCTGGTCGGTTCAGTCTGACCGGCCCCGGCGCTGCGGCCCCGGCGCTGCGGCCCCGGTGCCTCAGTCCGGTAGAGGGAGCACAGGCCGGCCGAGGAGCGCTCGTCCTGCCCCATGCGGCGGATCAGGTTCGGCCCGACCCCGCCGCCCCTGGCGGGGTTCCGCCGCGCCCCGGTTCCTCGCCCGAGCCTGCCGGGTCCTGGCCCGCCCGGTGGCGGGCCTGGGCCTTGCGCCGCTTCAGGTTCTCGCGCAGCGCGGCGGCAGCGCGTGCGAAGCGCTCGGCCGCCTCGGCCTCGGCCTTGGGGGTGAGGCGGGGTTGCTCGGCCGGCCGCGGAAAGCGTCGGCTGGCAGGAGGATCGTCGGGCCCGGACATCCCTCTCATCTGTCTCGGCGGGGGGCGGCGGGTCAAGGGCCAAGATGGTCCCGCGTCGTCCCGGGTCGGAACGCCTGAGGGGCGGAGGCGATCGGCCATCCCTGCGCCTCAAGCCATCGTGATCCCACCATCGCCCCGCCACAGGCTAGGGTCCGCCCCGGTCGCAGCCCGCCCGTGCCAACCGGGCGGCTGGTCACCAGGATTGCTGCCAGGATTGCCGCCGATGGCCGAAGGTTCCGCTTCGATCCACCCAGCCCCGTCGCGGCCCGCGCCGCCGCCCCGGCCGCCACGCGACCTGCGCCTCGATGTCATGCGTGGGCTGATGCAGATTTTCATCTTTGTCGCCCATGTGCCTGGTTCTATTGCAAATTGGTGGATCCATGGTGCATGGGGCTTCTCCGACTCGTCGGAGCAGTTCGTGCTCCTGTCGGGCTATACGCTGGGCTCGGTATTCGCCCTGAAATGGGCGCGCGGGGGCTATGGCGCCGCATGGCTCGACATGCTCGGACGGACGGCGAATCTGTACCGCACCCAGCTTGCGCTGTTCGTGCTCTACGCCGTTGTGATTCTTGCAGTGTGCGAGCTGTTCCCGCGGCTGGACGAGGCGCGGCTGATGGGGCTCGGCTTCCTGCTCGACGCGCCGCCGGCGGCGGCGCTCGGGGCGGTGACGATGCTCTACCAGCCCTCGCAGACCGGCATCCTGCCGGTATTCGTCTGGTGCATGCTGATGGTGCCGCCCTTCATGTGGCTGCTGGCGCGGGTCGGGGCCTGGGCTCTCGTGCCGAGCGTGTTCCTGTATCTGGTGGTGCAGGTCTGGGGCGGAATCGTTCCCTCGATCCCGGCCGATTTCGGCATCGCCTTCGACCCCTTCGCCTGGCAGATCCTGTTCCTGGGCGGTGCCTATCTCGGCCGCGAGACGCTCTATGGACGGGTGCCGTTGGGCGGCGCCCCCTGGCTGGTCCGGCTGGCGGGTCTCTATGTCGGCGCGGCCTTCATCGTGCGCGCCGACTGGGCGGCCCACGACCTGGTCGGGGTGGGGCCGGCACTCCTGGCGGATGGCGCCGCGGTGATGGCCAAAGACACGCTCTCGCCCTTCCGGGTGCTGCATGCACTGGCGCTGGTCGTGCTGGTCGGGCGGTTCGTGCCGCGCGAGATGGGGCTCTGGCACAGCCGCGCGGGCGTGGCGCTCGCCCGCTGCGGGCGGTTCAGCCTGCAGGTCTTCTGTGTCGGTGTGTTCCTGTCCTACCTCGCCAGCGTGGCGATGCGCGTGGTGCCGCTGCCGGTGCTGCTGGTCGATCTGTGCGCGATCGCGGCCGGGATCGGCATCCTGATCGCATTCGCGGCCTGGAAGGACAGGCGTGCCGAGCGCCGAAGCCCGCGACCGGCACCGGCCATCGCGGGCTAGCCCGGCGGGGGTGACTGGCGATTGGCCCGGGACCGTGGCGGCGCTCTTGCGTGGGCGTGCGCAGTGTGGCATTGACGCTCGCCTCGGCGCTGGGCATCGCCCGCGCCGGAGAATGGATCGGGCGCTGCCGTAGCTCAGTTGGTAGAGCACACCCTTGGTAAGGGTGAGGTCCGGGGTTCAATTCCCCGCGGCAGCACCATCCTCGCCTTCCGAGCGGCGCGGCGCGACCCTGCGCGGCGCCCTCAGCCCAGCCAGCCCTTGTTGGCCAGCCGCTGCTCGCGCGTGACCGTCAGGCGCGGATCGTTGGTGCGGCGCATCTCCCTTGCCCGCACCCAGCAATAGCCGCCGGCGATTGTTGCCAGCACCAGGGCGGCGATGTCGGACCAGAAGGCCGGTGCGATGAACAGGCCCGAGATCGGCACCGCCGCAAGCCGCATCCAGCCCGTGATCGGCGCGAAGCACCAGCTTGACGTGGCCGTGGACAGTGCGGCGATGCCGAGGCATGCCATGGCAACGCGCCAGATCGTGTCGAGCAGCGCACCCTGGGCCAATAGCTCGGGCTGGTAGGCGAACATGAACGGGATCAGGAACACCGACAGGCCCAGACGGAAGGCCGTGATCGAGGTCTTCCACGGGTCCGTTCCCGCCACCGCCGCCGCCGCGAACGACGCCAGCGCCACGGGCGGCGTTATCGAACTCTTGCAGGCGCCCCAGAAGATGAACATGTGCGCGGCGATGGTGCTTACCTTCAGCTCCTCCATCGCCGGGGCCAGCAGCACCGACAGCACGATGTAGGTGCCGGTGGTGGGCATGCCCATGCCCAGGAAGACCGCGAACAGCATGGTCAGCACGAGCAGCAGGAACAGGCTGCCCATCGACGCATCGACGATGATGCTGGACAGCCGCACGCCAAGGCCGGTCATGGCGAAGACGCCGGCGATCATGCCGCCGAGCGCGCAGGCGACCGTGATCGGCGCCACCGAATAGGCGGCATCCTGCGCCGCTTCCCACAGCACTGCCGGGATGCGGCCGCGATTCTCGGGGTCGGCGATCGCCAGCATCAGGATCAGGAACAGGATGGTCCAGCTTGCCCCGGTGGCGGGCGTGTAGCCCTCGACCAGGAAATAGATCAGCACCGCGACCGGCCCGATCAGATAGCCGCGCTTGCGCAGGATGGCGCTGACACGCTTCGCCGGCGCGCTCAGATCGGGCTTGAGGCCAAGCAGGCGCGCCTCGAAATCGACGCTGCAGAACAGCGCGAAATAGTAGAGCAGCGCCGGGATGGCGGCGATGATGATGATCTGGCCATAGGATACGCCGGTGAACTCGGCCATCACGAAGGCCGCCGCCCCCATCACGGGCGGCGTAAGCTGCCCGCCCGAGGAGGCCACCGCCTCGACCCCGCCGGCATATTCGGCCGGGTAGCCGGCAGACTTCATCGTCGGGATGGTGAAGGTGCCGGTGGTCACCACATTCGCGGCGGCCGAGCCCGATAGCATGCCCATGAAGTAGCTGCCGACGATCGCTGTCTTGGCAGGCCCGCCTGTGTAGCGGCCCGTGAGCGCGTGCGCGAGGTCGGCGAACAGATCGCCCGCACCCGACACGGCCAGAAGCGAGCCGAACAGCACATAGAGGTAGATGTAGCCGGCCGTCACGGCCACCGGCGTGCTCCACATCGCCTCGTTGGTGAAATACATCCAGTCGAGGATGCGTTCGAGCGCGAAGCCGCGATGCCAGAAGGGCGGGGGCAGCCAGCCGCCGATGATGGCGTAGATGATGAACAGCACAGTGATGATGGTCATCGGCATGCCGACCACACGCCGCGCCGCCTCGAACACCACGAGCAGAAGCGCCAGGCTGAGTACATATTCGTGCGTCAGCAGCGGCTCGATATAGGCCAGCCTGCTCTGGATGTACTCGGTGTTGAGGACCAGATAGCCGCACGCGGCGACCGTCACACCGAGCAGGAGCAGGTTCCACGCCGCCGCCCGTGCGCGCGCCGCCGGGCTGCCGCGGCTCGGCTCGCTGCCGAGGAAAAGCACGGCGAAGGCGAGCATCAGGTGCATCGGGTAGTGGAATTCCGGGATCGGCTGGCCGCTGATGCCGGTCAGGCTCTCGTCATAGAGGGCAAGCCAGTCATAGCCGGTCCAGAGGTGATAGAGCGCCATGATCACGGCGACGACGCTGGCCGCGCGCTTCATGGGTGAATCGGCAAGGAAGGCCCGCCAGACCTCGGCGTTGGTGCGCAACGCGATCATCGGGGTGGAGGGGGCGGTGGTATCGCTCATGCTTGCGGGCCTTCGCGGGCGAACGCAGCCTTGGCTACGAACAAAGAACGTGCATCGGCGCCCTGCCGGCGAATGGGCGATGCATCGAGGTCGGGATGGGAGCGCGAAGGGGGGCGGCGCAAGGCCGCCCCGCCACACGGTCCGGCGCTAGCGGATCATGCCCTTCTCGCGATAGTAGCGCGCGGCCCCCGGATGAAGATCCACGCCCACCACCTGCGTCATGGTCTGGTTGGTCATGTCGGCCAGCGCCGCCTGGGTGCGCTTGAACGCCTCCAGATTCTCGTGCAGCACGCGGGTGAGCCAGTAGACCTGCGCTTCCGGCATGTCCTTGTGCACGACGAACTGGGCCGGCGTGCCGAAGGTCAGCACCGGCTCGGTCTGGCCGGGATAGGTGTTGGCCGGGATGGTGCGGCGTGCCCAGCCCGGATTGTAGGAGAGGATCTTCTGCAAGGCCTCCTCGGACAGGCTGAGCAGGCGCGAGGGAACGGACTGCATCACGTCCATGAACATCGGGCCCGGATAGCCGGTCATGGCGGTGACCCCGACGAAGCGGCGGTCCTTGGTGCCATCGCCGCCGAACTGCTGGCTGCCGCGGCTGATGCGGACATCGGCCTCGGTCATGCCATAGGCCTTGAGCGCGTCGGCGAAGGCCACCTGGCTGGCATTGCCCGGTGCCTGGCTGGCATAGGGCTTGCCGCGCAGTTCCTCCCAGCGGGTGATGCCGGCATCGGCCCGCACCAGGAAGTGGCCGGTCTGGTCGCCGAACAGCGCCAGGCCGCGCATGCTGTTCACCACGCCGCGGAACGGCCGTTCGCCCTTCAGCGCCATGCCGACCGCGACGCCCATGGTCATCGCCACCTCGGCCTTCTTCTCATCGACCTGGATGAGGTTGGTGATGGCGCCGCCGGGCTCGGAATTGGCGCGCACGCCGTTGCGCGCATAGAGCGCCGCAAGCCCCGCGCCGATCGCGTTCCAGCCGGACCCGGCCGGGCCGGAGACCACCGTAATCTGGCCCGGAGCGGCCTGCTGCGCGCCGGCTGATCGTCCGATTGCCGCAACCGTCAGGGTTGCCGTGGCGGCAGAAAGCACTCCCCTGCGTGAAATCTTGGTCATGTCGTAAACCTCCTGCATTGGTCCTGGCCGTTGGTCGGCACATGGCTGGGCGGAACGCCGGTGCAGCGTGAAGCCCTCGCGAGGAAAAGCACCGGCAGGGGCGGTGGCTCTCGCCCCGCCCTCTTGATTGCAGGCATGCTAGACGCACAGGGACCGTCCGCCAAGTCGGCAATCGGTGGCATGGCCCGGTTCTGTTCCGGTGTCTGGATAGGCCATGGCGGGCCGCTGCCGGGGCGCGGCAGCGCCGGTCCGGGCCGCCTGCCGGAATGTTGTGGCTTGCAACGGGCGCGGCATTTGGGCATAGCGGCGGCGCCATGAACGACGCTGCCACGACCGGCTGCCCTGCCATCCGCCCCGATCGCTGCGCCGCTCGGCCTTCCGCGGAAGGCCGAGCGCGGCGGGCGATGTTGTCGGTGCTGGCGGGGCTTGCCGGCTGGCTCGCCGGGGCCGGGCGCGAAGCCGCCGCTAACACAGGCCCGGCGACGCCCGCCGCCTCTCGCCGGGGCCGACGCACCCGCCGCGGGCAGGCTGCGCGGCGCCGCGCTGCCGGGACCGGCCAGACCGGCATCGCCGCCTGGTACGGACCGGGATTCGTCGGCCGGCGCACCGCAAGCGGAGAGCGGTTCGATCCGCACGCAATGGCGGCAGCGCACCGCACATTACCGTTTGGTGCGCGCGTGCGCGTGACGAGTCTCGACACCGGCCGCTCGGTGGTGGTGCGCATCAATGATCGCGGCCCGCATACGCTCGGGCGCATCATCGATCTCACCGAAGGCGCCGCGCGGCAGATCGGGCTGCGCGCGCGCGGTGTCGGGCGCGTGCGGATCGAGCGGCTGTCCTGACCGGCGGGCCAGCCCGCGGGACTTGCCCAGAGCAGCCAGTGTCGCGGACCGTCCCGGACCGCCTCGGGCGCGGCGCGCTCCACCCACAGGTCGCCGATGACGCGCCCCGCGATCGCGGCCTTCTCCGTTCCGCGCGAGCGGGCAGGGGTGTGGGCTTGCCGCTCTCGCGCGCTCCTCAGGTGAAGCTGATCAGGAACAGGAAAATGGCGGCGGTGTAGCGCATGATGTTCGCTGCGCGCCTGCTGCTCGGATGGCGGTCTGCGCTGCGCCACACGGCAACCGCGATGAAGAAATTGTAGGGCACCGAGCAGACATAGCCGATGACCAGGGCGGCGACGGGCCGCTCCACGGCAAGCAGGATGAACATGCCAGCGGTGGTCAGGCCGTTGACCGCCAGTCCGCCGATGATCGCCCAGTTCCAGAACACGTCATGGAGCGGCACCTCGCCGCGCCAGAGCCGCCCGGGCAGGCCGAGCAGCCCGGAGCGGCGCGGCTCCTCGCGGCGGCGGGACGGAGAAACCCGCTGCATGGACGCGCCGGCCCGGCCCGGCAGCCTCAGGCGCGGATCCAGGTTTCCGAGAAGGCGAGCATGGCGGTGGAGATGGTCCGGCCCGCGATCTCGCGCGGCACCGGGCGGCCGGGCAGGGTGCGTCCGTTCACCGTGACGCTCGCCTCGCGGCAGCCGACGAACAGGCTTGGCATGTAGTGCCGGCCGGTGGCCGACTTGTCGGGCGGGAAGGCGAAGCAAAAGGGCTCGCCGAGACCGCTCCATGCCAAGCGCACGGTGGTGTCGCCGCCGCGCACCGTCTCGGTGTAGGTGCTGGCCGGATCGCCGCCGGCCTCGACCATGTCGAGCGCGCGGAAGTGCAAGCCGCCCAGCGCCGGCAGGCCGCGATAGGCGCCGAAGTGCGACAGGAACTCGCCGATCAGGTAGCGCGCCAGCGGCTCGTTGTCGGTCAGGCACAGGTTGGCGCGATCGGCCGGCGGGTTCGCCTCCTGCGGCGATTGCAGCAGCACCAGCGCGTGCCCGCGCCCGTGCGGGGAGAGCACCACGCGGAAGAAGCTCGCCAGTGTCACAAACGGACCGTCGGGGCTTTCCTTGAGCGAGATGCCGGGATTCTCGCCCGACCATTCCACAGTGCCGGGAAACAGGATGGTGTCGGCCATGATGTGCTCCTGTGCGCGGGGTCGGGGCGGGGTGCGGCCGAAGTGTAGCCTGTTTGCCGCGCCGGCGCGCGAGGATATGGGCTGCGCCGGGCGGATTGTTCCGCTAGCGTATGGAGCGGCCGCGCCGGCCGGCAATCCAAGGAGACGGAGTCCCATGGCGATCAGGAAACAGGCGTTCCGCATCGGCAAGCTGTCCGAAGCGCTCGATGCCGGCAAGGTGCCGCTCTCGCCGGTGGTGCGGGCGGGTGATTTCGTGTTCGTCTCGGGCCAGCCGCCGGTGGACCAGCGCACCGGCAAGCTGATCAAGGGCGATGTCGCGGCGCAGACGGCGCAGTCGCTCGAGAACGTCAAGCTTTGCCTGGAAACCGCCGGCTCATCGCTCGACCAGGTGGTGAAGTGCACGGTCTACATCACCAACGCCGCCTATTTCGCCACCGTGAACAAGGTCTATGCGCGCTACTTCCCGCGCAACCGGCCGGCGCGCACCTTCTGCGTGGTGGGCTCCTGGCCGATCCCCTTTGATATCGAGATCGAGTGCATCGCCATCGCCAATGCCCCGCCGCGCACCGCCGCCGCGCGCCGGGGCAAGGGGCGGCGGCCGGCCGGCAAGATTGCTGGCCGAGCGCGCAAGGCTTGACCGGCGCGGTCCGGCTGCGCAACGATATAGCCCAGGGGCGGCGCCATGCCGGCGCGTCCCGAAGTGTGGGAGACGATCATGCGCACAGCACTTCTTGCCGCGATCTTGACCGTTGTCTTCGCCTTCCCGGTTCTGGCCGGCCCGTGTGGTGCTCCGGCCGAGCCCAAGACCTCGTCGATCGGTTCGCCCGCCAGCCCCGCCTGAGCTGGTCCGCGGCGGTTGAAACGGAACCCAGGCCGCGTGGTGCGCGGCCCGGGCGAAGGTGCGCGCCCATCGCTGCGCCGCTAGGGCACCTCGTATTCGACCAGGGGTCCGTACTGCTGGCAGCCCAGTATGTCCCAGTCGCCGGGGCTGCCCGATGGCCGCGTGCGGTAGATCGTGAACTTGATCGCATTGGCGACGTCGAAGGTGACGAAGTCGGATATCCGCGCCTCGTCGATCCCGAACAGGCGCGCCATGCTGGTGCGCGTGATCGCCCCACCATCGACCACGCGCCGGTAGCTCGCGCGGTCGGGGAAGATGATGTCGAAGGTGACCTGGTTCACGCCCGCATTCTTGCTGCGGATGGTCTTGGCGATCTCGGTCAGCTTGGGCATGGGCTAGACTCCCGCCTCGGTCATGTGCACGGGGAACAGCTCCATCGGATCGTCGATCGGCATGGTGTGGTTGACGTTCCACACATAGCCCGGCGAGGAGCGCATGGTTTCCTTGGTGGTGGCGGCAAGCCCGCTTGATCCCTTGGCGCCCGGCACGCGGGCGAGGAAGAACATGCGCACCGCAAGGTCGGTGAGCTTGTGGGCAAGCGGCGCATTGTCGGCCAGCCCTTCGACGACGAGGCAGAGCTCGTGCGGGGTGGCGCCGCGCACGGGCTCCAGGTCTGCCAGCACGCCGTTGCGCCCGAACACGTGGAAGTGCAGCTCGTAGCGCGTGTCGGGGAAGCGCTTGGCCACGGCGCTGCGGCACCAGGCGATCGCGTCATCGACATGGCGGACCATGTGCGGATCGCGCAGTCCGACGATGCCCATGTAGCGCTCGCCCACCTTGCGCGCGCCTTCGAGCTTCACGCGCAGCTTTGCATCCGCCACCCATTGCGCGCCGGTGATGCGGCAGGTGCGCGCATCGAACTGTTCGTAGCGGCAGTCGCGCATGTCGAGCGTGCCGCCCAGCGCATGCTCGAAATAGGGGCTGGCGCGCTCGTACATGGAGTGCGCGGCGGCGGATGCCACCGTGCAGCGCTGGTCCGGGTGGTAGGGCGTGATCCTGATGTCGCTGTCGGAGATGGTGCCGATGATCGTCTCCTTGCCCATGAAGGGCTCGGCCACTAGCGAGGCGCATTCGATCATCTTGCCCATATGGTAGGCGAGTGCCTCGGGGTAGCCGGCGCGGATGCAGGGCGCGGCGGTGATTGCGACGTCGCCGCTGCGCCCGCCCACGATCACGTCCGCGCCCATGTCGAGCAGCTTCATGTAGGGATGGACGCCCGCCACCGCCACGATGCGGCTGGCGCGGTCCGCCTCCGCGGCGGTCAGGTCGGGGAAGCCGCCAAGGCCGGGCATGTGCGCCCCCGCCGCGAGCGCGGTCTTGATGCGCGCCGCTGGCACCTCGGAATAGAAGTAGCCGATGCGGAAGCGCGGGATGCGGTGCTCGGACGCGATCTCGCGCAGGTGCCGTATCGTCTCGTCCACGCCGTGGTTCGTGCCGGCATCGCCGGCCGAGCCGATGACCAGCGGAATGCCGCGCCGGCGCGAGGCGGTGAGGAACAGCTCCAGCTCCTCGCGGATGAAATGGCCGAGCGTGACGTTCTCGCCGAGATAGACCGGTCCCGGATCGGAGCTGCCGCCATCGGCGATCAGGTAGTCGGGGCGCGTGTCGATGCCGGCGTGGAAGCTCTCGGGGCTGGAGGGCGCGGTGCCGAGATGCCCGGTCGAGATCATGATGCGCATGGTGCGACCCTGTTGCGCGGTTGTCATTCAGTGGTTCCTTCCGGTTTGCTCATGCGTTCGGGGCGGTGCCGCGCGCCCGGCCGAGCAGCGTCTCGGCTGCCAGGCCGGCGGCGGCAACGCCCGTGCCCGCGATCAGGAGCGTGTTGCTTGGCGCGAGCAGCAGGGCGCCCGCGACCAGATAGAGCAGCCGCGGCAAAGGGCCGATCGGGCCGCGGAAATAGGCGAAGAAGCCGGCGGCCATGAGCACGGCGCCCACGGCCCCGCTTGTGCTGGCAAGCGCCACCTCCAGCAGCGGGCCGCGCGCGATCAGGGCCGGGTTGAGGACGAAGAAATAGGGCACCAGGAACGCGACGATCCCGAGCCGCATGCCGACGAGCGACGTCTTGAACCACTCGCCGCCCGAGATGTTGGCGGCGATCACGCAGGCGGTGCAGGTGGGCGGCGTGACCGAGGCGAGTGTCGCCCAATAGAGCAGGAACATGTGCACCGCGACGCGATCGAGCCCGAGGCGCACCAGTGCGGGCGCGATCAGCGCGGCCGAGAGGATGTAGGTCGCCGCCACCGGCAGCGGTGCGCCAAGCAGCAGCGGTATGATCGAGGCCACCGCCAGCGCGGCGATGATGTTCCCGGCGCCGAGCTCCAGGATCAGGCTGCTGACCTTGGGCGCGACGCCGGTCAGGCCGAGCAGGCTCGTGAACATGCCGACCGCGATCAGCAGGGGCGCAACCTGCGCCACCTCGATCCCGCCCTTCGCGAGCGCGTTCAGGATGTCGGCCCCGCGCCGGCGGAGGCCCGCAGGCGTCGGCTCGGCCAGCAGATAGAGCGCGATCACCGAGACGCAGGCATGGAAGCCCGCTTCCGTCAGCCCCTCGCTGTTGGCGAACAGCAGCACCAGCAACACGCCGATGGGCACCACCAGCGGCAGCAGGCGCGCGGGGCGCAGAACATCGCGCGCGCGGCAGCTCGGCCCCGGGCACCGGTTGCAGTCCGGCGCGCTTGGCCTCGAAATGCACGCCGGCCAGGATGCCCGCATAGAACAGCAGGCAGGGGATGGTCGCGTAGCCGATGACGTGCGTGTAGGGGATGTTCAGGAAGTCAGCCATGATGAAGGCGGCGATGCCCATCACCGGCGGCGTGATGCCGCCACCGGTGGACGACATCGCTTCCACGCCGCCGGCGAAGTTGCGGTCGTAACCCAGCCGGCGCATCAGCGGGATGGTGTAGTTGCCGGTGACGGAGACGTTGGCCACCGCGCTGCCCGAGATCATGCCGAACAGCGCGCTTGCCACCACGCCCACCTTGGCCGGCCCGCCCGTCAGCCGCCCGGCGATCAGCAGCGCGAGGTCCATGAAGGTCTGCCCGCCGCCGGTTGCCTGCAGCAGCGCGCCGAACAGGATGAAGATGGCGATGAAGGTGGCCGAGGTGCCGGTGAGCGAGCCGTAGATCCCGCCCGAGGAATAGTAGAGCTGCTCGATGACATAGCCGGGCGGGAAGCCGGGATGCACCCATATCCCCGGCATCCAGGGCCCGACGAAGACATAGCCGAAGGCGAGCAGAACCATGATCGGGATCGCCGCACCCGCGGCGCGGCGCGAGGCCTCCAGCACGATCAGCGCCAGCGCCCCGCCGATCCACAGCTCGCGCGGGCCGGCCGCGCTGACCAGCGTGATGATCTCCTCCCAGTTCGCGAACACGATCAGGTTGGCGACGACACCGATGCCGATCATGCCGAGATCGAGCGCGAGCAGGGCGGCAGGCGCGCGTGCCAGCGCGCCGCGGCGCGCCATCGGCACGGCCAGCAGGATCACCGCGAGCACGAACATCACGTGCAGCGCGCGCAGCTGCATATCGTAGAGCTCGGCCCAGACCGCGACGGTAAGCTGGAACAGCGCCAGCGCCAGCCCGGCCCAGTGGAGCGCGCGCGCGCGCATGATCGGTTCCCGGCGCGCCGTTTCAGCGCGACCCGGAATATTCGGGCGGCACCAGGTGCGCCGGCACCTCGATCCCGCGCTCGCGCGCGAACTGGATCACGCCGGCATGGAAGAACAGGCCGGGCACGTTCGGGGTCTGCCGGAAGGCGTCGCGCACCGGGTCGAGCCCGGCGGTGGGCGGGAAGCCCTCGTTGATGTCGGCCCAGCCGGCCTGGGCCGCGCGCGCGATGCGGTAGCCCACATCCTGCGGCATGCGCGAGCTGCTCATCACCATCACGGCGCTGCTCATCTCCGCGATCGGGCCGACATCGGGCAGCTCGCGGATGCCCCCGCGCGGTGTCAGGATGAAGGTGTTCATCGGGTCGCGCGCCTGGAGCTGCGCCGCCTGCTCGGGCGTGAAGCCGATCACGGTCAGCGGCGCGCCGTAATGCACCGCCAGCATCGCCGCATCGAAGCGGTCGTGCGGGCTGCCCTTGACCATGGCGACGATGCGCCCCGAGCGGAGCTGGTCAGTCGTGTCGTTGAGCGAGCCGGGGTTCATCACGATGCCGGCGTTGAAGATCGTGTTGGCCTCCACGGCACGCGCCATGTCGCGGGTGCCTGGCACGCCGGGGCCGACGCGCTGGCGGGCGAGATCGGAGAAGGCGCGGATGTTGCCCCGTTGTGCCGCATCCTGGCGCACATAGATGCGCGCCACATTGACGTTGCGCATCAGCATCAGGCGCACCGGCTCCCACGCGCCTTCGCGCTGGAAGGCGCCGGTACCCGCGCGCACGGTGTCGGCCACCGCCGGGCTGCCCGAGACGGAGAAATCGAGCACGCCCTGCTTCATCAGCCGCGCATGATCGAAGCCGCCGCCGCCTTCCACCGCGGTGATGGAGATCGCCGGGTCGTGCCTGCGCACGGCGGCGATCAGCGCCACCGAGAAGGCATACACGCTCGAGGAGGCGGCGACGCTGCCGAGCGAGAGCGTGACGCGGCGCGAAAGGTCGGGCGCACCCTGCGCACGGGCAGGCGCGGCAAGCGACGCGGCAAGCACGAGGGCCGCGCCGCAGGCGGCAACGCGCTGCAGGCCGAGGCGGCGCGGGATCGGACCTTGGGGCAGGGGACGGGTCATTGCGTGTCTCCTTTGCGTTTCACGTCGGTTGGAAGTAGCGCGCGGTCTCGGCGCGCGCCTCGAACCGCTTGAGGGCGCGCAGCGTGCGGCGCCGGTCGGAGCGGCTGACGGTATCGACCAGTGCGTTGATCAGGATCAGCGGCGCGCAATGGAAGGCGACGAAGGAGGCGGATTCCGCCGGTGCATATAACCCGATATTGCCCTTGAGGGCGGAGAAGGGGCTATCGGTGACGACGATCGTGCGCACACCGCGCGCGCGGGCGAGGTCGAGCAGCGTCGCGAGCCCTCTCAGATAGCGCGGGAAACCGATCACGATCACGCACGACTTGTGGTCGAGCCGGTCGATGCGGTCGGTCGCCTCGCTGTCGGCGGCAAGGAGGCGTGTTGCCGGAAGGCCAAGCTTGTCGAGCGCGAACCAGAGGTGTTGCGCGAGCGAGGCGGTGGCACGCGCGCCAACCACCACCACCTCGCGCGCCCGGGTGATCGCGTCGGCGGCGCGGCCAAGGGCCTCGGCATCGAAGCCGGCATCGAGATGGGCGATGTTCTCCATCTCCTTGGCGATGATGGTCTTGAGCGGTCCTTCCTTGGCGCCACCGCCGGGCGCGGTGAGGTGGAAACGCTCGGTGCCCTTGAGGTCGGCGCGCACGATGCGCCGGACTTCCTTCTGGAAGGCGGGGTAGCCGCGAAAGCCGAGCGCGTTGGCGAAGCGCACGATGGTCGCCTCGCTGACGCCGGAGGCGCGCGCGAGCTCGGATATCGTGGCGAAGGCGACGGCCTGGTAGTTGGCGAGCACATGGCGCGCAAGCACGCGCTGGCTTGTCGACAGGCTTGGCGCGCGGCTCTCGATCAGCGCGATGAGGGGCGTGGCGATCGCCATGGCGGGCACCCTCGGCGGGACAGTGCCGAATGAAGCAATTATTTCACCAAACCTATCCTATGAAAGAATAATGTCAAGCGCAGGCCGCGGCCTGCCTGGCGCCGACGACCGGCGGTCCGGCTGGTGCAGGGCATGCCGGGGCTAGTTGGCTTCGATCACTGTCGCGACCGGCCGGCGCAGGCTGTAGGGCGCGAGGGGGCCGCTACCCACGCGCAGCAGCAGCATCGCCTGCCCGTCGCCAAGGCCAAGCAGCCGGTGCAGCTCGCCGCGCAGGGAAGGCACCTCGATCGGCTGGTTGACGAAGGCCGTGCGCAGGTCGAGCGCGGCCGCCTGCAACGCCAGGCGCTGGCACGCGCGCCCCGCTTCCACCCATGCGCGCGGGGTGTTCTCGGCCGCAACGATCGCGGCCAGCATCGCCGTGCTCGCCAGCATCAGCGCATCGCGCCTTGCCTGCGACCGCGGAGAGAGGACAAAGCCGATGATCAGCCGAGCCAGCCAGTCCGGGATCGGCGGGTGGCCGGCGGCGCGGCTGGCCAGCCCGTCGCCCGTGCGTAGGGCCGCACTGTCGTTGAAGCGGAGCCAGGCGGCGAGCTCCTTGCGGAAGGCCGGGTCGCCGAGCTGCATCTCGTTGCCGGCGCGGATCAGATCGGCGATGGCGCGCCGGCGCGCCTCGTCTTCGATCAGGATGGTCTGCACCAGCGTCCCGCTGCCGGCCGCCTCCAGCGCCGCGCGGGCCGCAGGCGGGATCGCGCGACCGTCATAGGGCAGGCGGGTGCACTGGCGCGTCGGGATCGCGGCGAAGAGCGGGCCCTCGCGCGCGGCAGCACTCGGCTCGAGCGCGATCTCGATGCGCCCGGTGGCGGGATCGAAGGTAGGGTGCGCGCGGTGCGCCTGCGCCGGCGCGCCCTGGACGATGTTCTCGGCGGCGCAGCCCAGGCTCTTGAACAGATGGCTGTCGTCGGGATCGACGACGGGGCAGCGGCGCGACAGGTCGGGCGCGATCGCGATCGTGCGCGCGCCCAGGCGGAAGCGCCAGGGCTGGGTGTTGTGGCTGGAGGCCGCTAGGGTGCCGAGGCGCACCAACTCGCTGCGGTCGAGCCCGCCATCGCGGTGCACAAGGCCCGGCCGGCGCTGGGCGGAGATTGCGGCCTGGTAGGCGCTGGCCACGTCGCGCGGCCCTCAGGCCGGAATTGCCGGGATCTCGCTGCGCAACTGCGCGAAGGCGCGGCGCAGGAGCGCATCGCCATCCTTGCCGACGGGTCCGCGCATCGCCTCGAACAGACGGGTCTTGACGAAGAAGCGCCAATGCACGGGCAGCCTGCCGATGATGTCGGCGAGCGCGGCATAGGCCTCGGGCGACCAGATGCGCTCGAACGCCTCGCGCTCTGGGCCGAGGTCGAAATGCCCGTCGCTCGTGTGCGCGTGCAGGCCGGCGCGCTGCGCCTTGGTCGCGGCCTCGTCCACCGCGCCATCGCGGATGATCACGCCATACTCGGCCGCGGCGGCGGCAACCGAGACATAGCCGCGCTCGACATCCTCGAGCACGCGCGCGGGCGCGCGCTCGAACGGCGAGCCGCGCCCGGCCCCGCCGGGGGAGTGGATGTGCAGCAGGTCGCCCGGATCCATCGTGACGAGATCGGTATTGCCGAGCACGCGCTCGCGCGCGGTGCCGGGATTGAGCACGAAATCGGAGGGCTTTCCGGCCGCGCCGCCCAGTATGCCCCAGGGGCGGAAGCGGCAGCGGTCGCGGTTGCGCGCGGTGACACGCGAGTTGGGCGCGAAGACGCGGAACTCCATCACCGTGGCCAGCCCGCCGCGCCAGCGCCCGGCGCCGCCGGAATCCGGCATCAGGCCGTAGCGCTCGACCTGGATCGGCACTTCGGTCTCGGTGATCTCGAGCGGCGTGTTCTTGAGGTAGGCGCCGTCCGCGCCCGAGCCGTTGGTGCCGTCGCGATGCGGCATGCCGCCGGCGCCGCCGACGATCGGGTTGATCGCCGCCAGCACCGTGCGATGGGTGCGGTTGTCGGTGGTCATGACGTTGAGGATCGAGCTGGTGCCGGCGGGCGCGGCCGGCATGCGCTCGGGCATGGCGAGGCCGAAGGCGCCGAACACCAGGCTGCGCAGCCGCGCGCAGGTGAGGCTGCGCATGCCCACCGCGGCGGGGAAGGTGGGGTTGAGCACGGTTCCTTCCGGCACGATGCAGGTGAAGGGCCGCGTCAGCCCCGCATTGAGAAGGAGCTGCGGGTTCATGGTGTAGAGCACATAGTAGACGCCCACCAGCAACAGGGTGTGGCGCGGATGGCTGCCGGTGGGCACGTTCAGCGCCGAGGTGAGCTGCGGGTCGGTGCCGGTGAAATCGAGCTCGGCGGAATCGCCCTTGATGCGCAGCGCAAGGCGCAGCCGGCACGGATTGCCGCCGACCGAATCCTCGTCGGTATAGTCGGCGAAGACATACTCGCCATCGGGGATCGCGCGCAGCACCTCGCGCGCCTGGTGCTCGGCGTAGTCCTGCAGGCCGGCGAGGCCCGCACGGAACCCTTCGACGCCGAACTTGGCGATCATCGCGCGCACCTTGCGCTCGCCCGTGTTGAGCGCCCCGATGAAGGCCTTGAGGTCGCCGAGATTCTGCTCGGGCTTGCGCACGTTCAGCATCATCACGCGCAGGGCTTCCTCGTTCAGCTCGCCCCGGCGCAGCATCTTCATCGGCGGGAAGCGGATCCCCTCCTGGTGGATCTCGGTCAGCGAGCGCGACAGGCTGGCCGGCACCGCGCCGCCCATGTCGGTGTTGTGGATGTGGCCGCAGGCATAGGCCACGATCTCGCCCTCGTGGAAGATCGGCTTCCACATGTGCAGGTCGGGCGCGTGGGTGGCAAGGAAGCCGCTATAGGGATCGTTGGTGAATCCGATATCGCCCGGATCGTAGCCCGGGATCATCCGGATCGCGCGCGAATAGTCGATCCCTGGATACCAGGTGGCGCCGAGATCCATCGGCACCGCCACCACGCTGCCATCGGGATCGGTGATCTGCACCGTGAAGTCCTCGGTCTCCTTGACGAAGGTCGAGTGCGCGGTGCGATAGAGCGTATAGGCCATGTTCTCGGCAGCGGCGCGAGCGTGGTTGGCGAAGACCTGGAGCGTGACCTTGTCCATGCTGGTGCGTCCTCAGTCCGCGGCGCGCAGATGCAGGTTGCCGTAGGGATCGATGCTGGCCGCGAAGCCCGCCGGGATGCAGGTGGTGGCGTCCTCCTGCGCGACGATGGCAGGGCCGAGGAAGCCGTGGCCGTGATGCAGCGCATCGCGCAGGAAGAGCGGCATCTCCTGCCGCCGCCCGTCATGCCAGACCGCGACCATGCGTTCGGGTATGGGCGCGCCGGTCACGCGCGGCTCGGGCGGCATGTCGGGCGGGATGGTGGTGCCGGCGATCACGAGCCGCAGATTGACCAGCTGCACCGGCGCGGCCGGGTCGCTGAAATCGTAGATCGCGGCGTGCTGGCGGTGGAAGGCGTCGCGGATGGCGGCAAGGTTGCCGGCCTCGATCCAGCCGGCTTCCAGCGGCGCCTCGATCTCGAAGGACTGGCCACGGTAGCGCATCTCGGCCGAGACCTGGATCGTGGCCGGGCCGGCGAAGCCCTGCTCGGTGCGGAGCCAGCGCTCGGCCTGGGCGGCGAGATCGGCGAGGGCTGCGCGGAACTCGGCCAGGTGCGCCTCGTCCACGTCCAGGAACAGGGTGCGGATGAAATCGTTCTTCACGTCGGCGATCAGCCCGCCCAACGCGCTGACCACGCCCGGGCGGCGTGGGATCAGCACATGGCCGATGCCGAGCTCGCGCGCGAGCACGCAGCCCAGCATCGGCCCGGCGCCGCCGAAGGGCAGCAGCGTGAACTCGCGCAGATCAACGCCGTAGCGCGCGATCAGCTTGTTCACCTCGGCGAACATCGAGGAGATCGAGACATCGATCACCGCCTCGGCCGTCTCCTCGAGCCCGCGCCCGAGCTGGTCGGCCAGCCGCTGCACCACGGCCACCGCGCGTGCGCGATCCATCGTCACCGAGCTGTAGGCGAGCGGGACATGGCCGAGGAAGCCCAACACCGCCATCGCGTCGGTGATGGTGGCGCGATCGCCGCCGCGGCCGTAGCAGGCGGGGCCGGGCACCGAGCCCGCGCTCTCGGGACCGACCTTGAGCATGCCGAACCCGTCCACCCAGGCGATCGAGCCGCCGCCATCGCCGATCGAGGAGACCGAGACCGAGGGCACGTGCAGCGGGAACTCGCCGATCATCTCGCCGGTGCCGAATTGCGGCGCCCCGTCGATGATCAGCGCGACATCGGCGCTGGTGCCGCCGATATCGAGCGTGAGCGCCTGCGCGATCCCGGCCTGGCGCGCCAGGAAGGACGCGCCCATCACGCCCGAGGCGGTGCCCGAAAGCAGCATCGAGACGCAGGCGGTGCGCCCGAGGCCCGCATTCATGATGCCGCCATTCGACTTGGTGATCATCGCTGCCGCGCGCACGCCGCGCCCGGCCAGCGCCGCTTCCAGCGAGTCGAGATAGCGATCGACGCGCGGATGGACATAGCCGTTCAGGATGCCGGTGGTGGTGCGTTCGTACTCGCGGATCACCGGCCAGATCTCGGCGGCGGTGAACACGAACAGGTCCGGCGCCTCGGCGCGGATGATGGCCTTTGCCGCCTGCTCGTGCGCGGGGTTGCGATAGGCGTGCAGGAAGGAGATGACGATCCCCTCGGTCGCACGCGCCCGTGCCCGCCCGATGGCCGCGCGCACGCCGGCCTCGTCGAGCGGGACATCCTCGGTCCCGTCAGCGCGCATGCGGCCCGCGACGCCGAAGATGCGATCGCGCGGCACGAGCTGGTCGGGCCGGGCGCAGAACAGGCTGTACATGTCTGGCATGCGCAGGCGCGCGAGCTCGATCACGTCCTCGAAGCCGGCGTTCGTCAGCAGCGCCAGCCGCGCGCCCTTGCGCTGGATCACGGTGTTGATGCCGACCGTTGTGCCGTGCACGAAGCTCGCCACCTCGGCCGGATTGACGCCGTGGCGCTGTTCGAGCAGCGCCATGCCCTCCATCACCTCGCGGCCCGGCTCGGTCGGCGTGGTCAGCACCTTGAGGGTGTGCATGCGGCGCGTCGTTTCGTCGAGCGCGCAGAAATCGATGAAGGTGCCGCCGATATCCACGCCGATGCGCCAGCCCATGATCGCCCCTGCCGTGACGTGTCGTGAGAAGACCGGCCGTTTCCGGCCGTGGCCCCGAGGTCAGCGCCGCCGGCCCGGCCTGTCCAAGACGGAATCGGTTTTATTGGATAAGGCGGGCTTATGCTGTCCATGCGGGGGTCCATCGGCACCGTCCGCGCCATTGCCGGTGGCAGCGCCGGCTGCGCGCAACAGGCCCCGCGCCGCCGGATCGGTGGCGTAGAGCCTCAGCGCCTCGCGCAGCTTGCCCCGCAACAGCGCCTGGCTTTGCGACGCTGGCCGCCGCGCGCTCGTCAGCAGCGCCACCGGCAGGGCGACGCGGGGGCGGAAGGGGCGCACGACCAGGCCCGGAAAGCCGCCCCAGGGCAGCAGCCCGTCCACCAGCGCCACCCCGATGCCTTGCTGGACGAAACTCAGCGCGATGATCGAGACGTCGATCTCCACCTGCGTGCGGAAGCTCGCCCCTTCCTGGGCGAAGGCGCGCTCCAGCATGCGCCCGGGCAGGCTGCGCGTGCGGTAGGAGATCAGCGTCTCCCCGGCGAGGTCGGCCGCGCCGATGGTCTGGCGCGCGCCCAGTGCGTGCCCGGCCGGCAGCACGCACACCACCTCGCTTTCGCCGATGGTCTCGCTGTCCACCAGCGGGGTCGCCTCGTCGCTGAGCGCGATGCCGAGATCGGCGTCGCCCTGGCCCAGCATCTCGCGCGCGACCTCGAACGGCACGACGTAGGAGACAAGGCGGATGCCGGGAGCGGCGGCGCGGAACGCCTTGAGCGCGCGCGGCACGAAGGACAGCGCCGGCGGGGCCGAGGCCGCCAGCCGCACGGTGCCGGCATGGCCGTGCTTGAGGTCGGCGGCGAAGCGGCGGAAGCTCTCCAGGTCGCGGTGCAGCCGCTCGGCCTCGGGGAAGAGCTGCATCGCCTCCGGCGTCGGCACCAGCCGCCCGCGCAGGCGGCGGAACAGGGGGAAGCCGAGCTGGTCCTCGGCATGCAGCAGGAGCTGGCTCAACGCCGGCTGCGAGACGTTCAGGGCCTGCGCCGCGCTGGTCAGCGTGCCGCAGCGCATGATGGTGCGGAACACCTCGATCTGGCGTGCGTTCACCGGTCCGGCCCTCCGCCTATAGGTCTGCCTTATGTAAGCAGAGCGAAAGCCGATTGGACAGTGCCGCCCCGCGGGTCTGACCGTGAGTGGAACGAAAGTGGTGGAGATCGGGGGGTGGATGGCGGGCCAGTTCCAGCGCGTCGACGAACGCAACCGCAGCACGGTAAGGCTTGAGATCGACCGCGTGCCGGTGACGGCGCTGGCGGGCGACACGCTCATGGTCGCGATCCTGACCAATACCGGGCAACTGCGCGCGAGCGAGTTTGGCGATGGCGCGCGCGCCGGCTTCTGCCTGATGGGCGCGTGCCAGGATTGCTGGGTCTGGAACGAGGAGGGCGAGCGGCTGCGTGCCTGCTCGACCACGGTCGCCGAGGGCATGCGCATCCTGACGCGCGAGGCGCCATGGCCGAGCCCGGCATGAGCCAGCCCGGCATGAGCCAGCCCGGCATGAGCCAGCCCGGCATGAGCCAGCCCGGCATGAGCCAGACTGGCATGAGCCAGACTGGCATGAGCCAGCCCGGCATCGTCGTCATCGGTGCCGGGCCCGCCGGTATCCGTGCCGCCGCGCGGCTGGCGGAAGCTGGCCTGTGCCCGGTCCTGATCGAGGAGGGCGAGCGCGATGGCGGGCAGATCTATCGCCGCCAGCCGCCCAATTTCTCCCGCCCGCCCGAGGCGCTCTACGGCGCGGAGGCGGCCAAGGCGACTGCGCTGCACCGCGACTTCGAGGCTCTGCGCGAGAGGATCGACTACCGGCCCGGCACGCTTGCCTGGGCGATCCGCGACCAGGCGGTGCTGACGGTGCGCGGCGCGCGCACCGAGAGCCTGCCCTTCCGCGCCCTGATCATCGCCGCGGGCGCGACCGACCGCATCATGCCGGTGCCGGGCTGGACGCTGCCCGGCGTCTATAGCCTCGGGGGGGCACAGATCGCGCTCAAGGCGCAGGCCTGCGCGATCGGGGCAAGGCCGGTGTTCATGGGCACCGGGCCGCTGCTCTATCTCGTCGCCTGGCAATACGCCAAGGCGGGCGTGGCGGTGCAGGCGGTGCTGGACACCACCCCCTTCGCCACGCGCCTTGCCGCCTTGCGCGATCTCGCCGCGCGGCCTTCGGTGCTGCTGCGCGGGATGCGCTACGTCCTTGCCCTGCGCCGGCGCGGGATCAGGCTCGCGACCGGTATCACGCCCGTGGCGGTGGAAGGCGAGGGGGGCATCGTCGCGCTGCGCTGGCGCGACAAGGCCGGCGCCGAACAGCGCAGCGAATGCGACGCGGTCGGGCTCGGCTACGGGCTGCGCTCGGAGACGCAGCTTGCCGATCTCGCCAAGTGCCGCTTCGCCTACGATCCGGTGGCGCGGCAATGGCTGCCCGAACTCGACGAGGATGGGCGCAGCAGCGTGGCCGGCGTCTACCTCGCCGGCGACGGGGCGATGGTGCGCGGGGCCGACGCGGCAGAACTCGCCGGGCGGCTGGCCGCCTGCGCCGCGCTCGCCGACCTGGGCCAGCCCCCGCCGGCAACCGAGATCGCCGATCTGCGCCGCGCGCTCAGGCCGATGAACCGCTTCCGCCGCGGGCTGGAGGCTGGATTCCCCTGGCCCGCGCAGCTTGCCGCCGGCCTGCCGGACGAGACCATCGTCTGCCGCTGCGAGGCGATCACGGCGGGCGAATTGCGCCGCGCCGCGACCGATCTCGACGCGCCCGAGGTCAACCGCGCCAAGGCGTTCAGCCGTGTCGGCATGGGCCGCTGCCAGGGCCGCATGTGCGGGCTCGCCGGGGCCGAGATCTTCGCCGCCGCGCGCGGCGTGCCGATCGAGGAAGCCGGCCGGCTGCGCGGGGCGGCGCCGGTCAAACCCCTGCCGATGATCGAGGAGCCGGGGCCATGAGCGCGGCCGTGAGCACCATCCTGCACGCCGCGGGCGAGACGGCGGCCGACGTGGTGATCGTCGGCGGCGGGATCATGGGCGCGGCCACGGCCTTCTTCCTGCGCCAGCGCGGGCTTTCGGTCGTGATGCTGGAACGCGACATGGTAGGCCAGCACGCCAGCGGCGTGAATTTCGGCAATGTCCGCCGCCAGGGACGCTTCCTGCCGCAGTTGCCGCTCGCCAACCGGTCGCGCGAGATCTGGGGCCGGCTGCCCGAGCTGATCGGCGAGGATGCCGAGTTCCTGCCGACGGGGCACCTGCGCGTCGCCTTCCGCCCCGAGGATGTGGCGAAGCAGGAGCAGTATGCGCGCGATGCCCGCGCCTACGGGCTCGACCTCGAACTGCTCAGCGGCAATGCGCTGCGCGCGCGCTTCCCCTTCGTCTCGCCCGAGGCGATGGCCGGCTCGTTCTCGCCCCTCGACGGGCACGCCAATCCGCGCCTGGCAGCGCCCGCCTTCGGGCGCGCGGCGCGGCGGGCCGGCGCGATCGTGCACGAGGGCGCCGAGGTGGTCTCGATCGCCAAGGGCGCCGAGGATTTCCGGGTCGAGACCAAGGGCGGAGGGCGCTTCCGCGCGCCCAACGTGCAGGTCTCGGCCGGGGCCTGGGCGCGCGCCTTCGTCAATGCCTTCGGCGAGGAGGTGCCGCTCCGCCCGATCGGGCCGCAGATGGGCGTGACCGAGCCCGCCCCCTATCGCATCGCGCCGGTGCTCGGCATCACCACCTCGGTGCCGGAGGAGACGGTGTATGCGCGCCAGGTCGCGCGCGGCAACATCGTCTTCGGCGGCTCGGTGCGCGGTCCCGCTTCGCTCGAGACCAGGCGCGCGACGCTCGATCCGCTCAACACACTGCGCCAGCGCCGCTACGTCGCCCGCCTGCTGCCGGCGGTGACGAAGCTGCGCATCATCCGCACCTGGAGCGGCGTCGAGGGCTACATGGACGACGACATCCCGGTGATGGGGCCGAGCGCGCGGGTGCCGGGCCTGTTCTACGCCTTCGGCTTCTGCGGCCACGGCTTCCAGCTCGGCCCCGGCGTCGGCGCCACCATGGCCGAGCTGATCGCCACCGGCTCGCCCGGCGTGCCGATCGATCCGTTCCACATCACGCGCTTCAAGGGAGCGCCAACCACGAAGGAGACGCCGCCATGACCCGAGCCAGCAAGGGACCGTGTATCGCGCGGCGCGCACTCGGCGCGCTTGCCGCGCTTGGCGCCGCAAGCTGCCTGCTGGCCGCCCCCGCCGCGGCCCAGGCGCAATGGCCGACCCAGCCCATCCGCATCATCGTGCCCTTCGGGCCCGGCGGCGGTACCGACGTCTCGATCCGCGCCATGGCCCCGAAGATGAGCGAGTTCCTGGGCCAGCCCATCGTCATCGACAACCGTCCCGGCGCGGGCAGCACCGTGGGCACCAACTTCGTCGCCCGCTCGGCCCCCGACGGCTACAATTTCGTGCATGCGACCCTGTCCTCGACCGGCATCGCCGCGACGCTCTATTCGCGGCTGCCCTACGATCCGGTGAAGGACCTCACCGCCGTTGCGCCGACGATCTATGTGCCGCTGACGCTGTGCATCACGGCACGGGGCTGGAATGTGCGCACGGCGGCCGAGTTGATCCAGACGCTCAAGGCCAGTCCCGGCCGCTACCAGTATGGCAGCAACGGCGTCGGCGCCACCGGACACCTTGCCAGCGCCAACTTCGCCACCCGTATCGGCGCCGAGGTGGTGCATGTGCCCTATCGCAGCGGCGCGCAAACGATCGCCGCCCTGATCGCGGGCGAGATCCACTACATGCACGACATATACGGACTGCTCCAGCCGCACCACCAGTCGGGCCAGGCGCGCTGCCTGTTCGTGACCGCGCAGGAGCGCACCCCGCTGATGCCCGAGGTGCCCACCATGCGCGAGGCGGGCGTGCCCGAATACGCGGCCTACTCCTGGTTCGGGCTGTTCGGGCCGGCCAACCTGCCGCGCGCGATCGTCGATCGCATGGCGGCGGCGGTGAACCACGCCTTGTCCGACCGCGAGATCGCCGCGCGCATGAACGGCATGGGCACGCCGCCGATGATGGGCTGGACGCCCGAGCGCTTCGCCCGCTACGTCGCCGAGGAGGTGGAGACCTGGCGGCCGCTGGTGCGCGCTTCGGGCGCGAAGGCCGACTGAACAAGGCACGATCTCGACACAAGGCACGATCACGACACGACAAGCACCGCAGCAACAACGCAGCAGCAACAACGCAGCAGCAACAACGCAAGGGAGCCGACCATGCCGAGGAGGATCATCACGCCGCGCGGACCTTCGCTTTCGCGCCGATCTCTTCTGGTGGCCACGGGCGCCACGCTTGCCACGCCGACCATCGTCCGGGCCCAGGGCGGGGCCGCGTGGCCCAACCGGCCGATCCGCGTCATCCTGCCCTATGGCGTGGGCGGTGCGACCGACATCCATATGCGCCTGATCGCGCCGAAGCTGTCCGAGATCCTCGGCCAGCCGGTGGTGGTGGAGAACCGGGTCGGTTCGGGCGGCGTGGTCGGCAGCAACATGGTCGCGCGCTCGGCGCCCGACGGCTACACGCTGCTGTGCGCGGCGATATCGGCCGTGTCGCTCGCGCCGCATCTCTACAAGGACCTGCCCTACAATCCATTCACCGATCTGACCGCGATCACGCCGACGATCTATGTGCCGCTGACGCTGGCGATCACGAAGGTGGGCTGGAACGTTTCCACCGCCGCGCAGCTGATCGAGATCATGAAGGCCAATCCCGGCAAGTATCATTTCGGCAGCAACGGCGTCGGCACGACGAGCCATCTGGCCGGGGCCAATTTCGTGCAGAGCAACGGCATCCAGGCAGTGCATGTGCCCTATCGCGGCGGGGCGCAGGTCTATGCCGCGCTGATCTCGGGCGAGATCCAGTTCTCGCACGAGGTCGCCGGCACGTTGAAGCCGATGCACGAAGCGGGCACGATCCGCTGCCTGTTCGTCGCCAGCGAAAAGCGTTCGCCCGTCCTGCCCGACGTGCCCAGCATGACCGAGGCCGGGTTGCCGCCCTACCGCGCCTATTCCTGGTTCGGACTGTTCGGCCCGGCCGGAATGGACCGGGCGGTGGTGACGCGCATCGCCCAGGCGACCGACCAGGCGATGATGCACCCGGACATCAGGCCGCGGCTCGAAGGAATGGACGGCACCCTGATGCGCAACTATACGCCCGAGCGCTTCGCCCAGTATGTGCGCGAGGAACATGATGCCTGGGGGCCGTTGATCGCCGCCTCGGGCGCGCGGGTGGAGTAGCCGTCCGGCGCAGGCGGGGGCGCGCCGCGGCCGGGGCGGCGCCTCCTTCTGTTGCGGCTGCATGAAACCTGACGCCCTGGCCTGGGCGGCAGGCTGGGCGGCAGGCTGGGCGGCAGGCTGGGCGGAAGACTGGGCGGAAGACTGGGCGGAAGACTGGGCGGCGTGATGCCAAGGCGGGCGGGCAGGCGCTGTTCGCATGCGCATTCCCCTTGTCTTGCGGCGCGCGGCCCGCTACCTCGGTTGGGACGGGCTGGCCTGGCAGCCCGACCCCCGAGGGAGGACCGCATGACCCGCAAGACACGCCACACCCCCGCAACCGACGCCCATGCCCCGGCGGGCCTGCCGGTTTCGCGCCGCGCCGCCACCTTCGCGATCGCCGCGGGCCTGGCCAGCCTGCCCTCCGGCTTCGCGTCCGCGCAGGCGCCTTCCGGGCGCGTGACGGTGGTCACCTCCTTCTCGAACGATGTCACCGCGCCGTTCAAGCGCGCCTTCGAGGCGGCCTATCCCGGCGTGACGCTGGAGGTGCAGAACCGCAACACCAATGCCGGCGTGCGCTTCGTGCAGGAGACGCGCTCGAACAACCAGACCGATCTGTTCTGGGCATCGGCGCCGGACGCGTTCGAGGTGCTGAAGCAGGCCAACCTGTTGCAGCAGTATCGTCCGAACGCGCCCGGCATTCCCGAGCGGATCGGCCCCTACACCATCAACGATCCGGGCGGATACTATTTCGGCTTCGCCGCCTCGGGCTACGGCATCATGTGGAACGAGCGCTATACCCGCGCCAACCGCATCCCCGAGCCGAAGGAGTGGATCGACCTCGCCAAGGCCGAGTATTTCGACCATGTGATCATGACCACGCCCTCGCGCTCGGGCACGACGCACCTGACGGTCGAGACGATCCTGCAGGGCGAGGGCTGGGAGAAGGGCTGGCGCACGCTCAAGGCGGTCGGCGGCAGCATGCGCCAGATCACCGATCGCAGCTTCGGCGTGCCGGACGCCGTGAACTCCGGCCAGGTCGGGGTCGGGATCGTGATCGACTTCTTCGCCTTCTCGGCCCAGGCGGCGGGCTTCCCGGTCAAGTTCGTCTATCCCACGGTATCGACCGTGGTGCCGGCCAATATCGGCATCATCGCCAACGCGCCGAACCAGGCCGGGGCGCGCGCCTTCATCGATTTCGTGCTGTCCGAGCGCGGCCAGACCCTGCTGCTGGAGCCGGCGATCCGGCGCCTACCGGTCAACCCGGCGATCTATGCGCGCGCGCCGCAGGGCTATCCGAACCCGTTCACCGGCTCGATCGGCCTGCCCAATTTCCGCTTCGACGTGGGCGTGTCGGAACGGCGCTACCGCGTGGTCGACGCGCTGTTCGATCAGCTCATCACCGGCCAGCTCGAGGGGCTGAAGCGCGTCACGCGTGCCATCCACGATGTCGAGGCGCGGCTCGCGCGGCGGGCCAATGTGGAGGCCGCGGCGCTGGTCGCGCGCGCGCGCGACGCCATCGCCGCCATGCCGATCACGGCCGAGCAGGCGGTGAGCGCCGACATCACCGCGGCGTTCCGCGGCGGGTCTGGCCAGAACCGCGCCCCGCGCCAGGCCGAGCTTGAGCAGCAATGGTCGAACTTCGCCCGCGACCGCCACGACGAGGCGCAGGGGCTGGTTGCGCAGGCGGCGCGGCTGGCCGGCTGATCGCGACGCGCCGACGCAAGGGGGGGCAGGAACGATGGGCACCGTCGCCGCGCCGGCAGCGCCGATGGCGTATGGCAAGGCGGTGGTGCCGCGCGACTGGACCTGGCCGCAGGCGGTCGTGGCCGGTGGCATCGGGCTGTTCCTGCTCGCCTTCCTGGTGGTGCCGGTGGCGAACGTGGTCTTCGTCGCCTTCGTCGATCGCGCCAGCGGCGGCTTCACCCTGGTCAACTTCCAGGACTTCCTTGCGAACGACATCTTCGTCCGTTCGTTCTGGAACTCGATCTGGGTCTCGGCGATGTGCGTGGTCTGGGGCACGGCATTCGCCCTGCCGCTCGCCTATTTCACCACGCGCTTCCAGTTCCGCGGCGCGATACTGGTGCAGACGCTGGGGGTCGTGCCGCTGATCATGCCGCCCTTCGCCGGGGCGGTGGCGATGCAGCTCCTGTTCGGGCGCAACGGCACGGTCAACCTGCTGCTGGGCGAGTGGTTCGACATCAACATCCCCTTCATGGAAGGGCTGAACGGGGTGGTGTTCGTCCAGGCGATCCACTATTTCCCGTTCATCCTGCTGAACGTCTCGGCCGCCTTGCGCAATATCGACCGCGCGATGGAGGAGAGCGCCCAGAATCTCGGCGCCTCCGGCTTCCGGCTGTTCCGGCGCATCATCTTCCCGCTCGCCCTGCCGGGCTATGTCGCCGGCGCGGTGCTGGTTTTCGTCAAGGTGTTCGACGATCTCGCGACGCCGCTTCTGCTGAACGTGCGCGAGATGCTGGCCCCGCAGGCCTATCTGCGCATCACCTCGATCGGGATCGACGATCCGATCGGCTATGTCATCTCGGTGGTGCTGATCGCGGTCTCGGTGGGCTCGATGTGGATCTCGACCCTGTTCGTGCGCGGGCGCGACTATGCCACCGTGCAGCGCGGTGGCGGCGGGCTTGCCAAGCGGATGATTACCGGCCGCGACGCGATCATGGCCTATGGCGTGATCATCCTGATCCTGCTGCTGGTGCTTGCGCCGCATTTCGGGCTGCTGCTGCTCTCGCTTGCCACCGTCTGGTCCTTCTCGCCGCTGCCCGACGGCTTCACGCTTCGCCATTACGAGCGCGTCTTCTTCGAGAGCGGACAGTACATCACCAACACCATCCTGTATGCGGGCCTGGCCGGGGTGATCTGCGTCGTGCTCGGCGTGGCGATCGGCTATCTGGTGATGCGTACCAGGGTGCCCGGCCGGCACTGGCTCGACTACACGGCGATGACGGCACTGGCGGTGCCGGGCGTGGTGATCGGCATCGGCTATCTGCGCACCTATATCGGCGTGAAGCTGCCCGACGGCACCTCGATGGCGGCCTTCTGGTTCATGATCGTGCTCGCGCTCGCGGTGCGCCGCCTGCCCTATGCCCTGCGCGCCTGCACGGCGGCGCTGCACCAGATCTCCCGCTCGCTTGAGGAAGCGGCCGAGAATCTGGGCGCGACCAAGGGGCGCACCGTGCGCCGCATCCTGGTGCCGCTGATGACCGGCGGCATCGCCGCTGGCTTCGTCACCAGCTTCGCCACCGCCTCGGTCGAGCTTTCCGCGACCATGATGCTGGTGCAGCGCACGTCCGACGCGCCGCTGGCCTATGGCCTCTATGTCTTCATGCAGTCGCCCGCCGGCCGCGGCCCCGGCGCCGCGCTCGGCATCATCGCGGTGGTGATCGTCGCAATCTGCACCTTCCTTGCGCACCTTCTCGTCGAGAAGGATCGCGCCCCTGCCGATCGGTGAGCCCGCCCATGACCAGCACAGCGGCGCAGGCCCCGCGCCTCGAGCCCGTCGGTATCTCGATCGCCGGGGTGAACCTGTCCTATGGCACGACGCATGTGCTGAAGGATGTCAGCCTGGAGATCGCGCCGGGCGAGTTCTTCGCCTTTCTCGGCCCCTCGGGCTGCGGCAAGACCACGCTGCTGCGCCTGATCGCTGGCTTCGCCCAGGCCCAGACGGGCCGGGTTGCGATCGGGGGCGAGGACATCTCGGCCCTGCCGCCCTGGAAGCGCGATGTCGGCATGGTGTTCCAGTCCTACGCGCTTTGGCCGCACATGAGTGTCGCGCGCAACGTGGCCTTCGGTCTGGAGGAACGGCGCGTGCCGCGCGCCGAGATCGCCCCGCGCGTGCAGGAGGCGCTGGAGCTGGTCGGGCTCGGCCATCTTGCCGACCGGCGCCCTTCGCAACTGTCGGGCGGGCAGCAGCAGCGCGTGGCGCTGGCGCGCACCATCGTGGTGCGGCCCAAGGTGCTGCTGCTGGACGAGCCCTTGTCGAACCTCGATGCCAAGCTGCGCGTGCAGGTGCGCCGCGAACTGCGCGATCTGCAGCAGTCGCTCAGGCTGACGACGATCTTCGTCACCCATGACCAGGAGGAGGCGAACACGATCTGCGATCGCATCGCCGTGATGAACGAGGGCGTGATCCAGCAGGTCGGCTCGCCGATGGATCTCTACGACCGGCCGGCGAACCTGTTCGTTGCGGGCTTCCTTGGCACGGCGAACATCCTCGACGGCGCGGCCGAGGGCGCGGGAACGGAGCGCGCCTTCCGGGTGACGGGCGGCGGTATCGTGCCGATCCCGGCGGCACTTGCAGTGCCAGCGGGCGTGAAGCTCGTGTTCCGGCCGCAGAATGCGCTGATCGTGCCGCTGGCCGCGCCGCCCGCGCCGGGGCGCACGCGGCTCGAGGGCAGGCTCGTGCATCGCGAGTTCCTCGGCGCCACCATCCGCTACGCCGTGCGCCTGGCCGCGGGCGAGGCGCTGGTCGACCAGCCGCATCATGGCGGGGACGACCAGCTTGCGATCGGGGCGACGGTGGGTGTCGATCTCGACACCGGCAAGGCCCTGTTCGTGGCGGCGTGAGGGGGCGCGCGCGCCGCGCCCGCGTGGCGAGGCGTGGTGCCTGGATCGGGACTTGAAGCCCCGATCTTCGGTTTGCGGAACCTCGGCATCATGGTTGCGCATCGTTCGCGATGCCTCCGCATTATCGCGGAAAGGCCCGATAGGAACGGCACCAACCTATCCGGCGTTCTGTCCGGCGTCCGGCCGCGGCTGGATCTCGCTCTTCTGGGTCAGGCGGAGGAGGCAACCGGGGCGGATTGGATCCGCCCCATGTTCGGTCGACAGCGGCACCGCAGCAGTCAACAGCGACCGAGCGGGCCGGCTGCGGGGCCGGGCTAGGGGCGCCGGTGCCAGGGAATTGTCTCTGCCGCTCGCTTTGATCCTCCCCCGGGGATAGGATCAAGCCCATGACGAAGCATCTCCACGGTTCCCGCTCTGCCGTGGCCGAGCGCCCGCGCCGAGTGGAAGGGCAGTTGCGCCGTGCCGTCGCCATGGTCGGAGAAGGCTGCGTCTGCCTCGGCCACGCGGTGGACAAGACCGGTGCAAGCCGCCGCGCGGCGGGACAAGCATGTCGCGCAACCACGGGACGTCGCCTATGAGCACGCTCGACCCGCCGAGGATGCGGGGTCCGTCGCCCGGTCTTGTGGATGCGACCGAACCCGGCGGCGCGGATGCATCGCGCGCCCTGGGCCGTCCCGCGGCACCGGCGCAAGCCGATGCCCCGTTACACACGACGCTCGCGCGGATTGCGGCGGTCTGGGTCTTGTCGGACCTGAGCTTCTACTTCCTGCTTCCGGCCCTTGGCCTGACCGCAAGCTACAATGACGGCTTCGTCGCGGCATCCGTCCATTATGTCTACTGGACTGGCATCGCCATCATCGCGTTCTCGCCGCTCTATGCCGCGTGGTTCCGCAACAGTCCAAGACCTGCATTCGATCAGCAGCTTGCCAGCTACTTGCTGTGGTCGTTCGCCTTCGGCGGCTTCGTTCTTTTCGCGGCCTATGTCCTGCCCCGGTTGCCACCGCCGGTGTGGGACCAGTCCTGGAGTCCGCCCGAGGTGCGCATTGCGACATCGCTCTACTTCCTGCCGAAATCGATCGAGATCCTTTTCCAGCAACTCCTCATCCTCGCCCTGGTGCTTGCCTTGGCAGCGCGCGGGCTAGGTATCGGCAGGATCTCCGGCATCTGCGCCCTGTCCTTCGGCGGCGTTCATGTGTTGCTGGCGCTGGGCGGCATGCCGGTGGGCTACGTCGTGCGCTTCATGATTGCGGCCACTGTCTTCGGCCTCGTCTTCCCGGTCCTCATCCTGCGGGTGCCGAACGGTCTTGCCTATTCCTACAGCCTTCACTGGATCTACTATGCGGTCACCGTCACGATGCCTCGCCTGATCAATCCCTCTGCCGCGTAGCGCCGCGCCGCTGCGGCAAGAGCATGCGCGGCGGGCGCATCGTGCGGCACGGCAATCATGCCGCGTGCTGCCGGCATTGCCGCTGCTGCCGCGTCGGCAGGAGCCGGAATGCGCGGATGGACGCTGCCATCCGGCAGGCGGTAGCGCGCGACGAAATCGGCGATCTGGCGACGGAACTCCTCGACCGTCGGGCCGTCGGTCATGGCACCGTGGCCGCCGCCCTCGCCTTCATGCCCATGGCTTCCGCCGCCAAGCAGCGCGAGCGGACCCGGCGCGCGCCATAGGCCGCCCACAGGCCGTGGAGGCATACGCCCGCGAACCCCATGCCGGCGAAGAACCCGCGCCGGGCGGTCGCGTGTCCTAGGGCACGTTCCGTTCGGCTTGAATCAGCCGAACGGAACTCGTGCCCGAGAAACTTATGGTTTGCGAGCAGCTTGGTCCGATCTGGTGGAACCGCCTGCGGTTCCATCAGATCGGACGCTGCTCTAGGCGGCCAGGCTGCGGCGCAGTTCGGCCAGGCGGCGCTCGCCCTGCCGGCCGAGCAGGCGCGCGTTCAGTGCGACGATGATGGTCGAGGCCGACATCAGCGCGGCGCCGAGCGCTGGCCCGAGCAGGAGGCCCCAGGGCAGGCCGAAGCCCGCCGCGAGCGGGATCGCGACCACGTTGTAGCCCGCGCCCCAGACAAGGTTCTGCGCCATCTTGGCGTAGGTAGCGCGCGCCAGCGCGATGATCGCCACCACATCGCGCGGGTCGCTGCGCACCAGCACCACATCGGCCGCCTCGGCGGCGACGTCGGTGCCGGCGCCGATGGCGATGCCGAGATCGGATTGCGCCAGCGCCGGCGCGTCGTTGACGCCGTCGCCCACCATCGCCACCGACACGCGGCCATGCTGGATGTCGGCCACCGTCTCGGCCTTCTGGTGCGGCAGCACCTCGGCGCGCACCTCGTCGAGGCCGAGCGCGCGCCCGACCTGCTCGGCCACGGCGCGGGTGTCGCCGGTCAGCATCATCACGCGCAGGCCGAGGGCCTTGAGCTGGCGCACCGCCTCGCGGCTCTCGGGGCGCACCATGTCGGCGAGCGCGATCGCGCCGATCGGCCGATCCCCATCCAGCACGAACACCAGCGTGCGTCCGAGCGCCTGCTGTTCGGCCAGCCGCAGATCGTCGGGCTCGCGGCCGGCACGGCGCAGGGTGCCGGGGCTGACGATGGCGATCTCGCGCCCGGCAACCGTGGCGCGCGCGCCCTCGCCCGGCAGGTTGCGGAAGCCGCTCGCTGCCGGCACGGCCAGGCCGCGCTCGGCGGCGCCGCGCAGGATGCCGCGCGCGATGGGATGCTCGGACGCGCTTTCGAGGCCCGTCGCCAGCGCCAGGATCTCGTCCTCGCCGCGATCGGGCACCAGGGGCAGCACGGCGGCGAGCCCGAACGCGCCCTCGGTCAGCGTGCCGGTCTTGTCGAACAGCACCGCCTGCAGGCCGCGCGCACGCTCGAAGGCGGCGCGGTCGCGGATCAGCAGGCCGTTGCGGGCGGTGAGCTCGGTGCTGACGGCAACCACCAGCGGCACGGCAAGGCCGAGCGCGTGCGGGCAGGAGATCACCATCACCGTGACCATCCGTTCGAGCGCGAAGGCGAGCGGCGCGCCGAGCACAAGCCAGGCGGCCAGGGTGCCGCCACCGACGAGGATCGCGATCCAGGTGAGCCAGCCGGCGGCGCGGTTGGCCAGATCCTGGGTGCGCGAGCGGCTGGCCTGCGCCCGCTCGACCAGCGCGATCACCTGCGCGAGGTAGGTCTCGCCGCCGGTGCGGTCGATCTTGACCGTGAGCGCGCCCTCGCCATTGATGGAGCCGCCGACAACGCGGCCGCCGGCGCCCTTGGCCACCGGTCGTGATTCCCCGGTGAGCATCGATTCATCGACCGCGGATGCGCCCTCGATCACCACGCCATCGACCGGCACCTTGGCGCCGGGACGCACCAGCACGAGATCGCCTGCGCGCAGGGCGGAAACCGCCACCTCCTCCTGGCTGCCGTCGGGCGCGAGCCGCGTGGCGGTGGCCGGCATCAGCCGCACCAGCGCCTGCAGCGCCCCGGACGCGCCCATCACCGAGCGCGCCTCCAGCCAATGGCCGAGCAGCATGACGACGATCAGCGTCGCCGTCTCCCAGAAGAAGACCTCGCCCGGCAGGCCCGCCAGCACCGCGAGCGAATAGACATAGGCCGAGACGATGGCGAGGCTGACCAGCGTCATCATGCCGGGCTTGCCGGCCTTCGCCTCGCCCGAGAGGCCGGCCAGGAACGGCCAGCCGCCATAGCAGAAGACGAAGCTGGCGAGGAGGGCCTCGACGGCGCGATCGCCGGGGAAGGAGATGATGCCGGGCACGCCGAACAACGACTGGATATGGTGCGACAGCGCCACCACGCCGGCCGCCGCGGGCAGGCAGACCCGGAACCGAAGGCGGAAATCGGCCACCATCGCCGCATGGTCATGGCCAGCCTCACCATGGCCGGCATGGGCGCGCGCAGCGGCCTTGGCGCCCTCGGCGTGCTGCTTGGACGCATGCCGCGTTGGCGCCGCCGCATCCTGCCCGTGCCCGCCCTGGTGGTGGCGGTGGTGATGGTCGGCCATCCCTGTCCCCTCCTGGAACCCGGATCCCGCGCATGCCCCAGGCCGTGTCCGCGAAGCGGCGCTGGTGCGCAACGCTACCCCAATTCCCGACGCCGGCGCGAGCGGAGCCGCACCGGCGCGGCCGTTCAACGTGCCGGCAGGCGCTGCAGCATCGCGCGCATCTCAGCGATCTCGCGCTCCTGCGCGGCGATGATCTCCTCGGCAAGCTTGCGCACCTCGGCATCGCGCCCGTGTTCCAGCACGATGCGGGCCATGTCGATCGCGCCCTGGTGGTGGGGGAACATGCCGGCGACGAAATCGCGATCGGCATCGCCGGAATAGGCGATCGCCATGTCGCGGTGCATGCGATCCGCGGCGGCGGCGAGTGCCCGCGACGAGGGCGCGGCGGCACCGGGGCCGGCGGGCTGCTGCATGCCCTGCATCGGCATCTGGCCCTGCATCATGTGGGTGCCGGGCATTCCGTGCCCTTGCGGCATGCCCTGGGCCATGACGTAGCCGGCGCCGCAGCAGATGCAGCGGCGCGTCGCGATGCTGTCGGCGCGACTGGAGGCAAGCCGCGCGATCGCGGCGGCGCTCGACCCGCTCTATGCCGCGCTGGCGGAGCCGCAAAGGCGCACCGCCGACGAACTTCTGGGCGCGCATCCGCTCGGCATGCGCCTGCGCGGGTCCTGAGCGGCAGCCTGCGCCGGAGGTCAGGCCGGGTCGCCTCCAACAAAGCGCATGAACACGGCATGGCGCCCGGACGCGTCGAACGTGATGACATCGTAGCGCTCGGGCGGCGTGCCGGGGCTCTCCATCCCCGGCGAGCCGATCGGCATGCCCGGCACGGCAAGGCCGCGCACGCCACCGGGACGCTCGCGCAGCAGCCTGACCACAGCCGCGGCCGGCACATGCCCTTCGAGTGCGTAGCCGCCAACCTCGGCGGCATGACAGGAGAGCAGATCGGAGGGCGTGCCGAGGCGCTGGCGGATCGGGGCGAGCGCGGCGACGATCCGGTCATGCACGCTGAAGCCGGCCGCGCGCATATGCGCGATCCAGGCCCCGCAGCAGCCGCAATAGGGATCCCGCCACACCGAAAGGGGCGGCAGCGCGGCGCGCGCCTGCCCCGCCTCGGCCGGCACCCGCGGCGCCGACATGGCCAGGGCCGCGAGCCCGGCCAGCATGGTGCGTCTTGCCAGAATTGCCGTCATCGACTGCTCCTCTCTGTCATGCCGGTGAAGCCTGTGCCGCCGCCGGACGCGGCAGGCGCAGCATCGCCGCAAGCCCGCTGCCCCGGCGGTTGGCCAGCGTGAGCGTGCCGCCATGCGCCTCCGCCACCTGCCGGGCAATCGTGAGCCCGAGTCCCGCGCCACCAGTGCCACGGTTGCGTGAGGTTTCCAGGCGACGGAACGGCTCGAACACGGTCTGGAGCGACTCGGCCGGGATGCCCGGTCCGCGATCCTCGACCCGGACGGTGAGCGTGTCGGCAGCATCCTCAAGCGACACATGCGCCCCGCCGCCATACTTCACCGCATTGTCGATCAGGTTGGCCAGCGCGCGCTTGACCGCAACCGGGCGGCAGAGCAGACGCGCTTGGCGCGGGCCGGCATACTCGACCGCGTGGCCGGCATCGGCGGCGGCATCGCAGAGCGTCTCCAGGATGGCGGCGATGTCGGCGGCGCGCCGCTCCTCGCCTTCGCTGTCGCCGCGCAGATAGGCGAGGGTGGAATCGATCATCGCCTCCATCTCGTCGAGATCGGCGTCGATCGCGGCCTGCGCCTCGGCCTCATCGAGGAGCCGGCGCGCAGGCGCAGCCGCGCGATCGGCGTGCGCAGGTCGTGGCTGACGGCCGCCAGCGCCTGGGTGCGATCGAGGATGAGCCGCTCGATGCGCGCCTGCATCCGGTTGAAGGCCTGGGCGGCGAGCTGCACCTCGCGCGGCCCGTCCTCCGCCATCACCAGCGCTGGCGCGCCCGGCGCGCCGATGCGGTTCGCGGCCTCGGCGAATTGTCGCAATGGCCGGCTGAGGTTGCGCACCACGATCAGGCCGACGATCAGGATGCCCCCCGCCATCGCCGTGGTCGAGAGCAGGGCCTGGTGGGACGAGGCGCCGGAGAGGGCCGCCGGCGCGGCGCTGTAGATCAACCGCGAGCCATCCGCCATCGGCACCACCCCCGCCATGCCTGCGGCGACCGTGTCGGGATCGATGCCATCGGCTCCGGCCGGTGCGGGAGCCGGCATCCAGCGCAACGAGAGGCCGGGCGATGATAACATCTCCGCCATGCGCTCCCACTCCCCGGGCGGCAGGGCGGCAAGCGTGCGTGCCGCCGCGCCGATGCGCTCGGCGATCTGCTGTCCGCGCGCGGCATCGAGCGCGGCGCCGCTGCCGAGCTGGTGCAGCCAGATGCTGCCGAGATGGAACGCGGTCAGGCCGGCGAGCAGCACCAGCACCACCCGCGCGGCCAGCGTTTCCGGCCATGCCCGCCGCAGGAACAGGCGGATCATCGCCGGCGCGTCACGGCCGGGACGAACATGTAGCCCGCGCCGCGCACGGTCTTGATCATCGCCGGGCTGTCCTCGGTGGGTTCGATCTTGCGCCGCAGCCGGCTTACCATCACGTCCACCGAACGGTCGATGCCGATCGCCATCCGGCTGCGCGCGAGGTCGAGAAGCTGGTCGCGCGAAAGCACGCGCTGCGAGTGCTCGCAGAAGGCCAGCAGCAGGTCGTATTCGCCGCCCGATAGGTCGATGCTGGTCCCGTCGGGCGCGGTGAGCTCGCGTCGGCGCGTGTCGACCGTCCAGCCGGAGAAGGCGAGCGCGGGGCCGGCGGGGCTGGTCTGCGGCGCGCCGGTCTCGCCGCGCGCGCGGCACAGCACGGCACGCACGCGGGCCAGGAGCTCGGCCCGCGCGAACGGCTTCGCGATGTAGTCGTCGGCGCCGAACTCCAGGCCCAGAACGCGATCGGTCTCCTCGCCGCGGGCGGTGACCATGATGATCGGCACGCCGCTCTGTGCCCGCAGCGCGCGGCAGAGATCGAGCCCGGACTGGCCCGGCAGCATGACATCGAGCAGCACGAGATCGACCGGCGCGCCGGCCAGCGTCTCCCACATCTCGCGCCCGTCGCGCGCGCCGGTGACGCGATAGCCGTTCTGGCGCAGGAAGCGCGCGATCAGGGTGCGCATCTCGCCATCATCCTCGACCACGAGGATATGGGCCTCGGCCTCAAGGCTCCGGCGCGGCTCGGGCTCGGACAACGCGTTCATCGGGCAGGGGCGGCGCCACCGCGCCGCCGGTTCCGCGCGCGCCTTGCCCGGGCGACGCTTGATGGCGATACGAGAGAGGGGCGGTGCGCGCGAGGCATGAGCGGTCCGGGGAGCATGATCTCGGCACAGGCTTGCACGCCAGAACGTCCGGCGCGTGTCGGCAGCATGACAAAATGTTGCGGTGCGCAGCGCCACGGCTTGCGGCCGAGCACCGCGAACTAGCCTGGCGCCGGTTGCGCCTGGTGGCCGGCCTTGGCGAGGACGGACAGGACCTCGTCCTGGCCGAGCCCCGTCTCGACCGAGACCCGCCGCGCCGCGAGATCCGCCGCGACCGTGGCGTGCCGGTCGCGCGCCTGGATGGTCTTGGTGATCGCGCGCACGCAGCCGCCGCATGTCATGGTCGATACCGCAAGGATCATGGCGTCCTCCACATCGTGAGCAGAGCTATGGCGCGAGGATGGAGCTTCCCGCCGCTGGAAGGTCAAGGCATTGCGATGCCGCGGCTGCCCGGTTCTGCGGCGACCGCGGCAGCCGTGGGCGGGCAGCGCTCCAGCCACTCGCTCGTCGCCGGGCCGATCATGGGTCGCCCCTGGTGCGCCTGCTGCCGCTGCGCCTCGCGTTCCGCGCCATTGGCCTAAGCATGGGCACGCCGAACACAGCCACGCGCAAGACCGGCGCAGCCATGCAGGGCACGCGTCTCGCCCTCGCCGGCCGGGCAGTACCGCCCCGAGTCCCGGCTACGTCTCCGGCAGGCCGGCCAGCCGCCAGCCTTCGATCATCCGCTCAAACATGTCCGAACTGTGCCGCGACGGGTGGCAGCGCCGCATCAGCGCGATGCTGGCGTTGGGATGGGCGGCGAGCAGCTTCTGCACCGCCTCGCGCGCCGTGGGCAGGTCGTCGCCCAGGGCCGCGGTGAAGGCAAGCAGCCGGTAGGCCCAGGTCACGTTGGGGTGGCGGTAGAGCACATCCCGGATCAGCCGTGCGGCCTGCACATACTCGCCCTTCTGACTATGCGCGACGGCGATCCCGATGTGCAGGTTGACGGCGAGGGGATCGAGCGGGCTCAAGGCCAGCGACCGTTCGAACCGGCTGATAGCCTCGTCCGGCTCGACGCGGTAGATCGCCACCCAGGCGTAGCGCGCCCAGGCCCAGGCGTTGTTGGGGTCGAGCGCGAGCGCGCTCTCGATGCAGGCGGATGCGCGCGGCAGGTCCTCCAGGCACTGGCTGATCGCCGCGCCCACCGCGGCCAGGGCAACCGGATCGTCGTCGATCAGGCCCGCCGTGGCGTCGGTCGCGCGGCTCGCGGCCTGGCGGCTCGCCTCGGGGTCGGAGGACCAGAGATAGACCACGTCCTGCGAGTGGCACCAGGCCAAGAGCGCGTGTGCGCGCCCATAGTGCGGGTCGGCCTCGATCGCGCTTTCCAGAAGCGCGATCGCCTCCGCATTGAGCTGGCCGTTCTGGCTCCAGATGCGCGGATAGGCCCGCAGCACCAGATCGTAGGCGCGCAGGCTCTCCGGCGGCTTGCGCGTGGCGAGCGCGATCTCGGCGTTGCGCACGGCGGGATGGATGGCACCGGCCACCTGCGCGGCGATGCGGTCCTGGAAGGCGAAGACATCATTCACCGCGCCCTCGTAGCGCTCGGACCAGAGCTGGGCGCGCGTGCCGGCATCGACCAGCTGCACCGAGATGCGCAGCCTCTCGCCGCCGCGCCGCACCGTGCCCTCGACCACGTAATGGACGCCGAGCTCGCGCCCCACCTCGCGCACATCGACGAAGCGGCCCTTGTAGGTGAAGGCCGACTGGCGCGCGATGACGAAGAAATCCCGCACGCGCGAGACCGCCGCGGTGATCTCCTCCACCACGCCATCGACGAAATACTCGTCCTGCTCGCCGCTCAGATTGTCGAAGGGCAGCACGATGATCGCCGGCTGGCCCCGATCGCGCGCCGGCAGCGAGGCCGGCAGCGTTGCGGCACCGGACGGCAACGTATCGGGCGCGGGCCGGGCGGCAAGCGGCGCGGCAACGGGCGCGGCCGCGCCCTGGCCGCGATCGGCCGCCAGCAGCGCCACCGTCTCGGGCTCGGGCTCGACGTCGAGTTCGCGCCGGAGCGCCTCCCGGCAGAGCTCGAACTGGCGCAGCGCCGCATTGGTGCGGCCCTGGTGCAGATGCAGCCGGATCAGGGCGCGGTGCGCCTCCTCGGCGGCCGGATCGGCCGCCAGCAGCCGTTCGGCCAGGAATTGGCTGGCGGGGACGATGATTGCCGGTTCGGTCCCGACCAGGTGGCTCAGCCGTTCCGCCAGCGCCAGCGCCTTGCCGCGGGCAGCGCGCTGGTAGGGAGCGAACCACTGCTCCAGCGGCTCCGGCAGTGCGATGCCGGCCAGGACATCGCCCTGGTAGAGTGCGGCGGCGGCGGCAAGTCGGGCAGCTTCCCCGCTCTCTGCCAGCGCCTCGAACCGCCAGAGATCGACCTCCTCTGCCGGCGCGGCCAGGCGGACGGTCTCAAGGTCGCTTTCCAGTTGGACGCCCGCACCGTCTTCGGGAAGAACGGCGCGTATCGCGGTAAGCGCCTGGCGCAGGCTGCTGCGCGCCTGCTGCTCGCCGCGGTCGAGCCAGAACAGCGCGCACAGCGCCTCGCGCCGCAGCCCCCTGGGCACCAAGGCCAGGGCAGCGAGCAGCAACGCGGTCTTGCGCGTGGGCAGGCGCACCGGCTCACCGTGCGGCGATCTCAGATCCAGGCCACCCAGGATGCGGAGTCGCACAGGCCATCCCCCGGCTGTCTCGGCTGCCGACGCAGAATAGCAGAGCGGTGTGCGATTTTACGCGGATTTCACACCCCCGCCGGCGATCCGGATGACCCTTTCACGCGGCCGAGCACAGGGCCGGAACGGGGTGGCCGCACGCTCTCCTCACCACGCACCGGCACAGGAGAGCAGCCATGCCGCACACATTCCAGCAGACGGTCCCGGCCCTCGTCGCGGGCGAGCTGTTCGCGCCGCTGCGGGCCTGGGGCGCATCCGTCCTGGCACGACTGGCGGCGCGCCACCGGCAGGCGGCGACCCGGGCGGCGCTGGCGGAACTCAGCGATGCCCAGCTCAAGGATGTCGGCGCCGCGCGCTGGGCCGGCCAGACCGAGCCGCCGCCGATCGAGGTCGATGCGGCGTTGATGCGCCGGCTGATGTCTTGGCGCTGACGGCCGCCCCGATACGCGGGAAAGCCGCACGATCGAGACTCGCGGCAGTGGCAGGAACTGCGTCGCCCCGGACTTCTCGGCGCCGTGCAATGACGGCATGGCGCACCCGGCCGGCCGCGATCAGGCAGGGACACGCCCATGCCGGTCGCGCCGTTGATTCCGTTATCGCCGCCCACGCGGCTTCTGCCTGGCTTGACGAATGTCAATCCGGGCGCTTGTGCCTCCGTGCTACGCGCCTGTCCATGGCAGCTTCAATGTCAGCCCCTCGTATGGTGACAAACGAATTCCCGCCCCCAGTGCGGGCGGCGCTGTCGGTGGCGCTGCTGCCATTGCAGCCGCTGCTCGGGCGAATCGTCACGCGCATCGCGGCCCGCTATCCCGAGATACTCGAGCGCCTCGGCCCGCACCAATCGACGCGCTTCGTGATCGAGCCGACCGACCTGCCTTTCGCCCTGCTGCTCCGGCCGGAGCCGGGAGACCTTCTCCTGCGTGCATACCCGCGCGGCGAGCCGCTCGCATGCGATGCGCGCATCTCCGGCCGATTCATGCAGCTTCTGCGCCTGATCGACTGCGACGAGGATGGCGATGCGATGTTCTTCTCGCGCGATCTCGTCATTTCCGGGGACACCGAGGCCGTGGTGACTCTGCGAAACGCGCTCGACGATGTCGATGGCTCGGTTGCAACCAGCATCGCGGCGATGTTCGGCCCACCGGGGCGCGCCGCGCTTGCGGGGCTGCGTCGCTTCGGCGGATGGAGCCACCGTGAAACGAGGGAGATGCCGTGAACCGCCCCGAACTCGTCTGCCCGGCGGGAACCCCTGCGGCGCTGCGCACGGCAGTCGATGCCGGTGCGGACGCGGTCTATTGCGGCTTCCAGAACGCCACCAACGCGCGGAACTTTCCCGGGCTGAACTTCACCATGCCGGAGATGGAGCGCTCGGTCGCCTATGCGCATGCGCACGGCACCAAGGTGCTGCTCGCGGTGAACACCTTTCCGCCGGCCGGCAAGTTTCCGCTGTGGCGCGAGGCGATCGACGCGGGCAACCAGCTTGGCGTCGATGCCTTCATCGTCGCCGATATCGGTGTTGCCGAATACGTCGTCACAACCTGCCCGGAGCGCCGCCTGCACCTGTCCGTGCAGGCCGCCGCATCGAGCCCCGAGGCGATCCGCTACTACTGCCGCGAATTCGGCGTCAGGCGCGTCGTGCTGCCACGCATCCTGACCATTCCCGAGATCCGCGCCATGGGCCAGGAAATACCTTGCGAGATGGAGACCTTCATCTTCGGCAACCACGGGCTGATGGTCGAGGGGCGGTGCAGCCTCACCAACTATGTCACCGGGCTGTCGACCAACATGGACGGCGTCTGCTCGCCGGCCAGCCAGGTGCGCTACGAGCCGGACGCGCGGGGCGGCCTCGAAAGCCGGCTCGGCGCGTTCACGATCGACTGCTTCGCCCGCACCGAGAAGGCAGGCTATCCCACCATCTGCAAGGGCCGCTACCTGGCCGATTGCCGCACTGGCCCCTATTACGCCTTCGAGGAGCCGATCAGCCTGAACCTCTCGATGCTCCTGCCCGACCTAATCCGCAGCGGCGTGCACGCCTTCAAGATCGAGGGGCGGCAGCGTTCGCGCGCCTATGTGAAGTCCGTGGTCTCCGCCTTCCGCACGAGCGTCGATGCCATCCTTGCCGGGTCGGAGCCGCAGCTTGACGATCTCGTCGCCCTCACCGAAGGCAGGAAACAGACCGAGGGCGCGTTCAAGTCGAAGGCCTGGCGGTAGCATCATGGCGGCGCAACTCACCCTCGGACCGATCCTGTTCCACTGGCCCGCCGCGGCCAGGCGCGACTTCTACGCACGCATCGCCGACGAGGCGCCGGTGGGCACGGTCTATCTCGGCGAGGTCGTGTGCTCGAAGCGCGCGCCCTTCTTCGATGAGCACATCCTCGATGTCGCCGCGCGGCTGGAGCGTGGCGGCAAGACGGTCGTTCTCTCCTCTCTCTGCGAGGTGATGCTGAAGCGCGAACGCGACATGATACGCGAGTTCGCCGCCATTGCCGATCGCGAGATCGAGGTCAACGACGCCTCCGCCCTGTTTCATGCCAGCGGCCGGCCGCATCGCATCGGGACGATGATGAACGTCTACAACGAGGTGACGCTCGCCGCGCTCGCTAGGCGCGGCGCGACGCATTTCTGCCTGCCGGGCGAGGTTACGCGCGCGGCCGTTTCCGTGCTCGCGGCACGCGCGGCCGAACTCGGCGTCGGGATCGAGGTGCAGGTGTTCGGCCGCCTGTCGCTGGCGGTATCGGCGCGCTGCTACCATGCACGCGCGCACGGGCGCGCCAAGGACAATTGCCAGTTCGTCTGCGAGGAAGACCCGGACGGGATGACGCTCAGCACCATCGCCGGGCAGCCCTTCCTTGCCGTCAACGGCATCCAGACCCTGTCGCACAGCTATGTCGATCTGCTGGCCGAGCTTGGCGACATCGTCGGCCTGGGCGTGACGCATCTGCGCCTCTCGCCGCATACGCAGGACATGGTGGCGACGGCATCGGTGTTCCGCGACGTGCTCGATGGCCGGATCGAGGCGACCGAAGGGCAGGCGCGGCTGCGGGCGTTGCGCCCCGAGGCCAGCTTCTCGAACGGCTTCTGGCACGGCAAGGCGGGCCACATCCACACCGCGGCGGCGATGCGCGCGGGCTGATCTGCAGCACGATACAGAGGCGCGTCGTTCCTTCCCGTGTCAGAGACGCAGATCCGCCAATCCGCGCCACGTTTGGTCGCTGCCGCTTGCAGCATCTGCGCCTGTGGCAACGCGGGGCCCGCTTGGCGCAGAGGTCATGGCCAAGGGCGTCTTGGCCAATAGTGTCCTGGCCAAGCAGACATACGATCGGACGGTGATGGTCGTCTCGTAGTGGGCTCGCTGCGCGAATGCGACCCGGGTGTGCGATCAGCGGCGCGAGCGGTTCCGAGGGGCCCGGAACGCCATCCTCTGCTCGTGTCCCTTGGCGTGGTGCAACTCGCCGTGGGGGAGGGTGGGACCAGGCCGGAGCGTCCGGCCAATGTCCGGCCAATCACGGCTTGTCTTGGCGGCGCAGAAGGCGGCCTGAGTGGTTCTTGGCAACTATAACAGTTGGTTAGATGGTGCCGGGTGAGGGATTTGAACCCCCGACCTTCGGTTTACAAAACCTCGGCATCATGGTTCCGCATCATTCCCGATGCCTCCGAGGTATCACGAAAAAGCCCGATAAAAACGGCACTAAACGCATTGATGGCTTCCGGACGCTTTCGTCGCTTTCCGCTTGCTTCCGCCCCATTTGTCCGGTCAATGTCCGGTCAGGGCGTCCCTCGGATTGGCGCCCGTTCGATCGGAGGCAGATGCCATGCGGGTGCTTCGCGAAGGTCCGGTCAGGATCACCAAGGCGACGATCGAGGCCGCCTGGCGGCGGCGGGCGCCGGGCCCGCGGATCATGATCGGGGATGCGGAGTGCCGGGGGCTTGCGCTGGTGGTGCACCCAACCGGCATGACGTGGCGGTTCGATTTCAAGCCGCGCGGCACCGACCCGTCCACCGGCAGGCGGTTTGCCACTCAGTCCGTGACCATCGGCAGTCCTGGCAGTCACACAGTTGACGCGGCGCGGGCGGCGGCGGGGGGCATCAAGGGCCAGACGAAGGCCGGTGCCGATCCCTCGGCAGAACGCAAGGCGAGGATCGCGGACGGCGCCCGCCGCCGCGCCCAGACCTTGGACAGGGTTCTTGATGCCTACGTCAAGCTCGTTCCGAGCCGCGCCAAGCTGCGCGGAAGCGGGGCCATCTCCACCAAGCACGCCAGCGAGGAATGCGCGCATGTCAGGGCGGCGGTGGCAGCCATGCGGGCCGGCGGCAAGCCAGTCACGGAGGTGGGGGCCGCGGACCTGCGGACGCTGCTGCGGGCAGACCCGGAGCATCCGAATGCAGCGCGCCACCGCTTCGGGGCCATCAGCCGTTTCTTCGACTGGTGCCAGGATGAGGGGCTGGTGACGCTGAACCCCTGCACGATGATCGCCAAGGCGCGCCGGCCAAGGCCGCCCGCCTCGCGCTCGCACTATCTCAAGCCGTCGGAACTCGGGCGGCTCTGGAAGCTGGTCGGCGAGGCCGCGGCCCTGGATGCCGTCCATCGAGACCTGATTCGGTTCCTGATCGCGGTGCCCTGCCGGCGCGGCGAGGCCACCCGGATGGAATGGCAGCACCTCGATCTCGATAGCGCCACATGGTCGCAGCCCGGGCGCCTCACCAAGAACCGCGACGCCCACCGCATCCATCTGCACGCCCAGGCGCTCGACATTCTCCGCGCCCGCCACATGGCGGCAGGGGCGCCAACGGCGGGGCTGGTCTTTCCCTCGCCCCGCGCTGGCAATGCGGTCGATGGTTTCAGCAGGATCAAGGCGACCCTTGCGAGGGCTGCGCCCGATCTTACCGGCTGGCGTCTGCACGACCTGCGCCGCTCCTTCGCCACGGCGATGGGGGAGGCCGGTTTCGCAGAGCCGGTGGTGGATGCAGTGCTGAACCACCGGCAAGCGGCGACCCGCGGCGGCGTGCTTGGTGTCTATCAGCGCGCCCAGCGCTGGCCCGAGCAGGTGGCGGCGATGGAGCGGTGGGGCGAGGTGCTGGCGGCAGCCATCGCGGGGCGACCTGCCAGTGCGGCGAATGTGGTGCCGCTCCGAAGCGGGGGCGTTGCCTAAGGTCCGGAATTGCCGTCAGCGGCATTTTACGAAAGCTATGCAAAGCAAGCGGTTACGGGCGGAGCCACACGTCCCCCGTTGCATGGAAGGCATGTGCCGAGGGGTGCCATGGTGGGCCTACCCGACGCCCCCGCCGAGTGCAACCGACTGCAAGGACCTGGGTGGGTGCGGCGAGTCGGGCTGGACCTACTGAGGAGAATTGCAGTGCAGGCACGTATCCCCCGCTCCGCCACCAAGATCGCCGGCAAGAAGCGCACCATGCGCAGGCAGGCAGAAATCAACCCGGCCGATCTGCCACCCGAGCCCGACCCGGCACGTCTGCCACGCTTGGCAACCCGCAAGCAGCTTGCCGCCATCCACGCGCGCTATTTCGGCCCGCTCAGCCCGCGCACCCTGGAAGCGCTCCCGATCCCGTACCGCAGGCTGCCGGGCATGCCGGCACTCTACGAAACCGCCGCCTTTCTCGATTGGGCACGGGCACGGATCGAGGGCGCGGCCGTGCTGATAGGCGGCAAGCGCGGGAGGCGAGCGTGAGACGCGCCTCAATCCTCGCTCAACGGCGCAGGGTCCAGACCCGGCGCCTGCATGCGGCGCCGTGGCACACGGGTGCCGCAAGCCCTGTCGAACCGCCCTGGCGCATGGCGGGGTTTCTCGCCGCGCGCCTTGCCTCGGTTGAAACTGGCCCATACCGCCTGCGCAGCGAGCGATTCCCATGAAGCGGAAATCTGGCCGGAAGATGAACCCGAATGGCCGCAGTCGTGGGGAAGCGCGCCATGTGCGCTTGTATCATTACCTGCTGCACTCACCCGCCTACGGCTCATTGAGTTGCGAGGCGCGCGCTCTGCTGGTCGAGTTGTATTCGCTCTACACCGGCTCCAATAATGGCGAGCTGTTCCTTTCGATCCGTGAGGCGGCCCGTCGGTTGAACTGCGGCAAGAACGGGGCCGAGCGCGCATTCCGGGGGCTGATCGATCGGGGCTTCATCGTCCCGCACGTGCGTGGGGCCTTCACGCGCAAGACACGACACGCAACGAGTTGGGTCCTCACCGAGTTCGAGCATCGCGGGCAGCCCCCCACCAAGTGCTTCATGCGATGGCAGGCTCTGGGCGAAATTCAGAACACGGTCCCCGTGCGGGGACAGACGGTCCCCGTGGGAGGACAGATCACGGGCGCCGCGCAACATTCTTGCGCGATCTGTCCTCCAGGCGGGACAGATGACGCCGGAAATGCCGGATCACGGTCCTCCTACGGGGACACAGATAATCTACCATGTGGAGCGCTGTTACGGCCCGACTAGCGCCGCGACAACCGGAACCGATTGGGTGGCGCGGCAAGATCGCTCTCATCACGGAAGCGGTGGGTCGTTGCATGGTGAACGCGCGCAACCCGTGGCAGGGTGACCTCGCCTGATCCCGTACGTTTCATGCAACCTTCGAGCAGCCATGCCCGCGCGCGCCAAGCCCGTTGACTGGGAGGCCATCCGCTCCGCCTTCGAGCGCGGGGAAAGCCTGGCCGCACTGTCACGCCGGCATGCCGTTAGCCGGCAGGGCATCACAAAGCGGGCGCGGCGCGAGGGATGGCAGCGCGACGAGGCATTGCAGGCGATGCAGTTGAGCGCGTCGGCCGCGCGCATCGCCAATCCCCGCACGGCGGCGGATTTCCGGCTTCGCTCGCAGGGCCGGCGATCGCCGGAGAACGCGGCGGCGATGGTCCGAATGATCCGCGAGGGGGCAACGGTGCGAGTGGCGGCGGCTGCGGTGGGCATCAGCGCCAGGGCCGCGCAAGCCTGGATCGAGGACGACGCCACCCTTGCCGGGCTCGTGGAACGGGCGCAAGCCGAAGCTGCCCTGCGGCGCATTGAACAGATTGAGGCCGCCTCGGCGCGCGGAGACTGGGCCGCGGCAAGGTTCCTGATCGAGCGCAGCCCGATGACGCGCGACGATTTCCGCCCCGAACCGCGCCAGCAGCAGGCCGCGGCCGGGTCTATCCAGGTGCATGTACACCTGAACGCGGAAGCGCATGCGGTTCTGATGCAGCGTTTGCGGGATGCCGAAGCGGCGTATGGAGCCGGCGATTCACTCATGCCGCCGGCAATCAAGGACACGCGCCAGGACTGAACGCCGCACGCCACGCCCTCTGCCGGCCTGCCATGCCGCCCATTGTGGAACAGGTGGCAACCATCGCGGTGGTTTCAGTCGCGTGCGCCCCTCGGCGGGCGGCCGATGCGCGCGATTTTTGCCCCCACCCCTCGCGCACAGTCAAGCGCGAAGCGCCCCGGGGGGCGAACCATTCGGGCTGGTGCAACCCTACCGCCGCGCGTCTCGCAGAGCTTCGGAAGGCGACAAGGGATCATTCGCTCGCGGCGAACGCTCCGGGCGGGGGCGCCACTCGCGCGCGATGCGCTCTGCTTCAAGCCGGGCAGAGGGTGTCAGTTGGCGCGCCACGCGGTCGCGGCCTGCGGCCTCAAGTTCCCAGCCTCTGCCGCGAGCCGCGGCGAGATTGTACCAAACGTGAGCCTGCACAAGATCCTGCGGCACTCCAAGTCCGTACTCGTAGTAAGTACCAAGGGCTCCTTGCGATGATCCCAAGCCCTGCATAGCGGCACGTTGGTGCCAGCGTGCTGATTCTCGGCTGTCCCTGGGGAGTCCCCTACCTTCAGCGTACATGAACGCAAGACGACCCTGGGCCGACGACAAACCGTGTGTCGCCGCCAACCGATAGAGACGCGCTGCTTCAACATCATCCCGTGGTGTACCTCGACCGCCCTCAAGCATCGACGCGAGTTGCGCTTGAGCCAGAGCGAGCCCCTGATCGGCCGCCCTGCGATACCATCGCGCCGCCTCAGCCTCGTCCCTGGCCACCCCCTCGCCATGCTCCACCTGGAACGCCAACAACGTCTGCGCCACGGGGTACCCCTGATCTGCCGCCAAGCGGTACCAGCGCGCCGCTTCCGGAAGGTTCCGATCACCCCCACGGCCTTCGTAGTACATGCCGGCCAGCGCGGCCTGGGCCAGTGCATTCCCACGTTGTGCTTCAGCTTGATAGAGGCGCCGCGCAACGGCGAAGTCCCCGCGCCTATAAGCTGCGGCAGCGGCAGGCAACAATTCCCCGCTTTCTGTCGGTGCTGCCGGACGCCCCCACCACCGGACCCCGGCCTCTATGCCGGCGGTGCCGGGGTCGGTCGCGGCGCTCCGCTGGTCGGGCGCTGCGCATCCCGCCGCCAACGTGACCACCGACGCCAAGGCCGCGATCAAGCTTCGGATGCGCATGGCCGCCTCCGCACCGCCTCTGGAAACACGGCCAAGACGATGCCGGCCCCAGCCTGTGGAGGCAAGACCGCGTAGGGTTGGCCTACGCGGAACTTTCTGGCCCGCGCGTCCGGTCAATGTCCGGTCAGCTGCGAGGGGCCTTGCGAATTCGGTAGAGGCATCCCCTATTTTAGTTATCTATTACAATGATTTGAGTGGTGCCGGGTGAGGGATTTGAACCCCCGACCTTCGGTTTACAAAACCGCTGCACTACCGCTGTGCTAACCCGGCAAGCCCTGGAGCGCGTCGGCCGCCCGCGCATTGCGGCGCGCGCGGCCGGTCCCTGACATAGCGCGCGGCGCGGGCGCCCTCAACCATTCCATGCGCGACGGCGACGGTTCTGGCCTGTCGGGCGCTCCGGGGCTAGGCTCGCGCCGGATCCATGCCAGCGCGGGGAGGCGATGATGGCCAGCGTGTCGAACGAGGATCGCCCGGTCGTGGTCACCGACGGGCGGCGGCGCTTCCGCGTGACGCGCCCGTGGGAGCGGACGCCGCCGGGCTTCGCCTGGGGCAAGATCAGCCAGCTTTGCGTCTCCGCTTCGGGCGAGATCGTGGTGGCGCAGCGGGCCGATCCGGCCCTGGTGGTCTTCCGCCCCGATGGCAGCCATTCGCGCAGCCTGCATCATCCGCAACTTGCCTCCGTCCACGGGCTGTGGCCGATGCCGGACGGGCGGCTCTATGTCGCCACCTTCGATGCGCACCAGGTGCTGTGCTTCGGCCCCGACGGGACGCTGCTGCAGGAGTTCGGTCGCTTCGACCATCCAAGCTGGCAGGCGCCCTTCAACCACCCGACCGACGTCTCGGTTGCCGCCGATGGCGAGGTCTATGTCAGCGACGGCTACGGCAATGCCCGCATCCACCGCTTCGCCCCCGATGGCCGCCTGCTGCAGAGCTGGGGCGAGCCGGGCACCGGCCCGGGCCAGTTCGCCATCCCGCATGCGGTGCTGGTGACGGGCGATGGCCGCGTGCTGGTGCTCGACCGCGACAATGACCGCATCCAGGTCTTTGCGCGCGACGGGCGGCTGCTGGAGATCTGGGGCGGGTTCTGCCGGCCGATGGACATCTGGGGCGACGCCACCGGCCATTTCTACGTCTCGGACCAGACGCCGCGCATCTCCTGCCTTGATCCCGCCGGGCGCGTGGTCGGGCGCTGTCGCGCCTTCGGCACCTTCAGCCACGGCATCTGGGGCGATGCGCAGGGCAACCTGTTCTGCGCCGAGCAGGGGCCGAGCCTGGTCGCCAAATACACGCTGATCGACTGAGTGGGCGCGGGCGCCCCTCAGACGCCGTAGACGTCGGGGCGGATCGGGGCGTTGGCTTCGATCCCCTGGGCGCGCGCGATTGCCTCCCACGCCTCCTCGGCGGTATCGACGAAGGTGATGAGGTCGAGGTCGCCGGGCGAGATCATGCCGCGCTCGGCCAGCATCTTCCAGTCGATCAGCCGCTCCCAGAAGCTGCGCCCGACCAGGATGATCGGGATGGGCGCGATCTTGCCGGTCTGCACCAGCGTCAATGCCTCGAACAGCTCGTCGAGGGTGCCGAAGCCGCCCGGGCAGCACACGAGCGCGCGGGCGCGCATCAGGAAGTGCATCTTGCGGATGGCGAAGTAGTGGAACTGGAAGCTGAGATTGGGGCTGATATAGCCGTTCGGCCGCTGCTCGGCCGGCAGCACGATCGAGAGGCCGACGCTTTTCCCCTGCACGTCGGCCGCGCCCCGGTTGGCCGCTTCCATGATGCCCGGCCCGCCGCCGGTGACGACGACGAAATGGCACGCCTCGCGCGACTGGCAGGTGGCGGTGACGATGCGGCCGAGATCGCGCGCGACCGCGTAGTAGCGGCTGTTCTCGACATCGCGCGCGGCCCTGGCGCGCGCCGCCTCCAGCGCGGGATCGGCCGGCTTGCCGCTGGCGCGGTGCGCGGCCAGCGCGCCCTCGGCCGCCTCGAGCCGCGCCTTCGCCGCCTCGGGGTCGGGGATGCGCGCCGAGCCGAACACGACGATGGTCGAATAGACGCCCTCTTCGCGTTGCACCAGCTCGGGCTTGAGCAGTTCGAGCTGAAGGCGCACCGGGCGCAGCTCGTCGCGCAGCAGGAAGTCGCGGTCGAGGAAGGCGAGACGGTAGGCGGCCGAGCGCATCTGCGCCGTCGGGCCGGTCTCGGGCGGCAGGTGCGTCGGGTCGAGCCGGCGGTAGGGCGAGACCTTGGCCGCGCCCGGAGCGCCCTCGTCCGGTGGCGCGGCGACCGGATCGGGGCCGGGCGGCGGCGGATCGAGCGGGTCCGAGGCTGCCATCAGGCGATGCTCACCTTCACTTCGCCCAGGATGTCGAAGACGATCGCCACCTCGGACGGGCCTTCCAGCCATTGCGGCGGCACCACCGATCCGCACAGCACCACCTGCCCGATCTTCAGCCCGCCGAAGGCGGCCGCGGCCGGGCTGTTGGCAAGCCAGCGCACGCATTCCAGCGGATGGCCCATCAGGTCGCTGCCCTTGCCCCCGCCATGGCTCTTGCCGTTGATCGTGATCTCGCCCTTGAGCGCGCCGAGATCGAGCCCCGGCCAGCCGGGGGCATCGGCGCCCAGCACGGCGCCGACATGGAAGAACTGGTCGGCGATCAGGGTCGGCGTGCCCACGGCCTTGAGGTCGCCATAGCGGTTGTCCACCACCTCGATCGCGGCGAAGACCGAGCCCACCGCGCCGGCCACCTGCTCGCGCGTATAGGGGGTGGCGCCAGGCGGCGGCAGGTCGCGGCCCATGCGCACGGCGATCTCGCATTCCACGCCCGGGCGCTGCATGTCGGCATGGCGCAACCGGACGCCCGAGCGCTCGATGCCGCCGGCGGGCATGAAGCCCGCCGCCGGGCCGCTGACGCCCAGAATCTCCTGCATCTTGGCGGCGGTGGCGCCGATCTTGAACCCACCCGGCGGCAGCGCGCCGAGCTGGCGGGCGAGCGCCAGTTGCGCCGCATAGGCCTCGGCCTCGGAGGCGGGCTTGGCCTCGGCCGGCAGCATGCCCAGCGACCGGCCCGCGCGGCGTGCTTCAAGCAGGGTGGTGGCGATGGCGTCTGGGCTCGGCATGCTCACTTGGCTCCTTCGGTGTCGAGGCGATCGGCGGTCAGTTCGTACAGCGCCACGGCCGCCGCCGTGGACACATTGAGGCTTTCGACGCCGCCGGCCATCGGCAGGCGGCACAATTCGTCGCAGGTCTCGCGCGTCAGCCGGCGCAGTCCCTCGCCCTCGCCGCCGAGCACCAGCGCCGTGCGCCGCTGGCCGAGGCCGGCACGGCGCAGCGTCACCGGCCCGGCCGCCTCCAGCCCAACCACCCAGAGCCCGGCTTCCTTGAGCGCGCCTAGGGTGCGGGCAATGTTCACCGCGCGCAGCACCGGCACCCGCTCCAGCGCGCCGGCGGCGGCGCGGGCAAGCGTGCCGGTCTCGGGGGGTGCGTGACGGTCCTGCACGATCACGGCGGCAGCGCCGAACGCAGCGGCGACGCGCAGGATGGCCCCGACATTGCGCGGGTCGGTGACCTGGTCGAGCACGAGCACGGGCGCATCGGGGCGCGCGGCCAGCGCCTCGGCGAGCGGCTGGGAGCTGAGCGGATCGGCAAGCAGGGCAAGACCCTGGTGCACCGCGCCGGGCGGGACCAGGCGGGCGAGGGCCTCGCGCTCCAGCCGCTCCGGGCGGACCAGCCAGGGCGGGGGAACGGCCACGGCAAGCGCGGCCTCGCCCTCGGCCGTTGCGGCCAGCCGGCGCAGGCGCCGGGCCGGGTTGGCGAGCGCTGCGGCTACCGCATGCAGGCCGAACAGCCAGTAGGGCCCGCCCTCGGCCGGGTGGGGAGCCTGGTGGGCGGCGGGTCCGGCCGGGTGGGGGCGCGGCGGGGCGGGACGATCCTCGGCCGCGCGCGAGGGGCCGCGGCCGGGACGGAAGCGGACTTCCTCGCGCTCACGCGGTCCGCGCTGGGGCCGGTCCTGGCCGAACGGGGCCTCGCGGCGGGGCCGCTCCTCGCGGCGGCCTTCGTGGCGCTGCCCGCCCGGACCGCGCTGGGGCCGGTCCTGACCGAACGGGGCCTCGCGGCGGGGCCGCTCCTCGCGGCGCCCCTCCTGGTGCTCGGCGAAGCGATCGGCGCGCCGTTCCTTGCGCGGGCCGGAGGCGAAGCGGCGTGCCCGCCCGCCCTCGGCGCGTTCGTCGCGCGGGCCGGCGGGGCGGCGATCCTGGCCGAACGGGTCCTCGCGGCGGGGGCGCCCGCCCTGCTGTCCGCCTTCGCGCCGGTCGGCCTGCCAGCGGCCCGGACCGGTGCCGGTGCCGGGGCCGCGCTGCGGCCGGCCGGGCCGGTCCTCGCGCCCGGACGGGCTGCCCTTGCCTCGCGGGGGGCGGGAGTCGAATCGGGACTGACGCTCGCCCTCGCGTCCGCTTGCCTTGGCGGCGGCGGGGCGGGGAGGGTGTCCTGGGCGGCGGGGCGGGGGGCGGTTGCGTTTCATGGCGCGGAGAATGCGCAGAAACCGCGTCGCGGAGCAAATGGGCTTGCGCACGGGCGGGCGGGTCCGAGGGCGAGAGAGGGGGCGTGGCCGAAAAGCGCCCTTGCGGACCCTGCCGGGACCCGGATGGGCATTGACAGGGCAGCACAAATCCGCATAGTGCCGCCTCCGTCCTGCCGCCGTCCGGGTCTTCAGGAGGGGTGCCCGAGTGGCTAAAGGGGACGGACTGTAAATCCGTTGGCGCACGCCTACGTTGGTTCGAATCCAACCCCCTCCACCACCCGCCGCGCGGTTCCGCCGCGCGGCGCGCGGAGACCCCAGGCGAGAGGTAGGACAGTCGGGTCGCGGACAAGGCGGCCGGCAGGATCGCGGGTGTAGCTCAATGGTAGAGCCCCAGCCTTCCAAGCTGGTTACGCGGGTTCGATTCCCGTCACCCGCTCCAGCCCGCCCCGGCCCCGGTGTCCAGGCCAGGCGGCAGGATGGCGCGGCCTTCGGTCATGCGGCCAGGGAAGCAGGGGCTTCCCGGGGCCGGACCGCGGCGTAGCCGCGGCGCGCAACTCGGATCAACCACGTCGGCAACACGGATCGGCAAGCGATGTCAAAGGCGAAGTTTGAGCGGACGAAGCCGCACTGCAACATTGGGACGATTGGTCACGTTGACCATGGCAAGACGTCGTTGACTGCGGCGATCACGAAGATCCTGGCGAAGAGTGGCGGTGC
>JADZEB010000031.1 GCA_020850755.1 Alphaproteobacteria bacterium | reverse complement strand
TGCTGCATGTCACCGACATCGCCTGGCGGCGCATCAACCACCCGTCCGAGGCGTTGCAGATCGGCCAGCCCGTGCGCGTGCAGGTGATCCGCTTCAACTCGGAGACCCAGCGCATCAGCCTCGGCATGAAGCAGCTCGAGGCCGATCCGTGGGAGGGCGTGCAGGCCAAGTATCCGGTCGGCACCAAGTTCAAGGGCCGTGTCACCAACATCACCGACTATGGCGCCTTCGTCGAGCTGGAGCCGGGCGTCGAGGGGCTGGTCCATGTCTCGGAGATGAGCTGGACCAAGAAGAACGTCCATCCGGGCAAGATCGTCTCGACCAGCCAGGAAATCGAGGTGATGGTGCTGGATGTCGATCCGATCAAGCGCCGCATCTCGCTCGGCCACAAGCAGGTGCTGGGCAACCCCTGGGACCAGTTCCAGGAGAAGTTCCCGCCCGGCACCGAGGTGGAAGGCGAGGTGCGCAACATCACCGAGTTCGGCCTGTTCATCGGCCTGCCCGGCGATATCGACGGCATGGTGCACCTGTCCGACCTGTCCTGGGACGTGCCCGGCGAGCAGGCGATCCAGGGCTACAAGAAGGGCGACCAGGTCAAGGCGCGCGTGCTCGATGTCGATGTCGAGAAGGAGCGCATCAGCCTGGGCGTCAAGCAGCTTTCGGGCGATCCGGCCGCCTCGGTCATGGACAAGCTCAAGAAGGGCGACACGGTCACCTGCATCGTCACGCAGGTGCAGGCGAACGGCATCGAGGTGAAGATCGACGACGCCGTGACCGGCTTCATCCGCAAGGCCGAGCTCAGCCGCGACAAGTCCGAGCAGCGCCCCGACCGCTTCGCCCCGGGCGAGAAGGTGGACGCCAAGATCGTCTCGATCGACCGCGCCGCGCGCAAGCTCGCCCTGACGATCAAGGGCCGCGAGCTCGACGAGGAGAAGCAGGCCATGGCCGAGTTCGGCTCGACCGATTCGGGCGCCAGCCTGGGCGACATCCTGGGCGCGGCGATCCGGCGGCGGAACCAGCAGATGCAGGAGCAGACCGAGGACGAGAAGAAGGGCGACTGATCCCGACCCCGTTCGTCGCAACCGGCTTCAGCGGCCCGGCGCGCCCCCCAAGGGGTGGCCGGGCCGCGGGCTTTTCCGGCGCCGGCGCGACCGTGCGCGAACATGCCCGCCCCGACCGCATCGCGCCCACCCCCAGGGTGCCGCTGCACCGCGCGGAAAACCTCTTGTATCTGAAAGGCTTAGGCTTGACGCGTCGGCCCGCCTCTGGCAGGGTCCGGGGGTGTCGTGGCAGGCCGGGGAAGCGGACGTCAATGACCAAGTCCGAACTCATCGCCCATCTGTCGGCGCAGAACCCCCATCTTCTGCACCGCGATGTCGAGTTGATCGTCTCCACCATCTTCGAGGAGATCACCGCCGCCCTCGCGCGCGGCGACCGGGTCGAGCTGCGCGGCTTCGGCGCCTTCTCGATCAAGCGGCGCGATGCGCGCCACGGCCGCAATCCGCGCACCGGCGAATCGGTCGAGGTGCCGCAGAAGACCGTCCCGTTCTTCAAGGCGGGCAAGGAGCTGCGCGACCGCATCAACCGCCCGCATCGCGCCGCCCTGGCCGCCGCGAAGTCCGCCGACGCCAAGTCGGGCGGCTGACCGCGGCGCGCGACCGGCCCGCACCGGCGATGCGCGCCCCAGCCCCCATCGGCCGTGATCCTTCAGGCGCGGCTTGCCGCGGGCGCGGTTCCGTCCGCGTGGCCACTCGCGACGCCGCCTTGGCCGCACCGGCGATGCGCGCCTCCGGCTCGGCCCGGCCTTGCCGCGGCGCCCGGTGCCAGCCGAGCCGATCCGTGCGCGCGGCCCGAAGCGCCCCCCCCGTGCCCAACAGCCAGTGCCGTGTCCAGCCCGTGCCCGTCCTGGCCGCGCCCGTCCTGGCCGCGCCCGTCCTGGCCGCGCCCACCCGGCGCCGAGACCGGGGCGCGCGCGATCGGGGCCTGCCCCGGACCCATCCATCTGCGCGCCTGCGCGCCATGGCCGGGGCCGAGTGATGTCCGGCCCCGTCCCAGGCGCCGCCGCCCCGCCACCCGAACCAGCCCGGCGCGGCCCGCGCTGGCACTTGCTGGTAACGCTGCCCGTGGCCGCGCTCCTGGTGCTGTTCGCGCTCTCCAACCGCGCCCCGGTGCGCCTGACGCTCTGGCCGTTCAACCTCGCGGTCGAGGCGCCGGTGTCGCTGGTGGTGCTGGCGGTGGCGGCGATCGCCTTCCTGGCCGGCGCGCTGCTTGCCAGCCTGACCGCCTGGCGCCAGTCGCGCCGCGCGCGCCGGCTGGAGCGCGAGACGGCACGCCTGGCGCAGGAGATCGTCGCGCTGCGCCACCGACTGACCGAGATCGCGCCCGCCGCCGCGCCGCAGGATCGGCCGCACCCGCACCCGGCCCCGCTGCCCCCGCCGGGCCGCTGAGGGGCGCGCGCGGGCCATGCGCGTTGCCATCGTCGGGGGCGGCATCTACGGGCTCTGCGCCGCCTGGGCGCTCGCCCGCGCCGGGCACGCGGTCGAGCTGTTCGAGCAGGACGCGATCCCGAACGAGCGCGCCGCCTCGACCGACCATCACCGCCTGATCCGCTATCCTTACGGCGCGGCGGAGGGCTACGCGCGCATGGTGGGCGCCGCCTTCAGCGCCTGGCGCATGCTGTGGCAGGATCTCGGCCAAGGCTCCGAGGGAAGGGGCCATTACCACGAGACCGGCACGCTGGCGCTGGCCGGCTCCGGTCCCTGCCCCTATCTCGACCCCTCGGCCGCGACGATGGCGCGGCTTCATATCGCCCACGAGTTGCTGGACGCCGAGGCGCTCGCCGCGCGCTTCGGCGTCTTCGCCTTCGCCCCCGGCGCGCGCGGATTGTTCCTGCCCTCGGGCGGGATCCTGTTCGCCAGGCGCATCGCCGCCGCGCTGGCGCACCACCTGCCCGAGCGCGGCGTGACGCTCCATCCCGGCGCCTCGGTTGCCGCGATCGAGGCAGAGGCGGGGGCGATCACGCTCGCCGGCGGGCGGCGCGTCGCCGCCGATGCGCTGGTGATCGCCGCCGGCGCCTGGACCGCGCGCCTGCTGCCCGATCTCGCCGCGCGGCTCACGCCGTCGCGCCAGCCGCTCTTGTTCTTCGCCCCGCCTGCCGATCTCGCCCCCGCCTGGGCCGAGGCGCCGATGCTGCTGCGCCTGACCGACGGGGCGGATGCCTTCTACGCCGTGCCGCCGCGCGAGGGCCTGCCGCTGAAAGTGGGGCTGCACCGCTTCGCCCCCGGCACCGATCCCGACGCGCGGCGCGAGATCACGGCGGCCGAGGCGGAGACGCTCTGGCCGGCGGCCAGGGCCAATCTCGCCGGCTTTTCGCGCCTGTCCTTCCTAGGCGGGCGGGCCTGCTACTACACCTATGCCGCGGGCGAGCGCTTCATCGCCGAACAGCGCGGACGGAGCCTAGTCCTGTCCTGCTGCTCGGGCCACGGCTTCAAGTTCGCCCCCCTGGTCGCGCTCGAAGCCGCGCGCGCCCTTGCCGGGGAGATCAGCGCGCGCGATCTTGCGCACTGGGTCGGCGGCGAGCGCGACCACCCGCCCGCGTGAACGACAGGACCGCGCCGCCCGCGACAGGAGCGCCCGAGCCATGCACACGATCATCGTCGGTGGCGGCATCTTCGGCCTGACCATCGCCTGGGCGCTCGCCCGCGCCGGCCATCGCGTCACGCTCTACGAGGCGGGGCCGATCCCGAACCCGCTCGGCTCCTCCTGGGACGAGCATCGCCTGATCCGCTACCCCTACGCCGCGCACGAGGGCTATGCGCGCATGGTCACGCCCGGCTATGCCGGCTGGGACGCGCTCTGGGCCGATCTTGGCGCCACGCACTACGCGGAAACGGGTACGCTGATGCTGGCCCCCGACGCGCCGTGCGAGCGCATGGACCCCTCCATCCCCGTGCTGGAGCGCATGGGCACCCCGTTCGAGGTCGTGCGCGGCGCGGCTTCGGTGCAGGCGCGCTTCGCCCCGCTCAAGCTCGACGGATTCACCCGCGCGCTCTACCTGCCTTCGGGCGGGGTGCTGTTCGCGCGCGACATCATGGAGCATCTCGCCCGCGCGCTGCCGGCGATGGGCGCGACGCTGCACGCCCATGCGCGCGTCGCCGCGATCGAGCCCGAGGCTGGGCGCGTGCGGCTGGCCGGCGGGGGCGTGGCCGAGGCCGACCAGGTGGTGGTCGTGGCCGGACCCTGGATCGGGCGGCTCGTGCCGGCGCTCGCGCCGCGGCTCGCCGCCTCGCGCCAGGCCGTGCTGCTGCTCGACCCGCCGCCGGGCGAGCTGGCGCGTTGGGCCGCCCTGCCGCTCACCTTGCGCATCAACGACGATCCGTCCGGCTTCTGGTTCGTGCCCCCGCGCGCCGGCAAGCCGGCCAAGCTCGGCGTGCATATCGACACGCCGGGCGGCGATCCGGATGGCGATCGCCTCGCCAGCAAGGCCGAGATCGACCGGCTGACCGACCGCGCCCGGACGCGCATCCCCGGTTTCGATGACTGGCGGTTCCACTCGGCGCGCGGCTGCTTCTTCATGTATGCCGCCGAGGACCGCTTCCTGGCCGAGCGCCAGGGGCGGATGCTGGCGCTCTCCTGCTGCTCGGGGCACGGCTTCAAGTTCGCCGCCGCGATCGCGCTCGAGACCGAGCGCGTGCTTGCCGGCAGGATCGGCTTAACCGATTATGCGGAGTGGCTGGCCGGGCGGCGCATGGCCCCGCCCGGCGCGTAGCATCGCAGCCGGTCTCGCCAGGAGCCTCGTCATGCTCAAGATCGCAGGCGTGGACTATCAAAGCGGCAAGGTCGATATCGGGCGGGCCGACTATGTCTTCGACGACATCCCCGTGACCCTGCCCGACTTCGGCAGGACGGCCGTCCAGGCCAGGGAGCGGGTGAAGGGCGCGGTCAAGGACATCGTCGAGCGGATCGCCAGGCACCGGCCCTGCAACCGCTACTTCAAGTCGCTGCCGCGCGGGATGGGCCTCGACGAGATCATCGCCGGGCGCGACCTGCTGATCGGCTGGCTTGCCCCGCGCAAGGGCGGTGCCGCGATCGAGCTCACGGCCAACCCGAAGGATGTCGCCAAGGGCAAGATCGCGGTCGAGCATGCCTACCAGACCGGCCCCTATATCGCCCTGTCGCAATGGCCGATCGCGCTCGGCTGGGAGTATGTCGCGGCAACCCTCGTGCACGAGCTTGCCCATGTCGCCGGCGCGCCGGGCCTGCCTGGCGATGCCGATCCCAAGGACCCCAGGATCCAGTCGAGCAAGAAGCCGAACTATCATGCGGCCGAGGAGGCGTTGTGCCACTGCCTCTACAAGCCGCACTTCAAGCCCACCACCGTGGGGGCGATCCAGGGCTACATGGAGCAGCGATTCCGCTGGGGCTGAGCGGCGCGCGGCAGCGCCCGGCGCGGGACGCTGGGGCACGTTCCGTTCGGCTTCGATCAGCCGAACGGAAGCCGTGCCCGAGAAACTTTAGGTTCGCGAGCAGCTCAGTCCGATCTGGTGGAACCGCAGCGCGGTTCCACCAGATCGGACGCTGCTCTAGCCTCCGAGCGCGGCCTTCATCCGCGCCTCGCGCGCCACGATCGCCTCGTGGCGGGCCAACAGCGCCTCGGCGCGCTGCACCACCGGCACGTCGATCATCTTGCCCTTGAACACGATCGCGCCGAGGCCGCGCGCGCAGGCATCGGCATAGGTCTCGATCATGGCGCGCGCGGTGTCCACCTCGTCGGGCTGCGGGCGGTATTCCTCGTTGATCGGGGCGACCTGCGCCGGATGGACACAGCTCGCGCAGACGAAGCCGTAGCGGCGCGAGCGGCGCAGCGTGGCGCGGAATTCGGGCGTGTCGCGATAATCGGCCACCGTGCCGATGAAGCCGAGCGGCATCACGCCGGCCGCGCGCGCGGCGATCAGCCCCGTGACCTTGGGCTGGTAGAGCATCTCGCTGTCCGGGTCGCTCATGCCGAGCGAGGTCGCCATGTCCTCGCCCCCGGTGGAGAGTGCCACGATGCGCGGATGGGCGCGCGCGATCTCGGCCACGCGGACCAGCGCCGCCGCCGTCTCCACCATCGCCACGAACTTCGTGGGCCCGACCGGCAGGCCGCGCGCGCGCTCCAGCTCCTCGCACAGCTCGGCATAGAGCTGCACCTGGTCGGGGCCGATCAGCTTGGTGCAGAACAGCGCCGTGACATTGGCCGACACCGCCGCCTCGATGTCGCGGAAGGCGAGGCCGGGCGGGCGGTTGATGCGCACGCAGACATCGGCCCCGGCGCGCCCCACCTTGGCCGCCGCCTCCTGCACCATGCCGCGCGCGGCGGCCTTGTCCTTCTCCGGCACCGCATCCTCGAGGTCGAGGATGATCGCATCCGCCCCGCGCGCATGCGCCTTGTCGACGAAGCGCGGATTGTTGGTCGGGCAATACATCAGCGAGCGCCAAACCGGCAGGTCGGGGCGAAGCGTCATGGCGGGGCTATCCTTCGGTCGGGACGATCAGCGCGCGACGCTGCCATGCGCGGCGCGCCAGGAAAAGAGGGGCCAGGAAAGGAGGAACCAGGGAGGAGCGGGCTACAGCAGCGCGCGCGCGGCGATGTAGCAGCCGACGATCATCAGCGCGGCGAGCACGATCCGGCGGAACAGCAGCTCGGGCAGGCGCCGGCGCAGCTGCTGGCCCGCTACCATGCCGGCCAGCGCCGGGACGATGCAGGCAACCGACAGCAGGCCAAGCTCGGCCGGCAGGATGCCGTGCCCGGACATGGCTGCGGCGAGCGTGATGGTGGCGGTGACGAAGGCCACGCCCATCGCCTGTACGAACAACTCGCGCGGCAGGCCGAGCGCCTGCATGTAGGGCACCGCCGGCACCAGGAAGGAGCCGGTGAAGCCGGTGATCAGCCCGGTGATGCCGCCCATCAGCGGGCTCAGCCAATGTTCGTGCCGGCTCGGGTTGGGCAGCCGCGGCGCGAACAAGCCGAAGGCGGAATAGACCGCGAGCAGGCCACCCAGGATCGCCGAGAGCCTGGCCGCATCGCCGCGCGCCAGCACGCCCGAGCCGGCGACGATGCCCAGCACCGCCACCGCCAGCATCACCGAGAAGCGGCGCAGCACCTCGCGCAGATGCCCGCCCGCCAGCGCCTGCCAGATGTTGGTGATCAGCGCCGGGGCGAGGATCAGGGCGATGCCGTCGGTCAGGCCGCGGGTGATGGTGAGCAGGGCCACCGCGACGGTGGGCAGGCCGAAGCCGGTGATGCCCTTCACCAGCCCGGCGAGCACGAAGATGCCGATCAACAGGGCGGCGCCCTGCGCATCGAGGGAGGCGGCGGCAAGCATCGCCGCACTCTAGGCGCGGGAGCGGCCTTTGGCGATGGGGCGGCGCGCGGCTTTCGGCGCGGCAACGGTGCACGCGGAGCCTGCCATGCGCGCGGGGCGGGACCGATCGCATGCCGGCGGCGGATGGGAACCTGCCCGCCATGCGCGCGACGGACGAGGTGGCGGCGCGTGCGGGCCGCCGCACCCCGGCGGGTCACGCCAGCCCGTGCGGCGCGCCTGGCGATGGCGGCACCGCGCGCCCTCCGCACCAGCCGCGCGCGGGGGGGGTCCCGCCATGCCGATCCACGATTCGCGCGGGCGCGGGCCGTGCCGGCAGGGCGGCCTGTGCGCTCAGCATCGGCGCGTGCGGGGGTCTATCCCGTGCCGCGCGCACCAGGGCGCCGAGGAGCCTCGCCCGGCCCGGCGTCGGCGCTCCGCAAACCGCCCGCGCCGCCGGCCGTGGCGCACCGCTTCGCGGCCCCGCTGCCGCCGCGCTTGTGGCGGCGCGGGCGCTCCCATGCTAGAGGGGCGCACCCGACCGACCGACCCGCCGCGCGCGGCGCCCCAGCGGTGCCGAACGTGCGCACGCGCGCGCCAATGCCCCGGCCACACTTCCGACCGCCGCAGCCCCGGCCCTCTGCCCCGGCCCTCTGCCCCGAAAGGAGCCCCGCCCATGCTGCCCCTGCCCGCCTCCGCGCAAGCCCGCCTGATCGCCGCCCTCGATACCACCGAGACAGCGCAGGCGGTTTCCTGGGCCCGGGCACTCGCCGGCCGGGTCGGGCTGGTCAAGGTGGGCATGGAGTTCTTCACCGCCCGCGGCCCCGAGGGCTTCGCCGCCGTGGCCGCCTGCGGCGCGCCCATGTTCCTGGACATGAAGTTCCACGACATCCCGAACACGGTCGCGGGCGGGGTGCGCGCCGCCGCCCTGCTCGGCGCCAGCATGGTCACGCTGCACGCCTCGGGCGGGCCGGCGATGATGGCCGCCGCGCGCGAGGCGGCCCAAGCCGGCGCCAGGGCCGCCGGCAAGCCGCGCCCGATGCTGCTCGCCGTGACCGTGCTGACCAGCCTCTCGGCCGAGGACATGGAAGCGGTGGGCCAGCCCGACAGCCCGACGACGCAGGTGGTGCGCCTGGCCCGCCTCGCCGCCGAGGCCGGGATCGATGCCATCGTCTGCTCCCCGCACGAGATCGGCGCCATCCGCGCCGCGCTCGGGCGCAGGGTGGCGCTGGTGGTGCCCGGCATCCGCCCTGCCGGCAGCGCGATGGGCGACCAGAAGCGCGCCACGACGCCGGGGGAGGCGGTGCGCGCCGGCGCCGACTGGCTGGTGATGGGCCGGCCGCTGACCCAGGCCGCCGATCCCGCCGCCGCCGCCGCCGCGATCGCCGCCGAGGTGGCCGGCGCCAGCGCCGCCGTCGCCTGAGGCCGGGGCCACGCGCCATGACACCGCCGCCCGCTACACCTTCCCCCGTGCAGGTGAAGATCTGCGGCATCAACTCGGCCGAGGCGCTGGAGACAGCGATGGCCGCCGGCGCCGATCTGGTCGGCTTCGTCTTCTACCCGCCAAGCCCGCGCAACCTGTCGGCCGCGCAGGCCTCGCCGCTCTCCTTCGCCGCCAAGGGGGTGAAGCGGGTCGGGCTGTTCGTCGATCCGACCGATTACGATCTCGGCCTGGTGCTTGATGTCGTGCAACTCGACGTGCTGCAACTGCATGGCAGCGAGACGCCCGCCCGCGTGGCCGAGATCCGCACCTTCTGGCGCCGCTTCGTCCCGGCGATGGAGGTGATGAAGGCGGTGGGGGTGGCCACCCGCGCCGAGGTGGCGCAGGCGGTGGCCGATTACGGGCCCGTGGCCGACCGCTTCCTGTTCGACGCCAAGCCCCCGCCCGACGGCACGCCCGGCGCGCTGCCGGGCGGCAATGCGCGCGCCTTCGACTGGACGATCGTCGCCGGGCAGGCCGTGCCGCGCCCCTGGCTGCTGGCCGGCGGGCTCACGCCCGACAATGTCGCCGAGGCGATCGGCATCTCGGGCGCGCCGGGGGTGGATGTGTCCTCGGGGGTGGAGCGGGCGCGCGGGGTGAAGGACCCGGCCCTGATCCGCGCCTTCATCGCCGCCGCCAAGGGTGCCAGCCCGACCACCGCCTGAGCGCCCC
>JADZEB010000030.1 GCA_020850755.1 Alphaproteobacteria bacterium | reverse complement strand
CGCCGTTCCTCGGGTTGACTTCGGCCCGCGGATAGCCGGTGCTGCGCTTGCACAGCTCCTCGAACACCGAGCGCGGATACCAGTGAAAGTGGGAATCGATCACGCGCATGGAAGCCTCCTCGCTTGGTCTGCGCTTCGGCCCGAGGGTCGGGCGGTTGGAGTATGGGGCGATTCTAGTCTCCGGATTTCGGCCGCACCAGGAGCCGGCGGATCCCACGGTGGGAATCCCGCGCCTTACCGCCGCGCGCGACCGGACTGCGCCGCAGTCACCTGCCTCTGTCGCGCCCCTCCTCGCACGTCAAGTCGCACGGCCTGTGTCCGATATCGGGATATGGACAACTGGACCCTGCCTCATGCCGCGGACCCCGGCTGGCCGGTAACGCCCCAGGGCTGGGTCGCGCTCGTCGCCCGGAGCGTCCTGCCGGTGCTGCCGACCACCCGGCACGCGCTGGAGCGCCTCGCGCGCCGCGCCGAGGACATCGACGTTCATCGCGTCACAGAGGAGATGCCCTGGGATCCCCTGTTCGTGGCGAGGCTGTTCGGCTGCCTCGCGCAGGCGCGGGGAAGACACGAGGCCGACGTGGCCACCATCGGGCGGGCGATCCTGATGTTGGGCATCGGCCCGTTCCTGCGCGTCTTCGAAGGCGTCCCGGCCGTCTCCATCGGTAGCGCGGAGGATCGGCGCGCGCACCGGGGGCTGGTCAGGGTGATCCGGCGCGCGCGGCGCGCGGCGACTTTCGCTTACCGCATGGCCGCGTGGCGCAACGACGTCGCGGCCGAGGAGATCGCCATCGCGGCGCTGCTCGATGAGGTCGCCGAGATGCTGGTGTGGCTGCTCGCACCCCAGGCCGGACGCATCATGCAGGCGATGCAGGCCGCCGATGCGCAACTGCGCAGCCGCGCCGTCCAGAAGCGTGTGCTGGGCTTCGAGCTGGAGGAACTCCAGTGGCTGCTCATCGAGGGCTGGCGGCTTCCACAGCCGCTGGTGGACATGATGCGCGAGCATCCTGCGGCCGGCCCGCGGGGACGCAACGTCAAGCTCGCGGCGGACCTCGCGCGCCACAGCGCCTGCGGCTGGAGCAACGCGGCGCTGCCCGACGATTTCCGGGCGATCGCGGAGTTCCTGGTGACCCTGCCGGCACAGGCCCGGGTCGTGGTCGGCGCTCCGCCCGCGCTCGAACCCGCCCCGGCTTGAGCCGATAGCTGGCGGGCCGCGGCCCGCGGCGGTCTCAGGCCGCGGCCGCGGCCATCCGGGGCGTGGGCCGGATGTCCATGAACAGTTGCGCGATGCCGGCCGAGAGCCCGATCGCCACGCCGACCTTCCAGGCAAGGTCGTAGGTTCCCATCGCGTCGAACAGCAGGCCGCCGCCCCAGGCGCCCACGAACGAGCCCAGCTGGTGGCTGAAGAAGGCCACGCCGGAGAGCATGGCCATGTAGCGCAGTCCGAACAGGTGACCGATGAGGCCGGTCACCAGCGGCGCGGTTCCGAGCCACAGCAGGCCCATCGCCGCGGAGAAGATCACCGTGGTCACCGGGTTGGGTGGAAACATGAAATAGGCGACGAAGAACAGCGAGCGCAGGATGTACACCCCGCCCAGCAGGTACTGGCGCGGGAACCGGCCGCCGAGCCAGCCGAGCAGGTAGCAGCCCACCGCGTTGAAGCCGCCGATGGTCGCCAGCGCTGTGGCCGAGAGCTCCGGCGACTGGCCGCAGATGGCGAGATACGAGGGCAGGTGTGTGGTGAGGAACACCAGTTGCAGGCCGCAGACGAAAAAGGCGATCGCCATCACCACGTAGCCGCGGTGGTTCGCGGCCTCCGCCAGTGCGCCCCGGAGCGAGAGGCCGGCATCGCGATCGATGGCGCCCGGCAGCGGCCGCGCCGGCGCCTTCGGGTCGGCGGCGCCGACGAACCACGACGCCGGTATCATCGCCGCGCACAGACCGATGAAGCCCGCGAGCCCGACCTTCCAGTCGAAATTCACGATCAGCCCCTGCGCCAGGGGCGCGGCGATGAAGCTTCCGATCGATCCGGCCGAGGACACCAGTCCCATCGTCATGCTGCGCCTGGCGGGCGACACCACCCTCGCGCTCGCCGCCAGCGCCAGGCTCAGGGAAACGCAGGACATCGCAAGCCCGATCAGCAGCCCCATGCCCACGAGCAGCGACACCGGGCCGCTCGCCAGCATCGTGACCAGCAGGCCGAGGGTGAACAGCAGCGATCCGGCGACCGTGATCGCGCGGCAGCCGAAGCGGTCGGCCGCCGCACCGATGAAGGGCTGGGTGACGCCCCAGACGATGTTCTGCACCGCGAGCGCGAAGGTGAAGTCGGCGACCGACACTCCGACGTCCTGGGTGAAGGGCGTCATGAACAGGCCGAAGCTCTGCCGCATGCCCATGCTGATGCTGGTCATCACGCTCGCCCCCGCGAGCACGGCCAGGACCTGCGCGCGGGTCGCGCTCGCTCGTGTGGGTCGCGGGCTCATCGTTGCTCCGGGACGGGACGTCGCTGCGAGGGCATGCGCGAGGGCGCGTGTGCGCCGCGGCGCGGCGTTGCAGAGCGTGTATTCTACGGGAGTTCACCGCGCCGCCACCCGCCCTTAGCGCCGGCGCACCGCCCGCAGCGGCGCGCGGGCACGATCGATCCAGGTCGAACCCCGGCGCGCGAGGCGCCGCAAGAACTGTCACCCGCCTTCTTGGCGAGAGCGATCGAGGAATTTCCATGCCCAGGTCCGACCGGAGGCTGAAGCTCGGGGTGTTCTTCAACTTCACCGGCCACCACGTGGCCTCCTGGCGCCACCCGCGCGCGCAGGCCGACGCGGGCAGCAACTTCCGCCACTTCGTGGACATCGCGCGCACCGCCGAACGGGCAT
>JADZEB010000029.1 GCA_020850755.1 Alphaproteobacteria bacterium | reverse complement strand
GGCTGCGCTTCGCCATCCGCGAGGGCGGCCGCACCGTCGGCGCAGGCGTCGTCACCAAAATCTCCGCGTAAGGCAAGCAGGAAAAGGGCCGCGAGCGCGCGCCGCCACCCAAGCGGCGGGGCGCGCAGACGGGAGAAGCGACATGGACAGCCAGAACATCCGCATCCGCCTCAAGGCGTTCGATCATCGCGTGCTGGACGCCTCCACGCGCGAGATCGTCAGCACCGCGAAGCGGACCGGCGCGGAGGTGCGCGGCCCGATCCCGCTGCCGACCCATATCGAGCGGTTCACGGTCAACCGTTCGCCGCACATCGACAAGACGTCGCGCGAGCAGTTCGAGATCCGCACCCATCGCCGCCTGCTCGATATCGTCGATCCGACGCCGCAGACCGTGGACGCGCTGATGAAGCTCGACCTCGCCGCGGGCGTCGATGTCGAGATCAAGCTCTGAGCCGGGACCAAGGACCATGCGCACCGGACTCCTCGCCCAGAAGCTGGGCATGACACGGATCTTCACCGACGAGGGCGAGCACATCCCCGTCACCGTGCTGCTGATCGACGGCCTGCAGGTCGTGGCCCAGCGCACGGCCGAGAAGGATGGCTACACCGCGCTCCAGCTTGGCCTGGGCGCGGCCAAGGTCAAGAACACCACCAAGCCGCAGCGCGGCCACTTCGCCAAGGCCAAGGTCGAGCCGAAGCGCAAGCTGGTGGAGTTCCGCGTCGATGCCGACAAGCTGGTCGATGTCGGTGCCACGCTTTCGGCCGAGCATTTCGTCGCCGGCCAGCGCGTCGACGTGACGGGCACGACGATCGGCAAGGGCTATGGCGGCGCCATGAAGCGCTGGAACTTCTCTGGCCTCGAGGCGAGCCACGGCGTGTCGATCAGTCATCGCAGCCCAGGTTCGACCGGCAACCGCCAGGATCCGGGCCGCACCTTCAAGGGCAAGAAGATGGCCGGCCATCTCGGCCAGGAACGGGTGACGACGCAGAACCTGGTGGTCGTGGCGACCGATGCCGCGCGCGGCGTGATCATGCTGCGCGGTGCGGTGCCTGGCGCCAAGGGCAGCTATGTGCTGGTGCGCGATGCGGTCAAGCGCAAGGCGCCGAAGGACCTGCCGCTGCCGGCGGCGGTCAAGGCTTCGGCCTGAGCCAGATCGAACGCAACGGCTGATCCCCAAGACGGGCGAACCGAACGATGCAGTACGATGTGATCAACCTGAAGGGCGACAAGGTGGGCTCTGCCGAGCTGCCGGGCGATGTGTTCGGCGCCGAGCCGCGCGCCGACATCATGGCTCGCGTGGTGCACTGGCAGCTTGCCAAGCGCCGCGCCGGCACGCACAGCGTGAAGACGCTGAAGGACGTGCAGGGCACCACCAAGAAGCCGTGGAAGCAGAAGGGCACCGGCCGCGCCCGCCAGGGCAGCCTGCGCTCGCCGCAGTTCCGTGGCGGCGGTTCGGTGTTCGGCCCGAAGCCGCGCGACTACGAATACAGCCTGCCCAAGAAGGTGCGGCGGCTGGGGCTGATCTCGGCTCTCTCCACCAAGCGCGCCGAGGGCAAGCTCGTGCTGCTGGATGCCGCGGTGTGCGAGAGCGGCAAGACGCGCGAGCTGCGCGCCCAGCTCGACAAGCTCGGCTGGGGCAATGCGCTGGTGATCGACGGGGCCGAGGTGAACCAGGGCTTCGCACGCGCCGCGCGCAACATCCTCGGCCTCGACGTCCTGCCGGGCATCGGCGCCAACGTCTACGACATCCTGCGCCACGACCAGCTGGTGCTGACCCAGCAGGGCCTGGCCGCGCTGAAGGAGCGCCTGGCATGAGCGAGGCAGCCAAGACCGACGCGGCAACGAAGCCGCGCGTGCACATGACCAAGGAGCGGATGTACCAGACGATCCTGGCGCCGCTGGTCACCGAGAAGTCGACCACGATCTCGGCCTTCAACCAGGTCGTGTTCCGCGTGCCCCTGAACGCGACCAAGCCCGAGATCAAGGCCGCGGTCGAGGGGCTGTTCAGCGTCAAGGTGATGGCGGTGAACACGATCGTGCAGAAGGGCAAGACCAAGCGCTGGCGCGGCCGCGAGGGCCGCCGCTCGGACGCGAAGAAGGCGATCGTGCGCCTGGCTCCCGGCCAGTCGATCGATCTCGCGGCCGGGCTCTGAGGCGGGGGCTAGGGAAACATGGCGCTCAAGCATTTCAATCCGGTCACGCCGTCCCTGCGTGGGACGACGCAGGTCGATCGTCGCGAGCTGTGGAAGGGCAAGCCGGTCAAGACCCTGACCGTCGGCAAGTCCTCCAATGGCGGGCGCAACAATCACGGCCGCACCACGGTGCGGTTCCGCGGCGGCGGCCACAAGCAGAGCTACCGCCTGGTCGATTTCAAGCGCCGCAAGTTCGACGTCAACGGCAAGGTCGAGCGGCTTGAGTACGACCCGAACCGCTCGGCCTTCATCGCGCTGATCAGCTACGAGGATGGCACCCAGGGCTACATCCTGGCGCCGCAGCGCCTGCGCGCGGGCGACAATGTGGTCGCCGGCAACCGCGTCGATATCAAGCCCGGCAACGCCATGCCGCTGTCGAACATCCCGGTGGGCACGATCGTCCACAATATCGAGCTCAAGCCCGGCGCGGGTGGCAAGATGGCGCGTTCGGCCGGGGCCTTCGCCCAGCTCGTGGGCAAGGATGCTGGCCTGGCGCAGATCAAGCTCACCTCGGGCGAGCTGCGCGTGGTGCGCGGCGAGTGCATGGCGACGGTGGGTGCGGTCTCGAACCCCGACCACCTGAACGTCAAGATCGGCAAGGCCGGCCGCTCGCGTTGGCTCGGGCGCCGCCCGCACAATCGCGGCACCTCGATGAACCCGATCGACCACCCGCATGGCGGCGGCGAGGGCCGCACCAAGGGCGGCCGCCACCCGGTCACGCCGTGGGGCAAGCCGACCAAGGGCTACAAGACGCGCAAGAACAAGCGCACCGACAAGTTCATCATGCGCCGGCGCAAGGCGGCGAAGGGCTAAGGGCTAGGCCATGACACGTTCGGGTTGGAAAGGCCCGTTCGTCGACGGGTATCTGTTGAAGAAGGCCGAGGCCGCGCGCGCATCGGGCCGCAACGAGATCATCAAGATCTGGTCGCGCCGCTCGACCATCCTGCCGCAGTTCGTCGGCCTCACCTTCGGGGTCTATAACGGCCACAAGTTCCTGCCCGTCCTGGTGACGGAGAACATGGTCGGCCACAAGTTCGGCGAGTTCTCGCCCACCCGCACCTTCACCGGCCACCAGGCCGGCGACAAGAAGGTCAAGCGGGGCTAAGGCGCGGCACGAGCACAGAGGCGAGCGAGAGAACAGCCATGGGCAAGAAGGCGAACCCACCCCGCCGGGGCGAGACAGAGGCGCAGGCGATTGCGCACAACATCCGCGTGAGTCCGCGCAAGCTCAATCTTGTCGCGCAGCTCATCCGCGGCCGCTCGGCGCAGGATGCGATCGCCGTGCTGACCTTCTCGAAGCGGCGCATCGCCAAGCAGGTGAAGAAGACCCTGCAGAGCGCGATCGCCAATGCCGAGAACAACCACAAGCTCGATGTCGACCGGCTGGAAGTGAAGGAAGCCACCGTCGGTAAGGCGATGGTGATGCGCCGCTTCCATGCCCGCGGTCGCGGCCGTTCGGCGCGGGTGGAGAAGTGGTCGAGCCACATCACGATCATCGTGCGCGAGCGCCCGCAGCAGGGCAGCCAGAAGGAGGCCGCCTGATATGGGGCACAAAGTCAATCCGGTCGGCCTGCGCGTCGGCGTCAACCGTACCTGGGACAGCCGCTGGTATGCGGGCAAGGGCTATGCCGGCCACCTGCATGAGGATCTGAAGCTGCGCCGGCATCTGCGCGAGAAGCTCGGCGGCCAGGCCGGCGTCTCGCGCGTGGTGATCGAGCGTCCGGCGAAGAAGGCGCGGGTGACGCTCTATTCCGCGCGCCCGGGCGTGATCATCGGCAAGAAGGGCGGCGACATCGAGAAGCTGCGCGAGGATCTCAAGCGCATGACCGGCGGCGATGTGCACCTCAACATCGTCGAGATCCGGAAGCCCGAGATCGACGCCCAGCTGGTGGCCGAGAACATCGCCCAGCAGCTTGAGCGGCGGGTGGCGTTCCGCCGCGCCATGAAGCGCGCCGTGCAGTCGGCGATGCGGCTTGGCGCGCAGGGCATCCGCATCAATTGCGGCGGACGCCTGGGCGGGGCCGAGATCGCGCGCGTGGAGTGGTACCGCGAGGGCCGCGTGCCCCTGCACACGCTGCGCGCCGACATCGACTATGGCGTCGCCACCGCCAAGACCACGATGGGCACCTGCGGCGTGAAGGTGTGGATCTTCAAGGGCGAGATCATGGCGCACGACCCGATGGCCCAGGATCGCCGCGCCCAGGAGCAGGCGCCGCAGCGCTGATCGCGCGCGGACGCAGGACGTAAAGAGAGAACGCGACAATGCTGCAACCCAAGCGCACGAAGTACCGCAAGGCGCACAAGGGCCGCATCCACGGCAAGGCCAGCGGCGGCACCGCGCTGAATTTCGGCGCCTATGGCCTGAAGGCCATGGAGCCGGAGCGCGTCACCGCCCGCCAGATCGAGGCGGCGCGCCGCGCCATCACCCGCCACATGAAGCGCACCGGCCGCGTCTGGATCCGCGTCTTCCCGGACGTGCCCGTGAGCCGCAAGCCGGCCGAAGTCCGCATGGGCTCGGGCAAGGGCAGCCCGGAATACTGGGTCTGCCGCATCCATCCGGGCCGGATCATGTTCGAGCTGGACGGCGTGCCCGAGGTCCTGGCGCGCGAGGCGTTGGCGCTGGGCGCGGCCAAGCTGCCGATCAAGACCAAGTTCGTGATGCGGCTGGGAGCCTGATGCCATGACCAAGGCCGCCGACCTGCGCGCCAAGAGCGACGACGAGCTTTCGACGATGCTGCTCGATCTGCGCAAGGAACAGTTCAACCTGCGCTTCCAGCGTGCGACCGGGCAGCTTGAGAACACCCAGCGTGTGCGCGAGGTGCGGCGCGACATCGCCCGCATCAAGACGCTTTCGTCGCAGCGCAAGGCTGCGGCGAAGAAGTCCTAGGCGCGCGTGCGGACGAAAGGATAGAGCGACAATGCCCAAGCGGGTCCTCACGGGTCGCGTCGTTAGCGACAAGATGGACAAGACGGTGGTGGTGAGCGTGGAGCGGCGCGTGATGCATCCGCTCTACAAGAAGTTCATCCGCCGTTCGAAGAAGTATCACGCGCACGACGAGCAGAATGCCTGCAAGACGGGCGATGTCGTGCGCATCGAGGAGAGCCGCCCGCTCTCCAAGCTGAAGCGTTGGGTGGTGATCGAGCGCGTCACGGTGGCGCACTCGGTCGCCGCGGCAGACGTCTAACCGGGGGCGCAAGGTAGCCAGCCATGATCCAGGTCGAGTCCAATCTCGATGTGGCCGACAATTCCGGCGCCCGCCGCGTCCAGTGCATCAAGGTGCTGGGCGGGACGCGCCGGAGGACGGCCAGTGTGGGCGACGTGATCGTCGTTTCCGTGAAGGAAGCGATTCCGCGTGGCCGCGTGAAGAAGGGCGACGTGCATCATGCCGTCATCGTGCGCACCGCCAAGGAGGTGCGCCGCGCCGATGGCAGCGCGATCCGCTTCGACCGCAACGCGGCCGTGCTGATCAACAAGCAGAACGAGCCGATCGGCACCCGCATCTTCGGGCCGGTGGTGCGCGAGCTGCGCGCCAAGAAGTTCATGAAGATCATCAGCCTGGCGCCGGAGGTGCTGTAGCCATGGCCGCCAAGATCAGGAAGGGCGACCGGGTGCAGGTGATGGCCGGTCGCGACAAGGGCAAGCGCGGCGAGGTGCTGCGCGTCATCCCGTCCGAGGAGCGGGCGGTGGTGAAGGGCGTGAACATGATCAAGCGCCACCAGCGCCCGATGAGCGTCGGCCAGCCCGGCGGCATCATCGAGCGCGAGGCGCCGGTGCATGTGTCGAACCTGATGCTGCTCGATCCCAAATCGGACAAGCCGACGCGGGTGGGTTTCAAGTTCCTCGAGGATGGCCGCAAGGTTCGCGTGGCCCGCGCCTCGGGCGAAGTGATGGACAAGTGAGGTGGGCGCCATGAGCGAAAACCAGCCGCGCCTGCAGCAGCACTACTCGAAGGTGGTGCGCCCGAAGCTGATGAAGGATTTCGGCTACTCGAACCAGTTCGAGGTGCCGAAGATCGAGAAGATCGTCATCAACATGGGCGTGGGCGAAGCCGCCGGCGACCAGAAGAAGCTCGACTCGGCCGTGGCCGATCTGACCGCGATCGCGGGCCAGAGGCCGGTCAAGACCAAGGCGAAGAAGGCGATCGCCGGCTTCAAGATCCGGCGCAACCTGCCGATCGGCTGCATGGTCACGCTGCGCCGCCAGCGCATGTACGAGTTCCTCGACCGCCTGATCACGATCGCGCTGCCGCGCGTGCGCGATTTCCGCGGCCTGAACCCGGCGAGCTTCGACGGCCGCGGCAACTACGCCATGGGGCTGAAGGAGCAGATCGTGTTCCCCGAGATCAACTACGACAAGGTGGATTCGATCCGCGGCATGGACATCGTGATCTGCACTTCCGCCAAGACCGACAATGAAGCGCGCGCCCTGCTGAAGGCCTTCGACATGCCGTTCGTCGAAGCCGCCGGGCGCGGCCGCGAATAACCCCGGCACGGGCCTGGAGACCATCGATATGGCCAAGACCTCTGCAGTCGAGCGCAACAAGAAGCGCGAGCGCATGGCGAAGCAGTATGCCGCCAAGCGCGCGCGACTGAAGGCGCAGGCGATGGACCGCAATGCCGCGCCGGAGGATCGTTTCGCCGCGCAGCTGAAGCTTGCCGAGCTGCCGCGCAACGCGGCGCCGGGCCGCGTCCGCCTGCGCTGCGAGCTGACGGGCCGCTCTCGCGGCAACTATCGCAAGTTCAAGCTCTGCCGCATCGCGCTGCGCGAGCTCGCCTCCTGGGGGCAGATCCCGGGAATGGTCAAGGCGAGCTGGTGAACGCAGGGCACGCGGCAAGGGAGTAATATCTATGGCGATTTCCGATCCCCTGGGCGATCTGATCACACGCATCCGCAACGCGCAGCGCGCGCGGCAGACCGTGTGCGAGGCGCCCGCGTCCACCCTGCACGCCAACGTGCTCGAGGTGCTGCGCCGCGAGGGCTATATCCGGGGCTACTCGGTGCGCGACGTGCGTCCGGGCATCCGCCGCCTGTCGATCGAGCTGAAATACACCGAGGGCGAACCGGTGATCCGCGAGATCACTCGCATCTCGAAGCCGGGCCGGCGGGTCTATTCCAAGATCCGCGAGCTGCCGCGCTACTACAACGGGCTTGGCATCTCGATCCTGTCCACGCCGCGCGGCGTGATGTCGGACACCGAGGCCCGCGCCGCCAATGTCGGCGGCGAGGTGCTGTGCCAGGTGTTCTGACGGCAGACGCAAGAGACAGCATGCGAGCGAGCAGGGTAGGTAGGTCATGTCCCGCGTAGGCAAATATCCGGTCGAGATCCCGCAGGGCGTCCAGGTGGCGATCGCCGGGCGCGTGCTCACGGCCAAGGGCAAGCTGGGCGAGCTCAAGCTCGACCTGCACAACGATGTCGAGGCCAAGGTCGATGGCAGCAAGGTGTGGGTGAAGCCCGCGGCCGAGACCAAGCGCGCGCGCACCCTGTGGGGCACCACGCGCAGCCTGGTCAATGGCATGGTCCGCGGCGTGAGCCAGGGCTTCGCCAAGGTGCTGGAGATCGAGGGCGTGGGCTTCCGCGCCTCGATCCAGGGCAAGAACCTGATGCTGAGCATCGGCTACAGCCACGAGGTGGTCTATCCCATCCCGGCGGGCATCACGATCAAGGTCACGGGCGAGAAGCCGCCGGTGATCCGCATCGAAGGTGCCTCGAAGCAGCAGGTGGGGCAGGTCGCCTCTGAAATCCGTGCCTTCCGCGGCCCCGAGCCCTACAAGGGCAAGGGCATCCGCTACGAGGGCGAACAGATCCGGCGCAAGGAAGGCAAGAAGAAGTAACGGCCATGAGCGCACGAGCAAACCAGTTGAAGGAGCGGCGGAAGACGCGCGTGCGCTTCCAGCTCCGGGTCAAGGGTGGCGGGCGGCCGCGGCTTTCGGTCTTCCGTTCCTCCAAGCACATCTATGCCCAGGTGATCGACGACGCTTCCGGGCGCACGGTCGCGGCGGCCTCCTCGCTCGACAAGGACGTGCGCGGCGGGCTGAAGACCGGGGCGGACACGGCGGCGGCGTCGGCCGTAGGCAAGCTGGTGGCCGAGCGGGCCAAGGCCGCCGGCATCACCGAGGTGGTGTTCGATCGCGGACCCTACCTTTATCACGGCCGCGTCAAGGCGCTGGCCGACGCTGCCCGCGAAGGCGGCTTGTCGTTCTGATCGCGGGCGCACGGTAGGAACAGGGAACAGAGGCCATCATGGCGCGCACACCCAGGAACCGAGAAGATCGCGCATCGCGCGCTGCCGAGCGCGAGGATAGCGAGTTCGTCGACAAGCTCGTCGGCATCAACCGCGTGGCCAAGGTGGTCAAGGGCGGCCGGCGCTTCGCATTCGCTGCACTGGTTGTGGTGGGCGACCGCAAGGGTCGCGTCGGCTTCGGCGCCGGCAAGGCGCGCGAGGTGCCGGAGGCGATCCGCAAGGCGACCGAGCACGCCAAGCGGCACATGATCCGCGTGCCGATGCGCGAGGGCCGCACCCTGCACCACGACGTCAACGGCCGCTACGGCGCCGGTTCGGTGGTGCTGCGCGCAGCCCCCGCCGGCACCGGCATCATCGCCGGCGGCCCGATGCGCGCGGTGTTCGAGACGGTGGGCATCGGCGATGTCGTGGCCAAGTGCACCGGCACCACCAACCCGCACAACATGATCAAGGCCACCTTCGAGGCGCTGCGCAAGCTGCAGAGCCCGCGCGCCGTTGCCGCGCGCCGCGGCAAGAAGGTGTCCGACATCATCGGCAAGCGCGAGGCGGCCCCCGCCGCCGAGGAGGCACGCGATGCCTGAGGCCGCGAAGAAGACCATCCGCGTCACGCAGATCGGCAGCCCGATCGGGCGCAAGCCCGGCCAGAAGGAGACCCTGATCGGGCTCGGGCTGAACAAGCGCCATCGCACCCGCGTGCTGGAAGACACGCCCGCGGTGCGCGGCATGATCAACAAGGTCAGGCACCTCTTGCAGGTGCATGAGCAGGGCTGAGGCCGGTCTGGCGGCCGCGGGCGCGTCTGGCGCCGGCGGCGTGGGCCGGGTTTCGGCGGTAATGGGGATAGTGCGATGAAGCTCAACGAACTGCGCGACAATGCCGGCGCGCGCCTGAAGAGCAAGCGGCTTGGCCGCGGCATCGGCTCGGGCAAGGGCAAGACCTCGGGCCGTGGCGTCAAGGGCCAGAAGGCCCGCACCGGCGTGCGCCTGAACGGGTTCGAGGGCGGGCAGCTGCCGATCTATCGCCGCCTGCCGAAGCGCGGCTTCGTCAACCCGTTCCGCAAGCAGTACGCGCCGATCAATCTCGGCACGCTCCAGGCGGCGATCGAGGCCGGCCGCATCGACGCCGCCAAGCCGATCGACGAGGCGGCGCTGCAGGCTGCCGGCCTGGTGCGTTCGGGCGCCTAGTGGGCGGGGGTGCGGCTGCTGGCCAAGGGCGAGATCAAGGCCAAGGTGGCGGTGACTGTCAGCGGCGCCTCGGCGGCCGCGGTCGAGGCGGTGCAGAAGGCCGGCGGCTCGGTCACCGTTACGGTGGTGCGCGAGGCCGCAGCGGCCGAGGGCTGAGGACGGGCAGGATTGACGCGGCGCCGCGCCGCCCGACATTGAAGGGCTGGCGGCGCGGCGATCCGCCGCAGCCCGGCCCCGCGCCGGGGTGCCGGATCGGGCCGGAACGGAAAGGGAAGCGGGGCACACGATGGCGTCAGCCGCCGAACAGCTTGCAGCGAACCTGAATTTCGGCGTCCTCGGCAAGGCCACCGAGCTCAAGAAGCGAATCTGGTTCACGCTCGGTGTGTTGATCATCTATCGCCTGGGCACCTACATCCCGGTGCCGGGCGTCGATGCGGCGGTGATGGCCGAGATCCTGCGCCAGCATGGCGGCGGCATCCTCGGCATGTTCAACATGTTCTCGGGCGGTGCGCTCGGTCGCATGACCGTGTTCGCCCTGAACATCATGCCCTACATCACGGCGGCCATCATCATCCAGCTGATGACGGCGGTCTCGCCCAGGCTCGAAGCCCTGAAGAAGGAGGGCGAGCCGGGCCGGCGCAAGATGAACCAGTACACCCGCTACTTGACGGTGCTGATCGCGCTGTTCCAGGCCTGGGGCATTGCGATCGGGCTCGAAAGCATGAGCGCGGGCGCGCTTGGCGGGGCGGTGATCAGTCCCGGCTGGTTCTTCCGCATCTCCTGCGTGGTGACCCTGGTCGGCGGCACCATGTTCCTGATGTGGCTCGGCGAGCAGATCACTGCGCGCGGCGTGGGCAATGGCGCCTCGCTGATCATCTTCGCGGGCATCGTGGCCAACCTGCCTTCGGCGCTGGCGGGCACGCTGGAGCTGGCGCGCACCGGTGCGCTCTCGGCCTTCTTCATCATCATCCTGTTCGTGCTCGCCACGATCGTGATCTTCCTGGTCGTGTTCATCGAGCGCGCGCAGCGGCGCATCGTGGTGCAGTATCCGAAGCGCCAGGTGGGCAACCGCATGTTCGGCGGCGATTCAACGCACCTGCCGCTCAAGCTCAACACCTCGGGCGTGATCCCGCCGATCTTCGCCTCCTCGCTCCTGCTGCTGCCGGCGACCGTGGCCGGCTTCTCCCAGGGCGGCGAGGGCTCGGGCTGGCTCGACACCATCGTTCGCCTGCTCGGCTACGGCCAGCCGATCCACATGATCCTGTATGCGGCGATGATCATCTTCTTCGCCTACTTCTACACGGCGGTGGTGTTCAACCCGCAGGAGACGGCCGAGAATCTGCGCAAGCATGGCGGCTTCATCCCCGGCATCCGCCCCGGCCAGAACACGGCCGACTACTTCGACTATGTGCTGACGCGCCTGACCACGATCGGCGCCGCCTATCTGGTCGCGGTGTGCCTCCTGCCCGAATTCCTGATCGCCCGCTACGGCGTGCCCTTCTATTTCGGCGGCACCTCGCTTCTGATCGTCGTCTCCGTGACCATGGACACGGTCGCCCAGATCCAGAGCCACCTTCTCGCCCACCAGTATGAGGGGCTGATCAAGAAGGCTAAGCTCCGGGGGCGGGGCCGATGAAGCTGATCCTGCTTGGGCCGCCGGGCGCCGGCAAGGGCACCCAGGCCAAGCGGCTGATGGACAAGTTCGCCATCGCCCAGATCTCGACCGGCGACATGCTGCGCGCCGAGGTTGCCTCGGGCAGCGCGGTCGGGCGCGAGGCCAAGGCGATCATGGAGGCCGGCAAGCTGGTGCCGGACGCCATCATCATCGCCATGCTGGCCAAGCGCATCGCCGCGTCCGACTGCGCCAAGGGCTTCATCCTTGACGGCTTCCCGCGCACGGTGGCCCAGGCCGAGGCGCTGGATGCCATGCTCAAGGAGCGCGGCTTGCCGCTCGACCATGTTATCGAGCTCGCCGTGGACGATGCCGCCCTGATCGAGCGCATCGCCGGCCGCTTCGCCTGCGCCAAGTGCGGCGCCGGCTACCATGAGACATTCCAGCCGCCCAAGGTGGCCGGCGTGTGCGATGCCTGCGGCGGGACCGAGTTCACCCGCCGCGCCGACGACAATCGCGAGACGGTCAAGACCCGGCTCGATGCCTATCACCGCCAGACCGCCCCGATCCTGCCGCACTATGCCAGGCAGGGCAGGTTGCGTCAGGTGGACGGCATGGCCGATATCGACGAGGTGACCCGCCAGATCGAGGCGATCCTCCTGGGCGGGGGAGCGTAGGGGTAGCTAGGGACCGGGCGGGTGCGCGGGCAGGGGCGGCAAGCTCCCCGCCGGGCGCTCCTCCGGCATGCGGAATCAAGGGGTCAGCGGGCCAAGCCGGCGTTGACACGGGGGGATCGGGGACTATAATCCGCGACCCTCGGCGCGCCGGCCTCCGTCCGCCGCCGGGATCCTTTATGCGTAGTTTCTGCCGCGCCCGGCGCGCGGCACCAGGTCGGAGCCCGCGCGCGCCGCGGGCTCGCACGAGATCGAAGGAGAGCGTGCAGTGGCACGTATCGCGGGCGTCAACATTCCCACCAACAAGCGCGTGGTGATCTCGCTGCGCTACATCTATGGCATCGGCGCCACGCAGGCACGCACGATCTGCCAGAAGCTCGCCATTCCCGACGATCGTCGCGTGAACCAGCTCACCGACGAGGAGATCCTGCGCATCCGCGAGCTGATCGACCGCGACTTCAAGGTCGAGGGCGATCTGCGCCGCGATGTGGCGATGAACATCAAGCGGCTGATGGATCTCGGCTGCTATCGCGGCCTGCGTCACCGCAAGGGCTTGCCGGTGCGCGGCCAGCGCACCCACACCAACGCCCGTACCCGCAAGGGCAAGGCGGTGGCGATCGCCGGCAAGAAGAAGGTCACGAAGTAGGACCGCACGCGCGGCACCGCGCTTCCGCTAACGCAACACGACCCGCATCAGGAACGAGACAGACATCATGGCGAAAGCTGCCGCCGGCGCGACGCGCACCCGCAAGAAGGAGCGCAAGAACATCACCTCGGGCGTGGCCCATGTGATGGCCTCCTTCAACAACACGATGATCACCATCACCGACGCCCAGGGCAACGCGATCGCCTGGTCGTCTTCGGGCACGATGGGTTTCAAGGGCAGCCGCAAGTCCACGCCCTACGCCGCCCAGGTCGCCGCCGAGGAAGCAGGCCGCAAGGCGCGCGAGCATGGCATGGAGACGCTGGAGATCGAGGTGGCCGGCCCCGGTTCGGGCCGCGAATCGGCGCTGCGCGCGTTGCAGGCGGTGGGTTTCGCCATCACCGCCATCCGCGACGTGACGCCGATCCCGCACAATGGCTGCCGGCCGCGCAAGCGCCGCCGGGTCTAGGATCGCCCGCCCGCGCTGGCCCGGGTTCCGTGGTCGGCACGGCAAGGACAGTCTGGAGGTTGCGCGGCCCTGCCGCCCCAAGCATTCGGGTTCCTGGCTGTAGAGACGATTTTCGTGGCCGCCCCCGGCCCAAAGCCGGGCCGATGCGGCCCCAACCGCAACTGAAAGAGGCGATCCCGTGACCCAGATCGCGAAGAACTGGCAGGAACTGATCAAGCCCAACAAGCTCGAGGTCGAGCCCGGGCATGATCCGAAGCGCGTCGCCACCATCGTCGCCGAGCCCCTGGAGCGCGGCTTCGGCCTGACGCTCGGCAATGCGCTGCGCCGCGTGCTGCTCTCCTCGCTCCAGGGCGCGGCGGTCACCGCCGTGCAGATCGACGGTGTGCTGCACGAGTTCAGCTCGATCCCCGGCGTGCGCGAGGACGTGACCGACATCGTCCTGAACATCAAGCAGCTGGCGCTGCGCATGCATGGCGACGGGCCGAAGCGCATGTCGCTGTCGGCGACCGGGCCGGGCGAGGTGCGCGCCGGCCAGATCTCTGCCGGGCACGATATCGACATCATGAACCCCGACCTGGTGATCTGCACCCTCGATGACGGGGTGAAGCTCGGCATGGAGTTCGAGGTCAGCAACGGCAAGGGCTACATCCCGGCCGCCGAGAACCGCCCCGAGGATGCGCCGATCGGCCTCATTCCAGTCGATGCCATCTTCTCGCCGGTGCGCCGCGTCTCCTACCGGATCGAGAATACCCGCGTCGGGCAGAAGACCGACTATGACAAGCTGATCATGTCGGTGGAGACGAACGGCACGATCGAGCCCGAGAATGCGGTGGCGCTGGCCGCGCGCATCCTGCAGGACCAGCTCCGCCTGTTCGTCAACTTCGAGGAGCCGCAGGCGATCTCGGCCGAGGAGAAGCGCGACGACCTGCCCTTCCCGCGCGCCCTGCTCAAGAAGGTGGACGAGCTGGAACTCTCGGTGCGCTCGGCCAACTGCCTGAAGAACGACAACATCGTCTATATCGGCGACCTCGTGCAGAAGACCGAGCAGGAGATGCTGCGCACGCCGAATTTCGGCCGCAAGTCGCTCAACGAGATCAAGGAGGTGCTGGCCTCGCTCGGCCTGCATCTCGGCATGCAGGTGAGCGGCTGGCCGCCCGAGAACATCGAGGACCTGGCCAAGAAGCTCGAAGAGCCGTACTGAGCCGGCTGAAGGACATCAGGAGCGTAAACGATGCGTCACGGTATTGCCGGGCGGAAGCTCAATCGCACCACGGGCCAGCGCGATGCGCTGTTCCGCAGCCTGGCCTGCGCGCTGATCAAACACGAGCAGATCACCACCACCTTGCCCAAGGCGAAGGAGCTGCGGCCGCTGGCCGAGAAGCTTGTCACGCTCGGCAAGCGCGGCGGGCTGCATGCGCGCCGGCAGGCCTTCGCGCAGCTGCGCGACGACAGGGTGGTGGCCAAGCTGTTCGGCACCCTGGCCGAGCGCTACAAGGCGCGCCCGGGCGGCTATATCCGCGTGCTCCAGGCCGGCATGCGCTATGGTGATGCCGCACCGATGGCGGTGATCGAGTTCGTCGATCGCGACCCCGCCGCCAAGGGGCTGGACAGCGGGCCCAAGCCCGAGAAGCAGCCCGAGGCCGAGGGCAGCGAGGCGCAGGCGGCCGGCTGACGCCGCCCTGTCCCGCGCGTTTGTTCCGCGAAGGGCGGTCCGGCAGGGCCGCCCTTTCGCTTTGACCCCCTTTCGCCTTGCCGGCCTTGGTTCCGGCCCCGGTGCCGGTCTTGGACCGTGCCATGCCCGCCTTGGGGCCGAATGGCCAGTGAAACCCCGGGGCGGAACCTGCTAGTTTCCCGGCCATGAAACAGTCCACCGACCTGTTCGGCGGTCTTGCGCCGGAGGCCGATCCGGCAGGCCCGTCGGCGGCCCGGCATGGCGGGCCGCGTCCGCTCGCCGACAGGCTGCGCCCGGCGCGGCTCGAGGATGTGGTCGGGCAGGAGCACCTTTTGGCCGAGGGCGCGCCGCTCGGGCGCATGCTGGCGCGCGGCAGCCTCGCCTCGCTGGTGCTGTGGGGCCCGCCGGGCGTCGGCAAGACCACCATCGCCCGTCTGCTCGCCGAGCGGGCGGGGCTGGCCTTCGTGCAGATCTCGGCGGTGTTTTCGGGTGTCGCCGATCTCCGCCGCGTGTTCGAGGCGGCGCAGAAGCGCCGCGCCGCCGGCCAGCGCACGCTGCTGTTCGTCGACGAGATCCACCGCTTCAACCGCGCCCAGCAGGACGGCTTCCTGCCCTATGTCGAGGACGGGACCGTGGTGCTGGTGGGCGCCACCACCGAGAACCCTTCCTTCGAGCTCAACGGTGCGCTCCTGTCGCGCTGCCAGGTGCTGGTGCTGCGCCGGCTGGACGAGCGCGCGCTCGAAACCCTCCTCGCGCGCGCCGAGGCCGATGCCGGCCGCGCGCTGCCCGTGACCGAGGAAGGCCGCGCCGCGCTGCTGGCGATGGCCGATGGCGATGGCCGCTACCTGCTCAACATGGCCGAGCAGCTTCTGGCCTTGCCCGAGGGCGCGGCCCCGCTCGATCCGCGCGCGCTGGCGGCAACGCTCGATCGTCGCGCGCCGCTCTACGACAAGGACCGCGAGGAGCACTACAACCTCATTTCCGCACTGCACAAAAGCCTGCGCGGCTCGGACGCCGACGCGGCGCTCTACTGGCTCGCGCGCATGCTGGCGGGGGGCGAGGACCCGCTCTATGTCGCGCGCCGGCTGGTGCGCTTCGCCGCCGAGGATGTCGGCATGGCTGATCCGCAGGCCCTGCCGATGGCGCTCGCGGCCTGGGACAGCTACGAGCGGCTGGGCAGCCCCGAGGGCGAGTTGATGATCGCCCAGTGCGTCATCTACCTGGCTACCGCACCCAAGTCGAACGCCCTCTATCTGGCCCTGGGCGAGGCGATGCGGGCGGCGCGCGAAACCGGCTCGCTGATGCCCCCGAAGCACATCCTGAATGCGCCGACCGGGCTGATGAAGTCGCTCGGCTATGGCACCGGATATGCATACGACCATGATTCGGCGTCGGGCTTCTCGGGGCAGAACTACTTTCCCGACTCGATGCCGAGGCGGCATCTTTATCGGCCATCCGAGCGCGGCTTCGAGCGCGAGGTCGCCAGGCGCCTCGACTACTGGTCGAAGCTGCGCGAGGAACGCGCGGTTGAGCGCGGCGAAGGAGACGGGAACCAATGACAGGCACGCTCTCCCCCACGGTGTTGCTGTTCATCGCCCTTGGCGGTGCGCTCGGCTCGGTTGCGCGCTATCTGCTTTCGGTGGCCGCTGACGCCTATCTCGGCCAGACCTTCGCCTGGGGCACGCTGATCGTGAACGTGGTCGGGTGCGGGCTGGCCGGCATGATCACCGGCATGATCGCCGAGGGGGCGGAGCTGAACCCGTCGCTTCGTGCCTACATCATGGTCGGGCTGCTGGGCGGCTTCACCACCTTCTCGGCTTTCTCGGCGGATACCTGGCACATGTGGGAGCACAGCCCGGTGCTGGCCGTGTTCTATGGCGGCGTCACGATCGGCCTGACGGTATTCTCCTTCGCGCTGATGTTCGCCGCCGGCCGCTCGATGGTGGGCTGAGCCGCCCGCGCGCCGCGCCCCCGACGCTGCCGCGCCGGGGCGAAACCAGACAGACGCAGGCGGCCATGGCGGGGGTCGAGACACGCATCGTTGCCGAGGACGAAGGCGATATCCGCCTCGACCGCTGGTTCCGCCGCCATTTCCCCGATCTGGGCCACGGCCAGCTTGCCAAGCTGTTGCGCACCGGGCAGGTGCGCGTCGACGGCAAGCGCGCCGAAACCGGCACGCGGCTGCAACCGGGCCAGAGCCTGCGCATCCCGCCCTTGCCTGTCCGGCCGGCTGGGTCCGGGACGATGGAGGAGGGGGGGCGCCCCGCCGCGCCGCGCCCGCCGCGCGCGCTCAGCGCGGCCGATCTTGCTTTCGCCGAAGGCATGGTGCTCTACCGCGATCCGGCGATCCTGGTGCTGAACAAGCCCTATGGCCTCCCGGTGCAGGGCGGACCCGGCATCACCCGCCACCTCGACGGGCTGCTGGATGCGCTCCGCTTCGAGGCGCCCGACCGTCCGCGCCTGGTCCACCGGCTCGATCGCGACACCACCGGCATATTGGTGCTTGCGCGTTCGGCCGCCACGGCCTCGGCGCTCGCTGCCGCCTTCCGCACCCGCGCGGTGGAGAAGATCTACTGGGCCGTGGTGGTGGGCCGGCCGCTGCCGCCCGAGGGGCGGATCGACGCGGCGCTGGCCAAGCTGCCCGGCCCGCGCGGCGAGCGTGTGGCGCTGGTCGATCGCGGCGCCGAGGATTCCGCCCGCGCCATCACCGACTATGCGACGCTGGATCATGCCGGGCGGCGTGCTTCGTGGCTCGAACTCAGGCCGCATACGGGACGGACGCACCAGCTGCGCGTGCATTGCCTCGCGCTCGGTACCCCGATCCTGGGTGACGGCAAGTATGGCGGTGCGGCGGCGCACATGGAGGGGTTCTCGAACCAGCTCCATCTGCATGCGCGCGCCATTGTTCTGCCGCATCCCTCGGGCGGGATGCTGGAGGCGGCGGTGCCCGCGCCCGAGCACATGGCGGAAACCTTCCGCCAGCTCGGCTTCCAGGCGCCGGCGACGCCGCCGCCGCGCCGGACGGGGGCGCGAAATCGCTGACTCGTCACAGCGCCGGGGATTAGACTTGGCACGAGATAGATTATATCGAGCGCATTAGGCCGCGCCGCCCGCCCCATGGCGCTGCACCCTCCACCCCGACGCCGCCGGAGGAGCATGACCCGATGAACGACCAGCCCAGCCCCGCCCCGAAGAAGGGCTTCTTCAGGCCGCGCAACATCTTGATTGCGCTCGGCGTGCTGATCCTGTTGCCGGTCGTGGCGGTGGTGGTGTTCCTGCTCACGCTCGACCTCAACGCCTACCGCCCAACCATCCAGCAGAAGGTGCGCGAGGCCACGGGACGCGACCTCGCCATCGGCGGGCCGATCGAGCTCAGCCTCGGCCTGTCGCCGGCCCTGACCATGAGCGATGTCAGCTTCGCCAATGCGCCGGGCGGCTCGCGCCCGCAGATGGTGTCGCTGCGCCGGCTGGAGTTGCAGGTTGCGGTGCTGCCGCTGCTCGGCCGGCGGGTGGAGATCAAGCGGCTGGTGCTGGTCGAGCCCGACATTCTGCTCGAAACCGATGCCCAGGGCCGCGGCAACTGGCTGATGGCGCCTGAGAGCGCCGCGCCCGCGCCGGCGCAATCCGAACCCGCCCGCCCGGGCGAGGCGCGCGAGGCTGGCCGGGCCATGCAGATCGGTGCCGCCGAAGTGCGGATCGAGCGCGGCAGGCTTACCTACCGCGACGGCCGCAGCGGGCAGAGCCATGCGCTCGACCTGGAGCGATTCGTGTTCGCTGCCGCCTCGCCGGACGCGGAAGCGACGCTGGACGGCACTGGCCGCTACCAGCAGGAAGCCTTCACCCTCAAGGGCCGGTTCGGGCCGTTGCTGCGGCTGGTGCAGCCCCCGCCGGCAGGGGCCGCGCCCTGGCCGATCCAGCTCTCGCTCGAGGCGGCGGGGGCTGCGTTCGGCGTGCAGGGCACGATCGCCGAGCCGCATGCGCGCCGCGGCGCCGACCTGGCCGTCACCGCGCGCGTGGCCGATGTCGCGCGCCTCAAGCCCTTCGCGATGGGGCGCGACCTTCCGGCGGTGCGCAACATCGATCTGCGCCTGCGCCTGCGCGATCCGGCCGGGGCGGGTCCCATGCCCGATATCCGCGACCTCGCGCTGACGGTGGGCGAGAGCGACCTTTCCGCCTTCGTGTCGGGCTTGCGTCTGGCCCGTCTGGAGCTCGCCGCCTCCGATCTCGCCAGCCCCGTGACCCTGGCGGTCGAGGGCGCGCTGGATAGCGAGGCAGTGAAGGCCTCGGGCCAGGTCGGTGCGCCGATGGCGCTCATCGCCGGCATGATCGGCCCGCCGGCGCGCCGGCAGGGCGCACCGCCCGCCGCCTGGCCGCTGCGCCTGGCGCTGGAGGCCGCGGGTGCGACGCTGAACGTCCAGGGCAGCATCGCCCAGCCCGCCACCATGCGCGGCGTTGCCGTGACCATCGCCGCGCGCGTGCCCGATGCCGCGCGCCTGTCGCGGCTGGCCGGGACGCCCCTGCCGGCGGTACGCGACATCGAGATCGCCGGCCAGCTGGCCGACCGGGCCAATGCACCCGGCAGCTTCGAATTGCGCGACCTGCGCCTCAAGGCCTTCGACAGCGAGCTGACCGGAACGGCCGGCTTCTCGGGCCGCGCCGGCGGTCGCCGCCCGCGCATCGAGGCCGATCTGCGCAGCCGGCTGGTCGATACCGCACCGTTCCTGGAGGCGATGGCCGGGCGCCCGGCGGGGCCGGGCCAGCCGCAGGGCGCGCCCACCCCGCCGCCCTTGCCCGCACCGGCGCGCGCGGGCGCGGACGGGCGGCTGTTTCCCGACACCCAGTTGTTTGTTGCCGGCCTGCGCGGCGGGGACGCCAACCTCAAGCTCGCCCTGGCCGAGCTGCGCCATGGCGGCGTCGCCTACAACGACGTGTCCCTGACCATGGCGCTGGCCGGCGGCCAGCTCAGCGTGGCGCCACTGTCGCTGCGCCTGCCGGGCGGGCAGGCGACCATCCGCGCCAGCCTCGACGGCCGCACCGACGCCCCGCCCGTGGCGCTATCGGTGCGCGCGCCGGGGCTCGATCTCGGCCCGCTGCTGCGCGCCTATGGCGTCGGCTACACCGTGCAGGGCCGCATGGATGTCGATGTCGATCTCCGCGGTGCGGGGCAGAGCGTGCGCGCGATCATGGCCTCGCTCGACGGGCATCTCGGGCTGGCGATGGGCCAGGCGGTGGTGGACAACCGGCTGATCGACCTCATCGCCGGCAATCTCGGCCGCGCCCTGTTCCCCTCGATGCAGCGCGAGGGTAATTCGAACGTCAACTGCTTCGCCATGCGCTTCGACAGCACCGACGGCATCGCCAATGCCCGCGCGCTGGTGTTCGACAGCAATCTCGTCGCCGCGATCGGGCAGGGGCAGGTGCGCCTCGGCACCGAGCAGCTTGCCATGCGCGTGTTGCCGACGCTGAAGGTGGGCGCTGGCGGGATTGCCGTGCCGGTGAATGTCGGCGGCACGCTGATGCGCCCGAGCTACCAGCCGGATGCGGCCGGTGTGGTGACGGGCGTGATCTCGGGCGTCGAGACCTTCCGCCAGCAGGGCGGCGTGCAGGGCCTGCTCGGCGGGCTGCTCGGCGGCAGCCAGCAACAGCAACAGCAGCAGCAACCGCAGCAGCAGGCGCCGGCGCGACCCGATCCCTGCCCCGGGGCATTGGCGATCGCGCGCGGCGGTCGCGGCACGGCGGCACCCCAGCCGCCCGCAAGCGGTGCCGCGCCGCAGACGCCGGTTGCGCGCGAGGCACTGCCGGCGGATGGGGCGCCGGCCACGCGTGGCGCGCCGCAGATCGGCACCCAGCAGGCGCCCGCCCAGCAGCAGCCCCAGCAGCGCCCGCGCGGCGGCGGCCTGCTCGACCAGCTTCAACGCCTGCCCTTCGGGCGCTAGGCTGGGGCGGGTCCCGCTGCGACGAGGAGATAAGCGTGGTCGGTCAGATCAAGCGGTTCTGGCGCGAGGCCGCCTCGGGCCCGGCCGAGGGTGGGGGGCATGCCGTGTGCCTGGACGGGCGGCCGGTGCGCACGCCCGCCGGCAAGGCGCTGGTGGTGCCGGGCCCCGCGCTCGCCGCCGCCATCGCCGCCGAATGGGGCGGGCAGGGGCACAGGCCGGGCGCGCCGGTGCGTCCGCAGGACATGCCGCTGACGCAGCTTGCCTGCACCGCGCTCGACCGCATCGCCGCCGATCCGGCCGCCACCGCCGCGGCAATCGCCCGCTTCGCCGAGACCGACCTGCTCTGCTACCGCGCCGAGGAGCCCGAGGCGCTGATCGCCCGCCAGCGCGCCATCTGGCAGCCGGTGCTTGACTGGCTGGCCCAGACCTACGATGCCCCGCTCGGCGTCACCGCCGGGCTGATGCCGCTGGCGCAGGAGCGGGCGGCGCTGGAGGCTCTGGGCCGCGTCGTTGCCCGCATCGCGCCCCTGCCGCTCGCCGGCCTGTCGCTGGCGGTGGGCGCGATGGGCTCGCTCGCGCTCGGGCTTGCCCTGCTCGCCGGCCGGCTCGATGCCGAGGCAGCGGCGGATGCCGCGCTTCTGGACGAGACCTTCCAGGCCGAGCGCTGGGGCAGCGACCCCGAGGCCGAGGCGCGGCGCGCCCAGCTTCGTGCCGATGTCGCGGCGGCGGCGCGGCTGTTCGCGCTGTTGCGCACCGATGCCGTCCCGTTCGAGGCCCAGCTCGCATGAGCGAGGGCGACACCGGGACCAGCCTTGTCGCCGTGCTGCTGCGCATCGAGGGGCGCGTGCAGGGCGTCGGCTATCGCGCCTGGACCGTGCGCGAGGCGCGCGCGCTCGGCCTTGCCGGTTGGGTGCGCAACCGCAGCGATGGCAGCGTGGAAGCCATGGTGGTGGGCGCGGCCGAGCCGGTGGCGGCGCTGGAGCGGGCCTGCCGTCGCGGGCCGCGCCTGGCCAGCGTCACCGCGATCGCGCGCACGCCCTGCACGGTGCCGGCCGAGATCCTCGCCGCCGGCGGCTTTTCCCAGATCCCGACGCTCTAGCCGGTGGCAGGCTGGGCCGCGCAGGCGGCCGCCGCGAGCGAGCCCTCGGGGCTGAACACCGGATCGAAGCAGGCCATCAGCGCCGCGTCGAGCTCGGCCATGGAGACGCACACACCCTGCGCCCAGAGCGAGGTCACGCCATAGCCGCGGATGCCGCAGGGCACGATGCCCTGGAAGTGCGTGAGCTCGGGATCGAGGTTGATGGCGATGCCGTGCCAGCTCACCCAGCGCGTGACCCGCACGCCACGGGCGGCGATCTTGCCCTCGCCGCCGGGCAGGCGGCGATCGGCCACCCACACGCCGATGCGGTCGGCGCGGCGCACTGCGCGGATGTTGAAGCGATCGAGCGTGGTGATGATCCAGTCTTCCAGCGCGTGGACGTAGCAGCGAATGTCGGCCCCGCGCGCGCGCAGGTCGAGCATGACATAGGCCACGCGCTGGCCCGGCCCGTGATAGGTGAAGCGCCCGCCGCGCCCGGCCTTGAACACCGGGAAGCCCTCGGGGTTGGCAAGCTCGGCCGGGTCGGCCGAGGTGCCGGCGGTGAACAAGGGCGGATGCTCCAGCAGCCAGACCTGCTCGGGCGCGGTGCCGGCGCGGATCGCCCCCACGCGCGCCTCCATCGCCGCCAGCGCCTCCGGGTAGGGGACCGGCGCATCGCTGACGCGCCATTCCACCGCCGCGTCGTCCGGCCCCGCACCCGATCCTTCCGTCCGCTCGTCCGTCATCCGCACCGCACCGCTCCTGCTGCCGGGGCCCTTCGCCGCCCGCACGGCTTGGCGTCGGATGCGCCGCATCTCCGGTTGATCCCCGGGGACATATTTGCTATCTCCCGCGCTCGCCCCAAGGGGCGATACCAGCCAAGTGCGGTCGTGGCGGAACTGGTAGACGCGCAAGCTTGAGGTGCTTGTGGGGGCAACCCCGTGGAAGTTCGAGTCTTCTCGACCGCACCATATTTCCTCGCCAGCCTCCCCGGCGCCATCCAGTTCCGCGGCGGCCGGGCCCTGCTCCAGGGAGGGCCAGGATGAGCATGGACGAGGGTTTCCGGCGCGCCGCGCTGAACTATCACCGCTTTCCGCGGCCGGGCAAGCTCGGCATCGAGCCCACCAAGCCGATGGCGACGCAGCGCGACCTCGCGCTGGCCTATTCGCCCGGAGTGGCCGCCGCCTGCGAGGCGATCGCCGCCGACCCCGACACCGCCTTCGACTATACCGCGCGCGGCAACATGATCGCGGTGGTGACCAACGGCACGGCCGTTCTGGGCCTGGGCGCGATCGGGCCCTTGGCCGCCAAGCCGGTGATGGAAGGCAAGGCGGTGCTGTTCAAGAAGTTCGCCGGCATCGACGCCGTCGATATCGAGATCAACCAGCTTGATCCCGCCCGCCTGGTCGAGGTGGTGGCCGCGCTCGAGCCGAGCTTCGGCGGCATCAACCTCGAGGACATCAAGGCGCCCGAGTGCTTCGAGATCGAGCGCGCCCTGCGCGCGCGCATGGCGATTCCGGTCTTCCATGACGACCAGCACGGCACCGCGATCATTGTTGCCGCCGCCATCCGCAACGGGCTGCTGCTGCAAGGCAAGCGGCTCGAGGATGTGCGCCTTGTCACCTCGGGCGCGGGGGCGGCGGCGCTCGCCTGCCTCGATCTGCTCGTGACGATGGGCCTGCGTCCCGGGAACATCATCGCCACCGACATCGCCGGCGTGGTCTATCAGGGCCGCGCCGAGCTGATGGACCCGAACAAGGCCCGCTACGCCCGCGACGTTCCCGCGCGCAGCCTTGCCGAGGCGATCGATGGCGCCGATGTGTTTCTCGGCCTTTCCGCCCCGCGCGTGCTCAAGCCCGAGTGGCTCGCGCGCATGGCGGCCAAGCCCCTGGTGCTGGCGCTCGCCAACCCCGAGCCCGAGATCATGCCCGACCTCGTGCGCGCGGCGCGCCCCGATGCGATCGTGGCCACGGGCCGCAGCGACTTCCCGAACCAGGTCAACAACGTCCTCTGTTTCCCGTTCCTGTTCCGCGGTGCGCTGGATGCGGGGGCGACCACGATCAACGAGGCGATGAAGGTCGCCTGCGTAGAGGCCCGGGCCAATCTCGCCCGCGCCGAGCCGTCCGAGGTGGTGGCCTCGGCCTATGGCGGGCAGGCGCCGACCTTCGGCCCCGACTACATCATCCCCAAGCCCTTCGATCCGCGCCTGATCCTGGAGATCGCACCGGCGGTGGCCAAGGCGGCGATGGAAAGCGGTGTGGCGCGCCGGCCGATCGTCGATTTCGCCGCCTATCGCGACCGGCTGAACCAGTTCGTGTTCCGCTCGGGCCAGCTCATGCGCCCGGTGTTCGAGGTCGCGCGCAAGGCGCCCAAGCGCATCGTCTACAGCGAGGGCGAGGATGAGCGCGTGCTGCGCGCCGCGCAGATACTGGTCGATGACGGCATCGCCCGCCCGATCCTGCTCGGCCGGCGCGCGGTGATCGAGGGGCGGCTCAAGACGCTCGGGCTGCGCCTGCGCGCCGGGCATGATGTCGAGATCCTCGATCCCGCCCTGGACGAGGCGGTGTTCCGCCCCCTGGTGCCGGTCTATCACCGCATGGTCGAGCGCCGCGGCGTCGGCCCCGAGGCGGCCGAGCGGCGCGTGCGTACGCGCCCCACGGTTGCCGCCGCGATGCTGTTGCGCCAGGGGCTGGCCGATGGCGCAATCTGCGGCACGGTCGGCGCCTGGACGCGCCATCTGGAGTATGTGTCGGAGATCGTCGAGCGGCGCAGGGGCGTGAGCCGCTTCTACGCGCTCTCGGTGCTGATCCTGCCGGCCGGGCAGCTTTTCCTGTGCGATACCTATGTCAACCCGGACCCCACGGCCGAGGAGCTGGCCGAGATGACGCTGCTTGCCGCCGAGGAGGTGCGCCGCTTCGGCATCCCGCCCAAGGCGGCGCTGCTGTCGCATTCCTCCTTCGGGACCGGCAACACGGCCTCGGCCGGCAAGATGCGCCGCGCGCTGGAGCTGATCACCGCCGCCGCGCCGGCGCTGGAGATCGACGGCGAAATGCATGCCGATGCGGCGCTGAACGAGACCATCCGCCGCCGCGTCTTCCCGAACAGCCGGCTGAACGGGGCGGCGAACCTGCTGGTCATGCCCACCCTCGATGCCGCCAACATCGCCTTCAACCTGCTCAAGGCGGCGACCGATGCGCTGCCGGTGGGGCCGATCCTGCTCGGCGCACGCGAGCCCTTGCACATCCTCTCGCCTTCGGTCACGGCGCGGGGCATCGTCAACATGAGCGCGCTTGCGGTGCTGGATGCGCAATCGGCCGCGGCGCGGGCGCCGCGCTGAGGGGCAGGAGGAGGCGGGCGGGCCGCCCCGGCCTGCGGAGCTTCCCTTACCGCCGCCCAGGCCCTATGTGATGGTCGGACCCAACCGAAAGGCCCTGGACGGACCGAGAGCCCATGCCGGCGGATGATCGCAAGCTCCCATCGAAGGCGGTGCGCGCCGATGTCGCGGCGTTCCTGCAGAAGGTGCGCACCATGCCGGCCGTGTCGGCCGGGCCAGGGCGCAAGGGGCGACTCCTGTTCGCGATGGACGCCACCGCCAGCCGCCAGCCCACCTGGGACCGCGCCTGCCACCTGCAGGCCGAGATGTTCCTGGCGGCGCGCGATCTGGGCGGGCTGGCGATCAGCCTCGCCTACTATCGCGGCTTCGGCGAGTTCATGGCCACCCCGTGGCTGACGGATACCGACGATCTCCTGTCGCGCATGACCGGCGTGCAGTGCCTGGGCGGGCAGACCCAGATCGAGCAGGTTCTGCTGCACACCATCACCGAGTCCAAGCGCGAGCGCATCCATGCCCTGGTGTTCGTGGGCGACATGGTCGAGGAGGATGTCGATCGCCTCTGCCATCTCGCGGGCGAACTTGGCCTTCTCGGCGTGCCGGGCTTCTTCTTCCACGAGGGCGGCGAGCCGATGGCCGCGCGCTGCTTCCAGCAGATGGCGAAGCTTTCGGGCGGGGCCTATCACGCCTTCGACGCCCATTCGGCCGATGTGCTGCGCGAGTTGCTGCGCGCGGTCGCGGTCTATGCCGCAGGCGGGCAGAGGGCGCTCGCCGCCATCGCCGGGCGCAAGGGTGGCGCCACCGCGCGCATCGCTGCCCAGCTTGCATTGCCGGGGCCGAAGCGATGACGCTGATCTGGCTGTTCGCCGGCTTCCTGACACTGGGCTTCCTGCTTGCCGCCGCGCGCGGCTTCGCCAATGCGCGCCCCGAGGCGCTCAAGACGATCGTCCGCTATTCGCTGGCGGGGATCGGCATCGCGATCGGCGCCTGGCTGCTCTTCACCGGGCGGGCGATGCAGGCGGTGCTGCCGGTGGTGCTGCTGGCGCCGCTGATCCAGCGCTGGTGGAACCAGTACAAGGCGCGCCAGACCTTCGGCCGTCCGGCCGGTGCCGGCACGGGCCAGGAAAGCGCGGTCGAGACCGGCTATCTGCGCATGCGGCTCGACCATGACAGCGGGCAGATGAGCGGCACCGTGCTCAAGGGCCGGTTCAAGGGCCGCGAACTGCACGCCATGACGCTTGCCGACATTCTGGAACTGCGCCAGGACCTGCGCGCCGACGATCCGCAATCGGTGGCGCTGATCGAGGCCTTCCTCGACCGTGCCTTCGGCGCCGACTGGCGCGAGGCCGAGGGGCCGGGCGAGGCCCATGCCAGCAGCGAGGGGCGCGACACCTCCTCGGCGCGCATGACCCCGGCCGAGGCACTCGCCGTGCTCGGGCTCCAGCAAGGCGCGAGCGAGGAACAGATCCGCGATGCACATCGCCGGTTGATGATGCACGCGCATCCCGACCGTGGCGGCTCGACCTACCTCGCGGCCAAGATCAACCAGGCGCGCGACGTTCTTCTTGGCGATTAGGCTGTGCCCTGCGGGGGCCGCAAGGTCTGGCGCGGCGTCCAGGTCGGCGATCTCGACGCAACTCATGGCGGTATTAGGGCGCGCACCTTGCCCGTGCGCCTTGCTTTGGCCCAATCCGGTGTGTAAGACCAAAGCCGGTCGGACCGCTCCCCCGCTCCCCCACTCCGGTCCGGCGCCGCAGGAGTATTTCCAGCGTGATCAAGCCGTTGCGCAAGGCCGTGCTGCCTGTCGCCGGCCTCGGCACCCGTTTCCTGCCCGCCACCAAGGCGCTGGCCAAGGAGATGCTGCCCGTCGTCGACAAGCCGCTGATCCAGTATGCGATCGAGGAAGCCCGCGCCGCCGGCATCGAACTGTTCTGCATGATCACCGGCCGCGGCAAGACCGCGCTGGTCGAGCATTTCGACATCGCCTACGAGCTTGAGACGACGCTGCGCGAGCGCGGCAAGCCCGACCTGCTCGACCAGCTGCGCGGTACCGCAATGCCGCCCGGATCGATCGTCTCGGTGCGCCAGCAGGTTCCGCTCGGGCTCGGCCATGCGATCTGGTGCGCGCGCGCCTTCGTTGGCGACGAGCCCTTCGCCATCCTGCTGCCCGACGACCTGATCCTGTCGGAGACGCCCTGCCTGAAGCAGCTTGCCGAGGTCTATCACGAGACCGGCGGCAACGTCGTGGCTGCGCTGGAGGTGCCGCGCGCGCAGGTGTCGCGCTACGGCATCCTCGACGTGGCCGAGGACAAGGGCCGCGTTGTCGTGGCCAGGGGCATGGTCGAGAAGCCGGCGGTGGCGGCGGCGCCCTCGAACCTCGCCATCATCGGCCGCTACATCCTCACGCCCGAGGTGTTCACCCATCTGGCCCGCTTCGAGAAGGGCGCCGGCGGCGAGATCCAGCTCACCGACGCGATCGCGAAAACCATCGGCAGCGTGCCTTTCCACGGCGTGCGCTTCGAGGGGCGGCGCTTCGATTGCGGCGACAAGCTCGGCTATCTGGAGGCGCATGTCGCCTTCGCGCTCAAACGCCCCGATCTTGCCCCTGGCGTGCGCGCCTTCCTGCGCACCTATTGCCCGGACCACTAGCTGGCCCGGCGCCGGCCTGCCGACAAGAAGGATCGTCTCCCCGATGCGCATCGCCATGATCGGTTCGGGCTATGTGGGCCTTGTCTCGGGGGCGTGCTTCTCCGAGTTCGGCACCGAGGTCGTGTGCGTGGACAAGGACGCGGCCAAGATCGCGGCCTTGCAGCAGGGGCGGATCCCGATCTACGAGCCCGACCTCGACCAGCTTGTCGCGCGCAATGTCGCCGCCGGGCGGCTTTCCTTCACCACCGACATCGCCGCCGCGGTGGATGGCGCCGAGGCGGTGTTCATCGCCGTCGGCACGCCTTCGCGCCGGGGCGACGGCCATGCCGACCTGACCTATGTCTTCCAGGCCGCCGAGGAGGTTGCCCGCGCGCTCAAGGGCTATGCGGTGGTGGTGACGAAATCGACCGTGCCGGTGGGCACCGGGCGCAAGGTGCAGGAGATATTGCGCCGCGTCCGCCCCGAGCTTGCGGCGGATGTCGCCTCCAATCCCGAGTTCCTGCGCGAGGGCAGCGCCATCGGCGATTTCATGCGCCCCGACCGCGTCGTGATCGGCACCGAGAGCGAGCGTGCGCGCGAGGTGCTGCGCGCGCTCTACCGCCCGCTCTACCTGATCGAGACGCCGATCATCTTCACCGCGCTGGAAACGAGCGAGCTGATCAAGTACGCCGCCAATGCCTTCCTCGCCACCAAGATCACCTTCATCAACGAGATCGCCGACCTGTGCGAGAAGGTGGGCGCCAATGTGCATGATGTCGCGCGCGGTATCGGGCTCGATGGCCGCATCGGGCGCAAGTTCCTGCACGCCGGCCCCGGCTATGGCGGCAGCTGCTTCCCCAAGGACACGCTGGCGCTGGTGCGCACGGCGCAGGATTACGGCGCGCCCACGCGCATCGTCGAGACGGTGATCGCGGTCAACGATGCGCGCAAGGTGGCGATGGCCGATCGTATCGTTGCTGCCTGCGGCGGGTCGGTCGAGGGCAGGACCATCGGCGTGCTTGGTCTCACCTTCAAGCCGAACACCGATGACATGCGCGACAGCCCCTCGCTCGAGATCGTGCCGCGCCTTGTCGCCGCCGGGGCCACGGTGCGCGCCTTCGACCCCGAGGGCATGGCGGCGGCGCGCCCGCTCCTGCCACAGGCGGTGCAGTACTGCAAGGATGCCTACGATGCCGCCACCGGCGCCGACTGCCTGGTGCTCGTGACCGAATGGAACGAGTTCCGCGCCCTCGCGCCCGCCAGGCTCAAGGCCGCGCTGCGCGCGCCCGTGATCGTCGATCTGCGCAATGTCTATGATCCGGCGCAGATGGCGGCTTCGGGCTTCCGCTACAGCTCGATCGGGCGCCCCGAGCTTCCCGCCGCCCGCTGACCACGAGAGAGACAAGCACCGATGGCCTGGACGCACCGTTTCGACCCCACCGTGCTGCGCGAATACGATATCCGCGGCATCGTCGGCATGACGCTCCACCCCGCCGACGCCGAGGCGATCGGGCGCTGCTTCGGCACGATCATCGCGCGCCAGGGCGGCAGCCGCGCCGTCGTGGGCCGCGACGGGCGCCATTCCTCGGTGGCGATGGAGGATGCGCTGGTGAAGGGGCTTGCCGCCTGCGGCCTCTCGGTCGCGCGCATCGGCTGCGGGCCGACGCCGATGCTCTACTACGCCGCCCACGCGCTCAAGGCCGACGGGGCGATCCAGGTCACGGGCAGCCACAACCCGCCCGACTATAACGGCTTCAAGATGGTGCTCGGCAACAAGCCCTTCTTCGGTGCGCAGATCAAGGAGATCGGGCGCATGGCCGCCGCCGGCGATGTGGTCGAGCGCGCGGGCGGAGCCGATGCCGCGCACGACATCGCCGCCGAGTATGTCGCGCGCATCCTGAGGGATTATGATGGCGGGGCGCGCGCGCTGACCGTGGTGTGGGATCCGGGCAACGGCTCGGGCGCGGATGTGCTCAAGCATATCGTTGCCGGCCTGCCGGGGCGGCATGTGCTGCTCAACGACACGATCGACGGCAGCTTCCCCGCGCACCACCCGGACCCGACGGTGGCCAAGAACCTGGAGCAGCTCATCGCTGCGGTGGCGGCGAACAAGGCCGATCTCGGCATCGCCTTCGATGGGGACGCCGATCGCATCGGCGTGGTCGATGGCACCGGCGCGATCCTGTGGGGCGACCAGCTCATGGTCGTGCTGGCGCGCGACGTGCTGCGCGCGCGGCCCGGGGCCACCATCATCGCCGATGTGAAGGCGAGCCAGGTGCTGTTCGACGAGATCGCCAAGGCCGGCGGCAAGCCGCTGATGTGGCGCACCGGCCATTCGCTGATCAAGGCCAAGATGGCCGAGACGAAATGCCCGCTCGCGGGCGAGATGTCGGGCCACATCTTCTTCGCCGACAAATGGTACGGCTTCGACGATGCCCTCTATTCTGCGGTGCGGCTGCTCGGCATCGTCGCGCGCGCGCAGGAGAGCCTGGCCGCGATGCGCGCCGCGCTGCCGGCGGTGGTCAACACGCCCGAGCTGCGCTTCGACTGCGCCGAGGATCGCAAGTTCGCCGTGATCGAGGAGGTGAAGGCGCGCCTCAAGGCCGCCGGCGCCGCCATGTCCGACATCGACGGGGTGCGTGTGAACAGCGCCGATGGCTGGTGGCTGTTGCGCGCCTCGAACACCCAGGCGGTGCTGGTCGCGCGCTGCGAGGCGAACAGCGCGGCGGGGCTGGAGCGGCTCAAGGCCGCTTTGGTCGCGCAGCTTGCGCAAAGCGGGCTCGCCGCGCCCGATTTCTCCGGCGAGAACGCCGGCCACTAGAGCAGCGTCCGATCTGGTGGAACCGCAGCGCGGTTCCACCAGATCGGACTAAGCTGCTCGCAGACCATAAGTTCCTCGGGCACGACTTCCGTTCGGCTGATTCAAGCCGAACGGAACTTGCCCTAGGACCAATCGACATTCATGATTCACCCGGCGCGGTTAGTGTGATTCATGGTGCACCAGGTTTTTCGGCCTGGGAGCCCGGAGATGGCAAAGCGATACGAGCTGTCGGAAGCGCAATGGCGG
>JADZEB010000028.1 GCA_020850755.1 Alphaproteobacteria bacterium | reverse complement strand
CGAACACCGAATAGCCGCCATGCTTGAGCGCGACGTTGTTGATCAGCTCCTGGATGGTCACGGTCTTGCCCACGCCCGCGCCGCCGAACAGGCCGATCTTGCCGCCCTTGAGGTAGGGGGCGAGCAGGTCGATGACCTTGATGCCGGTGACCAGGATCTGCGCCTCGGTGGACTGATCGACGAACTTCGGCGCCTCGCGGTGGATCGGCAGGAAGTGCTCGGTCTTGACCGGGCCGCGCTCGTCGATCGGCTCGCCGATGACGTTGAGGATGCGCCCGAGCGTGGCCGGGCCCACCGGCATGCGGATGCTGTCGCCGCTGTCGACGACCTCGCTGCCGCGCACCAGGCCCTCGGTGCTGTCCATGGCCACCGTGCGCACGGTGTTCTCGCCCAGGTGCTGGGCGACTTCCAGCACCAGCACGCGATCGCCCACCTTGGTGGTGACGGCGTTCAGCATGTTCGGCAGCTCGCCGTCGAAATGGACGTCCACCACGGCGCCCATCACCTGGGTGATACGGCCGACGCTGTTCTTGGCCATGATCCTGCTCCGTCCTTCCATCACCGGGGCGCCGCGTGCGGCGCGCCGCTTGTTCCTGATCGCGTGGTTGCGGGTTCCGTCACACCGCCTCGGCGCCCGAGATGATCTCGATCAGTTCCTTCGTGATCATCGCCTGGCGGGTGCGGTTGTAGGTGAGTGTCAGCTTGCCGATCATCTCGCCCGCATTGCGGGTGGCGCTGTCCATCGCGCTCATGCGCGCGCCCTGCTCGCCGGCGGCGCTTTCCAGGAGCGCGCGGTAGATCTGCACCGAGAGGTTGCGCGGCAGGAGCTGGGCGAGGATCTGCTCCTCGGAGGGCTCGTATTCGTAGGTGGCGCGCGGCCCGGTGGCGGCGGCGGCGGTGGCGGCCTTGGCCTCGGCGCCCTCCTCGGCCACCGTCATCGGCACGAGCTGCTGCTCGGTGACGATCTGGCTGATCACCGACTTGAAGCGGTTGTAGATCAGCGTGCAAACGTCGAACTCGGCCTTGCCCAGCATATCGGCGATCTGGGTGGCGATCGCCTCGGCGTCGGCGAAGCCGATCACCTTCTTGCCGACGAAATCGACATGCCCGACCAGCAGCCGCCCATGCTCGCGGCGCAGGAAGTCGCGGCCCTTGCGCCCGACGGTGAGGATCTTCACCGTCTTGCCGGCGGCGATCAGGGCGCGCGCCTTGTTGCGTGTGGCGCGGTTGATCGCAGTGTTGAAGCCGCCGCAGAGGCCGCGATCGGCCGTCACGGCGACCAGGAGGTGCACCTCCTCCTTGCCGGTACCGGCAAGCAGGCGCGGCGCGCCGGGCAGGCCGCGCACCGAATTGGCGAGCGAGCCGATCATGCGCTCCATGCGCGTGGCATAGGGCCGGGCGGCTTCCGCCTGCGCCTGGGCGCGGCGGAGCTTGGCGGCGGCCACCATCTTCATGGCCTTCGTGATCTTCTGCGTCGACTTGACCGACGTGATGCGAAGGCGGAGGCTTTTCAGGCTGGGCATCGGTCTCTCACCGTTGCGCGCGCCGCGACCGGGCCGGACCCGGAGGCTGCGCGCCTATCCCGCATCCCAATCAGGCGAAGGTCTTGGCGAAGGCGTCAAGGAAGGCCTTGAGCTTCTCCTCGGTCGCGGGCTTGAGCTCCTTGTCGGCGCGCACCGCATCGAGGATGCCCGGCTCCTTCGCCTTGAGCTCGGCGAGCAGGCTCTTCTCGAAGCGGCCGATATCGTTGACCTTGATCGCGTCGAGATAGCCGCGCACGCCGGCGAAGATGCCGATCACCTGCTCCTCGACCGGCACCGGCTGGAACTGCGGCTGCTTCAAGAGCTCGGTCAGGCGCGCGCCGCGCGCGAGCAGGCGCTGGGTCGCCGCATCGAGGTCGGAGGCGAACTGGGCGAAGGCCGCCATCTCGCGATACTGGGCGAGTTCGAGCTTGATGCGCCCGGCGACCTGCTTCATCGCCTTGATCTGCGCGGCCGAGCCGACGCGGCTGACCGAGATGCCGACATTCACCGCCGGGCGGATGCCGCGATAGAACAGGTCGGTCTCGAGGAAGATCTGCCCGTCGGTGATCGAGATCACGTTGGTGGGAATGTAGGCCGAGACGTCGCCGGCCTGGGTCTCGATCACCGGCAGCGCGGTAAGCGAGCCCGACCCGTTCTCCTTGTTCATCTTGGCCGCGCGCTCAAGCAGGCGCGAATGCAGGTAGAACACGTCGCCCGGATAGGCCTCGCGGCCGGGCGGGCGGCGCAGCAGGAGCGACATCTGGCGGTAGGCGACGGCCTGCTTCGAAAGGTCGTCGTAGAAGATCACCGCATGCATGCCGTTGTCGCGGAAGAACTCGCCCATGGTGCAGCCGGCATAGGGGGCGAGGAACTGAAGCGGCGCCGGCTCGGAGGCGGTGGCGGCGACGACGATCGAGTATTCGAGCGCGCCATACTCCTCCAGCGTCTTGACGATCTGCGCCACCGTGGAGCGTTTCTGGCCGACCGCGACATAGATGCAATAGAGCTTCTGGCTCTCGTCGCCGCCGGCGTTGACCTTCTTCTGGTTGATGATGGTGTCGATGATGATCGCGGTCTTGCCGGTCTGGCGGTCACCGATGATCAGCTCGCGCTGGCCGCGCCCGACCGGGATCAGCGCATCGATCGCCTTGATGCCGGTCTGGACCGGCTCGTGCACCGAGCGGCGGGGAATGATGCCCGGCGCCTTCACCTCGACGCGGCGGCGCTCGGCGCCGACGATCGGGCCCTTGCCGTCGATCGGGTTGCCGAGCGGATCGACCACGCGCCCGAGCAGGCCCTTGCCCACCGGCACGTCGACGATCGAACCCGTGCGCTTGACCAGGTCACCCTCGCGGATGGCGCGGTCCTCGCCGAAGATCACGATGCCGACATTATCGACCTCGAGGTTGAGCGCCATGCCGCGCAGCCCGGCCGAGGGGAACTCGACCATCTCGCCGGCCTGGACATTGTCGAGGCCATAGACGCGGGCGATACCGTCGCCCACGCTCAGCACCTGCCCGACCTCGGCCGTTTCGGCCCCGGCGTCGAAGCTGGCGATCTGCTTCTTGAGGATCTCGGAGATTTCGGCGGCGCGGATATCCATCACGCAGACCCTTTCATCGCGACATGCAGGCGGGCGAGCTTGGTACGAAGCGAGCTGTCGAACAGGCGCGAGCCGACCCGCACCACCAGCCCGCCGAGGAGGGAGGGATCGACCTTCTTCTCGATCACCACCTTCTCGCCCTCGATCCGGCGCAAGGCGGCGAGCAGTTCGGCCTCCTGCGCGGCGTCGAGCGGGTGGGCCGAGACGATCTCGGCCGTGACCTGCCCGCGGCGGCGGGCAAGCTCGGCGAGATAGGCGTCGATGATGCGCGGCAGCGCGAACAGGCGGCGGTTCTTGACCACCAGCTTGACGAAGCGCTGCACGAGGTCGGAGCAACCGGACAGCGCCGGGGCGAAGGCCGCCTGCTGCTGCTTGGCGGTGGCGACCGGGTTGCGCAGCCAGCGCGCGAGCTCGGCCGAGCCCTCGATCGCGGCCTTGAGCGCGCGCAGATCGGCGGCCACTGCGTCGAGCTGGCCCTGCTCGTCGGCCAGCGCGTAGAGCGCGAAGGCGTAGCGCGCGGGCAGGGTTGCCGCGACGCCCTTGGCGCCGCCTGCGGTCTGGCCCGAGGTCTGCGTCAATTGCGAATCCGCCACGCCGCTATTCTCCGCTGGTGCCGGTGGAAATCGGCTGCCCGGGCCGGCGCGCCCCGCATCGCGGTCCGGGGTGCGCTTTGGGCAAGAAAACCATGCTCGGCGAAGCCAGTTCGCCGAGGGCGGCGGCGACATAGCACAGGCCCCGCTGCACCGCAACCGGGCAAGTCAGCCTTCCTGCCCTAAAGCGGCGGAAATTCGCGGCGCGCGGCCCTTCGGACCGGGCCGGCGGCACGGCCAGGCGGGATGGGCGGAAGGGTCGGGCGGATGCGGCGCCGCGGACTACAGGAAACTCACCGGATCGACATCGACCTGAAGGCGCACGCTGCGCGGCAGCTCGACCCGGCCGAGCCACTCCTCCAGCACGGGCTGGAGCGCCATCTCGCGCGGCGCGCGCAAGAGGAGCCGGCGGCGGTGCCGCCCGCGCAGAAGGGCCAGCGGCGCCGGGGCCGGACCCAGCACCTCCACCCCCGGCGCGCGCGGAGCGGCGGCACCCAGGGCACGGGCCGCGAGATCCGTTTCCGCCTCGTCGGCGCCGGATACCACCAGGGCGGCGAGCCGGCCGAAGGGCGGCCAGCGTCCGGGCCGGCGCTGCGCCGCCTCGGCGGCCATGAAGGCCGCCCCGTCGCCCGAAACCAGCGCCGCCATCACCGGATGCTCGGGCATCCAGGTCTGCAGCATGACAAGACCGGGATGCTCGGCCCGCCCGGCCCGCCCGGCGACCTGGTGCAGCAGCTGGAAGGTGCGCTCGGCGGCGCGCAGATCGCCCCCCGCCAGCCCGAGATCGGCGTCCACCACCCCCACCAGCGTCAGGTGCGGGAAATGCCAGCCCTTGGCGACGATCTGGGTGCCGATGATGAGATCGACCTCGCGCGCCTCGATCCGCCGCGCCAGTTCCGCCGCCGCCGAGGGGCCGGGCAGGGTGTCGGAGGCCATCACCACGCGCCGCGCCTCGGGCCAGAGCGCGGCCGCCTCCTCCTCCAGCCGCTCGACGCCGGGGCCGACCGGGGTCAGCGGGTGCAGGGCCTTGCAGGCCGGGCATTCGCGCGGGGTGGGGACGGAATGGCCGCAATGATGGCATTGCAGCCGGCCCTGTGCGCGATGCTCGACCAGCCAGGCCGAGCAGTGCGGGCACTGCATCCGATGCCCGCAGGCGCGGCAGAGGGACAAGGGGGCGTAGCCGCGCCGGTTCAGGAACAGCATCGCCTGCTCGCCACGCGCGATGGTCGCGCTTATGGCGGCGGCGAGCGGAGGGGCGATGAAGCGCCCGCGCGGCGGCGGGTCGCGGCGCAGGTCGATCGCCCGCACCTCGGGCAGGCCCGCCGCCCCGTGCCGCTCGGGCAGGTGCAGGCGTCGGTAGCGGCCGGTCTCGGCGTTGGTCAGGGTTTCGAGCGAGGGCGTGGCCGAGACCAGCACCGCCGGGGCCGAGGCGAAGCGCGCGCGCACCACGGCCATGTCGCGGGCGTGGTAGATGACCCCCTCCTCCTGCTTGAAGGCGCCCTCATGCTCCTCGTCGACCACGACCAGGCCGAGATCGGGGAAGGGCAGGAACAGGGCCGAGCGGGCGCCGACCACCACCGGCGCCTGGCCCTCGGCCACCGCCCGCCAGGTCGCGCGCCGGCGCGTGCTGCCAAGCTCGGAATGCCACAGCGCCGGGGCGACGCCGAAGCGCCGCTCGAACCGGTCGAGCCACTGCGCCGAGAGCGCGATCTCGGGCAGCAGCACCAGCGCCTGGCGGCCCTGGCGCAGCGCCTCGGCGATGGCGGCGAGATAGACCTCGGTCTTGCCCGAGCCGGTGACGCCGTCGAGCAGCGTCACGCCGAAGCGGTGCGCGCGCACCGCCCCGGCCAGATCCTCCGCCGCGGCCTGCTGGTCGGGATTGAGCGAGGGGGCGGGATGGTCGGGATCGGGCCAGGCGAAGGGCGCGCGCGCCGGCAGCAGGGCGGGCTCGATCAGCCCGGAGGCGGCCATGCCGCGGACCACGCCCCCGCTCACGCCGGCGGCGCGGGCAAGCTCGGGGCCGGCCAGCACCGCGCCGGGCGGCAGCGCGGCCAGCACGGCGGCGCGCTCCTTCGTCATCCGCGCGGCCAGGGGCGGGGGCAGCACCGCGCGCCAGCCGGTCTGCGCCGCCGGCGCCGCGAGCGCGCCGGGAGAGGAGAGCGCCATGCGCAACACCGCCCCGGGCGGCGACAGGGTGTAGGCCGCGACCCAGGCGATGAAGCGGCGCAGCGATCCGGTCATGGGCGCGACGGGACAGAGCGCGATCACCGCCTTGAGCCGGTGGTCGGGGATGGCGGGGGGCCGGGCCGCGCCCTCGCCGCCGGTCGCCTCGCTATGTTCTGCCGTGCCGGACCCCTCGCCGGACCCCTCGCCGGACCCCTCCTCTGCCGGCGCGTCCCAGATCACGCCGTGGCTCTGCCGCGGCCCGAGCGGCACGACGACGATGGCCCCCAGGCACGCCGCCCCCTCTGCGCCCGATTGCGCCGCCAGTTCGGCCGGCAACCAATAGTCGTAGGGCTCGCCCAAGGGCAGCGGCAGCAGCACGCGCACCCGCCGCCCGGCCCGGCCCCTGCCCGCGCCCGGCCGGACCGAGGCAGTCTGCGCCAGAGCGGGCCGCGACAAGCCGGGCAGGTCGTCATGCCCCGCCCCCGCGCCCGGCCTGCCGCTGCCGGCCTTGCGATCGCCACGCTTGCCGCTTCCAGCCTTGGGCTTCCCGCTCCACTCCGCCATCGGCTATGGTCCGCCCGATTCCCGTGCCACGATTCTGCCGCCCCTCGCCCGCGCTCCGCCGCCACCGTGACGAGCCGCGCGCGGAGGGTCAACCAGAGCCGCGCCGCGCCACCCGCCCCACGCTGCCAGGACCCGTCCCATGAAGTTCTTCATCGATACCGCCGACATTGCCGAGATCCGCGCGCTTGCCGCCACCGGCATGGTCGATGGCGTCACCACCAACCCGAGCCTGATCGCCAAGTCGGGGCGCAAGATCGCCGAGGTGATCGCCGAGATCTGCGCCACCGTGCCCGGCCCGGTCTCGGCCGAGGTGACCGCGATCGAGGCCGAGGGCATGCTCAAGGAGGGGCGCTATCTGCGCGCGATCGCGCACAATGTCGCGGTCAAGGTGCCGCTGACGCCGGACGGGCTGCGCGCCTGCAAGACCCTGTCCGAGGAAGGCGTGATGGTCAACGTCACGCTCTGCTTCTCGCCGGCGCAGGCGCTGCTCGCGGCCAAGGCGGGGGCGAGCTTCATCTCGCCCTTCGTCGGGCGGCTCGACGATATCGGCCAGGACGGGATGGGCCTGATCGCCGAGATCGTGCAGATCTACAACAACTACCCCGCGCTCAAGACCGAGGTGCTGGTGGCCTCGGTGCGCCATCCGCAGCATGTGGTGGCGGCGGCCAAGATGGGCGCCGATGTCTGCACGATCCCGCCCGCCGTGCTGAAGCAGCTCTACGCCCACCCGCTGACCGACAAGGGGCTGGCCGCCTTCCTCGCCGACTGGAAGAAGACCGGCCAATCGATCCTCTAGGATCGGTTCTCCGCGATCGGCCCGCGAACCCGACCTCCAACCGCGCCCGCGCGCGCCTGCCAGGAAACGCTTCCGCATGTCGGACCAGGGTTCCGACCGCACCCCGCCCGCCGCCGCCGTCGCGGCCACGCCGGCGCCTTCGGCCGAGGACGCGGCCGAGGCCGAGCGCGTCGCCGCCTACCTGCGCGCCCATCCGCGCTTCTTCGTCGAGCGGCCCGAGCTGCTCGCCGCGATGGAGGCGCCCCGGCGCGTGCATGGCGAGCGCGTCTCGGACTTCATGTCGGCGATGATCGAGCGGCTGCGCCGCGAGCTCGAGCGCACTCAGGCCGCCGGGCAGGAGATCGTCGCCATCAGCCGCGCCAACCAGGCCAACCAGGGCCGGGTGCACAGCGCCGTGCTGTCGATCATGCAGGCGACCGACCGCGCCGCGCTGCGCGACATCGTGGCGATGGAACTGCCGGTGCTGCTCGGCCTCGATGCGGTCGCGATCTGCGCCGAGGACGGGCCTGGCCTGGCCGAGCCGAAGCGCCACGGGCTGCACCTGCTCCCGGCCGGCGCGATCGAGCGGCTGATCCCGCCGGGGCGCGAAAGCACGCTCCGCCCCGAGCTCACCGATGGCCCCGCGATCTATGGCGAGGCGGCGGCGCTGGTGAAGTCGGACGCGCTGGTGCGGCTGGCGCCCACGGCCGGCCCGACACCGATGATGCTCGCCTGCGGTTCGCGCACGCCCGGCACCTTCCAGCCCGGCCAGGGCACCGAGCTTCTGTCCTTCCTTGCGGGCGCGGTCGCGCTCTGCCTCGCCAGCTTGCCGTGAGCGCGCGCGCGCGGCGCGGCGGGCCGGGCAGGGACAGGGCGCAGGCGGCCGGGGCCAACGCCGAGCGCAGCTTCGCCGATCTTGCCGCCGCGCGTACCGCCTTCCTCGACTGGCTCGGCGCCGAGCGGCGCTTCTCCGCCCACAGTCTCGCCGCCTATGCGCGCGACCTCGACGGCTTCGCCGGTTTCCTCGTGACCCATCTCGGCCAGCCGCCCGACCTTGCCGCGCTGGCCGCGCTGGCGCCCGCCGACATCCGCGCCTGGCTTGCGCACGAGGCCGCGCGCGGCCTTTCCCCCGCCTCGCGCGCGCGCGCCCTCTCGGCGCTGCGCAGCTTCGCCCGCTTCCTCGCCCGCCGCGGCGGGACCAGCGTGCCGGCGCTGTCGGCGATCCGCACGCCCAAGGCCCGCCCGCCCGTGCCCCGGGCCCTCTCGCCCGAGGATGCGCGCGCCGTCGCGACCGACACGGGCAGCCTGTCGGACGAACCCTGGATCGCCGCGCGCGACGTGGCCTTGTTCACGCTGCTCTATGGCTGCGGCCTGCGCATCGGCGAGGCGCTGTCCCTGCGCCAGGGCGAGGCGCCGCGCCCCGGCAGCGAGGCGCCCCTGCGCGTCATCGGCAAGGGCCGCAAGGAGCGGCTGGTGCCGGTGCTGGCGGTGGTGCGCGCGGCGCTGGCCGAGTATCTTCGCCTGCTGCCCTTCGCCCCCGCGCCCGAGGCACCCCTGTTCCTCGGCGCGCGCGGCGGCCCGCTCGCCCCCGCAATCGCACAGCGGCGCCTGCGCGACTATCGCCGCCTGTCCGGCCTGCCCGAGCACGCAACGCCGCACGCGCTGCGCCATTCCTTCGCCACCCACCTGCTTGCCGGCGGGGGCGATCTGCGCGCGATCCAGGACCTGCTCGGCCACGCCTCGCTCTCGACGACGCAGCGCTACACGGCGGTGGATGCGGCGAAGCTGATGGCGGTCTGGCGCGCCGCCCATCCGCGCGCGCGGGCCAAGCGCGAGTAGCGTCCGGGCGCGCGCCACGGAAGGCGCTTCTGGATACCGCATCCCTGTCGCCGCGCGCGCGATCCACGCAACGAGGTGGATTATTCCCGGCTACGGCGAAGTGGCGGATTCCCTGACTCCATCGAAAGTTGTAGAGTGTTCCTCAGTGCAAGACCGAGGACGCTAGCGCTGCCGGAATTGCCCGCATCACCGCAGACGCGGTAGCGACGCACCGGAGGCTGGAATTCCCTCGCCCCGGCCGGCCGGCGCCAAGGCGGCCTAGCCAACGGAACCCGAAGCCGCGCGATGCAACGGCGCACCTTCATCCTCCGTGTCGCGGCCGCCTCGATCGTCGCCGCGGTGATTCCGCTGGCGATGGCCGTGTCGCTGGCCCATCGCGCCGCGGTCGATGGCAGCGCGCGCGAGCTCGCCATGCTGGCCGGCAGCGCCGTCGCCGAGATCGAGCGGGACATCGAGACGATGGATCGGGTGCTGCGCGGCTCGATCCGGGGTGCGCCAGCCGATTGCGGACCCGGCCATATCGCCGCCATGCGCGACGCCGCCATCACGGAGGGCCTGGTGCTGGAGATCGGCTACCTCCAGGGCACCCGGGTGCGCTGCACCGCCTGGGGCGGACGAGCCAGGCTGGAGGAGTTGCCGGATACGCACCGCCTGACGGCGCAAGGCGACCGGCTGTGGCTGACCCTCAACGGCACGGGCGGCGCCCGCTATCGCGCGCTGCAGCGCGGCGATCACTATGTGCTAATCCCGGCGCGCATGCTGGCAGGGACCCACACCCACGACTCGCCGCCCGATATCGGCGTGTTCCTGCATGGGGAGACGCAGCCCTTCGCCATCGGGCGCAGCGGGCGCGCGCCATCGCCGGTCGGCCTGCCCGCGGGATCGGGCAAGGACGAGAGCGGCGGCCTGCTGCGCTACCAGGTCGCCTCGCCGCGCTATGACTTCTTTGCCGTCGCCCAGGCGCGCCGCCGCTCGCTCGCCGAAGTGTGGAGCGAGAACGGGGTCTGGATCGCCCTGGTCGGCACCTTCGCCGGGCTGCTTACCGGCATGGGCACGGCCTATGCGCTACGCCGGCGGCTCTCGCTCAGCGCCGGGCTGGCCGAAGCGATCGACCGGGACGAGCTTACCGTTCTCTACCAGCCGCTGGTGCGGCTGCGCGACGGGGCCTGCATCGGCGCCGAGGCGCTGGTGCGCTGGAACACCGCCGAGGGAGAGGGCATATCGCCCGAAGTGTTCGTGCCGATCGCCGAGAGTTCCGGCCTGATCCAGCCGCTGACCGAGTTCGTCCTGCGCGCGGTGGTGACGGACCTGTCCGGGCCGCTGCGCACGCTCGGGCTGCCGATCTCGATCAACGTTGCCGCCGCGAGCCTGCACGACGACAGCCTGCGGCTCCTGGCCGAATCGCTGCTCGCCCCGCGCGGCCTGCCGCGCAGCCTGGTCAGCTTCGAGTGCACCGAGCGCGATTTCGTCGCCGCGCCCAAGGTCGCCGGCACCGTGGCGGCGCTGCGCGACGCCGGGCATCGCGTGGTGGTGGACGATTTCGGCACCGGCTATTCGGGGCTGTCGGCGTTGCAGTCGCTGGCCGTGGACGCGGTCAAGATCGACCGCGTCTTCATCGAGGCGATGGGCGAGAACAGCGCCAGCATGCCGCTGATCCGCCACATGGTGGCGATCGCCCGCGACCTTGGCGTGGAGACCGTGGCCGAAGGCGTGGAAACCGAGGCCCAGCGGCGGAGCTTGGCCGCGCTTGGCGTCCATTCCGGGCAGGGCTTCCTGTTCGGCCGGCCGATGACGGCCGCCGACCTGCGCGCCTTCGCCGGCGCGCAGCCGCGCCACGTCCCGACCGGGCTGGTCGCCGCCGCCGCGACCTGAGCGCGCGCCCGCGCCGCGCCGGCGATCAGCCCTTCTTGCTGAAGCCGCGATTGTTGATGGTGCGCCGCACGGTGCGGCGGAAGCGCTTCAGCACCTCGACCGAGCGGCGTTGCCCCTCGTCGATGCTGGAGGCGTAGCGCGGGAAGCGCCGGCGCAGCCAGTCGAGCCAGCGGCGCGCCCAGGCATATTCGTCGGCCAGGATGTAGAGCCCGACCGCCAGGAACACGAAGCCCGGCATGATCGGCAGGATGAAGCCGGCGATGCCGAGCAGGATGAACTTCCAGCCGGCCAGGATCTTGGCCCAGCGCAGCCAGCGGCTGGGCGGCTTGGGCGGCTGCATGGCCGGGACCGGCAGGTATTGGCGGCGGCGCGCCATGGGCGATGCGTCCTGGTGGTGCGGTGGGGGGCGGGGCGGCGTTCGGCGCTAAATATGGAGCGCCCGGCCGCCAACCGCCAGTGCCGCTTCCTTCACCGCCTCGTTGAGCGAGGGGTGGGCGTGGCTGGTGCGCGCCACATCCTCGGCCGCGGCGCCGAATTCGAGCGCGAGCGCGAGCTCGGCGATCAGCGTGCCGGCATCGGGGCCAATGATGTGCGCGCCAAGGAGCTTGTCGGTGACCGCGTCCGCCAGCAGCTTGACGAAGCCATCGGTCATGCCGTTGGCGCGCGCGCGGCCATTGGCGGTGAAGGGGAACTTGCCCGCCTTGTAGGCGATGCCCTCGGCCTTCAGCTCCTCCTCGGTGCGGCCGACCGAGGCGACCTCGGGCCAGGTATAGACCACGCCCGGAATGGCGCCGTAGTTGACATGGCCGGCCTGGCCCGCGAGCAGCTCGGCGAGCGCCACGCCCTCCTCCTCGGCCTTGTGGGCGAGCATCGGCCCGGCGATGCAGTCGCCGATCGCGTGGATGCCGGGAACATTGGTGGCGTAGTGCGCATCGACCTGCACGCGCCCGCGCGCATCCAGCGCCACGCCCGCTTCCTTCAGCCCGAGCCCGTCGAGGAAGGGCCGGCGGCCCACCGCCACCAGCACGCAATCGGCCGAGATCGTCTCGGCCGCGCCGCCCTTGGCCGGCTCCAGCGTCAGCGCGACGCCGTCCTTGCCGGCTTCCGCCCTGGTCACCTTGGTGCCGAGGCGGAACTTCATGCCCTGGCGCGCCAGGATGCGCTCGAACTGCTTGGCCACCTCGGCATCCATGGTCGGCACCAGCCGGTCGAGGAACTCGATCACCGTCACCTTGGCGCCGAGCCGCAGCCACACCGAGCCCAGTTCGAGCCCGATATAGCCGCCGCCGATCACCACCAGATGCCCCGGCACGGCATCAAGCTCGAGCCCGCCGGTGGAGGTGAGGATCCGCTTCTCGTCCACCGCGACGCCGGGCAGGTTCACGCTCTCCGATCCGGTGGCGATCACGATGTGCTTCGCGGCATAAAGGGTCTCGGCCCCGTCCGCCCCGGTCACCGCCACGCTGCCCGGCGCGGCGATGCGTCCCGCGCCCTTGAGCCAGGTGACCTTGTTCTTCTTGAACAGGAACTCGACGCCCTTGACGTTGGCCTCGACCACCTTCGCCTTGCGCGCCTGCATGCGCGCGAGGTCGAGCGTGACCTGGCCCACGCCGATGCCATGCTCGGCCAGATCGTGGCGCGCGGCGGCGAAGCGCTCCGAGGATTGCAGCAGCGCCTTGGACGGAATGCAGCCGACATTGAGGCAGGTCCCGCCGAGCGTTGCGCGCTTCTCGACGCAGGCGACCTTGAAGCCGAGCTGGGCGGCGCGGATGGCGCAGACATAGCCGCCGGGGCCGGCGCCGATCACGATGACATCGAAGCTCTGCTCGGGCATGGGCGCGGACTTTCCTGGTTCCTGCGGGGCGCGAAGGAAACGCTAGCGGGCGAAGGCGGCCGCGACATGCGCGGCCAGGGCGGCAAGCGAGGTGACGGCGAAGTCGGGCGCGGTGCCGGGTGCCACCGGCGGGGTCGCGCCGACGCCGCTTTTCCCGGCGCGGCGGTTGATCCAGACGCTGGCCAGCCCGAGCGCGCGCGCCGGCCCGTGATCGTGATAAAGGCTCTGCGCCACATGCAGCACCTGCTCGCGCGCGATGCCGGCCTCGGCGAGGCGCGCGAGCCCGGTCTCGAAATGGCGCGGATCGGGCTTGTAGGTGCCGACCTGCTCGGCGGTGACGGCGAAATCGAACGGATCGCCCAACCGCGCGCGCGAACGCGCGAGCGAGGCGTCATCGACATTGGACAGGATCACGAGCCGCGCAAAGTGCCGCCGCAGCACGGTCAGCGCCGCCGGGCTGTCGGGGAAGGCGGGCCACTCGCCCGCCGAGGCGCCGAAGCGCCGCGCCGCCGCCTCGTCGCGCGGCAGGCCGAGTGCCGCCTGCATGTCGAGCGCCGTGCGCCGCAGCACCTCGGGATAGAGCGGCGCGGGGTCGCCCTCCTCGTGGCGGTGCTGGTAGCGGCCGAACTCCTCCAGCACCCGCTCGGGCGCGTGCGGGCGGCCGGCGGCGGCGAACCAGGGCGCGGTCGCGGCGATGATGCCGCTCTCCCAGTCGATCAGCGTGCCGTAGCAATCGAAGGTGAGGGCGCGGAAGCGGGCGAGATCGGGAACCAGCATGGCATGTCACCCCGGGCGGGCGCGGGCGCGCCGGCGCGCTAGACCTCGAGCACGAGGCGCGCCGGGTCCTCGATCGCGTCCTTGACGCGCACGAGGAAGGACACCGCCTCCTTGCCGTCGATGATGCGGTGATCGTAGGAAAGGGCGAGATACATCATCGGCCGGATCTCGACCTTGCCGGCGATCGCCATCGGGCGCTCCTGGATCTTGTGCATGCCGAGGATGCCCGATTGCGGCGGGTTGAGGATCGGCGTGCTCATCAGCGAGCCGTAGACGCCGCCGTTCGAGATGGTGAAGGTGCCGCCCGAAAGCTCCTCGAGCTTGAGCGCGCCGTCGCGGGCGCGGCGGCCGAAATCGGCGATGTCCTTCTCGATCTGCGCCAGGCCCTTCTTGTCGCAGTCGCGCAGCACGGGAACGACAAGGCCGCTCGGCGAGCCCACCGCCACGCCGATATCGTAGTAGTTCTTGTAGATGATGTCCTCGCCGTCGATCTCGGCATTGACCGCCGGGAACTCCTTGAGCGCGGCGATGACGGCACGCACGAAGAATCCCATGAAGCCGATGCGCACGCCGTGGCGCTTCTCGAAGGCGTCGCGATACTGGCTGCGCAAGTGCAGGACGGCCGTCATGTCCACCTCGTTGAAGGTGGTCAGCATGGCGGCGTTGGTCTGCGCCTCCTTGAGCCGCTCGGCGATGCGCCGGCGCAGACGCGTCATCTTGACGCGCTCCTCGCGCGGATCGGCCGGGCGCGCCGGCCGCGCTGCGGCAGCAGGAGCGGCGGCGGGTGCGGCCGCGGGCTTCGGCGCGGCGGCGAGCGCGGCGAGCACATCGCCCTTGGTGATGCGCCCGCCCTTGCCGGTGCCGGCCTCGGGCGCAACGCCCGTTTCCGCCATCAGCTTCGCCGCCGAGGGCATGGCGATCGTCGGCGCGGCCGGCGCCCTGGGCGCGACGGCGGGCGCGGGCGCCGGTGCTGCCACCGGCGCGGCGGGCTTGGCGGCCGGGGCGGCGGCAGGCTTGGCCGCCGGGGCGGGTGCAGCGGCAGCGGCGGCGGCGCCGGCCTCGATCAGGCCGAGCACCGCGCCCACGCCGACATCGCTGCCTTGCGCCACCACGATCGAGGACAGGATCCCGGCGGCCGGGCTCGGCACTTCCACCGTCACCTTGTCGGTCTCGAGCTCGACCAGGGGCTCGTCGGCCTTCACCGCCTCGCCCGCCTGCTTCATCCACTTCGCCACCGTGGCCGAAGTCACGCTCTCGCCCAGGGTCGGCACCTTGATCTCGATCGCCATTCGCGCAATCCGTTCGCGTTGGGGTGGATCCAGCGCCGCGCCGGCAGCACCGCCCGGCAGGCGCGCAACAATCAGCGTTCAGGCCGGCATGCTGCAGCCGCGCATGGTTCGGCCCGGCGCGGCTCAGCCCAGCATCAGGGCCTCGCGCACAAGCTGCTCCTGCTCGGCATTATGCACCTTGTAGAGGCCCGTCGCCGGAGACGCCGCTTCCGTGCGCCCGGCATAGACCGGCCGCTTCGCCTTCACATCGAGCCCGGCCAGCACCTTTTCGATGCGGCGATCGACGAAGGTCCAGGCGCCCATGTTCTCGGGCTCCTCCTGGCACCACACCACTTCGGCCTTGGGGTAGCGCGCAAGCTCGCGCCCGAGGCTGATCTGCGGGAAGGGATAGAGCTGCTCGACGCGGATGATGGCGACATCCCTGACGCCCTTCTCGCGCCGCGTGGCAAGCAGGTCGTAATAGACCTTGCCCGTGCACAAGACGACGCGCTTGACCTTGGCCGGCGCCACCAGCTCGTCCGTCTCCGGATAGACGAAGCGGAAGCCCGAACCGGGGCCCATCTCGGCCAGGGCGGAGACCGCGAGCTTGTGGCGGAGCAGGCTCTTGGGCGCCATGATCACCAGCGGCTTGCGGAAGTTGCGGTGGATCTGGCGGCGCAGCGCGTGGAAGTAGTTGGCCGGCGTGGTCAGGTTGCAGACCTGCATGTTGCGCTCGGCGCAGAGCTGGAGGTAGCGCTCGAGCCGGGCCGAGGAATGCTCCGGCCCCTGCCCCTCATAGCCGTGCGGCAGCAGCATCACGAGCCCGGACATGCGCAGCCACTTGCTTTCCGAGCTGGCGATGAACTGGTCGATGATCACCTGCGCACCGTTGGCGAAATCGCCGAACTGCGCCTCCCAGCAGACCAGCGTGTGCGGGTCGGCGAGCGAGTAGCCATAGTCGAAGCCGAGCACGCCCGCTTCCGAAAGCGGGCTGTTGAACACGAAGATGCGTGCCTGGCGCTTCTCGCGGATATGGTTGAGCGGCGTGTAGTCCGCATCGCTCGCCTGGTCGATCAGCACGGCGTGGCGGTGGCTGAAAGTGCCGCGCTGGCAGTCCTGGCCAGACAGCCGCACCGGATGGCCCTCGACCAGCAGGCTGCCGAAGGCGAGCGCCTCGCCCGTGCCCCAGTCGATGCCCTCGCCGGTCTCGATCATGCGGCGCTTGGCGTCGAGCTGGCGCAGGATCTTGGGGTTGGCCTTGAAGTCCACCGGCACGCGCACGAGCGCGGCACCCACCTCGCGCAGCGTGTCGAGATCGACCGCGGTGCCTTCCTCGTGGCGCTCATCGTCCGGGCCGGCGGCAGTCAGCCCCGACCAGCGCCCGTCCAGCCAGTCGGCCTTGTTGGGCTTCCAGGTCTTGGCCGCCTGGAAGGCCTGTTCGAGGGTGGCGGTGAAGGCGGCGTTCATCGCCTCGGCCTCGCCCTCGGCGATGGTGCCCTCGGCGGCCAGCTTCTCGGCATAGATGGTGCGCACGGAAGCGAGCGCGCCGATCTTGCGGTACATGGTGGGCTGGGTGAAGGCCGGCTCGTCGGCCTCGTTGTGGCCCTGGCGGCGGTAGCAGACGATGTCGAGCACGACATCGCAGTGGAATTGCTGGCGGAATTCCGCGCACAGGCGCGCGGCATGCACCACCGCTTCCGGATCGTCGCCGTTCACGTGCACGATCGGCGCCTGCACGGTCTTGGCCACCTCGGTGCAATAGTGGCCGGTGCGCGCATGGGCGGGCACGGTGGTGAAGCCGATCTGGTTGTTGACGATGAGGTGGATCGTCCCGCCGGTGCGGTAGCCGATGAGCTGGGAGAGATCGAGTGTCTCCTCGACCAGGCCCTGGCCGGCGAAGGCGGCATCGCCATGCAGCAGGATGGCCATGATCCGCCCGCGCATCCGGTCGATGCCGGCGCGGAACTCCTCGGCCGATGCCTCGCGCGGGATCAGCATCTCCTGCTTGGCGCGCACCTTGCCCACCACCACCGGGTTCACGGCCTCGAGGTGGCTCGGGTTGGCGGTCAGCGACAGGTGCACCATGCGCCCGCCGATCTCGCGATCGACCGAGGCGCCGAGATGGTACTTCACATCGCCCGAGCCCTGCATGTCGTCGGGGTGGGCCTGGTTGCCCTGGAACTCGGAGAAGATCGCCGTGAAGGGCTTCTTCATGGTGTTGGCAAGCAGGTTCAGCCGGCCGCGATGGGGCATGCCCACCACCACCTCCTCGACGCCCAGGCGCGCGGCGGCGGCCAGCATCGCCTCCATCGCCGGGATGGTCGATTCGCCGCCCTCCAGGCCGAAGCGCTTGGTGCCGGTGTATTTCACCTGGCAGAAGCGCTCGAAGCCCTCGGCCTCGGTCAGCAGGCGGAGGATGGTCTTCTTCTCGTCGGCCGGCAGGTGGGGGATGTTGCGGTCGCCCTCGATGCGGCGCTGGATCCAGGCCTTCTGGTCGGGGTCCTGGATGTGCATGAACTCGACGCCGATCTTGCCGCAATAGGTGGCGCGCAGCACGGCGAGGATCTGGCGCAGCGTCGCCGTCTCGAAGCCCAGCACGCCGTCGATGAAGATCGGGCGGTCGAGGTCGGCGTCGCTGAAGCCGTAGCTGCGCGGGTCGAGTTCGGGGTGCGGGGCCGGCGGGTTGAGGCCGAGCGGATCGAGATCGGCCTCGAGGTGCCCGCGCACGCGATAGGCGCGGATCAGCATCAGGGCACGGATGGAATCGACCGTGGCGGCGCGCACCTGCTCGGCGGACAGGGCGGCAGGCGCGCCGGCCCTGGCCGGGGCGGCGGGCCTGGCTCCCCTCTCCTGGGCGCCCCTCTCCTGGGCGCCCTTCTCCCTGGCGGCAACGGGGGCGGCGGCCTCGGCCTCGCCATTGACGATGCCGGCCTTGCGCGGCCGCCAGGTGGCACCTTCAAGGTCCTTCAGCACCGCGCGAGCATCCTCGTTCAGTGCGGCGAAGACCTCGGCCCAGGAGGGATCGATGGCGGCCGGGTTATCCACCCACTTGGCGTAGATCTCGGCGATGAAGGCAGCGTTGCCGCCGGACAGTGCGGTGGCAAGAAGGTGCGATCCGCTCATGGTTCCCTGGTGCCGTTCGGTTGGTCCTGCGCGGCCCGGCGGGCCGTGGGCTAGCGACAGAGGCGCCGGCGGCCGGCCCGCTTCCCTGGCCTTGCCCGCCGTCCAGCGACGGGCGGGGCCGGCCGGGCGGGTAGGTCGCCCTCGCCATGTGGTGCTCCGGCCGCTCCCGGGCAATGCGCCCCTCTGGAAACGGCCAGCGAGCGACGGCCGGCCGGCATGGGCCGGCCTGCCGCCGCGGCGGGCCTTATATAGGAAAGTCGGCGCCGGGCGCGACGCCCTTTTTTCGCATCCGGCATGACCCTGGCGCAGGGCCGGCCGGGCGGCGCCCGCAGCCGTGCCAGGCGGGATCGATTCCCCTGCCCTATCCAGCCATTTCCGTTGTTTCAATGGGGTTAAGAGCGGCGCCGGGCGCGAAGCCGCCCTGCCACCGCCCGACCCCCGCTCAGGCCGGGAATGGCGGCGCGGCGCCCTCGGGCAAGGGGATGGCGAAGGCCTCGATCAGCCCCCCCGTCATCCAGTAGAGGCCCATCAGCCCGACCAACTCCACCATGTCGTCCTCGCCGAGCGCCGCGACGGCGCGGCGGTAGGTCGCCTCGGACAGGCGCCAGCCGGCGTTCATCTCGGTGACGACATCGTGGATCGCCTCCAGCCCCGGCTCGCCATAGTCGGGGCGGCCGCCGGCCAGGATGGTGTCGAGCCAGGGCTGCGGCACCCCGGCCTTGAGCGCCTTCGGGCCGTGCATCATCCAGATGCGGTTGCAGCGCATCGCCTTGCCCATCAGCATGATCGCCACCTCGCGCCGCACCGGGGTGAGCGCATGGAAGGCGATCGCCACGCCCAGCGCCTCGGTGGCATCGGCAATGGCCGGGTTGCGCAGCCAGATGCGGTGCGCGATGCCGACGGCGCCGCGCGGGCTGGCCACCAGCCGGTCCCAGATCGCCTTCTGGGCGGGGTCGAGGTCGGCCTCGTTCAGGGGCGCGATGCGCAGCATGGAGCGGTCTCCGGGCGGGTGGGCGTCGGGTGGTGAGATATCGGGACCCCGGCAGCGTGGCGCCTGCCACAGGGCAGGGCAAGGGGCGGCGGCGGCCAGGGACGGCGGCCAGGGACGGCGGCCGAGGTCGCGGCAACCTGCCGCAGCCAGAGGCACGGCGGGGCCGCCGCCTCGGAGCCGAGCTTCTGTGCCTGCGAATGGGCGGCGCGCGAGCAGCAGGCATGCAACGCACCGCGCTCTCCCGACCCTCGGGGCCTCACGGGCAGCGGGTCCTGGCCACCTGGACATGCCAAGGGTCGCACCCCGGATCCTGCCGGCGGCCGTGCTCCTGGGCGCGACAAGACGTCGGGCTCCTGGCGGGGCAGGGGCCGGGCACCGCGCCTTCCCGGCCCTCGGCGCCATGCGGGCGGTGACCGCCATACACATGCAGGGAGGCAAAGTGCCGGCACTGCTGCCAGAGAATGGGTGCCGGGCCGCATGTGGCGGACACGCCGGAAGCCACGCCGGGCAGACGCGCTGCCGGCCGCGGCCCCCACCTTCTCGTGCCGATGTCCGCTCGCCGGGCGCCCGCGCCGGCTTCTCGCGCGGCCCGCCCGCCTTGCCCGCGAGCGCGGTGCGGGACGCTTGCCCTCGGCTAGCCCTTCATCACCTTGAGCATGGTCGAGCCGATCGAGGCCGGGCTGTCGGCGACATGGATGCCGGCCGCGCGCATCGCCTCCATCTTGGCTTCCGCCGTGTCGCGCCCGCCGGAAATGACCGCCCCCGCATGGCCCATGCGCCGGCCGGGCGGCGCGGTGGCGCCGGCGATGAAGCCCACCGTCGGCTTCTTCACCTTGCTGCGCGCCAGGAACTCGGCCGCCTCGATCTCGCTCGTGCCGCCGATCTCGCCGATCATGACGATGCCCTGGGTCTCGGGGTCGGCCAGGAACATCTCCAGCACCTCGAGGAAGTCCATCCCCTTGACCGGATCGCCGCCGATGCCGACGCAGGTCGACTGGCCCAGGCCCGCCGCCGTGGTCTGCGCCACCGCCTCGTAGGTGAGCGTGCCGGAGCGGCTGACGATGCCCACCTTGCCGCGGCGGTGGATATGGCCCGGCATGATGCCGATCTTGCAGGCATCGGGCGTGATCACGCCCGGGCAGTTGGGCCCGATCAGGCGCGAGCGCGTGCCGGTGAGCGCGCGCTTGACGCGCACCATGTCCACCACCGGGATCCCGTCGGTGATGCACACCACCAGCTCCACCCCGGCGTCGATCGCCTCGAGGATGGAATCGGCCGCCGCCGGCGGCGGCACATAGATCACGCTGGCATCGGCCCCGGTCGCGGCCACCGCCTCGGCCACGGTGTCGAACACCGGCAGGTCGAGATGCTTGCTGCCGCCCTTGCCCGGCGTGACGCCGCCCACCATGCGCGTGCCGTAGGCGATCGCCTGCTCGGCATGAAAGGTGCCCTGCTTGCCGGTGAAGCCTTGGGTGATGACGCGCGTATTTCCGTCCACCAGGATCGCCATGGCTAGCGCGCCTCCTTCACGGCCCGCACCACCTTCTCGGCGGCGTCGGCCAGATTGTCCGCCGGGATGATCGGCAGGCCGCTCTCGGCCATGATCTTCTTGCCGAGATCGACATTCGTGCCTTCAAGCCGCACCACGAGCGGCACGTTCAGGCTCACCTCGCGCGCGGCGGCGACCACGCCCTCGGCGATCACGTCGCAGCGCATGATGCCGCCGAAGATGTTGACCAGGATGCCTTCCACGTTCGAATCGGAGAGGATGATCTTGAAGGCGGCGGTGACGCGCTCTTTCGTCGCGCCGCCGCCGACATCGAGGAAGTTGGCCGGCGCCGCGCCATAGAGCTTGATGATGTCCATCGTCGCCATGGCCAGGCCCGCGCCATTGACCATGCAGCCGATATTGCCGTCGAGCGTGACGTAGGAGAGGCCGAACTTGGCCGCCTCGCGCTCCTTTTGGTCCTCCTCGGTCTCGTCGCGCAGCGCGGAAACCTCGGGCTGGCGGTAGAGCGCGTTGTCGTCGAAGCCCATCTTGGCGTCGAGCGCCATGACATCGCCCGCACCGGTGACGATCAGCGGGTTGATCTCGATCATCGCCGCGTCATGGGCGATGAAGGCCTGGTACATGCCCGAGAGGAAGCGGATCGCGCTGTCCACCTGCTTGCCGCCGAGCCCGAGTCCTGCGGCGATCTTGCGCGCATGGAAGGGGCGAAGTCCGGTCACCGGGTCGATCGAGGCGCGGATGATCTTCTCGGGGCTGTGCGCGGCCACCTCCTCGATCTCGACGCCACCTTCGGTCGAGGCGATCACGCCGATCCGGCCCGTGGCGCGATCGACCAGCATGGAGAGGTAGAGCTCGCGCTTGATGTCGCAGCCTTCCTCGATATAGACGCGGTGCACCGGCTTGCCGGCCGGGCCAGTCTGCTTCGTGACCAGCGTCATGCCGATCATCTTGCCGGCCCATTCCTTCACGCCGTCGAGGCCCTTCACCACCTTGACGCCGCCGCCCTTGCCGCGGCCGCCGGCATGGATCTGCGCCTTGACGACATAGACCGGACCCGGCAGCCCCTGCGCCACCTTGACCGCCTCCTCGGGCGTCCAGGCGACGCCGCCCTTGGGCACGGCGACCCCGAACTTGGCCAGGAGCTCCTTGGCCTGGTACTCGTGGATGTTCATGCTCGGCCTGCCCCTTTCCGGGTCCTGTGCGTCCCTGTCGTGTCCTGCGTGCGGCGCATGCGAAGGCGGCGCGAACGGGGCCGCGACGAAGGCGCGCCGATGCGCGCCCCCCTCTCGCGGCCCCGATACGCGGATCAGCCCATCAGCTTGCGCGAGGCGTCGATCAGCCCCTTCACCGCATCGCAGGACTTGGCGAAGGCGTCCTTCTCGGCGGCATCGAGCTCGATCTCGACGATGCGCTCCACCCCGCCGGCGCCGATCACCACTGGCACGCCGACATAGAGGTCGCGGATGCCGTACTGGCCGGTCAGCCAGGCGGCGCAGGGCAGGACGCGCTTCTTGTCCTTGAGGTAGCTCTCGGCCATGGCGATGGCCGATGCGGCCGGGGCGTAGAAGGCCGAGCCGGTCTTCAGCAGCGCCACGATCTCGCCCCCGCCATTGGCGGTGCGCTTGACGATGGCGTCGATCTTCTCCTGGGTCGACCAGCCCATCTTGATCAGGTCGGGCACCGGGATGCCGGCGACCGAGGAATAGCGCACCAGCGGCACCATCGTGTCGCCATGCCCGCCGAGCACGAAGGCGTTCACATCCTCGACCGACACGCCGAACTCGTCGGCGAGGAACAGGCGGAAGCGGGCGGAATCCAGCACGCCGGCCATGCCCACCACCTTGCTGTGCGGCAGGCCGCTCTTCTCGCGCATCACCCACACCATGGCATCGAGCGGGTTGGTGATGACGATGACGAAGGCGTCGGGG
>JADZEB010000027.1 GCA_020850755.1 Alphaproteobacteria bacterium | reverse complement strand
GCGCTGGTCGGTGGTCGGCGGCACCGAGCGCCTGATCGAGGCCGATGTCAACGGCGATGCCGCCGCCGACTTCGCACTCCGACTGACCGGCACGGGCGCGCTCGCGGCCGGCAACTTCACGCTGTAGTGCCTGTGGACGCGCGCATCGGCCGGCATGCGCGCGCCGCCCTCCATGCGAGGCGCCCGCGCCGGCGGCAGGCACACGCCGCGCCTGGCCGGCGGGGCCCGCGCGTGCCCAAGGGGCCATGGGCCGCTGGCATGGCGCGGCGGGCGCCCGGGGTCTTGTCTTGAACGGAAGGAACGGGTCGAGGCTGCGCTGCGGCTCGGGCGCGGTGCTCGTTCGGCCGCCTGATGCCGCGCGTGGCCTGCCTAGCTGCGGTAGATCATGCCCCAGGTCTTGACCATGCCGCGCGAGGTGTTGTCGTAGGGCGAGGCATCGCCCTTGGTCTTGCCGCCGAAGTTCATCGAGAAGCCACCCTCGCCGGCGTGATAGACGAACGGGCTGCCCCTCTTGATCTTCTGGAGATGCACGTTCGCGTCCCACGGATCGCAGATCGTGGCGTAGTTGCTGCCGAGCATCTCGCGGACCGTGTCCACCACCACCCAGTGCGCGCCGCCGAGATCCCAGTCCACGCCCAGGATCATCGGCTTGACGTCGATGGTGGGACCAAGCCCCGAGGTCACCCCGACGCGGCTGATCACCCGGCCCGACACCTCCTCCGGCGCCAGCTTGTGCCACTTCCAGCTGCCGTCGCCCTTGGTGAACTTGTTCAGGATGGTGGCAAGGTGCTGCGGGAAGGTGCCGACCTCCTCGGGCTTGTAGGCGCTGCCGATCGCCGCCTCGTACTCCTTGTAGATCTGCTTCTCGATCGTGACGGCGGTGTGGCCCGGCTTCAGCTTGTTGACCTTGAAGATGCACATCATCACGCTGGCTATGCCGCATGACATGTTGGCTTCCTGCCCGTAAACGAGATGCGCATCGCCGAAACGGGTGAAGCGGGTGAACCAAGCCATGGAGGCCTCCTGCGGCGGATAGGGTCGATCCCTTTTGAATCAGCACTCAAACGCCCGTAAGGGCCGATTGGTTCCAGCCCGATCGACGCATTATGTCGCAGCAAATCGATCCGGATGAAGAGAGGACTCGCGAAGGGAGGGAGCAAGGCAACAATATTCCGTTTGCTCCACGGTCCCGCGCGGCCGCCGGCGATGATGTGCCGGACGCGCGCCGGCAGCTGGCCTCGTGCCAGCGCAATGGTGCCCCCGGTCGGACTTGAACCAACACGCCCTTGCGGGCAGCAGATTTTGAGTCTGCCGCGTCTACCGTTTCGCCACGGGGGCAGCGGGGCGGATATTTCCCGCGATGGGCGCGCGGGTCAACCATGCAGTGCGGCGAGCGTGCCAGGTGAGCGCGCCCGGCAGGCGCGCCCGCTCTCGCCCCGGCGCGACCGAGGGCCTATCGTGGCGGCGCCATCCGCCTGCCCACGCCGCGCCGAGCCCGTCCCGCCCGCCCCATGACCCCGTTCGACATCGCCATCCTGGTCGCGGCGACGGTGCTTTCCTCCGCGCTGACGGCCGTGGTGGGCGCGGGCGGGGGCACCTTCCTGCTCGCGCTGATGCTGCTGCACATGCCGCCGGCCGAGGCGATCCCGGCGCATGGCGTGGTGCAGATGGTCTCCAACATCGCCCGCACTTGGCTCCTGCGCCGCCACCTCGCCTGGCCGATCGTCTGGCGCTTCACCGCACCACTGCCGGCGGGCTCGGCGCTCGGGCTCTGGCTGTTCCACCTCCTGCCCGAGGCGGTGGTGCGCACCCTGATCGGCGGCATGATCCTGCTGACGCTGGCGCTGCAACGCCTGCGCCGGATGCGCGAGCGCGACATGCCGATCTGGGGCTTCGTGCCCTTGGGTTTCGTCACCGGCGCGCTCAACATGATCGTGGGCGTGATCGGGCCGGTGCTGGGCGCCTTCATGGTGCGCAAGGATCTGCGCAAGGAGCAGATCGTCGGCACGCTCGGCCTGTTCGGGGTGGCCGGCAACCTGGTCAAGCTGGTGGGCTTCACGCTCGCCGGTGCCGCGCTTGGCCGGCACGCGCCGCTGCTCGCCGCGATGGCGGTGGCGGGCCTGTTCGGCAATGTCATCGGCCGGCACGTGCTCGACCGGCTGGACGAGCGGCTGTTCCGCTTGGCCTTCCAGGCGGTGCTGATCGGGCTCGCGGCGAAGCTGATCCTGGTCGACGGGCTCGGGCTGCCCTAGGGCACGTTCCGTTCGGCTTCGATCAGCCGAACGGAAGTCGTGCCCGAGAAACTTGTGGTGTGCGAGCAGCTTGGTCCGATCTGGTGGAGCCGCGCTTCGGTTCCGCCAGATCGGACGCTGCTCTAGCGGGCGCGGGCGGCGCGCCCTATTCCAGCGGCACCGCCACCCACTTGGCGTAACCCGGCCGCTCCTTCAGCCGGCCATACCAGGCCTCGATGTTCGGTACCGCCGGCCGGTCGAGCGGCAGCGACAGCCAGCGATGCGCGTAGCAGCCGAGCGGGATGTCGCCGAGCGTGAAGGCAGGCCCGCCGATATAGGCACGGTTGGCCATGTGCGCATCTAGCCGCGCCCATTTCGGCAACAGATCCTCGCGCGCCTTCGCCACCGCCGCCATGTCGCGCTTCTCGGGCGGGGTGCGGATCAGCGTCCAGAAGCAGATGCGCATCGATTCCCCGATCGTGCTGACCTGCCAGTCCATCCAGCGATCGATGTCGGCGCGCGCGCGCGGGTCCTGCGGCCAGAGCCCGCCCTTGGCGCCGTAGGCATGGCCGAGATAGCGCACGATCGCGTTGCTCTCCCACAGGGTGAAATTGTCCTCCTGGAGCGTCGGGATCAGCGAGTTCGGATTCATCGCCAGGTATTCGGGCGTCCTGGTGCCACCGAAGGCGCCGCCGACATCGATGCGTTCATAGGGCAGGCCAAGCTCCTCGCAGGCCCACAGGACCTTCATCACGTTGATCGACGATTTGCGGCCCCAGATCCTGCGCATGGCGGCGTGTCCCTTCCCGGTGTGCGGCGCGGGTGCGCGCATCCGCGCGGGCGCCCGTTCCGCAAGACCGTAGCGCGGCGGCCGGCGCGGGGCTATATCCCGGGGCGTGATGCCCGCCTGCCTCGCCCGGCTCTCCGCCACCCGCCTCGGCCTTGTGGCCGCGCTTGCGGCCACCGCGGCGCTGGCCGGCGCGCTCGGTTCGCAGTACTGGGGCGGGTTGCAGCCCTGCCCGCTCTGCTACGGCCAGCGCTATCCCTACTGGATCGTGATCGCGCTCGGTCTGGCCGTGCCGCTGCTGCCGACGGGCGCGGCGCGGCGGGCGGCGCTGGCGCTGGTCGCGGGCCTTTTCCTCGGCAATGCCTCGCTCGCCCTTTACCATGTCGGGGTCGAGGCCAAATGGTGGGAGAGCTTCGTTGCCGGCTGCGCGGCGCCCGCGGCGACGGCGCGCACGGTCGAGGACCTGCTCGCCCAGCTTACCGCCGCCCCGATCATCCGCTGCGACGAGGTGGCGTTCCGCTTCCTCGGCCTGTCGATGGCGGGATGGAACGCGGTCTATGCCGGGGCGTTCGGCGCGCTGGTGCTGGTGTGGCTGATGCTGACACGGAGGACGGAGCGATGAGCGATCCCGACCGTCCCTCGGACGTGGCGGCCGAGGGCAGCGAAGACGGGGCACCGCCCCACCCGCGCCGGACAGGGGAGGGGCGCAACCCCGGCGATCCCACCCCGCGCGAGATGCTGGGGCGCTTCATCCGCGTCAACCATGCCGGGGAGTATGGCGCGGCGCGGATCTATGCCGGCCAGCTTGCCGTGCTCGGCCACACCGACAAACGCGAACTGCTCGAGCACATGGCCGAGCAGGAGCGCGTGCACCTCGAAACCTTCGCCACCATGATCGCCGATCGCGGCGTGCGGCCCACCGTGCTGCAACCGCTCTGGCATGTGGCGGGCTTCGCGCTCGGCGCGGCGACGGCGCTCTTGGGCAGCCGCGCGGCGATGGCCTGCACGGTGGCGGTGGAAACCGTGATCGACGAGCATTACCGCCGCCAGGCCGAGCAGCTTGGCGAGGACGAGGCGCCGCTGCGCGCGACCATCGAGCGCTTCCGCGCCGAGGAGGTCGAGCATCGCGACATCGGGTTGGAGCACGAGGCGGAACTCGCGCCCGGCTATCGCCTGCTGTCGGAGGCGATCAAGGCCGGCTCGCGCGCGGCGATCTGGCTGTCGGAGCGGTTCTGAAGGGCGCGGCGCGGCGGCGTGTGTGCAAGGCCCGCCCGCCTCAGCTCTCCAGTTCGGTGTCCCAGTAGAGATAGTCGCGCCAGCTCTGGTGCAGATAGTTGGGCGGGAAGCCGCGGCCATTGTCCTGCAATTCCCAGCTCGTCGGCTGGCGCGGCGCCTGGCGCGGCCACATCCTGCACTCGCGCGGCAGGCGGTTGCCCTTGCGCAGGTTGCAGCAGGAACAGGCGGTGACGACATTCTCCCAGGTCGTGCGCCCGCCGCGCGAACGCGGCACGACATGGTCGAATGTCAGGTCGGGGGCCGGGTAGTTCTCGCCGCAATACTGGCACTCGAAACAGTCGCGCAGGAACACGTTGAAGCGCGTGAAGGCCGGGCGGCGCGCGCCGGGGATGTATTCCTTGAGCGCGATCACCGAAGGCAGGCGCATCGCCTGGCTCGGGCTGTGCACCATCATGTCGTATTCGGACAGCACCGAGACGCGATCGAGCACCACCGCCTTGATCGCGTCCTGCCAGGACCAGAGCGACAACGGGAAATAGGACAGCGGACGGAAATCCGCGTTCAAGACCAGCGCAGGGAATTGTCGCATACCATCGGGCACGCAGCGCTCTCCCATCGCGCGCGGCGCGCCGCAATCGGTGCTGCCCGGTCAGGCCGGGCGGCACCAGATTTGGTGCTCCGCACGATCCTGCCGGGGTTTATGGCGGAGCGCCGGGGAAAACGCAAGATGGCCGCCGGCCAGTCGCCGGTCGGTCATGGAAACATCACGGTGCGGCGCCGGTGGGGGCGGCGCTCAGGCTTGCGCGCCGTCGCGACCCAGCAGCGATTCGGCCAGCATGCCGCCGCCGACGATCAGGCCCTCCTCGTCGATGCCGTGCTGCAAGCCATCTCGGTAGAAGGCGGTTACCGGCACGCCGAGCGCCTGCAACGCCGCCTCGCTCGCCCGCGTTGCTTCCACCGGCACCACGGGGTCGTCCTCGCCATGCACCAGCAGCACGGGCGGACGGCCGGAAATCTCCGTGCGCAGGCTCTCGGCGCCGATCATGCGCCCCGAATAGCCGAGGATGCAGGCCGGCGGCACCGGCCGGCGCAGGCCCGCGAACAGCACCGTCATCGCGCCCTGGCTGAAGCCCATCATGCCGAGCGCGCTGCCGGGCAGGTCGTGTGCGGCCAACTGCTCGTCGAGCCAGGCATTGAGGATGCCGGCGGCGAGCCGCGTGCCGGCTTCCAGCGCCGGCGGGCTGCGGTCCTGGAGGCTGAACCATTGCCGCCCCGAGGGCCACATGTCGCAGGGGAAGGGCGCGTGCGGCGAGAGGAACAGCGCATCGGGCAGCGCCTGCGCCCATATCGCGGCGATGTCGAACAGGTCGTTGCCGTCGGCGCCGACGCCGTGGCAGAGCACGACGATCTGGCGCGGCCGGCCGCCGGAGGCGGGTGGGCGGCTCGGGCCGGAAAGCGTCAGGGGCGGGGCAGGCGGCATGGATCGGCTCCGGGTTGCGTGTCCCTGGGGCTTCGACCAGGGGCCGACATCGGGATAGAGTGCCGCCATGCCGGATGCAACCCTCAAGGACGCGCCAGCAGGGTCGGCGTCATCCGCACCCGCGCCCCTGGTCACGCGCTTCGCGCCGAGCCCGACCGGCCATCTCCATCTCGGCCATGCGCACTCGGCGCTGGCGGCGTTCCGTGCCGCGCGCGCCAAGGGCGGGCGCTTCCTGTTGCGCATCGAGGATATCGACCCGGCGCGCTGCAAGCCCGAATACGCCGACGCGATCGAGGAGGACCTGGCCTGGCTCGGCCTGACCTGGGAGACGCCCGTCCGTGTCCAGTCGCGCCATCTGGCGGACTATCGCGCCGTGCTGGACCGGCTGGCGGGGCGGGGGCTGACCTATCCCTGCTTCTGCACGCGCAAGGACATCGCCGAGGCGGCGGCGGCGCCGCACTGGGCGTCGAGGACCGGCCCCGATGGGCCGGTCTATCCCGGCACCTGCCGCGCCCTCGATGCGCCGGCGCGGGCGCGGCGGATCGCGGCGGGCGAGGGCTATGCGCTCCGGCTGGACATGGCAGCGGCGCTCGGCGCGCTCGCGCGCAAGCGCGTGCCTGTGCTCGCGTTCGAGGAGGAAGGGCGCGGGAGCATCGCCTGCGATCCGGCCCGCTTCGGCGACATCGTGCTCGCGCGCAAGGACGTGCCGGCGAGCTACCACCTTTGCGTCACGCATGACGATGCGCTGCAAGGCGTGAGCCTGGTCGTGCGCGGGGCGGACCTGTTCGCGGCCACCGACATCCACCGCCTGTTGCAGGCGCTGATGGGCTGGCCCGCGCCGCGCTATCGCCACCATCCGCTGCTCACCGACGCCGCAGGCCGGCGCTATGCCAAGCGCGACAAGGCGCTTACCTTGCGCAGCCTGCGCGAAGCCGGCCACAGCCCGGCCGCGGTGCGCGCCCTGGCGGGATTCCCAGACCCATGAGCATGGAGGGCGCCGCCCTGCCGGAACCGGACGAGGACGCGCCGCTGGTGCGCGACATCGACCCCGAGGACGAGGCCGAATGGCGCACGCTCTGGGACGGCTATTGCCGCTTCTACGGCGTCAGCGTGCCCGAGCATGTCACCGATGCGCTGTGGCGGCGGCTGTTCGACCCCGAGACCTCGATCTATGGCATCGTCGTCGAGGATGACGAGGGCGAGGTGCAGGGCTTCGCCCATTACGTGCTGCATCCCTACAGCTGGGGCACCGAGCAGCTCTGCTATCTGGAGGATCTCTATGTCGTGCCCGAGGCGCGCGGGCAGGGCCTGGGGCGCGCCATGATCGCGTTCCTGCGCGATCGCGCGCGCGAGCAGGGTTGGGCGCGGCTCTACTGGATGACGCGGGCCGACAATTCCGCGCGGCGGCTTTATGACAGCTTCGTGCCGGCCGACGACCATGTGCGCTATCTGCTGCGCATGGCTGGCATCGCCCCGCCGAAGAACGAGGGCTGAGGCCGAGCGTGGAAAAAGGACGGGGCGGCAAGGTTCCCCCTGCCGCCCCATTGTCCGTGCACGGCGCGGCGAACGGGCGCCGCGCCACTCCTGCCCGGCCTACTCGCCCGCGGCGTTGGCGCCGGCGATGCGCCCGAAGGTCGCACCCGAGGTGAGGCCCGAGCCGCCCGGATAGTTGCCGTGGAACAGGTTGCCCACCATCTCGCCGCAGCAATAGAGGCCGGGGATCGGACGCCAGCCCGTGTTCAGCACACGCGCCTTGGTGTCGACCTTGAGGCCGCCGAACGAGAAGGTGATGCCGCCCGTGACCGGATAGGCCCGGAAGGGCGGCGTGTCGAGCGCCTGGGCCCAGTTGGTCTTGGGAACCGCGAGGCCCTTGGTGTGCAGCCCGTCCAGCTCGCCCGGATTGAAGGGGCCGCCATGGCCGGCCGCGCGATTGAAGCCGAGCAGCGTCTCCTTGGCGCGGTCCTTGTTCCAGATCTTGGTCTGGTCGACCAGGGCCTCGAGCGTGTCTGCCTCCAGCGGCACCGAGGTCGAGTAGCGGCCCTCGAGCAGGTGGAACACCTTCTTGTCGAAGAACTGGTAGATGAAGCCGCCCGGCTGGTTGAGCAGGATGCCGCCATACTTGGCATAGGTGAAGAACTGGAAGTCGGGCGCCTCGTCGATGAAGCGCACACCCTCGAGGTTGACCATCACGCCGTAGGGATAGGACAGGCGGTTGGTCTTGTCGGTCATGTTGCGCACGCCATAGGGCGCGGCCTCGGCGTTGATCGGCGTGGCGTGGCAGCCCGACCACTGGCCGATCTGCATCGCACCCGCCTCGATCGCCATGCGCAGCCCGTCGCCCTGGTTGTGGCGCGTGCCGCGGACGATGGCATGGTCCCACGGGCGGCCGAGATACTGGGCGCGCCAGGCCTGGTTGGCCTCGAAGCCGCCGGAGGCCAGCACCACCGCCTTGGCCGAGACGTCATAGAGCTTGTCCGGCCCCTGCACGGTGACGCCGGTGACGCGGCCGCGGGCATCCTGGATCAGGCTGCGGGCCGCGCTCTCGTAGCGGATCTCCACGCCCTCGTGCTCGGCGGTCTCGAACCAGTGCTCGGACAGGCCGACGCCCTCATGCACGGCGCGGATGATCGCGCCCTTGGGCCACTTGATGACATTGCCCACCCGCACGCCGCCGAGCGAGAGCGCCGGCTCCATCGGGATGCGGCCCACTTCCTTCATCCAGCAGACCGTGTTGTAGCTCTCGTTGATCAGGAGCTCCGACAGCTCGGGGTCGGTGCGCCCGTCGGTCATGCGGTGCAGGTCGGCGCGGAACGCGTCCTTGTTGTAGGCCTCGATGCCGGCATTGAAGCCGGGGAAGTCCTTCTCGGCGTCGGGCACCAGGCGGTGCAGCTGCTCGACCGTGTCGAAGGCAAAGCGCAGCAGGCCGCCGGAGAAGTAGGTGTTGCCGCCGCGCTCCTCCTCGGTGGCCTTCTCCAGCACCAGCACCTTGTTGGCGCCGGCCTTGCGCGCGGACACCGCGGCAGCAAACGCCGCGTTGCCGGCGCCGATCACAATGACATCAAAATCGGGCATAGCCCCATCCTTCTCTGGATAGCCGAACCGGTGGCCGGGCGGTCCCCGGAAGGGGCCAGCCACGGCGCGGGCGGACTATCCTCCGAGCCGGCCGACATGGCAAGACGGCTTGGCGCAGCGCAGGGCAGGGCCGCGCCGCGCCGGCAGGGGCGTGCGGTCCGGGATCGGGCGGCGCGGCGAGGCGAGGCAGGACCCGGAAAGCCGCCTTCAACGGATCGGGCCCGGCGCGGGGGCGTGGCTCCGGCCGCGGGGCAATGCCCGGGCCGCTCGCGCCTCGGCCGCGCGCCGCCCGCGCCCTATCAGTTGAACGGCCAGGGCAGGTCGACCCATTGCTGCAACAGCCCGCCCGGCAGGTAAAGCACCATCACGTGCGAAATCAGCATCATCACCGCAGCCATGCTGGCGGTCATGATGCCGATGCTGCTCCAGGAGGCGGTCGATTTCGCGCGCAGGAAGGCAAGGAAGAAGGCCACCAGCGCGATCATGAAGCCGAACAGCAGCACCATCGCCAGGAAGCCCAGCATCCACCAGATGTAGTGTTGCAGGCTCGCCTGGTAGCCCTCCTCGCGCTGGCGCCAGCCCACTTCGGCGTCGAACACGATGGCGTCGTTCGGGTCCATGCGCAGGAAGCGCCAGAGCGCGAACAGCGCCAGCACCAGCACCGTTCCCGCCGCCGAGGCCGGGAACACGGCGCCGAGCATCATCTTGTCGTGCACGTCGAACAGGTAGAAGGCGGCAAAGCCCGTGATCGCGAGCAGGAAGGCGAGCTGCGGACCGACCTTGTGCTCCTGCCCGTGCGTGGATTCGCCCTCGGTCGAGTAGTTGGGCCGGAACTTGAGGCCGGCCGCAAGCGAGACCACCACCAGCGCGATCAGAACCCAGATCAGCCAGCGGCTGAGCAGGGTCTGGATCGTGTAGAACTGGATCGTCTGGTAGAGGAAGGATTCGATGTTGTTCTGCAGCACGAAGCCGATCAGGAAGGCGGGCCGCGAATAGCCGAACCGCCGCAGATAGACGCCGAGCACCCCCGCCAGGATCAGCGCCACCAGATTCTCCGTCCGCCCGCCCGACTGGAACGAGGCGTAGAAGACGATCGTCAGCATGAAGGGCGCGAGATAGACGTAGGGGATCGTCGTCAGTTTCGCGGTCTGTCCGGAGATCGCATACATGATCCCCGCACCGAGCACGTTGGCGATCGCCAGCGACCAGATCACGGTATAGACCGTGTCCAGGTTCTGCTCGACCATGGCCATGCCCGGCTGCAGGCCGATGACGATGATGCCGCCGAGATAGATCGCGGTCGAACCCGAGCCCGGGATGCCGAAGATCAGCGTCGGGATCAGCGCCCCGCCCTGGACCGCGTTGTTCGAGCCTTCCACGCCGATGACGCCGCGGATGTCGCCCTTGCCGAACTGCGACTTGTCGCGCGCGCTTTGCACCGTGTGGCCATAGGCGATCCAGTCCACCACCGACCCGCCGATGCCCGGCAGGGCGCCGATCAGGCAGCCCATGCCCGAGGTGCGCAGGATCAGCCCGACATTCTGCAGGCATTCGCGCGCGCCCTGGCCCCAGCCGGTGCCAAGCTCCATCCGCTCGCTGATCGCCTTGCCGCGGCGCAGGAGATCGACGATCTCGGGCAGGGCGAACACGCCGAGCGCCACCACCGGCAGCGGCAGGCCGTCATAGAGATAGTCGATGTTCAGGACCATGCGGTACTCGCCGGTCGCCGGGGCCGAGCCCACCGCGCCGAGCAGCATGCCGACACCACAGGCCAGCAATCCCTTGACCAGGCTGGCGCCCGAGAGCACGCACACCATGGTGATGCCGAGCAGCACGAGCAGCAGCATCTCGCCGGTGCCGAAGGCCAGGATCACGGGGCGCGCGACGACGATCGCCATCGACAGCATCAGCGCGCCGAACAGGCCGCCGATCATCGAGGCGAGATAGGCGGCGGAAAGGGCGCGCGCGGCCTGGCCCTTCTTGGCCAGCGGGAAGCCGTCGAGGATGGTCGCCTGGCTCGCCGCCGAGCCGGGCACGCCCATCAGCACCGATGTCAGCGTGTCGCCCGTGTTCACGGTGGCCAGGAGCCCGGTCATCATCGCCAGCGCCTGGTTCGGCTCCATGCCGAACACGAACGGCACCAGGAGCGACAGCCCGGCGGTGCCGCCCAGCGCCGGCAAGACCCCGACCATCAGGCCAAGCAACACCCCGCCCATCAGATAGGGAAGCATGCTGAGGGTGAACATGTTGGCCAGGCTGCTGGCCATGACGTCGAAGGGGATGGACATCGGTGCTACTCGGCGGGAGGGAAAGGGCGCGGCAGGTGATCGCGCGGGCGGATCAGGGGCGGAAATTGTAGGTGCGGGCAAGCCAGTCGCGCAGCCACTGGATGTCGGCCGGGCTGGCGGCGAGCGCGCGCACATGGGCCCCGGCAACGGTGCCGGGCAGGATGCGCAGGCCCGCGGCGGTGGCGGCGGACTGCACCTCCGCATCCTGGGCGACGCGCGCCGCGCCCTGGCGCCATTGCGCGATGATGTCGGCCGGCGTGCTGCGCGGCAGGTAGATCCCGTATTGCAGCCCGATCCCGGCAGCAAGCGCTGCGCGGAAGGCGTTCAAGGCCGGTCCCTGCGGCAGGGCGGCGCCGCGCACGCTCTGATGGACCTCGCCCAGATGGGGCAGGTCGGGCATGGCCGGATCGCGTTGCAGGGCGCCCGCCTCGTCCACCCCGCCGAGCGTCATCAGCGGCACGCCGCGGTCGGCGCCCGGACGGGCGCTGGCAGCGGCGAGATCGGTGCCGCGCGTGACGAGCAGCAGATCGACGCTGCCGGCGGCGAAGGCGCGCGCCGGATCGTTGGGCGGCTTGAGACCGAGCGTGGTGCGGGTCTCGATGCCGAGGAGGTTCAACGCGAGCAGGGCGGCAAGCTCGGGTGAATCGACGCCGGGGGCGCCGATCCGTGCCGATGCGCCAGGACGCGGGCGGGCCAGGCCCGCGATCGTGTCGAAGCCGCCCTCGTTGCGACCGAACAGGACGCTGGTGCCGGCCCAGGACATCACCGGTACCCAGTTGCGCGCATCGTAGCGGGCGCGCGCATCACCGATTAGCCAGGCGAGCGCGCTGGCCGCGGGCACCATCAGCGCGGCCATCCCGTCGGGCAGGCCGCGTGCGACGAACTGGTTGGCGGCCGAGACGCCGTCCTCGCCGCCGACATCCTCGATCTGGAGGTCAAGCGGGCCGTGCAGCGTGGCGATGAGCCTGGGCGCGACCAGCCGCGCCAGCCGGTCGGTGGGCGAGCCGTCGGGCCCCGCAACGAGCCAGGAGATACGGCGCGGCCGCGTCTCGGCCGGCTGGGCGCGCGCGCCATCCGGCGCAAAGGCGCACAGGGCCGCGCCGGCCAAGCCCCGCAGCAGATGGCGTCGCGCAAACTTCACGTGCGGACGATGCAATGTCCGTCGCTCTCCCATCCGGGCCCCAAGAGCCGGCTCCGCGCCCGCATTTGCCTGCGGGTTCTGCTCGTTCCTGCGCAAGTCTTACCCCCGGCCGGGCAGGGGGCAAAGCGGAATTACCGGCGCCGCGGGCCCATCGCCCGCGGCAGGGCAGGCTGGCGCGCCGCACCGGTGCGATCCCGTGCCCCGGCAGGCACGCGACGGCGCGGGGCGCCGGCGAGCGGCCCTGCCAGTTGCGGGTCCGGCGGTTCGGTCTACTCGGCCGCCTTGGCGGTAACGCCGGCGCCCTGCTGGCCGGCCCAGACGCGGTGCGGCACCAGCACCCAGCCCTCGAACAGGCGGCGCGTGGTGCGCAGCACGGCCGCGCGCGTGATGCGGGCGTTGGCGGCGTTGCCGTCGGCCGGGATCTCGACGCCCACCTCGACGCCCATGCGGCCCGAGGGGTGCTCGATCGCCATCGCCTTGAACTTCGTGTTCGGCACGCGCGCGAGCGGGGCGGCCACGGTGCCCGGCAGCAGGCAGGTGATGGCGGTGTTCAGGCTGCCGGTGACGGCATAGGCCTTGTGCGTCTTGTGCGGCATCAGGTAGCGCCCGGTGATCGCGCCGTCGCCGCGCGGCGGCGCCACCAGCACGACCTTGGGGATCACCTTCTCGCGCACATCGCCAAGGCCCATCATCGCGCCGGCCTTCAGGCGCAGCGCCTCGGTGCGGGCGAAGAAGTCGCGGTCGGCGTCAAGCTCGGCCGCGCTCTCGTAGCCGGTCTTGCCGAGCGCGCTTGCCGCCACGAACATGATCGGCATGCCGAAATCGACCAGGCTAACGGCCACGCCGTCGATCATGTCGCTGGTCCTGCCGGTGGGCAGCAGGCCCTTGGTCTTGGAGCCCGCCCCGCCGATGAAATCGAGCTTCACCGGCGCGGCCGTGCCCGGCACGCCATCGATCGCGCAATCGCCCTCGTCATAGTTCACGAAGCCGCCCGGCGTGCTGATGATGGCGTTGGTCTGCACGCTGGTATTGACGTTGAAGATGCGCACGGTGGTTTCGCCGTCCTGCGCCTTGACCCAGCCCTCCTCGATCGCGAAGGGGCCGACGCCCGAGATCATGTTGCCGCAATTGGGGCTGGTATCGACCACCGCCTTCTCGACCGAGACCTGCGCGAACAGGTAGTCGACATCGATCCCCGGCCGCGTCGAGGGCGACAGGATCGCCACCTTGGAGGTGAGCGGGTCGGCCCCGCCGATGCCGTCGATCTGGCGCAGGTCGGGGCTGCCCATCGCCGCCAGCAGCACGGCGTCGAAGCAGGCGCGGTCGCTGTTCGGGTCGGGCAGGTCTGCCAAGCGGAAGAACGGCCCCTTCGAGGTGCCGCCGCGCATCAGGACGCAGGGGATCTTGGCTTGGCGCATGGGTGGCTCCCGTGGCTGAGGGCTGCGTGGCCGGCAGGCGCGGGACAGGCGGACCAGCCGGCCGGCTTCGGGGCGGGAACATGCCGCGCGCGCCGGCCGGTTGCAAGCGCGCCGCGCGGCATGGCGCGCCTTGGCAGCCTGCCGGGCGGTGCGGGCGCGGGGATGCGCGCAAACCTTATGTGCAGGCAGAGCTGCACGCGCAGGCAGGGCTGCACGCGCAGGCAGGGCTGCCGGCGCCGCCTGCCGTCCGCGATCCGGCCGGGCGTCTAGTCGAGCTTGATGTTGGCGTGGCGGATCACCTCGGCCCAGGTATCAAGCTCGCGACGGGCGAATTCTGCGAACGGCGCACCCGACAGCGGCGAGGGCTCGAAGCCGATCGACTCGATCCGGCTGACCACCTCGGGCTCGCCCAGTGCTGCCGTTGCCGCTTCCTGGAGGCGGCGCAGCACATCGCCCGGCGTGCCTGTGGGCGCCATCAGCCCGTACCAGTTGGACACATCGTAGCCGGCAAGCGTCGCGGCAATGGGCGGAATGTTGGGCAGGCGGCGCCACGGCTCGGCCGAGGTGACCCCGAGCGCCTTCAATGCGCCGCCCTGCACATGCGCGATGGCCGAGGCGTCGCTGAAGAAAATGTCCACCTGGCCAGAAATCAGGTCGGTTATCGCGGGCGCGGTGCCGCGATAGGGCACATGGACCATGCGCGAGCCGGCGCGCAGCGCGAACAACTCGGCCGACATGTGCGTGCCGGTGCCCACCCCGGCCGAGGCGAAGCGTATGCCATCGGGGCGCGACTTCACCAGCGCGGCCAGCTCGGCCACGTTGCTGGCCGGCAGGTCCTTGCGCGCGACCAGAATGAAGGGGGCGACCACGAACCGCGTGACATAGGTCAGCGCCTTGGGGTCGTAAGGGTGCGGGCGGAGATTGGGTCCGACCGTGATCGGCCCCGGCGCGCCGACGCCGAGCGTGTAGCCATCGGGCGCGCTGCGGGCCATCGCCTCGATGCCGATCGCTCCGGCCGCGCCCGAGCGGTTGTCGATCACCACCGGCTGGCCGAGGCGCCTGCCCATCGGCTCGGCCACGGCGCGGGTGACGAGGTCGGTGCCGCCGCCGGCCGGGTAGGGCACGATCACGCGCACGGGGCGGTTAGGGAAAGCTTGCGCCCTCGCCGGGCGTGCGCCAGCGCCGGCGATCATGGCGGCGGGAACGGCGGCGGCGCCGGCCATCAGACGGCGGCGCGAAAATGGCTGGCTCATGTCGCACTCCCTGGCGGTGATGATAGCGATCTCGGCAGCGCGCAGGCTAGCACGGGCCGGAGCGGACGACGATCCGCCGTGTCGGTGTGGCCAATTGAAGCCCGGAATGCGAACGGGGCCGGCGCGATGCCGGCCCCGTGTCGCGACGCGCCGGTGCTGCCTCTCGCATGCGCTGCGGGCGGTCAGATCGTGGCGATCGCCTCGGCCACGGCGCGACCATAGCCCGTGCAACCGTTCGTGCCGCCGGCATCGCGCGTGCCCTTGCCGGCCTTGATCACCGCATCGGCCGCGCGTTCCACCGCCGCGCCCGCCTGGGCCAGGTCGTCGCGGCCCTTGCGCCGGCCGAGCCAGCCGAGCAGCATCCCGGCCGAGAGGATCAGCGCCGCCGGGTTGGCGAGGTCCTTGCCGGCGATGTCGGGCGCGCTGCCATGGCTCGCCTGCGCCAGGCAATGCTCGTCCCCGGCATTGACCGACCCGCCGAGCCCGAGCCCGCCGGTCATCTCCGCGGCGAGGTTCGAGAGGATGTCGCCGAACATGTTGGTGGTGACGATCACGTCGAAGCGCGCCGGATCGCGCACCAGCAGGCTGGCCATCGCATCGACCAGCACATAGTCCACCGCCAGCGCGGGGAAGCCCTTGGCCACCTCCTCGCAGACGCGGCGGAACAGCCCGTCCGACATCTTGAGCACATTGGCCTTGCCGACGATGGTGAGCTTCCGCCGCCGCGTCATCGCCAGTTCGCAGGCCGCCTTGCAGATGCGCGCGCTGCTTTCGCGCGTGATCTTGCGCACGGCAAGCGCGAGGTCGGGGGTGGGCATGAACTCGCCGATGCCCATGAACATGGTGCGGTCGGCGTAGAAGCCCTCGGTGTTCTCGCGCGCGATGACGAGATCGACGCCCGGCCGCAGCGCCGGCGCGCCCGGGCGGCTCTTGGAGGGGCGCATGTTGGCGTAGAGATCGAGCCGCTTGCGCACCGCGGCCGAGACGTTGATGCCGCCCTTGTCGGGCGCGGGATAGGCGTAGGTATCGACGGGGCCGAGGATGATGCCGTCGGCGGCGCGGCAGGCCGCCTCGACCGAATCGGGGAAGGTGGTGCCGTGCTTGGAAAGCGCCGGCAGGCCGATCTCGTGATGCTCGTAGGAAAGGCCGAGCTTGAAGCGGGCATCGGCCGCACGCAGCACGGCAAGCGTTGCCTCGGTGATCTCGGGGCCGATCCCGTCGCCTTCCATCACCACGAATTTGAGCGCGTTCGACATTGCGGTTGGTCCTTCTCGGTCTTGGTCGATCCCGCCGGCGCGGGGCCGCGCGGGGCGGGAAAAAGACGACGCCGCCGGCTTGGGCGCGGGCGGCGTCGTGTCCTGGCGGCGTGGCGAGGCGGCCCCGGGGCCGCCCCGATCCTCCTCGCCCGGGTCCGGGCTAGCGGTTGGCGACCGCCGCCTGGCCGGCCGACCAGCCGGCGATGCGGCCGAACACCGCGCCGTTGGTCAGGCCGGTGCCGCCCGGATAGTTGAAGTAGAAGATGCCGCCCACCAGCTCGCCCGCTGCGAACAGGCCGGGGATCGGCTTGTCGTCGGTGTCCATCACCTGCGCGTCGGTGGTGATCTTGAGCCCGCCGAAGGTGAAGGTGATGCCGCAGGTCACGGCATAGGCCTCGTAAGGAGGGGTGTCGATCGTGTTGGCCCAGTTCGACTTCTTCACGGCGAGCCCGCGCGTGCCGCGCCCGTCCTTGACGTTCGGGTTGAACGGCACGTCCTTCATCACTGCGGCGTTGTAGGCCTTGATCTCCTCGATCGCGGCGGCGGCGTTGACATCGTCGAGCTTGCTGCACAGCTCCTCGAGCGTGTCGGCGCGCACCTTGGTCACCTGCTTGATGCGGTATTCGTCGCGCAGCAGGTGGAACACCTTGCTGTCGAAGATCTGCCAGGCGAACTGGCCCGGCTGCTCCAGGATGACGCGGCCATACTTGGCATAGGTGTAGTTGCGGAAATCGGCGCCCTCGTCGACGAAGCGCTTGCCGGTGGCGTTCACCATGATGCCGAAGGGATAGGAGTGCTTCTGGAAATTGTCGCCCACGGCCAGGTCGCCGAAGGGCGGGGCGTTGCGCTCCCAGCCGACCGCGTGGCAGCCCGACCAGTTGCCGGTCGGCTGCGCGCCGATATCGAGCGCCATGCGCAGCCCGTCGCCGGTGTTGAAGCGCGTGCCGCGCACCTTGGCCAGGTCCCAGCCCGGGCCGAGATAGCGGGTGCGCCACTCGGTGTTGGCCTGGAAGCCGCCGGCGGCAAGAACGACGGCCTTGGCGCGGATCTCGGTGGTGCGTCCGGCGAGGTTGACGATCACGCCATGCACGCCGGCATCGTCGGCGATCAGGCGCTGGGCGCGCGCCTCGTACAGCACGGTGATGTCGTTCTTCCTGGCGCCCTCGAACAGCGCCTGGACGAGGCCCGGCCCGCCGCCCCAGGCCTCGATCGTCAGCCCGCCCCAGAACTTGAACTTGCCGTCCACCTTGAAGGCCTGCCGGCCCCAGATCGGGGCGAAGCGCACGCCCTTGCCGCGCATCCACTTCAGCGTCTCGAAGCTCTTCCGCACCAGGATCTCCGACAGTTCGGGATCGGTGCGGTACTGCGTCACCCGGCCCATATCGTCGAGGAACTGCTCCTCGGTGTAGGTGCCGAAATCGGTGCGGCTGACCTCGTCGTCGGTCAGGTCGGGCACCAGGGTGCGGATGTCATCGACGCCGCGATAGGCAACGCGCATGGCGCCGGCGGTGAAGCGGCTGTTGCCGCCGCGCTCGTCTTCCGGGGCGCGTTCCAGCACCGCCACCGAGGCGCCCTTCTCGCGTGCCGCGAGCGCCGCGCACAGGGCCGCGTTGCCGCCACCGATCACCACCACGTCAAAGGAACGGGATTCCATCGTTTATGGCCTTTCCATCAGGCTGCGAGCGCCCGCCTGCCGATCGGGAAGAGGGGCAGGGCCGCGGGACGCTTCTCTGCGAGCGCGCAAGCTAGCCGCGCCGGCCCCCTCTGGCAACCCGGGGTCTCGTATCCTGCCGGGCCGCGGGCGGTGGCAGCGCCAGCCCTGTGGCGGGGGGTGGCGCGGGGTGCTAAACGTCATCGAAGCTTAACCGAACCGCAACATCACTGTGACGCAGCCCCGCTAGCGTCCGGCCGCGTCGATACCGGCGCGAGCGAGTCCGTGCCGTGCGATCCGGCCGGTCCCGGGCCTTGATGGGGGCGCACAGCCAGTGGGCAAAGACGCCACGATGAGAGAACACACCGTCAAGTCCTATGACGAGGATCTGGGCCGGCTGCGCGACACCATCTCGCGCATGGGCGGCATGGCCGAGAACCAGCTTTCCGAGGCGGTGCAGGCCCTGGTCAAGCGCGACGGCGAGCGCGCGGCGCATGTGGTGCAGCTCGACACCCAGCTCGACGCGCTCGAGCGCGAGGCGGGCCAGAACGTCATCCGCCTGCTCGCGCTGCGCCAGCCGATGGCGCAGGACCTGCGGCTGATCATCGCCTCGCTCAAGATTGCTTCCGACCTCGAGCGGATCGGCGACTATGCCAAGAACGTCGCCAAGCGCGCGCTCGGGCTGGCGCAGCTGCCGCCGGTGGCCAGCGCATCCGGCATCCTGCGCATGAGCGAGCTCACGCTCGGCATGCTCAAGGACGCGCTCGACGCCTATCTCGGGCGCGACGCCGAGAAGGCGGTCGAGGTGTGGCGGCGCGACGAGCCGGTGGACGAGGTCTACAATGCCGTGTTCCGCGAGCTGCTCACCTACATGATGGAGGATCCGCGCAACATCACCGCCTGCACGCATCTCCTGTTCATCGCCAAGAACATCGAGCGCATCGGCGATCATGCCACCAACATCGCCGAGGTGGTCTATTTCGCCGTGCGCGGCGAGGCGCTGGGCGATGCGCGGCCGAAGGGCAAGGACGAGCCCTTGGCGGGCCGCTAGGCATGGCGCCGGGCGTGGCCGCGATGATGAAGCCCCTTATCCTCGTCGTCGAGGACGAGGCTGCGCTCGTGACGATGCTGCGCTACAACCTCGAGAAGCAGGGCTTCCGCGTCGAGGAGGCCGCCGATGGGGCCGAGGCGCTGACCAAGGTCGCCGAGGCCAGGCCCGATCTCGTCCTGCTCGACTGGATGCTGCCGCAGATGTCGGGGATCGAGGTCTGCCGCCAGCTTCGCCGCAGGCCGGCCACGCGCGACCTGCCGATCATCATGGTGACGGCCCGCAGCGAGGAGGCGGATTCGGTGCGCGGGCTGAACATCGGCGCCGACGACTACATCACCAAGCCCTTCTCGATGGAGGCGCTGCTGGCACGCATCCGCGCGCTGCTGCGCCGCGCCGGATCGCCCTCGGCCAAGGGATCGCTGCGCTTCCACGACATCACGATGGATCTCGCCGTCCACCGCGTCTTCCGCAACGGGCGCAGCGTCCATCTCGGCCCGACCGAGTTCCGGTTGCTGGAATTCTTCATGCAGCATCCGCGCCGCGTCTTCACGCGCGAGGAGCTGCTCGATTCGGTCTGGGGCCGCGACATCCATGTCGAGCCGCGCACGGTGGACGTGCATATCCGCCGCCTGCGCAAGGCGCTGAACGGCGAGAACGAGATGGATGTGGTGCGCACCGTACGCGCCGCCGGCTACGCGCTGGATGTCGAGCCGCACTGAGCGCCTGCCGCCGCGCTCCCCGCGCGACGAACAATTCACCTTGGATTCAAGAAACCCCGCCCGCGCCACGGCTAGAGTCGCGCAGTCAACGGCAGGCTGCGGCGCTTCCCCCGGCGCGGGCGTGCCAGGATGGCGTCAACGGACGCGTCTGCGCGCGCGGCCCTTGCGGGTGGAGTGGTGTCATGTCGGCGCGCCTGTCCGAGACCGAGGCGGCACGACTTCTGGCGGATGCCGAGGTGGTGCTGGTGGAACTGGAAGGCTGCCTGCTCGGCCCCGAGGGGCCGGCACCGGGCGCGGCAGAGCTTCTCCATCTGGCGGGCGAGCGGCTTCATGTCCTGTCGAACAACGCCACCCACACCGCCGAGGAATTGGCGGGCGAACTTGACACCATGGGCCTTCCGGTCGCCTCGCAGCGCCTGCTGCTGGCGGGCGCGGCGGCGGTGGCGCATATCGCCCCGCGCTGGCCGGCGGGGCGGGTGTTGCCGCTCGCCACCCGTTCGCTCTGCCGCCTGGCCTGCGCGCTCGGCCTTGAGATCGAGGCGCGCGCGCCGGACGCGGTGCTGGCGGCCTGCGACCTCGACCTGACGCATGAGCGGCTCGCCCAGGCGCTGGCCGCGCTGGAGGAGGGCGCGGCGCTGATCGCCGCCGATGCCGACCCCTGGGCCTGGGCCGGGGCCGGGGCGGGGCGCAAGCGGCCGGGAACGGGCGCGCTGCTGGCCGCGCTGTCGGCCTGCGTGCCGGAAGCCGAGGCGGTGGTGATGGGCCTGCCCGAGCCGACCCTGATCCGCCATGCGCTGGCGCGCGCGGGGGAGACGGAGGGACGCGCCGTGCTGGTGGCCCAGCCCGGCCTTGCCCGCAGCCGCGCTGCGCGCGCGCTCGGCATTCCGCACCTGCCGGTGCAGCCGGCGCGGCTTCTGGTGGCGGCGCCGCAGCCGGCGCTGGCCCTGCCCGGATTGCTCGCGCCCCGCGCGGCGTGACCTTGTCCGCTAGCTGTCGTAGCTCACCAGTGTCTCGACCTTGAGGCCCAACGCTTCCAGCTTCCGGCGCCCGTGCAGGAAGTTGAGCTCGATCAGGCAGGCGGCCGAGGGCACCACCGCGCCCACCTGGCGCAGCAGCGCGACCGAGGCGGCCATGGTGCCGCCGGTGGCAAGCAGATCATCCACCAGCACCACGCGCTGGCCGGGCGTGATCGCGTCCTTCTGGATCTCGATGCGGTCGGTGCCGTATTCCAGCGCATAGTCGTGGCCGATGGTCGGGCCCGGCAGCTTGCCGCGCTTGCGCAGCATGATGAAGCCGCAGCCGAGCTTGAGCGCGAGCGGTGCGGCCACCAGGAAGCCACGGCTCTCCACCCCGGCGATCATGTCGGGCAGGTGCGGCGACACGGCGCGCGCCATCCGCCCCATCGCCACCTGCCAGGCATCGGCATCGGCGAGCAGGGTGGAGATGTCGTAGAACAGGATCCCGGGCTTGGGGAAGTCGGGCACGCCACGGATGTGATCCTTGAGGTTCATGCGGCACCTGCGGCTCGGGGTTGGCGGCTGCCGGGGACAGGCGGGCAGCGCGCGGCGGGCGGAGACTAGCGAAGCCCCGCCCGCGGGGCAACGCGGGGCGCGCATCGAAGGAGCGTCGGGCGGCCCTGACGCAGCCGCGCAGGGCCGGGCGCCGCGCGGGTCGCGGCGGGGAGCATCTGGCGCCTTGTGCCGGCCTGCACCGCACCCCGGGGGCGACGCTGGCGCCGGGACCGGCCGGAACGTGCCCGAGGCGCGCGCGACCGGGGCGCGGCGGCCGCCTGTCTTGCGCCGCGCACCGTGCCCGCGCTATCGGGGTGGGGCGGGGCGCGCATCGCGCCGCGCCGCACCAGCCAGACAGGACCCCGTCGCCGCCCCATGTCCCGCCCCCTGCTCGCCAGCCTGATCGGGATCGCCGGTTTCATTGCCTATGTGGTGGTGGTGGTGACGCTGGCCGACCACATCATCGGCCTGCACTGGATCGCGGGCGTGCTCTATTTCCCGGTCGCGGGCTTCGTCTGGGTGTTCCCGGCCGCCCGGCTGATCCGCTGGGCGCGCGCGGACCAGGGCGGGCGGCCGGCCGCAGGCGGCTAGAGGAGCTTCCGATCTGGTGGAACCGCAGGGCGGTTCCACCAGATCGGACCAAGCTGCTCGCAAACCTTAGGTTTCTCGGGCACGACTCCCGTTCGGCTGATTCAAGCCGAACGGAACGTGCCCTAGCGGCCGCACCCGCGCGGGCGATCGGATCTCGGGCGATCGAGTTCGCGGCTGCTTTTTGTTCCTGTCACAGAACCTTCATATTTGTGTAAGCTCGGCGCAAAGGCAGCCCGCTAGAGCCAATGTGCTGTCGCAACCGTGGGAGATCGTCATGCACCGCAGATCGCTTCTTGCCGTCGGCGCCGCCGCCGCGCTCAGCCTTGCCGCCAGCACCGGCGCGCGCGCCCAGGCCCCGATCGACATCCAGTTCTGGCATGCCATGACCGGCCCGCTGGGCCAGATCGTCGGCCAGGCGGCCGAGGCCTTCAACCAGGCGCAGAACCGCTATCGCGTGGTGGCCACCTTCAAGGGCGGCTATGTCGATACCATGACCCAGGCGATCGCCGCCTTCCGTGCCGGGCAGGCGCCGCACATCGTGCAGATGTTCGAGGTCGGCACCGCGACCATGATGGCGGCCGGGCGCGCGATCAAGCCCGTGCACGAACTGTTCGCCGAGGCCGGCATTCCGCTCAACACCGAGCAGTATCTGGCCGGTGTGCGTGGCTACTATTCCTCCTCGGACGGCAAGCTGATCTCGATGCCGTTCAACAGCTCGACCGCCGTGCTCTGGTACAACAAGGACGTGTTCCGCGCCGCCGGGCTCGATCCCGAGAAGCCGCCGGCAACCTGGCCCGAGGTGTTCGCCGCCGCCCGCCAGATCCGCGAGCGCAACGCCGCGCCCTGCGGCTTCACCGTGGGCTGGCCAACCTGGACGCAGTTCGAGCAGTTCTCGGCGCTGCACAACATCCCGTTCTCGACCCGCGCCAACGGCTTCGACGGGCTGGACACGGAACTGCGCATCAACGCCGCGCCCTTCGTGCGCCACCTGAACAACCTGGTGGAGGCATCGCGCAACGGCTCGTTCAAGTGGGGCGGGCGCGACAATGCCGCCGAGCCGCTCTACATCTCGGGCGAGTGCGCGATGATCCAGACTTCGTCGGCCTTCCGCGCCCGCGTGCAGCGCGAGGCGAAGTTCCAGTGGGGCGCCACCATGCTGCCCTTCTATCCGGACGTGATCGCCGAGCCGATCAACAGCGTCATCGGCGGCGCCAGCCTGTGGGTGATGACTTCCCCCAACCGCCGCGCCGAGGAATATCGCGGCGTGGTCGAGTTCTTCAACTTCCTCTCGCGTCCCGATCGCGACGCCTGGTGGCACCAGCAGACCGGCTATGTGCCGATCACCCGCGGCGGCTACGAGCAGTCGCAGCGTGACGGCTTCTACCAGCGCGAGCCGGGCACCGACATGCCGATCCACCAGCTCACCCGCGGCACCATGACCGAGAACAGCCGCGGCTTCCGCCTCGGCCGGTTCGTCGAGATCCGCAACATCATCCAGGAGGAGATGGAGAAGGCGCTGCAGGGCCAGCAATCGGCCCAGGCCGCGCTTGACGCCGCCGTGCAGCGCGGCAACCGCGTGCTGCGCGACTTCGAGCGCGCCTCCCGCTAGCGCGACGCACGGGCATGCGACGCAAGGCGGACCCGCACGGATGGGCCTGCCTGACTTCGCAGCACCATGCGGAACGCCGCCTGTGGCCGCCTGGCCGCGGGCGGCGGTTTCGCCGGTGCCCATGAACCGGGCGCGCGCCTAGATGCGCCGGCGCGTGATCTTCCGCGGCAAGCTGCTGCCATACCTCCTGCTCGCGCCGCAGATCGCCATCACCGCGGTGTTCTTCTTCTGGCCGGCCGGCATGGCGATCATGCAGTCGATGCTGCGCGAGGACCCGTTCGGCCTGCGCTCGACCTTCGTCGGGCTCGAGAACTTCGCCGAGCTGTTCGCCGATCCGCTCTATCTCGGCGCCTTCAGCAACACCCTGGTCTTCTCGGGCTCGGTCGCCTTCTTCTCGATCGCGGTGGGCCTGTTCCTGGCGGTGCTGGCCGACAAGCAGATCCGCGGCGCCAACCTCTACAAGACGCTGCTGATCTGGCCCTACGCGATCGCGCCGGCACTTTCCGCGGCGCTGTGGCTGTTCCTGTTCCACCCGGCGATCGGGCTGTTCGCGCGCATCATCCGCGGCTACGGGGTGGACTGGAACTACTACATCAATGGCGGGCAGGCGATGCTGCTGGTCACCATCGCCGCCGCCTGGAAGCAGGTGAGCTACAATTTCATCTTCTTCCTGGCCGGGCTGCAGGCGATCCCGAAAAGCGTGCTGGAGGCCGCCGCCATCGACGGCGCCTCGGAAACGCGCCGCTTCTGGTCGATCGTCTTCCCGTTGCTCTCGCCCACCACCTTCTTCCTGCTGGTGGTGAACCTGGTCTACGCCTTCTTCGACACCTTCGGCGCGATCCACGCGCTGACGCAGGGCGGGCCGGCCAAGGCGACCGAGACGCTGATCTACAAGGTCTATGTCGATGGCGTGGTGAACCTGAACCTCGGCTCCTCGGCGGCGCAATCCGTCGTGCTGATGGTGCTGGTGATCATGCTCACCGCGGTGCAGTTCCGCTACATCGAGCGCAAGGTGCACTACTGATGGCCGCGCACGGCACGACGGCGCAAGGCGTGGTCGAGCGCAGCCTGCTCGGCACGATCGGCATCCACGGGCTTCTCTGCCTGGCGGTGGCGATCTTCGCCATGCCGATCTACATCACCCTGATCGGCTCGACCCACGATGTCGATACCGTCGGGCGCGGCGATGTGCCGCTGCTGCCCGGCGCCTACGGCGTCGAGAACTACGTCACCGTCTGGACCGAGGGCGGCGGGCGCAGCTTCCGCGTGCCCGTCCACATCATGATGTGGAACAGCATCCTGATGGCGGTCGGCATCACCGTGGGCAAGATCGCGATCTCGCTCCTTTCGGCCTATGCGGTGGTGTTCTTCTCCTTTCCCGGGCGGATGATCTTCTTCTGGCTGATCTTCATCACCCTGATGCTGCCGGTCGAGGTGCGGATCATCCCCACCTTCGCGGTCATCACCCAGCTCAATCTCGCCAACAGCATGACCGGGCTGATCGTGCCGCTGATCGCCTCGGCCACGGCCACCCTCCTGTTCCGCCAGTTCTTCCTCACCATCCCGGATGAACTGGTGGAGGCCGCCAAGATCGACGGCGCCGGCCCGATGCGCTTCTTCCGCGACGTGGTGCTGCCGCTGTCCACCACCAACATCGCGGCGCTGGCCGTGATCCTGTTCATCTATGGCTGGAACCAGTATCTCTGGCCGCTGCTCATCACTTCGCGCCCGGAATACGAGACGATCGTCGTCGGCATCTCGAAGATGATCGGCAATGGCGATGCGCAGAGCCCCTGGCACTTGATCATGGCCACCACCGTCCTGGCGCTGTTGCCGCCGGTGGCGGTGGTGGTGCTGATGCAACGCTGGTTCGTCAAGGGCCTGGTCGAGACCGAGAAGTAGCGGCAAGCGGCACGGGACAGGACAGGACAGGACAGGACAGGAAGGATCGGGGCGGGCGAGATGGCGACACTCGAAATCCAGGGCGTGCAGAAAAGCTTCGGCGCGACCAAGGTGCTGCACGGCATCGACCTCGCCGTGGCCGATGGCGAGATGATCGTTGTCGTCGGCCCCTCGGGCTGCGGCAAGTCCACGCTCTTGCGCATCGTCGCCGGCCTGGAAACGGCCACCGGCGGGCGCGTCATCATCGGCGGGCAGGACGTCACCCTGCGCGAGCCCAAGGATCGCGACATCGCCATGGTGTTCCAGAACTACGCGCTCTATCCGCATATGAGCGTGTACGAGAACATGGCCTATGGGCTGAAGATCCGCGGCCTGCCGCGCGAGGAGATCCGCGCGCGCGTGCAGAAGGCCGCCGATATGCTGGCGATCGCCCCCTTGCTCGACCGCCGCCCGCGCCAGCTTTCCGGCGGGCAGCGCCAGCGCGTGGCGATGGGCCGCGCCATCGTGCGCGAGCCCAAGCTCTTCCTGTTCGACGAGCCCTTGTCCAACCTCGATGCCAAGCTGCGCGTGCAGATGCGCGCCGAGATCAAGCGCCTGCAACGCTCGCTCGGCGTGACCAGCCTCTACGTCACGCACGACCAGGTCGAGGCGATGACGCTGGGCGACCGGCTGGTGGTGATGCATGGCGGGGTGGCCGAGCAGATCGCCACGCCGCTGGATATCTGGAACCGTCCGGCCAACATTTTCGTTGCCGGCTTCATCGGCGCGCCGCCGATGAACTTCCTTGCTGGCACGCTGCTGCCGGGCGGGACGGGGGCGAGGCTCGATGCCGGCTTCGAGGTCGGGTTCCTTGATGGCGCGCGTGTCGGACCTGCTGGCACCAGGCTCACCATCGGCATCCGCCCCGAGCATGTGCCCCCGGCCGCCGACGGCCCGCTCAAGCTGACTGTCGATCTGGTCGAGCCCCTGGGCGGAGAGACGCTGGTCCATGGCCGCGTCCCCTCGGACGAGTCGCTGACGGCAAGGCTGCCGGGTTCCATGCATCCGGTCGCCGGGGCGGTGCTGGCATTGGCGATCCAGCCGGCGCAAGTGCATGTTTTTTCAGGTGAAACAGGCCAGCGGCTGGATCGCTGAGGCACCCGCCCCCGGTTCCGGACGTTGCGCTGCCGGTTCCAGGCTGGTAACAATTACAATAACATGGCGTCGCAAACCGGCATGATCGTCATAGCCGGTGACGCGTCGGAGGGGCGATGACGGCACCGGCCGGTTCGAACGGCGCGCCGCCAGCCGCAGGTGCAGGCGCCGGGACCCCCGAAGGGGCACCGCAGGGTGCGCATTCCCCTGGCGCCGGCACACAAGCTCCGATCCTGCCCGCCGCACCCGCTGTTACCCCGACCGAGATCGAGGTGCTGGTCCGCCGCGCCGGGCTCAACCTCAATGCCGGGCAGGTCGGCGATCTGGTGCTGACCTACAGCCAGCTCACCAAGCTTGCGGCGGCGATCCCGCGCCAGCGCCCGATGACCGACGATCCGGCCTTCGTCTTCAACCCGTTGCTGTTCCCCGAGCCGCAGGCAGCGGCGCCTGTGCCGACGCCGCGCAGCCCGGCCAAGCCCGTCCCGGTCGTGCCGGCTGCGCCAAGGGCGGCGCCGACGCCGAAGCCGGCGCATTCGCCCGGCACCTTTGCCCTCGGCGGCGGGCGCCCCGCGCGCCCGATAGGGCGCGCCGCGCTGACTGCCGTGAACGCGGGCGCAAGCCCGCAACCGGCCAAGGCGGCCGCAGCGGTGCCCGCACCGGCGCCGCCGCCGAAATCCGCCGCCAAGGCCCGGCCCGCGCCCAAGCCCGCGCCCAAGCCCGCGCCCAAGCCCGCGCCCAAGCCGGCGCCGAAGCCGGCACCGAAGCCCGCCGCGAAGCCACCTGCTCGGCCCGCCGCGAAGGCCAGGCCCGCGTCCAAGCCCGCGTCCAAGCCTGCGCCAAAGGCTGCGCCCAAGCCCGCGCCCAAGCCGGCCGCCAGGGCCAAACCCAAGGCGAAGGGCAAGCGATGAGCAAGGCCGACGAACTCTGCCTGCTCACCATCGCCGAGGCGTCGCGGCGGCTGAAGGCCAAGGCGATCTCGCCGGTGGAGTTGGCGCGCGCCTTCCTCAAGCGCACGGCGGCGCTGAACGGCAAGCTCAACGCCTATCTGCTCGTCACCGAGAAGGAGGCGATGGCAGCCGCCCGCACGGCCGAGAAGGAGATCGCCGGCGGCAAGTGGCGCGGCCCCCTGCACGGCATTCCGCTTGCGATCAAGGACATCTACGAAACCGCCGGCATCCGCACCACCGCCCATTCGCGCCTGCTGGAAAAGAACGTCCCGGCCGAGGATGCGGAAACCGTGCGCCGTCTGCACGCCGCCGGCATGGTGCTGCTGGGCAAGCTTGCCACGCATGAATTCGCCACCGGCGGTCCCGCCTTCGACCTGCCCTGGCCGCCCGCGCGCAACCCGTGGGACCCGGCGCGCTTCACCGGCGGTTCCTCCTCCGGGTCGGGGGCGGCGATCGCGGCCGGGATGTGCATGGGCTCGCTCGGCAGCGACACCGGCGGCTCGATCCGCCTGCCCGCCACCTTCTGCGGCATTGCCGGCATCAAGCCCACGGCCGGGCTGGTGTCGCGGCGCGGCGTGATCCCGCTCGCCCCCTCGCTCGACTGTGCCGGGCCGATGGCCTGGACGGTCGAGGATTGCGCCATCCTGCTGCAGGCGATCGCCGGCCACGATGCCAGGGACAGCGCCTCGGTCAAGGTGGCGGTCCCCGACTATGCCAAGGCGCTGCGCGAGCCGGTGAAGGGCATGCGCATCGGCGTGATCCGCCACTTCTACGAGCAGGACCTGCCCTCCACCGCCGAGATGAAGCAGGCGATGGCCGACAGCGTGCGCATCCTCGAAGGGCTCGGGTGCAAGGTCGAGGAGGCGCGCACCGCCAACCTGCAAGCCTTCAACGCGACGGGGCGCGTCATCATCGCCTCGGAAGCCTATGCGCTGCACGAGAAGGACCTGGTCGAGCGGCCGGAGATCTACAGCCGTTCGTTCCGCGTGCGCGTGATGGGCGGCGGCCTGCTGCGCGCGGCCGACTACATCCAGGCGCAGCGCAACCGGCTTGCGCTGATGCACCGCTTCAATGCCCTGTTCGAGCGCTACGACGCGGTGATCACCGCCGGCACGCCGGGCGGTGCGCCGCGGCTGGGCGACCAGTCCCTGGATGAAGGCTTCGCCAAGCCGATCTACACCATCCCGGCCAACATCTCGGCCGGGCCGGCACTGTCGGTGTGCAACGGCTTCGCCGCCACCGGCATGCCGCTCGGCCTGCAGATCATCGGCAAGCCCTTCGACGATGCGCGCATGCTGCGCCTCGGCCACGCCTTCGAGCAGGCGATCGGGCTGCGCGGCAAGCGCCCGCCGATCCAGCCCTGATCGCGACCGCATCGGCTCTGCGCATACGCCGATGTGTTAACCGGCGCCGCCCATCCGTTACTCCCGCGTTAACGTCTCGCGCTGTGGGACATGGTATCGTCGCGCCTGCGTCGGGGGCGCGTGTGCCAGACGGACAGGACAAGCGGGCCGGGTAGCGAGAGAGATGAGCTGGACAATCGGAACAGCGGCGGCGGTGGTGCCTTTCGGGCAGACCGCCGGCAGCCTTGGGCTTGGCACGGCGGTCGGGCTGTCCGCCGACGGAACCACATTGATCGCGGGTGCGCCCGGCTCGGCGACGGCGCCGGGGCCGGTGGGCACGCCGGCGCGCGTCCTGGTGCTGACGCGGCTCGCGGCGGGTTTCGGTGCCTCGGTCGCGGCCTTCTCCGGCAGCGCGGGTGGCACGGGCGAGCTTGGCGCGGCGGTGGCCCTGTCACGCGACGGCACGGGCGCGGTCATTGGCGGCCCCTTCGCCACCGCCCTGCCCGGCATCGCCGGCGCCGGGAGGGCCGAGGCGCTGAGCCTTGGTCCGGCCGGGTGGGAGAGCGCGCCGCTGGCCCAGGTCTGGCCCGCGCTCGGCGACCAGATCGGGCAGAGCGTCTCCATCTCGGGCGACGGGCGGCGCATCATCGTCGGCGCCGGGGGCGATGATGTCGGCGGTGTCGCTGACGTCGGCGCGGCCTGGCTTTACGAGCGGTTCGGCGATGTCTGGGAGAGGCGCAACCTGCCGATGCCCGAGGCGCCGGCGCGCGCCCTCTATGGCGCGGCGGTGGCGATGGCCGCGAGCGGCGAGGCGGCGATCGTCGGCGGGCGTTTCGCCGATGTCGGCGCCAATCTGCTGCAAGGCGCGGCCTGGCTCTGGCGCATCGGCCCATCGACGACGCATTGGACGCGCCTTGTCGCCGCCAGCGGCGCGGCAGGCGACCAGTTCGGCACGGCGGTGGCAATCTCGGCCGACGGACGCGTTGCCGCCGTGGGCGCCCCCGGCCGCGACGGGGCGGAAGAAAACCAGGGCGGGCTGCATGTGTTCCGCCGCATCGGCGCCACCTGGACCGAGACCGTCATCGCCGCGCCCGATCCGGTGCGGCGCGGCGGCTTCGGCACCTCGGTCGCCATGTCCGAGGACGGGACGATGGTGCTGGCGGGTGCGCCGCGCGCCGGCGCCACCGGGGTGGGCGCCGCCTACCTGTTCCGCTGGGAGCGCACGGCCTGGGTGTTGCAGCGGAGCTTCGCCGGCGATGGCAGCGGCACCGGCCAGTTCGGGCTGTCGGTCGGCCTGTCTGGCGCGGGCTATACCGCCGTGGTCGGCGCGCCGGGCGAGCAGGCCGCCGACGATCCCGCGCCCGGCGGCGTGCCGGCCGGCCAGGTCTGGACCTACGCCACCGCCCAGCCGGCGCCCATGTTCTGGCGCGCGAGCGGCGGGGCAATCTGGATGCAGCGCCACGAGGGCGGGCGCGTGATCGATGCGCGCGACGCCGGCGCCGCGCCCGCCGCCACTGCCGCCGGGCTCGGCCGGCTTGCCGGCGCCGACACCGACGGCATCCTGTGGCAGGAGGCGGGCGGGGCGCTCACCGGCTGGGTGTTCCATGGCGGCGTGCGCGCCGAGACGCTCGACCTCGGCACCGCGCCGGCCGGCTGGACTCTGCTCGGCCTGGCCGACCTCTCGGGCGACGGCATCGGCGACCTGCTCTGGCGGCGCGATGCCGATGGTGTCGCCGGCCTGTGGCTGATGGGCAATCGCGCGGTCGCGCGCACCGCCGAGATCGGCAGCCCCGGCGCCGGCTGGACCCTGGCCGGCACTGGCGATCTCGACGGCGATGGGCGCAACGATCTGGTCTGGCGCGAGGATGCCACTGGCGCCGCCCTGTTCTGGCGCATGGAGGAGGAGCGCGTGCTGGCCGAGCGCGCGCTGCCGGCCGCGCCGGCGGGTGCGGTCCTGCTCGGCGCCGGCGATGGCGATGGCGACGGCCGCGACGACCTGATCTGGCGCCGCGCCGACGGCATGATCGAGGCCTGGCGCATGGATGCCGACACGGTGCTGTCCACCTCCGTCCTCGGCTGGCGCGGTGCCGAGTGGCAGGCGATCCGCCTGGCCGACCTTTCGGGCGACGGGCGGGCGGATCTGGTCTGGCGTCATGCCGCGACGGGCCGCACCGAGATGTGGGCGCTCGGCCCCGGCGCGGGCGGGAGGGTGGTGGTGGCGCAGCCGTCGCTCCTGCCCAATCTCGGCACCGGCTACGCCGCGCTCGGCAACGGGCTGCTGCTGGGGTAGGGCGGGTCGCATCAGGCTCGGTCCGGCCGGCTACAGCCCGCTCGGCAATAGGCAGCGACTCGGGTAGGGGGCGGGCGCGTCAGGTTCGGCGCGGCCCGGCGTTGCCGGGGCCGTAGCTGGTGCGGCTGGCGGGGTGCGGTGGACGATGCGCGCCGCAGCCGGGCCTTCCCACCCGCCGCCCCGGCGCGCTACAGCATCGCGCCATGTGCGGCCGCTTCGTCCAGACCTCGGCGCCCGAGGCGCTCCGGCGCCTGTTCGCCACCACCAACCCGCTGCCCAACCACGCCCCCTCGTGGAACGTGGCGCCGACGCAGGATTCGCTCGTCGTTCGCTTCAACCCGCAAACGCGGGCGCGCCAGCTCGACCTGTTGCGCTGGGGGCTGGTGCCGATCTGGGCCAAGGACGCCAGGATCGCGAGCCAGATGATCAATGCGCGGGCCGAGACGCTGGCCGCCAAGCCCGCCTTCCGCGACGCCTATGCCAAGCGCCGCTGCCTCGTGCCGATCGACGCCTTCTACGAATGGCGCGTCCAGCCGGGCGGCAAGGGCAAGCAGCCCTATGCGGTGGCGATAGCGGATGGCAGCCCGATGGTGCTGGCCGGTCTGTGGGAGCGCTGGCGCGCGCCCGACGCGACGATCCTGCGCAGCTTCACCGTGGTGACCACCGACGCCAACGACCTTCTGCGCCCCTTGCACGATCGCATGCCGGTGGTGCTCGGCCCCGATTCCTGGGCCGCCTGGCTCGGCGAGACGGAAGCCGCGGTGGGCGACGGGGCCGGGGGCGCGCGGGCGCTGGCCGCTCTCTTGCGCCCGGCACCGGATGGCTGGTTCAAGGTCTGGCCGGTCTCGACGCGGGTGAACGCGGTGCGCAACAATGATGCCGCGCTGCTCGACCCCGACCCGCTCGCGCGCCCCTGGCCGCCGGCGGGGAAGGGGGGCTAGGCGTGCCCATCGCCCAAAACGAAAACCCCGGCCGGGCCGCGTGGGCCAGGCCGGGGTTGCCGATTGGTCGGAGTGAGAGGATTTGAACCTCCGGCCCCTGCGTCCCGAACACAGTGCTCTACCAGGCTGAGCTACACTCCGGCACGGGCCTCGCGGCGGGGCGGTTTATAGCCCCGCCCATCCGGCCTCGCAAGCGTCCGGCACGGGCGCGGGCGCGAAATCCCGCATTGGCTCCGCTGCCGCCGCTGCCGCCGCTGCCACCGCCGCTGCCGCCGCCGCCTCAGGCCAGGCGGATCGCCCCACCCTGTGCCGCCTGGGCGTGTTCGAGCAGGCCGATCACCTCCTCGACCTTGCGCGCGACGCGATAGAGGCGGCGCACCTCGCTCCGGGCGAAGCCGTCGGCGATTGCCGCCTCGATCAGCGCGAGCAGCGGCGCGGCCGAGCCGTCCACGTCGCACAGCACCACCGGCTTGTCGTGCAGCTTGAGCTGGCGCCAGGTGATGATCTCGATCGTCTCGTCGAGCGTGCCGAGCCCGCCCGGCAGCATCACGAAGCCGTCGGCCAGCTCGCACATGCGCTGCTTGCGCTCGTGCATGCTGGCCACGACCTCCAGTTCGGAGGGGCCGGAAAGGTCCTCGTTCGCGACTTCCCACTTGCGCAGGAAATCGGGGATCACGCCGGTAACCGCCCCGCCCGCGGCGAGCGTGGCATTGGCGAGCGCGCCCATCAGCCCGACCCGGCCGCCGCCATAGACCAGCCGGATGCCGGCCTTGGCCAGCGCGGTGCCGAGCGCCACCGCCGCTGCCTTGTGCGCCGGACGCACCCCGGTGTTTGCGCCGCAGAATACCGCCACCGCCCGGATGTCGCTGCGCATGCCGCCCGCCCCTTCTGACCATCCTTGAGATGGACGCTTACGCGCCGGGGGCGGAGTCGGTCACGCGGATTTGATCGCGGCGGGGGCCAAGCTGTCACCGGATCGGTGCCAGCATACCTTGCTACCGCCACGGTTTCAGAAATAGCATCTCGTTGCGTGGCGGGTGGCGCCACGCCCTCGTTCCAAGGCCCGTGCAAAGGGCCGCAATCCCCGACAGGAGAGAACATGCGTCTGAACAGGAAGACCGGGCTTTTCGCCCTTGCCGCCGCAGCGATTTTCGGCGCGGCCACCACCGCCGCCTTCGCCCAGGCCGATGTCGTGACCGAGCGGCGCAACGTGATGCGCGCCAAGTTGGCCGAGTTCCGCGCCGTGCGCGACGTGCTGGCCGGCAGCGGCGCCGTCAACGACCTTGCGGCACGTGGCAACCGCCTGGCGGAACTGGGCGAGCGGCTGCCCGGCCTGGTGCCTGAAGGCACAGCCGTGGGCTCGAGAGCGGGCGAGACGCGCGCCATGCCTGCGATCTGGCAGAACATGGCCGATTTCCGCGCCCAGTCGGCGTCCTTCAGCGCGGCGTCGCGCGCCCTGGCGCAGGCGGCGTCGGGCGGCGACCGCGCGGCAAGCCAGGCCGCCTTCAACCGTGTCTCGGCGACCTGCGATAGCTGCCACAACGCCTATCGCCAGCCGCGCTAGGGCAGGTTCCGTTCGAACTGGATCAGCCGAACGGAACTCGTGCCCGAGAAACTTAAGGTTTGCGAGCAGCTTAGTCCGATCCGGCGGAACCGCAGCGCGGCGCCACCGGATCGGACGCTGCTCCAGAGGCTCCGCCTCCGGGCTCCGGGCGAATTCCAGGGCGGCCGCGCTCCGGCAAGGGGCGCGGCTGCTGGCGTTCTCGCGCAAGGCGGGCGGGCTCAGGCACCGAGCCTGAGGACGCCCCAGGTCGCGGCGACGGCGAGCACCGCGCACACCAGCGCGCGCGCCGCCGGCGCCATGCGCGGCGGCGTGGCGGGGGCGTCGGCCGGCAGGTGCTTCCTGCCGGTGAGCATCGGCGCGATCAGGTCGTGGCGCAGGGCTACGCGATAGACCAGCACGGCCAGGATGTGCAGCGCGGCCAGGATCAGGATCAGCCGCTGCATGCGGGCGTGGATCGTGCTCAGCACCGTGCGCGCCTCCTCGCTCACGCGCGCGGCGAGGGGGCCTTCGGCCAGCACACCGTCATCGGAGAACAGACCGGTGCCGAGCTGGACCGCGACCAGCACCAGCAGCAGGAAGACGACGAACCCGCCCGCCGCATTGTGCCCGATCTGGCGGTCGGGGCCGCCATGGCGCAGCTCGCGGAAGTGCCGGAGCGCCGCGCCGGGGCCGCGCAGGAAATGGGCGAAGCGCGCCGTCTCGCTGCCCACCAAGCCCCACAATATGCGGAAGATCACCAGCGCCATCAGCGCGTAGCCCGACCAGAAATGCCAGCCCCACATCTTCCACTGCCCGGTGGCCCAGGATGCCGCCACCAGAAGGGCGAAGCTCCATTTGAACAGGCGCGTCGGCAGGTCCCAGACCGCCACCGGGACGGTGGCGGAGGCTGCGGCGGGCGCGGCGGCGGGGTCCGGCATCGGGGCGCTCCGTAACGAAGCGGGTTGCGAATGGCTGATCCTGCCACGTCGCCGCGCGTCTTTGTAGCGCCGCTGTCGGCCGGCAAGGCTGCCCGGCAGCCTTGACAGGGTGCGGGCCGCGACGGCACAGGAAGCGCACCGCGCCGCGGCGCGCCGCGATGTTGCCTGCGCCGGCCCGGAGGTTTTCGCGATGCAGGTTGTCCTGCCCTGGCTCGGCGCGCCCGAGCCGATGATCCTCGCCGCGCTCGGCACCATCCTGTGCGTGCCGCTGATCCGCCGCTTCGCCGGCGCGGCCGGCCTGCGCCTGACCGGCGCGGCGCTGGGCCTCGGGCTGGTGATGGCCGGCTGGTACCTGTTCGGCGCGAGGCTGATCACGCCGCGCCTTCTGTTCGAGCGCCTGCCGGTGCTGGTGGCCTTCGGGCTGGCGGTGGGCGTGCTGCTCGACCTGTTCAGGGCTCCGCGCCTGGTGCAGTGGCTGGCGGCGGCGCTGGCGGCGCTCGCCACCGGCTGGTGGCTGATCGGCGCGCCGACGGAGTTCCCCGACGCGCTCGCCTTCGCCACGCGCATGGCGCTGCCGGTGGCGATCGCGGCGGTGGCGCTGGCCGGGCTGCTCCGCCCGCAGCCCGAGCCCGCCGGCCAGTCGGCGATGCTGCTGGCGGCAGCGCTCGGGCTCGCCGCGGCGGCGGTGCTGGCCGGGTTGCCGGCGCCGACGCTGGCCTTCGCCGCCAGCCTTGCCGCCGGCGCGGCGGCGTTCTTCGTGCTGCAACTCCTGTTCCCGGCCGTGACGCTGGGCGCGGCGGGCGCTTTTCCGGCGGCGCTGGCGCTGGCGGGTTCGGCGATCGCGATGTGGATCGCCACGCGCGCATCCGGCCTCGCCTTTGCCTTCCCCGTGCTCGCCTGCGTGTTCCTGGCAGCGCCGATGGCGCAGCGCATCGCGCCGCGCGGCAAGGTGGCGCGGCGGGTCATGGCGCCGCTCCTGTGGCTCGGGGCCGGGCTGGTGCCGGCGCTGGCCGGCGCGGTGCTGGCCTGGGCGATCGGTGCCTGACGGAGCGGCCAAGCCCGCGGCGCGCGCGACTCGTTACCATCCCGTTGCGCCGCCGCACGCGCGGATTTAGGGTCTCGGCATGGCGAACCCTCCCGAATCCCGCGCGAGCAACCGGCCGCTGATCTTCACGGCGGTGGGGGTCGTGCTGCTGGCCGCCGCCGGCACGCTGACCTTCTGCGACGAGCTTGGCCTGTCCGGGCGCACGCCCGCGCTCGGGCCCACCGCCAGCGTGCCCGTGCCGCCGGCCGCGAGCAGCGTTGGCGCGCCGGCCGTCCAGCCGGCGCCGGTCGCGCAGCCGCAGGCCCAGCCGCAAGTCCAGCCCCAGGCCCAGCCGGCGCAAGTGATCGCCCCGGCCGAGACCGCTGCGCGCGAAGCGGCGGCCAGGGAAGCGGCAGCACGGGAATCCGCAGCCCAGGCTGCGGCACGGGACGCGATCGAGGCAGCACGGAGGGCAGCGGCGCAAGCGGCCGGCCAGGCCGAAGCCGCCGCCCGTGAGACCGCTGCGCGTGAAGCCGCCACTCGTGATGCCGCCGCCCGCGAGGCCGCCGCCCGCGAGGCCGCTGCCCGCGAGGCCGCTGCCCGCGAGGCCGCTGCCCGCGAGGCGCAGGCCCGCGCCGCAGCCGACGCTGCGCAGCGCGCCGCAGCACAGGCAGCCGGTCCGGTCGCCCAGGCCATCGTGCCCGCACCATCCCCGGCGCAGCCGGTGCCATCGGCGCCTGCGGCCCCATCGCCATCCGCCACGGCGCCATCCGCCCCCGCGCCATCCGCCCCCGCGCCATCCGCCACGGCGCCATCCGCCACGGCGCCGCCAGCCGCTGCTCCGGCGGCGACGCCACCGATCGCCGCCCCGGTGCCCAGCTTCGACATCGTCCGCATCAATCCGGCGGGCTCGGCGGTGATCGCGGGCCGCGCCGCGCCCGGAGCCGATGTCGCCATCCGCGACGGCGGGCGCGAGATCGGGCGCGTGCGTGCCGATGAGCGCGGCGAGTGGGTGTTCACGCCCGACCAGCCGCTTGCGCCCGGTGCGCGCGAGCTGACACTCGCAACGCCGAGGGCGGACGGCGCCTTGGCGGACGCGCCGGGAGCCGTCGTGCTGGTGGTGCCCGAGCCCGGCCGCGACATTGCCGGCCGCCCCGCCGCCACGCCGCGCGACGCGCAGGCATTGGCGCTGCTCGTGCCCGGGCAGCCCGGCGCGGCACCGCAGGTGTTGCAGGTTCCGCCCGCCCCGGCGCCTGCCCCGGCACCCGCCGCACCGAACGGGACGACGGCGGCGATGCCCGCGCCCACCGCCGCGCCCACCGCCGCGCCCACCGCCGCGGCGCCGCCCGCCAGCGCCGCGCCGCACCCGCTCTCGCTCGGCGTGGTCGAATACGGGGCCGATGGCGCCGCCCTGCTCGGCGGCCGGGCCGTCGGCAACAGCCTGGTGCGGGTCTATCTCGGCAACCGCCATATCGGCGATGCGCGCGCCGACGCGCTCGGCCGCTGGTCGCTCAGCCCGCGCGAGGCGATCCCGCCCGGCGAGCACACGCTGCGGCTGGACCAGATCGCCGCCAATGGCAGCGTCGCGCATCGCGTGGAGCTGCCGCTCAGCCGCGCCGAGGCGGCGCAGGCCCCGGAGCAGGCCGGCGCCATCACCGTCCGCCCGGGCCAGAGCCTGTGGCGCATCGCGCGCCAGATCTACGGGCGGGGACCGCGCTTCATCGAGATCTACCAGGCGAACCGCGCCCAGATCCGCAACCCCAACCTGATCTATCCCGGCCAGGTTCTGGCAGTTCCCGGCCCGGGTTGAGCGGCCGACCCTCATCGGTCAGACCCTCGTCGATCAGTCCGGCGAGCAGGCGCACGGCGAGCGCGAAGCGCACCAGCTCGACCAGAAGCGCGCTGCCAGGCCGCGCCACCGGCAGCCTTGCTTCCGCGGCCAGCTCCAGCGTGGCGTCGGGGGCAAGTGCGAGCCGCCCGCTCCAGCCGGCGCGCCGACGCAGGAGAAGGAACAGCGCCAGCGCGCCGCGGCGCGCGGCGAGGTTCTCGGCGGTGAACGGCGCGCGGGCGAGCATCGCATGCAGCCGCAGCCGGCCGTCGGGATCGAGGCGGGCCCGGACGCGCCGGCCGCGCACGCGCGCGCTGAGCCGGAGCGGTGGCATGGCTCCCGCCGCGCCGCCCGCCAGCCCCGCGGCAGACTGCGGCGCGCGCGGATAGTCCGGTAACGCCTGGGCCAGGCCGGGTGGGCGACTCGCCGCGATGGAGGCAGGCTCGGGCAGGGTCTGGGCGTGCATCAGCGCTTCCCCTTCTCGCCCGGAAGGCGCCCGTTCTGGCCCGGAAGGTGCCCGCAAGTGACGGCAAGCATTGGGAAATCCCCGCAAGGGCCGCTCCTGGCCAAGGCCAAGATTGGCGCGAGGTCCCTTAACCGCCTATAACCGGCGGGCTTGTATCGGCTCGTCTCGATCCAAATTCCGTCGCATCACCCGATCGGTATCCATGCCCGCGCCTGCCCCTGTCGATCCGCTGCGCTCGTTCCTGCCCCTGCCGCACCGCGCGGGGTTGCCGTTCATCGCCATCGCGCTGGCGGTGACGGTGGTGCTGTTCCTGCTCGCGACCGAGGCCGGCATAGCGGGCGCGGTCATCGCCGCCTGGGTGATCTACTTCTTCCGCGACCCCGAGCGGGTGCCGCCCGCCCGCCCGAACCTTGTGCTCGCCGCCGCCGACGGCAAGATCGTCTCGGTGGGGGCGGCTGTGCCGCCGCCCGAACTTGGGCTGGGGCCCGCGGGGCGGATGCGCGTCTCGATCTTCCTGTCGGTGATGGACGTGCACGTGAACCGCTCCCCGGTCGAGGGCACGGTCGAGCGCATCGCCTACCGGCCGGGCAGGTTCTTCAACGCCGCCTTCGACAAGGCGAGCGAGGAGAATGAACGCAACGCCATCCTGATGCGCCTGCCCGATGGCCGCGCGGTGGCGGTGGTGCAGATCGCGGGCCTGGTGGCGCGGCGCATCCTGTGCGATGTGCGCGAGGGGCAGGCGCTGCGTGCGGGCGAGCGCTTCGGCATGATCCGATTCGGCAGCCGCACCGACATCTACCTGCCCGAGGGCGTGGAGCCGCTCGTCCTGCCCGGCCAGACTATGATCGGGGGCGAGACGGTGATCGCCGATCTCGGCGCCACGATCCGCGCTCCCGTGGCCGTGCCGCCCGCTGCCGCGCCGCCCGCTGCCGCGCCGCCCGCTGCCGTGCCGCCCGCTGCCGCGCCGCCCGCTGCCGCGCCGCCCGCTGCCGTGCCGCCCGCTGCCGTGCCGCCCGCTGCCGCGCCGCCCGCTGCCGCGCCGCCCGCTGCCGCGCCGCCGGCCATGCCGGCCTCCGGCTGAACGTCCCGCGCGAAAGGAGCACGCCATGCGCGTCCGCCCGCTGCGCCGCCGCCTGATCCGCCGCACCCGGCCGCGCTTCCGCGGCCTGTCCTTCAACCGGCTGATCCCGAACCTGATGACCCTGGTGGGGCTGTGCGTCGGGCTGACCGGCATACGCTTCGCCTTCGAGGGGCGCTGGTCGGCCGCGGTGATCGCGGTGGCGGTCGCGGCGCTGATCGACGGGCTGGACGGGCGGCTCGCGCGGCTGTTGAAGGGCACCAGCCGCTTCGGCGCCGAGTTCGACAGCCTGTCCGACTTCCTCTGCTTCGGTGTGGCGCCGGCCTTGATCCTGTTCCTCTGGACCATGAGCGGGGCGGGCGGCATCGGCTGGGCGCTGTGCATGGTCTATGCGGTGTGCGCCGCGCTGCGCCTTGCGCGCTTCAACGCCGCGATCGACGGCACGCCGCGCCCGAGCTACGCCTACAATTTCTTCCAGGGCGTGCCGGCCCCGGCCGGCGCCGCCTTGTGCCTGTTGCCGATGGTGGCAAGCTTCCAGGCGCGCGAATGGGGCGCGCCCGCCCTGTCCGAGGCGCTGCGCCACCCGATCACCAACGGCGTCGCGCTGCTCGGCGTTGCCTCGCTGATGGTCAGCACGCTGCCGACCTACAGCTTCAAGAACTTCAAGGTGCCCGAGGAATGGGTGCTGCCCGGCTTCCTCGGCGTGGTGGTGTTCGCCACCTTCCTGATGAGCGAGCCCTGGGGCGCGATGGTGGCGGCGGGTCTCGTCTATCTCGGCATGGTTCCGTTCAGCTATCGCAGCCATGCGCGTCTGCGCGCGGAGGCGGAGGCAATGGCCAAGCAGGCGGAGGGCCCGCAGCTTGTGGGCGGGCTGCGCCCCACTGCCAACACCAGCACGCGCGAAAGCGCGAATGCCGGCTTCAGCATGGGGGCCTTTGCCGCCGCGCCGGCCGGGGCGCCGGGACAGCCGCCGGTCGCACCGCAGGATGGCGCCAGCGCTCCCGCGACGGCCCCCGCGACGGCCGATCAGCCGGCTGCATCACCGGGCGCGGGCGAAACCCCGCCGCAGGGCCGGCCGCCGTCGCAGGCCGCCGGCTGAAGGCATCGCCGCGCCCCTTCAGCCCTTGCGGCGCTTGGTCAGCACCACGCCGGCCGCTTCCAGCTTCGCCACCTCCTCGGCGGTGAAACCATGCTCGGCCAGCACCTCGTGCGTGTGCTCGGCATAGCGCGGCGGGGTGCGCCTGAGCCCGCCCGGCGTGCGCTTGAGCTTGATCGGCGTGCCGAGGCCGCGGAACCAGTCCTTGCGCCAGTCCATGTCGCGATGGGCGGTGTGCGGCTGCTCCATCACCTCGTCCACCGGCAGCACCGGGCCGGCCGGCAGCCCGCCCGCCAGCAGCCGCTGGCAGAACTCGTTGCCGTCCACATCCTCGAGCGCCTGCTCGATCTCGACCGTCAGGGCGGGGCGGTTGGTGACGCGATCGGCATTGGTGCGGAAGCGCGCATCGTCGGCGAGGTGCGGCTTGCCGATCGCGGCGCAGAACTTGCGGAAGGTCGCATCGTTGCCGACGCCCAAGAAGATCTCGCCCGTGCGCGTGCGGAACTTGTCGTAGGGCGAGATGTTGGGATGCGGGTTGCCGGTGGCCTTGGGCCGCTTGCCATTGAGAAAGAAGTTGGCCGCGTGCGGATGCAGGAGCGCCATGCCGCAATCATGCAGGGTCATGTCGAGATACTGGCCCAGGTCCGAGCGCGCGCGCTCCTGCAACGCCATCAGGATCGCGATCGAGGAGTAGAGGCCGGTGGCGAGATCGACGATCGGCGTGCCGAGCCGCAAGGGGCCGGTGCCGCCCTGCGCGGTCTCGCCGGTGCCGTTCACGCTCATCAGCCCGACCATCGCCTGCACGATCGCGTCATAGCCGGGGAAGCCGCCAAGCGGCCCGTCCTCGCCGAAGCCCGAGATGCGGCAATGGATCAGGCGCGGGAAGCGCGGGCGCAGCACCGCCTCGTAGCCCAGGCCCCAGCGCTCCATGCTGCCGGGTTTGAAATTCTCGATCAGCACGTCGGCGCCTTCGAGCAGGCGCAACAGCACCGCCTTGCCCTCGGGCTTGGCGAGGTCGAGGCCGAGCGAGCGCTTGTTGCGGTTGACGCCGATGAAGTAGCTCGCATCCGGCCCGTTGAAGGGCGGGCCCCAGTCGCGCACCTCGTCGCCGGCGGGCGGCTCGATCTTGATCACGTCCGCGCCGTGGTCGGACAGGATCATGGTGCAGTAGGGCCCACCCAGCACGCGGGTGAGGTCGATCACCTTGAGGCCGGCAAGGGCGCCGGACTTCTGCTCGGACATCGGGTTCCTCGGTTCTCTCGGTTCAGGCTGCCCTGCGGCCCCAGACGCGGCCGCAGAAATCGGGATAGTTGACCTCCATCGCCGCGCGGACCGGCCCGCGCAGAAGCGCAAGCTGGGCCGGCGTGGGCTCGGGCGTGACGGGCACATCGGCGGGGATGTCGAATCCGAAGCCCGTTTCGCGCACGATATCGGCCGCGCTCACGCCGGGATGGAGGCTGCGCAGCACGAAGCGCGCGCGGGAAGCGACGAAATCGAACACGCAGCGCCCGGTGACCAGCGCCTGCGGCGTGCCGCGGCGCCAGACATTGGCGGGCGAGGTGCCGGGGGCCGAGATGAAATCGACCTTCTCCACCAGCACGCGGCGCGAATGCTCCTCGCGGAACAGGATGGTGCGCGGCACGGCGAAATACATGTAGGCCGAGCCGAAGGAGCCGGGGAAGCGCGCCTCCACCTGCGGGTAGGTGCCGGTGCCGACGAGGTTGATGTTGGCCGCTCCGTCGATCTGCCCGCCGCCCAGGAAGAACAGGTCGATGCGGCCCTGCCCGGCCAAGTCGAACAGCTCGCGCCCGCCTTCGGTGAAGGGGTTGGCGCGGCGCGACTGCAGGAGCGAGAGGCGCATCGCGTGGCCTTCATGCTGGCGCAGCATGCAGGCCGCCGCCGGGATGGGCGAGGCCGCGCCCACCGCCGCGTGCCGCACCGGATGGTCGCAGGGCTCGGCGATCAGCGCGGCGATGGCGGCGATCAGCCTTTCCTCGGGCGCGATGGGCTGGCCGGCGGGATCGCTCATGGCGCTGCCTCCGCCTCAGGCCGCGCCGAGCACATGGGCGTCGAGATAGCCTCGGAACCCGGTCTCGTCGCGCGCGGCGCGGGCGTAGAGAGCCAGATGCGCCTCGTCCGGATCGTAGAGATCGAGGCAGCCCAAGGGCCAAGCGCCCTTCGGCGCCAGCGCGGCGGCGTTGATGTAAACCGCGCCGATGCAGCCGGGGGCGAGGCGCTCATCCTCCAGCATGGTGCCGTCGTAGAGACGCTCGGCGGTGACAAGCACGGTGCGCGCGGCATGGGCAAGCGTTGCCACCTCGCGCCGCCGCCCGACCCAGACATTGCCGGCGCGATCGACCATCGGCGCGTGGAACAGCGCATAGTCGGGGCTGATCGCGGGCACGAGCAGGATCGGATCGTCATTGCCGAAGGGGTTGTCCACCACCTTCCAGTCCGGCCGGTGCCTGAGCAGGTCCGAACCGATCACGCCGCGCAGCGGCATGAAGGGCACGCCCTTCTCGGCCGCCTGGAGGGCGGTGTGCACGCACGGGCACGTGGCGTCGTCCACCTTGATCGTGCCCGCCTTGACCGCGGCGGTGAAGCGTGGCGCGAGCCCATATTCGCCGAGCGAGACGGCCGAAGTGGTGATCGCGCCCACCGCGCCCGCGCCGATCAGCAGGTCGGCGCAATAGCCCGAGATCGGCACGCCGAGCAGCGAGAGCCTGGCGGCGCCGCGCCGGATCAGCGCGCGCACGGCCGCGGCCGGGGACAGCGAATAGTCGGGCGGCATGGCCAGCACCGCCCCGTCGGGGATGCGGGCAACAAGCTCGTCCACCGAAACCAGCGCGAAGTCACTGCTCATCACGGGCCCTTCCGGCGCGGAACCGAGGGGTCCGTGATACACCGGACGGGTGGCGAAGGCCAGAGTGGCGCCCGACGGAAGGCCGGGGCGAGGGACGGTGTGCTGCGCCGCGTTCAGTGCCGGTAGCGCACGACGCTGCCGGCACGCTCGGGCGCGAAGCCCGCCAGCGGCACGATCGCCTTTGTTTCCGCCACGATCAGGCGCACGCGGGCAAGCAGCGCGGGGTCGAGCGCGCGCAGGATCGGCGCCTCCATTCCCTCGATGTCGATCTTGAGGAGATCGAGGCTGCCGCCGAATTCGGCCAGCGCCTCGGCCAGAGCGGCGTTGGCCGCGCGCACCGGCACGGCGATGCGCTCGGGCAGGTCGGTGCGGCCGAGCCCGCCATAGCGCCCGGTGGGCTCGGCGCCGAACTGCGCCTGGCCGTCGGCAAACCCGATCGCCGCCTGGTGCAGCCGCCAGCGCCCGGCATGGGGCGCAAGCTGGCGTCGGAGCCGCGCGGCATTGCGCGGCAGGGGCTCGTAGGCGATCACGCGCGCGGCCCGGTTGCGCGTCAGCGCATGCAGCGCGGTGATGCCGATATTGGCGCCCCAGTCGAGCACGCTCTGCACATCGCCCGGCATGGCATAGTCCCGCCGGCAGAACACCTCGTGCAGCGTCAGCATGTCGGCATGGGTGTGGAGCGTGGCCTCGGCCGGGCCCGTAGGCGTGCGCAGGCCGATCGCCGCCGGATAGGCGCCGCGCCCGGACAGGTAGCGCAGGAGCGCGGGCAGCGGCGCGCGATAGACGCGCAACGCTTCGACCGCGCCGCGCCAGTGCCGCGCCGACAGGAGCGCGCGCGCGATGCGCGGCAGCGGGCGCGCCCCGAGGCGCCAAGGCGAGGCGCGGCGCGCGGCATCGCGCGCGATCGCAAGCTCAGGCACCAGGCTCGACTCGCTCGGGATCATGGGCGCGCGCCTTCCGCTGTGGTGGGCGCGATAGCATGCGGGATGACAACAAGCGGTTAAGGCGCCGGGCGCGTGTGCCGGGGCGCGTGTGCCGGGCCGGCCGGCGGCCGGGTGCGCGGCTAGATCGCGTCGAGCCGCCCGCGCGGCAGGCGAGGGACCGGCGCGAAGGGATTGGCGTTCAGCGCCGCCAGCGCCACCCAGGCGTTGACGGCGAGGTGGCCGCGGCGCGGATAGCGGAAATCGGCCTCGCCCCGCACCAGTCCCGTCGCCTGCCCGGTGCTGAGCAGATCGACATCGGTGGCGCGGAAGCGGTTGGCCCGCGTGCGGTAGGAAAGCAGCGTGCCGGCAAGCCGCGCCGCCAGCACGAGGTCGTCCGGATGGCCGGTCTGGCGCAGGGCCAGCATCGCCTGGGCCGTGCCTTCGCTCCAGATGCCGTCGCGGTCGGTGTCGAAGTCGAGGCCGCGCAGGGCGGCGCGCGGCGCCTCGCGCGGCAGGCCGTGCGTGGTCAGCGCGAAGTCGATCGCGCGGCGCCAGGCGCGCATCTGCGGGTCGAGCAGGCTCGGCCAGAGCTGCACGTCGAGCGCCGAGACATGGCGGTTGGGCGAGACGCCGTCGGGCAGGGTGCCGACCAGGAAGCGGCCCTGCTCGGGCCGCCACATCGCCGCGACGAAGCCGCGCGCGCGCGCCGCGCGGCGCTGCCAGGCGCGATCGCCGGTCGCGGCGGCAAGGCGGGCGAAGGCGGCGGCGATGTCGATATTGTGCTCGGTCGATTTCCAGGACAGCCTGGCCGGCTCGGGCTCGTGCCCGATCACCCCGCCGCGATAGCCGCCCGGGCCGCGCGCATCGGCGCAGGCCTGCTCGATCCACATCGCGGCGCGCAGGGCGGCGACGCGGAACTCGGCCTCGCGCGTCGCCTCGAACAAGGCGAGCCAGAGCAGCATCGCCCAGCCCATCACCCCGGCCGAGGTGCCGGCATGGTAGCCATCCTCGCGCCAGGAGCGCGATGCCTCGTCCCACCAGCCCGGCAGCGCGGCCGAGGCCGGCGCATCGGCATAGACCGGCCCCGTGCGATAGGCGTTGCGCAGACGGCCATCCGTATAGTGGCGGTCCTGCTCCTGGCAGAGCAGCAGCGCCATCCCGATGCGCCGCGCGCCCTCGCTCTCGCCCGCATGCAGCAATGCCATGCCGGCCAGCGCATTGTCGTAGACGAAGGCCGCCTGCGCCTGGACGCGATCGAACTGGCGCCCGACCAGGGGCGAGAGCGTCTCCCAGCTTTGCAGCAGGCGGAAGGGCGAGGGCGCCGGTTCGGCGAGCCCGGCGCGGATCGGTTCGAGCGCGAGCGCGGCCAGCGCCTCCCAGCCGCTGCGCCCGGCATGGCGCAGCTTGGGCGCGCTCGCCCCCGGCTCGGTCTCGGTGCTGGGGGGCCAGAGCCAGGCGCCAAGCCCGGCACCGGCGGCACCCGCGCCGAGGGTCAACGCGCGCCGGCGCTGCACCGTCCCGCGGCTCGGGCGCGCCGCCGGCTCGTGTCCGGACGGCTCCGGCTCACCAGCCGATGGCGGCGCCGGGCCTGCGTGCATCCGCCCCGCCCTTGAGGATCCCGCTCTCGCGATCGGCCACGATGGTGCAGAGCGCGCCGGCAAGCCAGGTCACCTCGGGCCACCATTCGACGCGATGGCCGAGTGATTCGAGCCCGCGCGCAGTTTCGGCCGGGATGCGCCTTTCCATGCGCATCAAGGCCGGGTGGTGGTCGAAGGGCGCGAAGGAGTTGGGGAAGGAATAGCTGGCCGCGCGCGGCGCCTCGATCGCGGCCTGCGGCTCCATCCCGAACACGGTCAGGTTCAGGAAAAGCTGCGCCATCGCCTGCACCTGCACATCGCCGCCCGGCGTGCCGAAGGGGATCATCACCTTGCCGTCCTCGCGGATGGCAAGTGCGGGGTTGGGCGTCAGGCGCGGGCGCTTGCCCGGTGCCACGCCGCAGGGATGGCGCGGGTCGGGCCGGCTCTGGCTGCCGCGCGGGGAGGGGACGAAGCCCAGGCCCTTCACCACCGGCGCGCTCTGGCTGCCGTCCGAGGGGGTGGCGGAGAAGACGTTGCCGTGCCGGTCCACTACCGCGATGTAGGAGGTGTCGAGCTCGGGCAGGCGGAGCGGGGCCTGCGCGGCGATGGGGCCGCGCCCGCCGCCGGGCGCGCGGCCGCCGAGACCGAGCTCCTCGGCCGTGCCGGCGGGCGGCAGGTCGGGCCAGGCGCGGTCGGGGCGGATCAGCGCGCGCCGCCGCGCCGCATACTCGCGCGAGAGCAGGGCGCCGATCGGCACCTCGATGAAGTTCGGATCGCCGAAATAGGCCTCGCGGTCGGCGAAGGCGAGCTTCACCGCCTCCATCAGCGTGTGCAGGTAGGCGGCGCTGTTGTGGCCCATGGCGCGCAGGTCGAGCCCGTCGAGCAGTTGCAGCAGCTGGATCAGCGCCGGGCCCTGGCACCAGGGGCCGCAGGTGTTGACGATCCAGGGGCCGAAGCGCCCGCGCTCGGGCCGGCCGACCTCGACCTTGTAGAGGGCGAGGTCCTCGGCCGCGAGCCAGCCGCCATGCTCCTGCATGTGCGCGACCATGGCGTGGGCGATGTCGCCGCGATAGAAGGCCTCGCGTGCGGCGGCGAGCCCGGCCAGCCGCCCGCCCTTGGTGGCGGCGGCGCGGTCCTGGTCGGCCATGAACTGGATGGTGCGGCCGAGATCCTCCTGCACGAAGCGTTCGCCCGGCAAGGGCGGGCGGCCCTGCGGCAGGTAGATCGCGGAGGAGGAATCCCAGCGGCGATAGTTCGGCGCGTATTTCGTGATGATCTCGCTTTTCAAGGGGTCGCAGGGGAAGCCCTCGCGCGCGAGGCGGATCGTGTGCTCCGTCACGTCGGCGAAGCCCATCGTGCCCCAGCGCTCCAGCGCGGTGATCCAGGCATCGGGCGCGGCCGGCACCACGGTGCGCAACACGCCGGCCGGGATCTGGTTCGCGTGCTCCTGCTGGAATATCTCCGCCCGCGCCGCCCTGGGCCAGGTGCCGAGCCCGGCGATGGTGTGCAGGCTGCCGCTCTCGGCGTGGTAGAGGATGATCGGCGCGACACCGCCGAAGCCCACATACTCGCTCTGCACCACGCCGAGCGCGATGCCGCCGGCAACGCCCGCATCGATCGCGTTGCCGCCCGCCTCCAGCACCGAGAAGGCGACCTGGGTGGCGAGGTAGTGGGCCGATGCGGCCATGTGCCGCACCCCCATGATGTCGGGGTGGAAGGCGGTCATGCGTGCTCCTCCCGGGGCCGGGCGCGCGCCCGCGCCTTGGTCGTGTCGGTGAGGGTGGCGCAGAATCCCGGCGCGCCGCAAGCGAAAGGGCGCGCAACGCGAGACGGGCGCCGCATGCGCGACGCCCGTCCGGCGATACCCGATCGCGGCGCCGGGGTGCCGGCGCGTCCCTGCTCAGTCGAGATAGTTGCCCAGGAACTCGGCGGTGCGGCCATTGGCGATCGCCGCCGCGCGCCCGTCCCAGTGGATGCCGTTGACGCGCGCGAAGGCGTGGTCGACGCCGGGATAGGTGTGCACGCGCACCAGCGGGTTGCCGAGCAGCCCGACGCGGATCTTCTCCTGCGCCTCGGGCGGCACATACTTGTCGAGCGCGGCGATGTGCATCAGCAGCGGGCGCTTGATCGCCCCCGCCTCGCCCAAGAGCCCGTCGATGCCGACGCCGTAGAAGGAGACGTTGCAGTCGGTCTCCGCGCGCGCCGCCATGAGATAGGCAAGCCGCCCGCCGAGGCAGTAGCCCATCGAGCCGACCTTGCCGTTGCAGCCGGGCAGGGTGCGGGCGTGGGCGGCGGTGGCCTTGAGGTCCTCGATGCCCTTGTCCTGGTCGAACTTCTTGAACAGGTCGAAGGCCTTGGCCCATTCGGCATCGGTCTTGTCGGTGATGTTCACGCCCGGCTCGATGCGCCAGAACAGGTCCGGGCAGATGGCGAAGAAGCCCATGTCGGCGATCGCGTCGCTGATCGCGCGCATGGCCTCGTTGATGCCGAAGATCTCCTGGATCACCACCACGGCTCCGCCCTTGGCCGATTTCGGCTTGGCGAGATAGGCCTGGAAGCTGCCGCCATCGGCGGCCTTGATCGTGACCATGGTCATGGGCTGTCGCACTCCTCCCGGCGATGTGTCGGTGGCGCATGATAGCCGCCCTGGACCGGCATGCAATCGGGGCGGCGCAATCGGGGCGCGCATCGCCGGGGGGCGCATTGCTAAGGGCGCGGGGCGGGCGCTATTGTGCCGGCATGTGACAGGCGCATGACAAGCAAGGAATGGCCATGCGCGGGACCGCACCAGAGGGGCCAGCGGGCGCGGCAACCAACAGGAGGACGAATTCCATGGCGCAACGTTCGATGGGCGACATGGTCCGTGACCAGAACCCGGTGATCCTGCCGCCCACGGCCACTGTCCAGGATGCGTGCCGGCGCATGCGCCAGCGGCGCGTGGGCGCCGTGCTCGTGGCCAATCGCGGGCGCAAGCTGTTGGGCATCTTCACCGGCCGCGATGCGGTCTGCCGCGTGCTGGCCGAGGGCAAGGACCCGGCCAAGGTCAAGCTGGCCGAGGTGATGACCTGCGATCCCGCCTGCCTGGCGCGCGCCGCCACCACGATCGAGGCGTTGCGGCTGATGCAGGATGGCGGCTTCCGCCACCTGCCGGTGATCGAGAACGGGCGCGTCGTGGGCATCGTCTCGCGCTTCGATTTCCGCGGGCTGGAGCAGGCGCGCCTCGACGACGAGACGCTGTTCTGGGAACGCATCTAGGTTCCGGGAACGCGTCTGGCCCGCTTCCTCGGCACACCGGCCCGCGCCGGCATGGCGCGATGATCGCGGCGCGGCGCCCGTGGCCCCGTGGTGGCGCGGCGCCGACTTCCTTCCCTCCGGCGCGGTCGCTGCTCTAGCATCGCCGCTGCCGGAACGAATCGCCTGCCGATGGGAGGAAGCCTATGTCGCGCACCCCGCTGTTCGCTGCCCTGCGCCGTGCCCTGGCGCTGTCCGCCGCCGCGCGCGGGGGCAAGGCACCGCCGCTCGACGAGTTGGCCGATCCCGCCTTTGCCGCAACGCTGCGCCGCCGTGCGCTGCTGCGCGGCGCGGCGGGCATGGCTGGTGCGGCGCTGCTCGGTGCAAACGATGCGCTGGCGCAGACCCGCCCGCCGCGCCCGGCGGTGCGGCTGACGCAAGGGGCAGCGCGGATCGCGGTGGTGGGGGCGGGTCTTGCCGGCCTTGCGGCGGCGCATCGCCTCGTTGCCGCCGGCGCGCGCGACGTTACCGTCTATGAAGCCAATGGCCGTGTCGGCGGGCGCATGTTCACCGGCCGCGACGTGGTGGGCGAGGGCACCACGGTCGAGCTTGGCGGCAGCTTCATCAACACCGAGCATGCCGACATCGTGGCCCTCGCGCGCGAGTTCAACCTGCCGCTCGAGGACGGCGCGCAGGGCGCCGATGCGGCTCTGGCCACGAGCTATTTCGTCGCCGGCGCGCACCGCTCCATCGCCGAGATCGCCGAGGCCGGCGCCGAGATGGTGCGCCGGCTGGAAGCGATGCGCGCCGAGCCGGATGACGCCAAGGCCCGCCATGACCGCCTGTCGGCGGCGGCGATGATGGACCAGCTTGGCGTGCGGGGCTGGCTGCGCACGCTGCTCGATGTCGGGCTGGCGCAGGAGATGGGGCTCGATCCGGGCGACATGTCGGCGCTCTATCTGGTGGAAAGCTTCGCCCCCGATCCGCGCCAGCCGCGCCGCGGCCTGTTCTCCTCCGACCAGCGCTTCCAGATCGAGGGCGGCAATGACCGCCTGACCAGCGCGATTGCCGCTTCACTCGGCCCGCGGGTGCGGCTGCGCCACCGGCTGGAGGCGGTGCGCCGGCGCGGTGCGGCCTATGCGCTGACCTTCGCCGCCGAGGGGCGGCGGCGGGAAGTCATCGCCGACATAGTCATCATGACCCTGCCGCTGACGATCCTGCGCGGCCTGCCGCTCGATGTCGGGCTGTCCCCGCTTGCCCGCCGTGCCGTGCGCGAGATTGCCTATGGCACCAACGCCAAGCTGTTCGCCGGCATGGGCGCGCGGCCCTGGCGCGCACAGGGGCGCAGCGGGGAATGCATCAGCGATCTCGGCTTCCAGGCGGTGTGGGAGGATCACGGCAAGCCGGCGAGCGGGGCGGGGGGCGGCCCCGGCGCGCTCACCATCTTCGCCGGCGGCGCGGTCGGGCGCGGCTTCGGCCAGGGCCGTGCCGCCGATCGTGCGCGCGCTGTCGCCACCGCGCTCGATGCGGCCTTTCCCGGTGCGGCGACGGCCTTCACCGGCCGCGCGAGCCGCATGTTCTGGCCGGGCAACCCCTATGTCGGGGGCAGCTATACCTGCTACGCGCCGGGGCAATGGACCGGCTTCTCGGGCGCCTTCGCGCCTGCCGGCCGCTTTATCTTCGCCGGCGAGCACACCAGCGAGGACTATTCCGGCTACATGAATGGCGGCGCCGAATCCGGGCGCGTGGCGGCCGAGGCGGTGGCGCGCATCCTGGCGTGACCGGCGCTTGCGCGCGGGGCGTGGATGCCGGCGCGATCAGCCGGGCTGGAACACCATGCGCAGGAAGTCGCGGTAGAGCATGATCTGGCGCGGCAGCACCTGCGGGTCCTTCATCACCTTCGACTGGATGATGCCGCCATCCATCAGCGCGTTGGCCATGTCGGCGAGATCATCGACCGAGGCGGGAATGCGCGGCGGATAGCGTTCGGCGATGCGCGCCAGCCGGTCGCGATACATCTCGCGCCAGCCCTGGTTGCCGCGTTCCATCAGCGCGCGGATGTCGCGGCTGAACAGCTGGTCCTGGTAGGTGAAGGCGGCGACCAGGCAGCCCGGATGCCCGTTCGGCAGGTCGGCCACCAGTTCGGCAAGCATGCGCAGCGCGACCAGGAAGCCGTGCAGCGGATCGTCGTTCAGCTCCTCCGCACGCTTGAGAATGCCGAGAAGGATCTCGTCATTGGCCTCGATGTAGCGCTGCATCAGCGCACGCGCGAGATCGCCCTTGTCCTTGAAGTGGTAGAAGAAGCCGCTTTTCGTGATGCCGGCGGCGGCGATCAGCTCGTCGATCGAGGTGCCGGCGAAGCCCTTCTCCAGCACGGCGGCTTCCGCCAGCGCCAGGATGCGCTCGCGTGTTTCGCCGCGCTTGCGCGGCGCGCGTGCCGGTGCCGGTGTGGCCGCGGGCTTGGCAGGCTTCGGCTTGGTCGCGGTCGTTGCGTCGGGCATGGCTACTGTACCGTGGGTGCAGTTCAGGCCGGCCGGTGCCGGTCGGAAATCGCCGGCCGCGTGCCAGTGCACGCGAAAAGACTTTGAAACAGCAGCGGAAAATCTGACCGGCGAACTTGACCACGGGTCGGGTGTTTTTCGCAACGAATTTCCGCCACCTTCCTGCCAACGCCGGCTGTGGCCGGCGATCACGCCGATCCGTCACATCGAGAGTCTGGAGTTCGCAATGACCATCCTGCCGACCGCCATGTCGGCGGGCCAGGGCTGGGCTGTGCCCGCCCGCCTCGTGCCCGCCGGTCTTGATCCGCCATCCCCCTCGCCGGGGCTTGCGTCCGCGGCGCCTTCTCCGGTTACCGGCGCCGTCACGCTCTGGCGCGGCTTGCTGCAACGCTGGCTTGCCGCGCATGCCGAGCGGCGGGCCATCGCCGCGCTCAAGGAACTCGAGCCGCGCATGCTGGCCGACATCGGGCTGTCGGGCAGCGAGATCGAGCCCGCCGTGCGCCTTGGCCGCGCCGGACTGGCCTCGGCCGAGACGCGCTGGAGAAGTCCGCTCTGAGCGCGCGGTTCCCCCTTACCGATCATCCGATCCCTGGAAGGATACAGACCATGACCATCACCGACCTCCGCGGCAACCCGCTCTCGGGTGCAGACCGCGCCGCCGCCACCGCCTATGACACGGCGCTGACGCAGTTCAACCTCTACAGCGGCGATCCGATCGCCACCATCGAGCCGGCGCTGCGGGACAATCCGGGCTTCGTCATGGGCCATGCGCTCAAGGCCTGGCTCAACCTGCTCGGCACCGAGCTGCCCGGCATCGAGGCGGCGCGCGCCGCGCATGCGGCCGTGCGCGCCCGGCCCATGACGCGCCAGGAAGTGGGCCATGTCGAGGCGATCGGGCACCTGATCGAGGGGCGCTTCCACGCCGCCTCGCGCGTGCTCGAGGATGTGGCGATCGAGCAGCCGCACGACATGCTGGCCCTGCAGGTCGGCCACCAGCTCGACTTCTTCACCGGCAACCCGCGCATGCTGCGCGATCGCATCGCGCGCGCCCTGCCGGCCTGGTCGCGCGCGACCCCGGGCTACCATGCCATGCTCGGCATGCATGCCTTCGGGCTCGAGGAGATGGGCGAGTATGCCGCCGCCGAGGCCAGCGGCCGCGCCGCGGTGGAGATCGAGCCGCGCGACGGCTGGGCGCAGCACGCCGTTGCCCATGTGCTCGAGATGCAGGGCCGGCAGGCGGACGGCATCCGCTGGATGCGCACCAACCCGGAGGCCTGGTCGAAGGACAGCTTCTTCGCCGTGCACAACTGGTGGCACCTCGCCCTCTACCACCTCGATCTCGGCGAGATCGAGCAGGTTCTGGCGCTCTATGACGGGCCGATCTATGGCGCGCAGTCGAAGGTCATGCTCGACATGGTCGATGCGGCGGCGATGCTGTGGCGGCTGCAGCTGCGCGGGGTGGATGTCGGCAAGCGCTGGCAGCCGCTGGCCGAGGGTTTCGCGCCGGCGGCGGGGGCGGGCAACTACGCCTTCAACGACATGCACGCGATGATGGCCTTCGTCGGCGCCGGGCGGCGCGACCTGGCCGAGCAGGTGCTGGGCGCGCAGGCCCGCGCCATGGCCGGGCGCGACGACAATGCCGCCTTCACCCGCGAGGTGGGCCACCCGTTGACCAGGGCGATGCTGGCCTTCGGCGACGGCAACTATGGCGAGGCGGTGGCGCTGATCCGCCCGGTGCGCAACATCGCCGCCCGCTTCGGCGGCAGCCACGCCCAGCGCGACATCCTCGACCTCACCCTGATCGAGGCGGCGTTCCGCTCGGGTCAGATGGCATTGGCGCGGGCGCTCGCGGCCGAGCGTGTGGCGGTGAAGCCCACCAGCCCGCTGGCCGGCCTGTTTGTCCGCCGCGCCGGGCTGGAGAAGCGCGCGGCCTGATCGGGTGGCCTGATCGGATCGTGTGCGGGCGGGAGAGGGGAAAGGGGCGGCGCGTGCCGCCCCTTTTCCATTGCGCATCGCGTGCAGCCGGCGGATTGCGGGGCCGCGACCGATATGGGAAGCTCCGCGCCCATCGCATCGCATCCAGTCCGGCATTGTTCGGGGGAATGACCATGAGCCTCAGCCGTCGCGCCGCGCTCGCCGCGCTCGCATCCGCCCCTGCCGCTGCCCTGCTTGGCGGCGTGCCTGCCCTGGCGCAGGGCGCGGGCAACTATCCCAGCCGCCCGGTGAAGATCGTCGTGCCCTTCGCGCCCGGCGGCGGGGCCGACAATCTCGCGCGCCTGGTGGCGCCCCTGCTGCGCGAGAAGCTCGGCCAGGAATTCGTGATCGAGAATCGCGGCGGCGGCGGCAGCTCGCTCGGCACCGTGTTCACGATCAATGCCGGCGGAGACGGCTATACGCTGGTGGTGCACTCCAGTTCGGCGGCGATCAACCTCGCCCTCTATGGCCAGCTCCCCTACGACCTCTACAACGACCTCAAGCCGGTCAGCCTGATGGCCTCGGGGCCGGTGGTGCTGGTGGCGCACCCCTCCACCGGCGTGCGCACGATGGAGCAGCTCCTGGAGCGCGGGCGCGCGCAGCCCGGGCGCGTCAACTTCGCCACCGGCGGCAACGGTTCGCCCCCGCACCTGGCGCTCGAACTGATGATGCATGTCACCGGCGTGCGCTTCGTGCCGGTGCATTATCGCGGTGCCGGCCCGGCGACGACCGACGTTCTCGGCGGCCATGTCGGCTACATGTATTCGGGCGTCAGCCAGTCGCGCGCGCATATCGAGGCCGGGCGGCTGGTCGCGATCGGCGTCACCGGCACCTCGCGCCTGCCGGCGCTGCCCAACACCCCGACCATGGCCGAGCTTGGCTATCCGCGCGTGTCGGATGCCGGCACCTACTGGGGCATGCTGGCGCCCAAGGGCACGCCGGACGAGATCGTGAACCGGCTCAGCGCCACCATGGCCGAGGTGATGAAGAATGCCGGCCTGGTCGAGCGCATGACGGCGCTCGGCTATGTCGGCATCGGCTCGACACCGGCCGAGTATGCGGCGCATATCCGCGGCGAGGTGGAGCGCTGGACCGCCGTCGCGCGCGCCTCGGACATCAAGCCGGACTAGCGGCGGCCACGCGGGGAAGGAGAAGGCCCATGCCGCGCATGGCGGGCAAGGTGGTGCTGATCACTGGCGCGGCGGCCGGCATCGGCGCGGCCAGCGCGGCGCTGATGGCGCGCGAGGGCGCGCGGGTGGCGATCCTCGATGTCAACCGCGCCGGTGGCGAGGTAGTGCGCGCGCGCATCGAGCAGGGGGGCGGGCAAGGAGGTGGACAGGCGATCTTCCTGCCCGCCGACGTGACGGACGAGGCGGCGGTGAAGGCGGCCGTGGCGGAAGTGGTGCGCGCCTTTGGCCGGCTCGATGTGGCGGTGAACTGCGCCGGCGGCTCGGTGCCGGCCGACAGTCTCGTCACCGATGTCGATCTCGCGGTCTGGGACCGCACCATGAACCTCGATCTGCGCGGCACGATCCATGTCTGCCGCCACGCCATTCCCGCGATCATCGCGGCGGGCGGGGGCGCGGTGGTGAACATGTCCTCGGGTGCGGCGCTGCGCGGCGGCTCGCCCTCGCACATCTACACGGCGGCCAAGGGCGCGATCCTGTCGCTCACGCGTGCGATGGCCGGCGCCTATGCGAAGGACAATGTGCGGGTGAACGCGATCTGCTCGGGGCGCATCCTGTCCGAGCGCATCCTTTCCACCGTCGGCAGCCCGGGCAAGCCGGGGCCGATCGAGGACCGCCAGGACGCCTCGGGCCGGGTGAAGGAATACCCCTTCTGGGTCGGCAGGCCCGAGGACATGGCCAACATCATCCTGTTCCTCGCCAGCGAGGAATCGCGGATGATCACGGGGGCCACGATCCAGGCGGATGGCGGACGCTCGGCCTACTGAGCGGCGCCCGCCACATGACGCTTCGTGCTGGTAGCGCTCAGTCCCTGTAGCGCACCGGGAAGCGCGCCTTGAGGAAGTCGAGCGTCTCCTGCACGCAGAGGTCGGGCAGGGCGTCCATCATGTTGTGGGCCACGCCGGCGAATTCGCGCACCGTCACGTCGCGGATGCGCGTGCGCATCGCATCATAGTTGCGCACGCCCGTTTCGGTTTCCTTGCCCGGGATGACGCACAGCACCGGGCAGGCGATCCTCGGCAGGTCGTTCGAGGTATCGACCGTGGTCATCAGCGGGATGAAGCGGGCGATGAAGCCGATATCGTTCTTCTCGACCTCGTCGAGGAAGAACTTGACGATATGCGGATCGGTGGTCTTGAGGTCGAAGCGGTAGCCGATCGTGTCTTCCAGGAACGGGCGCAGGCCCTCTTTCTGCACGCGCGGGATCCAGGTGGTGGCGTTGGTGCCCTTGAGCCCGGTGGTGGAGCCGAACAGGAGCAGGCTTGCCACCCGCTCGGGATGCTGGATCGACACGTTCTGGGCGATGTAGCCGCCGGCGGAATTGCCGAGCAGGTGCGCCCTGCGCGCGCCGACATGGTCGAGCAGCTCGACCACGTCCTTGACCAGCCGGCTCATGTCGAGCGGCAAATCCGCCGCCGGCACCTGCGAACGGCCGTGCCCGCGCGTGTCCATGCGCACGACGCGATAATGCCGCGCCAGCCCCGGAACCATCGAATAATAGCGCCGCGTGCTCGACATCGCCCCGTGCAGCAGCACCAGGGTCTCCGCCTCGATCCAGGGGTCGGTGAAATCGTCCAGCTCGTAGGCGATGCGCATGCCGTCGCTGGTGGTGAAGCTGTGGCCCATCTTTCGCTCTCCGTCGGTTCAGGTCGCGTCGTCCTGGATCGCCGCCCTCTTGCCCCGCTGTACCGCGGGCAGAAGCATCACGACCAGCATCAGCGCCGTCAGCGCCATGAAGGCGGCGCTGATCGGGCGGGTGAACAGGATCGTCGGATCGCCGTGCGAGATCACCAGCGCGCGGCGGAAATTCTCCTCGAGCATCGGTCCGAGCACGAGCCCGAGCACGAGCGGAGCCGGCTCGAACTCGAGCTTGATGAAGGCATAGCCCACCAGCCCGAACATCGCCGCCAGCCCGACATCGACCACGCTGCGGTTCAGGCTGTAGATGCCGACGCAGGAGAACACCAGGATCGCCGGATAGAGCACGCGATAGGGCACGCGCAGCAGCATCACCCAGAAGCGGATCAGCGGCAGGTTCAGCACCACCAGCATCACGTTGCCGACCAGCATGCTGACGGCAAGGCCCCAGAACAGCTCGGGATAGCGGCTCATCACCTGCGGCCCCGGCTGGATGCCATGGATCATCATCGCGCCCATCATCAGCGCCATGGTGCCGCTGCCGGGCACGCCGAGCGTCAGCGTCGGGATGAAGGCGGTCTGGGCGGCGGCGTTGTTGGCCGATTCCGGTGCCGCCACGCCCTCGATCGCGCCGGTGCCAAGCCGCTCGCCGGCGCGGCCGAAGCGCTTCTCCAGCATGTAGGCGGCGAAGGCCGAGGTGGCCGCGCCCGCGCCCGGCAGCACGCCGAAGAACGACCCCACCGCCGTGCCGCGCAGGATCGGCGCGGTGGAGGCACGCAGATCCGCGCCCGAGGGCATTACGCCCTTGACCTCGATCTCGGTGACTGACCGGCCCTCCGCCTTCTCCAGCAGCGAGAGGATCTCGGCTATGGCGAACAGCCCCATCGCCACGATGGCGAAGTCGATACCTTCCATCAGGGGCTGGAAGCCGAAGGTGAAGCGCGGCACGCCCGAGCTGACATCGATTCCCACCAGCCCGATCAGGATGCCGGTCAGCGCCATCAGCCCGCCCTTGATCGCCGAGCCGCGCACCAGCGCCGAGGCGCCCACCATCGCCATCAGCGCCAGCGCGAAATATTCGGGCGCGGAGAAGCTGAGCGCGAATTCGGCGAGCTGCGGCCCGAGGATCGCCAGCAGCAGCGTGCCGATCACGCCCGCGACGAGCGAGCCGATGGCGGCGATCGCCAGCGCCGGTCCGGCGCGGCCCTGGCGCGCCATCCTGTAGCCGTCGATGCAGGTGACGACGGACGATGCCTCGCCCGGCATGTTGACCAGGATCGCGGTGGTCGAGCCGCCATACTGCGCGCCGTAATAGATGCCGGCGAGCATGATCAGGGCACCCGCCGGCGTGAGGCCGTAGGTCAGCGGCAGCAGGACCGAGATCGTCACGATCGGCCCGATGCCGGGCAGGATGCCGATCATGGTGCCGAGCGTCACGCCCACCAGGCAGTAGAGCAGGTTGTCGAGCGAGAAGGCGACGCCGAAGCCGAGCGCAAGGTTGGCGAACAGATCCATCACCAGGGGCCCACGCGCAACGTCATGTTCAGGCCGGTGACGAAGACCAGCATGGCGATGGCGTTCAGCGCGAGCACGGACAGCAGCAATTCGAGCGTGCTGCCCTCGCTGCGCGAAAGGCGGGCGAGCACGATCAGCGCGGTGACGGCGGCCAGCAGCCCCCAGCCCTCGATCAGCCAGGCGAAGGCGGCGATCGCGGCCATCACCGCAGTGATCGGGCGGAAGGCGATGCCGGCGACGCGCTCCTCGGCGGCAGCGTGGGCAAGCGCCCCCTGCACGGCAAGCGCGAGGCCGAGGATGGCGATGCCCGCGCCGATCATCTGCGGGAAGTAGCCCGGCCCCATGCGCATGGCACTGCCCATCGGGTAGCCGCGCGCAACGGCGATCGTCGCCAGGCCGAGGGCGATGAACAACAGGCCGCCGAGGAAATTGCGGTTGAGCAGCATGGTGATGGTCCGGGCTCGGCTCCGACTGGATGGGCGGGAGGCGCTAGATAGCACGGTGCGCGGGGCGCGGGGAGCCCGCGGGTGCGGGCGTGGCGGCCATCGCGGGTTGACGGACGATGTGTGCCTGCGGGAGGCTCCGGGCGGCCTTGCGCGCAAAAGGGCGCGTCCCGGCACACTTGTCATGGCTGGTCTTCCGGCGTGGCGGGAGGAAGCGATAGCGGAGCAGGAGATAAAGGGCCGCGAAAGCGGACGCGGCTTCGGCATAGTGCTGGGTGTGCTCGCGCTGGGCGCGACCCTCGCTTTGCCGCCGCCGGCAGAGATGCCGCCCGCGGCCTGGCGTGTCGCCGGCGTCGCGCTGCTGATGGCCGCCTGGTGGATCACCGAGGCGCTGCCGCTTGCCGCCACCGCTCTCGTTCCGATCATCCTGTTCCCTCTCCTCGGCATCGCCCCGAGCGTGCGGGCCGCGGCACCCTATGCCGATCCGGTGATCTTCCTGTTCCTGGGCGGATTCGTCATCGGCACCGGCATGCAGCGCTGGAACCTGCACAAGCGGATCGGGCTGCATGTGATCGCGCGCACCGGCACGGCGCCACGCGGGCTGGTGGGCGGGTTCCTGCTCGCCACCGCGCTGCTCAGCATGTGGATCAGCAATTCCGCGACCGCGATCATGATGCTGCCGGTGGCGCTGTCGGTGCTGTCGCTGCTCGGCCCCGGCCTCGCGGACGAGCGTTCGCGGCGCAACCTCGGCGTCGCCTTGATGCTGGCGGTGGCCTATGGTGCCAGCATCGGCGGGCTCGGCACGCTGATCGGCACGCCGCCCAACGCGCTGCTGGCCGCCTATATGGTGCGCGAGCACGGGGTAAGCATCGGTTTCGCCCAATGGATGGTGCTCGGCGTGCCGCTGGTGGCCGTGCTGCTGGCGGCGACCTGGCAGTTGCTGGTCCGCCTGCATCCGGTCGCGCGCGCCGATGGCGGCGGCGACGGAGCGGCGCTGGTGGCCGGGGAGCTCGCCGCACTCGGCCCGGTTGCGACGGCCGAATGGCGTGTCGCCGCCATCTTCGGCCTGACCGCCGGGGCGTGGGTGACGCGACCGCTCTATGCCGGCCAGGTGCCGGCGATCGACGACACCGTGATCGCCATTGCCGGGGCGCTGGCGCTGTTCATCCTGCCGTCGGGCGCGGCCTCGGGCGGGCGGCTGCTGGCGTGGGACGACCTCAAATCGATGCCCTGGGGTGTCCTGATCCTGTTCGGCGGCGGGCTGTCGCTTGCCGGCGCGATCGGCGCCTCCGGGCTCGCCGCCTGGCTCGGCGAGGTGATGGGCGGGCTCTCGGCCTGGCCCGTGCTCGTGGTGGTGGCGGGGGCGACCGTGATGATGATCTTCCTCACCGAGATCACCAGCAACACCGCCAGTGCCGCGACCTTCATCCCGATCGGCGCGGCGATCGCGGCCGGCATCGGGCTTGATCCGCTGGCGCTGGTGGTGCCGATCACGCTCGCCGCCTCCTGCGCCTTCATGCTGCCGGTGGCAACGCCGCCCAACGCGATCGTGTTCGCGAGCGAGCGCCTGAGCGTGGCCGAGATGGCGCGCGCGGGCTTCCTGCTCAACCTCCTCGCCAGCGCGGCGATCATGGCCCTTGCCTATCCGCTGGCCGGCTGGATGTTCGGACGCTGATCGGCGCGCGCGGCGAAAAAACGGCTTCTGGCCCTGGCGCGGCTGTGCCAAGAATCCCGCCGCCAATTCTCGCAGCAGACGCGCCGGCGCGTGCCGCGCGCAGGGAGCGAACGCCATGTCCAGCCAGCCCGACAATGCGCAACCCGGTGCGGCGCGGATCGCGCGCCTGCAGGCCGGGCTCAAGCGGCGCGGCATCGATGCGATGATCTGCCTCAAGCCCGAGAACAGCTTCTACCTCTCGGGCTTCAACCCGATCATCTACAGCCATCCGGTGGTGGCGATCCTGCCGGCCGAGGGCGCGCCGGCGGTGCTGGTCCATGCGCTGCGCGACGATCATGCCCGCGCCTCGGCCTGGGTGCGCGACATCCGCCTCTACGGCGCCTGGTCGACCAAGCAGACCATGGGGCCGAACTGGCTCGCCGCGCTTGAGGAAATACTGCGCGAGCGCGGCGTGCTGAACGGCGTGATCGGCATCGAGGAGGATTTCCTGTCGATCGCGCGCATGCGCCAGTTCGAGAAGCAGTTCCCCAAGGCGCGCTTCGCCAACATCTCCGACATGGTGGAGCATGCCCGCCATGTGAAGGAGCCGATCGAGATCGAGAACACCCGCATCGCCGCGCGCATGGCCGATCGCGGCATGGAAGTGGCGATCGAGACGCTGCGCACCGGCGCCTCCGAGCGCGACATCTCGCTGGCCGCCATGGCGGCGATGAACCGGATGTGGGCCGAGCAGTTCCCGGATATCGAAGTGTGCGATTTCGGCAGCCTGGAGGGCGGCTTCCACAACGGGCTTGCCTGCTGGGCGCTGGCCGGCGACCGCGTCTCGATCAACTGCGACAACCCGACCGCGCGCAAGCCTGCGCGGGGGGAGATCGTGCTGATCCTGATCTGGTCGGTCTGCAACGGCCTGCATGCCGAGAACGAGCGCTCGGTCGCCTTCGGCCCGCTCGATGCGGAGCGTCGCCGCGCCTACGAGGCGGTGCTGACCATCCGCGCGCGCATCCAGGACATGATGCGCCCGGGCACGGCGGTGAAGGATCTCTACCTCGCGGCGAAGCAGAACTATATCGATCTCGGCTATGCGCGGAACGTGCCGGGGCGCATCGGGCACGGCATCGGCATCGGCGCGCACGAGCATCTTTCCATCGACCCGCACTCCGACCTCGTGCTTGAGCCGGGCATGATGCTGTCCTTCGAGCCCAATCTGCGCCTGCCGGAATGGGGCGGGTTGCAACATTCGGATACCGTGCTGATCACCGATACGGGCTTCGAGTTCCTCACCACCACCGATCGCGGCTACATCGAGGTCTGAGGACCGGGAGGCACAGGGCACGGGAGGCGGGGCGATGCTGGTTGCGATCCTGGGCGCGGGCGCGATCGGGCTCGGCAGCGCGGCGGCGCTGCTCGCGGGCGGGCATCGCGTGCGCCTGTGGTCGCCCTCGGGCGCGGGCACGGCCTTCCTCGCCGAGGGCCGGCCGCTGCGCGCCGAGGGCGCGATCGCCGGCAGCTTCGCCCCCGAACGCGCCGACAGTGCCGGGGCGGCCATGGCGGGGGCCGATGCGGTGCTGGTCGCGGTGCCGGCGAATGGCCACCGCGCCGTGATCGACGCCGCCGCACCGCACCTGGTCGCAGGGCAGAGCGTGATCATCAGCTCGCACTACTCCTTCAGCGCGCTTTATCTCTCGCGCCTGTTGGCCGGGCGCGGCGTCGCCTGCCCGGTCATCGCCTGGGCGACAACGGTGGTCACCGGCCGGCGCAACCCGCCCGACGGCGTTGCCATCGCCACGCTGCGCCGGGTGATCGACATCGCCGCCATTCCAGCGCGCGATGCGGCGGCGGCGCTTGCCACCAGCCGCGCCCTGTTCGGCGATCGCTTCCGCGCGCGCGACGACCTGATGGTGATCGCGCTCTCCAACCTCAACCCGCCCTCGCACATGGCCAATGCGCTATGCAACCTCACGCGCATGGAGAAGGGCGAGCGCTGGGGCAACTACGATTGCATCACGCAATCGGTGGGCCGGCTGATCGAGGCTCTGGACCGAGAGCGGCTGGCGGTGGCGGCCGCCTACGGGCTTTCGGTGCGCACCGTGCACGAGCATATGCGCGCCTCCTTCGACCTGCCCGATGGCAGCGTGGCCGAGATGGCGCGCACCCTTCACGCGCGCCGCGGCGGTCCGGACGGCCCCGCGCGGCTCGATCATCGCTACGTCACCGAGGATGTGCCCTTCGGCCTCGTGCCGCTGGTGGCGCTCGCGCGCGCGGCCGCCGTGCCCGTGCCGCTGCACGAGGCGGGGGTGGCGCTGTTCAGCGCACTCTATGGCCGCGACTTCGCCGCCGAGAACGACCTGTTGCCGCCGCTCGGCCTCGGTGGCCTGTCCGCCGCCGCCCTGCACGCGCTGGCGCGCGAGGGCTTCGCCGCGCGCGGATCGGGCGCGCCATGAGCCGCTTTCTCGCCGGGCGCTTCGGCGAATCCGCGCTCGCCGTGCTGGGCGTGGTGACGATCGTGTTCGTCGTCACGCGGCTGCTCGGCGATCCGGCGATCCTGATGCTGCCGGTGGGCGCCACGCCCGAGCAGCTTGCCAGCTTCCGCGCCGAACTCGGCATCGACCGGCCGCTTTTCACGCAGTATGTCGATTTCCTGTGGGACGCGGCGCGCGGTGATTTCGGCCGCTCCTTCCAGCACAACCGCGCCGCCTTCGAGGTGGTGCTGGAGCGCATGCCGGCGACCCTGCAGCTTGCCGGCTCGGCGATCGCGCTCGGCCTGATCATCGGCGGCGGGGCAGGACTGATCGCGGCGATGAACCGCGGCGGCGTGATCGAGGTGTTCGTCATGCTGCTGGCGCTGCTGGGCCAGGCGACGCCGGTGTTCTGGCTCGGGCTCCTGCTGATCCTGTTCTTCGCCGTCGATCTCGGCTGGTTCCCCACCGGCGGCGGCGGCTCCTTCCGCCATCTGGTGCTGCCGGCGGTCACGCTTGCCACCTTCACCAGCGCCTCGATCGCGCGGCTGTTGCGCTCCTCGGTCATCGACGTGCTGCGCGAGGATTATGTCCGCACCGCGCGCGCCAAGGGGCTGATGCCGCGCACGGTGGTGGTCTGGCACATCGCGCGCAACGCGCTGATCCCGGTCGCGACCATGGTCGGCATCCTGGCGGGCGAGCTGCTGGGCGGGTCGGTGGTCACCGAGACGGTGTTCGCTTGGCCCGGCGTCGGGCGCGTGATCGTGCAGGCGATCGAGGTCAAGGACTTCCCGGTGGTGCAGGCCGGGATCATGCTGATCGCCATCACCTTCGTCTCCATCAACTTCGTGGTCGACCTGCTCTACGGCGTGCTCGACCCGCGCATCCGGCTGCGCTGATGGGTGCGCGCGGCTTCTTCCGGGCGCTCGCCGCCAGCAAGGCGGGCATGATCGGCGCCGGGCTGGTGGCGCTGTTCGTGCTGCTCTGCGCCGCGGCGCCGCTGTTGCCGGTGCCCGAGCCGACGCAAAGCAATCTGCGCGCGCGCCTGATGCCGCCCACCCTGTCGTGGGACGCGATCGGCGCCCATCCGCTTGGCACCGACAATATCGGCCGCGACATGCTGAGCCGCATCCTCTATGGCGGGCAGCTCACGCTGGCGATCGGCGCCGCCGCCGTGGTGCTGGGCGGGTTCGTGGGCGTGCTGCTCGGCATTTTGGCCGGCTTCCGCGGCGGCATCACCGACCGCATCCTGATGCGGCTGGTCGACATCCAGCTTGCCTTCCCGCTGATGCTGCTGGCGCTGATCGTCGCCGCCGCGCTCGGGCCCAGCGTGCGCAACCTGATCATCGTTCTGGCGCTGACAAGCTGGACGCGCTATGCGCGCATCGTGCGCGGCCAGACGCTGGCCTTGCGCGAGCGCGAGTTCGTGCAGTCGGCGCGCGCCATCGCCGCCAGCCCCTGGCGCATCATGACCCGCCACATCCTGCCCAACGTGATGACACCGGCGCTGGTGGTGGCGACGCTGGAGCTGGCGCGCGTGATCATCCTCGAAGCGGCGCTGAGCTTCCTCGGCCTCGGCGTGCAGCCGCCCTGGCCGAGCTGGGGGCGCATGCTGGCGGAAGGGCGCACCTACATGGCCTCGGCCTGGTGGATCGCGGCCTTCCCGGGCCTCGCCATCATGCTGACGGTCTTGAGCGTGAACCTGCTCGGCGACTGGCTGCGCGACTATTTCGACCCGAAGCTGCGATGAGCGCGCTTCTGGATGTGCGCGGGCTGCGCGTCCGCTTCGACACGCCCGGGGGCACGGTGCATGCCGTCAACGACGTCTCCTACACGCTTGCCGATGGCGAGACGCTGGGCGTGGTGGGCGAGAGCGGCTCGGGGAAAAGCGTGCATGTGCTGGCGATGCTCGGCCTCATCCCGCGCCCGCCGGGCCGGATCGAGGCGGGCGAGGTGATCTTCGCCGGCCGCGACCTGTTGCGCCTCTCGGAAGCCGAGCTGCGCGACGTGCGCGGGGGCGAGATCGGCATCATCTTCCAGGACCCGATGACCGCGCTCAACCCGGTGCTGACCGTGGGCCGGCAGATCGCGGAACCGCTGATGCGCCATCGCGGCCTTTCCCGCGCTCGTGCCTGGGCGCGCGCGGCCGAGCTGCTGGAACTCGTCGGCATCGCCGATCCCGGGCGGCGCCTGGCCCAGTATCCGCACCAGTTCTCGGGCGGGATGCGCCAGCGGGTGATGATCGCCATCGCCATCGCCTGCGACCCCAAGCTCTTGATCGCCGACGAGCCCACCACCGCGCTCGACGTGACCGTGCAGGCGCAGATCCTGCGGCTGGTGCGCGATCTCAAGGCGCGCATGGGCATGTCGGTGATCTGGATAACGCACGACATGGGCGTGGTCGCCGGCATCGCCGATGCGGTGCAGGTGATGTATGGCGGGCGCATCGTCGAGCGCGGGCCGGTGCGCGCGATCTTCAAGGATCCGCGCAACGCCTATACCTGGGGCCTCTTGCGCGCCCTGCCCGACCATGGCCGGCGCAGCCATCGCCGCCTGCACCAGATCGAGGGCCAGCCGCCCGACCTGACCCTGCCGCCCGAGGGCGATCCCTTCGCCCCGCGCAACCCCTTTGCCACTCCGCGCTGCTTCACGGAGACGCCGCCGCTGGTTCCCGCGGCCGATGCCGCGCCGGGCCATCTCGTCGCCGCCTGGTACGACCTGCCGCGGCTGCTCGCCGAGCGGGAGGGCGCACGATGACCGCGCCTGCGATCGCACAAGGCCCCGCGCCCCTGCTCGCGGTGGAGAATCTCAAGCGCCACTATGTGACGCGCGGCTTCCTCGGCCGCGGCAGCTACACGGTCAAGGCGGTCGATGGCATCTCCTTCGCCATCGCGCGCGGCGAGACCTTCGGCCTGGTGGGCGAGAGCGGTTCGGGGAAAAGCACCACCGGGCGGCTTGTGCTGCGGCTGGAGGAGCCCTCCGCCGGGCGCGTGCGTTTCGACGGGGCGGACATCACCGCCCTGCCGCAATCGGCGCTGAAGCCGGTGCGCCGGCGCATGCAGATCGTGTTCCAGGATCCCTATGCCGCGCTCAATCCGCGCATGACGGTGGGCGATTTCGTCGCCGAGCCGCTGATCGTGCACGGCCTCGCGCCGGCGCGGAGCGAGCGCGAGGATCGCGTTGCCGCGCTGTTCAGGAAGGTCGGCCTCGACCCGCGCTTTGCCGGCCGCTACCCGCACCAGTTCTCGGGCGGGCAGCGCCAGCGCGTCGGCATCGCGCGCGCGATCGCGCTCGAACCCGACCTGATCGTGGCCGACGAGCCCATCACCGCGCTCGATGTGTCGATCCAGGCGCAGATCGTCAACCTGTTCCAGGATCTGCAGGAGGAGCACGGCCTCGCCTACCTGTTCATCGCGCACGATCTCAGCATGGTGCGCTATCTCTGCCGGCGCGTGGCCGTGATGTGGCGTGGGCGCATCGTCGAACTCGGCCCCACCGACGCGATCTTCGAGGATGCGCGCCACCCCTATACGCGCTCGCTCCTGTCCTCGGTGCCGATCCCCGACCCAGACCAGGAGCGGGGCCGCCAGCCGCTTCCCTTCGACCCCGACGCGCTCCGCCACGCCCCCGACCAGCCGATGGTCGAGGTGGGCGCGGGCCATTTCGTCCTGGCCTGAGGGCGCGCCGCCGTGCAGGATCGCAACCGTCTCGAACGGCCAGGGAGGGGCCGCCCGCATGCGTAGCATCGAGGTCGCCGGCGCCCGCTTCTGCTACGACGAGGCCGGCACCGACCATGACGGCACGATCATCGTGCTGCATGGCGGGCGCGGCATCGGCGATCACCGCAGCGAGCTGGCCGCCTACCGCCCGCTTTGCGACCGCTACCGTGTCATCGCCTACGACCAGCGCGGTTGCGGGCGGACCTCGCTCACGCCGCCCTTCACCTTCGCGCGGCTGGCCGACGATGTCGATGCGATGCGCCGCGCGCTGGTGGGCGAGAAGAAGATCATCCTGCTCGGCGGCTCCTTCGGCGGCATGATCGCGCTCAGCGCCGCGGTGCGCCACCCGGGCATGCTCAGCCACCTGATCCTGCGCGGCACCGCGCCGAGCCACGATTTCGAGGCCGAGGCCCTGGCCAACTGCAAGGCCCGCCTGCACAAGGCCACCAGCGCCTCGGTGGCGATGGTCGAGAAGATCTTCTCGGACGCGGTGATCGACGATACCGAGCTGCGCCTGATCTGGCTTGCGCTGGCGCCGCTCTATCGCGAGGATTTCGATCCCGACGCGGCGCTGGAACAGACGCGCACCATGCACCTGCACGCCGAAAGCCACAACGCGCTCTACCGCAACAAGGCGCAATACGATGTGCGCGAGAGCATGCGCGCCATCGCCGTGCCGACCTTCATCTTCTGCGGGGCAAGGGACTGGATCTGCCCGCCGAGCCAGTCGCGCCTGATGGCCGAGCGCATCCCGCGCGCCGAGCTGATGATCGTCGAGGGCGCCAACCATTCCGTCCATCACGAGGCGAACGATCTGGTGATCACGCGGATCAGGGATTTCCTCGCGCGCCATCCGGTGCCGGGGCCGCGCTGATCCGCCGCAGGCAACACACGACCAGGGACAAGGAGGCGAAGATGTCATCACGCATTGCAAGACGGGCTGCCGTGGCGCTGGCCGCGGCGCTGTGGCTGCTGCCCGCAGGCTTGGCCGGCGCGCAGGCGCAGGGCCAGGCGCAGCCGCGCGCGCTCACGATCGCGTTCGCGGCCAATGTCAACACGCTCGATCCGCACAACACCGCCACCATCGGCACGGACATGAGCGTGATCAGCCACCTCTACACGCCGCTGCTCGAACGTGGCCCCGATCTCAAGCTGCGCCCGATGCTCGCCACCGCCTGGCGCATGGTCGATCCCACGACCTGGCGGTTCACGCTGCGCGAGGGCGTGACCTTCGCGAATGGCGAGAAGCTGGACGCGGCGGCGGTGAAATGGAACATCGAGCGCGTGCGCAACCCGCAGGTGAACGCGCGCATCCGGCCCTGGTTCCGGCTGGTGAAGGATGTGAACGTGGTCTCGGCCACCGAGCTGGAGATCACCACGAGCGAACCTTTCCCGGCGCTGGCCGACCAGCTTTCCATGTTCTACCTGCTGCCGCCGCAATGGGCGGCGCAGAACAACCCGGCCACCGCGGTGATGCCCTCGGGGCCGTACGAGCTGAAGGAACTGCGTCCCGGCGATCGCATCGTGCTTGGCGCGCGCGCCGGCTATTGGGGGGCGCAGCCTGCCTTCGGCACGGTCACCTTCCGCATCGTGCCGGAAGTGGCGAGCCGCATCGCCGCGCTGATGGCAGGCGAGGTCGACCTCATCACCAACGTGCCGCCGAGCGAGTTCCGCCGCATCAACGCCACCGGCCGCGCCCAGGCCGGCTCGGTCGACAGCACGCGCACCTTCTTCATCCGCTACAACAACCTCAAGCCGCCCTTCCAGAACAACCGCAACCTGCGGCTGGCGCTGAACTATGCGGTGGACAAGCAGGCGATCGTCGAGACGATCTTCGGCGGGCAGGGGCGCGTGGCCAATTGCGGTATCATGACCCCGGCCTATTTCGGCTTCGATCCTGCGATCCAGCCGATCCCCTACGATCCGGCGCGCGCGCGCCAGCTCCTGCGCGAGGCCGGCATCACCGGGCCGATCACCATCGATTTCGACATTCCCACCGGCGTCTACCTGCTGTCGCAGGAGGTGACGCAGGCGGTGGTGGCGCAGCTCGAGGAGGTGGGCGTGCGCGTGCGCATGAACGAGATGGAGTTCGGCGCCTTCATGAACCGCTATCTGCGCACGCGCGAATTGTCGCCCATGGGCTATCTCAGCCTCGCCTGGCCGACGCTGGACGGCGAGGGGCTGCTGTCCTTCTACGAGACCGGCAACATCTACGCCTACTGGGAGGACGAGACCTACACCAACCTGTTGCGCCAGTCGCGCCGCACGGCCGAGCCCGAGGCGCGGCAGCGGCTGTTGCAGCAGGCGGCGCGGCGGCTGTGCGACGAGGCGCCCTCGCTGTTCCTGTTCACCCAGCCCGCGACCTTCGGCACCTCGAACCGGGTGCAGTGGCAGGCGCGCGGCGATGACTGGGTGCGCGCCTGGGACTTCGCGCCGCGCTGAACGCTACAAGGTCGCGGCCACGACTAAGCGGGGGCCGGCCGCGCGCCTGCCCCCGTTGCGTTCGCGCGGTCCCTTGGCCCGGGCCTACAGCCAGGCGAACTTGGCCACGAACAGCAGCGCCAGCACGGCGACGACCGGGTGCACCTCGCGCGCGCGCCCGGCGGCGAACTTGATGCCGGCATAGGTGATGAAGCCGAGCGCGATGCCGTGCGCGATCGAGAAGGTGAAGGGCATCGCCATCGCCGCCACCACCGCCGGCGCATATTCGGTGACGTCGTCCCAGTCCACATCGACCAGGCCGCGCGCCATCATGCAGGCGACGAACAGCAGCGCAGGCGCGGTCGCGTGCGCCGGGATCGAGGTCGCCAGCGGGGCCAGGAACAGCGTCAGCAGGAACAGGAGGCCGACCACCACGGCGGTAAGTCCCGTGCGCCCGCCCGCCTTGATGCCGGCCGCGCTCTCGATATAGCAGGTGGTGGTCGAGGTGCCGGCCATCGCGCCGATCACGGTCGCGGTCGAGTCCGCGAGCAGCGCGTTGCGCAGCCCCTCGGACGGCATGGTGCCGTCCTTCTGCAGCAGCCCCGCGCGGTGCAGCACGCCCACCAGCGTGCCGGCGGTGTCGAACAGGTCGACGAACAGGAAGGCGAACACGATGCTGATCAGCCCGACCTTGAGCGCCCCGGCGATGTCGAGCTGCATGAAGACCGGCGCCGGGCTCGGCGGCATGGCGACGATGCCGCCATAGCGCGCCTGGCCCACCAGCATCGCCAGCACCGTCACCGCCAGGATGCCGATGATGATCGCCCCCGGCACCTCGCGCTTGTCCAGGGCGACGATCAGGATGAAGCCGAGCCCGCACAGGATCGGGCCCCACTTGGTCAGGTCGCCGATGGTGACGAAGGTCGCCGGATGCGCCACCACCACGCCCGCGCCCTTGAGCGCGATGATGCCGAGGAACATGCCGATGCCGGCCCCGATCGCCATCTTGAGGGAGCGCGGGATGGCGTTGATGATCTGCTCGCGCACCGGCAGGATGCTGAGCACGACGAAGATCACGCCCGACAGCCACACCGCGCCCAGCGCCACCTGCCAGGTGAAGCCCATCGTCTTGACGACGAAGAAGGTGAAGTAGGCATTGAGCCCCATGCCCGGGGCGAGCGCGATCGGATAGTTGCTGAGCAACCCCATCGCGATGCTGCCATAGGCGGCGGCAAGGCAGGTGGCGACGAAGGCCGCGCTCTGGTCCATGCCGGCGGCGGCCAGGATGCCGGGATTGACCGCGGCGATATAGGCCATGGTGAGGAAGGTGGTGAGACCCGCTATCACCTCGGTGCGCATGGTCGAGCCGCGCTCGGTGATGCGGAAATACTGTTCGAGCATTGTCGCGTGTCCCCCGCTTGCGTCCCACGCCGCCGAGTCGCGGCCAGGCAAGTGTGCGCAGGTTACGGCACCGTGACGAGCCCGCTACCGGAGTCGCGCGCCCAGGGGCGAGCGGCGGGGGCGGTGCGCCGGGCGGTGCCTAGTAGCAGTTCTCCGGCGCGGGGAAGGCACCCGACTTCACGGCGGCGACATAGGCCGCGACCGCGGCCTCGATCGAGGCGGCGCCAGGCATGAAGTTGCGCGTGAAGCGCGCGGTCTTGCCCGGAAAGACGCCGAGCATGTCGTGCAGCACCAACACCTGCCCGTCGCAATCGGGGCCGGCGCCGATGCCGATCGTGGCCATCCGCCCGAGCGCGGCCGTGACCGCCTTGCCCAGGCTCGCCGGCACCATCTCCATCACCAGGAAGGACGCCCCGGCCGCCTCCAGCGCCAGGGCGTCGGCGATCAGCCGCTGCGCCGATTCCTCGGACTTGCCCTGGACGCGATAGCCGCCGAGCTGGTGCACCGATTGCGGCGTCAGCCCGATATGCGCGCAGACCGGAATGCCACGCTCGACCAGGAAGGCAACGGTGTCGGCCAGGACGCCGCCGCCTTCAAGCTTCACCATCTGCGCGCCTGCCGCCATCAGCCGCGCGGCATTGCGGAAGGCCTGCTGCGGGCTTTCCTGGTAGGTGGCGAAGGGCATGTCGGCCATGACGAGCGCGCGCTTCGTCCCGCGCGCGACGCAGGCGGTGTGATACTCCATATGCTCGAGCGTGACCGGCAGGGTCGAGCCGTGGCCCTGCAGCACATTGCCGAGGGAGTCGCCGACCAGCAGCACCTCGACCGCGGCATTGTCGAGCAGGGCGGCGAAGCTTGCGTCGTAGCAGGTGAGGGCGGCGATCTTCTCGCCCGCGGCGCGCATGCGGCCGAAATCGGCCAGGCGCAGGGGCTTCGCGTTCTGAAGATAGGTCATCCGCTCCTCCCTGCGCCGCAGCCCGGCGCGCTTGGGCATCGTCGCGGCCCGGTTATAGGGATTAGCCCCCCTGCTGGCTAGCTGGGCGCATCCGCGAGCCCCGGGCGCCCCTCGCCACCCCGGCCGGCGCGTGCCAAGCTCGCCCGCGCCAAACATTGCCGGCAAGGGAGGCCCGCGTGCCCGACATCCATCCCGACATGCGCATCCTGCAGGAGGCGCAGAAGGTCGCCTATGACGGCGCCACCGAACCGGCCGCGATCCGCGCCGCCTGGACGCGCTACACAAGCAGCCTCGCCGCGCCGCGCCCGGCGCATCTGGCGATCGCGGACCGCACCATCCCCGTGCCCGGCCCGGTGCCGGGCCATGCCGTGCCGGTGCGGGTCTATCGCCATGCCCGGCCCTCGGGCGCCTGCGCCATCTACATGCATGGCGGCGGCTTCATGAAGGGCGATCTCGACAGTTCCGACCCGATCGCCTGGGGCTTCTGCGAGCAGACCGGCGCCACGGTGGTGAGCGTCGATTACCGCCTCACGCCCGAGCATCCCTATCCCGCCGCGCTGGATGATTGCCACGGCGTGCTGGCCTGGCTGGCCGCCAATCCGGGCGAGCTTGGCATCGATCCGGCCCGCATCGGGCTGGTGGGCGACAGCGCCGGGGGCATGCTCGCCGCCTCGATCTGCCTGCTCGCGCGCGAGCGGGGCGGGCCGCGCATCGCCGCGCAGGCATCGATCTACGGCGTGATCGGCACCGGCATGGACGCCGGCTCCTATGTCGAGAACGCCACCGGCTACGGGCTGACCACCGCCTCCTGCCGCGAGGCGTTCCGCCTGCTGTTCCGCGACGAGGCGAACTGGCGCGACCAGATCGCGCGGCCCTATCTGGCCGAGAGCTATGCCGGCCTGCCGCCGGCCTTCATCCATTCGGCCGAGCTTGATCCGGTGCGCGACGATGGCCGGATCTATGCCTCGCGCCTGGCAATCGCGGGGGTGGATGTCACCTATCGCGAGGCGCGCGGCATGCTGCACGGCTTCATGCGCGCGCGCTTCACCGGGGCGGCGGCGCGGGCGGAGTATGACGCGATCTGCGCCTTCCTGCGCGAGCGGCTGTAGCCGAGCGCCGTCCTGCCGCCTAGGGCACGTTCCGTTAGGCTTCGATCAGCCGAACGGAAGTCGTGCCCGAGAAACTTAAGGCTTGCGAGCAGCTTAGTCCGATCTGGTGGAGCCGCCCTGCGGTTCCACCAGATCGGACGCTGCTCTAGGCGCCGGCGCGTCGCCGGCGATGGGCCATCCAGGCGGCAAGGAGCGCGGCCGAGAGCCCCGCCAGCATCGGCACCGAGGACAGCCAGGGCGGCGCCGAGGCCGGATCGATCAGCCGGTGCGGATAGCCGAGATCGATGCTGACCAGCGCGACGCTGTAGCCGAACAGACCGCCCACCGCCGCGGTGAAGGCCGTGAGAATCCAGCGCAGCGGGCCGCGCGCCCCGCCTTGCGCCCCGCCTTGCGCCGCGGCCTCTGCCGAACCCGGTTCGCTCGCGCCCGGTGCGCGGGCAGCTGTGGCGCGGGCGGCGCGGGTCGCGGCCACGACCCCGGCGGTGATGCCGATGCCGGGCGCCACCAGGAACAGGGTCGCGAGCGCGGTCGCCGTGCCGGGCTGCACGGAGAGGAAGCTCCAGAAGATGAAGGCGGCGGCGATGAAGGCGACCGTCGTGACGATGGTCGCCAGCAGAAAGACGCCAACGGAGCGGAGCGCGCGCATCGGATGCCTTCCTGGACCAGCTGCCCGGATCGGCCACGACCGGCCGTGGTGCCGGCCGCATTGCTACAGGACAGGGCGGCTTGTGCCAATCGTGCCGGCGCCTGCATGCCCCCTACGCGGGCAAGCGCAGCAGCCAGCGTGCGATCAGATCACCATAGCCTGCCAGCAACGTCCCGCTGCCGACAAGCAAGGGGCCAGCAAACTGGACCGCCAGTGCGTCCTGATGCTTTTCGCGACCATCTTCGATCTCTTCCGACGTTGGGGTGATGTTACCCCCGTCGAAACTGGACAGCCGTTGTACGAACTCTGCAATTCCAAGTCGGACGATTGGTCGAGCAATGACCGCCAGTCCGCAAAGAATAATTAAGGCGCCGCCTCGTGGAATCGGATGACCTGCGCCGACCTGGACCGCCCACCATGTGTGGCCAGTAAGAATGATGCAGGCGGCGCCAATCCACAACGGCGTGGAGATAAGGATCTTGCGGGCCAAAGTTCCTACCTTGCGCATCAAGCAGCCCCAGGCATCGCGTGAAGTTCGACGAAAAGAGCCGCGAACTTGTCGGACGGTGTGAGTACGGAAGGGCTGGCTGCGAAGCCGGCTGGGTCCGGAAGGAGCCGGTTTGAGCGGAGTGGCTGGGGGACCTGGATTCGAACCAAGGCTGCCCGGGTCAGAGCCGGGAGTTCTACCGCTAAACTATCCCCCAGCAGGGACACGCGGTCCGGACGCCGCCGCGAAGGGCGGCGCGAGGGCGGCCATGTAGCATAGCGCGCCGGCCCTGTGTAGGGGTAACTGGCCGGTAGCCGGGCGCGTGGCGCCTCTTGCCGCCGGCCATTGGCCCTGGGCGGCCTGGCGCGCACTCCATCCACCCGAACGGGCCGTGTCCCGGATCGGACCAAGTTGCTCGCAGACCTTGAGTTTCTCGGGCACGGCTTCCGTTCGGCTGATCGAAGCCGAACGGAACGTGCCCTAGCGCCGGGGCGGCCAACTGAGCCGCGGCTCGGGCCGGTCGGCGGCGCGCGAGGGCGCGGATGGTGGAGCAGGGGGCGGCTCGGGTATGGCGCGAAGGCCCGGCTCCACCGGCGGCGGCGGCACCGGCGGGCTCATCGAGGGCAGCGGGGCATCGCGCGGCGGGGCGGGACGGCGCAGGGGCTCGGCATCCGCGGCGTAGCCGAGATCGAGCGCCCGGCGCGCCGGCCCCGCATCGGCGACGCGGTCGTTCAGCACGCGCAGTTCATCGACCACGGCCTGCAACTGCGCCTCGATGCTTTCGAGCCGGCCCTTGATACCGAACACGGCGAAGGGAAGCATGGCCCAGAGCAGCGCCACCAGCAGCGCGAACAGCCCCACCGCCAGGGTGGCCCAATCCGGCAGGCCCGGTATCGTCAGTCCGAACATCGCGGCCCTGTTGGTTGTGAAGGCGCACGCCGGCCGGTCGCGTCCGCCGCGGGCGGCGGCACAGTGGACTCGGGGCGCGCAATGGCGATCACTTTCCGCGATCCGCCGCCGAGGCTCAAGCGATCCGTGCGTGAGAAAGGCGGGAAAAGCGCGTGGCGCGTGCCCGTTCCCGCTCAGCCGAACATTCTCAACCCCCGGTCAGGCTCATGTGCCGGCCCACGGCGGGGCGGTTGCGGCGGCGGTCGATAACGAAATCATGCCCCTTGGGCTTGCGCGCGATGGCCGCACGGATCGCCGCCTCGATATCGGTGTCGGTGGCGCCGGGCTTGCGCAAGACGGCGCGCAGATCGGCATCGTCGTCCTGGCCGAGGCACATGTAGAGCATGCCGGTGCAGGTCAGCCGCACGCGGTTGCAGCTTTCGCAGAAATTATGCGTCATCGGCGTGATGAAGCCGATCCGCCGCCCCGTCTCCTTCACCGTCGCATAGCGCGCGGGCCCGCCGGTCGTGTAGTCGGTGTCGGCGAGCGTCCAGCGTTCCATCAGCCGCGCCCGGACCAGGGAGAGCGGCAGATACTGGTCGAGCCGGTCCTGGCTGATATCGCCCATCGGCATGACCTCGATCAGGCAGAGATCGAAGCCATGCTCGCCGCACCAGGCGATCATGCGGTCGAATTCGTCCTCGTTGACGCCCTTGAGCGCCACGGCGTTGATCTTGATCGCCATCCCAGCGGCCTTGGCGGCGAAGATGCCGTCGAGCGTCTTTTCGAGCCTGCCCCAGCGCGTGATCGCCGCGAACTTGGCCGGATCGAGCGTATCCAGGCTGACATTGATCCGCCGCACCCCGGCCGCGTAGAGCTCGGGCGCGAAGCGGGCCAGCTGGCTGCCATTGGTGGTGACGGTAAGCTCGTTGAGCGCGCCGGCCGCGATGTGCCGGCCCAGGCTGCGGAACAGCGTCATCACATCCTTGCGCACCAGGGGCTCGCCCCCGGTCAGCCGCAGCTTGCGCACGCCGAGCCGGATGAAGGCGGAGGCGAGGCGGTCGAGCTCCTCCAGCGTCAGGATCTCGGCCTTGGGCAGGAAGGTCATGTCCTCGGCCATGCAATAGACGCAGCGCAGGTCGCAGCGGTCGGTTACCGAGACGCGCAGATAGGTGATCTCGCGGCCGAAGGGATCGAGCATGGGGGGCGGCGGGCTCCTGCCAGGAAAGGCCGGGCAGCGGCTGGCGGCCCGGCCGGCAACATCGATCCCTAATGTGGGGCCAAGGGGCGGGACGGTTCAACCCCGATGGCGACAAGGTTTCTGGCGGCACAAGGTTTCTGGCGGCGCGGGAGCCCCGCCTAGAGCAGCGTCCGATCTGGTGGAACCGCAGGGCGGTTCCACCAGATCGGACTAAGCTGCTCGCAAACCTTAGGTTTCTCGGGCACGACTTCCGTTCGGCTGATTCAAGTCGAACGGAACGTGCCCTAGCCCACCAGCGCCACCGCGCCCACCAGGATGACAAAGGTCAGCGCGACGCGGCGGAACCAGCGCTCGTCGATGATGCCGAACAGCCGCACCCCCACCTGCACGAACAGGATCAGCACCGGCAGCATCGCCGCGGTGAGGATGATGATGTCGAGCGACATCCGCCCGTGCCAGATCGGCGGCAGGATGGCCATTGCCGACAAGACGCCGAAGAACAGGATCAGGTTGGCGCGATGCTCGCGTGCGGCCTCCTTGCCGGCGAGGAAATAGAGGATCACCGGCGGGCCGCTGATGCCGGTCAGCCCCTTGAGCAGGCCCGAGATCGCGCCCACCACCCCGTTCAGCCACAGGGGCCGCGCGCCATGGTAGCGCCAGCCGCTGGCCATCAGGACGCCGAAGCCGAACACGGTGGCGCCGATCACGCGCTTGAGCGCGTCGGGCTCGATCATCAGCAGAAGCTGGAAGCCCAGCCACACCGTGACGCAGGCCGCGCCCACGATCGGCGTGACGACGCGGAAATTGATGTGCCACCAGACGCTCGGGATGAGCTGCCAGGCGATCAGCGCCTCCATGGCCAGCATCATCGGCACGCCGGTCACCGGTCCCCACAGGATCGAATAGACCGGGGCGAGCACGATCGCCGTGCCGAAGCCGGCATAGCCTCGCATCACCCCGGCGATCGCGGTCACGACCGTGGCGATGGCGAATTCCTGGGTCAGGACAAGGGCGAGGATGTGGTCGAGCATGCGGCGGGAGGTGGAACCGGGCGGGGCGGCGGCAGCTGGCCGCGTGAGGCAGGCCTAGCGGCATAGCGCGGGCGGCGGGGCAGGGGAAGGGGGCGGGCGAACCGGCCGTGCCTGCCGCCGCGTTCACGGCACCGATCACGGCCCCGCTGCTACTCCTCCTCGGCCGGTTCGAGGGCGATCACCGCGGCGTTGATCAGCACCTTGCCGGCATTCTCGAAATTCACGGTGATGCGCGTGCCGACCATGCTCTGGATCTGGCCCAGGCCCCAGTCGGGGCGGCCGGGATGGCGCACCCGCATGCCGGGCACGAGGTGTGCCGCGCCCAGCGCCGCGCCGTAATCGCGGTGCTGATGGCCGCTCATGGCGCGCGGCGTCGGGGGTGTCGGGATGATCGTCGGGCCAAGATGTGGTTTCCGTGATCGGGCAAAGGAAACTGGACGCACGTTAAGCCTTCGCTAACCGTTTGGCGACACTCTCATGCCTACCCCGGTATGTGCCGGCCGCGCGTCGCGTGCCGCGCGCGATCCGGGCAATGCCGGGCGGTCCGCCAGGGAGAGGGATCGCGGGATGAACGCTGTCGCCAACGCTGATGCGCTCGATCTGGCGGAAACACTCTGCGTGCGCCTCTGCCACGACATGGCCGGGCCGGTGCAGGCGCTGAGCAACATCGCCGAACTCCTGGAGGCCGAGCGCGCGCCGGGGGCGGAGCTGTGCGAGCTCCTGCGCAAGGCAAGCGGCGGGCTGGCGGCGATGCTCAAGCTGCGCCGGCGTGCCTGGGGCGGGGGTATCGACGGGCCGATGGACCGCGCCGCGCTGGCGGCGCTGGCGGACGGCGCCGGCGGCCCGCGCGTGCGCTACGACCTCACCGCCCTGCCCGAGGGACGGGCGGTGGGTGCGTCACTGGCGCGCGTCCTGCTCAATGCGCTCCTGCTTGCGGCCGAGTCCCTGCCGCGCGGGGGCACGGTGCGCCTGCTGGCGGAAACCGGCCCCGCCGCGATTCCCGCGTCGGCCGAGCTTGGTGCCCTTCTGGTGGTGCCGGTCGGGCCGCAATCGGGCTGGCCGGCGGGCTTCACCGCCGCGCTGCGCCTGGACGCCGAGGCGGCTGCGGCGGCGATGGCCGAGGCCGGGCCGCGCGCCTTCGCCGCACGCGCGACCTTGGCGATCGCCGCGACACACGGCGTGGTCCTCTCCTTCCACCCGCCCGCGCCCGGCACCAACGAGGCGCCCGGCCTGCGCCTGCTCGCGCCCGGCTGATCCCGCCGGGGCACCCGGCGGCTGCCATGCGCGCGCATGCGCGCGCGGGAAGCGCGTGCGCGCTTTACCAAATCTTTGCTCCGCACCCGCGACTCTGCCCCGGCGCGATGCCCGCCATCGCCCGCCGCCCTGGCTCGCCCGCAACGCAAGGCCGCATGCGATGGACGATCTTCTGCCCGACTTCCTGACCGAGACCAACGAGGGGCTGGCCGAGATCGACACGGCGCTGGTGGCGCTCGAACGCAATCCGGGCGATGCCGCCACCTTGCAGCTGATCTTCCGGCTGGTGCACACGATCAAGGGCACCTGCGGCTTCCTGGGCCTTGGCCGGCTCGAACGCGTGGCGCACGCGACCGAGACCGTGCTCGGCCGCTTCCGTGACGGCGCGCTTGCCGTGAGCCCCGGCGCGGTGACGCAGGTGCTGCGCGGCATCGATGCGATTAAGCTGATCGTCACCGCGCTGGAACGCACCCGCCGCGAGCCCGAGGGCGAGGATTCGGCACTGATCGCCGACCTTGAGGCTTGCGCCGAGGGGAGGCTGCCCATGCTCGCCGCCGCGAGCGGCCCCACTCCCGGCCCCACTCCCGGCCCCGCGACCGGCGTCGCGCCCGACGCCGTGCCCGACGCCGTGGCTGGGTGCGCGTCCGAACCCGCGCCCAAGCCCGCGCCCGAACCGGTGCCGTCGCCCACCCCTGCCAAGCCAGCCGCCGCGCCGCCGCCTGAAGCACCCGCCGCCGATCCGGCGCCGGCGAATGCCGGCGCCACCGACACCGTGGCTGCGGTCGGCGCGCAGACCATCCGCGTGCATGTCGATGTCGCCGAGGACCTGATGACGTTGGTCTCTGAGCTCGTGCTGACACGCAACCAGCTCCTCCAGCTTGCGCGCGAGCAGGATGGCGCGCCCTTCACCGTGCCATTGCAGCGCCTGTCGCACATCACCTCCGACCTCCAGGAAGGGGTGATGAAGCTGCGCATGCAGCCGATCGGCAATGCCTGGAACAAGCTGCCGCGCCTGGTGCGCGACCTCGCCCGCGAGACCGGCAAGAAGATCGAGCTCGTCATGCGCGGGGCCGATACCGAGCTCGACCGCCAGGTGCTGGAGCTGATCAAGGACCCGCTCACCCACATGGTGCGCAACTGCGCCGACCACGGGCTCGAGCCGACCGAGGCGCGGCTGGCCGCCGGCAAGCCCGAGACCGGGCGCATCACGCTCGACGCCTTCCACGAGGGCGGGCACATCATCATCGAGATCGCCGATGACGGGCGCGGGCTTTCCACGCAGCGCATCCGCGAGAAGGCGCTGGTGCAGGGGCTCGCTTCCGAGGCGCAGCTTGCCGCCATGTCGGAAACCGAGATCCAGCAGTTCATCTTCCGCCCCGGCTTCTCGACCGCGCCGGCGATCACCGCCGTCTCGGGGCGCGGGGTGGGCATGGACGTGGTGCGCGCCAATGTGCAGCGCATCGGCGGCTCGATCGAGCTGCGCTCGGCGGCCGGGCGCGGCACTGCGGTGACGATCAAGATCCCGCTCACGCTGGCGATCGTCTCGGCGCTGATCGTCGCCGCGGGCGGCGAACGCTTCGCCATCCCGCAGATCGGCGTGCTGGAACTGGTGCGCGCCTCGGGCGGATCGGCCGCGCGGGTCGAGTGCATCAACGGTGCGGCCGTGCTGCGCCTGCGCGACCGCCTGCTGCCGCTGGTCGATCTCGCCGCGCTGCTCGGGCTTGCCGACCCGGCGCGCGAGACGGACCCGGCGCATGAGCGCTTCATCGTCGTGACCCAGGTGGGTACCAGCATCTTCGGCATCATCGTCGATCGCGTCTTCGACACCGAGGAGATCGTGGTCAAGCCGGTGGCGCCGATCCTGCGCCATGTTGCACTCTTCTCGGGCAACACGATTCTGGGCGATGGCAGCGTGATCATGATCCTCGATCCGAACGGGATCGCGCGCGCGGTGGGCACGCAGGCCGGGCGCAGCACCACCGCCGCCGAGGCCGAGGAGCGTGTGCCCGCCGGCATCGAGAGCAGCGCGCGCCTTGCCCTCCTGCTGTTCCGTGCCGGCGGTGCCGAGCCCAAGGCGGTGCCGCTCGGGCTCGTCGCGCGGCTCGAGGACATCCCGCGCGAGCGGATCGAGCGCATCGACGGGCGCTTCGTCACCCAGTATCGCGGCCAGCTGATGCCGCTGGTGCCATTCGCCGAAGGCTTCGCCGCCACCGCCGCCGCCGAGCTGCCGGTGCGCCAGCCGGTGCTTGTCTTCGCCGACCGCGAGCGCGTGATGGGCCTGATGGTCGATGCCATCGACGATGTGCTCGAGGATCGCCTGCGCCTGGAACTGGGCGCGGCGCGGCCGGGCTTCCTCGGCAGCGCCGTTGTTGGCGGACGCGCCACCGACGTGATCGATGTCGGGCACCATCTCGCCCGCGCCTTCCCCGACTGGTGGGGGCAGGGCGGTATCGGTGCCGACAGCCAAGGCGGCGGCACGCAGCGCCCGCGCATCCTGGTGGTCGAGGACAGCGCCTTCTTCCGCGCGCTGCTCGGGCCGCTCCTGGTCGCCTCGGGCTACGAGGTGGTGGCGGCGGAAACGCCGCGCCACGCGCTCGCCCTGCGCGAGCGCGGCTTCCGCCCCGACCTGATCGTGTCCGACATCGAGATGCCGGAGATGGACGGCTTCGCCTTCGCCGAGGCGGTGCGCGCAAGCGGCGCCTGGGCCGACCTGCCGCTGGTTGCGCTGACCTCGCGCGCGGGGGCGGCCGACATGGCGCGCGGGCGGGCGGCGGGCTTCACCGACTATGTCGCCAAATTCGATCGCCAGGCGGTGCTGGCCGCGATCGCGGGCGCGCTCGCGCTTGGTGCCGAGGGCCATGAGGGCGAGGGGCAGCAGGACGGGATGATGGCGGAGACCGATGCATGAACGCGATCAACGAACGCCCGGCGGCAAGTGCGGCGGCGGCGGCAAGCTCGATCGCGGCGCAGCCCCGCGCGGGCGAGAGCGCCGGGACCGAGCGCGTGCTGGTCACGCTCACCGTCGGCGGGCAGTTGTGCGGCGTGCCGGTGGGCGCGGTGCGCGACGTGCTCGATGCGCAGAAGATCGCGCGCATTCCGCTGGCCCCGCCCGAGGTGGCCGGTTCGCTCAACCTGCGCGGACGCATCGTCACCGCCATCGACCTTGCCCGCCGCCTGCGCCTGCCGCCGCCCCCGCCCGCGCAGGCAGGCGCGCGCATGAGCGTGGTCGTCGAGCTTGCGGGCGAGCTCTACAGCCTGCTGGTCGATGGCGTGGGCGAGGTGATGACGCTGCCCGAGCGCCTGTTCGAGGAGAACCCGCCCACGCTCGATGCTTGCTGGCGCGGCGTATCGGACGGTGTCTACCGGCTCGAATCCGTGCTGCTCGTGCTGCTGGATGTCGGCCGTCTGCTCGATCTCGGCGCGCCCGCGCGCGCGGCCACCGCCTGAGGAAAGGCTACCGCCATGACCATGACCGCAGCCGCCGATGCTGCGCCCGCTGCCGATGCGGCGCCGGACGCCATGCCTGCCGCAACCGCCGCCGGCGGCGGCGGTCGGCGCTTCCTCGTGGTCGATGACAGCCGCATCGTACGCCGCGTTGCGCGCCGCATCCTGGAAGGGTTCGGTTTCGCCGTCGACGAGGCCGAGGATGGCCGGCAGGCGCTGTCCGTCTGCGTGGCGGCGCTGCCCGATGCGATCCTGCTCGACTGGAACATGCCGGTGATGAACGGCTACGAGTTCCTGCTCGCGCTGCGCGCCATGCCGGGCGGCGATGGCCCGCGCATCGTCTTCTGCACCACCGAGAACGAGATGAGCTTCATCGAGCGCGCCATCGCCGGCGGCGCCGACGAATACATCATGAAGCCCTTCGACGAGGCGATCCTCGGCTCCAAGCTCGAACAAGTCGGATTGCTGTGAGCGGCCCCGCCGCGATCCACGAAGCGCGTATGCGCGCGGCGCCAGCCGGGGACGCGTCGGCGCCGGTGCGCGTGCTGGTGTGCGATGATTCGCCGCTGGTGCGCACCCTGATCGCGCGCTTCCTGGCCGAGGAGCCGCGCATCCGCATCGCCGGTGTGGTGGGCGATGGCGCCGCGGCGATCGCCGCGCTGCAACGCGAGGGCGCCGATGTGTGCGTGCTCGATGTCGAGATGCCGGTGCTCGACGGGCTGGCCGCCCTGCCGCGCCTGCTCGCGGTCGATCCGGCCTTGCAGGTGGTGATGGCCTCGGCGCTGACCACGCGCAACGCCGATACCAGCCTGCGCGCGCTCCGGCTCGGCGCGGCCGATTATCTCGCCAAGCCCGGGCAGGGGCCCGGCATCGGCGCGGCCGCCGCGTTCCGCCGCGACCTCGTGGCCAAGGTGCTGGCGCTGGGCGAAGTGCGCCGCCGCCGGCGCGCGGCCAGCGATGCGGCGAGGAATTCGCGGCCGGCCGCCGCCGGCATCGCCAGCCCCGCCACGGCCATGCGTGCCGTGGCACCGGCCGCCTCGCCCGCCCCCGCCGCCGCGCCACGGGCTGCGCCGGCACCCGCACCCACACACGCGCCCGCGCCCGCGCAGCATGCGCCCACCGCCGCGCCGCACCCGCCCGAGCCGGTCGCGCTGCGCCGCCGCGGCCGCCACCGCCCGGCGGTGCTGTGCGTCGCCGCCTCCACCGGCGGGCCGCAGGCGCTGTTCGCGCTCCTGCCGGGGCTCGGGCGCGGCTTCCCGCTGCCGGTCCTGGTCACCCAGCACATGCCGCCCTTGTTCACGGCCACGCTCGCCCAGCATCTCGACCGGCTCGGCATCCTGCCGGCGTCCGAGGCAGCCGAGGGCGAGGTGTTGCAGCCCGGCCGCGTCTATGTCGCGCCGGGCGACCGGCACCTGACCCTCGCGCCCGCCCCGCTCGGCGCGGGTGCAGCGCTGGTGCGGCTGTCGGACGCGCCGGCGGAGAACTACTGCCGTCCCGCCGCCGACCCGATGCTGCGCAGCGCGGCTTCGGTCCTGGGCGGGCGGGTGCTGGCGATGGTGCTGACCGGCATGGGCCATGACGGCCTCAAGGGTGCCGAGGCGGTGGTTGCCGCCGGCGGCACCGTGATCGCCCAGGACGAGGCCTCGTCCGTCGTCTGGGGCATGCCGGGCACGGTGGCGCGCGCCGGCTTGTGCGCCGCGGTCGCGCCGGTGCCGCAACTCGCCAGCTTCGCCCATGACCTTGCCGCAGGACAGCCCGCATGACCCCCGCCGCCTTCGCTGCCGTTGCCGCCCTGGTTCGCGCGCGCTCGGGTCTCGTGCTGACCACGGACAAGGCCTATCTGGTGGAAAGCCGGCTGGCGCCGATCGCGCGGCGCGAGGGGCTCGCCGATGTCGTGGCGCTGGCCGAGCGGCTGGGCCAACCCGGCAGCGAGGGGCTGATGGCCGCGGTGGTCGAGGCCATGACCACCAACGAGACCTTCTTCTTCCGCGATGCCAAGCCGTTCGAGCATCTGCGCCGCATGGCGGTGCCGGCGCTGCATGCCGCGCGCGCGCCGAGCCAGCCCCTGCGCATCTGGTCGGCGGCCAGTTCCTCGGGCCAGGAGGTCTATTCGATCGCGATCGTGATGGCCGAACTTGCGCCTGCGCTTGGCGGGCGGCCGGTCGAGATCCTGGCCACCGATATCTCCGGCGAGATGGTGGCGCGCACCCAGGCCGGGCTCTACACCCAGTTCGAGGTGCAGCGCGGCCTGCCGGTGCAGAAGCTGATCAAATGGTTCCGCAAGGATGGCGAGCGCTGGCGCGTGACCGATTCGCTGCGCGCGATGGTGCAGGCGCGATGCTGGAACCTGCTCGACGATCCGGCGCCGCTTGGCCGCTTCGACATCGTCTTCTGCCGCAACGTGCTGATCTATTTCGACCAGCCCACCAAGGCGCGCGTGCTGGAGCGGATCGCGCGCGCGCTCGCGCCCGATGGCGCGCTCTATCTTGGCGGGGCGGAATCGGTGATCGGCCTGACCGCCGCGGTGGAGGCCGTGGCCGGCGAGGCCGGGGTCTACGCGGTGGCGCGCAGGCCCTCGAGCGCGCCCGCCGCCGTCGCGCCCGTGGGCGTCGGCGCCGGCCGCAGGCCGGAGGCGATCGCCGCCTCGCGCTCGGCCGCCGCGGCGCCGGCGCCGGTGCCGGGCAAGGCTCCTGTGCTGGCGGTCTCGGGCATGTCGCGCAGGACATAGCCGCGGCCCCAAACCGTGCCGATCAGCATGCCGCCGCCGGCCTGGGCCAGCTTCTTGCGCAGCTTGCAGATGAACACGTCGATGATCTTGATCTCGGGCTCGTCGATGCCACCATAGAGATGGTTTAGGAAGGCTTCCTTCGACAGCACGATGCCCTTGCGCATCACCAGCAGTTCCAGCACCTGGTATTCCTTGCCGGTCAGGTGCACGGCCTGGCCGTTCACCGCGACGTCGCGGCTGTCGAGGTTGAGCTCGAGCGGGCCGACGCGCAGGGTGGAATGGCTGAAGCCCTTGGCGCGGCGCACGATCGCCTGGATGCGCGCCACCAGCTCGGCCCGGTCGAAGGGCTTGGTGATGAAGTCGTCGGCGCCGAGGCCGAGCCCCTTCACCTTGGCCGAGGATCGCGCCAGGCCGGACAGGATCAGCACCGGTGTCGCGTTGCGCGCGGCGCGCAGCCGGCGCACGACATCGAAGCCCTCCATGTCCGGCAGCATCAGGTCCAGGATGATGATGTCGTAGTCATAGAGACGCGCCATCTCGATCGCGTCTTCGCCGCTCTCGGAATGATCCACGATCATGTTCGCCGAGCGCAGCATCAGGTCGATGCTTCGTGCAACGACGCTGTCGTCTTCAACCAAAAGAACGCGCATGTTCACCCCCAACACCCGTGTCGCGGGTAAAGATACAATCGTAGGTCGTAATGTCAATCCTATCTTCGCGCTTTGCCGAGAGAATTAAGATCATCGGCTGGCGTGGAGGCTACAACTATATGGAGAATCGGCATGATGCTGGACGCCGGAGTGACCCACCGACCACTGCATATAGTGGCACAAGACCGTTATTAGCCCCACTTGCTGCGGCGGCAGGCAGCTTCGCTCATATACGTCCGGTTGCACGCCGCGGGCGCGTCGCCGCCGTGCGCGGCCTGCTCGCAGAGGTTGTGGGCTTGGCCGACTCCGTTGCGGTAGGCGAGCGCATCAACCTCCTGGTTCGCCCCGGCCAGCCCCTCGCCGCCGAAATCGTCGGTTTCCGCGACGGGCGCGCGCTGGCCTTGCCCTTCGGCCCGCTCGACGGTATCGGACCGGGCTGCGTCGCCGCGCTTGAAGCATCGGCCGGGCTGGCAATCGGGCAGAGCTGGATCGGGCGCGTGGTCGATGGCCTCGGGCGCGTGATCGACGGCAAGGGCCCGCTCGCGTCCGGGCCGGCCGCGCGCTCGCGCCCGACGCGCGCCAGCGCCCCGCCGGCCGGGCGGCGCGAGCGCCTCGGGCCCAGGCTCGACCTCGGCATCGCCGCGCTCGACATCGTCGCGCCCTGCCGGCTTGGCCAGCGGCTCGGCCTGTTCGCCGGCTCGGGCGTGGGCAAGTCCACGCTGCTCGCCATGCTCGCGCGCCATGCCGGCGCCGATGTGATCGTGTTCGGGCTGGTGGGCGAGCGCGGGCGCGAACTGCGCGAATTCATCGAGGACGATCTCGGGCCGGAGGGGCTCAAGCGCAGCGTCATCGTCTGCGCCACCTCGGATGCGGCACCCGCCTTGCGCCGCGCGGCGGCGGAAACCGCGCTCGCCGCGGCCGAGTATTTCCGCGACCAGGGCCAGCGCGTGCTGCTGCTGCTCGACAGCGTCACGCGCTACGCCATGGCCTTGCGCGAGATCGGGCTTGCCGCGGGCGAGCCGCCGGCCACGCGCGGCTATCCGCCGAGCGTCTTCGCCGAGTTGCCGCGCCTGCTCGAACGCGCCGGGCCCGGCCTTGCGCGCGATGACGGCAAGCCGGCCGGCAGCATCACCGCCTTCTTCACCGTGCTGGTGGAAGGCGACGACATGAACGAGCCGATCGCCGATGCGGTGCGCGGCATCCTCGATGGCCATGTCGTGCTCGACCGCGCCATCGCCGAGGCGGGGCGCTTTCCGGCGGTCGATCTGTTGCGCAGCCTCTCGCGCAGCGCGCCCGGCTGCCTCGATCCGGCGGATGCGGCGGCGGTGGCGCGCGCGCGCGGCCTCTTGGCCGTGCATGCCGACATGGCCGAGATGGTGCGCCTTGGCGCCTATCGCGCCGGCACCGACCGGGCGGTGGACGAGGCGATGCGCCTAGCCCCGCGTATCGAGGCGCTGGTGGTGCAGTCGCGCGAGCGCCGCGCCCGCTCGGTCGAGACCTTCTCTGCCCTGCGCGCGATTTTGGCCGAGGCCGATGCGCCGCCGCCGCCGCCATCCGCGCCGGCGCCGGCGCGTGTCTAGGCGCAGCGGGAAGCGCGGGGACGGGCTTGCCGCGCTGGTACGCTTGCGCCGCCTCGACCGCGCCGAGGCGCGACGTGCGCTCGCCCACGCGATTGCCGCAAGCGACCGCGCCGCGGTTGCGCGCGCGGCGGCCGAGGCGGCGCTGTCGGCCGAGGCGGGGGCGGCGCTCGGTGCCGGGCAGGCGGGCGCCGGGCAGGCGGGCGCCGGGCAGGCGGGCGCCGGGCAGGCGGGCGATGTGCTGGCGGCGGCCGCTTTCGCGGCCTGGCTGCCGCGCGGGCAGGCGCAGTGCGCGCAGCGTGCGGCAGAGGTCTCGCGAACCGCGGCGGAGGAGGATACCGCCCGCGCCGCCATGGCCGAGACGCAAGGGACCCTACGCGCGGCCGAGGCCGTGCTGGCGGCACGCCGTCGCGCGCTCCTGCTGCGCCAGGCCCGCCGCGTCCAGGCCGAGGCCGATGACCGCGCCCAGCACCGCTACGGCGCAGGCGAGGCGGCCGTATCCGACCCGGACCGGGCCGAGGGCTAGAGCAGCGTGAACAGGTGCAGATCGCCCTCTACCGCGACGCTGCCCTCGCGGCGCAGCACGACGCGCTTGCGCGCCTTCAGCTCGAAGCCGGCATCGGCGGCGAGTTCGGCGACATGGGCGGGATCGTGGCGGAACCGCAATCCCTCGCCCAGCGCGTAGCCGGCCGGGCCGGCGCCGGCCCCTTCGGTCGCCTCGGTCGAGAAGATCAGGCTGCCGCCCGGCTTCAGCCGCCGCGCGATCGCCGCCAGCGCGGGATAGAGATCGCCGAGATAGTTCAGCACATCGGCCGCCGCGACGAGATCGAAGGATTCCGCCGGCATGGTCGGCAGCAGGTCTAGCAGGTCGCCTTCCAGCAGCATGTCGTAGCAGCCGCGCGCCTTGGCGGCGGCGAGCATGCGTGGCGAGAGGTCGAGCCCGACCAGATTGGCCGCGAAGGCACGCAGCGCCAGACCAGACAGGCCGGTGCCGCAGCCGAGATCGAGCACCGACAGCCTGCCGGCCGGCGCGCCCAGCGTCTCGGCCAGCATGGCGGCCATCAGGTCGGGGGTCTGGTAGCCCAGGCTTTCGAGCTCGGCATCGAAGCGCGCGGCGGTGACGTCGAACAGCTCCTTGACATAGCTTGCCGGCGCGCGCGCGGGCGCGCCCTGCTCGGGCGACAGGGCGGCGCGCAGGAATTCGGCCTGGGCGCGGGTGGCGGGCGCGGCGGAGGGCGCGGCAAGCGTGCGCTCGACCGCGGCCAGCGCCTCGCTGCGCCGGCCGAGATCCTTGAGGACATAGGCCCGGCCGAGATGGTTCTCGGCCAGGTCGGGGGCCAGGGTGGCGGCACGGTCGAGATGCTCGAGCGCCTCCTCGGTGCGGCCGAGCCGGCTCAGCGCGGTGCCGAGGTTGCGCCGGATCAGGGGATCGTCCGGGCGGCCGCGCACGGCGCCGGCCAGCATCTGCGCCGCCTTGTCGGGGTGCCCGGCGGCGGCCAGGGCAGCGCCGAGATTGCCCGCGAACAGGGCGCTGTCGGGCCGGAGCTTGAAGGCATGGGCGGCCAGGCGCACGGCGGCGTCATGGTGGCCCTTGGCCAGCGCGATCGTGCCCAGCAGGTTGGCGGCGTTGGGCTCGTCGCGGTTCTCGGCCAGCACGGCGCGATAGATCGCCTCGGCCTCGTCCAGCCGGCCGGCACGCTGGTGCGCCAGCCCCTCCTCGATCTTCGCGCGAAGGTCTTGTGCCATCTCTGCTCGCCGCCCCTTCCATCTTCACTTCGTTACAAGAGGTCACACAGGTTGCAACAGTGGCCGCCCGCTCCATCTGCTATTGTCGTCCGAACCGGGGGTGGCTGCAACGCGCCGCGCCCGGCCGCCCGTCGCTGGACCCAGTCCCATGCTGCGCCAATTCGTCCGCACCGACCGTGATCTGCGCGTGGACGTTTTCCGCGGACTCGCGCTTGCGTTCATCTTCGTCGACCACATTCCCTACAACATTCTCGCCGCGCTGACGCTGCACAATTTCGGCTACAGCGACGCGACCGAGATGTTCATCTTCCTGGCCGGCTTCTCGGCCGGGATGGCCTATGGAAGGCGCTATCTCCGCCAGGGCTGGCTGGTGGCCGGCGCGCATGTGCTCAAGCGTGTCTGGACGCTCTATGTCGCGCACATCTTCCTGTTCGTGCTGTTCACCGCGCAGGTGGCCTACAGCGCGCGCGTGCTGGATGCCGCGACCTATATCGACGAGATGGAGGTGGCGGCCTTCCTGCAACAGGCCGATGTCGCGATCCTGCACGCGCTGACGCTGTATTTCCAGCCGGCCTTCATGAACATCCTGCCGCTCTACATCGTCGTGATGCTGATCCTCGTGCTGGTCCTGCCCCTGGTCGAGCGGCCGCTTGTGCTGATGCTGCTGTCGGGCGCGCTTTATGCCTATGTCACGGTGGCGAACCTGCATGTCCCGGCCTTCGGCGGGGGACGGTGGTTCTTCAATCCCCTGGCCTGGCAGGTGCTGTTCCTGTTCGGCGTCGTGCTTGGCCATGCCGGGCCGGAGGCGCGGGCGCGCTGGCTGCCCGATCTGCGCTGGCTGCGGCTGGCCGCGATCGCCTATGTCGTGTTCGCCTTCTTCGCCATGCTGGCCTGGCAGGTGGACGATCTGGCGGCGATGGTGCCGCGCCGCGTGGCCGCCTTCCTGTTCCGGGAGGAGAAGTCGAATCTCGGCCCCAAGCGGCTGCTGCACTTCCTCTCGCTCGCCTACCTGACCGCCCGCTATGTGCCGCGTGACGCCGCCTGGCTGCGCACGGCCGCGGCCAGCCCGCTGGCGCTGGCCGGCCAGCATGCGCTTCCTGTCTTTTGCTTGGGCATATTCCTGTCCTATGCTGGCCGTCTGGTATTCGGGCACTTCAGTGCCAGCCCGGCCACGCAGATGCTGGTCAATGCCGTGGGGTTCGGCTTGCAGGTGGGGGTCGCAGCTCTGTCAGCCTGGTTCGATTCGACCGGCCGCGCGCGGCAGGCCGGCGGCGGGGGCGCGTTGCCGGGCTCGCCGTCGCCCGCCGCGATGGCCGTTGCCGTTGCCGTCGAGGGCGAGGGCCGGCCGGGCGCGAGCCCGGCCAGCGGCGCGGCGCCATGACCAGGGCCAGCCCCCTGCTGGCGCGCGCCGCGCTGTGCGCGCTGGCCCTGCTCGCGGGTGTCGGCGCGAGCACGCCCGCGCTCGCGCAGAACGGTGATATCTGCGCCGTGCCGGGCGAACTGACCAGTGACGATTCGCCCTTGCCGCTGGCCAGCGCCGCCCTACAGCGGGACAATCGCCTGCGCGTGCTGGTGGTGGGCACGGCCTCGGCGCTGGGCGCCGGTGCCTCGGCGCCCGAGGCGGCCTATCCCGCCCGGCTCGAGGCCGAGCTGCGCCGGCGCCTGCCGCGCGCCGAGGTGAAGGTCGCGGCCCGCGGCGGGCGCGGGCTGCAGGCCGAGCAGATGCTGGAGCTGATCGACGCCGAGGTTGCCACCAACCCGGTCGATCTCGTCATCTGGCAGAGCGGCACGGTCGATGCCGTGTCGAATGTCGATCCCGACCAGTTCGCCAACGCCCTCAGCACCGGCATCCTGCGCCTGCGCGTGCGCGGCGCGGACACGATGCTGATGGACATGCAGTTCTCGCGCTTCGTGCGCGCCAATGTCGACTACGCGCCCTATCTGCGCGCCTTCCGCCGTGTCGCCACGCAGGAGGATGTGATCGTCTTCCGCCGTTTCGACCTGATGCGCCACTGGGCCGAGAGCGAGCAGATCGACCTCGAACGCGCCCGCCGCTCCGAACGCGAGCGGATCGTCGACCAGGTGCATGGCTGCATGGCGAGGCTGCTCGCCGACATGATCCAGCGCGGCCTGCGGCAATAGTCCTCGGCCAGGGGCGCACCCGCCCGCCGCGCCCCTCTTGCCGGTCCCGCCGCCGCAACCGGTTGAGCATCCGGCCTCGTTGCGCCAATGTTGCAATCCCATCCCGGCCCCCGCACGATGCAGGCAGGATAGCCGGCCGCAGGAGAGGCTTCCCGTTCGTGGCGCTGTACGACGAAATCGCCGCCCTCTTGCCGGCGCTGCGCCGGTTCGCCCGCGTTGCCATCGGCCGCGCCGATGCAGCCGACATGCTGATCGTCTCCAGCATGGAGGCGATCGCCGATGCCGCCATCGCCGACACGCCCGGCACCACGTTGCGCTACCGCCTGTTCCTGGCGGTGGGGCGGGCCTGGGTCGGCAGCCGGGTGGTGGCGCTGCGGCGCGCGGTCCAGCGCCAGGATGCCACGGCCCAGGCGGTCGCCGGGACCAGCCCGGTCGAGCGCGCGGCGCTGCTGCTGGTCTCGCTCGAACGGTTCAGCGCGGCCGAGGCGGCGGCCATACTGGGCATGAGCCGCGCCGAGTTCGCCGTGAGGCTGGCCGATGCGCGTGCCGCGATGCTGGCCGCGGCGCCGCGCCGGGTGCTCATCATCGAGGATGACGGCGCGGCGGCCGCCTGCCTGGCGGCGCTGGTGGTGGAAAGCGGCAACCGCGTCTGCGCCATGGCGGGATCCGAGGCCGAAGCGGTGGCAGCCGGGGCCGAGCACCTGCCCCACCTGTTGCTGGCCGATGTCCATCTCGGACTCGGCGGGTCGGGCGCGGCGGCGGCGGCGGCGATCCTGGAGCGATTGCCGGCGGCGGTGATCTACGTGACCGGCTACCCCGAACTGATCGAGGAGAGCGGCGAGGCGCCCCCCGGCATGGTGCTGGCCAAGCCGTTTGCCAGCGATGCGCTGGTGACGGCCATCCAGCGGGCGTTGCGTGGGTAACGGATGGCGCTGCCGCGTCGCGACACGGTTGTGGCCGTACCCGTTCTGCGTGTGCTCCCGACGGCCGGGCGTGCATGGGGGCTTGTCCCGCTCCGCGGAATCGGGTGTCATTTTCCTGACAGTCCTGTGTCAGTTCGTATGGAACCGATCGCCTATTCCAGCGTTTGCTTAAGTAGACCGCGCCTCGGGCAACGAGGGGCGGTGGATGGCAACCAAGGCCCGTTTCAGGAGTTTCCGGGCTATGAGCACGAAGAATAACGCTGGGGCCGCGAGTACCGCCAAGGCGCAGGAGGAGGCGCTTCAGAAGGCGGATCTCGAGAGCCTGCGCCAGCGCGACGACGCCGAATTCGACCAATGGCTTAGCGCGGAGTTGCGGCGCCTGTTCGATCCCATGCTGGACGAGCCGGTGCCCGATTTCATGCTCAAGGCGCTACAGGACGCGCTTGCCCGCCGCGGCAAGGCCTGACGGCCGCTCGCGCCGCCCGGGATACGGCGAAACCGGGGCCGGCAGGTCCGGCCCGTGCGCCGTCTGCGCTGCGGCCCGGCCGGTCCGGCCGCAGGAGCAGGTCTGAGCGGCTCCTGGCCGCAACCCCGATCCCGTCCGCGACATCTCTCCCCGGGCAAGGTCATGCCTGGCCGCGTGCTTGGCGCTGCCAGGGCGATGGCGGCAGCGTCCGCGCATCCGCGTGCGACCCGCTCGGGCCACCCATTCGGGGCGTGGGGCAGGCTGTCGCCCTCATGCGGCATGCGCATCGTCTGCCTCCCGGAGCCTCTCGAATCGCGGGTGATATGGCATGCTGGGGCATTGTCGCCGCGAGCGACGCCCTCCGGAAGCCGGCGGCCAGCGCATGCACAAGAACGCCCCTCCCGTCTCGATCAACCAGAATGACGGCGCCATCGCCGCCTATACCTGGATCGCGGCTGGCCTGTTCCTCTACGGCTTCACGGCCGGGGTGTCGTTCCTCTCGGTCACGGCGCCCTTGTTCATCCTGGTGGGCATGTTCGCCGCCGCCCTGCTGTTCGGCGGCGCGTTCCGTTTCCTGCGCAAGCGGCTGGCGGCGGGCGGCGGGGCCGCGAAGCCGGTGGGCATGGCCCTGACCGCTTTCCTGGTCGTGGCGGTTGCCGGTTCGGCCTATCTTCTGTTCCGCGCGATCGAGGCGCCGCGTATCGCCGCCCGCGCCGAGCTGTCGCCCGCAGCGGGCGCTAGCGTCGCGGGCGCGGTGCCGGCATCGCGGCACGCGGCGGAGCGCCCCTCCCTCTAGAGCAGCGTCCGATCTGGTGGAACCGCAGCGCGGCTCCACCAGATCGGACCAGGCTGCTCGCGAACCTTCAGTTTCTCGGGCACGAGTGATTCAAGCCGAGCGGAACGTGCCCTAGGCTTCAGGGCGCCTCTGCGGGGCGCGCGCGCGGGTCCTCGCCCAAGGCGGCGCGCAAGGCATCGCGCGCCCGCGACAGGCGCGAGCGCACCGTGCCCACCGGCACCTCCAGCACGCGCGCGGCATCGGCATAGTCCATGCCTTCAACCGCCACCAGCATCATCACCTGCTGCTGGTTCTCGGGCAGGGCGGCGAAGGCCGAGGCGAGGTCGCGCATCGCCAGCCCGCTTTCCTGGCGCGGGGCCACCGGCGCCGGCACGAGGTCGAGGTCGGTCACTTCCGAGATCGGGCTGCGCGCATGGCGCCGCGCCGCCGAGATGTGCGTGTTGTGCACGATCGTGAACAGCCAGGCGCGCATCGAGGTGCCGGGCTGGAAGGTCTCGATCCGCGAGATGGCACGCGTGAGCGCCTCCTGCACCAGGTCGTCGGCGCGGTCGGGATCGCGGGCGAGCACGCGGGCGAAGCGGCGCAGGCGCGGGATCTCGCCGGTCATCTCGGCCATCAGGGCTGCGCGCGCGGCCGGAGCGATCGGCGCGGCGGCGGCCGGGGCCCGCGCGGCCGGACGGGCAGGCGCGCTCGCGCCCGCCCCGGCATTGCCGGGGGCTGCCGCTCTCGCCTTCGGTGCCTGGCTGGTCCGATCCATCACTTGCCCCGTCTTGCGGCGTGCCTCGCGCGCCGGCTTGCGGCCGCTTTCGTTACACTTGCTCAACCAGCATGCGCCAGCCGGGGGCTGGCGGGCAAGCGCCCCCTCGCTCTTGCCGGCTGGCCGCTGCCCGCGCCGCTGGCGGCTAGAACAGCCCCTCGATGGTGCCGGCCGCGTTCACGCCGATGCCCTCGGCCGCCGGCACCTTGGGCAGGCCGGGCATGGTCATGATCTCGCCGCACACGGCGACGACGAAGCCCGCCCCGGCCGAAAGCCGCACCTCGCGCACCGGCAGGATGTGGCCTTCCGGCGCGCCGCGCGCCTCGGGGTCGGCGGAGAAGGAGTATTGCGTCTTGGCGATGCAGACCGGCAGCCGGCCGAAGCCCGCCTTCTCGAAGCCGGCGAGCCGGGCGGCGACCTTGGCCGGGATCTGCACATCCGCCGCGCGGTAGATGCTGCGCGCGATGGTGCGGATCTTCTCGGCCAGCCCCATCTCGTCGGGGTAGCAGAAGCGGAAGCGGGCCGGGTCGGCGCGTTCGGCCGCCGCCATCACCGCCTGCGCCAGCGCCTCGGCGCCCCTGCCGCCATCGGCCCAGTGGGTGCAGAGCACGGCTTGCGCGCCAAGGGCCGCCATCGCCTCCTGCACGGCGGCGATCTCGGCATCGGTGTCGGTGACGAAGCGGTTGATCGCCACCACCACCGGCAGGCCGAAGCCCTGCATGTTCTCGACATGACGGGCGAGGTTGGCGATCCCGGCCTTGAGCGCGGCGATGTTCTCGGCCTTGAGATCGGCCTTGGCGACGCCGCCATGCATCTTGAGCGCGCGCACGGTGGCCACCACCACCGCCGCCGAGGGCCGCAGCCCCGCCTTGCGGCACTTGATGTCGATGAACTTCTCCGCCCCCAGATCGGCGCCGAAGCCCGCCTCGGTGACGACATACTCGCCGAGCTTGAGAGCAAGCCGCGTCGCCACCACCGAGTTGCAGCCATGGGCGATGTTGGCGAAGGGGCCGCCATGGATCAGCGCCGGGTTGCCCTCCAGCGTCTGGGCGATGTTGGGCATCAGCGCATCGCGCAGGAGCGCGGTCATGGCGCCATGCGCCTTGAGCTCGCGCGCGGTGACGGCGCGCCCCTCGCGCGTCCAGCCGAGGATGATGTCGCCAAGCCGCCGGGCGAGATCGTCGAGGTCGGTGGCGAGGCAGAAGATCGCCATCACCTCGGAGGCCACCGTGATGTCGAACCCGTCCTCGCGCGCATAGCCGTTGGCGACGCCGCCGAGCGAGGAGACGGTCTGGCGCAGCGCGCGGTCGTTCATGTCCATGGCGCGGCGCCAGGCGATGCGGCGGGTATCGAGCCCGAGCGCGTTGCCCCAGTAGATGTGGTTGTCGATCATCGCCGCGAGCAGGTTGTTGGCCGCGGTGATGGCGTGGAAATCGCCGGTGAAGTGCAGGTTGATCTCGGCCATCGGCGCCACCTGCGCATAGCCGCCGCCCGTGGCCCCGCCCTTGACGCCGAAGCAGGGGCCGAGCGAGGGCTCGCGCAGCGCGATCATGGCGCGCCTACCCAGCCGGTTGAGCGCATCGGCCAGCCCGATCGTGGTCGTGGTCTTGCCTTCGCCGGCGGCGGTGGGGCTGATGCCGGTGACCAGGATCAGCCGCCCGTCGGGGCGGTCCTTGACGCTGGCGATGAAGTCGAAGGTGAGCTTGGCCTTGTGCGGCCCGAAGGCATAGAGCGCGCTCTCGGGGATGCCGGCCTTGGCCGCCACGGCGGCGATCGGGCGGAGCGTGGCGGCGTTGGCGATGTCGAGATCGGACGGGACGGACATGGCAAGGCTCCGGGCGGGCGGCAGGGTGCGGGAGAGAGGCGCGGGGAGGGGCGCGGGGTGACGGTCGGCCGTGACAGGAGGGGCGGGCGCGCGCGAGGCTGTCGCCGCCTTGTGCCCGAGAAGTGCCGCGCGCTCAAGCGGGGGCGCGTGGCGGGTACCAGGAATGGCCCGCGAGCCGGCACGAACCGCCGCTTGCGCGATGGCCCGATCCCGCGCCACCCGATCCCGTGTCGATCACAGGCGCGCAGCCGCCGCATCCTCGCCGGGCGCTGCCGCCCGGTCGCGTCCGCCCTTCAGCCGCAGCCCTTCAGCCGCAGCCCTTCAGCCGCAGCCTTCAGCCGCCGCCGGGCAGGCGGTCGCGGATTGCGTCCTGGCGCTCGCCGCCCGATGCCACCGCCATCGCCGCGATCTCGGCCAGCGGAATCGGCTTGAGCGGCGGGCGCAGCCGGTAGTAGCCGACCTCCTCGGGCGGCACGCCGCGAATCTGGCCGATCAGCGCGGTGACGGTGGGGCCGCACATCCGGCCCTGGCACGGCCCCATGCCGCAGCGGGTGAAGGCCTTGGCCTGGTTCGGCCCGAGCGCGCCGGTGGCCACCGCATCGCGGATGTCGGCAACCGTCACTTCCTCGCAGCGGCAGACGATGACATCGGCGCGGGAGGGGATGCGCTGCCCGTCGGCCGGGCGGTAGAGCGCCTCCAGGAACGGGCGCGCACCGCGCCAGCCGGCCAGCGCCTCGCGCGGCGGCACGGCTTCGGCTTCGGCCTCGGCCCTGGTGATCCGGCCGAGCCGCATCGCCGCTCCCAGCGCCGCGATGCGCCCCTGCTGTTCGGCCGCCTGCGCGCCCTCGATCCCGGCGCCGTCGCCCGCGATCGCCACGCCCTCGACCGAGGACTGGAACCACTCGTCCGTCTCCGGCTCGAAGGCGAGCCGCGTATCGCTCCAGCGGCTGGCGCAGCCGAGCGCGAGGGCGAGGTTCATGTTCGGGATCACGCCCTCGTGCAACAGCAGGAGGTCGCACTCCACCTCGACGCGCCGGCCGCGGCGCATGAAGGAAAGCGCACGCACCCGCCCATCCTCGCCGGCCAGCGCTTCGAGATCGGTGGCCCCGGCAAAGCGCGACACGCCCGCGCCGCGAATGGTCTTCAGCAAGCCCAGCCCCTTCTTGAGCAGGGCCGGGTTGCGCAGCGCGCGCGGCAGGTGCGGCAACGCGCGCATCCAGTTGTCGGCGGGCTGCGTCTCGACCAGTATCACGGGGGGCGCGCCGGCCTCGATCAGCTGCGCGGCGAGCAGATAGAGCAGCGGGCCGGAACCGGCCAGCACCGCGCGCCCGGCCGGCACCTGGCCGGCGGTCTTCAGCAGGATCTGCGCCGCGCCCGCGGTCATCACCCCGGGCAGGGTCCAGCCGGGGATCGGCACCGGGCGCTCCAGCGCGCCGGTGGCGAGCAGGATCTGCCCCGCATGCACGAGCGTCGAGCGTCCCTCGCGCGAGACGGTCAGGCGCCGGTCCTTGGTGATCTCCCACACGAAGGCGCCGTAGCGCAGCACCGCCCCGCTGTCGCGCAGGCGGGTGGCCAGCGCGCGGCCATGCTGGTAGTCGGCGCCGAGGCGGGCGAAATGCGCCGGCTTGTCGGCCGCCGCCTCGATGCCGCGATAGATCTGCCCGCCCGCCGCCGGCTGCTCGTCGAGCAGGAGCGTGGACAGGCCGCGGCGCATCGCCTCGCTCGCCGCCGCCATGCCGGCAGGGCCGGAGCCGACGACGACGAAATCGAAGCTCTCCTCCTCGGTGGCGAGGCCGGGCTTGGCGTAGTGGCCCTCTCCGGGTCCGCTGACCATGGCGCGCTCCCTCAGCCTTGCGGGTTGGCGGGAGCGGCAGCAGGCGCGCCGGACGCGGCGCCGAGGGACGCGCCGGCGGCCTCGTGCGAGGTGCCGGGCATGGCCGGCAGCCTGCGCGCGCCCTCCTGGCGGCGGATCACCATGCCGGCGCGCACCGGCACCATGCAGCCCTGCATGTTGGGCTCGCCGTCGATCTCCATCAGGCACTCGAAGCAGACGCCCATCATGCACCAGGGCGCGCGCGGCGCGCCCGAAACGGGCGTGGTACGGGTGGGCACCATGCCGGCGGCCAGCGCCGCGGCGGCGGCGCTTTCGCCCTCGGGCACCATCACGCCTTGTCCGTCGATCGTCACGGGCACGAGCGGGCCCGCGGCCGCGTCAGGCAGCCTTCGAAACATGGAACCTCCGCGCCGTGAAGGGCGCCATCTCGGGGGAGAGCGCGCCGGCGATGATCTGCGGCGCGAGCGCATTGGCATGCGCCGCCGCCAGCGTCACGCCGGAATGGCAGGTGGCGATGAAGGCGCCGGGATGCGTCTCGGACTGGTTGTAGACCGGGAAGCTGTCCGGCGTCATGACGCGCAGTCCGGCCCAGAACCGCACTAGGCGCAGGCGGGCGAGATCGGGCATGACCTGGATGTTCCGGTGCACGATCTGGCCGACCACGTCGGAGCGCGCGCTGGTGTCGAAGCCCGCCTCCTCCTCGGAGGAGCCGAGGATCACCGTGCCTTCCGGCAATTGCCGCACGCCGGAGCCGGTATGGTGGAAGAAGCGCTCGGTGCGCTCGGTGACGGCGACCTGGCCGCGCTGCGGGCGCACCGGCGCCTCGAGCCCGACCATTTTCGCGAGCGGCGGATTGCCATTGCCGGCGGCGAGCACGAGCTTGGGCGCGGCGAAACGGCGCGGCCCCGCCGTGACGATGAAGGCCCCGCCCGGCTCGCGCGTGATGGCGCTGGCGCGATGCTCGCCATAGAGGCGCACGCCGCGCGCCTGGCAGGCGCCCATCAGCCCGTGCAGGAGGTGCAGAGGGCTGGCCTGCCCGTCGCTTTCCGAGAAGGAGGCGCCCGAGACGCGCGGCCCGAAGCGGATGTTGGGCAGCATGCGTTCGAGCTCGGACCGCTCGACCATGCGCGCGGCGTAGCGGCCGGGCGGCTGCTGGTTGTGCATGCGCCTGAGAAGCTGGGCGCGCGCCTCGAACTCCTCATCGCCGAGCGTGAAGTGGAATCCGCCGCGCCGCTCATGGTGTGGGCTGACGCCGGAATCGGCGGTCAGCTCGGCGGCGAAATCGCCCCAGAGATCGGCCGAGCGTTGCGACCATTCCTGGTAGGCGGGAAAGCCCGGCCCCTTGGAATGGACCCAGACGAGACCGAAATTGGCGCGCGCGGCGCGGAAGGCGACATCGCCCTCGTCCAGCAGCGTGACGGACAGGCCGCGCTTGGCAAGGCCGTAGGCGATCGCCCCGCCCACGACGCCCCCGCCGATGACGATCGCGTCGGAGCTGTGCAAGGATGCGTTCATGGGTGCCGAGCCTGCTCCCGGCCGCGCCCGCCGGCAAGAGGGATTCCCGCCGCGATGGCGCGCCGGCCCCGCGCGCCGCTTCCAACCCCGGGACCCCGCAGGAGATGCAGCCATGTTCAGCCATGTCACGGTGGGCAGCCACGATTTCGCCCGCGCCGTCGCGTTCTACGATCCGGTGCTGGCGACGATCGGGCTCAAGCGCGTGCACAGCTATGCCGAGCATGGCTGGGCCGGCTGGATGATGGCGGATGCGCCCACGGTCGAGGGCGGGCCGACCTTCTGGGTGGGCCGCCCGGCCAACGGCCAGCCGCCCACGCCCGGCAATGGCTGCATGGCCGCGTTCCGCGCCCCCACCCGCAAGGCGGTGGATGATTTCCACGCGACCGCGCTGGCGCTCGGCGCCACCGACGAGGGCAAGCCCGGCATCCGCATGCACTACCATCCGAACTATTACGGCGCCTATCTGCGCGACCTCGATGGCAACAAGCTCTGCGTCGTCTGCCACAAATCGCCAGAGGAAGGTGCGTGAGGAAGGCGCGTGAGGACGGTGCGGGAGGAGGGCGCGTGAGGAAGGCGCCCGGGCGCAGCGGCCATTGACCGGGCCGCGCGCGCGGGCGCAGCATCGCCACCCGCCGCCGCGACCATCCGCCGCGACCATCCGCCGCGACCATCTGCCACGACCATCTGCCACGACCATCTGCCACGAAAGGACCCGACATGGCCGACTACGCCTTCGCCTCGCTCGTCGTGGCGCTCGCCGATGCGGTGCTGACGGTGCGCATGAAGGCGCAGACCGACGACACCAACATGCACTGGGATCTGGCCAACCTGCTCGAACGCGCGCGCGGCGATGCGGACGTGCGCGTGCTCGTGCTGACCGGCGCGGGCGAGGCGTTCCTCACCGGCCGCCGGCGCGAGCACTATGCCAAGGCCGAGACGGTGCAGGGCCGCGTCGAGCCAAGGCATCTGTGGGAGACCTTCACCGGCATATTGCGCATCCACGAATCGCTCGCCGGCATCGAGAAGCCGGTGATCGCGCGCGTGAATGGCGCGGTCAGCGGGCTTGGCGCCAGCATCATGTTCGGCTCGGACCTGATCGTGGCGCGCGAGGATGTGGTGATCGTGGACAGCCACCTCGCCGCCGGCGAGATCGAGGGCTGGGGCGCGGAATGGAGCATGGTGCCGGGCGATGGCGGCACGGCGCTGATCCCGCTGTTCCTGCCGCCCGCGCTGGCCAAGGAGGCGCTGTTGCTCGCGCGCTCCTTCACCGCGCGGGAACTGCTGGCGCTCGGCGTGATCAACTATGCGGTGCCGGCCGCACAGCTCGACGAGACGGTGGCCGGATTGTGCGCGCGGCTGATGAAGCGCTCGCCCTACATCCTCGGCTGGTCGAAGCGGGCGGCCAATCGGGCGATCGCGGCCCAGCTTGCCCGCGCGCTCGATGCCGGCATCGGCTACGAGATGACCAGCTTCTTCATGCGCCACCGGGGCGAATAGCCCGAGCCTGAGCGGCAAGCCGCGAATCCAGCGCGATCGTGGGAAGACTTACGCATAGCTCCGTCGCGATTGCGCGGCACTCGATGATCTGTTCCTGAATCTCGCGATAGGTGATCGACGCATCAGTGCTCGCAACTCCATCGTTCGTCAGCCAGACAAGGCTGCGTAGGTTATCAGGGGTTTGCCCCTCGGCGATTGGTCCCTCCATGTGCTTTGACGCCCCATAAAGGCTATTTATGCGCTGGTCCACCGAACCGTCACGGCGTTCGAATGTTTTTGCGCCCTTCGTGCTGTCTCTTCGTTGAAGTGTCTGCTCGATCCGCGCGGCAAGCCTGCGAGCTTGATCGAGGTTGCCGAGGCAGTGACACAAGTACGATAGGGCATGAACGTAGAGGCGTAATGATTTCAGCTCGGATCGAACCTTCAAATAGCCCTCTAGCGTCATCTTTCCTTGGTTATAATCGTATGCGGCTTGCGACACTCGCACGGCGTACTGAAGGACAAGCGCCTGCAACGGCCCCATAAACCGAGTTCCGGTCACGGCCTCCTGCAGCACGAGTGCCTCGGCCGATGTGTCATGAAGTTCCACTGAGGGTACGTTACACTCCTTGAGCGCTGAGAGCCTCGGAGCGAAGAGATCGAGTACAGTGTCGGATACTTGGATCACCATGGCGACATTCCGTTCCCCTAGAGGCGCTGACCATCAAGTAAACAGCCGCGCGCCAAGCTCGCGCAGCAGCTTGCGCAGGATCGCCTCGGCGAAGCTTTCATAGTCCAGCGCCTCCATCACGAAGCTGCCCGGCCCGGTGATCAGCTCGCCGCGATAATAGGCGGGCAGGTCGGGGTCCTCGTTGGTCACGGCCAGCGCGTTGATGGTGATGCCGGCGCCCTGGGCCAGCGCGCGCGGGGTGGCGAGCGGCGGGCCGGCATTGGCCTGCCCGTCGCCCGAGACGTCGATCACCATGCGCGCCGCCGGGAAGGGGCAGCGCCCGAGCGCGGCCAATGCCGCGCGCACCCCGCCGCCGAGCGAGGTCGCGCCCGCCACCACGTCGCGCGGCGCGGCATCGATCGCGGCGGCGAAGGCCTCGGCCGCTGCCGGCCCGTCGATGCGCGACCAGCCCGCCGCCTCGGCGGTGGCGCCGGGTCCGGACCAGAAGATCATGGTGACGGCGATGGCCCCGCGCTCACCCTCTGTCGCGGCGCCGATCACCGAGGGGTCGCGGAAGGCGGCCGCATAGCCGCCCATCATCAGCGCATATTCCTCGTGATCGACCGAGGCCGACACGTCCACCGCCAGCACGAGGGCGAGATCGACGGGTGCGCCCGATCCTTGCGCGCCCGATCCTTGCGCGCGGGCCGGGGCGGCAGCGCGCGGCGCGGCGGCGAGCGCGGCGAGGCAGGAGAGGAACAGGCGGCGGGCAAGCGGCGAGGCCATGCGCCGCATCCTAGCCCGCCATCGCGGCGGGAAGGAGGCACGCTTGCGTTACCGCCCGTCCCGCTCCAGCATCGCCGAGGCGGCATCGCCGCAGCCGGGCCCATCGAGGAGGGACATATGGCCGATCTGTCGGGCGGCGCCTTCGCCGAGCGCAACTTCGTCGTCGATGGCGCCTGGCTGGAGGCGCAACTCGGCGCGCCCGATCTCGTCATCCTCGACTGCACCGTGGTGCAGCGCCCGAACGAGGCCAATACCGACATGGTCTCGGCCAGCGGGCGGCCGCTCTACGAGGCCGGGCACATCCCGGGCAGCGTGCATCTCGATGCGATCCGCCACCTTTCGCGCACCGACACGGCGCTGCGTTTCATGCTGCCCCCGCCCGCGGCGATCGCCGCCGTTTTCGCCGCCCATGGCGTGGGCGAAGGGCGGCGCGTGGTGCTCTACGACCGCCTCACCCATTCCTGGGCGGCGCGGACCTTCTTCACCCTGCGCGCGATCGGCTTCGAGGATGCGGCCGTGCTCAATGGCGGCTGGACGCGCTGGCTGGCCGAGGGGCGCCCCGTCTCCACCACGCCGGCCGCGCCGCGCCCCGCGACCCTTGTTGCCCGCCCGCGCCCCGGCCTGTTCGTGGACAAGGAGGCCGTGCGCGCGGCCATGAACGATCCCGGCACGGTGATCGTCAACAGCCTGTCCACCGCGCAGCATGAGGGGCGGGGCGGCGTGGCCTATGGCCGGGCCGGGCGCATTCCCGGCAGCCGCGTCCTGCCTGCCGCATTGTTCACCGACGCCGCCACGGGCGGGCTCGCCCCGCTCGATGCGGTGGCGCCGGCGGCCGCGGCGGCGGGGGCGGTGGCGGGCCGGCGCGCCATCACCTATTGCGGCGCGGGGGTGGCGGCCTCGGCGGTGGCGTTCGGGCTGCTGCGCCTCGGGGTACGCGATCTCGGCATCTACGATGCAAGCCTGCAGGAATGGGCGCGCGACCCCGATTGCCCGATGGTCGCCGGGCCGCAGGCGCCCGGCATGCCGTAGCGGGCCGATGGCAGGGCTTGACCCGCGTCCACGCAGGGTTTTCGCCCGCCTGCGGCTAAGCTAGAGTGCGCGCCTTCTCCGCCGCCCCGCCGCCGCGGGCGCGCGTGCCGTCCCTGGTCTGCTTGCACGAAGGAAGCCCCGCGATGCCGGACACCGCCCCCGCCGCCGATGCCAAGCTTGCCGCCGAGACGCGGCTGCCGCTCTCGCGCATCACGGTCCTGGACCTGACGCTGGCCCGCGCCGGCCCGACCTGCGTGCGCCACCTGGCGGACTGGGGTGCCAACATCATCCGCATCGAGCCGCCGGGCGAGGCGGGCGAGGAGATCAGCGGCAAGCGCGACGGGTTCGATTTCCAGAACCTGCACCGCAACAAGAAGGCGCTGACCCTCAACCTCAAGACGCCCGAGGGCAAGGCCATCTTCATGGAGCTGGCCAAGAAGGCCGACGTGATCGTCGAGAACATGCGCGCGGCGGTGAAGTTCCGCCTCGGCGTCGACTACGAGAGCGTCAAGAAGGTCAACAAGCGCATCGTCTACGCCTCGATCTCGGGCTTCGGCCAGGACGGTCCCTACGGGCTGCGCGCGGGCGTGGACCAGATCGCGCAGGGCATGGGCGGGCTGATGAGCATCACCGGCCTGCCCGGCCAGGGGCCGGTGCGCGTCGGCATCCCGATCGCCGATCTTACCGCCGGCAACCTGCTCGCGCTCGGCACCATGATCGCGCTGTTCGACCGCGAGGTGACCGGCGAGGGCCGCTGGGTCACCACCAGCCTGCTCGAAGCGCAGATCTTCATGCTCGACTTCCAGGCCAGCCGCTGGCTGATGGCGGGCGAAGTGGCGCCGCAGGCCGGCAACGACCACCCGACCGGCATCCCCACCGGCGTCTTCCCGACCTCGGACGGGGCGATCAACATCGCCGCCTCCTCGGCGCGGCTCTGGGACCGCTTCTGCGACACGATCGGCAAGGCCGAGTGGAAGCAGAAGCCGGAATGGAAGGACCAGAAGGGCCGCTCCAAGGACCGCAAGGCGATCAACATCGCCATCGGCGAGGTGACCAAGCAGAAGCCGGCCAGCTACTGGATCGAGCTGCTGGAAGGCGCGGGCGTGCCGTGCGGGCCGATCTACTCGATCGACCAGGTATTCGCCGATCCGCAGGTCAAGCACCTCAAGATGGCGCGCGACTACCACCACCCCAAGCTCGGCAAGACCGAGGTGGTGGGCAGCGCGATCAACCTTTCCGGCGTCTCCAAGGAGATCCGCACCCCCACGCCCGAGGCCGGCCAGCACAATGCCGAGATCCTCAAGGGCCTCGGCTACACCGACGCGCAGCTGGCCGAGCTGAAATCCAAGGGCATCATCTGAGCGTCCGCAACCCCATCCCCCGACAACCACCACCGACATCTGAGAGGAATACAAGGCATGCGCCTTAAACTTCCGACCGAGAAGATCATCGCCGAGAAGGCGGACGGCATCGGCTGGATCACCTTCAACCAGCCCGAGAAGCGCAACGCCATGTCGGTGGAGATGTGGGAGGGCGTGTCCATCGCCGCCGACGACTACGCCGCCGACCCGGCGGTGCGCGTGGTGGTGATGAAGGGCGCCGGCGGCAAGGCCTTCGTCTCGGGCGCCGACATCAGCCAGTTCGAGAAGGTGCGAGCCAATGCCGACGCGCAGAAGGAGTATGACCGCCTGACCTCGACCGGGCGCAAGAAGCTCAACGCCATCGACAAGCCGCTGATCGCCATGATCCAGGGCTTCTGCATGGGTGGCGGGCTTGGCATCGCCATGTCGGCCGACATGCGTTTCTGCTCCGACGACAGCCAGTTCGCCATCCCCGCGGCCAAGCTCTCGATCGCCTACGCCTTCGAGAGCCTGAAGCGGCTGGTGGAACTGGTCGGCCCGGCCATGGCCAAGGAGATCCTGTTCACCGCCCGCCGCCTGTCGGCGGCCGAGGCGCAGGCGATCGGGCTGGTCAACCGCACGGTGCCGGTGGACAAGCTCGAGGCCACCGTGCGCGATGTCTGCGCCGCGATCGTCGAGAACGCGCCGCTCTCGATCCGCGCCTCGAAGTTCACGATCAACGACGTGCTCAAGGACCCGTCCGAGCGCGAGCCGGCCAAGGTGGCGGAACTCGCCCGCGCCTGCTTCGACAGCAACGACTACAAGGAAGGCCGCACCGCCTTCATGGAGAAGCGCAAGCCGGCCTTCACCGGCACCTGAGCGCGGGCGCGATCCGCGCCGCCACCAGCAACGCAGGGGCGCCCCCGCCGGGCGCCCCTTTTCTTTTCGCGGCGGGGCGGGGCGGGGCTGGGCGGGGCAGGGCTGGGCGGGGCAGGGCTGGGCGGGGCAGGGCTGGGCGGGGCAGGGCTGGGCGGGGCAGGGCGGCCGGTGTGGATGGCGAATTCATGGCCCGGTCATGCTCCGGCCATCTTGCCGCGGCCTATAGTTCCGGGCGAGCATGGCGGCGCTGGCCGCGCGGGGGCACGAATTCGCTTTGAAGGCGGCCGGAAGGGTTTGCTAGAAACGCACCCGCTACCGCTGCTGCTTCCGCCCTTGCGCGCCGGAGCGGCAGCGCACCAAGAACGAGGCCGGCAGATCGTGCCGGTCCGAAGCGGCCTGCCGGGGGCCAGGGGAAGGCCGACAGGGGAGCCAGGTTGCGTGCCGAGTGAGCCGAAATTGCCGCTGCCCGTCGCCGGTCCGAGCGACGGGGCAGCATCCGCGTCCGTCGCGCCGGTGGCGGCGAGTCTGCCGGCCAACGACCAAGGCACTGCCAGCCCGGGCCAGGCTGCGGCTGCCATTGTCGGCCATGCGCCGGCGCCTGCGGCGAACGGCCATGCCGAGCCGGTATCGGCCTTGATGCAACGCCTCGCCGCCGAGTGGCCGGCCCAGCGCATCACGCTCGGCGACATGATCCATGCCTTCGGCGAGCGCGGCTACGGCCTGCTGGTCATCCTGTTCGCGATCCCCAACCTGCTGCCGATCTACATTCCCGGCCTGTCGCCGATCTTCGGCGTGCCGTTGCTGATCGTCTGCCTGCAACTGGCGCTGGGTTGGCCGGAGCCGCGTCTTCCGGGCATCCTCACGCGCCGCTCGATGCGCCGCGCCGACCTGGAGATGATCGTGGCGAAGGCCACGCCCTGGATCCTGCGCGTCGAGCGCTTCATCCGCCCGCGCCCGAGCCTGCTCACCACCCGCACCGCGGAGCGCCTGATCGGGCTCTATGGCGTGGCGCTGGCGGCGCTGGTGATCGTGCCGTTGCCGTTCACCAACGGCCCGCCCTCGCTCGCCTGCCTGATCATGGCCATGGGCATCATGGAGCGCGACTCGATCACCATCCTGGCCGGCGCGCTGTGGGGACTCGTGGCGACCGTCCTGGCCCTGTCGATCATCGGCGGCTTCCTGTGGGTGCTTCAGGCGGGCCTGGCCTGGATGCTAAGCCTGTTCGGCTAGGCGCGCCTCGCATCCTGCTTGATCCCGGTCAAGCCCCGCGCGCATTGCCGCCTGCGGCACGGCGCTCGGCGCCGATTTGTCCTCCGCCCGCCCTTGCCGCCCCCGCGCCGCCGGGTCTAGGCTCCGCTTTACGCGCCGGTGCCCCGCAAGGGGCTTCAAAGGGAACGCGGAAGGGCCGGCGACATGCCGGCCCCAGCCGCGGCTGCCCCCGCAACTGTCAGCGGCGAGCGCCTTCTCCAGCGTGCCACTGCACCGCCCTCGGGCGCTGCGGGAAGGCAGAGAGGGCGCCCAGACCCGCCAGCCAGGAGACCTGCCGGCGCGGAGCGTCCCGCGACCATTGGACGGGGTGTGCCAGTGGAACGGTGCTGCCGCAGGCGGCGACGCGCCCTCGTTGCGTTCGTCGCCACCCGTTTGCGGAGCACCGTGCCTTGCCACCCCATCGCCCCCTGCCGCCAGAGCCGCGCCGCGCGCGCGCCGTTCCGGCCCTCCTCGCCCTGCTGGTCGCAGGTGCGTCCCTGCCGGCCCTTGCCGAAGGCATCGCCGCCGAAAGCATCGCCGCCGAAAGCATCGCCGAGGCGCCCGATGTCGTCGTCACCGCCACGCGCCTGCCGACCCCGCTCGAGCGGGTGCCGGCGGCGGTGACCGTGATTGACCGCCGCGCGATCGCGGAACGCGGCCATGTCACGCTGGTCGATGCCTTGCGCGCCGTGCCGGGTGCCGTGCTGGTGCAAAGCGGGCCGCCGGGTGCCAATGCCTCGCTGTTCCTGCGCGGGGCCAACAGCGACCATGTGCTGGTGCTGCTCGACGGCGTGCCGGTGAACGACCCGGCCACATCGAAGGGGCTGTTCAACTTCGGCAGCGAGCTTCTGGCCGATGTCGAGCGGATCGAGATCGTGCGCGGTCCCGCCTCGGGGCTCTACGGCTCGGCGGCGATCGGCGGCGTGGTCAACATCATCACCCGCGCGCCGGGTGCGGCCCGCCCGCTCGCGGGCGAGGTGGAGATCGCCGGCGGTTCGGCGCGCACGCTGCGCGGGCATGGCCATGCGCGCGGCACGGTGGGGCCGGTCGATTACGCGGTGACGCTGCAATCCCTCTCGACCGCCGGGTGGAACGCGACGCCCCGCCGGCTGGCCGGCAATCTGCGCGAGCGCGACGGGCTTTCGGCCCAGCTCGGCAGCGCGCGGCTGCGCGTCCGCCTGTCTGATGCCGTGCGGATCGAGGCGATGCTGCGCGCGCGGGCCAGCCGCTTCGGCCTCGACAATGTGCCGCTCGACGATCCCAACTTCACCGGCGAGAACCGCCATGTGCTGGCCCGGCTCGGCGCCGAGGCCGATCTCCTGGCCGGCGCCTGGACGACAAGGCTGGTCCTGTCGCAGTCGCGCCACCGCCAGCGCTTCCGCAACGCCCCCGATGCCGCCGATCCCGCCACGAGCCGCGACAGCTTCGCCTCCGTGCGCACCGAGACGATCTGGGCGAACGAGGTCCGGCTGCCCGATCTCGGCCCGGCGCGGCTTGCGGCGCTTTCCTTCGGGCTCCAGCACGCCGCCGAGGAGAGCGAGACGCGCATCCGCTCGCTCTCGATCTTCGGGCCGTTCGCGCAGGACCTCGATGCACGACAGGAGAGCCGCGCCGCCTATGCCGGCGGGCAGGCGCGCCTGTTCGATCGCATCGACATCAGCGCCGGGGCGCGGCTCGATGCGACGCGGGGCTTCGACGATGCCTTCACCTGGCGCCTGGGCGCCGCCTATGACTGGCACGAGCTCGGCACGCGCCTGCATGCGGCCTATGGCACGGCGTTCAAGGCGCCCTCGCTGTTCGACCGCTTCGGCGTGGACAGTTTCGGCTTCCGCGGCAACCCGGCGTTGCGGCCCGAGCGCTCGCGCGGCTTCGAGATCGGCGCCACCACGCGCATGGCCGCCTTCGGCCGCGCCGACGGCGTGCGCCTGGCGCTCACCTACTGGCAGAGCCGGGTCGAGGATCTGATCCAGTTCGACTTCGCCGCCAGCACCACGCGCAATGTCGGGCGGGCGCGGCTGCGCGGCGCCGAGGCCGAGCTTGCGCTGCGGCCGCACGAGCGGGTGGAGATCGCCGCCGCCTACACCTACACCGATGCGCGCGACGCGGTGCGCGATGCGCGCCTGTTGCGCCGGCCCGAGCACCAGCTTGCCTTGCGCGCGCGCATCGAACCCGTGGCCGGGCTGGTGATCGCGCCCGAGCTTGTGCTGGTCGGGCGCTTCCGCGACGTGCTCTACAGCGACGCCGGCGCCTTCCTGGGCGAGGGCATGGCGCGGGGCGGCGTGCTGGCGAACCTGACCGCAAGCTGGCGCGTGCAGGAGGGTGTCACGTTGATCCTGGAAGGGCGCAACCTGACCGACAGCGACTTCGAGCCGGCCAACGGCTTCGCCAGCCCGGGGCGCAGCGTGATCCTCGGCACGCGGCTCGGCTTCTAGCCGGATCAGGCGCGCCGCGCCGCGCTTGTCATGCGGTTGCGCTGGATCAAGGCGCGCGCGCCGCGCTATCCCGACCATGCGCAAGGACATCGCACCCTGCCGGGAGGAGATGGGATGAGCAGAACAGGATCGGCTTTCCGCGCCATGCTCGGCCTTGGCGCCGGTGCTCTGGTCGCGCTGGCCGCATCGGCCGGCCCGGCGCGTGCGCAGCCGGCTGGCGAGGCGGCCTACCAGGAGCTGTGCGCGAGCTGCCATCGCACGCCCGCGCGCTTCATGCGGCGTTACCAGTCGATGACCAGCGAAGCACGCCGCGCCGAACTGGAGCGGTTCCTGCCCCGCCACTACGCGCCGGACGAGGCCAGGCGCCGCGCCATCATCGACTGGCTCGAGGAGAGGCACGTGCCGGCGCGCTGAATCCGGCGCGCTGACGCGCCCCTCAGCCGGGCCTGAGCGCGAACAGGATCGCGGCGAGCAGCATCGCGCCGAAGAAGGCGGCTAGGAAGGCGCCCTGCCGCCGCTCGGCGGTGGGCAGGGGCGGGCCCGGTCGTGGCGTCTCAGTCATAGTCGAAGCGCTCATAGACGATGTTGCGCCAGGGCAGGCCCAGTTCCTCCAGCGTCGCGGCAAGGGCGAGCATCATCGGTGTCGGCCCGCAGACGAAGGCGAGCGTGCGCGCCGGATCGAGCCCGGCCAGGGCGGCGGCAAGCGTGGCGCGGTCGAGCAGGCCGGGTGCGGCCTCGGCCCAGGCGCCGAGCGCGGGCGGGGCATCCTCCTCGACGCGCAGGATGGCGCGGAAATCGCGCCGCGCGGCGATTGCCGCCATCTCCTCGCGATAGAGCAGCCGCTCGGCCAGGCGCACGCCATAGGCGAGGCGGATCGGGCGCGCCTCGCCGCGCGCATCGAGATCGCGCAGGAGCGACAGGATCGGCGCGATGCCGGCCCCGCCCGCGACCAGCAGGATGGCATCACCCGCGCGCCCCTGGAGCGTGAAGGCGCCGTGCGGCGCATCGACCTGCACCGGCGTGCCGGGGGCAAGATCGCCGATCGCGCAAGTCATGTCGCCGGCCTCGCGGATGACGAAGGCAAGCCGCGCCTCGCCGGGGACCTGGCGCTCCCTCTCGGGCGCCGAGGCGATCGAGAAGGGATTGTCGGCCCAGGGCGCGCGCCGGCCGAAGGCGATCCAGGCGAACTGCCCGGCGGCGAAGCGCAAGGGCGCGCCGGGGCGGGCGAGCGTGACTTCCCAGAAGCCCGGCGCCAGCCGGCGCGCATGTTCCATCCGCCAGCCATCGCGGCGCATCAGGGCGGGCTTGACCAGCCAGGTCCAGCCGAGCGCGGCCAGCGCCACCGCCATGAGCGCCAGCCAGAAGGTGCCGAGCGCGGGCAACTGGCCGCTATAGCCGCCGAGCCTGAGCGCGTGATGTGTGCCGAGCATCGCCGCCAGGGCGGCGCCGAGCGCGTGCATAGCGCGCCAGCTCTCCCAGGACAGGCCGAGGCGGCGGCGGAAAAGCGCCACCAGCGCGACGAACAGCAGGGCAAGCCATGCGGCCACGCCCGAGGCCATCGCCGGGCTGGTTGCCATGCGTGCAAGCCGCGCCGCCGCGCCCAGGGGATCGGTTGCGAGTGTCGGCGCCACGAAGGCGAGCGGGTGGATCAGCGCGAGCAGCACCAGGAAGCGCCCCGCCTCGCGATGGATGCGCATGGTGCGGTCGATGCCGAGCCGGCCCGACAAGGCCTCGATCCGCCCGGAGAGAAGGAACTGCGCGAGCAGGAGCGCAAGCGCCACCAAGCCGCTCGCCACGGCGAATTCGGGCCAGAAGCGGTTGGGCGGCTCGGCGGCGGCGAGCACGAGGCCGAGCGGGGCCAGCGCCACCGCCAGCACCAGCGCGAACAGGGCCGCGGGCGGGAGCGCGCGGGCGCGCGGCAGGATGGGGCCGGCAGGGGGCGCGGTGGGCGGCGTGGTCATGGCGCGGGCATCATGCCCTCAGCGCTCGCGTGCTGTCTTGGTCGGGATCATGACCCGCGCGTCGCCCCCGGCACCCAGGCCACGTCCTGCGCCCCGCGCCCGTTCAGCCAGCGGCCGAGCACGAACAGATGGTCCGACAGGCGGTTGAGGTAGCGCAGGATCTCGGGGTTGAGCGGCGCGGCACCCTCGGCCTCGGCGGTGGCGAGCGTCACCGCCGCCCGTTCCGCCCGCCGCACCGTGGTGCGCGCCAGATGCGCCCAGGCCGAGGCGGCGCTGCCGCCGGGCAGGACGAAGCTTCTCAAGGGCGGCAGCGTCTCGTTCATCATCGCGGTTTCCGCCTCCAGCCGCGCCACCTGCTCTGCCTGCACGCGCAAGCGGCCGCGCGCCGCCCCGCCCCCGGTCTCGCCCTTCGCCTGCGGCACGCAGAGATCGGCGCCGAGATCGAACAGGTCGTTCTGGATGCGCGCCAGCATGGCGTCCGCCGCGGCAAGGTCGCTGCCGGGCGGGCCGTTCGCGGTCACCCGGCGCAACAAGCCGAGCACGGCGTTGGCCTCGTCCACCGTGCCATAGGCGTCGATGCGGGCATCATCCTTGCGCACGCGCCGCCCATCGCCGAGCGAGGTTTCCCCGCCATCGCCGCCACGGGTGATGATGCGATCGAGACGAACCATGATGCTGCTCCTGCTGGCCCTGTTCAGTCGCGGAACGCGAAGTTGACGCCGATGCGCAAGGTGGCTTCCACCGCCCGCCCGCCGCGGCGCGCCGGCTGGCAGGTCCAGCGCTGCGCCGCCCGCCGCGCGGCGAGATCAAGCGCCGGGTGGCCGGAACTCTGCTCGACCGCCACATCCAGCACCGCGCCGTCATTGGCGATACGCAGGCGCAGCCCGACGCGCCCGGCCTGGCCCGCCACCCGCGCCGAGGCCGGATAGGCGGATTCCGGCACGAAAGCCTGGCAGCGCGCCTGCTGGCCCTCTCCCGCCGGGGGCGGGCGCGGGTCGGTGCGGCCGGCGAAGAAGTAGGGAAGCCGCACGCCGAGATCCGCGGGCTCGGCGGGTTGCTGCGCCGGCCGCGGCGCAGGCGCCGCCTGGTGCTGTGGCGGCGCCGGGCGCCGCGCCGGCGGCTGGACCCGTTGCGGCGGGGGCTGGGGCGGGGCCTCCGGCAGCGCGGCATCAAGCGCCGGTTCGGGCGGCATCGCGGGCGCTTCGGGCGCCGCCATCGGCGGCGGCAGGAGGGCGAGCGGGGCCTCGGGCGCGGGCAGGGTGGGCAGCATGGCCTGTTCGGCCGGCGCGGGCGCGCTGGCGATGGGCGAAGGCGGGAGCGGCAGCGGTGCGAATGGCGGCGAGGGGACCGGGGTAGCCTGTGCCATCGTCTCGCCGGGCGGTGCCTCGACCGGTGCCGGCGCGGACGGCGCGGCCAGGAACGCGGCGGGCGGCTCCGGCATGGCCGGCGCCGCCGCCATCTCGCGCGGGGCGGTGGGTGCGGGCGGCGCCTCGGGCGCGGGCTCCTGCGCCGCGCGTTGCGCCTCGGCCCCGGAACTTCCTTGCGATTCGGTCCAGATGATCTCGACCCCCTCGCGCTCGACCGGCTCCGGCAGGATGCGGCCGAGCCCGGCGCTGAGCAGGGCCGCCGCCATCGCCGCATGCACGAGAAGGGAAAGCGCCGCGCCCGCACCGTGACCGCCAAGCGCCTGCCCACCGCCTGCCGCCGCCCGGCTCGGCGCGATGCCGAGCGGCGCGGACGCCGGGGCAAGCGCGGCCGCGCCGGCGGGGGCGAGATCGGCCGCGAAGGGGAAACGGGGGCGTGTCATCGAACCGGGCGCATTCTCCTGGGGCCGGGCGGGCGATGCAACCGCGGCGCGGGGCACGCCACCGCGGCCGCCGACAGCCCGCCCCTCGGCCCTTGCGTGCCCGCCCCGCTGCCGCGCCGGCCCGGAAAGAGCTCGACCCCGGCCGCGCCCCGCTCAGACCGAGAAATACTTGGCGCGCGGATTGAGGAACACACGGGCCGAAGTGCTCTGCTCCGGATGGAGCTGGAACTCCTCGGAAAGCGAGATGCCGATGCGCTCGGCGCCGAGCATCTTCAGGATCGGACCCTGGTCCTCAAGCTTCGGACAGGCGGGGTAGCCGAAGCTGTAGCGGCTGCCGCGATAGCCCTGCTGGAGCATCTTCTCGATGTCGCGGTCATCCTCGGCACCGAAGCCCAGCTCGGCGCGGATACGCTTGTGGACATACTCGGCCAGCGCCTCGGCCATCTCCACCGACAGGCCGTGCAGGTAGAGATAGTCCTGGTAGCGGTTCTGGGCGAACCAGTCGCGCGCGACCTCGGAAGCCTTCTGCCCGACGGTGACGACCTGAAGGCCGATCACGTCGCGTTCGCCATCATCGACGTCGCGGACGAAATCGGCCAGGCACTCGCCATCCTCCTTGGCCTGGCGCGGCAGGGTGAAGCGCGTGATCTCGGTCGTGCCGTCCTGCTCGAACAGGATCAGGTCGTTGCCCTCGCCGGCGGCCTTCCAGTAGCCGTAGAGCGCCTGCGGCTTGAGGATCTCCTGCTCCTCGCAGAGCGCCAGCATGCGCTTGAGCACCGGGCGCAGCTCCTGGCGGGCCCAGCCCATGAAATCCTCCAGCCGGCGGCCCTGCTTGCGGAAGCCCCACTGGAATTGATAGAGCGAGCGCTCGTTGATGTAGGGCACCACCGCCTTGGGCTCGGCCTCGACCAGGCGCGGGCCCCAGAAGGGCGGAGCCGGCACGGGCACGCCCGCGCCGATGCGCCGCCGCCGCGCCTGGGCATAGGCGCGATCGACCGGGGCGGTCGCCGCCTCGGCCGCCTGGCCCAGCTTGCGCCGCGTGTTGGTGGGCCGGCCGCGACGCTTCGCCTGCACGGCGGCGAGGTAGTCGTCGAAGCCGTTGCCCGTCACGCGGTCCATCAGATGCAGCCCGTCGAAGGCATCGCGCGCATAGGCGACGCGCCCCGGGGCATAGGAGGCGACGCAATCCTCCTCGACATAGTTGCGCGTCAGCGCCGCCCCGCCCAGCAGCACCGGGATGTCGAGGCCGAGGCGGCCCATCTCGGCCAGGTTCTCGCGCATCACGACGGTGCTCTTCACCAGCAGGCCCGACATGCCGATGGCGTGGGCGCGGTTCTCGTTCGCTGCCTTGAGCATGTCGGCAAGCGGCACCTTGATGCCGAGATTGATCACCTTGTAGCCGTTGTTGGTGAGGATGATGTCGACCAGGTTCTTGCCGATATCGTGCACATCGCCCTTCACGGTCGCGAGCACGATCGTGCCCTTCTCCTGGCCGCTGACGCGCTCCATGAAGGGTTCGAGGAAGGCCACCGCCGCCTTCATCGTCTCGGCCGATTGCAGGACGAAGGGAAGCTGCATCTTGCCCGCGCCGAACAGCTCGCCCACCACCTTCATGCCGTCGAGCAGGATGGTGTTGATGATGTCGAGCGGCTTGTGGCTTTGCAGCGCCTCGTCGAGATCGGCTTCGAGCCCCTTGCGGTCGCCATCGATGATGCGGTCCTTGAGCCGCCCCTCGACGGTGGCCGCGCGCTTGCGCGCGCCGCTGTCCTTGGCCTTGCGCTCGGCGAAGATCTCCAGCATGCGCTGCAAGGGGTCGTAGCCCTCGGCGCGGCGGTCGAAGATCAGGTCCTCGGCCACCTTCACCTCCGCCTCGGGGATCTGGTGCAGCGGCTTGATCTTCGAAACGTGCACGATCGCCCCGGTCATGCCGGCCTTCACCGCATGGTCGAGGAAGACACTGTTCAGCACATGCCGCGCCGCCGGGTTGAGGCCGAAGGAGATGTTCGACAGGCCGAGGATGATCTGGATGTCGGGGAATTCCGCGCGGATCATGCGGATGCCGTCGAGCGTCCACTGCCCGAGCTTGCGGTCATCCTCGTTGCCGGTGGCGATGGTGAAGGTGAGCGGGTCGATCATCAGGTCCGACTGCGCCAGCCCGTGGCGGGTGCAGGCGAAATCGACCAGCCGGCGCGCCACTTCCAGCTTGCGCTCGGGCGTCTTGGCCATGCCCTCCTCGTCGATCGTCAGCGCGATCACGGCGGCGCCGAACTTGCGGGCAAGCTGCATCCGCTCGGTCGCGGCATGCTCGCCATCCTCGAAGTTGATCGAGTTGATGATCGCCTTGCCGCCATAGAGCTTCAGCGCCGCCTCGATCACCGGCGTTTCGGTGCTGTCGATCACCAGCGGCGAGTTGACCGAGCCCACGAAGCGGCGCACCACCTCGTTCATCTCGGCCATCTCGTCGCGGCCGACGAAGGCGGTGCAGACATCGAGCGCGTTCGAGCCTTCCTGCACCTGCTCGCGCGCCATCGCCACGCAGCCGTCCCAGTCGTGGCTTTCCTGCAATTCGCGCCACTTCTTCGAGCCGTTGGCGTTGCAGCGCTCGCCGATCGAGAAATAGGCGTTCTCCTGGCGCAGCGCGGTCGCGCCATAGAGCGAGGCGACCGAGGGCACCCACACCGCCGTGCGCCGCGCCGGCGCCGGGCGCACCAGGCCGCCGGCGCGCTTCTTCAGCATCGCGTCGAGCGCCTGGATATGCGTGTTGTTGGTGCCGCAGCAGCCGCCGATCAGGTTGACGCCGTCCTCGGCCACGAAGCGCTCGACCCAGGTCGCCATGTCGGCGGCGGTGAGCGGGTAGTGCGTCGCGCCATCGACCAGCTCGGGCAGGCCGGCATTGGGCAGCACGGAGACAAGGCCGGACCAGTTCTGGGAAAGCCAGCGCACATGCTCGGCCATCTCCTGCGGGCCGGTGGCGCAATTGAGCCCGATGAGCGGGACATCAAGCGCGCCGATCACGGCGGCCGCGGCGGCGATGTCGGGGCCGACCAGCAGCGTGCCGGTGGTCTCCACCGTCACCTGCACGAAAATCGGGATGTCGGTGCGGCTGGCCGCCGCGCGCGCGATCTTGGCGGCATTGACGGCGGCCTTGATCTGCAAGGTGTCCTGGCAGGTCTCGATCAGGAAGGCATCGACATTGCCGGCCACCAGGCCGCGTGCCTGCTCGGCCAGTGCCCGCTCCAGCGTGTCATAGTCGATCTGCCCGAGGCTCGGCAGCTTGGTGCCCGGCCCGATCGCGCCCAGCACATAGCGCGGCCGGCCATCGGCGAACTGCGCGATCGCCTCGTGCGCCAGCTCGGCCGAGCGCTGGTTGATCTCGAAGGCTCGATCGGCCAGCTCGAACTCGCCCAGCGTGATCGGCGAGCCGCCGAAGGTGTTGGTTTCCACCATGTCGGCGCCGGCCTCGACATAGCCGGCATGGATGGAGCGGATCAGGTCCGGGCGCGAGAGCGTCAGCACCTCGGTGCAGTTCTCCTTGCCCCAATAGTCCTTCTCCACGTCGAGCGGCGTGGCTTGGACGCGGCTGCCCATGCCGCCATCGCAGAGCAGCACGCGGTCGCGCAGGAGATCGAGGAGATGGGGCTTGGTCACGGGCGGGGTCCCTTGTTGCGGCGGACCGTTACGGAACGGGTCGGGTTGGAACGGAAGGCGGAGCGTGTCGGCAGAGGCGTGGCGGCAGGGGCGTGGCGGCAGGGGCGTGGCGGCAGTGGTCGGGTCAGAAGGCCATCGCGGCGCGGTCGGTGTTGGCGCTGGCCTCGCTTGCGCCGGCTTCGGCGCCTGCCCCGGGGCGGCGTGCGCCCCACACCATCACGGCAAGGCCCTGGACCGGGGCGGGCAGGCAGAGCGGCGTTGCCGGGGTGGCAAGGCCGATGGCGGCGAACCAGCGCGCCATCTCTGCATCCTCGAAGCCGGCCCAGCGATGGGCGAGGTTGCGGGTCAGGTCGCCGCGCAGATGCGGCGCGAGATCGATCACCACGAGCCGCCCGCCGGGTGCCAGCACGCGCGCGGCCTCGGCCAGCACCGCCGGCGGGTCCTCGGCGTAGTGCAGCACCATCTGCACCGTGACGAGGTCGAAGGCGGCCTCGGGGAAGGGCAGGTTGTACATGTCGGCCTGACGGACGGAGCAGTTGGCCAGCCCCTTCTCGGCCAGGCGGGCGCGGGCGATCGCCAGCATGGAGCGGCTGATATCGACGCCGATCGCGTGCGCCATGCGCGGCCCGAGCGCCTCCAGGAGCCGCCCCGCCCCGGTGCCGATGTCGAGCAACCGGCCCTGCGCAGTGGCGGGAAGCTGGGCGAGCAGGTGCTCCTCGACCGCGCGGGCGGGCAGGCCGAGCGCGGCCATCTCGTCCCAGCCGCCCTGGAGCGCCTTCGAGTCGGCCAGGGCGGCGCGCGCCCGCTCGGCCCTGAGCGCGGTGGCGCGGCGGCGGTCGGCGGCCAGCGTCTGCTCGGTCTCACCCCGCTCGGCTTCGGGCAGTGCGTCCATCAGGAAGCGGGCCAGCCCGGCGCCCGCGCCAGTGGCGGCGAGGCGGAAATAGACGTTCGGCCCCTCGCGGAAGCGTTCAAGCACAGCGGCATCGCACAGGAGCTTCAGGTGGCGCGACAGGCGTGGTTGGGATTGTCCAAGAATTTCAACCAGATCCGAGACGCAGTAATCGCCCCGGCCGCACAGCGCGATCAGGCGCAGGCGGGTCGGCTCGGCGGCGGCGCGCAGGGCGGAGAGAAGCAGGCGCATCGGCGGCAGGGCCCTTGGGGTGGCGTCGGCTTACGGGGTGCGGGGCCGGCCTCGGCCCGGCGGGGTCCTGGCCAAGACCGCGAGTCCGGCAGGATTTGTCCGGGCATCGGGTTTTCCTGACCCCAAACGCACATAACAATATCTTTATGTCGTGTATATGGCAAGCGTCACATGCGGGCTATACAGGGGGGTGGGAGCGGGGTCGCGCATGGCCCCGGCCCAAGGAAGCCGCCCATGCCGCCTGTCGTGCCTTTCGGCCCTTCGCGCATTCCCGTCACCGTGCTCACCGGCAGCCTCGGCGCCGGCAAGACGACACTGCTCGCTCGCCTGCTCGCCCTGCCGGCCCTGGCCGACACGGCGCTGATCATCAACGAGTTCGGCGCCGTCGGGCTCGACCATCGCCTGCTCGACAGTGCCGACGAGCGGCTGGTGACGCTGGCCGGCGGCTGCGTCTGCTGCACGGTGCGCTCCGATCTCGGCGTGGCGCTCGACCGGCTGTTCCAGCGCCGCGTGCGCGCAACGGCCCCCTTCTTCCGCCGCGTCATCATCGAGACGACGGGCCTGGCCGATCCCGCCCCGGTGCTCCAGGCGATCATCGCCGAGCCGCTCTCGGTCGCGCGCTATCGCCTGGCCGGGCTGGTGGCGGTGATCGACGGGATTGCCGGCGCCGCCGCGCTCGACGCCCGGCCCGAGGCGGTGAAGCAGGCGGCGATCGCCGACCGGCTGGTGCTGAGCAAGGCCGATCTCGCCCTGCCCGCCGCGCTCGATGCGCTGGAGGCGCGGCTGGCCGCGCTCAATCCCGCCGCGCCGCGCATCCGCGCCGGCCGCGACAGCGCGCTCGATCCCGCCTGGTTCCTGGCCGATGCGCCGGGCCCGCCGCGCCCGCGCTTCGCCGCCGCCGCGCCCGCCAGCCCCGATGCGCCGGCGCATGAGGCGGCGATCCACGCCGTTGCGCTCGCGCTCGACGCGCCGCTGCCGCCCGAGCGGGTCGAGCCGATGCTGGCCGATCTCGCCCGCCGCTTCGGGGCCGATCTGCTGCGGCTCAAGGCCATTGTCGCGCTGGCCGACGATGCGGCGCGCCCGGTGGCGCTGCATGCCGTGCAGCACCGCCACCACCCGCCCGAGCGCCTGCCCGCCTGGCCCGATGCCGAGCGCCGTTCGCTCCTGGTGGCGATCCTGCGCGGTGTGCCGGCCGATGCGTTCCGCGCCGCGGTTGCCGCCTTCGCCCCGGCGCGGATCCTGTCGGGCTAGGGCACGTTCCGTTCGGCTTGAATCAGCCGAACGGAAGTCGTGCCCGAGGAACCTATGGTTTGCGAGCAGCTTGGTCCGATCTGGTGGAATCGCGCTGCGGTTCCACCAGATCGGACGCTGCTCTAGAGCCCGAGCAGGCCGGCCGCCGCGCGCGCCAGCGCCAGCAGCGCGCGGTCCTGGCCGGGGGCGGCCACCAGCGACAGCCCGACCGGCGCGCCGCCCGCCTTGCCCGCCGGCAGGCTCACCTCGCACAGCCCGGCCAGCCCGGCGATTGCGGTGTTGGCGATGATGCGCTCGCGCACCGCCTGCTGGGTGTGCGCGTCGGCGCCGAGCAGCGGCGCCGGCCCCGGCGCGGTCGGGTAGACCAGCACCGCGCCACCGCCCAGCAATCCGCGCATGCGCCCGGCCACCACCGCGCGCACGGCGCGTCCGGCCGCTGCCTTCTCGGCCGGCAGCGCCTTGGCGGCGAGGAAGCGCTCCTGCACGCCGGGGCCGAAGGCGGGGCTGGTGCGCTCGACCCAGGGGCCGAGTGTCGTCCATGCCTCGGCACCCTGGGCGCAGCGGAACGCCTCGTAGAGCTGCGCTCCGGACCAGGGCAGGGTCAGCGACAGGGCCGGGCCGAACGCGGCTTCAAGCGCCTTGAGCGCCGGGCGCAGCGCGGCCTCTGTCTCGGCATCGGCATTGTCCCAGGCGTTGCTGACGGCAACCAGCGGCCCGAGCGCGGGGGCGGCGCCGTTGCCGCCGAGGCCATTGCCCCCACGGCCATTGCCGCCCAGGCTGCGACCGCCGAGCGCGCCTTCGGCCAGCAGCACGTCGCCGAGCCGGGCCAGCGTGGCGGCGTCGCGGGCGAACCAGCCCACCGTGTCGAAGCTCGGCGCCATCGGCATCACGCCGGCAAGCGAGACCGCGCCATGGCTCGGGCGGATGCCGAAGATGCCGCAATAGCTGGCCGGGATGCGCACGCTGCCGCCGGTATCGGTGCCAAGCGACACGTCGCACAGTCCCGCCGCCACCGCCGCCGCCGAGCCGCAGGAGGAGCCGCCAGGGAAGCGCTCGGGCGCGGCCGGGTTGGTGGGCGTGCCCTCCCACGGGTTCTCGCCGGTCAGGCCGTAGGCGAGTTCCTGGGTCTTGGTCTTGCCCACCAGCGTCGCGCCCGCGTCGAGCAGCGCCTGCACCGCGGGCGCGGTGCCGGTCGCGGGCGGGTGGGTGCGCCGCCAGTCGGGATTGCCGCAGCCGGTGACGTGGCCGGCGACATCGAACAGGTCCTTGGCGCCGAAGGTCAGTCCGGCAAGCGGCAGGTTCGCCGCCCCGCGCCCGGCCAGGCGCAGGCGCGGGCCGGGAATGAAGGCGCCGACGGGATCGGCATTCGGATCGGCCATGCGCGTGGCTCCTTCGGTTCGGTACGGGCGGGGGCGCCCTCGTCCTGGTCGGGCACGATCAGTCGGGGCGCGATCAGTCGGGGCGCGCCATCCACATCATGCGCAGCCGCACGCCGCCCGCCACCTCCATCTCGGCCGGGCCGGTGATGCTGTAGCCGATCGCCAGCCAGAAGGGCAGCGCGTTCAGGTGCACCCGTGCGATCAGGCGGGGGAAGCCGGCGGCACGCGCGCGCGCCTCGGCCGCGGCGACGAGCCGGCGCGCGATGCCGCGCCGCGCCAGCAGCGGATGGGTGAAGACCTTGCGGATGCGCGCCGTGCCGGGGGCATCCTCGTGCGCGATCCAGCCGGCCGTGCCCCAGGGCTGCGCCGCCGCGCCACGGCCGTCGCCGTTGCCGGCGCCCGGCGCGACCGCCTCCGTCGCTACTGCCATGTGGATGTCGCTCCGGGCCAGATCCTCGGCATAGTCGGGCGTGGCCATCGTCGTCGCGTAGGCCTCGATCTCCGCCGCCGAGTAGGTCGTGATCGACAGCGCGCGCAGCGAGGCGATGTGCATGGCAGAGACGGCGGGAATGTCGCACGGGCGCATCGGCACGAGCACGGTCGCGCCGCCCTCAGGCGGGGGGGCGATCGGCGCGGTTGGTGCTGCTGCTCTGTCCCGCGCGCCCGGGGCGGGCTCGATCATACGATGCCCCGCTCGGCATAGGGGCGGCCCTCGGCGCAACGTCGCCAGCCGAGATTGGCGAGGTCGAGCGTGGTGAAGCGGCCATCGACCAGAAGCTCGGCGATCGCGCGCCCCGCCGCCGGGGCCTGCATCACGCCGTGGCCCGAGAAGCCGAAGCAGAGGAACAGGTTGGAGAGGCCGCGGCCGTATCCGTTCGGGCCGCCTTCGCCCCAGGCGCCGATGATGCCGTTGCCGTCGAGCCGGTTCTGCTCGTAGAGCCCGGCCCAGCTGCGCTTGAGCTTCACCGCCTCCAGCGCCGGCACGCGATGGGCGATCTTGGGCCAGACCGCGCTCTCGAACCAGCCATGGTCGACCTCGAAATCGATGCCGGCCTGCTGGTCGTAGTTGGGCACGCCGGCATACCAGCCGCGTCCCTCGGGGCGGAAGCCGAGATGGAACGGGTCCTTGATCAGCGGCAGCGGCTCGGTCTCGGTCTGGCTTTCGAGATAGTGTGCATAGCGCTTCATCGGCTCGACCGGCGTGTTCAGGCCCACCGTGTCGCACAGCGTCGGGCTCCAGGCGCCGGCGGCGACCACCACGCGCTCGGCGGCGATGCGCTCGCCCGAGGCCAGCCGTACGCCGCTCGCCCGGCCGTGCTCCTGTTCGATCGCGGCGGCGCGGCCGGCGATCCAGTGCACGCCATCGGCGCGCGACTTGCGCCGCATGCCCTGGATCGCGGCATAGGGATCGACCCAGCCATCGAGCGGCGAATAGGCCGCGGCGGTGATGTCGTCGCAATTGAGGCTCGGGAAGATGCGCTTGAGTGCGGCGCCATCGAGAAGCTGGACCTCCTTCGCGCCCTCGGCGGTCTGGGTCTTCCAGTTGGCGACGATGGCGTCCGCCCCGGTCTCGGGCGCGATGAACAGGTAGCCCTGGCGCTTGAAGTTGATCTCCGGCTGCTCGCCACCCACCGCCATCGTTGCGTTGAAGGCGGCGTAGAAGTCGCGCCCGAACAGGCAGATGCGGATATTCTCGGGCAGGGAGAACAATACCCGCACCCCGCCTGCCGAACGTGGCGCCGAGGCGAACTCGTAGGTGGCGTCGGGCTCGATCACGGCGGCGCGATCGCCCAGTCCGCGCGCGCCGAGCCAGTAGGCGATCGAGCTGCCCATGATGCCGCCGCCGCAGATCACAACATCGTAGCGCATGGCTGCCCCCGCCGGCGGCGCGTCCCCGATGGCGTGGGAAGGGAGGCGTGGCGAAGGGGCGGGACTCGCCGCGGGCGGCGCAGAGTGTGCGCCGCGCGGGGCCCAAGGAAAAGAGGGCGCGCGGCCTAGAGCAGCGTCCGATCTGGTGGAACCGCAGGGCGGTTCCACCAGATCGGACTAAGCTGCTCGCAAACCATAAGTTTCTTAGGCACGACTTCCGTTCGGCTGATTCAAGCCGAACGGAAGTCGTGCCCTAGGCCAGCAGCTCGCCCGGCAGCATCGGCGCGGCCAGTGTTGCCGCCAGCGCCTCGATGTCGCGCCCGGCATCGCAGTTCGGGTGGCCCGAGAGCAGCGGCCTCTGCGCGCGGATGGCATCGCGCACCTGGGCGTCGCGGCGGCCGATGCCGGCCAAGGGCGGCGCGGCGCCGAGGACGCGGGCGCAGGCGCGCGCCAGCGTGGCGTAGGTGCGCTGCCCCTCGGCCAGGCTCGCCGCCATGTTGACGATGATGCGACGGTCCGCCCCCGGCGCGTCGGCCTGCGACAGCTTGATGAAGGCGTAGGCATCGGTCAGCGCGGTGGGCTCGTCGGTGGTGACGACCAGCACCGTCCCGGCGGCGCCGGCGAGCCGGCGCACCGTGCGGTCGGCCCCGGCGCCGAGATCGAGCACGACGCGGCCATAGGTCGGCGCCAGCGCCGCCAGCCCGTCGAGGAGGTGCGACAGCTCGGCCTGCGCCAGCGCCGCGAGCGCGCCCGAGCCGGAGCGGCCGGCAAGCACATGGAAGCCCGCCTCGGCCAGGGTGGTGACGGCCTCGGCCGCGGTGATGCGCCCGGCCAGCACCTGGCCCAGGTCGCGCTCGGGCGAGAGGCCGAGCTGCACATCGACATTGGCGAGCCCGAGATCGAGATCGACCAGCAGCACGCGCCCGTGCCGTTCGTTGCGCGCCATCGCCTGGGCGAGCGTTGCGGACAGGAAGGTCTTGCCGACACCGCCCTTGCCCGAGGCGATGGCGATCACGCGTGCGGCCGGGCGGTGCAGCGGCCGCGTGTCGATGCCGAGCGCGGCAAGCTGCTGCGCGGTGCTGGCCTTGGCGGCGGGGCTGCTGGCGGTGCGCGCGCTCTGCTGTGGGGCGATCTCCTGCGGCGCGTTCTTGGCCAGCCGCGCGCCGGCCGGCCGCAGGCGGGCGGAGGAACGGAGGGTCATGCGGGCAGGCTCCGGCTGGCGGGCAAGGGGGCGCGCTGCGGCGGGGGCAGGCGGGATGGCGGGACGAATGCCGACGGGGCGAGCGGCTCGGCCAGGGCGGGCGGGTTCGGCGGCGGGCCCGGCGGCGGCGCGGGCGCGCGGTCGGGCAGCGGGTGGAGAAGCGCATCGGCGAGCGCGGCGTGATCCACCGCCGCCAGCCCCTCGGCCACCTGCTCGCCCACCCCGGCGGCGGCAAGCGCAAGCCCAGCCTCGGCCGCGGCAAGCACACCGCCCAGCCGGCGCGCGGCATCGAGGCGGGTGGCGATCAGCTTGCGCGCGCCGAGATGCAGCACGGACTGGGCGATGTCGCTCGCCTCGGCCGCGTCGATGCCGGCGGGCAGCACCAACACCGGCTCGGCGGCGGCGGCCGCGGCCAGCGCGGCCAGATGCTCGCCATCGGCGGCGCTGAAGGGGTTGAGCGCGGGCGTGTCGAGCAGGAGCGGCGCGCCGGGCGGGCGGTGCGCGAGCGCGCGCAGCAGCATGGAAGGCTCGGCGGCGATGACAAGGTCGAGCCCGAGCACGCGCCGCAATGCCGCAAGCTGCTCGGCCGCGCCCGCGCGCGCGCCATCGGCGGTGACGACCAGCGGCCGGTGTCCGGCGATCACCGCGCGCGCGGCGAGCTTGGCGGTGGACAGCGTCTTGCCCGCCCCGGCCGGGCCGACCAGCATCATGGCCGGCGCCTCCTCGGCCGCCGGCAGGGCAGCGAGCGCGGGACCGGCGGCGGCAAGCGCCAGGGCGAGGCGGCGCGACGGATCGGCGGGCCGCCCGGGAACGGCGAGGCCGGCGGGCGGGGCGGCGGCGAGCAGGCGCGCGATCATGGAGGGCGGCAGCCCGGCGCGGGCCAGCGCGCGCGCGAGCGGATCGGCCGGCGGCTGCGGCCTTTGCGCCGGCGCGGGCGGTGCGGGCACGAGGGCGGGCGGCGGCGCGCCGAGCGGCACCGCCGGCGCCTCGCCGCTTGCGGTGGCGGCCGTGATCTCGATCTCGCGCCCGCGCCGGGCGGTGGACAGGATCACCGCATCGGGCCCCAGCGCGTCGCGCAGCTGGCGCATCGCCTCGGCCATCGAGGGGGCGCGGAACAGCCTCAGCCGCATGGCATGTCACATGAGGGCATATGGCAAAGCTGCCGGCAGGGGGGCATGGCCGGGCGCCTCCTTCAGATCGTGCGCAGGGTGCGCAGCCGCGCCTTGGGGTGGATCTCGCTCTGCGCCAGCACGGGCGTGAGCGGGCGGAAACGCTCCACCACCGCGCGCACATGGGCGCGGATCGCCGGGCCGGTCAGCAGCGCGGCGGCATGGCCTTCGCGCGCGGCGGCCTCGAAGGCGTCGCGCACCGCGGCCATGAAGCCCTGCAGGCGCGAGGGCGCCATCGCCAGCACCCGCTCCTCGCCCTGGCCGGAGAGCGCCTCGGCGAAGGCCTGCTCCCAGTCGGGCGAGAGCACGACCAGCGGAATGGCGCCGTCCGGCCCGGCATGCTGGTCCGAGATCTGGCGGGCAAGGCGCGTGCGCACATGCTGCACGATCGCCGGCAGGGCGCGCTGCCCGCCCGCACCCGCCTCGGCCATCGCCTCCAGGATCGTCGGCAGGTCGCGGATCGCCACGCGCTCGGCCAGTAGCGCCTGCAGGACGCGCTGCACGGTCGCGACCGTGATCTGTGCCGGCACGAGGTCGGCCACGAGCTTGCGGTTCTCCGCCCCGATCTCGTCGAGCAGCTTCTGCGTCTCGGCATAGGACAGGATCTCGGCCATCTGCTCGCGCAGGATCTCGGTCAGGTGCGTGGTCAGGACGCTGGCCGGATCGACCACGGTCAGGCCGCGGAACATCGCCTCCTCGCGCCGGCCCTCGTCCACCCACAGCGCCGGCAGGCCGAAGGTCGGCTCGCGCGTGGCCTCGCCCGGCAGCTCGATCGCGGCGCCGCGCGGGTCCATCACCAGCAGCATGTTCGGGCGCAACTCGCCGCGCCCGGCCTCGATCTCCTTGACGCGGATGACATAGGCGTTGGCGGGGAGTTGCATGTTGTCCTGCAACCGCACCGAGGGCGCGATGAACCCGGTCTCGGCGGCAAGGCTGCGGCGCAGCGCGCGGATCTGGTCGGTGAGCTTCGGCCCGTTCTCGGTGTTGACCAGGCCAAGCAGGCCGTAGCCCAGCTCGATGCGCACGAGATCGAGCCGCGCGGCGGCACTGGCCGGCTCCTCGGCGGCGTCCGCGCCCGCGGCCGCCCTGCTCGCCTCCAGCGCGGCCGCCTCCGCCACGCCGGCACCCTGCCAGCGCCAGGCGGCGAGCGCGGCCGCGGCCCCCGCGAGCACGAGGAAGGGCATCGCCGGCAGGCCCGGCATCAGCGCGAGCGCGCCGGCGGCGGCAGCGGCGAGCGCGAGCGGCTTGGGCGCGGTGCCAAGCTCGCGCGCCAGCGCCCGGTCGGCCGTGCCGGCGGTGCTCGCCTTGGTGACGACGATGCCGGCGGCGGTGGAGACCAGCAGCGCCGGGATCTGCGACACCAGCCCGTCGCCGATCGTCAGCAGGGTGTAGCTGCGCGCCGACTGGGCGAAGGAAAGCCCCTGCTGCGCGACACCGATGGTGATGCCGCCGAGGATGTTGATCAGCGTGACGACAAGGCCGGCCACCGCATCGCCGCGCACGAACTTGGCCGCGCCGTCCATCGCGCCGAAGAAGGCGCTTTCCTCCTCCAGCGCGCGGCGCCGCCGCTTGGCCTCGGCCTCGTCGATCAGTCCGGCCGAGAGGTCGGCATCGACCGCCATCTGCTTGCCCGGCATGGCATCGAGCGAGAAGCGCGCCGCCACCTCGGCGATGCGCCCCGAGCCCTTGGTGATGACGACGAAATTCACCAGCACCAGGATCGCGAACACGATCGCGCCGATGACCAGGTTGCCGCTCATCAGGAAGCCGCCGAACGCCTCGATCACATGGCCGGCGGCGGCGGTGCCGTTATGCCCGTCGGAGAGTATCAGCCGCGTCGAGGCGACGTTGAGTGCAAGCCGCAGGATGGTGGAGACCAGCAGGACGGTGGGGAAGCTGGAGAAATCGAGCGGCTGCTCCAGCATGAGCGAGACCAGCAGCACCAGCACCGAAAGCGTGATCGAGCAGGCGAGCCCGATGTCGAGCAGCCAGGTGGGCAGGGGCGCGATCAGCACCACCAGCATCGCCACCACGCCGAGCGCGAGGATGACATCGCCGCTCGGGCGCAGGCCGGCGATGCTCAGGCCGCGCGGGCCGGCGGTGGCGATGGCCGGTGCTGGGGTCGCGGGCATGGCGCGATGCTGCGGGCGCGGGCGCGGGCGGGCGGGCGCTGGGCGCTAGAGCGCGGCCAGCACGCGATCCTTGGCCCAGACCGGGTCGGGCGCAGGTCCGGGCACGGGCGCCAGGGCGGGCGTGGGCAAGGGCGCGGGCGCGGGCACGGGCGGCGCTGTTTCGGCTGGCAGCGGGGCCGGCATGTCGCGCGGCATTCCCTCGCGCGGCGGCGGCACGGCAACGCCCCTGGCCGAGAACTCGCGCAGCTTGTTGCGCAGCGTGCGGATCGAGATGCCGAGGATCGTCGCCGCATGGGTGCGGTTGCCGAGGCAGTGGGTGAGCGTCTCCAGGATCAGGTCGCGCTCGACATCGGCGACGCGCCGGCCGACCAGCGCGCGCATGCCGCCTTCGCCGGCGGTGCCGCCGCCCTCGGCGCCATGCGCCGGGCGCGCGGCGCGCGCGGGATGGGCGTGCGCAAGCACCGGCAGGCCCGCCGCCATCGGCGCGGCGGCACCGGCATGGGCGGCGGCGGCAAGCGGGGCAAGCTCGATCGCGGCCGCCTCGATGCGCCCGCCTTCGGCCAGCCGCACCGCGCGGTGCATGGTGTTCTCGAGCTCGCGCACATTGCCCGGCCAGGAATGGGCGGCCAGCAGCGCCAGCGCCTCGGGCGCAAGCGGGCGGTGGGGCGCGCCGTTCACCTCGGCATATTTGCGCGCGAAGTGCTCGGCGATCGGGCCGATATCGGCCGGGCGCTCGCGCAAGGAGGGCAGGCGCAGGGCGACGACATTGAGCCGGAAATAGAGGTCCTCGCGGAAGCGCCCGGCACGGACCTCGGCGGCGAGGTCGCGGTTGGTGGTGGCGATCAGGCGCACATCAACCTTGACCGAGGCGTTGCCGCCGAGCCGGTCGACCTCGCGCTCCTGGATCGCGCGCAGGAGCTTGGCCTGGAGGCGCACATCCATCTCGCTGATCTCGTCGAGCAGGAGCGTGCCGCCATTGGCCGCCTCGAACTTGCCGACACGGCGGGCGATGGCGCCGGTGAAGGCGCCCTTCTCGTGGCCGAACAGCTCGCTCTCCAGCATCGCCTCGGGCAGGGCGGCGCAGTTCACCGCGACGAAGGGCCCGCCGGCGCGACGCGAGCGGCGATGGATATGGCGCGCCAGCACCTCCTTGCCGGCGCCCGATTCGCCGAGCAGCAGGATCGAGGCGTCCGAGGCCGCAACCTGGTCGGCCCTGCCGATGATCGCGCGCATCGCCGGGTCGCGGGCGATCAGGGCATGGCTCTCGCCGCTGACGGCGGCAAGGATCGCGGCGATGAGATCGGGATCCGGCGGCAGCGGCAGGTATTCGCGCGCCCCGGCCTTGATCGCGCGCACCGCGGCCTCGACATCGTTGCCGACGCCGCAGGCCACCACCGGCACGGCGATGCGCTCGCCTGCCATGCCGCGCACCAGCGCGGCGACGTCCTGGCGCACATCGCACAGCACGACATGCATCTCGGGCGCGGCACGCAGCGCGGCAAGCCCGGCCGGCACGTCGTTGGCCTGCGCGATCTTCGCCCCCTTGCTGATGGCGATGCGCCCGGCCAGGCCGATCTCGCCGGCGAGCGATCCGATAAGCAGCACACGCATGGATGATGATCCTTGGTCGGGTTCGGTCTGGCGAGCCGCACTCAGGCGCGGTCGGACTTGACGATCTCGGTCATGGTGATGCCGAGGCGGTTGTCATCGACCATCACCACCTCGCCGCGCGCGACCAGCCGGTTGTTGACGTAGATGTCCACCGCCTCGCCGAGCTTGCGGTCGAGCTCGACCACCGCGCCGCGGCCGAGCTTGAGCAGCTGGCTCACCTGCATCGTGGCGCGGCCGAGCACGGCCGAGACCTGCACGGGAATGTCATAGACCGCGTGCAGGTCGCGCGCGGGGCGTTGCGCGGGTTCGGTGCCGCCAATGACGCCCTCCGCGGCGAGCAGCGCGCCGGCGGATGGCAGGGCGTCCTCGCTCTCCGCGGGGCCGACTGGCAGATCACCAATCGGTTCGGCGCGGGGCGGATCGGATGTGGCCATGCGTCAAGCCTCCTGGCTGGTCGCGCCGGCGGGAAGGTCGAGGCCGGCGGCGGCAAGTGCGCCCAGGATCGCGTGCCAGATCGCGGCGTGGTCGCGTGCGGCCGTGCCGTCGCGCCATGCGATGCGCACATCGCCCGGCGCGAGCGCGGCGTCGGGCTGCACGACAAGGGCCCCGGCCGCCGTGCCGGCATGCGCGGCAAGCTCGGCCAGGCGCGGGGTGAGCGCCTCGGCATCGGCAGGGGCGAGGCGGAGGCTGATGCGCGGCTCGGCGGCGAGATGCGGCAGCAGTGTCGCGGCCAGCGCCTCGGCCTCGGCCGGGCCGAAGCGGGCGGCAAGCTGCGGCCCGGCGGTGCCGAGCGCGCCGATGACGAGGCGCGCGGCGGCGAGCGCGCTCTCCGTGGCGATGCGCCCGGCCTCGGCCTCGGCCGCGTCGAGCGTGCGCGCGATTGTCTGCAGGGTGTTGGCGGTGCGCGCGCTGGCGGCGGCCTCGGCGGCGGCGCGGCCGGCCTTCTCGCCGGCGGCACGGGCCTCGGCGCGCGCGGCCTCCATCTCGGCCTGCGTGAAGCGCGGGCGCCGTGCCTCGGCCTCGGCGTCGATGCCGTCGGCGTCGAAATCGCGCACGAACAGCGCGGCCGGGCGGCGCGCGAGCGAGGCAAGCGGTATGCGGCTGGCGGTGCCGGCAAGCGCGGCCGGCGGCATCTTCGACATCTGTCCCTGGCCCCTTTCAGTAGACCATCGCCTCGTCTTTGTTCTCGGTGATGGTGATCTGGCCGGTGGCGGCCATGTCCTTGGCCCTGGCCACCACGGCGGCCTGCGCCTCGTCCACCTCGCGCAGCCGCACCGGCCCGAGAGCTTCCAGGTCCTCGCGCAGCATCTTGGCCGCGCGTTCGCTCATGTTGGAGAAGAACAGCGCGCGGATATCCTCGCTCGCGCCCTTCATCGCCAGCACGAGCTTGTCCTTCTCCACCGCGCGCAGCAGCGTCTGCACGCCCTGGCCGTCGATGCGCTTGAGGTCCTCGAAGGTGAACATCAGCGCCTTGATGCGTTCGGCCGAATCGCGCGAACGCTCCTCCAGCGCGGCGATGAATCGCTGCTCGGCGGCGCGGTCGAGATTGTTGAAGATGTCGGCCATCATCTCGTGCGCGTCGCGCTTCGAGGCGCGGGCGAGGTTCGACATGAACTCGGCGCGAAGCGTGCGCTCCACCCCGTCGAGGACCTCGCGCTGCACGGCATCCATGCGCAGCATGCGCACCACCACCTCCATGGCGAAGCTTTCCGGCAGCAGCGCCAGCACGCGCGCGGCATGCTCGGGGCGGATCTTCGAGAGCACCACGGCCACCGTCTGCGGGTACTCGTTGCGCAGATAGTTGGCGAGCACGGTCTCGGACACGTTGCCGAGCTTGTCCCACATGGTGCGCCCGGCCGGGCCGCGGATCTCCTCCATGATCTGGCTGACGCGATCCTTGGGCAGCGAGCGCGCGAGCAGCCGCTCGGTGCTCTCGAAGGTGCCGACCAGGTTGCCGGCAAGGCTGAGCTGGTCGGAGAATTCGCGGAACAGGTTCTCGACGACGCCGGATTCCACCGCGCCGAGGGTGGCCATCGCGGCGGAGACCTCCTTGATCTCCTCCTCGGCCATCAGCCCGAACAGGCGCGCGGACAGCTCCTCGTTCAAGGCCAGCATCAGGATCGCCGCCTTCTGCGCGCCGCTGAGCCGGGAATAGTCGGACAGGCGCGGCATCGATCACGCCTCGCGCGCGAGCCAGCCGCGGATGATCGACAGCGCTTCCTCCGGATGCTTGTCGACCAGCGAGACGATGCGGTTGATGGTCGAGGCGCGCACCTGCCCCTCGACATTGCCGAGATCGACCATCGCCTCGGGCCTGGCGAAGGCAGGCGCGGCCATGCCCTGGAGCATCGGGCCGGGCGCGCCCTCGGCGCCGGGAATGGCGGCGGCGCCGACCGGCCCGGGCAGCTGCGCCGCACCCATCGCGCCCGGCGGCAGCAGGGTCGCCGCGCCCTGTTCGGGCGGCAGCAGGCGCGCGATGACGCGGCTGGCGAGCGGACGGACGACGAACAACAGGCCGAGCAGCGCCACCAGCGCCCAGATCGCGCTCTGCGCGAGGCCGGGCAGAGCGGCGGGATCGAGGCCGAGCATCGCCAGCCAGCCGGTGGCGGCGGGTACTTCCGGCGCATCGGGGGCGGCGAAGCGCAGGCTCACCACGTCGAGCTTGTCGCCGCGCGCCTCGTCATATCCCACCGCCGAGCGCACCAGCGAGACCAGCTTGGCGATGTCCTCGGCGCTGCGTTCGCGCCAGGCGGTGCTGCCGTCGGGTGCGCGGTCAGCCACGCCATCGACCAGCACCGCCACCGAGATGCGCTTCAGGCGCGGGCCTTCCTGCACCACGGTGCGCACGCTGCGGCTGATCTCGTAGTTGACCGTCTCCTCGGTGCGGTTCTCCTGCTGGCCGGGCGCGCTGCCTTCCGCCGCGGCGCCGGCATTTGGCAGGTTGTTGGCGACCGAGACATTGCCCTCGCGCTCGATCGTGCGGTTCTGTTCGGTCACGTTCTGGGTCGAGCGCACCACCTGCCCGTCGGGGTCGAAGCGCTCGTCATTGGTGGTGACGCGGTCGAACTCCATCTCGGCGGCGACTTCCACGCGCGCGCGCCCAGGCCCCACCACGCGTTCGAGCATCTCCTCGACCGCGCGCGAAAGCCGCATCTCGAAGGCGCGGCGCAGCTCGTCCGGCGTCTGCCCGCCCCCGCTTGCGCCCTCGGTCGGGCGGCCACCGCGCGCGAGCAGCGTGCCGCGCTGATCGACGATCGAGATCGCCTGCGGGCGCAGCCCCGGCACGGCGGCGGCGACAAGGTGCATCACGGAAGCGACCTGCTCGCGGTCTAGCCGCTGCGCGCCGGCCATGGTGATGACGACCGAGGCCGAGGCCTCGGCCCGCTCGCGCGAGAAGGGCTCGCGGCGCGGCATCACCAGATGCACGCGCGCGGCGCGCACGCCGGAGAGGTTCTGGATGGTGCGCGCAAGCTCGCCCTCCAGCGCACGCAGATGGTTGATCTGCTGCTGGAAGCCGGTGGCGGTCAGCCCGTCCGTGCGGTCGAAGATCTCGTAGCCGACCGAGCCGCCCGAGGGCAGGCCCGATTGCGCCAGGCTCATGCGCAGGCGCGTCACCTGCTCGGCCGGGACCAGGAGCTGCGCGCCCTGGGCGCGGATCTCGTGCGGGATGCGCAGCCGCTCGAGCTCGGCCACGATGCGCGCGGAATCGCGCATGTCGAGATCGCCGTAGAGCAGGGCCAGGCTCGGGCGCGCGGGGGCGAGCGCGATCCACATGAGAAGCGCCAGCATGCCGGCGCCGATCCCGCCCAGTGCCGCCAGCCTGCCGATCCCGAGAGCCTTCAGCCCCTGCACGAGTGCACCACCCTTTCCGCCAGCGCTTTCCGCAAGCCCGGTCCGCGACGTTCTGCCGCGCCGGCGCATGCTGCGCGGTCGCGGTGAAAGGCCGGTTAATGCCGGGCAGATGCTGCCGGGCAGGGGCAGACGATCGCGGCGCGGCCATGCGCGGGCATGGCGCCGATGGGCATCGGCGCGTGCGCGATGCGTGCGGGCGCGGTCCTCAGGTGGCGGGAGGCGCGAGCGGGGCGAGCACCGCGCGCACCGCCGAGAGCGGCACCTGCACCGGCCCGAGGATCAGCTCGGGACTGCTGGCGGCGGCGACGGCGCCGGTGGCGGCGGCGATCACGCGCACGGGCAGGCTGCGCGTCGCGTTGTTGGCCCGGATCTCCGTCACGCCGACGCTGTAGGCGCCGTCGGGCAGTTGCCGGCCGGCGGCGTCGCGCCCGTCCCACTGGAATTCCTGCCGCCCGGCGCCGGCCGCGCCCTGGCTGTCGATCACCACGCGCCCGGCGGCATCGCGGATGGTGATGCGCACGGATTGGGCCTCGCCGCTGCCGTCATAGACGAAGCCGGCCTGCCCGCCCATCAGCGGCAGGCGATCGGTTTCCGCCTCGATGCGCCGGCCGAGGAAGGCGCCGAGCGCGGCGAGCTGGTTGCCGCGCTCCAGCCCGATCAGGGTGGAGAGATGCTGGTTGGTCGCCAGCGCCTGCTCCACCCCGGCGAACTGCACGAGCTGGCTCGTGAACTGGTTGGTGTCGAGCGGCGTCAGCGGGTCCTGGTTGCGCAGCTGCGTCGTCAGGAGCGTGAGGAAGTCGCCGAAGGTGCCGGAAAGGCGTGCGCCGGCGGCATCGGCCACCGCGCTGGCGGCCTGGCTTGTCGCCTGGGTCGGTGTGGTGGTGTTGCTCGTGGCGGGCACCGCGTCCGTGGCAGCGGCGCGGCTGGCGGTGCCCCGTTCCGGGCTGGCGGGCGCGGCCTTCGTGGCGCTGGCGGGGATCGGGGCGGCGAGCGCGTCGGCGGCGCGCGAGGGCTGCGCGAGCGCGGCGGCTCGGGGCTGGTTGATCCCGGCATTGGCGATGGCGGCTGCGATCATGGCGGCGCTGTCCCTTTGTTGCTGCGCGCGGCGCGGCTCAGATGGCGATGTCGAGTGCGGCGCGCCCATGCGTTGGCGGCTGGCGGGGTGCCGGCGGCGATGTGCGCGGGGCCGTATCGGGCGGCGCGCGCTCCTCGCCCCGCTGTGTCGCGCGCTCGGGCCGGGGGCGGCGGCCCGCACCGTCCTGCATGCCGAAGGAGAGGGTGATGCCGCGCTCGGCGAGCCCGGCATCGGCGAGTGCGCGATCGAGCAGGGCGGCGTCGCGCTCGAGCAGGGCAAGCGTCTCGGCGCGCTCGGCGCTCACGGCGACCGAGAGCGGCGCGGCGGCATCGGCCAGCCCGGCGACGCGCACCTCGACGCGGCCGAGCTCGGCGGGGTCGAGCGCGAGCACCAGCCGGTCGGGCACGCCGCCGGCCTCGATCAGGCGCAGCACGATCGGCGCGAGCTGCGCGGCGGGCGGCAGCGGCGGTGGCGGGGTCGCGGGTGCGGGGCCATGCGCGGGCAGGGCGGGGCGCGGCGCACGCGCGGCCTGGGTGCCGGCATCGCGTGCGAAGGCGCCCTCGCGCGTTTCGGCCGATGCGGCGCCGCCAGCAGGGGCCAGGCCCGGCGCTCCGGGCGCGCCTTCGGCCGCCGATCGTGCCGCCGGCGCCTGCGCCGGTGCACCGACGGGCGGAGACGCGGCGGCCGCCTCGCGCAGCAGCAGGAATTGCGGCGCCGGCTGCGATGCGGGTGCGGCGGGCTTGTCGCGCGCAGCGCCCGCTTGCGGCGCACCGCGTCGGGCCTGGACGGGGCGCTCGCGCGGGGTGGGCCCCGCGCTCTCGCCCTCCGTGCGCGCGAGCGGACCGCCCTGGACATCGCCATCGGCGGTGCCCTGCCGGGCCGCCCGCCGCGCGCGTTCCGGCTGCGCGGTGGACGCTGAAGCGGCGAGCGGATGCGCGGCGGCGTCGGGCGGCGCGGCCGGCATGTCAGTCGCCCCGTTCGCTTGCGCCCGGCCCGCATGCGCGCGCGACGCATCGGCGGGCGCGATCGGAGCGAAGGCGGCGAGGCCGGCGGCGCGACGGCGCGCGACATCGGCTGCGCCCGGCGCGGGCGCGGTGCCGGGGTGGTCGGGCGGCGCCGCATCCGCGTGCGGCTCGGCGCGGTCCTGCGCGGCATCCTCGCGCGGTGGCGCCTGGCTCTCCTCGAGATGCGCGGCGAAGGCGCGCAGCGGCGCATCGCCATCGGCGCTGGAGGAGGGTGACGGGGCGGAGGCGGGCTCGGCCGGCACGAAGGCCGCCATCAGCGTGCGGATCGGATCCATGCCGGCGCACCCAGCAAGTGCCGTTCCACAAGCGCGGGCGCGCCGCGCGGCCGTGATTCCGAGGGATGCGTGCGGGCACCGCGGCAGGCCGCATGCGCGCGCATGCGGGCCGCGGCACTTCCTGCCGGCTTGTTCCGGCCACGCTGCACATCCTGCCGTGTTCTCCTTGCCGGACCGACCCGGAAAAACCAGCAAAACCGGGCCTTCTCTGCGCTTCCCGGCGCGGCACGGCGCTTGCTGTCACGACCCTTGCCCGGCGCCCGAGCGGCGCTGCGGCCCGTGCCGGCGCGGTCTAGCCGGCGCCCCGTCAGAAGGACGGGATGGTCCTTCCCTCAACCATCGGCCTCTGAACGGAGCACAGCCAGATGTCTGAAGTCACGCTTACCGCGGGCATGCGCTCGACCCTGCTTCTGCTGCAGAACACGCAGGTGTCCTTCGATCGCACCCAGAACCGCCTTGCCACCGGCAACAAGATCAACTCGGCGCTCGATGGCCCGCAGGCCTTCTTCGCCGCCAAGGGCCTGACCCAGCGCGCGGGCGATTTGTCCGCGCTCAAGGACGCGATGGGCCAGGCGATCAGCACGGTGAAGGCCGCCGACAAGGCCATCACCAGCATCGAGAAGCTGGTCGAGCAGGCGCGCGGCCTGACCACCACCGCCTTGCAGAATCTCGGCAACGATGCGGCCTCGGTCGCCTCGCGCCGGGCGCTCGCGCAGCAGTATGACGGCATCCTTGCCCAGGTGAACCAGCTCGTCGGCGATGCCGGCTACCAGGGCAAGAACCTGCTCGCGGGCGATGGCGTGTCCTTCGACGCGACCTCGACCTCGAAGGCCGATGTGCTGGCCGACGCCGACCTTGCGTCGATCACGGCGATCGCGGTCTCCAACGCCAACACCGACGCCGACTACCAGATCGCCATCACCGGCGATGCCGCCGTGACCGGCAAGGCCGAGGATCTGGCCAAGGCCGAGCAGAAGCTTGGCGTCGTCAACCTGGTGGTGGGCGGCACGCTGAGTGGCACGGCCGGCTCCTTCGACGATTTCCAGGTCGAGATCGAGGGCGGCGCCGGCCAGACCAAGACCCTTACCGTGCGCCAGGGCGATCGCACCTTCAGCGCCACGCTGGACGACACCAACAACCTCACCCAGGTCGCGGCGACCGGCTTCACCGCCACGCTGACCGACGGCACGGCCACCACCGCCGGCACCGTGGCGCTGGTGTCGGACGACGGCTCGACGATCGATTTCGATCTCGAGTTCGACGCGGTCGAGGCGGCGTTCAACGGTGCCACCAAGGTCTCGGCCGATATCGAGAAGCTGACCAACATCACCGTCAGCGTCACCAACACCGACACGGGCGAGACGGTCAGCCGCGCCGCCGACAACCTCCAGGGCGCGGGCAAGCTCGCCAATGGCGAGAATGCCTTCGCCTTCGGCGGCGCCACCATCCGCCTGACGCTGAGCGAGGCGCTGATCGCCGCCGACGCCGGCGGCACTCCCACCGACGATACCATCTCGGTCATCCAGGTGGGCGAGCAGTCGGACGCCAACAACCTGCGTGTGCAGTTCAACGAGCGCAACACCTCGGCGCTGATCGTCTCCTCGGAGAATGCGGGCACGGGCGGCACGGGGCTGCGCCTCGACAATGCCACCAATGCCTGGCGCGACCGCACCGACATCGAGCGCGCGGTGACGGCGATCGACGGGGCGCGCAGCGCGTTGCGCTCGGTCGCATCGGGATTGTCGGCGAACCTCAACATCATCCAGACGCGCGAGAGCTTCACCCAGGAGTTCACCGACGTGCTGACCGAGGGCGCGGGCAAGCTCACGCTCGCCGACCAGAACGAGGAGGGGGCCAACCTTCTGGCGCTGCAGACGCGCCAGCAGCTCGGCACGATCTCGCTCTCGCTCGCCAACCAGGCGCAGCAGGGCATCCTGCGGCTGTTCTGATCGGACGAGGAGCGCTCCGGCCAGGCGGGCCGGACGCACGGCGGAACGGCGGGCGGCGGCGAGGGTCTCGCCGCCGCTCCGTCCCGCGCCGCGGCGCCTCTGCGCCCGCCGGATGCCGGAGGCATGCGCCATGCCGCTCAAGGTCGTTCTTCGCCCCGGCGAGAAGGTGATCGTCAACGGCGCCGTGCTCGGCGCCGGGGAACGCACCGTCACGCTGTTCCTGCACAATCGCGCCGCCTTCCTGCGCGGGCGCGACATCCTGAAGGAGACGGATGTCGTGTCGCTGGAGACGGCGCTCTATTTCCTGGTCCAGCTCCTCTACATCTTCCCCGAGGATGCGGCGGTGAACCGCCCGCGCGTGGCGCTTGCGCTCGGCCAGCTCCGCGCCGAGCGGCCGGAGGCGGCCGCCACGCTGGACGAGGTCGCGGCACTGGTGGCGGGGGGCGGCTTCTACCGCGCCCTCAAGCTCGTGCGCCGCCTGTTCCCCGATGCCAGGCCGGCGGAAGGCGCGCCACCGTGCCCGCCCGCGCCCGTCGCATCGCTCGCCACCGAGGAGGCCCGTGCATGACGCCCACGCAACGCTACGCCGCCGCCGCCACCCAGTCGCTGCGCCCGCCACCCGATTCCGATCCGCGCGCGATCGAGGCATGGGCACTGGCCGAGGCCGGGCGGCGGCTGATCGCGGCGGCGCGCGCCCCGATCGACGAGGCGGCGCTGCGTGTTGCGCTTCAGCTCAACCAGCGGCTCTGGACCATGTTCCAGGCGGCGATGGCCGAGGCGGACTGCCCGCTGCCGCTCGCGCTGCGCCAGAACGTGCTGCGCCTGTCGCTGCTGGTGGACGCCGAGACGCTGGCGCTGCTGGCCGAGCCCGATCCGGCCCGGATCGAGCGGCTGGTGGCGATCAACCGCGCGGTCGCGGAAGGGCTGATGCAGCGCCCGCCCGCGCGCGCCGCCTAGCGGCGCGGCCGGGCCGGCGCACGCAAGGGCGCGCGATCATGGCCGACAGCGTCTCCGCAGCTTCCGTGTCCGCAAGCCTCGCCGGCATCGAGAGCCGCATCGCCGATCTGCGCCAGCAATTGCGCGAGGGCGGGGCGCTGGCCGAAGGCGGTGCCGATCTGGTGCAGGGCTTCCGCAAGGACACGCGCGATGTGGCCTTCGACAATGCGGCCAATGCGCGCGACATCGGCATCCTGATTCGCAATGACAGCCGGCTGAACGTGGTCTCCTCGCTTGCGCGCGGGGATGCGGTCGATGTGTTCCGCTTCCGCGTCGCTACCGCCGGTGCGCTGCGGCTGGGCCAGATCGGAGATGCGGCCGTGCGCGTGCAGATCCTCACCCGCGCTGGCGTGCTGGTGGCGGACAACGCGCCCTCGGCCGAGGCGCGCCACCAGGCCCGTTTCGCCGCCTTCAGGAGCGAGCCGCCGCCCGACGGGATCGAGCCGGGCTCGAACCGGATCGAGACGGGCGAGTATGTGCTGCGCATCAGCCGCATCGAGGGCGGCGCCGGCGCGACCGAGGCGAAGCCGCGCAACTATGCGATCCAGCTCGGCATGGGCGGCTACCGGCGCGACTTCGACACGGTCGAGCGCAACCGCGCGCCCGGTGCCGCACCCGATCCCGGCGCGCCCGCGGGGCTTGCCGGCTTCACCCAGATGATGACCGACGGGCTGGCCGGATTGCAGCGTGCAGCGGTCGGTGCCGGCGATGCCTTCGCCGCGATCGCCGCCGCGTTGTTCGGCGCCGGCCGGCGCTAGGGCAGCGTCCGGTCCGGTGGAACCGCAGCGCGGTTGCGCCGGATCAGACCAGGCCGCTCGCGAACCTTGTGTTTCACGCGCACGAGTTCCGTTCGGCCGGTTCAATCCGAACGGAACCTGCCCTGGCGGTCGCTTCGGTGTCGCCCGCACAGGTCAGGCCGGACGGCGCGCCACCACGACATAGCCGAGCACGATCGCGATCGCCTCGCGCCGCAGGGGCTCGACCCGCATCACCTCCACCTGCAGGCCGGCCGCGTCCAGCGCCTTGCGCACGAAGCGCTCGGCATGGCCGTAGCGGCCATGGACGCCCACCACGAACTCGTCCGGACCGTCGAGCTTCTCGACGGTGAAGGACAGGAGGCCACCCGGGCGGAGCGCGCGCTGGGCGGCCGCGATCACCGGGTTCAGTTCGCCGAAATAGCACAGCACATCGGCGGCCACGATCATGTCGTAGGCATCCGGATGGGCTTCGAGCCAGGCGGTCAGCTCCGCCTCCTCGAGCCGGTCGTAGATGCCGCGCTCGCGCGCCTTGTCCAGCATCGAGCTGGACAGGTCGACCCCGATCAGCTCGTCCGCCCAGAGCCGCAGCATGCGCCCGGCAAGGCCGGTGCCGCAGCCGGCATCGAGGATGACAAGCTCCTTCGCCGCCCCGACGATCGGCGACAGGGCGCCGATGATCGCCTGCGGCGCGCGATAGTCGAGCTTGTGCAGCTGCTCGTCGAAGCTCGACGCGAAGCTGTTGAACAGGGTCTGCACGAACTTGTCCGAGGCACGGTTGGCCGCGGCCTCGCCGGCCATCGCCCGGCCGAGATGCTGGGCGGTCGGGTGGTCCGGGAACCGCTCGATCCAGCGGCGCGCCAGGGCCCGCGCCTCGTCGGCCTTGCCGTTGACGAAGACGCCGTAGATCGCATGCCCGAGCACGGAGTGGTAGCGCGTGGAAGCAGGGTCGGTCTCGAGCGCTACCATCGCCGCCTCGGCAGCCTCGATATGGCGGCCGAGCGCGAGATAGGTGGCGGTCAGGCCCGCATGCGCCTCGGACATCTCGGGCGCTGCCGCGACCGCGCGCTGAAGGAGGGGCAGCGCCTCCTCGTTCTTCTCCTGCTGGCGCAGGATGATGCCCAGGTTGCACAGCGCCACCGGCTGCTCGGGCTCGATCGCCAATGTCTCCTCGAACGCGGCGCGCGCCTCGTCCAGCAATCCGCGCCGCAGCAGCAGAATGCCGCGCGCGTTGCGCACGCCGAAATTGCTGGGCATCATCCGCGCCGCCTCGGCCCAGTCGGCCACGGCCTTCTCCGGTTCGCCATCGTCGAGATAGGCTTGGCCGCGATGGGCAAGCGACATGGCGTGGCCTGGATCGAGTTCAAGCGCGCGCGAAAGGGCCTGGATCGAATCGGCGAACTTGCCACGGCGCAGCAGCACGACGCCGAGATTGTGCCAGGCATCGACGTAGTTGGGGCGCACCGCGGTGGCGCGGCGCAGCAGCGCCTCGGCCCCAGTCAGATCGTCCTTGAGGCGCAGAACGGCGCCCAGATTGCTGAGCGCTTCCGGCAGGTCCGGAGCGAGGGCGAGCAACCGCCGGTAGGCCTTGGCCGCCCCGTCCAGCTCGCCTTGCGACTGCAAGGTGACCGCGTGATCGAACATCGATTCGAGGTCCGCTGCGGTCGCGCGCGAGACCTTGGGCGTGTCCGTCTCCATCTCGTCCCCTCCGTCGGCAGCGGCATGCGTTCCCGGTTCGTGCCGGTATTGCCGCCCAGTGGCGCCAGCAATCTACGCCCTAGCGAACGAAGTTCGCGAGCGACAGTTCCCGCAGACGCGCGACGGTAGCATAGGAGGCCTGGAGCTGCACCTGGAGCTGGGCGATGCGCGCGCCGAGTTCGGCCGGGTCGGCGCGCAGGGTCTCGTCGCGCTGGCGCTGGCCCACGGCGATCGCGGTCAGGTGGCGCTCGCGCGCCGCCTCCATCCGCGCCTGGCCGATCGCGACCGAGTTCTGGGCGAGCCGGATCCCGCTCTGGGCGCGGGCGAGGAGTTCGCGCGCGGTTTCGGCATGGAGGGCGAAATTGTCCCGGTCCTTGACCGCCGTCTGCAACCGGCGCAGCCCCATCACCAGGTCCTGGATGCCGGGATCGACCGCGACGGCGCCGTAGGCCGCGCTCTCGCCATCGTCGATGCGCAGGCTGTCGGGCTGCCAGGCATTGGCGTCCGCGCCGGGCGCGGCGGCATCATAGGCGGGCAGGTCGGGCGCCGCGGCGCGGAAGGGCGGGCGCTCCGGTGGGGGCACCGGCAGGTCGGCAAGGCGCGCCACCGTGGCCAGCCCCGGCCGGTTGCCGGCGAACAGGGCGCGCCCGCCGATCCGGAGGTTGAGCTGCACCTCGATCTCCTGCAAGGCGGCGGATGCGCGCGCCCCGACCGCGGCCGGGTCGGCGCTGCCATCATCGCCGGCGACCATCGCCGCGCGCCCCAGATCGGCGGCCAGGAAGGCCATGCGTTCGAGCGCCAGCATGGTGCCTTGCGCGCGCGGGCGGGTGCGGTCGATCGCCTCGACATAGGTGCGGCGGGTGGCGATGGCGGCATCGAGATCGAGCAGCCGCGGCGCCTGGTCGGGCACGGCCGAGAGATCCTCGGCGATGCGCCCGCTGGCAAGCTGGCGTTGCAGCGCGGACAGTTCGTTCTGCCCGGCGCGGAAGCTCGCGACGGCGCTGTTGAACAGCCCGGCGGTGGAGACGGTGATCCCGCTCATGCGCGCCCCTTCGGCTCAGCGCGCCAGCGCGCGGTCGAGCGCGTCGTGCATCGCCTGCACGGTGGCAAACACGCGCGCGACGGCGGCGTAGGCGGTCTGCAGCAGCTGGAGCTGGGCCAACTCGGCATCGAGATTGACGCCGGTGGCGTTCGCAAGCCGCGCCTGCACGGTCTGAGCAGTGGCGGCGGCGGTATCCGCGCGGTCGGCGAGCTGGGCGGTGTCGCGCGCAAGCTGGGCCACGATCGCCTCGGCCATGCCGGTGAGCGTGGTCCCGGTGACGGCAAGCCCGCCCGCGACGAGGCTCCGCCCGCTCGCCGCGATGGCGTCGGCGACGGCGCCCGCGGCCTCGGGCTTCGGTTTCACCGTGCCGCTCATCAGCGCGGGATTGACGGCGAAGGTGAAGCGGTCGGTGCCGGTGAAGAAGCCGCCGGCAAGCTCGGTGCCATCGCGCGCGGGGGCAGCGTCGTAGGCGTCGGCGAAGCGCGGCGGGCGCGCCGCGCCGCCCGGGCTCGGCTCGGTGAACTGGCGGGCGAGCGCATCGAGCCGCTCGCGCAGCTTGCGCAGGGCCTCGGCGCCCGGCTCGATGCTGGCGGCGTCGGGCGAACTGTCGGCACGGATGGCGAGAAGGGCGGGCAGCCGGCCGGCGCCCAGCGCCTCGGCCCCGATCGCGCTGCCATCGCTGCGGCGGAGCGTGCCGGCCATGTAGGTGAAGCGCTCGGCGGCGGCGTCGAGCAGCGTCATGCCGCCGGCCGAGAACACGGCCACGGCGCCGCCCGAACGCGGCGCGATGCGGATCTCGGCGATGGTGGCCAGCTCGGAGAGCAGCGCGTCGCGCTGGTCGGTCAGTCCGGCGGCCGAACTGTCGGCGGCATCGCTGCGCGAGAGCCGCGCATTCAGCGCGGCGAGCTTGCCGAGGATGGCGTTCAGCCGTTCCGTGGTGCGCGCCGTATCCTCGGCGATGACGCGGTCGGCGGCCTCGATCGCGGCGGCAGCGCGGCGGAGCTCGCCGGCGAAGGCATCGCCGCGCGCCACCACCTCGGCCGCGGCGAGATCGTCCTCGGGATCGGCCTGCCATAGCCGCCAGCCATCGGCAAAGCGCGCCGCGGCGCGGGCAAGCGGGGCCGAGCCGTCGGCCCCGCCCATCGCCTCCAGCACCTGGCGCAGCGCGTTCTCGGCCGCCTCGCTGCCCGACTGGCGTGCTGCCAGCCGCAGCGCCTCGGCCTGGAGCGCGGGCTCGGCGGCGCGGCCCACCCCGATCGCGCGCACCCCGCCATTCGGCCCGCCCAGCGCCTCGCGCTCCAGCGTGCGGCGCGCATAGCCCGGCGTGCTCGCATTCTGGATGTTGCCCGAGGTGACCTCGAGTGCGCGCTGCGTGACCTGAAGGCCCGAGAGCGCGCCGGAAAGCGCGGCGGAAAGGCTCATCGTCCTGCCGTCAGGCCGCCGCCCTCTGGATCTCGTGCGGGAAGCGCCCGGCGAGCAGGAGCGAGGCCTCGCTCACCAGTTCGCGCGCCATCGCGGCGAACTGCTCGGGCGGGGCGATTGCCGCCTCGGTCAGGCGTTCGGCCAGGATCAGCAGGAGCGCACGCACCGCATCCTCGGGCGCGACCTCGAGCCCGAGCGCGCGCACGATGTGCGCGCCCATCATGTCGGGCGCGTTCCAGGGTCGCACCGTGAAGGGTGGCGCGGCGTGATGGCCGAGCAGCACCGCGCCCACGGCGCGCGCCGTCCTGTCGGCGGTGGCGAGCGCCTCGTCCATCGTCAGCGCATCCTCGATGCATGCGGCCAGCCGCTCGACCACGCCGCGGGCGAAGCCCGAGACGATGCCGCCGATGACGGCGAGATTGTCGAGCGGCAGGGCGCCATCCGCGGGTGCAGGGGGCGGCGGCTTGGCCGCGGGGGCGGCCTCGGCGAGGGCGATGGTCATGGTCGGGTTCCTCCGTTCTGAAGCATGCGGGGCAGCTGGCGGCTAGCGGCGGATGTTGAGCACTTCCTGGAGCATCTCGTTGGCGGTGGTGAGCACGCGGGTATTGGCGGCATAGGAACGCTGCGTGACGATCAGCTTGGTGAACTCGTCGGCGATATCGACATTCGCCCCTTCGAGCGCCGAGGGCGTGATCCCTCCCGCCCCGTTGGTGCCGGCATCGGCATAGCGCGGCAGGCCGGATTCCAGCGTCGCGGTGAAGGCGGTGCCGTCCTCGCGCTGGAGCTTGTTGGGATCGGCGAACACCGCCAGCGGCACGCGGTGCGTGATGCGCGAGCGGCCATTGTCGAAGGCGAGCACGACATCGCCATTGTCGCGGATCGAGAGCGACTGGAAGGCGCCGGCCGGGATCCCGTCCTGGTCGAGCCGTGTCACTTCCAGGTCGCGGCCGGCATATTGCGTCACGCCGCCCGGCTCGCCGAAACGGCCGAGATTGAGCGTCACCTGCTGCGGGCCCTGGCCGTAGTCGACGGTGAAGGTGATGTTCACCGGCTCGCCCGCATTCTGCGAGGCCGGCGCCTGCGCCGTGCCCGAGCCGACGAAGGCGCCGCCGATATTGGTGATCAGGCCGGAGGTCTGCGGCGTGTCGCCGAAGGCGATGGCGAGATGCGCCGGGATGGTGCCCGAGGCGCCGGCCGAGGCGGCGATCGAGAAGGGCGTGCCGGGCACATCGCCGGTGAGCGAGATGACCTCGCCCGAGGCGGCGGCGGTGACCGGCAGGCCGGGATCGGAGTTGATCTGGTTGGCGAGCGCGAGCGCGATCGCGCCCAGGCTCGTCTCGCGACCGGTGGTCGTGTAGGTGTAGGCGTTGCCGTTCACCGAGATGGTGTAGGTGTCGCCCGCATCGCCCAGCGTGCCGGCCAGCGTCACGGCGCTGGTCTGCGCGGTCGCCGGCTGGTTCGGCGTGCCGGTCGCGGTGGAGACGGTGTTCACCACCAGCCCGCCCGGCGTGTCGGCGACCGAGGAGGAGACGGTGAAGGGCACGCCCGGTGCGTCGCCGGTCAGGCGCAGCACGCCGCCCACGATCGTCGCCGTGACGGGCAGGGCGGCATCGGCATTGATGGCGATGGCAAGCTGGTTCGTGATGTCGAAGTTGGACAACTCGCCGCCGGTGGTGGTGGTGGCGTAGGTGCTGCCGTTGATGGTGACGGAATAGACATCGCCCGTATCGCCGAGCGGCCCGCCCACCGTCACGCTGCTGATCTGCGACTGCGCCGCGACATTGGGCTGCACGCTGGCATTGACGATGGTGTTGTTGTTCGACCCCGCGCCCGCATTCGCCACGTTCGAGGCGAGGGTGAAGGGCTGGCCCGCCGTGTCGGCCAGTAGCGTCACCACCCCGCCCGCGGCCGCGGCCGAGACCGGCAGGGGGCCATTGGCGTTGACCAGCGCGGCAAGCGCGCCCGCGACATCGTTGGCGGTCGCTTCCGCCCCGGTCGCGGTGTAGCTGAACGGAATGCCGTTGACGATGACGGTATAGACATCGCCGGCATCGCCCATCGCGCCGCCGATCGTCACGGTGTTGATCTGCGCCACCGCGCTCACCGGCGGGTTCGGCGTGGCGGTGGCGAAGCTGTTGGCCTGACCCGCCGGCGCGTTCGACACGCTGGCCGAGGCCGAGAAGGGCACACCCGCGGTGTCGGCGGTGAGCGCGATCGCGGTGCCAAGCGCGGCCGCGGTCACCGGCACCGCCAGGTTGGCGTTGATCTGGCCGGCAAGCGCGGTGGCAATCGCGTTCATGCCGCCTTCCAGGCCGTTGGTGGTGTAGGTGAAGGCCGCCCCGCCGATCGTCACCGTGTAGATGTCGCCGGCATCGCCCGCCGCGCCCGAGAGCGTGATCGTGCTCACCTGCGCCTGGGCCGGCGCGGCCGGGGTGGGGGTGGTCGTGCTCGCGGCATTGTCGGCGGCGCCGGGAAAGCTGCCCGAGAGCGGATCAAGTGCCGAGTCCGGCGCATCGATGCCGAGGCGCCACTGGTTCGGCCCGGCCTTGGTCCAGGAAAGGCCGAGCGTGCGCGCGGTGCCGAGCGAATCGAAGATCTGCACGCTCTGTGTGTTGAAGCTCGCATTGGTATCGGCCGAGGCGGGCAGGTTGGCCGACACCACCAGCGCGCTGGTGGGCTGCGGGCTGAAGGTCGCCTCGAAGATGCGGATCG
>JADZEB010000026.1 GCA_020850755.1 Alphaproteobacteria bacterium | reverse complement strand
GAGAAGGCCGGGTTGCCCCAGGGCGCCTTGCGCAGCCACTCGAACATGCCCTTGGTGTAGCCGTTGCGCCGTTGCGCCGCCTCGATCGCGCCGGGCACGGTCAGCCCATGCACCATCGAGCCCATCACCGCGAGATACATCATGTAGCTGGTGTTGACGATCTTCCAGCTTGCGGTCATGCCCGGCTCGGCCAGCAGATGGTGGGCCGAGGCAAGCTGCAGGAACAGGATGTACATCAGGAAGGCGGTGCGGCTGACCTTCTCGGACAGGGGCTTCGCACCCACCAGCAGGGCCGCGGTCATGTACCAGAGCGAGACATGGGCCGAGACGTTGATCTGCTGCGAGGAATGGCCCATCCCCCACCACACCACCTTGTAGAGCAGCGGGTCGATGTTGCTGATCAGGTCCATCGACCAGAGCAGCGTCGGGATCAGGATCGCCGCACCCGAGGCGATGGTGTAGACGGCGATGATCGCCGCTGTGAGCGCGCCGAAGGTCACCAGTGGCATCGAGCCTTCATAGGTGCGCTCGGTCTTGGCGATGACCAGCGTGCCGAAGAACACCGCCACCGCCGCCAGCGCGCCCACCGCGAACAGGATCAACGACAGGTAGAAGGTCGGTGCCGCCTTCATCGGCGGGTAGGAGGTGAACATCACCGTGGAGTTGCCCTCCAGCACGGCCACGTTGCCGAGGATGGCGCCGGCCACCATCAGCACGAAGCCGAGCCATGCCACCTTGGGCGCGGCAAGGCGGCAGTTCAGCAACACGGCGGAGGCGAAATAGAGCACCGCCACTTCGAAGAAGATGATCCAGAACAGGAGGACGTTCGCCCCGTGCCCGGTGAGCACGAGGTAGAACCATTCCGCCGGCAGAAGATGCACCGCCGGCCAGCGCGTCAGCGCGACGAGCAGGCCCATGATGCCGCCGATCGCCAGGAAAACCACGGCGGCAACGGCGTTGACCTTGATCAGCGCTTCAGCCGAGGCATCGACCTTGAGGCCGGTGTACTGGCAGGTGCGGAAGCGGGCGGCGAGGGCGGACAGGCCGCCGGTGGCTGCGATTGTGGTGGACATGGCCTCACCTCCCCGCCGCGGCCGGGGCCGCGCCTTGCGGGCGTTCGACGACATAGATGCGCCCGGTCATCTGGTGATGGCCGATGCCGCAATACTCGTTGCAGATGATGCCGAACTCGCCGGTTTCGGTCGGGGTCAGCGTCAGGATGTGCTCGTAGCCCGGATGCACCTGGATGTTGATGTTGGTGGGCTGGAGCGAGAAGCCGTGCTGCCAGTCGATCGATGACAGGTGGAACCGATAGCTGCGGCCGCGTTCCAGTTCCAGGATCGGCCACCATTGCCACAGCCGGCCGAGCAGGTAGACATCGTTGCCGCTCTGCGGGCGCACCACCGGCACCCCGTCCTCCTCGCGCACCGTGTTGCCCTCGGCGAAGGTTTCCACCTTCGCCTGGTAGGCGGCGGGGTCGATGCGGTAGGTTTCCGTGCTCAGGTTCTGCTGGCCGATGAAGTGCCAGGCGATCATGAAGAAGAACATGAACAGGCCCCAGAGCAGGGCGATGAAGATCCAGTAGAGCTCGACCTTCTCGATCGGCTCGTTCCACCAGATTCGTTTGGCGGGCGGCGTGACGGCCATGGTCGTGTCTCCCGTGCGCGGTCAGCGAGCGAGGGGAATCGACGCGATCTCCATCACGCCCCAGAGCGTGTAGAGCATCGTCGGAATTGCCACCCCTAGGAAAAGCAGCAGGAATGGATCGTCCAACAGGCGCTGCATGAAGGGCACGCGCTCGGGCGGCGCTTCCGGTTCCTTGGAGTCCTGATCATCTGCGGGCATGTGCGCCTTCCCCTTTCACCTGAAAACGGTGGATGAGGAAAACGCTAGGCGTGACGGGCTTTCCCTCACTTGACTTTCGTCAAGGCGACGGGGGGCGGATCACAAAGAAGCTGCGCGTGATGACCCGCACCACCTGCCGCTCGATCGTGCACGGGCTCACGCGCCGTGCCGCGCTACCGCTTCTCGCTGCCGGACTTGCTTCGGCGGCGCTGGCGGGCGATGCGCCGGTCGCCGCGCCGGCGCCCGCGGGCGCGTGGCGGCTGGTCTATGTCGGGGCCGATGATTGCGCGCCCTGTCGCGCCTGGCGGCAGGCCGAGTGGGCGCGCCTTCGCGCCTCGGCGCGCTTCGCCGCCTTTGCGTTCCACGAGGTGCGCGCTCCGCGCAGCGCGGATCTCCTGCGCGACGAGCACTGGCCCGATCCGCTGCGTCCCTACCGGGTTGCCATACCGGCCGCGGCTGGCGCTCCGTTCTGGCTGCTCCTGCACCAGGATGAGGTTGTGCTGCGCGCCTGGGGAAAGCCACAGTGGCGCGCAACGATGCTGCCGGCGATGCGGCGGGCCGCGCGCGGCGCCCTGCATCCAGGACTGATCACACAGGACCCACGAACGGGAAGGAGAGACGTATGAAGATCGCCCTCATCACCGCAGCCGCGCTGACGGCGCTTGCGATTGCCGCCGCGCCGGGCGTGGCCGCGGCGAGTGAGCATGACGGGGACCGCGCCGCCGGGCAGCGCGTCTACAACACCCAGTGCCGCGCCTGCCACACGCTGAACCAGGGCGGGCGGAGCGGCGTGGGCCCCAATCTGTGGGGCTTCTTCGGGCGCGCCGCCGGTGCGGTGGATGGGTTCCGCTACTCCGCCGCGATGCGCGAGAAGGCCACCGGCGGCCTTGTCTGGAACGACGAGACCGTGCGCGCCTACCTCGCCAATCCGAAATCGGTCGTTCCAAGCGGCTCGATGAGCTTCGTCGGCCTGCGCAATCCGAAGCAGATCATCGACGTGATTGCCTATCTGCGCCACGAAACCGCTCCGCACTGATCGCGGCCAGATGCGCCAGCGGGCCGAAGCCGTCGATCCGGCGGAACTGGCCGGCGAACATGGCTTCGCCCGCTTCGTGCGCACGCTCGGCCGCGGGCCGGGCCGGGCGCGATCGCTCAGCCGTGCGGAAGCGCGGGAGGCGTTCGCCCTGATCCTGGCGGGCAAGGCGGACCCGCACCAGGTCGGTGCCTTCCTGATGCTGATGCGCTTCCGCGGCGAGGAGCCGTCCGAACTGGTCGGGCTGGTCGAGGCGGCGCGTGCGGCGATAGGCGCCGCACCTGCCCTTGGCGCGCCGGTCGATCTCGACTGGCCGTCCTATGGTGCCGGGCGCACGCGCGGCGCACCCTGGTTCCTGCTCTCGGCGCTGCTGCTGGCGCAGGCGGGCTATCGCGTGCTGATGCATGGCAGCAACGAGTTCTCCACCGCGTGCGCGGTCGCCGATGCCCTCGCGCCGCTCGGCCGGCGGCCGGCGCGCGACCGCAGCGACGCCGAGCGGCTGCTCGACACGCACGGCTTCGCCTTCCTGCCGCTGGCCGCGCTTGGCCCACCGCTCGGGCGGATGCTACAGCTCCGCCCCCTGCTCGGGCTTCGCTCGCCAGTGAACACGGTCGTGCGCCTGCTCGACCCCTTTGCCGCGCGCGCGGGTGTCGATGGCGTGTTTCATCCCCCCTATGTCTCGCTGCACCTGGATGCGGCGGCGCTGCTTGGCCGCCCGCGGCTGCTTGTCCTCAAGGGGGGCGGGGGCGAGGCCGAGCGCAATCCGGCCAAGGCGGTGGCGGCGCATGTGCACGATGCCACGGCCGGCCGCAGGGAATTGCTGCTGGCCCCGATCGGCGCGCCGCCCGCGCCCGAGGCGGATCTGGTGCAGTTGTGGCGCCACGGCTCGGCCGCGGCGGCGGCAACCGTGATCGGCACCGCCGCGCTTGGCCTGCTTGCGCTTGGCGCCTGCACCGATCCGGCCGAGGCGGATCGCATCGCCGCGCGGCTGTGGGAGGAACGCCGGACCGGCTAGGATCGTGCCGGCGCCACGACTTGCCCTGCTTCCGCCATCAGGTCCGCGCGCACCGTGGCCGCGACCAGCTCGACGATCTCGGGATCGGCGCCGATCGCACCCGTGTAGAGCAGGCGCCGCTGGCCGGCACGCGGTGCGGCATCCAGGAGCGCCGGAACATCCTCGCTCGCGTGCACGCCGGGTGCCGCAAAGAAGCCTGCCACCACCGCATGCCCCTCCAGGCGCAGGAGCGCGTCGGCCAGCAGCGGCGGCTCCTCCAGGAAGGCGGTCGCGACCGGGCCGAGCCTAGTGTCCCGCGCCAGCCGCGCGGCGTGGAACGCCACCGCCTCGCGCGAGGCGGGGCTGTTGGCCGAGCCGTGCCCGACCAGAAGAAGCGTCGTGCGCGCGGGATCGAGCCGCGCCTCGCCGCACAGGGCGAGCGCGCGCCGCGCGATGATCGCCGTCAGTCCTGGCAGGAGGCCGAGCGGGGTCAGGACGCGCACCGGCCGTCCGAGGGCGCGCGGCAGCGCGGTGCGCACCAGGAAGCCGTCGGCCATGAACATGGGCATGACATGCAGCGGCCCCGCGCCGAGCGATGCCGCCGCCAGCGATGCCGCCGCCTCGGCCAGCCCCGGCGCGGCGGCAAGAAAGCCTGCCGCGGTCGCGCCAATGCCGGGCACCCCTGCCAGCGCCGCGGCATGCGCGCAGATCGTTTCCTGTGCGGCGGCATGGCGCGGCGCGCCGTGGCCGGCGAGCAGAAGCGCTATCCCCGGGCGGGCCTCCGCCGGGCCGGTATCGGCGCGCCTATCGGGGCTAATGGCTGGTCCCTTCCGACAGCGAGATCTTGTTGCCGACATTGTACTTGCCCGAGGGCCGGCGCATCGGCAGGCGCGTCACCTCGGCGAAGCTCTGCGCATCATAGACCACGAGCCAGCCCTCGTTCTCCCATACGCTGACCAGCGCGAAGCGGCCGTCGCGGGTGAACTCGACATGCGCCGCCGTCTGCCCGGGCGAGGGGCGCAGCGTGCGCACCACTCGCAGCGTGCGCTTGTCGATGATGTGGATCGTGTCGCGCTCCGGCCCCAGCATGGCATCGGTCCAGGCATAGGGCGTGGCCTCGTGGCTGCGCATGAAGAAGCCGGGCCCCGAGGTGGGGATGCGCCCGATCACGCTCCAGTCGCGCATGTCGATGACGCTGATCTGCGCGCGGTTGAGGTGGGGTGTCGCCATCACCCGGCGCCCGTCGTGCATCCAGGTGATGCCGGAGCCGAGATGCGGCAGCCCGTCCAGCGCGACATTCGCCACCGGCCGCCCGACATTGAGGTTGACCACCACCGTGCGCCTGCTGTCGCGCGTCGAGCCGAGGAGGTTGGCGTAGGGCGGGTCGAACATGAAATCGTCGAGCGGCTCCTCGACCGCGATGCGGCGCAGCCGGAACAGCCCGGCCTGCGCGCCGAGGCCCTCCTCCATGCCGCGCTCGTGGCTGTGCACGAGGCCGGGATAGATCGGCGGTGCGTTGTCGTCGTAGGAGATCTCCCATATCTCCGGTATGTCCTTCATCGCCACGATGAAGCTGCGGCGCGGCCGCGCATCATAGACCGCACTCACGCGCGAGGGCGCGCCGCCGCGCTGCGCCGTCACCGGCATAACGCGCAGGAGCGAGAGGTCGCGCGCATCCAGCAGCACGAGCGTGTTGGGCAGGTAGTTCGCCACCGCGACGAACCGCCCGTCGGAGGAGAGCGCGATGTTGCGGCTGTTGATGCCGGCCCGCACCTCGGCGAGCATCTGCATGCTGTAGAGATCGAATTTCTGCACCCAGCCGTCGCGCGACATCAGGAAGACGAAGCGTCCGTCGGGGGAGAATTTCGGCCCGCCATGCAGGGTGGGCCGGGTGGCGAAGCGGTGCATCGGGGTGAAGCGGTCGCCATCGAGGATGGTGGCATGATGATCGCCCGTCTCCACCACCACGAACAGGTTCAGGGGATCGGCCTCGAACTGCGGGCGGGCAGGCAGGCTGGCCGGATCGACCATCACGCTGCGGCTGTCCGCGATCGCGGCCGCGTCCCATCGAGGCGGGGTGGCCGGCGGCTGGTAGACGAAGCGCGTCAGGGCCTCGATCTCGGCCGGAGAGAGGGTATCGGCGAAGCCGGGCATCTGGGTTGCCGCGCGCCCGCGCGCGATCACGGCGTTGGCCTGCGGCGGGCGCAGCCGGCCGAGCGATTCGGGCAGCAGCACCGGGCCCTGCCCGCCCTGCCGCTCGGCGCCGTGGCAGGCGGCGCAATGCTGTTCGTAGAGCGCCGCCGCATCCTGCGCCGCCGCGCCGGCCGCGGGCAGCAGCAGGCCGAGAAGCGCGGCCGCGGCGAGCGCGAGCAGGTGCCGTGCGGCCCTAGGCGGTGGCGAGCGCATCGGCGTGCTCCCTCTCGGCGGCGGCGGCGTGCCCGGTTTCCGCGTCGCTCAGATAGCAGCCCGGATCGGCCGCCCAGATGTCGTTGTGCGCGCGCAAGGCCCGGATGCGGCTGCTACCGTTGCAGATGTCGCGGCTCGGGCAGCTTCCGCAGCGGCCGGTGAGGGGGCGCGGGCGTGCGTTCAGTCCCGCCTGCACGGGATCGGTGCGATCCGCCCAGATCGCCGAGAAAGGCCGGTCGCGCACATTGCCGAGGCTGTGGTGCCACCACATCGTATCCGGATGCACCTCGCCGCGATTGTCGATGTTGGCGACATTGACGCCCGAGGCGTTGCCGCCCCACTGCACCAGCCGCCGGCGCAGCCAGCCCGCATGCTGCGGCATGCGCCGCTCGGCCCAGCGCAGCAGATAGACCCCGTCGGCGTCGTTGTTGCCGGTGACGATCTCGCGATCGAGGCCCCGCTGCGCCTGGTTCCAGGCGGTCTCGAACAGAAGGTCCATGGCCGCGCGTGTCATGGCGTGCGCGGCATCGTCGCCGCGGTTGCGGTTGCCGCGCCCGGCATAGTTCAGGTGCGAGAGGTAGAACTTCTCGATCCCCTCGGCCTCGGTGAGCGCGAGCAGCGCCGGCAGTTCCGGGGCGTTGTCGCGCGTGAGCGTGAATCGCAGCCCGAGCTTGAGCCCGCGCGCATGGCAGTGGCGGATGCCCGCGATCGACGCGGCGAAGGCGCCCGGCTGGCGGCGGAAGCGGTCATGCGTGGCCTCGACCCCGTCGATCGAGACGCCGACATAGTCGTAGCCGATCCCGGCCAGCCGGTCGGCGAGCGTCTCGTCGATCAGCGTGCCGTTGGAGGAGAGCGCGACATAGAAGCCGAGCGCCTTGGCATGGCGCGAGAGCTCGAAGATGTCCGGACGCATCAGCGGTTCGCCGCCGGACAGGATCAGTGCCGGCACGCCGAAGCGGCGCAGATCCTCCATCACCGCCTTCACCTCGGCGGTGGAAAGCTCGCCGGCGAAATCGGTGTCGGCCGAAAGCGCGTAGCAATGGCGGCAGTTCAGGTTGCAGCGGCGGATCAGGTTCCAGATCACCACGGGCCCCGTGGGGCGCGCGCGGCCGCCGCCGCCTCGTGGCCCGGCGGGCCCGCCCGCGGCGAGTTCGCGCATGAAGTGCGAGATGCGGAGCATCGGATCAACCCTCCCGGCCGAGCCGGAGCCCGGTCTTCTTCAGGATGCGCGTGCTGAACAGCACGTCGCGTGCGCGCACGGCATCGCCCAGAACGGCGGCGATCGCCTCCACGCCGCGCTCGGCCTCGGCGCGGTCGCGGCCATGCACCATGGTGAACAGGTTGTAGGGCCAGTCGGGCGGATGGCGCGGGCGGCTGTAGCAATGGCTCGCCAGTCCGAGTTGGGCTATGCGCGCCCCGAGCGCGTCCACGCGCGCGTCATCGACGTCCCACACCGCCATGCCGTTGGCGCGATAGCCGAGCGCGTAGTGGTTCGGCACCGCGCCGATGCGCCGGATGGCGCCCGCCGCCAGCATGCGCCGCATGCGCTCCATCACCTCGGCGACCGGCAGGCCGACCGCCTCGGCAACGGCGTGATAGGGCTCGGCCACCAGGGGCAGGCCGGCTTGCGTTGCCGCGACGATGCGCCGGTCGGTCGCGTCCATCCCTCACGCCTCCAGCCGGAGGCCGATGCGATACTCGGCCAGACGCGGCATGTTCAGGACCGGGATGCCGGTTTCCCGGGCGATCTCGGCCAGGGTCGCGGCGATGCCGGCCCGATCCTCGGTTGCCAGCACGAACCACATGTTGAGCCGGTGGTTGCGGGCATAGTTGTGCGCAACCTCGACATGCGCATTCACCTGCGCCGCCACCGCCTCGAAACGCTCCTCGGGCACGGCCATGGCGGCGAGCGTGACCGCGCCCCCCAGCCCCTCGGCGGCATAGAGCGGGCCGAAGCGCGACAGGATGCCACGCTCGACCAGCGCCTTGAGCCGCGCGATCAACCCGGCCTCGTCCAGCCCGAGGCCCTCGGCCACGGCGGCGAAGGGGCGCTCGCAGACCGGAAAGCCGCCTTGCAGCGCGTTCACGATGCGCCTGTCGATCGCGTCCATGCCGCGCCCTCCTCGCTCGTGGCGAAGCGCGCGCCGCGCTGCTGGAAGCGCCGGCCGCTGAACAGCACCGCGCGCGGCATGTCGGCAAGCCCGGCATTGCGCGCCGCCTGCTCGGCCTGGGCCAGCACCGTGGCGCGGTCGCGGCCGTGGATCATGCAGAACAGGGTGTAGGGCCAGTCGGGCGGGCCTGGCGCACGGCGATAGCAGAGCGTCACGCCCGGCTGCGTCGCCAGCACGCGCCCGGCGGCATCGATGGCGGCATCGGGCACCTGCCAGGCGATCATGGCGTTGGCGCGGTAGCCAAGCTCGTGATGGCGCACCACGACGCCGAAGCGGCGGATGATGCCGGCGGCGAGCATCGCGCGCAGACGCGCCAGCACTTCGGCCTCGGCCATGCCGAGATCGCGCCCGATGGCGGCGTAGGGCGACGGCGCCAACGGCAACCCGTCGGCCAGGGCGGCAAGCAGGGCGCGGTCGCGGGGGCTCAGTTCCATTGCAACGGGAACCCCAAGTCGATCCGGTATTCGCTGCGCAGGCGCAGATCGTGCACCGGCGCCTGGGCGATCGCCGCGGCGCGCGCCATCGTTTCCAGCATCGCCGCCTCGTCCTCGGCGGCGACGACGAACCAGAGATTCAACGCATGCTCGCGCTCGTAGCAGTGGTTCACCGTCGCCAGCGCGGCGATCTCCGTGCCCACCGCGTCCAGCCGCTCGGGAGCGACGGCCACGGCGGCAAGCGTGCTGCATCCGGCCGTGTGCGGGCGCACCACTGCGCCGATGCGCCCGACCATGCCGGCATCGCGGAGAGCATGCAGCCGCGCCAGCACCTCGGCTTCGGTGATGCCGATTTCACTGGCCAGCCGCGCGAAGGGATGCGGCTCCAGCGGGAAGTCGCGCTGCCAGCCATCGAGCAGGCGCCGGTCGATCGCGTCCAGCGCCGGGAGACGGGGCGCACCGGGCGCGGGCATGCTCAGAACCCGATCCGCACGGCGCGCGCGGCCATGAAGATGCCGCTCGGCGCCTGCGCCGGCAGGGTGGCGATGCGCTCCAGGCTGCGCGTGTCGTGGACATCGACGCGATTGGCATCGCGCACCGAAAGCCAGAGCTGCTCGCCGCGCGGGGTGAACTCCATGTGCATCACCGCCCGGCCGGGCGTGATGCTGCGCACCACCTCGTGCGAGAGCGTGTCCACCACCTGCACCACATCGTTGCGCGGATGGGCGAAGTTGACCCAGACATGGCGCCCGTCCGGGCGCGCGACCGCGAACACCGGCTGGCCGTGGGTGGCAACGCGCCCGATCTCGGTCCAGCTGCGGCGATCGACCACCAGCAGCTCGTGCCGTCCGATCGCGGGCAGGAAAAGCTTCTCGCCGGCTGCCGCCCAGCCGCGCAGATGCGGCATCTTGTAGACCGGCAGCGGCTCCTCGCCGCGGCCATAGCCCTCGAGGATGCGCTGCGAGCGAGGCTCGGCCTGCCAGAAATCGATGCGCGCGAGCCCGTCCTCGCCGAACAGGCCGGCGACATAGTGGCGCCCGTCGGGCGTGACGAAGCCGTCATAGGGCTGCCGGCCGACATCGGCGAAGCGCTGCACCTCGGGCGTGCCGTTGGCGCCAAGGCCCGCGACCCAGATCTCGCCCGCATCGAACAGGCTGTAGGCGAAGCGCCGCCCGGGCAGGTCGGCCAGCCCCACCACCTTCGAGCGCGCGCCGGCGCCGCCGAAGCTTGCCGGGATGTCGGCCTTCAGCGCGAGGCTGGCGCTGTCGAACAGCTTGACGCCGCCCGGCTGGTAGTTGCCGACCGCGATCAGCGCGCCATCGTCGGAGATCGCGCCGCCGATGCTGTTGCCCGCCTGGACGATGCGCGCGACCAGGGCGCCGCGCAGCATGTCGATCTTCGACAGGCCGCCGTCGCGGCCGAAGATGTAGGCGTAGCGCATGTCGCGCGAGAACACCGCCGCCGCGTGCGACAGATCGCCCAGGCCCTCGACGCGGCCGATGGCGGTGCGCCCGCTGGTCTCGATCAGCAGGATGCTGCCCGAGGCGCGCTCGATCACAAGGCCGAGATCGCCGCTGCCGCGCAGCGCCGGGGCAGGAGCCGCCGCCGCCGTGCCGGCGCGCAGGGGAAGTGTCCCGGCGGCCAGCGCCGCCGCGCCGAGCAAGCCGCGTCGTGCGATCATGGCAAACCTCCCTGGCGCAGAAGCCGCACCATCCATCGCGCCTCGTCTTCCGTGATCTCGCCCGCCCAGGGCGGCATGGCGGTGCCGCGGATGCCGCCCAGGATCACTTCCACCAGCAGCGCGTCGCTGCGGCCTTCGAGCGCGCTCGGCAACAGGGGGCTGCCCAAGCCGCCGCGCATGGTCATGCCGTGGCACGATCCGCAATCGTGGATCAGCAGGTGGCGCAGTTCGGCCTGGCGCGCGGGCGATACCGGACCGGCGGCGCTGGCAGGCAGAAGGATCGCCAGCCCGAGCAGGAGCAGCGCGGCCGCCAGCCCGGCCTCAGGCCAGCGCCGGGACGGCATGGCGATCTTCCCCGGCGGCGGCGCCGGCGCGGGGTGGCGCGAGGCTGTCGGCCAGCGCGACGACGTGGCCGACGATGAACAGCACCGGGCCGCGATCCTCGAACGAGGCGGCGATCCCGCCCGCCTCGGCCAGGGTGCCGATGCGGTGGCGCTGGCGCGGCGTGGTGCCGCTCTGCACGGCGGCGAAGGGCATGGTTGCTGGCAGGCCGGCCTCGATCAGCGCCGCCGCGATGCGCGCGATCTGCGCAAGGCCCATATAGATCACCAGCGTGGTGGCGGGATCGGCAAGCCCGCGCCAGTCGAGATCAAGCGGCGCATCGCCCTGGCAGTGCCCGGTGACGTAGCGCACGCCGGTGGCCATGCCGCGATGGGTGAGCGGCACGCCGATCGCGGTGGCGCAGCCGGCCGCCGAGGTGATGCCGGGCACGACATCGAAGGCGATGCCGTTCGCGTGCAGATGCTCGGCTTCCTCGCTGCCGCGGCCGAAGATGTAGGGGTCGCCGCCCTTCAGGCGCACGACCTCGAGACCGCGGCGGGCGAGATCGACCAGAAGCGCGTTGATCTCGGGCTGCGGCACGCGATGCAGCCCCGGCAGCTTGCCGACATCGAGGTGCAGGGCGCCGGCAGGGGCCAGGGCGAGAATCTCGGGTGCGACGAGGCGGTCATAGACGACCGCCTCGGCACGTTCGATCAGTCGGCGGGCCCGGACGGTGAGAAGGTCCGGGTCGCCGGGTCCCGCACCGACGAGGTGCACGATGCCGGCGGCGTGACATCCGCTTGTCATCCCTTCCGGCATCGTGTCCCTCCGTTCGTGTGCGGGTGGGTGGCGTCAGTACACGTCGCGTTGTGTGTTGTAGACGTTGAACTTGCCGGTCGGCGTGATCAGGCGCCGGTCGCGGATCACGTGGCGCAGGCGCCGTGTGCGGTCATCGACGATGACGATGGCCGATTCCTGCGTCTGCGAGTTCCACACCGAGAACCACACCTCGGTGCCGGCGCGGTTGAACTCCGGATGGACGACGCGGCGCGCCCCCTCGGTGATGCCCGACCATTGCGCGATCGGCAGCACCACATGCGGCTGGTCGAGCCGGTCGAGGTTGAACACCGCGATCGAGGAGGCGATCTCGGGCTCGTTGTTCAGCGGCGTGTCGACATAGAGGTTGCGCGAGTTGGGGTGGGTCTTGATGAACAGCGAGCCGCCGCCCTGGCCGTTCAGCTCCTGCACCACGCGCCAGGCATTCTGCGGATGGCCCTCGGGGTCGGTGCCGATGAGCGAGATCACGTCCGAGCCGAGATGGCTCGTCGCCCAGACCGGCCCGAACTGCGGGTGGGTGAAGTTGGCCCCGCGGCCCGGATGCGGCGTGGTGCTGACATCGATCATGCGCACGAGCTGGCCTTCGCGCGTATCGACCACGCCGATGCGGTTGCGCGCATTGGCCGCCACCAGGAAGTAGCGCCCGCTACGGTCGAGCCCGCCATCATGCAGGAAGCGGTCGGCATTGATGGTGGTCACGCGCAGGCTGCGCAGATCCTCGTAGTTGACCAGCAGGATGCGGCCGGTCTCCTTGACGTTGACGATGAACTCCGGCCGGTGGTGCGAGGCGACGATCGCCGCCACGCGCGGCTCGGGGTGGTATTCCTGCGTGTCCACCGTGTAGCCGCGGGTGGTTTCGACGCGCAGCGGCTCCAGCGTCGCGCCATCCATGATCACGTATTGCGGCGGCCAATAGCCGCCGGCGATGATGAAGCGATCCTCGAAGCCGCGTGCCTTCGAGGTCTCCACCGAGCGTGCCTCCAGCCCGATCCGCACCTCGGCGATGGAGTCCGGCACCCGCATCCACAGGTCGATCAGGTTGACGCGTCCGTCGCGACCGATGACGTAGAGATAGCGGCCCGAAGCGGAAACGCGCGTGATGTGCACGGCGTAGCCGGTCTTGATGATGTTGACGATCTGGTAGGTATCGCCGTCGATCAGCGCCACCTCGCCCGAATCGCGCAGCGTCACCGAGAACAGGTTCTCGATATTGATGTTGTTCTGCTTCGAGGTGGGCCGCCGTTCCACCGGCACGGTCACGCGCCATGTCTGCCGGATCTCGGCCATGCCGAACTCGGGCGGGGTCGGCGGTTCGAGCAGCAGGTAGCGGGCCATCAGGTCGACCTGGCGCTCGTTGAAATCGCCCGATGTGCCCCAGTTCGGCATGCCGGCCGGCGTGCCGAAATTGATGAAGTCGCGCAGCGCCTCGAGCCCGCGCTCGCGGGTGATGTCGGTGGTCAGCGCCCGGCCGGTGGCGCCGCGGCGCAGCACGCCGTGGCAGCCGGCGCAGCGCTCGAAATAGATCTGGCGCGCCTCGTTGAACTCGGCCTCGGTCATGGTCGGGATGCCGGGTTCGGCGCCGGGCGGCCGGGCTGGGGTGCCGCCGAGCGTATCCATGCTCGGCTCGTAGCGGCGGCCGGGCTGGGTGCCGTGGCTCTCGCGCGGATTCGGCGCGGGCGGGGTGGCCTGGGCCGGTGCTTGTGCCGGTGCCTGGGCCTGGGCGGGGGGCGCTGCCGGCCGCGCCGGCGCGGTCTGCGCGTGGAGCGCGGTGGCGGCGAGCCCGGCGCAAAGCGCTATGGCTGTCGCCGTCAACAGTATTCTATGGCGCGATCGCATGACAGACTGGCTCCTTCCCTGGCGCGCGGAGGGCAGGAATGGCCCTGGCCGCTTGGTCGACGCGAGGGCATGCGCACGGCAGCCCTTTCCGCGTCTGTCCTGTGTCAACCCGCTGAGCGGCGCGCTCCTTGACAATAATCAAGCGCAGCGGACGAAACGGCCCGTAGCGTCGCCCCGAGATGGAGGGCGGCGTGATTCGGCTGCGGAATCCCCTTGCTGCTTCGATGCGCGGTGCCATCAACGCCGCCCTGGCCTGCTTCTGGCTGCTGGCAGGCGCCGTGCCGGCCGGCGCCCAGCCCACCGCGGCGCAGCTTGCGACCGTTTTTCCGGGCGCCACCCGCGTCGCTGCGGCCGAGGGTGCGCCGCCCGTGCAGCAGGTCTGGCGCGGCGATGCGGCTGCGGGCTTCGTGTTCTCCAGCCGCCACGTCGCTGCCGCCACGGGCGCCGCTCCGCGCCCGCTCGACCTCCTGATCGGTCTCGGTCTCGATTGCCGCATCACCGGCGTCGAGCTCTTGGCGCATCGCGAGCCGATCCTGCTCATCGGCCTACCGGACAGCGCGCTGGTCGAGTTCGTGCGCGGCTATGTCGGGCTCGATATCGCGCGGCCGGTGCGGCTCGGGGTTGCGGTGCCGGCCGGGGGCCAGTCGGTGCAGACGATCAGCCGCGCGACGGTAAGCTCCTACGCCCTGCACGATGCGGTTCTGGGCACGGCGCGGCTGGTGGCGCGCAGCCGCCGGCTCGCCTGCATGGACCGGGCCGGGGCCGCGGGCGGCGCGCGGCTCGACCTCGACAGCTTCGCGCCCGAGACCTGGGACTCGCTCCGCGCCGACGGCTCGATCGCCACGCTCGCCGTCACCGCGGGCGAGGCGGCGAGTGCGCTGCGCCGCGCCGGGGCCGCCGCGCCCGCCGCTGCCGCTCTGCCGGAGGGCGCCAACTACGCTACCCTGTTCGCGGCCCTGGCGACGCCACGGCAGATCGGCGCGAACCTGCTCGGCCAGACCTGGCACGCACGCCTTGCCGGCGATGCCGGACCCGGCGCCAGCCTGTTGTTCCTGGGCGGATCGGGCTTCTATTCCTTCCGCGGCCGCGCCTATCTGCGCAGCGGCGTCCTGGACCGAATCCAGCTCGTGCAGGGCGAACGGAGCTTCACCCTCACCGCCGCGCAGCAGCAGCGGCTGGAGCGCATCCCGATCGCCGGGGCGCCCGATCTGCGCGAGATCTCGGTCTTCGTGCTGGCGCCCGACAGCGGCTTCCGCCCCGACCGGCCCTGGCGGATCGATCTTGCCGTGACCGAACCCGACGGCGCGCAGGGCGCCAGCCAAGCGGATGCCGGCGCGGCCACGGCCCTGTTCGCGCTCGCCTACACCCTGCCTGCCCGCCACGTTCTTGCCCCGGCCGCCACGGCGGCGGAGGCGGCGCCGGACTTGCTGGCCGAGCCGCTATGGCAAAGCATCTGGCGCACCCAGCCCTGGCGTATCGCGATCCTGGCCCTGGCGCTGCTTGCGCTTTATGCCGTGCTTGCCTTGCAGGACCAGGTCGCCGCCCGCCCGCGCCTGTGGCGAAACCTGCGCACCGGTGCGCTGGCGTTCGCGCTCCTGTGGCTCGGCTGGTATGCGGGGGCGCAGCTATCGGTCGTGCATGTGCTGACCTTCGTCGAGGCGCTGCGCACCACCTTCCTGTGGGACGTGTTCCTGGCCGATCCGCTGACCTTCATCCTGTGGAGCTGGGTGGCGGTGGCGATGGCCTTCTGGGGCCGAGGGGTGTTCTGCGGCTGGCTCTGCCCGTTCGGGGCGCTGCAGGAACTGCTCGGCCGGGCCGCGCGCGCTCTGCGCCTGCCGCAGCTCCGCCTGCCCTTCGTCCTGCACGAGCGGCTGGTGCCGGCAAAATACATCCTGTTCTTTGCCCTGTTCGCGATTTCGCTTGGCGACATGGCGCTGGCCTTCCGCGCCGCCGAGGCCGAGCCCTTCAAGACGGCGATCATCCTGCGTTTCATGCGCTGGGGGCCGCTGCTGGCCTATGCCCTGGTGCTGCTGGTGGGCGCCCTGTTCATCGAGCGCATGTTCTGCCGCTATCTCTGCCCGCTTGGCGCGGCGATCGCGCTGCCGGCGCGCATGCGCATGTTCAACTGGCTGAAGCGGCGGCGGCAGTGCGGCACCGAGTGCCAAATCTGCGCCCAAAACTGCCCGGTGCAGGCGATCCATCCGAACGGCGAGATCAACCCGAACGAGTGCATCCATTGCCTGCAATGCCAGGTGAACTATTTCGACGACACGACCTGCCCGCCCCTGATCGCGCGCCGTGCGCGCCGTGCCCAGCGCGCGGCCTTGCAGCAGGGGGCGCCGCCATGAGGCCCGGCCGGCGCCGCGTGCTCGGCATTCTTGCCTGCGGCCTGGGGCTCGGCCTCGGCGGGGGCCTGCTGGCGCGGCCCCGGGCGCGCGCGGCGACGCTTGAATGGCGCGGGGTCGCGCTCGGGGCCGAGGCGCGCATCCTGCTGCGCCATGCGGTGCCCGAGAAGGCGCGCGCAGCGCTCGCCGCCGTGCAGGCCGAGATCGAGCGGCTGGAGAACGAGTTCAGCCTCTATCGGCCGCATTCCGCCGTGAGCCGCCTCAACCGCGACGGGCGGCTTCCGCGCCCCTCGCTCGATCTCCGCCGGCTGCTCCTGCGCGCGGCGCATTTCAGCGCGATCACCGCCGGCGCGTTCGATGCGACCATCCAGCCGTTGTGGCTGGCGGTGGCCGAAGGCGCGCAGGGCGGCATTGCCCCCGAGCCAGGGCGTATCGAGGCCGCGCGCCGGCTGGTCGATTGGCGCGCGCTGGACATAGGGCCGGCCGAGCTTCGTTTCGCGCGCCCGGGCATGGCGATCACGCTGAACGGCATCGCCCAGGGCTACATCACCGACCGCGTCACCGGGCTTCTGCTCGATCACGGCATGGGCGAAGTGCTGGTCGATGCGGGCGAATTGCGCGCCGGCGCCGCGACGGCGCGGGCGGCGGGCTGGCGCGTCGGCGTCTCGCATCCCGGCCGGGCCGAGTTGCCGCTGACGCTGCGCGATGGCGGGCTTGCCACCTCGGCCGGCGCGGGCAGCCGCTTCACCGCCGATGGCGCGTGGCACCACATCATCGACCCGCGCAGCGCCACCTGCCCGCCCGCGGCCCGGGCCGCGACGGTGCTGGCGCCAACCGCCACCGATGCCGATGCGCTCTCCACCGCGCTGGCGCTGGCCCCGCCGCAGGCCGGAGTGTCGCTGCTCGAGGCGGCGGGGGCGGCGCGCGCGATCCTGTCCGAGCCCGGCGAGGCGCGTGCCCGCCAGCTGTGATGCCTCAATCCGGCTTGCCGATCCCCGACTGGAAATCGCGCCAGCGCTGGACGGCGGCCGCCTGCTCCCTGCGTTCCAGGAACGCCGTGGCGGCCAACAGGCCCGCGCCACTGCCGACGATGAAGATCATCTCGATGGCAAAGATCAGCGCGATCGAGATGCCGGCGCCCAGGCTGTAGGTGTCGCTGCCGAAATCGAGCACGGGGTCGAGCCAGACCAGCACCGGGAAGGCTAGCACCTGCGCGGCGACGAGAAGATAGACCAGCGGCCGCGTGAACGGCCCGAGCAGGGGATGGAGGCGGGCCAGCAGATAGGGCGCGATGGCGCAGGCCAGGCCGAGAGCGACCAGAATGTTATAGTCGATCCTGATGCCGGCCATCCCCCGCGCCGCCTCCTGCTGCGCAATCCTGTCGACAGCAAGGCTAGCCGATCGGACCGGCGCGCCGCCAGCGCGGCGCGCGCGGTAGCCTGCGGTGGACCCTTGCGCCAGCTGCGTGCCGCGCCGCCCCCCGCATGGGGGTCGCGCCCGCGTCCTGCCGCGGCCTATAGTCTTCTCCCCGTGCCCTCGTGCTGTCGAAGCCATAGCCAGCGCCGCGCCTGCGCCGCGATCTTGCGTCTCCGCCGGCCTGCCCCATATCGGGCGCGCGGCGGAGGCGGCCCGACAGCGTCCGGCGATCCAGGAGGTATCCCCCATGCGCAAGATGCAGGTCCAGGGCGTGCACCACATCACGCTCACCGGCGCCGACCGGCAGACCTCGATCGATTTCTGGGAAGGCGTGCTCGGCATGCCCTTCGTGTTCGAGCAGCCGAACCTCGATCGCGCCAGCGAGAGCCATCTCTACTTCGATCCCGGCGACGGCCGGCTGATCACCATCTTCACCGAGGAAAGCCGCAAGCCCGACCCGCGCCGCACGCCGACGGAACCGGGCTGCGTGCACCACATCGCCTTCGCCGTCTCCAGGGCGACCTTCAGCCAGACGGTCGAGCGGCTGGACGAGCGCGGTATCCGCCACAGCGGCGTGAAGGATCGCGGCTTCATGGATTCGATCTACTTCACCGATCCGCTCGGCCTGCTGATCGAGCTGGCCGCCTACCGCTTCGAGCCGCCCGAGGGCCACACCCACGGCGAGGTGCTGCTGGAGGCGCACCGCATCCGCGTCGCGCGCAACGACTATGCCATCGCCGAGATCCACCTTGCCGACGCCATCGAGGCGCTGACCATGCGCCGGCGCCAATCGCTCTCGGCCGATCGCGGCCCCAAGAACCCCTACCGCAACTGACTGCCAACGAAGGGATCACGCCGATGAAGCTCTACATGCATCCTGCCTCCACCACCTCGCGCGCGGTGCGCCTGTACATCGCCGAGAAGGGCCTGAAGGTCGAGGAAGTGGTCGTCGACCTGTTCACCGGCGCCCACCACCAGGAGCCCTATGTGACGGTCAATCCCAACCGCCTCGTGCCGACGCTCGAGGATGACGGGATGCGGCTGACGGAAAGCGCCACCATCCTGCGCTATCTGGCCGAGAAGCACGGCCTGCCCGAATACCCGGCCGACATCCGCAAGCATGCGCGCATCAACGAGATCATCGACTGGGCCAATTCCAACTTCTATCGCGACTGGGGCTACAATCTCTGTTACCCGCAGCTTTTCCCGCACCACAAGCGCGCCTCGGAGGAGGCGCAGCGCGCCGTGGTGCAGTGGGGGCTGGAGAGAAGCCGCTTCTGGCTGCAGGTGCTCAACGACCATTTCCTCGGCGATGGCCGCGCCTATCTCACCGGCAACGAGATCACGGTCGCGGACTATTTCCTGTCCAGCATCATCGCGGTGGGCGAGATGATCCGCTTCGACCTGGCGCAGTATCCGCGCGTCGATGCCTGGTTCGGGCGGATGAAGGCGCTGAAGAGCTGGGGGCCGGTGGGCGAGGTGGCGGATGGATTCGCGGCCTCGCTCGCGGGCCAGGCATTCGTCAACAACCGCGGCTGAGGCTCGCTCGCGGCGCAGCGGGCCGGGCGGGGCGGGGCGCGACGTTCCGCCCCGCCCCGGCTACCACGGCGGCGGTATCACGCTGCCGGGACCGCGCGCGCAACTCGTTCCTTATGCGAAACTAGATAACCAAATCGCCAGTGTGGGGCGCTCCGCGCTGGTTCACGATTCCGGCGTGCTGCTAGCGTTGCCGCCCCCGAGACGGGGCTTCGTCATCCAACAAGGAAAAGCAGCACAATGCCGACCACGCCTTCTGCCTTCTTCCGCGCCGCTGTCACCTATTCGGTGCTCGGCCTGATGCTCGGCCTGCACATGGCGGCGACGCACGACCACGCCCAGCATGTCACCCACGCCCACATCATGCTGATCGGCTGGGTGTCGATCTTCCTCTATGGCGCCTATCTCAAGCTCCATCCGGGCGCGGGCGCGGCGCTCGTTCCCATCCTGTGGTGGCTCGCCAATGTCGGCCTGGTGATCCTGGTCGGCGGGCTGCTGACGATCTATGGCGGCAACCCCGCAGGCGGGGAGATCTATGCCACCATCGGATCCTTCATCGTGTTCGGAGGCTTCGCCCTGTTCGCCTTCATCGTCTGGCGCAACGCGGACTGAGCATCGCGCGCACCGGCCGGCGCGCGCGGCATGCCACGCCGCGCCGTCCGCCCGCCGTCCTGCAGAGGGCCGACGATGCACTCGCCCGAACTGATCGTCCACCACATCCCGGTCTGTCCCTTCTCGCAACGCCTGGAGATCCTGCTCGCGCTCAAGGGCTTGCGCGACAGGGTGGCGTTCCGCGTGGTGGACGTCACGCGCCCGCGCGATCCGGCGCTGCTGCGCCTGGCGCGCGGCAGCACGGCGCTGCCGATCATGCGGACGCCGCAGGGCGTGCTGCGCGAAAGCCTCGTCATCCTGCGCTATCTCGACGAACTGTTCCCAGCGCCCATGATCGCCGCGCCCGATCCCTATCGCCGCGCGGTCGAGGCCATGCTGATCGCGCGCGAGGGCGGGTTCACCGCCGCGGGCTATCGCTATGTGATGAACCGCGACCGCGCCCGCAGCTCGGCGTTCCGTGATGCGATGCTGGCGCAGTATGCCTGGATCGAGGATTTTCTCGCCTGGCAGAGCCCTGGCGGCGTGTTCCTGTCCGACCGCTTCGGGCTGGCCGAAGCCGTGTTCACGCCGATGTTCATGCGCTTCTGGTTCCTGGAGTACTACGAGGATTTCGCGCTGCCGGCGCAAGGTTTCGCGCGCGTGCGGCGCTGGCGCGAGGCTTGCCTCGCGCACCCGGCGGCGCAGCAGGTGTGCCGCGAGGAGATCGTGAAGTCCTACTACGACTATGCGCAAGGCGTGGGCAATGGCGCCCTGCCGCCGGGCCGCGGCGTGTCGAGCTTCGCATTCGCGCCGCACTGGCGCGAGCGGCCCTGGCCGCCGCGCGACAAGTATGCGCCCGCCACCGATGCGATGCTGGGGCTGATCGCGCCCTAGGGCACGTTCCGTTCGGCTTGAATCAGCCGAACGGAAGTCGTGCCCGAGAAACTTATGGTTTGCTCTAGCGCGCGGGCGCGGGCGCGGATGCCTTGTCCAGCTCGCGCGCCGCCGCCAGCACCAGCGGATCGAGCCCCGCCCCGCCTCCGGCGATGTGGCGTGCAAGCTCGGCGCGCAGGCGTGGCTCCCAGAACTGGCGCAGATGGGCGGCGATGCCCGCCACCGCCTCTGCCTCCGGGTAGGCGCGGAAGAAGGCGGCGATCTGGTTGGCCATGTGCGCGAGCTTCTCGTGCTGCATGGTCAGGCGATCCGCTCCGGGCAAGTGTAGAGGTCGAAGCCCGTCCCGCGCGCGAAGGCGGCGAGCGTCATGCCGCAGCCCTGCGCGAGGTCGAGCGCGAGCGCCGTCGGCGCCGACATGGTGGCCAGCACCGGGCAGCCGAAGCTTGCCGCCTTCTGCACCAACTCCATGCTGCACCGGCTGGTCAGCACCAGGAAGCCCGCGGCCGGATCGTGGCCGGCGCGCGAGCTGGCGCCGATCAGCTTGTCGAGCGCGTTGTGCCGCCCGACATCCTCGCGCACGAGAAGCAGGCGGCCATCGGGCGCGGCGAAGGCGGCGGCATGCACCGCGCCGGTGGCGCGGTTCAGGGCCTGCTCGGCCGGGAGCGCCGCAACCGCGCGGTCGATCGCGTCGGCGGCGATGCGCGGGCCGGCGGGCAGGCGCGGCAGCGGACGCAGCGCCTGCTCGATCTCGGCGATGCCACACAGCCCGCAGCCCGCGCGCCCGGCGATCGAGCGTGTGCGCGAGGCGAGTGCTGCGGCGCGCGCGGGCGGGATCGCGATCGCCAGGCTGATGCCGGGCGGGCGGGCGCAGGCGGAGACCGCCAGCACTTCGCCCGCATGCGCCACCACCCCCTCGGCCACCGAGAAGCCATAGGCGAAGTCGGTCAGATCGCGCGGGGTCGCCATCATCACGGCGTGGCTCACGCCGTTATAGACGAAGGCCACGGGCGTCTCCGCCGCGACCGCCTCGGCCTCCACACCGCGCGCCGGCGCGCCGCGCCGCAGCGCATCGCCGCGCGCCAGCGCCGGCAGCTCGGCATCGGCGCGGGGCAGGGGCGTGTCGGGCGGCATGGCGTGCGCCTATTTCGCCGCGTGCAGGATGCGCTGGCTCTGCGCGCGCAGCGCCTCGGCCTTGTCCTGCCAGGCGGCGTGGCGGTTGGTGCGCCGCACCTCGACCGCCGTCACCTTGTATTCGGGGCAGCCGGTGGCCCAGTCGCCATACTCGGTGGTGACGATGTTCGCCGCCGTTTCGGGGTGGTGGAAGGTGGTATAGACCACGCCCGGCTGCACGCGCGTGCTGACATGCGCGCGCAATGTGGTTTCGCCGGCGCGGCTGGCCAGCAGCACCAGATCGCCCTCGCCGATGCCGCGATTCTCGGCATCGTGCGGGTGGATCTCCAGCACGTCCTCCTTGTGCCAGACGACGTTCTCGGTGCGGCGCGACTGCGCGCCGACATTGTACTGCGTCAGGATGCGCCCGGTGGTGAGCAGGAGCGGGAAGCGCGGCCCGCTGCGTTCCTCGGTCGGCACATAGGCGGTGATCATGAAGCGGCCCCTGCCGCGCACGAAGCCGCCCTCGTGCATCACCGGCGTGCCGTGCGGTGCCGCCTCGTTGCACGGCCATTGCACGCTGCCCAGCCGGTCGAGCAGGTCGTAGCCCACCCCGGCGAAGCTCGGCGTCAGGCGCGCGATCTCGGCCATGATCTCGCCCGGATGGGCGTAGTGCATCGGATAGCCGAGTGCCCCCGACAGCGCGGTGACGGTCTCCCATTCCGATTTGCCGGCAAGCGGGGCCATAGCGCGGCGCACGCGCCCGATGCGCCGCTCGGCATTGGTGAAGGTGCCGTCCTTCTCCAGGAACGAGGCGCCGGGCAGGAACACATGCGCATAGGCCGCCGTCTCGTTCAGGAACAGGTCCTGCACGACGACGCATTCCATTGCCGCCAGCGCGGCGGCGACATGGGCGGTGTTGGGGTCGGACTGGGCCAGATCCTCGCCCTGGATGAACAGGCCCTTGAAGCTGCCATCAAGCGCGGCATCGAGCATGTTGGGGATGCGCAGGCCCGGCTCGGGGTCGAGCGGCACGCCCCAGGCCGCCTCGAACAAAGCGCGGGTCGGCCCGTCCGAGACATGGCGGTAGCCCGCGAATTCGTGCGGGAAGGATCCCATGTCGCACGAGCCCTGGACGTTGTTCTGCCCGCGCAGCGGGTTCACGCCCACACCCGGCCGGCCGAGATTGCCGGTGGCCATGGCGAGGTTGGCCATGCCCATCACCATCGTCGTGCCCTGGCTGTGCTCGGTGACGCCGAGGCCGTAATAGATCGCCGCGTTGCCGCCGGTGGCATAGAGCCGCGCGGCAGCGCGCAGGGTATCGGCCGGCACGCCGGTTTCGGCGGCCACCGCCTCGGGCGCGTTCTCGGGGCGGAGGATGAAGTCGCGCCAGCGGCGGAACTCGCCCGCCTCGCAGCGGGCGGCGACGAAGCCCTCGTCGATCAGCCCCTCGGCGGCGATGACATGGGCGAGCGCGTTGATGACCGCGACATTGGTACCCGGGCGCAGTTGCAGATGATGCGCCGCCTCGACATGTGGCGAGCGCACGAGGTCGATCCGGCGCGGGTCGATCACGATCAGCCTCGCCCCCTGGCGCAGGCGGCGCTTCAGGCGCGAGGCGAAAACGGGGTGCGCATCGGTGGGGTTGGCGCCGATCACCATGATCACGTCGGCAGCCATGACGGAATCGAAATCCTGCGTGCCCGCCGAGGTGCCGAAGGTGGTCTTGAGCCCGTAGCCGGTGGGCGAGTGGCACACCCGCGCGCAGGTATCGACATTGTTGTTGCCGAAGGCAGCGCGGACCATCTTCTGCACCAGGTAGGTTTCCTCGTTGGTGCAGCGCGAACTGGTGATGCCGCCCACCGCGCCGCGCCCGAATTTCGCCTGGATGCGGCGGAACTCGGCGGCGGTGTGCGCGATCGCCTCGTCCCAGTCCACCTCGCGCCAGGGATCGGTGATGGCAGCGCGGATCATCGGGCGCTTCACCCGGTCGGGATGCACCGCATAGCCCCAGGCGAAGCGGCCCTTGACGCAGGAATGGCCGCGATTGGCCTTGCCGTCCTTCATGGGCGTCATGCGCACCACGCGCTCGCCCTGCAATTCCGCGGTGAAGCTGCAACCAACGCCGCAATAGGCGCAGGTGGTGTCCACGCTGCGCGTCGGCTGGCCGTGGGCGATGACGGTCTTCTCGGTCAGGCTCGCGGTCGGGCAGGCGGCGACGCAGGCGCCGCAGGAGACGCATTCCGAGCCGAGGAAGCTCTCCTCCATCCCGGCCGCGACGCGCGAATCGAAGCCGCGCCCGGCGATCGTCAGCGCGAATGTGCCCTGCTGCTCCTCGCAGGCGCGCACGCAGCGCGAGCAGACGATGCATTTCGCCGGATCGAAGGTGAAATAGGGGTTGGAGGCATCAGCCGGCGCGTCGAGATGGTTGGCCCCCGCATAGCCGTAGCGCACATCGCGCAGGCCGACCGCGCCGGCCATGTCCTGCAAGGAGCAGTCGCCATTGGCCGCGCAGGTGAGGCAGTCGAGCGGATGGTCGCTGATATAGAGCTCCATCACCCCGCGCCTGAGGCGCGCGAGGCGCTCGGATTCCGTCGTCACCGCCATGCCCGGCTCGACCGGCGTGGTGCACGAGGCGGGCGTGCCGCGCCGCCCCTCGATCTCGACCAGGCAGAGCCGGCAGGAGCCGAAGGGCTCCAGGCTCTCGGTGGCGCAGAGCTTGGGGATGCCGATGCCGGCGAGCGCGGCGGCGCGCATGACCGAGGTGCCGGGGGGCACCGCCACCGCCTTGCCGTCGATCGTCAGCGTGATCGTCTCGGCGCCGGCGCGCGCGGGCGTGCCGGCATCGCCGTCAAGGGGCGCGACCATGGGCCGTCCCTCCCTGCTGGCCCGCGGCGACCGGCGGCCGCGCGGGCGCGAAATCCTCGGGGAAATGCTCGAGCGCGCTCAAGACCGGCATCGGCGTCAGCCCGCCCAGCGCGCAGAGCGAGCCGTCGCGCAGCACCTCGCACAGATCGCGCAGCAGCGCGGTGTTGGCCTCCGGCTTGTCGCCGGCGCGGATGCGGTCGATCACCTCGACCCCGCGGGTCGAGCCGATGCGGCAGGGCGTGCACTTGCCGCAGCTCTCGATGGCGCAGAACTCCATCGCGAAGCGCGCCTGCGCGGCGAGATCCACGGTATCGTCGAAGGCGACGACGCCGCCATGGCCGAGCATGCCGCCGCGCTCGGCGAAGGCCTCGTAGTCGAGCGGCGTGTCGAACAGCGCGGCCGGCCAGTAGGCGCCGAGCGGCCCGCCCACCTGCACCGCGCGCAAGGGCTGCCCGCTCCGGCTGCCGCCGCCATAGCCTTCCAGCAGTTCGCGCAAGGAGAGGCCGAAGCCGCGCTCGACCAGCCCGCCCTGCCTGATATTGCCGCCGAGCTGCAAGGCGATGGTGCCGCGCGAGCGGCCGATGCCGAACTCGCGATAGAACGCCGCCCCTTCGGCCAGGATGGTCGGCACGGCGGCGAGCGAGAGGACGTTGTGCACCAGCGTCGGGCGGCCGAACAGCCCGGCGACAGCCGGCAGGGGTGGCTTGGCGCGCACCTGCCCGCGCCTGCCCTCCAGGCTCTCGATCAGCGCCATCTCCTCGCCGCAGATATAGGCCCCGGCGCCGAGGCGCAGCTCGATCTCGAAGCCGCGCCCGCTGCCGAGCATGTCGGGGCCGATCATGCCCGCCTCGCGCGCCAGCGCCAGCGCGCGCGCCATGCGGCGGACGGCGTGCGGATATTCCGAGCGGATATAGACGAAGCCCTTGGCGGCGCCGACGCCAAGGCCCGCGATCGCCATGCCCTCGATCAGCAGGAAGGGATCGCCCTCCATCAGCATGCGGTCGGCGAAGGTGCCGCTGTCGCCCTCGTCGGCATTGCAGACGATGTAGCGGCGATCGGCCTCGGTGGCCGCCACCGTGCGCCACTTGATGCCGGCCGGGAAGCCCGCCCCGCCGCGCCCGCGCAGGCCCGACGCGGCCACCTCCTCGACGATCGCCGCGGGCGCCATGTCGAGCGCGCGGGCAAGGCTGCGCAGCCCGCCATAGGCGCGATAGTCGGCAAGCGATAGCGGGTCGATCACGCCGCAGCGGGCGAAGGTCAGGCGCTGCTGGCCGGCGAACCAAGGCATCTCCTCGACCCGACCGAGTGCCAGCGGGTGGGGGGCGGGCGCGAACAGGGCCGGCACTTCGGCCGGTGTCATCGGGCCGAAGCCCAGCCGCCCCTGCTCCGTCTCGATCTCCACCAGCGGCTCGAGCCAGAAGGCCCCGCGCGAGCCGGTCCGCACCAGCCGGGCATCAAGCCCGCGCGCGGCGATCTCGGCCGCGACCGCGCGCGCCACCGCCTCGGCGCCGACCGACAGCGCAGCGGCATCGTCGGGGACGAAGATGCGCGCCGGCGCGATCATCGCCGCACCAACTCGGCCAGGCGTGCGGCGCTGAGGCGGCCATGCAGCTCGCCATCGACCAGCGCGGCCGGACCGAGCGCGCAATTGCCGAGGCAATAGACCGCTTCGAGCGTCACCGCGCCGTCGGCGCTGGTCTCGCCCGTGCGCACGCCGAGCGCGCGTTCGGCCGCGGCGGCCAGCGCATCGGCGCCCACCGCCTGGCATGCCTCGGCGCGGCAGAGCCGCACGACATGCCGCCCGGGCGGGGCGGGGCGGAAATCATGATAGAAGGAGACGACGCCATGCACCTCGGCGCGGCTGAGGTTCAAGACCTCGGCGATGATCGGCACGGCGCGGGCATCGACATGGCCCGTCCTCTCCTGCACCGCGTGCAGGATCGGCAACAAGGCGCCATCCAGGTCCTTGAGCCCGTTGGCGATGTCGCGAACGAGGTCGGGGTCCCATTCCGGCGCTTCGCGCGGCTGGTGCTGACCGCTCATGCAATCAATATCGGTCAGCCTCGGGCGGGTTTCAAATCCTTTGCCTCCGCCACCGTGCCGACGCGCCGCGCCGCGGCATTGCTGCGCTTGCACAACGCGTGCGCGAAACAAGACCGGCATGGCGGAAACCGGTTTGCCAAGAGAACGACCTGCGGATAGCATTGTTTGAACGTTTCAAACATCGCGCGCCACCGTGCGGTTCGATATCGTCATTGCCGCGGTCGGCGCCGGTGCGGGCCACAAGCCGTCAATGCTGGGAGGAATGGCAATGCCGCAGAACAGCGAGAAGCATGGACCGTCTCGTCGTGCCGTTCTGGGGGCAGGCGCTGCCGGCGCCGCTTGGCTTGCGGCCGGATCGCCCGCCGCGGAGGCGCAGGGGCGGCAGGCGGCACGCCAGCAGACGCCGCGACGTGGCGGCACGTTGCGCGCGGTGGTGAACGCCAACCCCTCGACGCTCGATCCGCACACGGGCGGCCAGGGCACCGACCACGCCTTCCTCTCGACCATGTTCGACAAGCTGATCGACTACGAGCCGGACTCGCTCGCCCCGATACCGAGCCTGGCCACCGCCTGGACCTGGCCCGATCCGCGCACGCTGGTGCTGGAGCTGCGCCAGGGCGTGGTGTTCCACGACGGCACGCCCTTCGACGCGGCGGCGGTGAAAGCCAATTTCGAGCGCATGCTGACCCATCCGCGCTCCACCGTGAAGGCCGACATCGCCGCGCTGGCCTCGGTCGAGGTGCTGGCGCCCGACCGCGTCGCGCTGAAGCTGAAGAACCCGGACACGACCCTGCCGATGGTGCTGACCGACCGCGCCGGCTACATGTCCTCGCCCAAGGCGCTGGCCGAGCGGGGCGAGAGCTACGGCCGCAACCCGGTCGGCACCGGAGCGATGGAATTCGTGCGCTGGGCCGACGGCAACGAGATCGTTGTCCGCCGCAATGCGCGCTACTGGAAGCAAGGCGAGCCCTATCTCGACGGCATCGTCATGCCGATCATCACCGATGCCACCACTGCTCTGCGTTCCGTGCGCGCGGGGCAGAACCATATCAGCCTCCAGGTCGATCCGCAGCAGATCCCGGCGATGCGCCGCTCGGCCGATGTCGTGCTCAGCGTCAAGGACACGATGCGGCTGCAGCAATGCTACATCAACTTCTCGAAGCCGCCGCTCAACGACATCCGGCTGCGCCAGGCCATCAACTATGCGATCGACCGCGCCGCCTATACGCGCGTGGTCATGGGCGAGGTCGGCGGCCCGGCGCATACCCACATCCCGCCGACGCACTGGGCCTATGACCGCGAGGCGGCGTCGCGCTATCCCTTCGATCCGGACCGCGCGCGCGCGCTCGTGCGCGAGGCGGGCTTCGCCCCCGGCGCGCTGTCCGTGAACGCCAGCTATGCCAGCAACCAGCTCAATGCCCAGCGGATCGAGATCATCAGCTCCTTCCTCGACCGTGTCGGCATCAAGCTCACCAGCACCACCGGCACGCTGACCGCGACCTTGCAGCAATGGCGCGAGGGCGTGGGCGATTTCCGCATGGCCAACTGGACCGGACGCCCCGATCCGGCCATGACCTACGCCCTGCTGCTGATGCCCACCTCGGCCTTCAATATCGGCCGCGCCGTGCCCTCGCAGGAACTGATCGATACGATCACCGAAAGCCGGACCGCGTCCGCGCCCGAGGAGCGCAAGCGCATCTTCGCCCGCCTGCTGCGGCTCGAGCGCCAGTTCGCGCTGACCATCCCGCTCTGCTTCGAGCCGGATATCGTCGCGCTCAGCCGGCGGGTGCGGAACTATGTGCCGAACCTGGCCGGCCGCTCGCGCTTCGAGCAGGTGTGGCTGGCGGGATAGCGCCGGGCGGATCATGGCGGAACCTGACGTGCCGTGATGCAGCCCGCGCACACGGCGCCGGCGCGGGGCGGCGCGGCGGATGCTGCGGGCACGGCGCCGCTGCTCGCGGTGGAGCGCCTGTCGCTCGCCTTCCGCACCGGGCGGCGCTGGCTTCCCGTGGTGGACGATGTCTCCTTCGCGATCGGCGCCGGCGAGTCCGTGGGCCTGGTGGGCGAGAGCGGGGCGGGGAAGACCGTCACCGGCCTGTCGATCCTCGGCCTCCTGCCTCATGGCGGCGTACGCATGAGCGGGCAGATCCGCTTCGAGGGGCGCGACATTCTCGGCCTGCCCGAGCGCGAGTTGCGCCGCGTGCGCGGGCGGCAGATCAGCATGATCTTCCAGGAGCCGATGACCGCGCTCGACCCGGTCTTCACCATCGGCGAGCAGATCGCCGAGACGCTGCGCACCCATACCGACATCACGCCCGCCGCCGCGCGCGCCCAGGCGATCGAGGCGCTGGCGCAGGTGGGCATCCCGCTCCCTGCCCGGCGCGTGGACGAATATCCGCACCATCTCTCGGGCGGCATGCGCCAGCGGGTGATGATCGCGATCGCGCTGGCCTGCAATCCGCGCCTGCTGATCGCCGACGAGCCAACCACCGCGCTGGATGTGACGATCCAGGCGCAGATCATCGACCTGCTGCTGGAGCAGGTGGCGGCGCGCGGCGCCTCGCTTCTCCTGGTGTCGCACAATATCGGCGTGGTGCGGCAATGCTGCTCGCGCGTGGTGGCGATGTATGCCGGCCAGGTGGTCGAGGACGGGCCGATCGACGATGTGCTGGAGCGCCCGCTGCATCCCTATGCCTCGGGGCTGTTGCGTTCGCATCCGCGCTTCGCCGCCCATCGCGCGCGGCTGCCCTCGATCGGCGGACGCGCGCCCGGGCTCGACGAGATGCCGGAGGGTTGCCGCTTCGCGCCGCGCTGCGCCCATCGCGCGCCGGCCTGCGCGGCGCCGCAGGCGCTGGCCGCGCGCGGGCCACGGGCGGCGCGCTGCTGGCGGCTCGATGACCTCGTCCTGCCGGGCACCGTGGCATGAGCGCGCCCGCAGCCCGGACCACGGCCGCAGCCGATCCGATCATCCGGGTGCAGGCGCTCAAGATCCATTTCCCGGTGCGCGGCAGCGACGAGACCATCAAGGCGGTCGATGGCGTGTCCTTCGCCGTGGCGGCGGGCGAGACGCTGGGCGTGATCGGCGAATCGGGGTCGGGCAAGTCGACTCTCGGGCGCGCGCTGGTGGGGCTGATCGCGCCCAGTGCCGGCACCGTCGAGCAGCGCGGCGAGGATATCTTCGCGCTCCCGGCACGGGAGCTGCGCCGGCGGCGGCGCGATTTCCAGATCATCTTCCAGGACCCGCATGCGGCGCTCAATCCGCGCCGCAGGGTGCTGGCGAGCGTGCGCGAGCCGCTGGACATCGCGCGCGAGGGCGGCACGGCCGAGCGGCAGGCCCGCGCGCTGGTCATGCTGGAGCGCGTCGGCATCGGCGCCGAGCAGGCCGAGCGCTACCCGCACGAGCTTTCCGGCGGGCAGAAGCAGCGCGTGAACATCGCGCGCGCACTGGTGCTGCGCCCGAGCATATTGGTGGCGGACGAGGCCACCTCGGCGCTGGATGTGTCGATCCAGGCCGACATACTGAACCTCTATCTCGAACTCCAGGCCGAGTTCGGCCTGACCTATGTCTGCATCACCCACGACCTTGCCGTGGCGATGCATATCAGCGACCGCATCGCGGTGATGTATCTCGGCCGGTTCATGGAATACGGACCCACGGCGGCGATCAGCCGCGCGCCGCTCCACCCTTACACCAAGGCGCTGCTTTCGGCCGAGCCGGTAGCGCTGCCGAGCCGCTTCGCGCAGGACGCGCGCATCGTGTTGCAGGGCGAGATCCCGAGCCCGATCGCGCCGCCTTCGGGATGCCGCTTCCGCACGCGCTGCCCGATCGCCGCCGATCGCTGCGCCGCCGAGGAGCCGGCCTGGCGCGAGGCCGCGCCCGGCCACTGGATCGCCTGCCATTTCGCGGTGTCCGATGCGTGAGCGTTCCTCGCCTGCGCGGCCATCTGCGCCGCTCGGCCGCCCGGCCCGGGGCCGCGCCCCATGCTGAGCCGCAACCGCTGGCGGGTTGTCCGCCGCCGCATCCTGCAGGCGATGCCGACGCTGGCGATCGTCTCCTTCATCTCCTTCATCATCCTGCATATCGGCCCCGGTGATCCGGCGCTGCTGCTCGCCGGCGAGTTCCCGACCGAGGAGAGCATCGCCGAGATCCGCGCCCTCTACGGCTTCGACCGGCCGATCCTGGTGCAGTATGCGAGCTGGGTCTGGCAGCTCCTGCAGGGCGATCTCGGCAGGTCGCTGCAATCGGACGAGCCGGTGCTCGACCTCATCCTGAACCGGCTGCCGGCGACCCTGCTGATCGTCTGCTACGCCATGGTGATCGCCTTCGTCGGCGGTTCGGTCCTGGGCATCGCGGCGGCGGCGCGGCGCGGGGGCGCGGTCGATCGCATCGCCACGGGCTTCGCCACCCTGGCCGATGCGCTGCCCTATTTCTGGGTGGCGATGCTGCTGGTCTCCTTCCTCGCACTCGACTGGCGGCTTTTTCCCGCCACCGGCGCCGTGCCCTTCAGCGACGATCCGATCGAGGCGATCTGGGCCGCCACCCTGCCGGCGATCGCGCTCTCGATCAGCGGCATCGCCCAGATCACGCGCCAGCTTCGCGCCGCGATGATCGAGGTGCTGGATTCGCCTTTCGTGCGCACGCTGCGCGCCAAGGGCCTGTCCTCGCGCGCGATCCTGTGGAAGCACGGCATGAAGAATGTCGGCGTGACCCTGATCACCGTGGTGGGGCTGGTGTTCAGCGGCAAGATCGGCGGCACGCTGCTGACAGAGACGGTGTTCGCGATACCCGGCACCGGCAGCGCGCTGATCACGGCGGCGATCAACAAGGACTATTTCGTGGTCCAGGGCATCATCATGATGCTGTCCTTGTTCGTGTTCGCGGTGAACCTCGCCGTGGACCTGCTCTACGCCGTGCTTGACCCGCGGGTGGAGTGAGCGCGATGGCCGCACCCGCGTCCCCCCAGGCCCGGCGACGGCGCCCCAGCCGGCTGCGCGTGCTGTTGCGCGATGCCGGCGCGGTGGTCACGCTGGCCTATCTCGCACTGCTACTGTTCGTGGCCATCGCCGCGTCCTGGCTCGCGCCCTATGATCCGGTCCGGCTCGATCTCACCGCCACGCTGGCGGGGCCGAGCGCGGCGCACTGGGCCGGGACCGACGATCTCGGCCGCGACGTGCTCAGCCGGCTGATGTATGGCGCCGGCCCGTCCGTGTTCTCCTCGATCGCGGCGGTGATGCTCGCGGCCATGATCGGCGTGCCTTTCGGGCTGATGGCCGGCTTCTTCGGCGGCTGGGTCGATGCGGCGATCGGGCGCGTCACCGACGCGCTCCTGTCCTTTCCCACCATCCTGCTCGCGGTCGGCATCGCCGCCGTGCTCGGCACCAGCCTGACCAATGCGGTGATCGCGATCGGGATCGCCTTCTCGCCCGGCTTCGCCCGGCTGATGCGCGCCACCACCATGGCGGTGAAGCAGGAGCTGTATGTCGAGGCCGCGCGCGCGATCGGCGCCGGGCCGGTCTGGCTGCTCCTGCGCCATGTGCTGCCGAATGCGGTCACGCCGGTGATCGTCAATGCCGGGCTCCTGCTCGGCAATGCGCTCCTGGCCGAGGCGAGCCTCTCCTTCCTCGGGCTCGGGGTGCAGCCGCCGCAGGCGAGCTGGGGCGGGATGCTGGCGCGCGCGCTGATCTACATGGAGCGCGCGCCCGAGCTGATGTATCCGCCGGGCCTGGCCCTGGTGCTGACCGCGCTCGCCTTCAACAGCCTGGGCGAGATGGCCCGCCGCTGGCTCGATCCGCGCAGCCTGTCGGGCTGAAGGGCCAGGCCGGGCTGCGGGAAGGCGCCGGCCGGCTCCGCAAGGTTCCCTCGCGCGGCCTACTCCGCTACCCTGGCGGCATGGCTTCGAGATCCTCCGCCGATCCCCGTGCCGCCCCGCGCCGCGCGCGAGCGCGCCCGACCATCACCGATGTCGCGCGCGCGGCGGGCGTATCCACCGGCACCGTCTCGCATGTGCTGAACGGCTCGCGCGAGGTAAGCGAGGCGCGGCGCGCGCGCGTGGCGCAGGCCGTTGCGGCGCTCGGCTATGTGCCGAACCTGCTTGCCCAGAATCTGCGCCGCAAGCGCGCGACGCTGATGGGCCTGTGCATGCCGCACGCCTCGTTCGGCTATTTCGTCGCCCTGTCCGAGGCGTTCGAGGCCCTGGCCGCCGAGCAGGGCTACGACATCCTGCACGTCTTCAGCCGCCAGGACGCCGCGACCGAGCTGCACCGTATCGAGACGCTGCTGCGCTACGATATCGGCGGGCTGCTGCTGCTGCCGAGCTGGGAGCCGCAGGCAACGCTTGATCGGCTGGCACAGGCGGCGGTGCCGACCGTGATCATCGACCGCCCGATCGACGATCGCCGCTTCGACCAGGTGATGGTCGATGTGCGCGGCGCGTTGCGCCGTGTCGTGCTGGATCTTGCCGCGCGCGGGCACCGGCGGGTGATGTTCGTCAGCGCCAATCCCCGCCTGCTGATCTCGCGCCATCGAATCGATGGCATGCGCCAGGCGATCGCCGAGCTGGGCGGCAGCGCTTCGCTCGAGATACTGGAGCGCGCCGAGACGGAAGGGGCGTTGCGCCAGCAGCTCGCCGCGGCGATGGCCGGCCCCGAGCGCGCGACCGCCCTTCTTGTCACCAACACCCAGGGCGTGACCCAGGTGGCCCGCGCGCTGCGCGAGCTTGGATTGCGCTGCCCCGAGCATGTCTCGCTGGTCGCGGTGGACGAACCCCCCTGGGCCGAGATGGTGACACCGACGCTGGCCGCGATCCGCCCACCGGCCCTGGCGGTAGCGCAGGGCGCCTGGGATCTGTTGCTGGCGCGGATGGAGGGCGGCCGCCGGCCACCGCGGCGGATCGCGCTCGAACCCGAACTGCGCCTGAACGGCACGGTGGGGCCGCCGCCGGCGCCTCGCGCAGGACCCTAGGGCACGTTCCGTTCGGCTTCGATCAGCCGAACGGAACGTGCCCGAGAGACTTAAGGTTTGCGAGCAGCCTGGTCCGATGTGGTGGAACCGCCCCGCGGTTCCACCACATCGGACGCTGCTCTAGCGGCGCCGCACGGCGGCCGGGGCCGGCCGGGCGCGCCGGATTGACTCGCACCGGACGGCGCGGCAACGTTGAAACGTTTAAGGAGCCGGCGCCGACCCGCCCGGGCACCGGCAGGAGAAGGGCAAGGACGCGTCCATGGCCGCACCCGGCCCCGCCAATCCGGCACAGCCAGAACCTATCCTCTCCGCCTTGCTTGCGCCGCGTTCGGTGCTGGTGGTCGCGCCCGCACCGTCCGGCGGCCTCATCGCCGATCGCCTTCGTCGCTTCGGCTTCGCCGGCACCGTGGCCGAGGCGGCGTGGCCTGTCGCCGGCGTCATGCCGCGCGCCGATCTTGCGCTGTTCGACCTCCCCGCCGCCGATCTGCCGGCGGCGATCCGCGCCGCCGCGGCTTCCGGCATCGCCGCCGGCATCGCCTTCGCGGCTGCGCCTGCGAACCGGGCGCCGGCAAGCGCCTGCGCCGCGACCGGCTTCGTCCTGCTCGGCCCCGGCAGTGCCGGCCTGGTCTCGGCGCCGGCGCGGCTGGTCGCGGGGGCGAACGATCCGGTCGAGGCGGCGGAGGGCCTCGGCCCCGACAGCGGCGTGGCGCTGCTGACGCAGGGCGGGCGGACCGGGATGGCGCTGTTGCGCGCCGCGCGCAAGCGGCGATGGGGACTGCGCCATGTCATCGATGCCGGCACCGAGGCCAGGCTCGCCGTGCCCGACCTGATGCGCGCCCTGTGCACGGATGCCGGCACGCGCGTGATCGCCGTCTGCCTCGACCGGCTCGGCCCTGGCGCGGGCGAGGGGCTGTGCGCGGCACTCGCCGTTGCGCGGGCCGCCGGCAAGCATGTCGTGATGCTGCATGCCGGCATCGCCGAGCCGGATCGGCCCGCCCCGGACGGCCTCGCCCGGTGCGTGCGCGAGGCGATCCTGGCGGCGGAAGGCGCGATCGGCGTCGAGTCCCACCGCGAGTTGCTGGACGTGGCGCTCTATCTCGACGGCGTCTCGCGGCATGGCCTGCCGCATGGCGGCCTGCCCGCCGGCCGGCGCGTGGCGATCATCACCGGCGGCGGCGGCGGCGGCGTGATCGCGGCCGATCTCTGCGGCCATTACGGGCTGGAGGTGCCGCCGCTGGCGCCGGAAACGCGCGAGGCGCTCAGGCCGCTGGTGCCGGCGATCGCCTCGACCGGCAATCCGGTCGATCTCACGCCCGAGATGTTCACCGAGAAGACCTATGACCGCTTCCCGCCGGCGCTCGATCTGGTGGCGGCCGATCCGGGCGTCGATGCGATCTTCCTGCCCACCACCTTCAACACGCCGCGTGGCAATGTCGTCGGTGCCGAACTTCTGGTGGCGTTCCACCGGCGCTCGCCGAAACCGGTGATGATCGGCGCGCCCGGTTCGCCCGACATGCAGCCCGTGTTCGGCGCGGGCGGGCTGGCGCCGATCGCCGACACCGCCACCGCCGCGAAGGTGCTGGCGAAGCTGGCCGCACGCGCCGCGCTGGGCGATCCGCCGCCGCCGCGCGCGGCCCTGCTGGCGGGCGATGCCTGGCCTGCCGCGCCGGACGAGGCCAGGGCCGCGCTGCCGCGGCTGCTGGCCGGCGCGGGCTGGACGCTCGATCTCCCGCGGCGCACGGGCACGAGCGCGGCCGCCCTGCGGGAAGCGGCGGGCGCGCTTCCCTTGCCGCTGGTGCTGACCGCGCTCGGCGTGGACGGGGGGGCGGTGCCGGGCCTTGCGCCGATCGATGATATCTGCGACGCGGCCGAGCTCGATGCCGCGCGCGGCCGCCTGGTCGAGCGCGCGGGCGCGGGGCTGGCGGGCTTCGCGCTGCGCCCGGACTTGCCCGGCACGCTGTCCCTGCGCGTGACGGGCCATCGCGATGCGACCTTCGGGCCGGTGCTGGCGCTCGGCGCGGGCGGGCTGCATGCGCGCGTGCTGGACGATCTCGCGATCGAGCGCGCGCCCTTCGGCGCCGCCATCGCGCAGGCAATGCTGGCGCGCAGCCGCGCCGTTGCGCATGCGCGGCGCATGAACCGCGCGCTTTGCCTCGACGCCACGGCCGAGGCGCTGGCGCGCCTGTCGCACCTTGTCGGCGCGGCACCCTGGGCGGGCTTCCTGCTGCGGCTCGAGCCGGTGCTGCTCGACACCGAGGGGCCGCGCCTGCTCGATGCCGCCCTCGTCACCGCCACCGATGCGCCCGACCAGAGGGGGACATGCTGATGTTCGCCGCCCCGCCCGCGATCGAGGCCGAGATCTACACGCGCCTGCCCGAGGAGTTGCGCCTGCACAACCGCCCGACGGAGTGGAGCAGGCGGCGCGGCGACCCGCCGCTGCATTCCTTCCTCGAAGGTCCGGCCTTCGATCGCGCCGGCAACTTCTACTGCACCGATCTCAACCACGGGCGCATCTTCCGTATCACGCCCGAGCGGCGCTGGGAGGTATTCGCCGAGTATGATGGCGGGCCGAACGGGCTCAAGATCCATCGCGACGGGCGCATCTTCGTCGCCTGCCGCAAATACGGGGTGATTGCCTTCGATCCGGTCACGGCCCGGCGCACGGTGATCGCCGATCGCGAGCGCGGGCGGCCCTTCGACGCGCTCATCGATCTCTGCTTCGCCGACAATGGCGATCTCTATTTCACCGATCCGGGCGGCAGCTCGATGAGGAACCCGGTCGGGCGTGTGCTGCGTCTGACGCCGGCGGGCGAGGTGAGCGTCATCGCCGAGGGCCTGCCCTACACCAACGGGCTCGTGCTCTCGCCCAGGCAGGACATGCTGTTCGTCGCCATCACGCGCTCCCTGCAGGTGATCCGCATCTCGCTCCTGCCCGACGGCGCGGGCGCGCGCCACCACGCCTTCGGCTGCTTCGTGCAGATGTCGGGCGGGCTTGCCGGCCCGGACGGCATGGCGGTGGACGAGCGGGGCGGCATCGCGGTGGCGCATGCGGGCTTCGGCGCGGTGTGGCTGTTCAACCGCCTGGGCGAGCCCGCGGCGCGCATCAACTCGCCCGCCGGCATCCGCACCACCAATGTCGCCTATGGCGGGGCGGACATGCGCGAGCTGTTCATCACCGAATCCGAGGATGGCGCGATCCTGCGCGCGCGCATGCCGGTGCCGGGGCGGGCGATGTTCTCGCACCAGGGCGAGGCCGCTGGCGGATGAGCGCGCCCATGCCCCAGCCGGCCGCCGCGGCCGGCTACAACAAGCTGCTCGATCCGCGGAGCATCGTCGTCATCGGCGTCTCCGACCAGCCGGGCAATCTCGGCGCGCGGGTGGTGGGCTTCCAGAAGAAATTCGGCTATGGCGGGCGCGTCTATGCCGTCAACCCGAAGCGCGACACGGTGCTGGGCGAGCGCTGCTATCGCAGCCCGGCCGAACTGCCCGAGGTGCCCGACCTTGCCATCCTGGCCGTTTCCGCCAATGCCGCGCTCGAGGCGGTGAAAGGCTGCATCGCGGGCGGAGTGCGCCACGGCATCCTGTGGGCCGGCGGCTTCGCCGAGACGGGCGCCGAAGGGGCCGCGCGCCAGCAGGCGCTGGCCGAGCTCTGCCGCGCCGAGGGCTTCGCCCTGTGCGGCCCGAACACGCTCGGCATCCTCAACACCCACACGCCGGTTGCCGCCACCTTCGCCTCGCTCCTGATGGTGACGGACAGGCTCGTGCCCGGCAGCATCTCGATGGTGAGCCAGAGCGGCGGCACGGCGATCGGGGTGCAGTCGCAGGCGCAGGCAGCGGGCTTCGGCCTGCGCTACATGATCAGTTCCGGCAACGAGGCGGTGCTGACCTTCCCCGATTATCTGCGCATGCTGGCCGAGGATGCGCAGACCAAGGTCGTCGCCGCCTACCTGGAGGGCGTGCGCGACGGCGCCGATTTCCTCGATGCGCTCGGCCGCCTGCGTGCCGCCGGCAAGCCGCTGGTCATGCTGAAGGCGGGCGCGGCGGAAGCGAGCGCGCGCGCGGCCGAGGCCCATACCGGCGCGCTCACCGGCGCCTGGCGCGTCTGGCGCGCCGTGCTGGAGGAGCATGGCGCGATCCTGGTGCAGAGCCAGCGCGAGCTGATCGACGTGTCGATCATGCTCGCGGGCGCCGACATCGCGCGCCTGCCCCGCCGCGGTAATGTCGCGGTGCTGGCCGTGGGCGCGGAGACGGCGCCGGTTGCCGCCTCGCTCGCACGCCGCGACGGGCTCGGCGTGCCGCCGCTCGCCCCGGCCACGCGCGATCGGCTGGCCGCGCTGCTGCCGGCGGGTGCGGAGACCGCGAACCCGGTGGTGCTGACCGAGGCGATCCGCGATCCCGCGCGGGCTGCGACGCTCGCGCCTGCGCTCGCCACGATCGCCGCCGATCCGTCCATCGACGCGATCCTGTTCGACGAAGCGCAGGAACTCGATCCGCCAGGCCCCGCGCTTGCCGCCGGCAATCGCGCCATCGCCGCCGCGCTGGCCGATCTACACGCAGGCGGGCGCATGCCGGTTGCGGCCGCGATGGAGCTCGACGGCGCCAGCAAGGCCGCGCTGGCCCGGCGGGGCCTCTATCTCGCCCCCACCGCCCCGCGCGCGAGCGAGGCGCTCGGGCGCATCATCGGTGCGCATCGCCCGCCGGCGATGCCCGCCCTGCGCCCCGCGCCGCTTGCCTTCGACTGGTCCCGCCATGTGCCCGATGCGCGCGCGGGGCAGGTGATCTCCGAGCATGACTGCCACCGCATCCTGGCGGCGGGCGGTGTCGCGGTAGCGCGCGGGCGGCTGGTGCGCTCGGCCGCGGAGGCCGCCGCCGCGCTGGTCGAGGTCGGCGCGCCGGTGGCGATGAAGGGCATCTCGCCTGCCGTGACGCATCGCGCCGCTGCCGGCCTGCTGCTGCTCGGTGTGGCGGACGCGGCAGCGGCGGCGGCGAATTTCCGCCTGCTCGAACAGCGCGCGGCGGCCCGGGGTGTCGCGCTCGACGGCGTCTATGTCCAGCACATGGAGCCCGGCACGCACGAGATGATCGTCGCCGCCTTCCGCGACCCGATGTTCGGCGTGATGGTCACCTGCGGCGCCGGCGGCACGGCAACCGAGCTGCTGGACGATGTCGCCATCGCCCGCGCCCCGGTGGACGAGGCGGGCGCGCGCGCCATACTGGCGCGCCTCAGGCTCGTGCGCGCGCTCGGCCCCGAGGGACCGGACCCCGCGCCGCTCGCCGCCTTCATCGCGCATTTCTCGCGCCTTGCCGCGTCCATTCCCTGGTCGAGCTTCGAGCTCGAACTCAACCCCGTGAAATGGCGCGCCGGGCGCGCCGTCGCGGTCGATGGGCTCCTGCTCATCGCCGCCACCTGAGATCCGCCGATCAACCCGGACCGAGGAGCGCGTCCATGCCCGACTACGAGACGAAATACGACCACGACACGATGGCGCCCAGGAATCTCGAGCACATCCGCTACGAGAAGAAGGGCAATGTCGCCTATGTCACCATCAACCGGCCCGAGGTGCGCAACGCCCTGCACACCTTCTGCTACCAGGAGCTGCGCGCCTGCTGGCGCGACATCAGCATCGATCCCTCGATCTTCGTGGCGATCCTGACCGGTGCGGGCGAGGCCTTCTCGGCCGGGCGCGATGTCAAGTTCCTGGCCAAGTACCAGGCCGAAGGCAAGCGCACCCCGCACGAGGATCCCACCAACCCGGCCTTCGTCTGGGGCGGCGGCGCGCTGCCGAGCCATGTGCCCTGCGACAAGCCGATCATCACCGCGATCAACGGCCTTGCCGTCGGCATCGGGTTGAGCCTCGCGCTCAGCGGGCATCTGCGCGTGATGGCCGAGGAAGCCTGGATCAGCGACACCCACACGCTGGTCGGCCGGCTCGGCTCGCCGCAGAACCTCTATTTCGCCATGCCGCGCGCGGTGGCCGCCTATCTCACGCTCGCCAATGGCCGGCTGTCGGCCCAGGAGTGCCTGCAATACGGCATCGTCAACAAGGTGGTGCCGCGCGCCGAACTGATGCCCGCGGCCGAGCAGATGGCCGAGATGGTCTGCCGCGGCTCGCCCTTGGCCTCGCAGGCGGCGGTGAAGCTCTATCGCCTCAGCACCGCTTTCCCCGAGCCGCTGATCGCCTATCAGCGCGCGCTCGACAAGGAGACTGCCGAGAGCGAGGACGGCGCCGAGGGGCCGCGCGCCTTCCGCGAGAAGCGCAAGCCGATGTGGAAGGGGCGCTAGGGCGGGCGGGCCCGGGAAGCGCGGGGGCGGGACGTGCGGGCGAACGCGATGCGGGACGGGGTTGTGCTGGTGCACAGCTCCGACCTGCATATCGACGACCTCGACACCCATGTCGGGCCGAAGCGGGGCCAGCACGGGCTGGTGGGGCTTGCCGCCGTGCTGGCCCTGGCGCGCGCGCAGGCGGCCGACCTCGTGCTGCTGGCGGGCGACACCTTCGACAATGCGCGCATCGCCACGCCGGTCCTGCGCCAGGCGGCCGAACTGCTGGCCGGTGCCGGCCGGCCGGTGGTGGTGCTGCCCGGCAACCACGACGCCCTGCAGCCCGACTGCCTGTTCCGCCGCGCCGGCATTCTCGACCTGCCGCATGTCGCCGTGCTGGGCGCGACGCATGCCGACACCGTGCTGTTCGATGCGATCGGGCTCGAGATCATCGGCCGCGCCCATCACGGCGACGAGGATTTCCCGCCGCTCGGTCCCGCCCGGGCGCGCCGGGCGCGCTTCCAGGTGGCGATGGCGCATGGCCACTACGTGCCCGAGCCCGAGTGGGAATGGCACGCGCACCGCTCCTGGCGCATCTCGGACGCGGCGCTGGCGGGCGCGGGGGCCGATTATGTCGCGCTCGGCCACTGGGACCGCGCCGTGCGCGTCGGGCCGGACGGAACAGCGGCCTTCTACTCGGGCTCGCCCGACCTGGCCGGCAGCGCGAACCTGGTGCGCCTGACAGAGGCCGGGGTGGGCGTGACGCGCGAGGTGTTGCGCGCATAGCACCTTGCCCGCGCGGCGAAGGCGGTATCCAGAAGCATCATCCACCCCGACGCTCCGCTTGGCCCTTGGGCGCAGGGCGGTGCGGATGGCGCGCCATGGCTCGCCACCCCGGCTTGCCCGCCGCCGCGTTTCGAGAGGCCCGCGTGTCGCAAATTGCTACATGGCCTCCCGCGGCGCGCTCCAGGGCTAGTGTCTTGGGCTGTTGCCGCGACGCGGCGCGAGGGCATAGATCTTGCTGCGGTGGATAATGCGATCGAGATTCGGTATAAAATAACGACGCTTCGATTCGGTGCTCGGACGACGGTACGGATGCAAAGCGCGCCGACGAGCCCAGTTGCCCCTACGGCATGCTAGGCATGGCGCGCCGGGACAGACACAGACAGAGAAAGCGAGAGGTACTCGACCATAGCTATCATCACCGGCAACGGCGGCAAGAACACGCTCAACGGCACCGCGGACGCCGACACGATCAGCGGGCTTGGCAATGACGACACGATCAGCGGTCTGGGCGGCGACGACCTGATCGATGGCGGCACCGGCGCCGAGTCCATGAGCGGCGGCACCGGCAATGATACCTTCATCGTCGACGATGCCGGCGATGTGGTGACCGAGAACGCCGACGAGGGCACCGACCTCGTGCAATCCTCGATCACCTACACGCTCACCGCCAATGTCGAGAACCTGACGCTCACCGGCACGGCCGGGATCGGCGGCGCGGGCAATTCGCTCGACAACATCATCAACGGCAATTCCGGCAACAACATACTGACCGGCGACACCGGCAACGACATCCTGAACGGCCTTGGCGGCGACGATTTCGTGATCGCCGGCGACGGCAACGACAAACTCGCCGGCAATGATGGCAACGACACCGTCTCCGGCGACGCCGGCAATGACCGCATCGGCGGGCAGGATGGCGACGATGTGCTCGATGGCGGAGGCGATTTCGACATCCTCGACTACACCTCGGCCGGCGCGGGCGTGACGGTCATTCTCGGCCTCACCAGCCCGTAGAACACGGGCGGGGCCGGCACCGACACGCTGTCGAACTTCGAGAGCGTCTATGGCAGTGCCTTCGACGACGCCCTGTCCGGCGGCAACGGCGATGACGATCTGGTCGGCTTCGGCGGCAACGACACCCTCAATGGCGGCGAGGGCAACGACGCGATGTATGGCGGCCTGGGCGACGACACCTATTTCGTCGACGCGCTGGGTGACATCACCTCGGATGCGGGTGGCACGGATGCGGTGATCAGCTCGGTGTCCTTGTCGCTGGCCTACCGGACCTCGATCGAGAATCTCGCGCTCACCGACACGGCGGTCAGCGGCTTCGGCAACGCCTCCGACAACATCATCATCGGCAATGCCGGCGCGAGCGTGCTCTCGGGTGCCGATGGCAACGACCTGCTGTCCGGAGGCGACGGGGCGGACAAGCTTTATGGCGGCAATGGCAGCGACATCTTCCAGTATCAGGGGCTGTCCGACAGCACGGCCGATTTCGCCGGTCGCGACGTGATCTACGATTTCGTCGAGGGCACGGATGCGATCGACCTCGCCGCGATCGACGCCGACAGCGGCACGCCCGGCGACGATGCCTTCACCTTCATCGGCACCGCGGCCTTCACCGCCGCCGGACAGATACGCTACGAGTCCGGCGCCAGCGGCCTGGTTCTCTACGCCAATGTCGATGGCGACCTGGCGGCCGACTTCTCGATCCGGCTGGCGGGCGTTTCCAGCGTCACCGCCGCCGCTTTCAACCTCTAGGGCACGGTTCCGTTCGGCTTGCGTCAGCCGAACGGAACCGTGCCCCAGAAACTTAAGGTTTGCGAGCAGCGTCCGATCTGGTGGAACCGCAGCGCGGTTCCACCAGAT
>JADZEB010000025.1 GCA_020850755.1 Alphaproteobacteria bacterium | reverse complement strand
GGCCTGCGCCGCGACGAGGGCGGCCGCCCGGTCCCGCGCAACATGCTGCGCAGCTTCGAGGCGCGCGCCAACAACGAGCCGGTGTTCGGCGCCAGCTTCGCCAACGGCACCGCGACCAATCCGGCGCCGGGCTTCCACCTCCGTATCGAGCGGTCGGTGGCGCTGTCCTTCGTCCGGCCGCGCGGGGATGACACCACCTTCCGCCGGCGGCGGCGTGTCCAACCCGGCCGTTCGCCAAGCACGCTTCATCAACATGCCGATGCCGATGCCGATCATTGCAGGCGTTGCATTAGCGATTACTGTCGCCAGTGTGGCTGCTTGGCTAACGCGTAAGGACCTTCGGGTCAGGCAGATCGGCCAGCGGCCTTTCCAGCATCCGAATGGCAGTTCAATCGTGGTGCTCGACTGAACTTGGCCCGACCAATGGCCAGCGTGTCCGTGGTGTCAGTTCCAGCCGTCGCGCAATCCGCTCCCCGGCCTCGATTGCCTCTGCGGCGGCACGCTTGACGTCGATGGTTGTCAGCTGTCCGTCGCGGACCACGTGCCGGCCGTCCACGATCACATCGGTGACGCTCCGGGCGTCGGCGCAGTAGACCAGGTTGCGCACGATGTCGTGCACTGGGACCCACTCCGGTGTTGTCACGTCATAGAGGGCGAGGTCTGCGCAGCGGCCGACCTCGATCGACCCGATCTCGCCATCGAGAAGGCAGGCGCGAGCGCCGTCACGGGTGGCCATCTCCAGCGCCTTTTCCGCGGGCACGAGCGAAGGATCCATGCGAGCATCCTTGAAGAGCCCGGCGACGAGGCTCATCAGGCGCGTCATGTCGAAGCTGCCGCTTGACGACACGCCGTCGGCGCCCAATGCGACCGTGACGCCACCGGCGAGCATCTCCGGGACAAGCCCGATACGAGTGGCGCCCTTGCCAAGCCGCAAGGCCGCGCCCGGGCAGAATGCGACCTTGGTGCCGCTGCGGGCGAGCATTTCAACCTCCGCCTCCCTCATCGCCGTGCAGTGCGTGAGCAAGAGGTTCGGACCGAGTGCTCCGAGCCGGTCGAGATGCGTAATCGGCCAGACGCCGGTTCGGGCCTCGAGCGACCGCGCTTCGCCAAGTGACGAGGCGATGTGGAATGCGGCACCTACGCCGTAGCGGTCCGCCAGGTGCCTCACCCCGGCGAAGAGCTCGTCAGACGTGTAGGGACAGAGACCATAGATGGATGCCCAGGCGCGGATGCGACCGCCCGCGCGCACGGTCCACCGCCGCAGCAGTGCCTCGCTCTCCGCCAGCGCTCGGTCGGCATCCGGTGACAGTATCCGCGCTCGCGTTTCCTCCGGGATCCTCGCAGCCATCGCCGCCGGCATTCGGTCGAACACCCCGCGCCCGAGGATCGCCCGCATCCCGCTTTCCTCGACCGCCTGGGCTACCGCGTCGAGATGCCCGAGCGAGAGGAGGATGTTGGTGTCGACGAAACAGGTCGTCCCGCCGCGCAGCATCTCTGCGCAGGCAAGCCGCGCGGAGACGAATGCCTCTTCCTCAGTGAGGCCCGAGTAGAATGGACGAGCATAGAGGGTCGCCCAGTCCTGCGTTGCGAGGTCGTCGGGGATGAGGCCGCGGCTCAGATGTTCGAAGGTGTGGACATGCGTGTCGACGTAGCCCGGGACGACAAGCCGGCCCGCCGCCTCGATCACCGAGCCGCCAGCTCGGCATGCCTCGAGGTGGCGGGTGTCGAGTTCGGCGGGCGCCCCGACGTCGCGAATGACGCCGCCCTCGACGAAGACCGAGCAGCGCTGAAGAATGCGCCGCGCGTCGTCGAGTGTGACGACGTAGTTGGCGTCGCGGATGAGGAGGCGTCCATACGCCTCGCTCACGCCGGCGTCTCCAGTATCTCGTAGGCGATCGGTTTCGGTGTGCAGTCCGGCCCATTCGTCGGGAAGACGTCCATGGGGCAGGAGGAGAACACCACCACCGTGTCGATGAGGGCCCGCAGAACCACGTACTGGCCCGCCGTGACAGGCGGGGGCACGACGATGAGCGCCCCGTCCTCCCCGACCGGACAGTTCTCGAACATGTTGAGCGGGCAGGGATTGTGCGGGGCCGTCAGGCCCAGCTCGGCGAGCGCCGTGGTCAGGTTCTCCGCGCAGCTCGCGTGACTGCTGAAGCCGAGCAGCCGATAGCGTTCCGGATCGCAGGCGGCGCGCAGCGTATCATGCACGCCAGGGGACGTGTCCTCCTCGAGGACGAGCATCGGGCGGCGCCTGTTCGAAAAGAGCTTGTCGCCCTTTCTCGGGCTGACGCGGCCCAGCATGACCCGCGTGTGCTCCATGGACATGAATTCGCTGGTATCGGCCGCATTGAACGCCCAGGTGTCCACCACCTGGCTGCCCAGAGTGTTGATGAGCCTGATGGCACCGCCCGCTTTCACGCGGGCCGCCTTCCCGGCGCGGGCGGGGATGTCGCAGACGAAAGCCATGACCTGATCCTCCTCGTTGTCCGTCGCGTCGACCGGTGACCTAGCCGAGCCGCTGCAGGAACTGGCGCGTGCGCGCCTCTGTTGGCCTCGTGAAGAAGTCGTCCGGGGCCGCTCGCTCGACAACGCGACCGGCGTCCATGAAGACGACCTCGTCCGCGGCCTCCCGGGCGAATCCCATCTCGTGGGTGACCACCACCATCGTGCGGCCCGCATCGGCAAGACCGCGCATGACCCCGAGGACCTCGCCGACGAGTTCGGGGTCGAGCGAGCTGGTGGGCTCATCGAACAGGAGCACGTCGGGGCGCGTGGCCAGCGCGCGGGCGATGGCGACCCGCTGACGCTGACCGCCCGAGAGCCGGCTCGGGTACTCGTCGCGCTTGTCGGCCAGGCCCATCTGCGACAGCAGCGCCACCGCCTCCGCGCGGGCCTCGTGCCGGTCTCGACCCTGCACGTGGACCGGAGCCTCCATCACATTGCCGAGCGCCGTCAGGTGCGGCCAGAGGTTGAAGTGCTGGAACACCATGCCGAACCGGACCCGCTGGCGGGCAAGCTCCCGCTCCCGGAGCGGTCTCGGCTGGCCGCGCGCATCGAGGCGCGAGCCGATGCGCTCGCCGCGCAGCAGAACCTCGCCGCTGTCGGGACGCTCCAGATGGTTCAGGCACCGCAGCAGCGTCGACTTGCCGGAGCCGCTTGGACCGAGCAGGCATAGCGTCTTTCCCTGCCCCACATCCAGGTCAACGCCGTCGAGCACGCGGAGCGCGCCGAAGCTCTTCGTCAGTCCGCGCACCACCAGGACGGATTCGGGGTCTGGGCCTGCGCCGACCACGAGGGCGTCGGCCTTACGCACTGCCGCGCACCGCAGCAATGCGGTCGAGGCGGCGGACCGCAGCCTCGACGACGAGGCAGAGCACCCAGTAGAGCGTCACGCCCACGAGCAGTGCCTCCAGCGGCGTGAAATAGATCGACTGGATCTGGTTCACCGCAAAGGTGAGTTCGTGAACGGTGATCACCATCAGAAAGGCGGAGTTCTTGATCAGCGTTATCGCCTGGTTCCCGAGCATGGGCCCTGACGCGATCAAAGTCTGCGGAAGAATGATCCTGCTGTACAGGCGCAGGCCCGCATATCCGAAGGCTCGGCCCGCATCCGCCTGCTCTGCCGACATGTGCGCCCAGGCGCCGCGCAGGATCTCCGTGAAGTAGGCAGTGTTGTAGGCGACGAGCGAGACCAGGCCGCAGGTCCAGCTGGAAAGCCGGACACCGGCAAGTGGCAGGCAGTAGTAGGCGAGGAACACCAGCATCAGGAACGGGATGGCGCGCATCAGGTCCACGAAGGCGCGCAGCGGAATGGTGAGCCATCTGTTGCCTGACGCTATGGCGACGAAAAGCGCGATGGACAGGATGAGCGACAGGGCAATGGAGAGGGCGCTAACCCAGACGGTGGTGGCGAAGCCCCAGGCAATTGTCGGCCATTCCCCGAGGACGATCAGGAAGTTGTCGATCATAGGACGCCGTACTTGTTGACAATGCGACGCTCAATCCCGCGCTGGACGGCGATCAGCGCTAGCACGACCAGGACGTAGATCACGGTGGCGGCGAGGAACGGGCGCAGCGGGTTGTAGTCCGCCGTCGTCGCGCGCACGGCGGCGCGGGTGAGGTCGACGACGCCGATCACAGCGACTGCGGGGCTTCCCTTCAGCAGCAGCGTCGCTTCATTGACCAGGGCCGGCAGGCTGGCGCGCCAGACCTGCGGGAAGACGACGCGCCGAAGGGCAAGACCCGAGGTCATGCCGGCGGCGCGCGCTGCCTCGCGCTGTCCCTCCGGGAAGGCGGCGAAGGACGCCCGCCAGATCTCGGCCTGGAAGGCGGAGGTGTTGAGCGTGAGCGTCAAGATCGCTGCGGCGACCGGTGGAAGCGCTAGCCCTAGGCTCGGCAGGGCGAAGAAGACCAGGAGCGCGAGCGTCACGACGGGCGTGGCTCGCAATAGGCTGACATAGATGGCGATAGGCCCGGACAGCAGCCACGACGAGCGCCGGGTCAGCGCAAGCGCAAGGCCGAGGATCATGCCTGCAGCGATCCCTGCCGCAGACACAAGCAGGGTGACCGCAGTGCCTTCGCCGAGGCTGTGTAGGAGGGGGCCCCAATCCACGAAGCGAGCGCTCGTCTTGTCGCTTCAGTCCGGTATTGGCCGATTTCCGGGCAGCATGGCGGCGCGCGGCAAATTGGGGAAAGCACGCCCGAACCACTGCTCCTGCAGGCGCACCATGGTGCCGTTGTTCCACTGCTCGGTGAGGAACTGGTTCAGGAAGTCTCGTAATTCGCGGTTGCCCTTCTTCACCGCCCAAGCGTGGTAGGACACCGGGACAACAGCCTCGCCCATCTCGAAATCGTTCGGACGACGACGCACGAGATCCGCCAAGGCGACCACGCTATGCAGGACATAGTCGATGCGGCCGATCGCCAGATCCTGGAACGCCTCCGGGTAGCTTGCGTAGGCGACGACACGGCCCAGGCGGCCCCCATGGCTCTGCAGGAGCTGGTCGACCTGCGGCAAGCGTTGCTGAATGGAACTACCCTGTTGCAGCCCCACGGTAAGCCCACCGAGGTCACGGACGGACCGAATGCGGTTGTCTCCCTTGCGCTTGACATAGAAGTGCGTCGCCTCGGCGATCGGCATCGCGAAGTCGAGCTGCTGCGCGCGCTGGTCGGTGATGACAGCGGCCGTTAGCGCCACGTCGAACTGCCCGGTAATGACACCCGCGAGCAGACCCTGGAACGGAATGATCGTCTGACGGACCTCGAAAGGGGCCCACTGACGGAGCAGTCTATAGAGGTCGTGATCGAACCCGGCGGGCTGGTTGTTCTGCATGGACTCGAAGGGCGGGTAGTTGTCCTCGGTGGCGACCAACATATGCCCACGCCGCCGGATGTCTGCGAGTGTCGTCGCGCGGGCGCTGCCGGGGATGCCGGCGAATGCCGTAGCGATCGCGACTGCCGCGAACGCACGCCTGCTCATGCTAGGGCCGTCCGAGGCGTCAGAAGGCGCCGCGATCTGAGAAGTCCTGCCTATGCCAACATCCGAGTCCGACATTCGGCCGTTCCTTGCGCTTGGAGAGGTGCGATCTGGTGTGGCTTTATCGAGTGCCGCGTCGCGTGGGATGCGCAGCCAGCGTTTCAACAGGGAAGTCCCCTGCATTCGAAGATCTGGCGCGCTCGATGCGGGAGTTTCGCTCGCAAACGTAACGAATGTCAATCATGCACGAGGGCTTCAGGCTCGGGGCGCGGGCCAGCGAAGTGGGGATGCATCGCTCCCTGTCATCACGCAGCCATGCAACCGCGCGGCCGTTCCGTGTCGCAGGCTCGGGAGGCATTGCCTGCCTGATGCGACGCGCGAGAAGCCCGTGGTTCCCGGTGAGGCGAGGGTGCTGCCATGCCGAGCCCGACGCCGCCCTTGGTGGCGACGGCGATGCCGCGACGGAGCCTGTCGTCGCACTTCCCGCCGTTGCACGGGGTTCCGCGCGTGGATGAGCGCTGTGTGCTGAGCGACATCATCGACATCATCCGCCCTGGCCCGGAGTGGCGCGATGCGCCTGCGGCCTACGGCCCGCACAAGACGCTGTACAACCGCTTCGTGCGCTGGAGCCACATGGGCGCGTTCGACCGCATCTTCGCAGCACTCGCCGCCGAAAGCGGATCGCCTGCGCGGCGAATGTTTCTCGACCCGCCGCAATTCCCTGAAGTGGCGCGCCTATGGCCGGAACAGAGTCCGCCCCGTTGCCAGGCGTGGCATCATTCTGCCTGGGCGTTCACGGATGGCCTGCCGGCGTGGGAGGCCGTGCCGCATGGTAACGCCGGGTCGTACCGTTGGCAGAACGCCTCGGCGTCGCAGGTGCGGAAATCGGGCAGGGCATGCGCCAACCTCTCGTGGGGCCAGTCCCACCAGGCGATGCGCTCCAGCGCCGCAATCACCGCTGGGGTGAAGCGGAACCGGAGAATGCGGGCAGGCACACCGACTGCAATCGCGAAGGGCGGCACATCCCTGCTGACGACCGCACCGGCGCCGATCGCCGCGCCATTGCCGATCGTGACGCCCGGCAGCACGACCGCCCCGTGGCCGATCCAGACATCATGGCCGAGTGCGACCTTGTGCGCTCGCCGCCAGTCGAAGAACGAGGCGTCATCCTCCCCCAGACCGTAGCTTGCGCTGCGATAGGTGAAGTGGCTGAGCGCCACCCGGTCGAGCGGGTGGTTGCCCGGATTGATACGGGTGTGCGCCGCGATCGAGCAGAAGCGGCCGATCTCGGCATAGATGATCGAGCTGTCGTTGACGACATAGCTGTAGTCGCCAATGCACGTCTCGGTGATCGTGGTGCGCGCGCCAACCTCCGTGTAGGCGCCAAGGCGACTGTCACACACGCTGGCCGTTGCGTGGATCAATGGTGCTGCGCCAAGGGTCTTGGACGAGGAGGGCGGCTGCCCCGCCAGGATTCCTATGCCGACTTGCCGATCAGGCGCAGTCTTATCAGCCGGGAAAGGCTGTCGATCAGCGCGACCGTGACCAGGATCAGGATGATGATCAGGCATACTTCGTCCCAGTTGTTGATGCGGATGCGATCTGAAAGCTGAAGCCCGATCCCGCCGGCGCCAACGACGCCGAGGATCGATGCCGAGCGTGTGTTGGATTCGAAGAAGTAGAGGACGTTGGACAGGATTATCGGCGCCACCTGCGGCCAGATGCCGTAGCGCATGCCCTGGACGCGCGAGGCGCCGGTTGCGCGCACGCCCTCGATCGCGCGACGGTCGGCATTCTCGATCGCCTCGGCGTAGATCTTGGCCAGCGTGCCGGCGTCGGGCACGGCAATCGCCAGTATCCCGGCGAAGGGGCCAAGCCCCACCGCCGAGACGAAGATCAGCGCCCAGATCAGCGTATCGATGCCGCGCAGCCCGTCGAACAGGCGGCGGACGCCGAAATGCAGAAGCGCTGTCGGCAGCACGTTGCGCGCACCCAGGAAGCCGAGCGGCAGGGCTGCAATGGCCGCGAGCAAGGTGCCGAGGAAGGCCATCGATAGCGTCTCGGCAATGGCGTAGAGGAACTCGCCAAGCGCGCCGCCGGAGGAGGGTGGGAACATCAGCCGCAGCAGGAAGGTCAGCCTGCCAAGTCCGTTCCAGATGCGCTCGGGGTTGGCATCGATGCGCCAGAGCCCGAACAGAAGCAGGCCCAGGAAAGCCGAGAGGCCGAGGGCTGCACGCAGGCGTGCGGCTCTGCTCGGCGCGAACAGGGCGGGATGGGCTGCACGCGGCGCGGCCGTCTCCGGTGGCTGGGGGCCGGTCATGCCCGCGCCGCCTGCATCGCCTCGGCGCCGATCAGGTGAAGCCGCAACCGTTCGCACGCCATGTCGATCAGCATCACCGTGAGCAGGATCAGCATCACGATCGCGCTTATGTCCTGGTATATGAACTGCCGGACCGCGAGGTAGAGCTCCTCGCCGATGCCGCCCGCCCCGACGATGCCGAGGACCGAGGCGCCGCGGACATTGATTTCGAAGCGTAGCAGCGTGTAGCTGGCCATGAGCGGCAGGACCTGCGGCACGATCCCAAACCGGACCGCCTGCGGCCAGGAGCCGCCTACAGTGCGCATCGCATCAAGCTGACCGAGATCGGCATTCTCGTTCGCCTCGGCGAACAGCTTGCCGAGCGAGCCGACGCTGTGCACCGCGATCGCCAGCACGCCGGCGAAAGGACCAAGCCCGAAGGCGTAGACGAAGACCAGGGCATAGACGAGTTCCGGCACGGTGCGCGCCAGTTCAAGCAGGCGGCGGCTGATGAAGTAGGGCAGGGGATTTCGCACCAGCGTGCGGGTGGCGGGGAAGCTCAGCAGGAATGCGCCCGCCGCGCCGAAGCTGGTGCCCACGAACGCCATGACGATCGTGTCGGCCAGCAAGGCGAGCCAAAGGTCGAGCCCCCAGAGCCACTCGGCAAGATCCGTGCCCAGCGAGGCAGGCGACAGGCGCGGCAGTGTCTGGCCGACATAGGCGATGATCTGCGGCAGCCCGCGCGCGAGCCTGGCGAGATCGACCTCGCCGATGATGGCTGAGAACGCCGCTGCCAGCAGCAGCAGGATGGCAAAGGCGGCACTGTGCAGGCGCCGTGTGCGCAGCAGCGTGCGATGCTGGCGGGCGATCGCGCCCGCCTCGCCGACCGGGTCCGCGGGGCGGCCAGGCGCCGCCATCATGTCCGGCACGAACGCCACCGATGCGTTTCGTCAGCTCCGTCGCTGGCGGCGCTGGCGCTGGTTCTCCTCGGTGACCGCGATCACGTCGAGATAGTCCTCGTGCTTGGTCGGCGCGAGCCCGCGGGCGTTGGTCGAGGCGAGGCGGAAGACATCCGGTGCGTCGCTCGGCATCGCGAACAGGGCCGCTCGATAGGCTTCCAGAAGGCCGGCGGGCAGGTCGGTGCGCACCACCCAGGGGCTGTTCGGGATGAGCGGCGAGCGCCAGATGATGCGCGTGGCGCCGGCCGGGATCATGCCCTTCTCGGTCATGCGCTGGATGTTGCCGCGCGCCTCGTTGCTCCAGAAGGTCGCGGCGGCATCGAAGGTGCCGTTGAGGATGGCGATGATGCCCTGCTCGTGGCTGCCGGAGAAACCGGTGCGCCCGAAGAAGCGCTCGATGTCGATGCCCTCCTTGCGCAGATAGTAGGCCGGGACGGCGAAGCCCGAGGCGGAGTTGGGATCGGGCCACGCGATCGCGCGGCCGCGCAGGTCGGCGAGCGTGCGGAAGGGGCTGTCCGCCTTCACCGCGATCACCGAGTAGTAGCCCTCGGCCCCGGCCTGGTCGATGTCGCGGGCGATGGGCGCGATGCGGCTGCCCATGATGCGGTAGGCCAGAGCGTAGTTCGCCGGCCCGATGCGGGCAAACTCCAGATGGCCGGCGCGCATCGCCTCGACCACGCCGGCATAGTCGGTGGCGCGGTAGATGCGGACGGGCACGCCGAGCTTCTCCGAGAGATAACGCGCCAGCGGCTCGTGACGGGCGACCGCGTCGCGTTCGTTCTCGGCCGAGGAGATGCCGAAACGGATCTCGCGGACCTGGCTGCGCCAATCGCCCTGCGCGTGGGCTCCGGAGCGGCTGGCGGGCATGCCGGCGAGCAAGGGGCCGGTTGCGACGAGGGCGAGCAGGTGGCGGCGCGGCAGCATGAGGTGCTCCTTTGGATCTCGATCCGAGGGGGGAGAGCGACGGCCGCCGCCGCGGCCTGGCTAGGCGTTGACGGCGATGGCCACGCGCGGCGGCACGGAGGTCGAGGTGATGGTCTCGTCGATCTGTTCCTCGATCCCGTCGACACCGTAGATCTCGTGCAGACGCGCTGTGGTGAGCGCCGATGGCGCGCCATCGAACACGACCCGTCCTTGCGCCATCGCCACGATGCGGTCGCAATAGGTGCGGGCGGTGTCGAGCGTGTGGAGGTTGCAGATGACCGTGATGCCGTCGTCCTGGTTGATCTGGCGCAGCGCCTCCATGACACGCGCGGCATTGCGCGGATCGAGGCTCGCGATCGGCTCGTCGGCGAGGATGATGCTCGGGCGCTGGGCAAGCGCGCGCGCGATCGCCACCCGCTGCTGCTGGCCGCCCGAGAGCGTGTCGGCGCGCTGCAGCGCCTGATCCACCAGATCGAGGCGCATCAGGGCATGTATCGCCTCGATGCGGTTCTCCTCCGTGAAGCGCTTGAGCAGGCTGGCAACGGTGCCGGCACGGAACAGGCCGCCCAGCATCACGTTGGTCATGACGTCGAGGCGGCCGACGAGGTTGAACTGCTGGAAGATCATCGCGCATCGGGCTCGCCAGGCGCGCAACTCCCGGCCCGAGAGCGCCGTCACGTTCTCGCCGTCATGGGAGATGCGTCCGGCCGAGGGTTCGGCCAGGCGGTTGAGCAGGCGCAGGAGCGTCGACTTGCCCGCACCGGAGCGGCCGATGATGCCCACCATCTGGCCCTTGGGGATGTCCAGAGTGACATCCTGCACGGCGACCACCGGCGCACCATCGCGGGAGAAGCTCTTGCTCAGTCTCTCGATGCGCAGCATGGCGTCGGTCCGTTGGTGGGGGCGGATGCGGTGCTGCGGGACTATCCTTGAGCTGCGTGTCGGCGTGATGACTTCCCCGTGAAGCTTGCATGACGTCGGCGGTGGGGTCCGCGGGAAGGTTGGCGCACCCCGGCTCAAGGCGTTAGGCTTTGCGGCAGCACAACCCGAGGGGTGATCGAGGCGGACTGGCATGTTTCGTATCCGGCGCATTCCCGATGCATTGGCGCGCGCGAATGCCGATGCGGTAAAGCAGGCGGAGGCGATCCTGCACCAGCACTTCCCTTTCTCCTGGCCCGCCGCGCCGGGTTCCTTGTCGGCGCTGCTGGCCATGCCGGCGAGCACCGCCTTCCGCCCGTTCGTGCTGGTCGCGGAGGATGCACAGGAGCGGGTGCGCGGCGTGGCGCTGGCCCGGCATGCGGCCGACCTCGATTTTCTCTATCTCGACTACATCGCAGCCGATGTGCGCCGCACAGGCACGGGCATCGGCGGGGCGCTCTACCAGCGTGTCCGCGAACTGGCGCGCAATCTGGGCGCGATCGGCGTCTTCCTTGAGGCGCAGCCCGACGACCCGGCGCTATGTCCCGACCACGCCATTCGGGCGGAGAATGCCAGCAGGCTGCGCTTCTATGCGCGGTTCGGGGCGTATCCGGTTATCGGCACGGCCTACGAGACACCCTTGCCGGGCGCGATGGTTCCGCCCCCCTATCTTGTCTACGACGCGCTCGGCAGCGACTCTCCCCTGGCAATGGACGCGGCGCGGCGGATCGTGCGCGCCCTGCTGGAGCGCAAGTATGGCGCCGATTGTCCGCCGGGATATGTCGACGCCGTCGTCGCGTCGTTCCGGGACGATCCCGTGCGGCTGCGCAACGGCAGGCACAGGCGCCGCGAGGTCGCCGGGCCCTCGGGCCACGGTGCCACGGCCCCCTTGCCGGTGGTGGCGAACGAGCACCATGCCATCCATCACGTTCGCGATCGCGGCTATTTCGAGGCTCCCGTCCGCATCCGCGCGATCCGCCGCGTGCTCGAGGAGCGCCTTCCCGTGCGCCGCGTCGCGGCCAGGCGCTTCGGGGAACGCCATCTCACCGCCGTGCACGCCCCCGAGATGGTGAGTTACCTCCGCCGCGTGTGCATGCAGCTTCCGGCCGACCGGGCGGTCTATCCCTACGTCTTCCCGATCCGCAACCGTGCCGCGCCGCCGCGCGAATTGCCGCTGCGCGCCGGCTACTGGTGCATCGACACCTTCACGCCGCTGACCGCCAATGCCTGGCCGGCGGCGCGCGGTGCCGCCGATTGCGCGCTCACGGCCGCTGCGCTGGTGGTGGAAGGGGAGAGATTCGCCTATGCGCTTGTGCGGCCGCCTGGCCATCATGCCGAGCATCGCGCCTTCGGCGGGTTCTGCTACCTGAACAACGCGGCGATCGCGGCGCAGTATCTCAGCCGCTTCGGGCGCGTGGCGATGCTCGACATCGACTATCATCACGGCAACGGCCAGCAGGACATCTTCTGGCGCCGCTCGGATGTGCTGACCGTCTCGATCCATGGCCATCCGAACATCGCATACCCCTATTTCACCGGCTTCGCCCACGAGGTTGGCGAGGAGGCGGGGCGGGGTTTCAACCTCAACCTCCCATTGCCCGAGAAGACCGCGCCCGAGGAATGGCACGCCGCGCATGAGCGTGCACATGCACGCATTCGCCGCTTTGCGCCGCAATGGCTCGTGCTGTGCCTTGGTCTTGATACCGGCAGGGGTGATCCGACCGGGAGCTGGAGCCTGCGCCCGCCGGACTTCCACCGCATCGGAAGCGCGGTTCGCGCGCTGGACCTGCCAACGGTCGTGGTCCAGGAGGGCGGCTACCTTACGCGCATGATCGGGCGGCACACGGCAGCCTTCTTCTCCGGGCTGCTAGGTTTGCCGTTGAACCATGCGGGTCACGGCGCCGCGCAACGCACGAAACCGACATGAGCATCGAGCAGTTGCTGCTGCTGGTGGTGTTTGTCTCTGCGGTCCTGCTGTTCATCCTTGGCCGACCGAGGCACGACGCGGTTGCACTGGCGGCGCTGCTGGTGGCTACGCTGCTGGGCTTGGTCGCGCCGGCGGAAGCCTTTGCCGGCTTCGCCCACCCCGCGGTGACAAGCATCGCCTTCGTGCTCGTGCTCGGCCGCGGCCTGGTCGGATCGGGCGCCGCCGACATGCTGGCGCGCTATGTGCTGCCCCGCGGCTCCAGCGGCCGGCGGATGACGATCATGCTGTGCCTGCTTGGGGCGGCGCTGTCCTCGGCGATGAACAATGTCGGAGCACTGGCCATCCTCATGCCGATCGCCATGCGCTCAGCGCGCGATGGCGGGATGCCGCCGGGCGCCGTCCTCATGCCGCTTTCCTTCTCGACCCTGCTCGGCGGCATGACAACGCTGATCGGCACGCCGCCGAACCTCATCGTCTCCGCGTTCCGCGCGGAGTCGCTTGGCGCGCCGTTCGGGTTCTTCGCCTTCGCGCCCGCCGGGCTGGCCATCACGGTGGCGGGCGTCACCTTCCTTGCCCTGGCTGGCGGGCTTCTGCTGGGCAGTGCCGCGCGGCGCCGCAGCGGGTCCGCCGAGAGTGCGGGCTTGTTCGAACTCGCGCCCTATATCGCTGAGGTTCATGTTCCGGAGAACAGCAAGGCGGCCGGCATGAGCTTCGAGGCCGTGGAGGCGGCACTGGAGAAGGTCGGGGCGCAGATCATCGGTGTCGCGCGCGGCAAGCGCCTGCTTGCGATCTCCGACTATGGTGCGATCGTGCAGGCGGGCGACATCCTGATCGTCGAGGCCGATCCCGAAGGTCTGGCAGCGGCCGTGTCGGAACTTGGCCTGGCGGTCGAGGAAGCGGACGAAGAGAAGCGCTCGCCACGCATACCCGGCCGGGAAAGCGAAGGATCGGCCCGCATCGTCGAGGCCGTGGTGCAGCCGGGAAGCCTGCTGGTCGGTCGGGCGATGCGCGGCCTGCGGGCGCGGCGGCGCTTCGGCATCAACCTGATCGGCCTGTCGCGGCGTGGCGCGCCGCGCTATCTGCGCCTTGGCGCGATAACCCTCGCCGCCGGCGATGTGATGCTGCTGCAGGGTCGGGAGGACCGGATCGGCGATTTCCTGTCGACTTTCGGCGGCCTGCCGCTTGCCGATCGCGACATCCAGCTTTCGCACGGCAGCGCCGCTCTCGGTCTTGCCATTCTTGGGCTGGTCGTGACCAGCATCACCGTGATGAGCGTGCACGCGCCCGTTGCCTTCGCCGGCGGCGCATTGGCAATGGTGCTTGCCGGCTTCGTGCCTGCCCGCCGCGTCTACGAGACCATCGACTGGTCGGTACTGGTGCTGCTGGCCAGCATGTTGCCGCTGGCCGGCGCGCTTGAGCGCACGGGTACCGCGGCGCGCATGGTGGACGGCATTGTCGCCCTGACCGGCGGCAGCAACCCGCATGTGCTTCTGGCAGTGACGCTGATCGTGACAATGACGTTGTCGGACATCATGAACAACGCCGCCACCGTCGCGGTCATGGGGCCGGTTGCCCTGGGCCTGGCGCGCAATCTGGGGGCGCCACCCGATGCCTTCCTGATGGCAGTCGCGATCGGCGGTTCCTGTGCGTTCCTCACGCCGATCGGCCACCAGAACAACGTGCTGGTGATGGGGCCGGGGGGCTATCGCTTCGGCGACTACTGGCGGCTTGGCCTGCCGCTCGAAGCGCTGATCGTGGCGATCGCGGTGCCGCTTCTGCCTCGGCTGTTCCCGCATTGAGGTTGCCTCGGCGTGTGATCCTCCGGGCGGGCCGGGGTGTGTGGCTGCGCGCGCCGCCCCGCCGGCCCACGCCCTCCTGGCTCCGGTCAGGCCGCGAGGGCCGATTCCACAAGCTCCGCATCGACGCAAAGGTCATAGCCGGGGTGATGCGTCATCGCGCCCGAGGAGATCATCGCACCCGCCAATCGTGCGAGCGCGTCGGCCGGGAAGTGCGGCGTCTCGCACCAGATGCCGAGAGACTGGTAGCGCGCGATGGCATGTTGCAGGCGGCCTTGCGGCACGTCCTGGAAGCGCGGGGCGACCGTGGCCGCGATCTCGGCCGCGCTGGCGGTCTTGATCCAGGCCTGGGTCTCGGCCATGGCGCGGATGATGGCCTGGAACTCGGCCCGCCGCGCCTTGATGCGCTCGCGCGTGGCGTAGAACGCGCTGTAGGAGGTGGGGCCTCGGCTGGCCGAGGCATAGCAGACCGAGGCTCCCTTCTCCTCCAGTGCGGCGGCAAAGGGCTCGAACAGCATCACGACATCGACCTCGCCCGCGAGCAGCGAGTCCGAGTTCTGCGCCATGGTCCGGCCGAGCACGAGATCGAGCGCCTTGGGATCAAGCCCGGCGCGGCGGATATCGTCCTGCAGGCACCACCAGGGTGTAGGCACCTCGGAGGTGACGGCGAGCTTCAGCTTGGCAAGGTCGGCAATGCGGAAGCCCGGTCGCGGCACCTTGGTGAGCAGCAGGAACGGGTCCTTCATCACCACGGCACCGAAGCATCGCAGCGGGTCCTGCGGATCGCGGCTGAGGCGCTGCATCGGGCGCATCGGCCCGCTCCAGGCCAGATCGGCGACGCCGTCGATGAGCTGCTGGGCCGCCTGGCCGGGATCACCGACATGGACCATGCTGAGATCCAGACCCTGGCGCGCGAACGCGCCCCGCAGCAGCGCGGCGTAGAAGGGCGCGTAGAAGACGGCCCGGAACGGCTCGTTCAGGATGATCGGGGACAAGGCTGGCTCCCATGCTGGGTCGTGATGTGTCGGTTGCGCCCGAGTATGCGCACTCTCCGCCCGGTCGTCCATGCCGCGCGGTGGGTGCGGGCGTACCGCCTAATGCGTGCGCCTCGCGCCCTCAGATCGAGCGCATCAGCCCGCCATCGACGCGGATGTTCTGGCCGGTGATGTAGCCGGCCCCGTCCGAGGCCAGGAAGGCCACGGTCGCGGCGATCTCGGCCACCGTGCCATAGCGCTTCATCGGCACGCCCTGGCGCCGCTCGGCAACCTCGGGGCGGCTGTCGATCCAGCCGGGCAGGACATTGTTCATGCGGATATTGTCGGCGGCGTAGCGGTCGGCGAACAGCTTGGCAAAGGCAGCCAGCCCGGCGCGGAACACGGCCGAGGTCGGGAACATCTCGTTCGGCTCGAAAGCCCAGGCGGTGGAGATATTGATGATCACGCCCGCCTTCTGCCCCTGCATGATCGGCGCAACAAGGCGTGTCGGGCGGATCACGTTCATCAGGTAGACGTCGAGGCCCGCGTGCCACTGCTCGTCGGTGATATCGAGCACCGGGGCGCGCGGTCCGTGCCCGCCGCTGTTCACCAGCACGTCGATCCGGCCCCAGCGCGCCATCGAGAGCTCCACCAGGCGCTTGAGATCGTCCTGCGACTGGTTCGAGCCGGTAACCCCGACGCCGCCCAGCGTCCGCGCCAGCGCCTCGCCCTTGCCGGAGGCGGACAGGATGCCCACGGCGAAGCCATCGGCCGCCAGCCTGCGCGCCGCCTCGGCGCCCATGCCGCTGCCACCGGCGGTGATAAGTGCGACTTTCTGCACGGTCATGTCCGACTCCCTTGCCGAGCACCAGCGCTCCCGGCCGCATCATGCCGTTCCCGTTCGGCCGCGGCCAGTGGTGGGCGGGCCGATGGGTCAGGGCGGGGCCGGGCGGGGCCGGGCAGGGCCGGGCAGGGCAGGGCAGGGAGGCCCAGGGCGTGCCAGCGCCCCGGGCTCGTACTGCGGCTTGGCGCTGGCTGCGCCGCCTCAGCGCGGCGGCTGCGCCTGCAGCTTGGCGCGGAACTGCTCCATCGTCGCGTGCACCTTCTCCAGCTCGGAGATGTGGAACCCGGCGGCGATGTCCGGGCTGTAGCTGCGCAGCCGCTCGGCAAGCTGGCCGTTATAGGTGACATGCCCCGCCGGCGTGACGGTGAGCCCGTTGCGCGCCTCGAACGCGGTGTTCCAGGCGATCGCCTCGGCCTCGCTGATGCCGGAGGGCAGGTCGAGCTCGATCCGGCCGCCGCGCAGGCGGATCGGGTAGCCGCCGGGCAGGCCGTTCGGCGCCGGTGCGTGGGTGCGATGCTCCTCGCCCGCCGCCATCGCAAGCAGGAGCGGTACGCTGCACGCGCCCGACACGTCCACCGCCGGTCGTGTCGTCAGCCGCACCTCGCGGAAGGTGGCATAGACATCCGGCAGCTCCTCGTTGCCTATCCACACGCGCGGCAACGGCCCCTTGCGCTCCTCGGGCGGGCGGCGGAACGGCCCTAGCGCCTGGTAGTGCGCCAGCACGCGCATGCCCTTCGCGGCGAGGTCGGGGCGCACCGCGGTGAAGGTTGAGCTCAGGATCGCGATGTTGCCCACGCCGCAGGCGATCGGCAGGCCGGCGGCGGCGATCAGTGTGTTTACCACGTCGGGGAAGCAGCAATTCACGTGCAGGCAGTTGGGCGCGATCTTCTTGAGCGCCTCGCCGACGCGGATCGAGAGGAGCGACTGGAACACGGCGGTGACACTCAGCCCACCTTCTGCCACGAGCTGGCTCCAGCCGTCCGAGCGATGGCCGATCACGGCGGTGGTCTGCAACGAGGCGGCCTGGATCGCGACATTGGGGCGGAGCTTGGCCACCGCCGCCTCGGTCGCGTCGCGGTTCATCAGGTCGACGATGAGGGAGTCCACCTTCACCGGTGTGCCGAAAATCGCCGCGCGCGAATTGGCCGCGAGCTTGAGCCACGCCGCGCGTTCGGTGTCGATGCCGGCTACCGTCACCCTCACCGGCTTCCTCGCGGTCGCGGCGATGTCGTGCAGGATGCGGCCGGCGAACTCGCCGGTGCCGAAGATGACGATATGGGGAAGCTCTGTCATGGTGGCTGGATGCTCCACAAGAAGGCGCCTGAGGCGCGGGGACAAAGGGGAAACTCAGCTGGCGCCGATCTTGTCGAGCAGCGTGCCCTCGAACTCGGCGGCGAGGTGCGCACGGTCGGCCGTCACCGGCTTGGCGAAGCGCTCGATGCCGAAGCATTCGATCGGCGTCGGTGTGCGGCCATCAAGGATCAGCTCGGCCAGGCACATCCCGACCGCCGGCCCGATCTGCAGGCCGTGGCCGCAGAAGCCGAAGGCGTGGAACAGGCCGGGCGTGGTGCGGCTCGGCCCGATCACCGGGATCATGTCGGGGAAATAGCCCTCGATCCCGGTCCAGGAGCGCAGCAGGGTCAGGTGGCTGAGATGCGGGGCAAGCTCCAGCATGCGCGCCAGGTTGGTGGCGAGCTTGCGCGGCGGCACGCGCGAGCGGCGGTTGGCGAAATCGACCGGCACGCGCGGATGGCCGGCGATCAGGATGTTGCCGCGCTGCGTCTGGCGGAAGATGATGCTGCCATCGACGGCGTGGATGACATTCTCGAGGAAGCGCCCCGTGGCCTCGGTGATCAGCTGCACGGGGCCGGCGGCGAAGACCGGCGTCGGCTCGCCGAACTGCTCGGCGATGGCGCCGCCCCATGCGCCGGCGCTGTTCAGCAGCACATCGCACAGGACCTCGCTCCCGTCGGCGCAGGCGAGGCGGAAGCCCGCGCCCTCGCGCGCGATGGCCGTCATCTCCACCCCCTCGCGGATGTCGGCCCCGAGCGCGCGCGCGGCACGCGCATAGGCGGGGCTGACCAGGCGCGAATTCACGGTGGCATCGCGCGCCGACCAGGAGGCCGACACCACCGGCCCGCGCAGCCAGGGCCAACGCTCGGCGATCCGGTGGCGGTCGAGCAGCTCGGTCTCCAGCCCGTAGGGGCGGCATTCGTGGTGGAATGCCTCGATCTGCGCCGCGTGCTGCTCGTTCAGCGCGACGAACAGGTGGCCCTGCCGCCAGAACTCGACGCTTTCGCCGAGCTCGGCCTCGAGCCCTTCCCATAGCGCCTGCGCGCGCAGGGCGAGCGGCATCTGTTCCAGATGCCGGCCCTGCAGGCGCAGATTGCCGAAATTCACGCCGCTGGAGACACCGCCGACGAAGCCGCGCTCCAGCAGCACCACGCGCCGCCCGCGCCGGGCGAGATAGTAGGCGGTGGCGCAGCCGATCAGCCCGCCGCCGATGATGGCGACATCGGTGCGTCCGGCGCTCATGTCACGGGCTCCTTCGGCGCAGCGGTAACGGGCAAGGGCTTCACCGGCGGCTGGGCGCGCAGCCTGCCGGGCTCGGCCTGCGCATCGCCAAGCGCGGCCGCGACGATCTCCGCCGCGGCATTGCCGCAGAAACGGCCCTGGCAGCGGCCCATGCCGCAGCGCACCGCCGCCTTGACGCGGTTGAGCTCGCGCTCGCCGCCGCGCGCGTCCAGCACCGCGCCGCGGACGGCGCCGACGGTGACGTTCTCGCAGCGGCAGACGATGGTCTCGTCCGCCATCCCGGCGGCCCAGTGATGCGGCCAGGCGAAGGCGCGCGCCAGCCCGCGCTGGAATCGCTCCATCGCGGCCAGCGTGCGGCGAGCCGCGACCAGCTGGGTATCGGTGCCGCCATTGGCGAGGCCGAGATCGGCGAGCGCCGCGTGCGCCGCGATCAGTCCGGCCGCCTCGGCCGCGCGCGCCCCGCCGATGCGGCAGTTGTCGCCGGCAACGTAGACCTTCGGCGCGCAACGCCCATCGGCGTCCTGCGCCGGGAACCATTGCCGGAAGGTCGGGTCATAGCGCAGCGCGGCACCGGCCAGCTCGGCAAGCTGGCTTTCCGGCCGCAGCCCGAAGCCGAAGGCGACCGCGTCGCACTCGATCCGCTGCGTGCGCCCGGCCGCGTCCTGGTAGAGCACGCCATCGACGCCCGCGCCCTCGCCCTGGTCGGTCCCGGTGAAGGCGGAGAGCCGCACGCCGTGGCGGACCGGCACGCCACGCACCTTCAATGCCGCAAGCAGCCCGAGGCCCTTCAGCAGCAGGCCCGGCGCGGCGAGCAGGTCGGGCAGGGCGCGCCGCTTCTCGGCGAAGGGGGTAGTGTCCAGCACGCCGACAACGCGTGCCCCTGCCGCCCCTGCCATGCGCGCATATTGCAGCGCCGCGAGATAGAGCAGCGGCGAGGCGCCGCAGAACACCACCTGCCGCCCGATCAGGCAGCCCTGATCCTTGAGCGCGGTCTGCGCGCCGCCGAGCGTATAGACGCCGGGCAGGGTCCAACCCGGCACCGGCATGATGCGGTCGGTCGCGCCGGTGGCGAGGACCAGCGCGTCATAGGCGATCTCGTCGAGCGTGCCGGCGCATTCGGTGTGCACGACACTGTCGGCGATGTTCCAGGCGAGCGTGCCGGGGCGGAATTCCACCTGCCCGGCGAAGCCCGGGAAACGCTCATGCAGGCCCTTCATGGGCATGGTGAGGGCGACGAACCGCGCCTGGATGCGCCTCCAGGCGGCGAGATCGCCGCCAAGGAGCCGCCTCATCGGCAGGTCGAGTCCGGGTGGCGCAGCGCGATAGCCTTGCCCGCCGCCGCGCCGTCCCTCCTCGATCAGCACGACATCGACACCGCGTGCGGCCAGCGTCGCTGCGGCAGTGATGCCGGCTGGCCCGGCGCCGACAATGACCGCCCTAGCCATCGGCCGCCTCCAGGCGCGGTGCGGAGGTGGAGATCGCCATTCCCTCGGCCACTTCCGTGCCGCAGCCGCGCACGCGCCGGCCGCCATCGACCCAGACCCAGCAATCCTGGCACGCGCCCATCACGCAGAAGCCGGCGCGCTTGCCGCCATCGAACTCGTTCAGCCGCGCATGGCCGAGCACCGCAAGCACGGCGGATAGCACGCTTTCGCCGGCATGCGCCTCGTGAGCGATTCCATCGACGCTGACGCGCACCGGCACGCCGGTGAAGCGCGCCACGCGCACCCAGCGCGCGCGACCCGCGCGCGCTCCCGCCTGCTCGGTTCCTGGCGGCTCTCGGGGTGGTGCTGTCATGCGGGCTCCGGTGCGTGCGGTCAGTCGGTGGCGAACAGGGCGGCGGGGTTGGAGCAGGCGGCAAGCCGCCCGGCTGCCACCTCGGCCAGCGGCGGGACCGCCTCTGCGCAGGCGGCCACGGCCTTCGGGCAGCGGGTGCGGAAGATGCAGCCCGAGGGCGGGGCAAGCGGGCTTGGAATCTCCCCGGAAAGCACGATACGTCCGCCCTGAGCCTTGGTCGTGCGGCGTGGCACGGCCGAAAGCAGCGCGCGTGTGTAGGGATGTGCGGGATGGCGGACGAGATCGGCGCTCGGCCCGACCTCCACAAGGCGGCCGGCATACATCACCAGAACCCGATCGCAGAGATGGCGCACCACATCGAGATCGTGCGAGATGAACAGGATCGAGAGCGCGTGCCTCGCCTGAAGCTCCGCCAGCAGGTTGAGCACCTGCGCCTGAACTGACACGTCGAGCGCGGAGACCGGCTCGTCGGCGATGATCAGGTCGGGCTCGGCCGCGAGCGCGCGGGCGATGCCGATGCGCTGGCGCTGCCCGCCCGAGAATTCATGCGGGAAGCGATGCTCGGCATCCGGGGGCAGCCCCACTTCCGCCAGCAACGCGCGCACGCGTTCCCGCCGCTCGGTGCGCGAGACGCAAAGGCCGTGGATGACCATCGGCTCGGCCACCGTGCGGCCGACGCGCAGGCGCGGATTGAGGCTTGAGAAGGGGTCCTGGAACACGATCTGGATGCGCCGACGGACGCGGTGCCGGGCGACACCGGAGAGGGTGGCAAGGTCCTCGCCGTCGAACAGCATGCGCCCGCCCTCAGGCCGGGCGAGGCCGACGATGCAGCGTCCGACCGTGGTCTTGCCGCTGCCGGATTCGCCCACCAGCCCGAGCACCTCGCCGCGGCCGATGGTGAAGCTGACATTGTCCACGGCGGCAAAGCGCACGGTAGTGCCGAACAGCCCGGGCTGCGGGATCGCGAATTCCTTGCGCAGACCCTCGACGCTAAGCAGGTCGGTCATGCCACCTCCTGCGCGCGGACGCAGCGGACCAGCCGGTTGGCGGGGTCGGCGTCGAGTGCGATCGCGCCCGTCTCGCAGCGGGGCTGACGCCAGGCGCAACGGGGCGCGAAACGGCAGCCGGGCGGCAGCGCGGCGAGATCGACCACGGATCCCGGTATCGCCTTGAGCGGGGCCCGCACAGGCATGTTGGAATCGATCTCGGGCGGCAGGCTGTCGAGCAGGCCGCGGGTGTAGGGATGGCGTGGCGCCGCGAAGATCGCCCCAGCCTCGCCCCGCTCGACGATCTGTCCGCCATACATCACCGCGACCTCGCTCGCGATCTCGGCCACGACGCCGAGATTGTGGGTGATGAACAGCACTGCCATGCCGGTTTCATCCTGCAACTCGCGGATCAACTCCAGCATCTGCGCCTGGACGGTGACGTCGAGCGCGGTGGTGGGTTCGTCGGCAATCATCACCAGCGGCTTGCAGGCGAGCGCCATCGCGATCATCGCACGCTGGCGCATGCCCCCCGAAAGCTCGTGCGGATAGGCATGCGCGCGATGCGCCGCGGCCGGGATGCCGACGCGGTCGAGCAGCGCAACGGCGCCCTTGAACGCCTCTGCGCGCGAGGTGCCGAGATGATGGCGCGCAACCTCGGCGATCTGGTCGCCCACCGTGAACAGTGGGTTGAGGCTGGTCATGGGCTCCTGGAAGATCATCGCGATCTGCCGCCCGCGCACCGCGCGCATGGCGCGCTCGCTGAGCGCGGTGAGCGCGAGCGGCCCGTCCGGCGCATGCAGCGTGACGCTGCCCCCGGTGATGCGCCCGGCCGGGGCCGCGAGCAGGCGCATGATCGCCAGGCTGGTCACCGACTTGCCCGACCCGGACTCGCCCACGAGGGCGAAGGTGCGCCCGGCCTTGAGCGTGAAGCTGACATCCGATACGGCGCGCACGATGCGCCGGCGCGAGCGGAACTCGACCGAGAGGTTCTCGACCGCGAGCACCGTGGTGTCCCCCATCAGCGCACGTTCCGCAGGATGGGGTCGAGCGTGTCCCGGAGCCAGTCGCCGATGACCTGCAGGCTCAGCACCGCAAGCGCAATAGCGGCACCCGGGAACAGCATGGTCCAGGCCGCCGAGCGGAAATAGAGCTGGCTCGAGGCGATCATGTTGCCGAGGGTCGGCACCTCGGGCGGCACGCCGGTGCCCAGGAAGGAAAGCGCGGATTCCGTCAGCAGCGCGAAGGCGAAAACGAAGGTGCCCTGGACCAGGAGGAGCGGCATCACGTTCGGCAGCACATGCACCACAAGCAGACGCAGGCTGGATGCGCCCATGGCCGTTGCCGCCTCGATATAGGGTGCCTGGCGGAGGGCGAGGGTGCCTGCGCGCACCACGCGCCCGATACGCGGAGAGTAGGCAAGGCCCAGCGCGAGCACGACGTTGAACAGGCTCGGGCCGAACGCCGCCATCAATGCGATGGCAAGCAGGATGTCGGGGAAGGACATGAGCGCGTCGAGAACGCGCGACAAGGCCGCATCGAGCCGTCGGAAGAAGCCCGCAAGCAGCCCGAGCGCGGCGCCGATCAGCGATGCCACGATGGTGACAAGCAGGCCGATGAGCAGCGACATGCGTGCGCCATGCGCCACGCGCGCGAAGACGTCGCGGCCGAAATCGTCGGTGCCGAAAAGGTTCACGAAGGAGGGCGGCTTCAGGCGCTGGACGATATTGATCCGCTGCGGGTCGGCGCCCGAGAACCAGGAGGCGGCAAGCATTGCGGCAAGCAGGAGTATCGCGAGCAGCACGAGCTTCCGCCGCTCCAGCAGATCGCGGATCATTGCAAGCTCCCGCGCACGCGCGGATCGATCCAGCGATAGAGCAGATCGACGATCAGGTTGATCACGACATAGAGGCCGGCGACTGTCATCAGCACACCCTGGAGCACCGGATAGTCGCGCCTGAGCACCGCCTGCACGACAAGATTGCCTATGCCCGGCAGGCCGAACACGGTCTCGGTGACGACTGTGCGCCCGATCATCAGCGCGGCGGTGAGCCCGATCACGGTGACAACGGGCAGTAGGGCGTTGCGCAGCGCATGGCGGAGGATCACCACCGAGGGCCCAAGGCCCTTGGCGCGCGCGGTGCGGATATAGTCCTGCGACATCACGTCGATCATGCTGGTGCGCGTGATGCGCAGGAGCAGCACGGCATTGGGTAGCGACAGCACCACGCCTGGCAGGATGAGATGGTGCAGCCGTTCCGCCCAGCCCGCCTCCGGCCCGCCCCACCCCGAGACCGGGAACCAGCCGAGATCGACGGCAAGGAAGCGGATCAGGATGAGCCCGACCCAGAAGGAGGGCAGGCTAGCGCCGAGGATTGCCAGGGCCGAGCCCAGCCGGTCGAACAGCCCGTCGCGCCGCGCGCCGGCCAGGATGCCAAGCGGCATGCCGAACAGCACCGAGATCAGGGTGGCGAGGATGCAGAGGCTGATGGTGAGCTCGGCGCGCTCGAGCATCGCCGCTGCGACCGGCTGGCCGAGGAACAGCGACGTGCCGAAATCAAGCCGGATCAGCTGGCCGAGAAAGGCGACATACTGAACGATCAGGGGCTTATCCAGCCCCCAATCGATCCGCAGCCGCGCGATCTCGTCCTGTGTCGCGGCAGCTCCGAGAACGACGCTCGCGGGATCCCCCGGAATCACCCGTGAGATCACGAACACCACCGTGGCGACGATGAACATCACCGTGGCGATGCTGCCCAGCCGGTTCGATACCGCGCGAAACATCGATCGGTCCGTTGGTGCTGCCTACGACTTGATCGAGACGTTCCAGAACGGAGCCTGCAGCAAGGGCTGCACTCCCTCCACCCGCTTGTTGTAGGCGCGCAGGCCGAAATAGGTTCCGATCAGCAGATTGGCGGCATCCTCGGCCATGATCCGGTGCAGGTCGTTCCACGCCACGGCACGCTGCGCCGGATCGAAGGTCGAGTTGAAGCGGCCGAGGGCAGCGCGCTTCTGCTCGGTGTCCCACCAACCTGCGAAGCCGGGATTGAAGGTCGCGATAAGGCTCGGCTCGGGTACGAAATTGTGCAGCGTGAGGAAGCAGTCCCAGACCGAGGCGTCGTAGCGCTTCTCCAGCACCGCGGCCCAGTCCATCACATCGACGCGCACATTCATGCCGGCCGCGCGCAAATTCTCGGCCGCCACCAGGGCACCCTTGTAGATGAAGTCGTACTGGGTGCCGGTGAGGATACGGAACGGCTCGTTGCGGTAGCCGGCCTGGGCCAGAAGCTGGCGCGCTCGCTGCGGGTTCTTCTGGGCATAGAGCTGTGCGCCCTCGCGCGAGTGGAACACCGTCCCCTCGGGATAGATCGAGCTGTTGGCCTTGAAGAACTGCGGCGAGCCGAAGCCGGCCAGCAGCATGCTTTCGGGGTCGAGTGCGGCCTGCACAGCGCGACGGATGCCGGCATTCGTGCCAAGCCCCTGGCGCATATTCATGACGAACAGGAGCCAGCCGCCATTGTCGACCACCATCGGCTCGACGTTCGGGTTGGCCTTGATCTCGTTGTAGAGCTCGGTGCTGAGACCGTCGGCGACCAGATACTGGCCGGAAAGCACGCTCTGCACGCGGGTGTTGGCATTCGGCACGGGTATGAACCGCACCTCGTTGACCAGCGCCGAGCGCTTGCCGGCATAGCCCGAGGGGGCGGTGCTCAGCGCGGAGTAGTCGGCGAACCTCTCGAGGCGCACATACTGGTCGGCACGCCGCTCCACCAGCCGGTATGGGCCCGTGCCGATATAGTCGCCGATGGCGGCAAGAGGCCCGCCCATCGCGCCCTTGGCCTTCGCCTCGGGCAGGATCGCGGGCGCGGCGCTGAAGAAGGACAGCATCTGCAGCAGCGGCGCATAGGGCGACTTCAATCGGATCTCGATCGCGAGCGGGCCTGTGGCCGTGACGCCATCCGTGATGCGCGCCATGCTCTGTCCTCCGCGCGGGGAGAGCTTGAGGAAGCGTTCGAGCGAGGCGACCACGTCGGCCGCACTCATGGTGCTGCCGTCGTGGAACTTCACCCCGGCGCGGAGGCGGATGCCGACGCGCTTGCCATCGTCGGCGAAGGTTGGTGCGCCATCGGCCAGCATCGGCACGATGTTCCAGGCCGCATCGTAGGTGTAAAGGGTCTCGAACACGTTCTGCGTGATGATCGAGGTGACGTTGTTCGTGTTCGTGGTGGGATCGAGTGTTGGCGGGTCGTTTGGCAGCGCAACCGTGAGCAGGTTCGTGCGTGCCGCGGAGCCCTGCGCGACGCCACGTGCTGGTGCAAGGGCTATACCCATCGCCGCGGCAGCCAGCAGCACGCCGCGTCGGCTCAGGCGCCCGGCCTGTTGCGACCCGGCGGCCGCCGCGGCGGGGTGGGCGCCCGCGGATCCGTTTTCGGTATTGCGCACTATGCTGGTCATCGAAGCCTCCCTTTGCTGTTCTCGTTCCTGTTTCGTGCCGATCCGTTCCGGATTGGGGAACAAATATATCGACCACGCAACGACAATGTAAGCCTCGCGGCTTGGACGCTAGATGTCACGCCCCACGCGTGCACCCTCGAAGATCGCCTGTTCGAGTTGGCGCGGCGCCCAGCAATCGCCGATCGCGTGCAGGCTCTTCACGCGGCCCTTGAGCGCGCGCCACAGCCCGCGCTCGGCGCGCCCCTTGGTGCAGACCACCACGCTGTCGGTCTCGATCGTGCGCTTGCTGCCGTCGGAGCGTTCGGTGGCGACGCGCCCCGGCTCGATCGCGACGATGTCCTCGAGCGCGGACATGCGCACGCCGAGCTTCATCAGCCGGTCATAGCTCGGCCGCCAGATCATCAGTTCGGCATCCTGGCCGATATAGAAGGTGTTGCTGACGATCTCGACCTCGTGGCCGCGCTGGGCCAGCGCCTCGGCCACCGACATGCCCATGTTGCGCCCGTCCCAGTCGCCTACCACCACGCGCTTGCCGACATTGGCGCCGGCGAGAAGCTGGCGCGCGCTGACCACGCCCGGCCCGTTCACGCCCGGCACCTCGGGGCGCGCATCCTCGGCCCCGGTGGCGACGATCACCACATCGGGGTTGGCCGCCAGCACCGCCTCGGCCGTGACCTCGCTGTTCAGGCGCACGAGCGTACCGGCCTTGCGCGCCTGGCGCTCCAGCCACTTCACGATCACCATGTAGTCGGAGCGGTAGGGCGTGCGGCTGAGGAGCTTGACCTGCCCGCCGAGCGAGTCCGTGCGTTCGTGCAGCACGACGTCGTGGCCGCGCTTGGCTGCGACCCGTGCCGCCTCGAGCCCGGCCGGCCCGCCGCCGATGATCATCACCGATTTGTGCGCGCCGACGGGGCGCATGCGCTCCCATTTGTGCTCGCGGCCCGTGCGCGGGTTGAACACGCAGGCGAGGTCGCCCACGCGCTGCTTGCGCCCGAAGCAGCCCTCGTTGGCGTGGATGCAGGGCCGGGCATCCTCGTTGCGCCCCTCGCTGATCTTGCGGATGATCGCCGGCTCGGCAATGTGCGCGCGCGTCATGCCGACCATGTCGGCATCGCCCGCGGCGATGATGGATTCCGCCTCGGCCGGGTCGGTGATCTTGCCGATGCACATCACCGGCACACCGACGACCTTCTTCACCTCGCGCGCATAGGGCACGAGCGGCTTCTCGGGCGAGAACAGGGTCGGGTAGTGGATCGGACGGCTCCACATGCTGGCGTTCGAGCCGGCGCTGATGTCGATGAAGTCGCACTGGCCCCACTCGACCATCATCTGGGCGTAGCGGATGCCGTCGGCGAGCTCGTAGCCGCCGGGCACGAGCTCGGTCGCGCTGAAGCGCACGCCAAGCGCGAAGTCGCGCCCCACTGCCGCGCGGGTGGCTTCCAGAACCTCGCGGGCGAAACGCAGCCGGTTCTCCTCCGAGCCGCCATAGCGGTCCGTCCGCTTATTCGAGAGTGGCGAGATGAATGACTGCACCAGGTTGCCATGGGTGTAGGAGAGCTCGACGCCATCGAGCCCGCCTTCACGGCAGCGCCGCGCGGCGGCGCCGAAGGCCGCGACCAGGGCGGCGATCTCGTCCTCCTCGAGCTCGTGGGGGATGTCGCGGGTGCGGTCCATCGGGATCGGCGAGGGGGCGAGCGCCGGCGCGCCATCGGCCGCCATCGAGGTGTTGCGCCCCGAATGCGACAGCATGCTGAAGATCTTCGCTCCCTCGGCATGCACGGCGGCCGAGAGCTGCCTGTAGCCGGGGATCACGCTGTCATCGGCATTGCGCAGATAGGAGCCGCTCAAGCCGGCCCCGACCGTGGAGGTATCGACCGAGGTAGCCTCCATGATGATCAGGCCGATGCCGCCGCGCGCGCGCTCGACATGGTAGGCGATCAGCCGGTCGGAGACCTTGCCCGCGACGGCGAAGCCCGTGCCATGCGCGGTGGACAGGGAGCGGTTGCGGATCTGCACATTGCCGATCGTGATCGGCGACAGGAGATGCTTGAACTGGTCGGCAGACATGGGCAACTCCGTGGCGATGATGCGATCGGGGATGGCTGCCGCGCCTCGTCCTAGCGTCTGGCTGCTGTCACGGCGGCGCTGCGGTCCCAGCAATCGCCGAGGCTTCGGGAAAGCTTGTGCTTCATGATGCGCTGGCTCGGCGTGCGCTCGAACTCGGGCACGATCGCGATGTAGCGCGGGTTCTGGTATGGGGCGAGGCGCTGGCCGAGCCATGCGGAGAGCGAGGCGGGAGCGAGCGGCGCGCCGGGCTTGGGCTGGACGAACAGCTTGATGTCCTGCTCGCCGATCTCGGCGGCAACGCCGATCACCGCGCAATCCGCCACCGCCGGGTGCGTGGCGGCCACATGCTCGATCTCCCAGGCCGAGACATTCTCGCCGCGGCAGCGCATGGAATCGGTCATGCGGCCGTGGAAGCGCATCTCGCCCGCCGGTCCCCAGGAGCCGAGATCGCCGGTGTAGAGCGCGCCGTCGCGGAGCGCGCGCGCGGTCGCCTCGGGGTTGCGGAAATAGCCGCGGAAGATGGCGCCGGGCAGGCTGGTGCGCACGACGATCTCGCCTTGCGCCTCGCCCTGCACGGGCCGGCCCTCGGGGTCGAGCAGTGCGACCGTGAACCAGGGCACCGGCCGGCCGACCGCGCCCAGGATGCCCTCGACATTGCAGGTGGTGATCGAGGATGCCTCGGTCATGCCGTAGCATTCGCGGATCTGCAGGCCGAAGCGTTCTTCGAAGGGGCGCCAGGCATCGGGCGGGCAGCCGCCGCCCCAGGCGATGCGCACCCGGTGCGCGCGATCATGCGGGGCGGGATCCTGCTTGAGCAGGATCTGGATCACGCCGCCGAGATAGTGGATGTGCGTGGCCCCGCTGGCGGCGACATCATCCCAGAAGCGGCTGGCACTGAAGCGCTCGACCATTTCCAGCCGCGCGCGGCGCAACAGCGGGATCATCAGCATCTGCGAGCCGCCGATGTGGAACAGTGGCTCCCACTGGAACATGATGTCGCCATCGGCCACGTCGGCGACGAAGGCCACCGCTTCGCCGCAGAGGCGCAGCATGCGATGCGTCACCAAGACGCCCTTGGGCGGGCCGGTGGTGCCGGAGGTGTAGTTGATCGCCAGCGTGTCGTCGGCCGCCGGGTGCGGCTCGTCGAAGGCGGCCTCGGTGGCGATCAGGCTTTCGAGCGAGCCCGCCCGCCCCGCCGCGCCGTGCGACAGGAGCAGCGGCGGCAGCGCGGCTCCGCAATCGCGCAGGACGGGCTCGAGGTCGGCGGCGGCGATGATCAGGCGCGGATCGCTGTGGCCGATGATGTATTTCAGCCCCTCGCCAAGCTGTGCCACGTTCACCGGCACCCAGATCGCGCCGCACTTGGCCAGCGCCAATATCGTGACGATGGCGGCCGGGCTGTTGCGCAGCATCACGGCGACGCGATCGCCGCGCGCTATGCCCTGGGCACGCAAGCCGGAGGCAAGGGCATCGGAGCGGGCCGCGAGCATGCCGAGCGTCAGCGCCTCGCCCTCGAAGCGGGCAAACAGGCGCCCGGGCTCTGCGCTGGCCTGGGCCGCGAGCAGGCCGAGGAAGCCGTCATAACCGTCGGCGGCGGCCGTTGGTGCGCGGTGGGGCGGCACGCGATGGGCGGTGCCGGGCAGGTCGCCGGCCATGATCGGCTAGCCCGCCTTGCCCTTGCGCGCGGCTCGTTCGGCGAGGAACTGTTCCATCATGCGCGCGGGTTCGCCGCTGCCATAGGCGATGCGCTGGTTGCGCACGCCCGCGCGCAATGCGTCCTGGAAGCCATCCTCGGTCATCTCGCGGAAGCGCTCCTTGTTCAGCCGCATGGCGAGCGGCGGCTTGTCGGCCAGCTCAGCGGCCAGCGCCAGCGCCTCGGGCAGCACGCGCTCGGCCGCCACCAGCCGGTTGATCAGGCCGATGCGGAAGCATTCATCGGCATCCATCATGCGGCCGGTGAGCGTCAGGTCGATGGTGCGGGCGATGCCGATCATCTCGCGCATGATCCAGGGGCCGAGCGTGCTGGCGATGCCGGAATTGATCTCGGGCTGGCCCATGGTCACGCCGGGATGGCCGATGCGGATGTCGCCCAGGAGCGCCACCTGGAAGGCCGAGCCGGCGGCGAGGCCGTTGAGCGCCACCACCAGCGGCTTCGACAGGCCGCGGATGCGGCCATAGAGGTCCCGCCATTCGCCGATCCATTCCTCGGCGCGGTCGGGGTCGAAGGTCTTGGTCTCGTTCAGGTCCTGGCCGGCGCCGAAGGCGCGATCGCCGGTGCCGGTGAGCACGATCGCGCGCACCGCCGCATCGGCCTCGCAGCGGTTCAGCGCAGACATCAGCTCGGCGCGCATGGCGGCGTGCCACGCATTGAGAACATCGGGGCGGTTGAGCCGGATCACGGCGATGCGCGCCCTGATCTCGGTGACGATGGTACCAGACATCGCGCGCCCTCCCGTTATGGCGTATTGCAATACAATACGTTGTATTCTAGAAACAGCTTGCCTTGGCACCCCCAGCGTGTCAATGCGTGTTCAGCCTTACTCGGCAAGGGGTGATGATGCAGCGACGCCCACCACGATACCAGGCTGCCGCCGCAGGGCCCGCGGGCGAGAGGCCACGTCGATGAGCGGGCGCGCCTTGCGCGCAGCATCAGTGGCAGCGCGGAGGACCAAAGCCTCGGCAGCGACGGGGCCCAAGGCGCGCGAGGACGATCCCCTCTATGTCCGCTCGATCGAGAAGGCGTTCCGCGTACTGAGGGCGTTTGGCGCTGGCCGCCGAAGCATGAGCCTTGCACAGATCGCCGCCGCCACCGATCTGGACAAGAGCGCCGCGCAGCGCTTCACCCACACGCTCGAGCGGCTCGGCTATCTGCGCAAGGATCCGGAAACCAAGCGTTTCGCCCTCGCCATCCGTGTGCTCGACCTCGGCTATCACTATCTGCGCAGCAGCGCTCTGGCCGAACGCGCCTTCCCCTATCTGATGCATCTCAGCCGCGCGACGGAGGAGACGGTCAGCCTGACGGTCCTGGACGATACCGACATCGTGTATGTCTCGCGCTTCATGAGCCGCCACATGCTGAACACGGATGTGATGGTGGGCTCGCGCTTGCCGGCCTATTGCACCGCCCCGGGCATGGCGATGCTGTCGCGATTGCCCGCTGATCAGGCGCAGGCGATCCTGCGCCGGTGCGAGCGCAGGCCCTACACGCCCCAGACCGTATGGCGCCTGCCCGACCTGCTCGCCAAGCGCGAGCGCAGCGCGCGCCAGGGCTACGCCATCGCGATCGAGGAGATATACCCGAACGACATCTCGCTTGCCGCCGCTGTGCTCGGCCGCCGCGGCGAGGTGCTGGGTGCGATCAGCGTCGGTGTGTCCCGGCTTCGCGCGGAGGCCGCCGAAGCCGAGGAGCGTTTCGCGCCCCTCGTCACCGCCGCAGCGCAGGCCTTGTCGCAGGCCGGGCCGACCGAGCTTGCCTGAACCGGACGCGCCCATGGGGGCGCAGCCAGGGGAGCAGCCATGACCGCCACCGCAGACATACTGGTTCTGGGCACGGGCAGTTTCGCCGCCCGCATCGCCTTCGACCTCGCCGCCACCACCACCGCGCCGGTGCGCGTCGCGGTTGCGGGGCGCAATGCCGAGCGACTCTCCTGGCTGGTCACGGCCGGCAATGCGCGCGCCGCGATCTTCGGCGGCAATGCGCGCTTCGCGGGCATCGCCGCCGACCTGCTGCAACGCGAGGAGATCGCGCGCGTGCTGGCCGACACCAGGCCGGCGGTCGTGGTGCAGGCGGCATCGACCCAGACCTCGGCGGTGATCGCCACCACGGGCGACGCCTGGAGCAAGCTCATCGCCGATGGCGGGCTGAGCGCCACCGCCCTGTTCCAGACGCTGATCTCGGCGCGCGTGGCGGCCGCCCTGCCGGCGGGCTGCCAGTTCATCAATTGCTGCTTTCCGGACGTGGTCAACCCGATCCTGGGTGCGCTCGGCCTGCCTGTCACCTGCGGCACCGGCAATGTCGCGATCCTGGCCAACGCCTTCGCTGGGCACATGGTCGCAAGCGGGCAGGGCGCGCCCGATCTGCGCGCGCCCGATCTGCGCATGCCCGATCTGCGCATGTTGGCCCACTACCAGGCGCTCGGCGTCTGGCGTCGCGCGGCGTCCGAGCGCAAGGGCATGGCGCCCCGCGTCTGGCTCGGCGCCGCGGAAGTGGCCGATGTGTTCGCCCGCTTCTCGGCCGTGAAGCTCACGCCCGAGCCCGCGATCGAGATCTCGGGCGCGGCCGGCGTGCCGCTGATCGTGGCCATCGCCACGCGCAAGCCCTGGCGCGGCCATGTGCCGGGGCCGCTCGGCCTGCCCGGCGGCTATCCGGTGCTGTGGACCGGCAATGCCATGACGCTCGACCTGCCGGCCGGCCTCGCGCGCGAGGAGGCTATCGCCTGGAACGCTCGCTTCGAGCAGGAGAACGGGCTTGTCGTCGGCGCTGACGGCATGGTGCGCTACACCGGCAAGCTCGCTGCCGCGCTTGGCGCCGCCAGCCCCGAACTCGCGCGCGGCTTTGCCGTGCGCGACTACGAGACCGTCTATGCCGAGATGGTGAAGCTGCGCGCCAGGCTCCAGGCCGCGCGCGTCTAGCCCGCTTCAGCCGCGCGGCCCCGAGCGCACTCGCCGGGAGCCAGCACCGACCGAGAGAAGGATCGTGCCATGACCATAGCCGCCGCCCCGAACGCCGATCTCGCCGCCGAGGCCGCTTCGCTGCTTGCCCGCATGGGCGTATCGGGCGCCGCCTATACCGGCGGCACGCTTTCCGTGCGCTCGCCGATCGACGGCGCGCAGATCGCCGCCGTGCCGGAGACCGACCGCGCCGGGCTCGATCGCGCCATCGCCGCGGCCGAGGCCGCCTTCCGCGCCTGGCGCGGCGTGCCGGCGCCGCGCCGGGGCGAGCTTGTGCGCCTGTTCGGCGAGGAGCTGCGCGCGGCCAAGGCCGATCTCGGCCGGCTGGTGACGATCGAGGCCGGCAAGATCCTGCAGGAGGGCCTCGGCGAAGTGCAGGAGATGATCGACATCTGCGACTTCGCCGTGGGCCTGTCGCGCCAGCTCTACGGCCTGACCATCGCCACCGAGCGGCCTGGCCATCGCATGATGGAGACCTGGCATCCGCTCGGTGTGTGCGGGATCATTAGCGCCTTCAACTTCCCGGTCGCGGTGTGGTCGTGGAACTCGGCGATCGCGCTTGCCTGCGGCAATGCGCTGGTGTGGAAGCCGTCCGAGAAGAGCCCGCTCACGGCGCTTGCCTGCCAGGCGCTGCTCGATCGCGCGATCCAGCGTTTCGGCGACGCGCCGGCGGGCCTGAGCAGCGTTGTCATCGGCGGGGCCGACATCGGCCAGGCGCTGGTCGATGATGCGCGCGTGCCGCTGATCAGCGCCACCGGCTCGACGCGCATGGGCCGCGCCGTCGGGCCGCGCGTGGCACAGCGCTTCGGCCGCGTGCTGCTGGAGCTTGGCGGCAACAATGCGATGATCGTGGCACCCTCGGCCGATCTCGATCTCGCCGTGCGCGCCATCCTGTTCGCTGCCGTGGGCACCGCCGGGCAGCGCTGCACGAGCCTGCGTCGCCTGATCGTGCACGAGGATGTGCATGACGCGCTGGTGGCCCGCCTCAAGCGCGCCTATGGCCAGATCGCCATCGGCCACCCGCTGGCGCCCGCCACCCTGGTCGGGCCGCTGGTCGATGCGCGCGCCTTCGAGGCGATGGGCGCGGCGCTGGCCGCGGCCAGGGCGGCGGGCGGCGTCGTTTCGGGCGGGGAGCGCATGCTCGCCGCGGAGCATCCGAACGCCTACTATGCTCGGCCGGCCCTGGTGGAGATGCCGTCGCAGCCCGAGATCGTCTGCCACGAGACCTTCGCTCCGATCCTCTATGTGATGCGTTACCGCGAACTCGACCAGGCGATCGCCATGCACAATGCCGTGCCGCAGGGGCTCGCCTCCTCGATCTTCACCACCGATCTACGCGAGGCGGAGCGGTTCATGTCGGCCACCGGCAGCGATTGCGGCATCGTCAATGTCAATATCGGGCCGAGCGGGGCCGAGATCGGCGGCGCCTTCGGCGGCGAAAAGGAGACCGGCGGCGGGCGCGAGGCAGGCAGCGATTCCTGGAAGGCCTATATGCGACGCGCGACCAACACCATCAACTATTCGCGCCAGTTGCCGCTGGCCCAGGGCATTCGCTTCGAGCCCGATCCCGGCGCGTGACTGGTTGGCGCTCGCGCCGGGACCATGCAGTGCGATGAGCCGGAGGGCAAGGCGCTGCAGGTGGGGTCAGCAGGGCAGGCGTGATCTGCGCCCGTGAAGGCGCATCCATGCGACGCCGGTTCCGAGCGCAACGATCGCGGCCGCGGCACGCTGCCATTCCGGCCAGCCATGGGCAAGCGCGCAGAACAGGCCGAGCGGCAGGGCCGGTGCGCGCATCCAGAACGGAAGCGGCACGCCGACATGGCCGGCCAGCGCTGCGTTTACGAGAAACAAGCCGAGCGCCATGGCCATGACGACGAACAGGATCTCCGCCAGCGGGGCGGCAAGGATCAGCGCCGGCTCGTAGAGGAATCCGATGCCGCAGACGAAGCCGCCCACCGCCAGCCGCGCGGCGAAAATGCCGGTCAGCATCGGGCTTGCCTTGGCGATCGCCGCCGCGGCATAGGAGGCGACGGCGACAGGTGGCGTCGCATCTGCCAGCACGGCGAAGTAGAAGATGAACAGGTGCGCAGCAATGGGCGGGATTCCGTGCCGGGCCAGCAGCGGCCCCCCGATCGCTGCAGTGATGATGTAGGCGGGTGTCGTCGGCACGCCCATGCCGAGGATCAGGCAGAACACCATCAGCAGGAGGCCGAGAAGCAAGAGCGAGTCCCCCGCGGTCGTCTGGATGATCGCGGAGAAGGCGACGAAGGTGCCGGTGACCGTGAAGGCGGCGGAGATCATGCCCGCTCCCGCCACCGCCACGGCCAGGATCGCGATCGATGTGCCGGCCTCGGCGAGCGAGTGGAACACCGCGCGCGGGCTCATGCGTGTGCCCGCGCGCAGCCATGAAACCACGATCATCGCCAGTGCCGAGACATAGGCGGCATAGTAGGTGGACCAGCGCTGCATCATCAGCACGACCAGCACGACGATCGGCAATACCAGGTGCGCGTCGGCCAGCAGCACGCGTGGATGCGGCACATCCTCCGCCGCCATGCCCTTGAGGCCGAGCCGCTGGGCCTCGAAATGCACCGCCATCAGGATCGAGGCGTAGTAGAGGACAGCCGGCAGGGCGGCGGCGATGATGATCTCGCTGTAGGGCACCGAGATGATCTCGGCCATGACGAAGGCGGCCGCCCCCATGATCGGCGGCATGATGGCCCCGCCCACGCTCGATGTCGCCTCGACCGCGCCGGCGAAGGCCGGGCGGAAGCCGAGCCGCTTCATCATCGGGATGGTGATTGCCCCGGTGGTGACCACGTTGGCCACCGAGGAGCCAGAGATCGTGCCGAACAGGCAGGAGCTGATCACCGCCACCTTGGCCGGCCCACCGGAAAGGCGCCCGGCCACGACCAGGCCGAAATTGTTGAACAGCCGGCCCATGCCGCTGCCTTGCACGAAGGTGCCGAACACCAGGAACACCGCGACGATCGAGGCCGAGATGCCGGTCAGCGTGCCGTAGAGCCCGCTGCCGTTGATCAGGTACATGGTCTCGATGATCTGGCGCGGCGGCACGTCGCGATAATGCCAGAGCCCCGGCAGGTATTCGCACACCACCATGTAGAGCAGCGACAGCACCACGATCGCGGCCAGGATCGGCGTCACCGCGCGGCGGATCGCCTCGATCACCAGCGCGGTGGCGGCGATGCCGAGCGCGAACTCGAGGTCCGTGACCGGTGTCACGAACTCGACGCGGTCATAGATGATATCGGTGTTGAACCAGATATAGGCGTTGGGGAGCACGGCGGCGACAGCGCAGAGCCAGTCCGGCCCCGAGGGCCGATGCTGCGGCGAGGCAGCGCGCGCCGGATAGAGCAGGAAGACCAGCGGCACGAACAGCAGCAGGTGCATCGCCCGCTGCTGGAGCGGCTCGGGGAAGCCGTGACCGGCATAGTAGAGGTGCAGCGCCGCCGCCGCCGCCGCCCAGGCGGACAGCGCCGTTTTCAGCCCGCCTGAAAGTGCGCGCACGCCCCGCCAAGCCTCGCCGCGTGGCTGGTCGGCCGCGTCCCGATCAGCGCATGAACCCGAGTTCGCGATAGGCGCGCTCTGCGCCCGGATGCAGCGGCACGGGCTGGTTCCGCCACGCCGTGCCCGGGTTGAAGTCCTTCATGCTGGCATGGATCTGGGTGAAGCGGCCGCGGTTTTCCAGGAGCGTGCGGGTGAAGCGGTAGACGAAATCGGCCGGCACGTCGGCGGACACCATGATGATCGCTTCCAGCGAGGTCACCGGCACCGCGCCCGATTGCAGGCGCGGATAGGTGCCGGCCGGGATCTCGCCGATGCCGTAGCCGAAGGTCTTCTGCAGATGCTCCATCAGGTCGCGCGGCATCGGCATCAGCACCGCCGCGCGGCGACCCTCGGCGATCTCGGCGACCGCGCCGGAAGGCAGGCCGGCCGCGCCCCAGAAATAGTCGATCCGCCCGTCGATGAAGGCGGCGGTGAGATCGCTGTAGGAGACCGAGATCGCGCTGCCGCCCTGCTGGCGCACCCGCTCATACGAACTGCCGTAGAACTCCAGCGTCCGGCGCAGAGTCAGCTCCTCCGAGGTGGCGCGCGGGGTGGTGCCGATACGCAGGTTGGGGCGCGTCATCGCCTCGCGCAGATCGGCCGGGGCGGTGGCCGCGCGCACGACGTGGAAGGGCGCGGGGCTCCAGCCGCCGCCGATCGAGCGCAGCTTGTCGTGGCGCTGGTTGTAGGGGTCCTCGCCCTTCATCGCCGCGGCGGCGAGGAAGTCGATGCCCATGCCGATCTGCGACACGCCGCCCTGGACCTTGGTCGGGTTGTCGCGCCCGCCGCCCGGCGTGATGCGCAGGCGGATATCCGGATTCTTCTCCATCACCAGGTTGGCAAGCCCGGTGACGATGGTGAACCAGCTGCCACCGACAGATCCGGCGCTCCATTCGAGCGACTGTGCGGCGCCGACGCCCGGCGAGAAGGCAAGGCCTGCCACCACGGCGGTGATTGCCAGGCGGCGCGAGATACGCGGCAGGGTGACTCGCATGGGACAGCCTCCGTCGTGCCTATTGGTTGTTATCGCGGAACAACCATGCGCCATGCCGATGTGCTTGGCAATCCGCAGGCGTCCATGAAGCCCGGGCAGGAGGGGGAGGCGAGTCATGTCGGCTGGTCCAGCTCGGCAAGGTTGTGGGCTGCCTGGCCGCGGTGTCCGTCCTCGATCTCGCGGATCTGGCCCACGAGGCAGCGCAGGCGCGGGACGGGGCAGCCGATAGAGTCGGCGATCACGACGACCTCGCCCAGCAACTGTTCGACCTCGGTCCTGCGGCGGTGCTGGGCGAGGTCGCGCCAGATGCCGGTGCGGTTGCCAGCATGCCGGCTCCAGTAGCGCATCTGCCCGGCCCAGGCCCGCTCGGCGCCGGCGGGATCGTGCGGTGCATCAGGACCGAACACCCGCGCATCGAAGCCATCGAAGGGTTCGATCGCCACACCCTTTGCCGCCGCCACGGCGGCGACCTCGCCGGCGAGGCGGCCGAACAATGTCCGCCAGCGCGGCTCGGCATAGAGTGCGGTCACGTCGCTGTCGGTGAGCGCGGTGGCGAAGTAGATCGCCAGCAGCGCCAGCTTGCCCCACAGGAAGCCGAAGATGTTGGCTGTCGCCTCGACCGGCTGCACTGCCATCAGCGCATCACGCAGCGCAAGGGTGCGAGGGCGAATGGTGCCGTCGATCTCGCCGACGCGGAAGGTTCCGGGGCCGCCATAGACCACCTCGCCGGGAGCCCGCCAGTGGCCGCCGAAGGTGAGGAACCCACCGATGGTGCGGCCGGCGCCGAGCAGTGCCGCGATGCGGTATTCCTCCAGCCCGTTCTGCAGCGAGACGACATATCCATCGGGCGACAGCATCGGCGCTAGCGGAGCCAGGGCTTCCAGCGTGTGGCGTGCCTTCACCGCGAGCAGCACCTGGCCGAGCGGTCCTTGCACTTCGTCGGGCAGCAGGATCTCGGGGCGGATCAGTGCGTCTGTGGCACCGAGCAGCCGCAGGCCGTGCGCACGCACGGCCTCGACATGGGGGCGGTTGGCCTCGACGAAGCACACCCTGTGCCCCGCGCGCGCCAGATGCACGCCGACGATGGCCCCGACCGCCCCAGCGCCGATGATGGTGAACGCGGTCATCAGCTAGCGCATGTTGCCGGACATGGGCATGTGGGTGCGCCCGCAATGCGAGCCGCCCGTCACCTCCAGCATCGCGCCTGTGATCCAGCACGCTCGATCGGAAGCAAGGAAGGCGGCCGCCTCGGCCACGTCGGACGGGATGCCTAGCCGTCCGAGCGGCGTCGCCTTCAGCATCATGTTGGCATAGGGGTGGCGATCGGGACTCTCCTCGGCCACGACTTCGTCAAGGATCAGCGCCGGCAGGACGTTGTTGACGCGAATGCCATGCGGCCCGAGCTCGATCGCCAGAACCTCGGCCATCATGTTCAGCGCCGCCTTCGATGCCGCATAGGGCGCGCTGCCCGCGCGCGCGGATCGTGAGGCGCCGGAGGAGATGTTCACGATCGCGCCCTTCACCCCGCCCGCGATCCAACGCCGCGCCAGTTCCTGGCACATCAGCATGCTGCCGCGGACATTGATGGCGAAGGGGGCGTCCCAGCCCTCCGGCGTCTGGTCCAGGAAAGCACGGTTCGGGAAGATGCCGTGCGCATTCACCAGCAGGTCGATCGGCCCGCGCGCCGCCTCGGCCTCGGCGACCATGCGTGCGGCATCCGCCGCGCTGGCGACATCGCCATGGGTCGCGGCGACATCAAGGTCGCGCGCCACCGCGGAAAGCCGTTCGGCGTCGCGGTCCGCGACGACAACCCGCGCCCCCTCGCGCAGGAAGGTAGCCGCGATGGCGCGGCCAAGACGGCCGGCGCCTCCGGTCACCAGCGCGCCGTGTCCTTCAAGCAGCATGGGACCCCCCGTTGCTGTCCGCTGCAGGCAGGGCCGTGGCCAACCCAGCCGGCAGGCTCTTGCACATCATGTCAATCGGCCAGTCCGGCCTCGGAGAGGAAACGATCGAGTGCCTCCGCCGTCGGGTCGATCCTCGGCACCGGCGGTAGGCCCGGCAGATGCTCGGCCCAGCGCACGCCGCTTGCCGTGAGCACGCAGACCACCGCCGCATCGCGCCGGAGGGCGCCGGAAGCGATGAGGCGGGGCAGGCAGGCGAGCGGCAGCGCCGAGGATGGCTCGACGAACAGGCCGGCGCGCGCGAGGTCTGCCTGGGCGGCGAGGATCTCGGCATCGCTGGCGGAAACCGCCGTGCCGCCCGAGGCGCGGATCGCGCGCAGCGCCATCACATCCGCGGTCGTTTCGCGCGTGGAGAAGGCAACGCTGTCCGAGGGCGGCAGCTCGGCCGGAACGTCCAGCCCCCCGCGCAGGCTTGCCTCCAGGGAGTTCGCCGTGTCGGGCTGGCAGGCGATCATGCGCGGCCTGGTGCCGGGCCGGTCGCGGAAGCCGAGCCAGGCGCCGAACAGGCCGTTGCCGCGTGCCGATGGAAACAGCACCGCATCCGGCGGCTGGCCGAGATCAGCCAGCACTTCCTCGGCGATGCCGCGATAGCCCTCGACCCCGAAGGGATTGCTGATGCGCCGCGGCATGCGCAGCCCGATCGGGAACCAGCCGCGATGCAGGGCTGCGTGCTCGAACACGACATGGCGCCGCACGGGGTCGGTCATCACCACCGTGGCCCCGTGCGACTGGGCCTGGATCAGCGCTGCGCCGGGCAGGCCGGCGGCAGCCAGGAAGAGGCAGGGCAGCCCGGCCGCCGCCGCATAGGCCACCGCGGCGACGCCCAGATTGCCGGTGGACGACACGACGATGCGCCGGACGCCGAAGGGCAGGATCGCGTTCAGCGTGGCCGCGACATAGCGGTCCTTGTAGGAACCGGTCGGGTTCGTGCCCTCGATCTTGAAGTGGAGGCGGGCAAGGCCGAGCCGCCGCGCGATCGCCGGCGCCTCGACCAGCGGTGTGCGGCCCTCGCCGAGGGTCAGCGCGCCAGGGTCGCCGCGACGCGGAAGACACCCCGACACTTCGAGCACGCCAGCGCGGCCAGCCCGCGCGCAATCGGGGCAGCCGGTGCAGGCGGCGAAGGCGGGGTAGGCCCGGCCGCAGAGCTCGCAGACCAGCGACCAGGCGGGCTCGCAGGTTGGCGCCATGTGCGGGCGTGTCGTTGCTGTCATGGTTCGAGCCTAGCAGGACTGCGGCCGGTTCCAAGCCGTTCCGCGCGGCATCGCGCCCTGTGCCGGGCACCGCCCGCGCGCACTTCAAGGGTGGGGTTGGTGCTTGCGCAGGCCGAGAACGCGCGCGCGACGCCTCGCCGCCTTGACGAGCAGATAGGCGGCACCGAAGGGCAGCAGCAACGCGATGGCCGCTCCCTGCATCGCCGCATGCCGGAGCGTCATCCCGCCCCAGATGGCGTAGCCCGTCAGTCCGGCGATGGCCGTCGCGATCAGGACCATCAGCGCCAGGAAGGCAAGGCCCGGCAACGTGTTCCAGAAGCTCAGACCCTGCTGGACGGCGAGGGGGGCCGCCTGCGCGGCGGCGATGCGCGCGAGCAACTCCCGTTCGAACGCCGAGAACCCCGTGACATCCGGCACGCCCACACCTCTCGGGCCGGCGGTGCGGGCCTGCGGCAGGCGAAACACCGCCCCGTTGCGCGTTCCGATCTCGATCAGCCGCTCGACGCCACTCTCGACCTGACGCAGTGCGGCGACCTCGCGAAGCGGGAGCTCGGCCCTGCGCGCGAAGCCGGTGAATGGAACCATCGGCCGCTCCTCGATGTGCAGTCGATCGGCGCCGAGCGTCCAGCAATGGGTACGAAAGCCGGTGATCATGACCGCAAGCACCGACAGGATGGCGATACCGCCAATCGCCAGAACCGCCTCCTCCTGGACGGCTCCCGGCAGCGTCAGGAGCCACACCAGCGCCATCCCGGACAGCAGCAGCACGCCGAGCAGCGCGAGCATGACATAGGCGCTGCGGCGGTAGGTCGCGCGATAGCTGTGCCTCACCGGTTCGAGCATTGGTCGTGCCCAGGTGCAGGGACGGAGCCGTGGCCAGCCTACCCTAGCCCAGCCTAGCCTAGCCTAGCCTAGCCTAGCCTAGCCTAGCCCATGATACGAACCTGCTCGACAGCGAACTGGATGTCGGCGCCATCACCGGGCTTGAGGTTGTCGCTGGCATCGCCATCGATCACGCGCGCGCTGATCGTCTCTCCCGATGGCGTCTCCAGCGCGTAATGGATGAAGGACCCCTGGAAGGTCGCACCGCGTATCGTGACCATGCCGGGCGCGCCGCGCTGGATCCGCGACAGGCGCACATGCTCGGGCCGGATGGACAGGGTGACGCTCTCGCCAGGGCTGACGCTGCTGGCAACGAGCGGAACCTCAAGGCCGAGCGCGGCGACGATCATCGTGTCGCCGGATCGGCGCGTCACCTTGCCGCGCACGAGATTGGTCTCGCCAACGAAGTCGGCGACGAACTCGGTGGCCGGGCGGTGATAGATCGCCCTGGGCGTATCCACCTGTTCCAGCCTGCCATGGTTCATGATGCCGATGCGATCGGACATGGCGAAGGCTTCGCCCTGGTCGTGCGTGACGTAGATGAAGGTCGTGTTCAGCCGGCGCTGGATCTCCTTCAACTCGATCTGCATCTTCTGGCGCAACCTGAGATCGAGCGCGCCGAGCGGTTCGTCGAGCAGGAGCACCGAGGGTTCGTTGGTCAGCGCGCGCGCGATCGCCACGCGCTGCTGCTGGCCGCCGGAAAGCTGGTCCGGGTAGCGGCGCTCGAAGCCGGCCAGATTGACGATCTCGAGCTGGCGGGCGACGCGCCGCGTGATCTCGGCGCGCGGCACCTTCGCCAGCCGCAGGCCGAAGGCGACATTGTCGAACACGGTCAGGTGCGGGAAAAGGCCGAGCTGCTGGAAGACCATGTTGGTCGGGCGGCGGTGCGGCGGGACACTGTTCATCGCCACGCCGCGGATGCGGATCTCGCCGCTGGTGGGCACCTCGAAGCCGCCGATCATGCGCAGCGTGGTGGACTTGCCGCAGCCGGATGGTCCGAGAAGCGAGAAGAACTCGCCTTCCTCGATCCGCAACGACACGTCCGCGACGGCGTCTACATCGCCATAGCGGCGCGAAACGCCGGCCAAATCGACCGCGGCCTGGCCGGGCGCAGCGCTGCCTGCCCGCTCGGCCATCAGGCCGCCTCCGGAGGCAGGATCGCTTTCATCGCATCGGCAAGGCGCCGGCGCGCGGCATCGGTGTCGGCGAAGGCATCGGCGAAGCGGATGCGCGCGCGCGCGCCGAGCTCGGGCGCGACCGCATCGAAGATGCGCCGGCGCAGCGGCTGGCGCTGCGGCTTCGGCAGCCGCCCGAGGCGCCGGTTGAGCTCCAGCATGGTGGCGTCGTCGAACACGGCCTCCCAGGCGCGGCGCTCGGGGCCGAAATCGAAGCCGTCAGGCTGCGTCGCGGCCATGCGCCGGTCGCGGCGCGCTGCCGTTGCGGCGGCATCGACGGTGCCGTCCTCTGCAATCACAACGCCGTAGTCGCGTGCCGCGGCCTCGCGGCTGACGAAGCCGAGCCGCACATCGCGCTCCACCGCCTCGGGCGCGCGGCGATAGGGATCGCCATAGCCGCCCCCGCCGGGCGAGAGGAAGGTCACCGTGTCGCCGGCCTTGAGCAGGAGCTCGTCGATCTTGCCGTACTCGCGCTCGTCCGGCCGGCCCTGGTTGACGATCAGTCGCAGCGGGGCCGAGGGCGCGCCGCCATCATAGCCCCAGGCGATGAAGCGCATGCGGTCCATGCCGCGGGCAAGCAGCATGCTGTTGTCGCGCAGGATCTCGATGGCGACGATCTGGCCGACGCCGCCGCGCCACTCGCCGGGGCCGCCCGAATCGCAGCGCACATCGTAGCGGCGGATCATGGCGCCGATCTCGGCCTCGATGGTCTCGACCGGATGGTTGCTGAGATTGGCGGCGGAATTGTCGCGCGCATCCGTGCCGTCGAGCCCGTGGCATGCGCCGCGCCCGCCGACCAGCGGTTCCACCACCGTGACATTGCGCCCGCCGCGCTCGTCCAGTTCCGCCAGCACGATCGGCACGATCACGCCCGAGGTCGGCGCCGGCATCAGGTCGGGGCAGGCCTTCATCATCGCCCCGCTGAGCGCGTCATTGTAGCGATGCGCCGAGGAGTGGCGCACGCCGACCGCATCGGGAAACTCGGCGTTCAGCACGGTGCCCGGCGGGTTGACGGCCTTGATGTGGCGATACATGCCGTAGTTCAGCGGCAGGCTGCGGTCATAGGTGAGCATGAACTGCGTCAGCCGCACCGCAAGCCAGGGATGGCGGAAGCCGTGCGTGGGCAGGTTGAAGGCGGCGCGAACCTGCGGATCGGTGCCGGAGGTGTCGACCTCGATCTCGCCATCCTTCACCGTCATGCGCACGCGGAAGCGCACCGGAATACCGGTGACGAGATCATCGTCCATATAGTCCCAGAAATCATAGACACCATCCGGGATGCGGCGGAGCACCGCGCGCGCCTTGGCCGCGGCATAGTCCTGCACCTCCTGGCGCGCGGCCTCGAACTCGGCGATGCCGTGCTGGCCGATGATGTCGGCGATGCGCTTGCGCCCGGTGCCGAGCGCGCCCAGCATCGCCTTGATGTCGGCGACGTTCTGGTGCGGCGTGCGGCAGTTGGCGGCGATGATGGCGAGGATCTCCTGGTCGATCCGCCCGCGCTTGACGATCTTGCAGGGCGGCACGATCAGCCCCTCCTGGAAGATCTCGGAGTTGGAGGGTGAGATGCTGGCCGGCACGCGCCCGCCCATGTCCATGAAATGGATGAAGCACCAGCCATAGGCGATGATGCGCCCGTCGTGGAAATAGGGCTGCACGATGTGCAGGTCGGGCAGGTGGGTGGCAAGCCCGCGCGAACGGTAGGGGTCGTTGGTGATGATGACATCGCCATCGGCAAGATCGGGCACCGCGGCGATGGTGGCGCCGCATTCGCGCTCGATCGCGCTGACGCTGGTAGAGGCCGGGAAGGCGAAGATGTGCCCTTCGAGATCAACCAGGCCGGTGCCGAAATCGGCCGCCTCCTTGACATAGACCGAGCGCGAGGCGCGCTTGAGGTTGAGAGTCATCTCGTCAGTGGCGGCGCTGAACTTGTGGCTCAGGATGCCAAGCGTCACGGGATCTAGTGGCATGCGGACAACCTCGGTCGGCGGGCGGAAGCCGGCCGCCCCGCGCGGAGCGGCCGGCGTATTCGGCTAGAGGCGGGTCTTGACCATCCGGTCCCAGAGCCGCCGGTAGGCGGCGTCCTGGCGGCCAAGCTCGGCCCAGTCCACGTTCATCGCATTGGCGATGGTGCTGGCCTGGAAGGCGGGTTCGGCTGCCATCTCCGGAGGCAGCGTCACGCCCGTGGTGCCGGGGGCGTAGCCCTCGCTGATGCAGTATTCGGCGACGCGCTCGGGCGAGAGGAGCTCGTTGATGATCCGCTCGGCTACCGCGCGCTGCTCCGGGCGCGTGCCCTTGACGATCTGCAGGTAGAGCGGGATCACCATCACCCCCTCCTTCGGGATGGCGAAGCCGACATTGGCGCCGGCGCGTGTCATCTGCATCTGGATGCCCTTGGAGAAGATGCAGATCCAGCCCTGGCCGCTGGCGAACAGGTTGATCGCCTGCTGCGTGCCGGGCACGAGCGTGAGGTATTGCGAGGCGCGTTCGGCCAGGAAGCGGAATCCGGCCTCGGGCTTGGTCAGGTCGCCGCCGTTCAGCAGCACCGCCGGGATGACGCCGGAATACTGCCAGGAATAGTCGAAGCCGACGACGCGGCCGCGATAGGCCGGATCGGTGAAGATCTCCAGCCACGAGGTGGGCGGCGTGCGCACATGCTGGCGGTTGTAGACGATGCCGACCGGCGAGACGCAGAAGGCCGCGCCCTTGTTCTGGGGGCGGCGCAGGTTCGGCAGGACATTGTTGAGGTTCGGGATGCGCGCGGGATCAAGCGAGTCCCACATGTCATCGGCATCCCCTTGCGCCGTGGTGGCGACGTTGAAGTAGCCGAAATTGACCAGCGGCCGGTCGGGATTCGCCTGCCGTGCCGCCTTCATCAACGGGTAGGTGGCGGCGTTGCTGGACTCATAGATCTCGATCTTGGTGTTGGCGTTGCGTTGCTGGTAGGCGGCGGCAACGCGGCGCGGGATCACGCTTTGCGTGCCGCCGGCAAAGACGAAGAAGCTGAGCGCGAGTTCCTCGGCCGCGGCGACTGTCATCGGGAAGCCAAGCGTTCCGGCAAGCGTGGCAGCGGCGGGCGCCGATACCCCGAGCGCCAGTGCACGCTCGACGAAGGCTCGGCGCGTGATCAGCTTCCGGCGGGCCGGGTCGTCGGCGTTCCTGTCTTGCGTGGTCATGTCAGCCTCCTCTGTTGTTTGGTTGGGGGTCGCCCCGGTCGAGTGCGGTGCGGCATGAGCGTGCCAGTTCAGTGTCCCCGTCGCATGAGTATGGACAGAAGATTGGTCCCGCGCGACATGCGCGTGATCGTAATGACAAGCAGCACCATCAGGCCGATCAGCAGCGTGGACATGGCGGCCATGGTCGGGTTCTCCTGTTCCTGCATGTACAGATACATGCGCACCGGAAGCGTCATGTTCTCGCTGCGCGAGAGGAACAGGGCGATGTCGAACTCGTCGAAGGAGACGATGAAGGCGAAGATCGCCGCCACCAGGAACCCCTTGGAGATCTGCGGCACGGTCGCCAGTCGGAAGGTCTGCCAGGCGTTGGCGCCGAGGTCCATCGCGGCCTCCTCCTGCACGCGGCGCACCTGCAGCAGGTTGGCCACCAGGATCGAGGTGACATAGGGCAGCAGCAGCACCGTATGCGCGAGGATCGTGCTCGTGAGCGAGGGATAGAGCGCGGCACGGATCGCGGCCATGAACACGGCCACCCCGATCACCACGCGGGGCACAAGCAGCGGGCTCAGGAACAGGGACTGGATGACCTCGCGCTGCGCCCAGCCGCCGCGCACCAGCGCGAGCGCCACGCCCATGCCGAGCATCAGCGCAAGTGCGGCCGAGACCAGCGCGATGATCAGCGAATTGCGCAGCGCCAGCCAGAACTCGGTCACTGTGAACAGGTTGTGGTACCAGCGCAGCGACAGGGCCGGCGGCGGGAACACGCTGTAGGCCGCGTCGTTGAACGAGTTGACCAGGATGAAGAACAGCGGCGCGGCCATGAAGCACAGGAAGGCCGCGATATAGACGTAACCGGTGCGGCGCCAGGCTCTCGGGCTCATCGCGGCCCCCCGCCGAAGCGCGCACGGGTACGAAGCGCGCGCGTGAAGACGCCGACCAGAATCAGCGACAGCGCGAGCAGCATCACCGCCTGCACGGCACCGACCGGCCACTCCAGCCCCTGGATGCTGCCATAGATCGAGACCGGCAGCACGCGCACGCGTCCCCCGCCCAGGATGGTTGGCGAGGCAAAGGCGCTGATCGAGGTCGCGAACACGATCTGGCAACCTGCGACAATGCCCGGCAGCGACAGCGGCAGGGTCACGCGCAGCCAGGTCTGCAAGGACGAGGCACCGAGATCCTGTGCCGCTTCCCGCAGCACGGGCGGCTGCTGGAGCAGCACCGACAGGATCGGGAACATCATGAACGGCATCTCGAGATGCACCATCGCGATGACCGTGCCGGTCCAGTTGAAGATCAGCCGGACCGGTGCATCGAGAATGCCGAGCGTGACCAGGAACCAGTTCACCACGCCGCGATCGGACAGGACATAGAGCCAGCCATAGGAGCGGATGATCACGCTGGTGAGCAGGGGCGAGAAGGTGGCCACGGCAATGATGGCGAACAGCTTCGTGCCGCGTGCCTCGGCCATCACGAGCGCGGCCGGATAGGCGATCGCCAGCGTGATGACAGTGACCATCGCGCCGAGCGTAAAGCTGTTCCAGGCAAGCTGCCAGTAATAGGCGTCGCTCAGCACCTCGCGGTAGTGGGCGAGGCTGAGGCCGCGCTGTCCCGCCGGCGCGTCCAGGCTCTGGCCCAGGAAGTAGACCATCGGCACGACGAACACGGCCACCAGCACGAAGGCGGCCGGCAGCATCAGGAGGCGGATGCCGAATGGAAAGACGCGCGGCTGGCGCAGCGGGGCGAGGGCGGCGGCGGTGGTCATGGGGCCGCGTGCATCGTCATGCCAGCGCGACTTCGTGCGCGTCGCGCTTCGTTGTGCCGGCGCCATCGTGCTCGGCGCGAAGGACCAGATTGCCAATCTCGTCGAGTGCCCCGGCCCATCCTGGCGCAACCCAGCTCGTGCAATCATCCTGCTCGACGATCGCCGGGCCCACCACGGGCTGGGCGGCGCCGAGCGTGGCGCGATCGAATACCGGCACGTCCAGCATCCTGCCCTCGTGATAGACGCGGCGGGAGGCGGCCGCCACGGGCGGGCCGGCAAGATCGCGCCGCACCGCCGGCAGCGCGATCGGCGGGATCCTGCCCACAACGCGCACGCGTTCGGTCGTTATCTCGATCGCGCTGTCGGGGTCGCGGAAGCCGTAGGTGCGCTCATGCGCCTTGTGGAACAACTCGGCGAGCTCTGTCGCGTCGGGGGCAAGGCGCAGCGCCTCGGGCACTGCCACCGACAGGTCGAAAGCCTGGCCGGCATAGCGCATGTCGCAGCTGGCCACGAATTCCGGCTTGCCGAGCAGGTCGCCCTCGCGCGTGATCCAGCAATGCCCCTGCTGGGCGAGTTCGGCGAAGATCGTCTTCAGGCGTGCGAGGGCCGCAGGACCGTGCGCCAGCTCCAGATGCTCCGAGCGCACATAGTCGCGCTTCACATCGGCCAGGATCGCACCCATGGCGCAGAAGGTCGCCGGTGCCGCCGGAATGATCACCGTTTCCAGCCGCGCCTCGGCGGCGAGCAGCGTGCTGTGCGTGGGGCCCGCACCGCCGAAGGCCATCAGCGAGAAACCCTGCGGGTCCATCCCGCGCTGGGCGAGGCTCTTGTAGAGTTCGGTCGACATCAGCGCGGTGGCGACGCGAAGCGCCGCTTCCGCCACGCGCAGGACGGCGTCCGGGCCTGTGAAGCCCGCACGCCCGGCGATGCGCGCCAGCGCCGCCTCTGCCGCCGCGCGGTCGAGCCGCATCCGCCCGCCCAGGAACTGGTCTGGGTCGATCAGGCCGACCGCGAGATAGCAGTCCGTGATGGTCGCATCCTGGCCGCCGCGGCCGTAGCAGGCCGGGCCTGGATCGGCGCCGGCGCTGCGCGGCCCGACCTTCAATACGCCCTGCGGATCGACCCATACGATCGAGCCGCCGCCCGCGCCAATCGCCGAGACATTCACCACCGGCAGCACCAGCGGGAAGTCGCCGACATGGGTCAGCGTGGTGTATTCGGGCTCGGTGCCGAGCGTCACGGCGACATCGGCGCTGGTGCCGCCCATGTCCACCGTGATGATCCGGCCGTGACCGGCGGCCGCGCGCATGGCCGCGACCACGCCCGAGGCGGGGCCGGAGAGGATCGTCTCGATCGGCCTGTCGCGCGTGGTATCCACGCTCAGCGTGCCGCCATTCGACGCGGTGATGTAGATCGGTGCCGAGATGCCGAGGCTCGCCACCCGCTCGGTCAGGCGGGTCAGGTAGCTGTCCATGATCGGCTGGACATAGGCGTTCATGATCGCCACCAGCGAGCGCTCGAACTCGCGCCGCTCGGGCCAGATCTGCGCCGATTCCGACACCGGAATGTCGGGCATGTGCCGGCGCAGCTCGGCCGCTACCTCCCGTTCCATCGCCGGATGGGCATAGGCGTGCAGCAGGACGACGGTCACCGATTCCACGCCCTCGGCGCGGAAGCGTGCGGCGATCGCCGCGATCTCGCCCGGCTCGGGCCGCGTGACGATGCTGCCGTCCGCGCGTATCCTGGCCTTGGTCTCCAGGATCAGGTTGCGCGGGACCAGCGGCTCCTCCTTGGTGATCTTGAGATCGTAGGTGTTGGCCAGCCGCCCGCGCCCAATCTCCAGCAGGCCGCGATGGCCCTCGCACACGACCAGGCCCACCTTGGCGCCGCGACGCTGGATGATCGCGTTCACGAGCAGCGTGGTGCCGTGGACGATCAGCTCGACATCCTCGGGCTTGGCGCCAGCCCTGGCGAGCAGCGCCGGCAGGCCGCGCTTGACCGAAAGCGACGGATCGGAGGGAACGCTCGCTTCCTTGTAGCGGGTGAGCGCGCCGGTGCGCAGGTCGGCCAGCACGAAATCGGTGAACGTGCCGCCGACATCGATGCCGATCCGGCAGCCGGGTCCGCGTGATGCTGCCGATGCACTCATGTGCGGCCTCGGGTAGCGGCGGAGATCGGGCGGCGCAGATCTCCTGCGCGATCTGAAAACGTCATCCGTCCTCCTGGTTGCCGTCTGGCGCTCGGGACCATCATCGACGACAATGCGACATCGGAACGACCGAGATTAGACAGGGCAGCGCCGACGTGCCTAGAGAGAAAATCCACGGCGGTTTCATGCCTGGAAACGGCTGCTGCCGGTCGGCATCAACCCTTCCACGCGCCGGACGGAGCGCCGCGAGATGTCTACTCCCCCGATCAGGATCGCGCTCATCGGCTGCGGCTACATCACCCAGGCCGAGCATGTGCCGGCGCTGCTTACCGCGCAGCCGGAAGTTGCGGTGGCGGCAACGGTCGATCCGGACCCTGACCGGGCACGGGCCGTGGCCGCGCCGTTCGGCGCGCCGAGCTTCGCCACGCTTGACGATGCATTGCGCGGCGCCGCCTTCGATGCGGTGCTGATGGCGACGCCGCCGCGCAGCCACGCCGCGCTGATCGCGCAGGCGGCGGCGGCGGGACGGCACATCCTGGTCGAGAAGCCGGTCGCCTACAGCCTGGCCGAGGCGCGCGCGGCGGTGGCCGCCGTGGCGGCAAGCGGCGTGCGCTGCCTGGTCGGCTATCATCGGCGCTACGATGATGATTGCCGCGAGGCGCGGCGGCTTCTGGCCGAAGGCGCGATCGGTGCGCCGCGCGCGGCGGTGAGCCAGTGCCGGCTTGCCTTCCCGAGCGTCTATCGCGCCTATGCGGCGGCCGAGAAGGCCCCGCCCGATCCCGCCCTCGCGCCGCAGGATCTCGGCCCCGACTGGCTGGCCGAGAACTCGATCCATCACATCAACCTGCTGCGCTTCTGGCTGGGCGAGGTGACGGCGGTGCATGGCGCGGTGTATCGCGCGGCTGACCACAATCTCGGTATCGTCACGCTGTCCTTCGGCACAGTGCTCGCCTCGCACCACCAGCTGCGCGGCATGGAATGCGGCGAGACGATCTCGGTCTATGGCGAGGCGGGTGCGCTGCATCTCGACCTCTGGTATCCGCACCGGCCCTACGCCTTCCCGCGCCTGACGCTGTTCGACCGCGCGGGGCAGACGCGGCGGGAAATCCTGCGCCCGCGCGCCAGCCCCTACACCAACCAGCTCCTCGCATTCGCGCGCCACCTGCGCGGGAAGGGCGGCAATGACTCGCCGCTTTCGGATTCCGTGCGCGATCTCGACGTGCTGGTCGAGATCCGGCGTGTGGCGCACTACACGCAGGACAGCTGACTGGCCGGGCCGCGTACCGGCCCGGGGCCCTGTTACCGCGGACCCTTCACGCATGGCACCAAGCTGCCTAGACTGGCGTCGATACGGCCGGGCAACGACCCGTGCCGGTGCGCCTCCACCCCAGCCGGGAGGGACCCATGAGCAGTCGCCAAGGTTCGTTCATCGCCCATCGCGTCGCGTTCGCAGGCAATCTGCGCGTGCCCATGCGCGACGGGATCACGCTCGCCGGGGACCTCTACCGCCCGGCGGACGACAAGGGCCGCCCGCTGCCCAGCAGGTTCCCGACCATTCTCGAACGCACGCCCTACGACCGCACGCGGCAGTTCCAGTGGCAGTGCGGTCAGTACTTCGCGGCCCGCGGCTACAACTGGTTCGTGGTCGATTGCCGCGGGCGCTATGATTCGGAAGGCGAGTTCCACTTCTACAACGCCCATCACGAGGGGCTGGATGGCTACGATACGGTGGAGTGGGTGGCGAAGCAGGCCTGGTCGAACGGCAAGGTCGGCACCACGGGCCTCTCCTTCGCCGGCTCGAACCAGCAGGCGCTGGCGGTGTGCCAGCCGCCGCACCTGACGACGCAGGTTCTGCTCGACTGCTCGATCAACTACTGGCGGCGGACACTGCGCAACAATGGCGCCTTCGCCGAGGGCATATTCGCGCCCTATGTCTTCCGCATGGCGATCAGCGGCCACGAGGCGCGCGCCAACCCGGAGGTGCGCCGCGCGCTGGAAGCCTATCTTGCCGACATCGACAACTGGATCCGCAAGCTGCCGCTGCGCCCCGGCGCCACGCCGCTCGCGCTCGCGCCGAGCTATGAGCGCTGGTATTTCGATATCTCGACCCAGGGCGACTACACCAAGCTTTATCAGACGCCGATGACCAATCTCCAGGACTTCATCGACGACTATCCCGATATCCCGCTGCTGATGGCGTCGAGCTGGTACGGCAACCGCCATGCCTGGGGCAATTTCGAGAAACACCGCATCTTCCGCAAGAACAACAAGGCTCCCGCGCAGCTGATCGTGGGTCCCTGGCTGCACCAGGAAGACTTCATGGAGCAGCGCTTCGCCGGCAACGCCAATTTCGGCAACGATGTCTACATCAACCTCAACGACTACCGGCTGCGCTGGTTTGACCAGTTCATGAAGGGCATGAACACGGGCATGCTGGACGAGCCCGACATCAAGGTCTTCGTCATGGGCGGCGGGTCCGGCCTGCGCGACTACGACAACCGCATGCAGCATGGCGGGCACTGGCGCGCGATCGAAAGCTGGCCGCCGCCCGATGCGAAGGAGGAGAAGCTCTATCTCGGCGCCGATGGAGGCTTCACGCCCAAGCTGGCCAAGGGCACCGTCGCGCCGCTCGAATACGTCTTCAACCCGGCCGACCCGGTGCCGACCATCGGCGGCGCGGTGCAGAATCCGCGTTATGTCGGCAACCTGATCCATGGCGGCGGCTACGACCAGCGCGGCCAGAAGGGCTTCGCCCTGACGCGCGACCGGGCCACGCTCGCCAGCCGACCCGATGTGCTTGTTTTCCGCACCGAGCCGCTGAAGGAGGCGCTGGAAGTCACTGGGGATGTCTATGTCGATCTCTGGGTGCGGTCCTCGGCGGTCGATACCGATTTCACCGCCAAGCTGGTCGATGAGTGCCCGCCGAACCAGGACTATCCGGAAGGATTCGCCCTGGTACTGGTCGAGGAGATCCAGCGCATGAGCTACCGCGACGGCCGGTTGAAGCGCGAGCTGATCGAGCCCGGCAAGGTCTACAAGATCACGCTAGGCCCGATGGTGATCAGCAACCTGTTCGCCCCGGGCCACCGCATCCGGCTCGACATCTCCTCGAGCAGCTTCCCGCAGTTCGACGTCAACACCAACACCGGCGCCGACTTCGACAAGATCCGCGGCGCGGTCACGGCGCGCAATGCCGTGTTCATGGATGCCAAGCATCCGTCGGTGATGCGCCTGCCGGTCCGCAAGGCCGCGCGCTGAAAGCGGCGCAGCGGAGGCTGCGATCAGGAAGGACAGTCACATGGCCAAGCCCCCCGCGCGTGACAAGGTGTTGAAGCTCCACTACGAGCATGCCGGCCGTGGCACGCGCATCTTCGGCGCCACCGGCTGGACCGTGCCGGGCCCGCGCGACTTCACCGAGGCGCTGCCGCGCGCGCTCTCCACCCGCCAGATCACCACATTCCACTACCGTGACACCGGGAAAAGCCCGGCCAGCGACGGGTTCCGCCATTCGGTGCCGATCTATGCCCGCGACCTGCTCGCGATCATCGATGCCGAGGGCGTGGAGCGGCCGCACCTGATCGGCATCGGCGGCATGGGCGCGATCGTGATGATGGAACTCGCGACCATGATACCCGGTCGCGTCGCCTCGCTGGTGCTGCACCAGGGCTGGGCGCGCTGCGATGTCATGCTGCGCTACCAGATCGAGGCGATGCAGCACCTGCTGCGCGAATCAGGCTTCCCGGCCTATCAGCGCCTGGCCGCCGCTCTCTGCTACACGCCCGACTACATGGACAGGCACGAGGCGGCGATCCTGGGCAGCGGCTGGCAGGCGATCCGGGCGCATCGCGACGCACATCTGGCCTTCATGGACTCCTGCCTTGCCCATGACGTGCGCGAGCGGCTGCCTCGCATCACGGCGCCGACGCTGCTCATCACCGGCGATGCAACCGACTACATCACCGGCGACAGGCTGCTGTTCGAGCAGAAGCAGGGCATCCGCCATGCCGAAGTGCATGTGATGAAGGGCGTGCCGCACAGCTTCCGCCAGTCGCCCGCCTTCGTCGCCGAATTCGACGGGCGCATCGGTGATTTCTGGGACCGCCACGGCGCCTGAGCGGATGCATGGCGGCCCGGCCCGTCACACGCCGAGGCCGGGCAGGGGTCCCTCCTCGGGGAAATGGCAGGCTTGGTCGTGCGTGTCCGGGTTGTGGGTGATGGGCGGATAAGCCTCGACGCAGCGGCGCGGCACCGGGCGCCCGGCGGCCTCCACCAGGGGCAGGTCGGCCCGGCCCGCGACGCCGAGCAGCGTCGCGCGCGCGCAGCGCGGATGGAAGTGGCAACCCGCCGGCGGGTTGATCGGGCTCGGCACACCGCCCTGGATCACGATGCGCCCGCGCCCGCGCTCCTTGTCCGGATCGGGGATCGGCACGGCCGACAGCAGCGCGCGGCTGTAGGGGTGGCGCGGGGCGGCGAAGAAGGCGTCGCGCTCGGCGCCCTCGACGATGCGGCCGAGATACATCACCAGCACGCGGTCGCTGATGTGGCGCACGACCGAGAGATCGTGGGCGATGAAGATGTAGGTCAGGCCGAGATCGGCCTGCAATTCCTGCAACAGGTTGATGATCTGCGCCTGCACCGACACGTCCAGCGCCGAAACCGGTTCGTCCAGCACGATCAGCTCGGGGTCGAGCGCGAGCGCGCGGGCAACGCCGATGCGTTGTCGCTGGCCGCCGGAAAATTCGTGCGGGCGGCGATCGGCATGCGACGGATCGAGGCCGACGCGCGCCATCAACTCGGCAATGCGCGTGCGCGCCTTCTCGTCCCACATGCCGCGCACCAGGAAGGGTTCCTGCAGGATCTCGAACACGGTCATGCGCGGATCGAGCGAGGCGGAGGGATCCTGGAACACCATCTGCAGGTGGTTGCGCAACGGCCGCATCTCGCGCGGGCCGAGATGCGAGATGTCGGTGCCGCGGAAATGGATGCGCCCGGCGGAGGGCGCGAGCAGGCGGATCAGCGTGCGCCCGAGCGTGCTCTTGCCACACCCTGACTCGCCCACGAGCCCGATCGTCTCGCCACGGCGGACGCTGAAGGACACGCCGTCCACCGCCTTGATGCGCTGGCGCTGCCACGGCAGCGCAAGCCCGCCCACCGGGAAGTGCACCTTGAGGTCCTCGACACGCAGGATCTCCTCGCCGGGCGCGGCGCGTCGAGGCTTTGCATCGCTCCCCGTCCGCGCCGCCGCCGCCGGAACGCCCATGCGCGCACGCACCGACGCATCCGCAAGCTCGGGCAGGAAGTGGCAGGCGGAGCGGTGCGCCGCACCGCCCGCCGGTTCGAGCGCCGGGACGGTCTCGCGGCAGGGTGCGCGCGCCTCGGAGAGGAAGCAGCGCGGATGGAAGGCGCAGCCCGGCGGGATGTTGCTCAGCATCGGCGGGGCGCCGCCGATCGGGAACAACATGGCGGTGCGCGCCGCATCGACCCGGGGCATCGAGCGCATCAGCGACAGCGTGTAGGGGTGGCGTGGCTGGTGGAAGATTGCATCGACCGGGCCTTGCTCGACGATCCGGCCGGCATACATCACGGCGACCCTGTCGGCCATCTGCGCGACCACGCCGAGATCGTGCGTGATCAGCACGAGGCCGACATTGACCTCCTTCTTCAGGCGCTGGAGCAGGTCGAGGATCTGCGCCTGCATGGTCACGTCGAGCGCGGTGGTGGGTTCGTCGGCGATGATGAAGCGTGGTCGCAGGGCCAGCGCCATGGCGATCATCACGCGCTGGCGCATGCCGCCCGAGAACTGGTGCGGGTAGTTGCCGAAGCGGCGCGCCGCCTCGGGAATGCCGACGAGGTCCAGCACCTCGAGCGCTCGGCGCTTCGCCGCCTCGCGGCTCATCGGCGCGTGGGCGCGGATCACGTCGATGATCTGCTGGCCGACCGGGAACACCGGGTTGAGCGAGGTCTGCGGGTCCTGGAACACCATCGCGATGTCGCGCCCGCGGGTCTGGCGCAGTTCCTCGGGCGGCAGGGTGGCGAGCGAGCGGCCGTCGAGTTCGATGCTGCCGGCGACGATGCGCCCGGGCGCGCGCACGATGCCCATGACGCTGAGGAAGGTGACGCTTTTCCCCGAGCCTGACTCGCCCACCACGCCCACGGTCTCGCCCTGCGCGATCGCGATCGAGACATCGTTCACCGCGCGCACGATGCCGTTCGGCATGGCGAAATGAATCGAGAGGTTGCGCAGGGCGAGCCGCGAGGCGGCCGGGGCGGGCGGGTGGTCAGACATGGTTTGCATCCCGGCCGGCCATTTGCGTAGCTACTTGAAGATGTTGGTGCTGGTCTGGTTGCGCAGGAAGGGATCGAGCGTGTCGCGCACGCCATCGCCGAGCAGGTTGAGGCCGGTCACCGCGGCGGCGATCGAGGCGCCGGCCGAGAGGCTGATCCAGGGATGCGACACGAGAAAGGGGCGGCCCTCGGTGATGACATTGCCCCAGGTCGGCGCCGGCGGCTGCACCCCGAGCCCGAGGAAGCTCAGGCCCGCCTCGGCCAGCACGGCGAAGGCGGCCGAGACGGTCGCCACCACGATCACCGGCGGCAGGCTGTTGGGCAGCACATGCTTCCAGACGATGCGCAGTGTCGGCACGCCGATGGCGTAGCTCGCCTCGATGAACTGGCGCGGGCGTATCGTCATCACCACCGCGCGCATTACGATCGCCACGCGCGGCGTGTAGGCGATCGCCACGGCGGCGATGACATTGCCGAGCGAGGAGCCGCGGACCGCGACGAAGGCCAGCGCCAGCAGGAAGCCCGGGAAGGCGAGCAGGATGTTGATCAGGCCGAGCAGGATGCGGTCGGTCCAGCCGCCGGCAAAGCCCGCCGCCGTGCCGATGATCACCCCGCAGGTGAGCGAGATCGCGCCCACCGAGAGCGCCACCAGAAGCGAGGCGCGGGCGCCGAACAGCAGGCGCGAGAAGACGTCGCGGCCGAACCGGTCGGTGCCGAGCAGATAGTCGGCGCCTGGCGGGGCAAGCGCGTTGCGCAGGTTGGTGGTGAGCGGATCGTGGGGCGCGAGCAACGGCCCGAGCAGTGCCACCAGCACGAACAGTACGGTCAGGACAACGCCGGTCATCAGGCCGCGGTGGCGCAGATAGGGCGTGCGCCGCAGGCGGATCCAGAGCGAGGGCGAGGGGGCAGCGTCGGCGGTGGCGCTGGTGGTCATGGCTAGCGCCTCACGCGCGGATCGACCAGCGGGTAGAGCAGATCAAGCACGAGGTTGACCAGCACCACCGAGATCGACAGTACCAGAAGCCCCGCCTGCAGGAGCTGGTAGTCGCGCGAGAAGGTGGCCTTGATGATGAGCGAGCCGAGCCCGGGCCGGGAGAACACCACCTCGACCAGGATCGCGTTGCCGATCGCCACCGCGAAGGTGACGCCGATCACGCCCAGGATCGGCGGCAGCGCATTGCGCAGGCCATACCACAGGATGCGGCGCTCGCGTATGCCCATGGCCTTGGCGACCAGCATGTAGTCCTGGCGCAGTATCTCCAGCATGGCCGAGCGCGTCAGGCGCGCGATATAGGCGGTGCCCCCGGCCGCCAGCACGATCGCCGGCAGCACCATCGCATGGGCCTGGCTGAGCAGGTCGCCAGGGGAACCCGCGCCCACGGCCGGGAACAGCTTGATCGTGTGGGCGAAGAGCACGATCATGATCAGCCCGATCCAGAACACCGGGAAGCTGATGCCGCTGATGGTGACAACCATCAGCAGGTAGTCGACCCAGCTTCCCTGCCGCAGCGCCGATACCATGCCGATCGGCAGGCCGGCCAGGATCGCTATCAGAACGCTGCACCCGGCCAGCATCAGCGATGGCGGCAGCACGCTCATCACCTCGCGCATCGCCGGTTGGCGCGTGATCGCCGAGCGGCCGAGATCGCCGGCGACGAGACCGCGCACGAAGCGGCCGAACTGCACCCAGAGCGGCTGGTCGAGGCCGAGCGCGACGCGCAGGTCCTGCAGTGCCTGCTCGGTCGCGAACTCGCCCAGTATGGCGATGGCGGGATCGCCCGGCAGGGCGCGCAGCGTGAAGAAGGCGATCGTGACCATGCCGAGCACGGTCGGAATGACCAGGATCAGCCTGCTCGCCGCGTAGCGCAGCATCCGAGGTCCCCGTCAGGGCCGGGCGTGCCGCGTGCTCACCGCCGCACGGTCGCGCCGTAGCTCTCGACCCAGAAGGCGGCGGAGGTGAGCACGCCCTCGACGCCGTTGTGGCGTGCGGTGAACAGGCGATCGGCATAGAGCGGGATCAGCGGCACGTCGGTCATGATCTGGCGCTGCGCCTGGCGGTAGAGATCGACGCGCTTGGCCGGATCGCGCTCGCGCTGGGCCGCGTTCAGCAGTTCGTCGGCGCCATTGTAGCGAGCCGTGTTCACGCCCGGCGGGAAGCCGTCGCTGTGCACCAGCGCGCGCAGCAGCGTGTCCGGGTTGGGCGAGTTCGAGGGGCAGGTGGTGGCGCTCGGGATGGTGCCGGCGGCGCGCGCGGCACCGTAGGCGGCGCGCTCCATCACGGTGAGACGGACACGGATGCCCACGGCCTTGAGGTCCTCGGCCACCGCGACCGGGAACTGGTCGTAGGGCGCGAGTGCCACCGTGACATAGTGGAAGTCGAAGCCGCCGGCGAGCCCCGCCTCGGCCAGGAGCGCACGCGCGCGGGCCGGATCATAGGGGTACTGCGGAACCTCGGTGGTGTATTCCTGGTACTCGGGTGTCAGCGGCGTCGCCGTCAGCACCTTGGTGCCGCGGAAGAAATCGCGCACCAGGCTCTCGCGATTGACGGCATGGGCCATCGCGCGGCGCACGCGCACATCGTTGAGCGGACGGACTGTGTTGTTGAGCACGAGGTGGCAGGAGATCAGGGCCGGGCGGCTGTCCACCGTCACGCCGCTGCGCGCCTGCAGGCGCTGGATGATCTCCGGCGACTGCAAGGCGAAGAAGACGTCGATCTCGCGGTTGAGCAGCGCGATCTCGGCCGAGGTCTCCTCCGGGATCAGCATGAGTTCGACCCGGTCGATCGGCGAACGGCCGCGGAAATAGTTGGGGTTGGCGCGCAACACAACGCGCTCGCCCGGGCGCCAGGCCTCGAACATGTAGGCGCCGGTGCCCACAGGGTTCAGCGCCCAGTCATTGCCCATCTGCTCGATCGCGCGCTTGCTCAGGATCAGGGCCTGGTTGCGGCTGGTCAGGGCATGCAGGAAGTTGGCATTCGGTGCCGACAGCCGGATCACGACCGTGTACTTCCCCTCGGTCGTGATCGAGGCAATGGCGCGCAGATCCGCACGCCAGGGCGAGGCCGTGGCAGGGTTGAGCACCCGCTCATACGAGAACTTCACGTCCTCGGCCGTGAGTTCGCCGAAATTGCGGTGGAACTGCACGCCTTCGCGCAGATGGAAGGTGTAGGTGAGGCCGTCCTCGCTGACGCTGTACTCGCGCACCAGCCTGGGCTCGATCGTCATCGTGCGCAGATTGTAGCCGAACAGCCCGTCATAGACATGGACCGAGAAGCTGGTGTTTTCGATCGTCGAGGGGCGGTGCGGATCGAAGCTCGTCACGTCCGAGCCGATGCGGATGCGCAGCACGCTCCCGGGCGCCTGCTGCGCCAGCGCCGCGCCACCGGCACCATCCAGCGCGGCGGGCGGCTGCGCCGCGGTGGCGGCGAGAACCAGGCCGACAAGGGCCCCCAGGCCCTTGAGACGCGTGCCGAAGGCCATCGTGAACCCCTCCCTTGTACCCGTTGCGCTAGCAAAAGGAACTGGGGGTATGGTGATGCTATTTCGCCCTTTGTCAAGGAAGCATCGGCACGGGCTGCATCACGGGTCCCAGGCGTCGGCTTGGGCCTGGCGGCTGCGGTAGTCCTCGATCATGCCGCGCGCGATCTCGCGTTCGCCCATGATGATCGAATCCGCGCCTAGGCCGCGCAGATGGTCCACTTCCGCGCCGGAATGGGCGCGGGCGATGATGGCGATCTTCGGGTTGGCCGCGCGCGACTGTTCGACCACCTGGCCGGCCTCGAACGCCTCCGGGATGGCAACGAAGATGGTCCTTGCGCCTGCGATATTGGCCGCCGCCAGCGCATCGGCGCGGGCGGCATTGCCGGCGATGGCGTCAATCCCGTCCTGCTGCAAGCTGGTCACCCGTGCGTCGGCGGCCTCGATCACGACGAAGGGCTCACGCCGGTCGCGCAGCTCGGCACCGATCAGGCGACCGACGCGGCCATAGCCCACCAGCACGGTGTGGTTCGAAAGCGAGGTGCGTTCCAGGAAGGCGGGCTCGAGCTTGGGTGCGGGCACGGCCGACGGGGCCGCTGCGGGTTCGGCGGTGGGTTCGGCTGTTGCGTCGTGCGGCGTGCCGGGGGCGGGTGGCCCAGCGCTCGGCGCGGGCGCGAGGCCCGGCGTCGGCGCGGAATGCGTGCGATCCTGCCGCGGGCCGAAGCGGTCGGCAGCGGCGAACGCCATCGGGTTGAGCAGGATCGACAGGATCGCCCCGCCCAGGATGAGGTCGCGCGCTTCGGTCGGCAGAAGATTCAGCTTGATGCCAAGTTCGGCCAGGATGAACGAGAACTCCCCGATCTGCGCAAGGCTGGCCGAGATCAACAGGGCGGTCGCTGGCGGATGGCGGAACGCGACCACGATCAGGAAAGCCGCCGCCGACTTGCCGATCACGATGATGAACAGGGTGGCCAGGATCGGCCAGGGCTGGCGCAATAGGCTGGCCGGGTCGAACAGCATGCCGACGGACACGAAGAACAGCACCGCGAAGGCATCGCGCAGCGGCAGGGATTCCCGCGCCGCGTGCTGGCTCAGGGGTGTCTCGCTCAGGATCATGCCGGCAAAGAAGGCGCCGAGCGCCAGCGACACGCCGAACAACTCGGCCGCGCCGAAGGCAATGCCGAGCGCGATCGCCAGGACGGCAAGACGGAACAATTCGCGCGAGCCGGTATGGGCGACATAGTGCAGGAGAGAGGGCACCAAACGCCGGCCGACCACGAGCATGAACACCACGAACAGCACGACCTTGAGCAGGGTTGCCGCCAGGACGCCGCCAAGGCCGAGGCCGAGCCGTGCCGCGAGCGGGTCTGCGCCCGCTGGGCTGGTGCCGCCAAAGAGGGGAGCGAGAGCGGGCAGCAGCACGAGCGCCACCACCATCGCCATATCCTCGACGATCAGCCAGCCCACGGCGATGCGCCCGCGCTCGGTCTCGATCAGGTGGCGCTCCTGCAGGGCGCGCAGCAGCACGACCGTGCTGGCAACCGATAGGGCGAGGCCGAACACCAGCCCGGCGCCGACGCTCCAGCCCATAGCCAGGGCCAGTCCCAGCCCGAGCAGGGTCGCAACCGCGATCTGCACCACGGCACCGGGAACGGCGATGGCGCGCACGGACAGCAGGTCCTTGAGGGAGAAATGCAGACCGACCCCGAACATCAGCAAGATGACGCCGATCTCGGCCAGCTGCGTGGCGAGCGACTGGTCGGCGACGAAGCCTGGCGTGAACGGCCCTATCGCGATGCCCGCCAGCAGGTAGCCGAGCAGGGGCGGCAGGCGCAGGCGGTGGGCAAGCACGCCGAACACGAAGGCCAGGGCCAGGCCGGCGACAATGGTCGAGATCAGCGTGGTATCGTGAGGCATCGCGACGCATCCGTTCCGGCAGGCATCCAATATCAAAACGCATTAGATGGTTACGCCGCGGGGCCGGTTAAACCCTTGGAAGGTATGTTTCTTCTCGCGCCTCGTCCGGGGCCGTGCGATGCCTTTCGGCACCGTCCGGGCCGCGCGCGCGCCGCTTGCGCCTGCCAGTGGCGGCGGACAGGATGGTGCCATGAAGGACCTGTTTCCCTATGACGGACTTTCCCCGCCCGTGCTGGCCGCGCTCGAGGTGCTGGAGGCGGCCGAGCGGCTCGACGGCAACGAGCAGCATTATCGCCTGCTGCTGCGCGAGCGCGAGCGGCGCATCATGGCCTTCCTGGTGCCGGTGATGCCGGTCTGGGGCCTCGGCTTCCTGCTGGTCTGGGGCGTGCAGGCGATCGGCTGGCTGCCCGAGAGCGCGCCCTGGGCCTATGCCTTCGGGCCGCTCCTGTTCATGGCGCTGGTGATGGCCCGCGTGCGACCGAACGCGATGCGCGATGATCTGCGCGTTGGCAGGAGCCTGTCGCGCTGGAAGGGCGAGGCGGAGGCGCGCGGCATCAAGCCCTGAGCCACACCGCCCGCGCGGCCGATCCGCCTTGCGGCTCAGGGATCGGGGAAATGGCAGGCCACGGCACGGCCCTCGGTGTCCTGCTGCAAGGATGGGTCCTGCGCGCGGCAGACATCGGCCGCGCGGGCGCAGCGCGTATGGAAACGGCAGCCGGGTGGCGGCGCGGCGGGGTTCGGCACGTCGCCCGCCAGCATGATGCGCTGGCGCTTCCGCGCCGGGCGCGGCACCGGCACGGCCGACAGCAGCGCCTGGGTGTAGGGATGGCGGGGCGCCGCGAACAGCCGGCGCTTCGGCGCCAGCTCGACGATGCGGCCGAGATACATCACTGCCACCCGGTCGGCGATGTGGCGCACCACCGACAGGTCGTGCGAGACGAACAGGTAGGCGAGCCCCATCTCGCGCTGCAACTCGCGCAGCAGGTTGATGATCTGCGCCTGCACCGACACGTCGAGGGCGGACACGGGCTCGTCGCAGACGATGAAGCGTGGCCGCAAGGTGAGGGCGCGCGCGATGGCGATGCGCTGGCGCTGCCCGCCCGAGAACTCGTGCGGGAAGCGCGTGGCGTGGCCCGCGGCAAGCCCGACGTGGTCAAGCAGGCGCGCCACCCGCTCGCCCTGTTCCGTGTCCTTCAGCCCGGCAATGCGCATCGGCTCGCGCAGGATATCCTCCACCCGCATGCGCGGATTGAGCGAGCCATAGGGGTCCTGCGCGATGATCTGGAAGTGCCGGCGCAGCGGGCGAAGCTGGCGCGGGCCGAGCGCGGCGATGTCGGTGCCGTCGAACTGGATGCGCCCGGCGGTGGGTTCGAGCAGGCGCACGAGCAGACGCCCGGTGGTGGACTTGCCGCAGCCGCTCTCGCCGACCAGGCCCATCGTCTCGCCCGCCGCTATGATGAAGCTCACCCCGTCCACCGCCCGCACCGCGCCCTTGGTGCCGAGCCCCATGAAGCCGCCGCGGATGGGGAAGTGCTTGACCAGCCCGTCCACGGCCAGGAGCGGTGGCGACGCCGCGCTCATGCCGGGGTGTCCGCGTGCGCCTGGCCGGAACCGGCCGGCAAGCGGTAATCGGCATGGGCGATGCAGGCGGCCTGGTGGCCGGGCGCGAGTGCCAGCAAGGGCGGATCGATCGTGCGGCAGGCCGGCCGCACCGCGGCACAGCGCGGGGCGAAGCGGCAGCCTGGCGGCATGGCGTGCGGGCTCGGCACCGTGCCCTCGATCGTGCGCAGGCTGTCCAGGTCCTCCTCCATCGGCGGGATGCTGGCGAGCAGCCCCTCGGTGTAGGGGTGCAGGGGCCGCTCGAACAGGGCACCGACCTCGGCCTGCTCGACGATGCGCCCGGCATACATCACCACGGCGCGGCGGGCGAACTCGGCCACCACGCCGAGATCATGCGTGATCAGCATGATCGCCGTGCCGAACTCCTGCTGCAGGCCGGCGAGCAGCTCCAGGATCTGCGCCTGCACCGTCACGTCGAGCGCCGTGGTGGGCTCGTCCGCAATCAGGAGCCGCGGCTGGCAGGAGAGCGCCATCGCGATCATCACCCGCTGGCGCATCCCGCCCGACAGTTCGTGCGGGTAGCTTGCCAGGCGCGCGCGCGGCGTCGGGATGCCCACCTTGTCGAGCAGTTCGGCGGCGCGGTCGAGTGCGGCGCGCCGCGACAGGCGGCGATGGCGCATCAGCGGCTCGGCGATCTGCTCGCCCACGGTGAAAACGGGGTTGAGGCTGGTCATGGGTTCCTGGAACACCATGCCCACCTCGCCCCCGCGCACGGCCTGGATTTCCGCATCGGAGACGGTCAGCAGGTCGCGCCCGGCCAGCCGGATCGAGCCCGACAGGATGTGCGCCGCGCGCCCGGCCAGCCGCAGCACGGACAGCGCGGTGACGCTCTTCCCGCAGCCGGACTCGCCCACGATGCCGAGCGTCTCGCCCTCGTCCAGGTCGAAGCTGATCCCGTCCACCGCAACGACGCGCCCGCGCCGCGTATCGAACGCGACCCGCAGATCGCGCACCGACAGGAGCGGCGCTGCGCTGTCCTGGGCGCTGGCTGATGCGCCGTTGCCGGGTCCGGCCATCGCCTATTTCCGGTCGGTGAAGGGAAAGACCCGATCGGTGCGCACATGCCGGTAGGGCAGGGTGGAGAGGTCGGCCGGCCCCCAGTCGGGGGTGTCGACGATCAGGATCTCCTCGGCGATCGGCTCGTAGACGGCGCGGAAATGCGTCTTCGAGCGCAGCACGATGATGCCGAAATCGCCGGCCTTCATGCCGAACTGGATGAAGCAATCCTCGTCGATCGCGGTGCGCTGGGTGGAGGTGAGCCAGACCACGACATCACCGGTGTCGATCACCGCCGTGGGGCCTAGCTTGACCAGGTTGCCGCGACCCATCGGGCCGGTGGTGCGATAGGACTTGTCGCCCGCGAACAGCACCTTGCCGGTCAGCCGCACCGTGCCGCCGGCCCCGTCCGAGGAGCGGCCGCCGGCATCGAGCGTGACCGTGGCACCCTGGCCCGCGCGCACCGCCTCGGCCGCCGCCACCGGGTCCCAGAGATGCGGCACGGCCACGCGCACGCCGTTGCTGCGTCCGAGCAGCGCGCGCAGCACATGGGTGGAATCGTTCATCCGGTCGGCATGCTCCAGGATGACGATCGGCTTCTTCGCCGACTTGGCGCCGGAAAGCGCGCGCGCAACGCCGGCTTCGAGACCGAGCACCAGCTCGCGATGCATCAGCGCGTGCCGCTCGTTCCAGACGCGCCGCGACAGGCGCTCGGCCGCCTCCTGCGCCGCCTTGGGATCATTGTCCGAGACGGCCAGCACCGAGAAGCCGCAATTCGGCACGTCGGCATAGGAGAAGCCCGCGAATACCGACACATCGAGGTAGCGCGGCGATTCCTTCGCCATGCGCAGCGATTCCGCCACGATGTCGGAGAGCGGCGACAGGGTCGTGGCGCTGAAGATGCTCGGCACCATCACGCCAGGCTTGACCAGGGCGCAGGTCGGGTGGATCTCGCCCTTGAGCATGCGCACCATGCAGTTCGCGGCGCGTTCGCCGGTCTCGCCCATGTCCACATGCGGCGAGTAGTGGTAGCCGAACACGGCATCGGCCTGCTCCAGCAGCGAAGCGTCAATGTTGGCGTGATAGTCAAGCGCCACCACCAGCGGCACCTTGCGCCCGATCACGCCGCGCACGCGCTCGGCCAGCTCGCGGTCGGGATCGAGCCGCGTCGGTGTCGCCATCGCGCCGTGCAAGTTGAGGAGCACGCCATCGAGCCTGCCCGCAGCCTTGAGCCCGGCGCAGATGCGGTCGGAATAGTGGACGAAGGCATCGTCGGCGGCGGGACCGGCGGCGCCGCCCTCGGCGCGCAGGATCGGCACGATCTCCGCGCCCGCGCGCTCGCACACGGCGATAAAGCCGCCGGGCACGGTGTTGGTGCCGCGGTAGCGCTCGACCAGGGTCGGGCCGGATGCCTCGGTACGGCGGAAATCCTCGATCGTGGTCTCGATCGGCAGGAAGCTCACGGATTCCAGGCTGAGGCCGGCAATCGCGATGCGCATGCGTTTCTCCTTTGCGTCGTCTCAGTGTTTCTTGCTGGTCGCGGCGGTGAGGTCGCGCGGGTCGAGCATGTCGCGCAGCGCATCGCCCACCATGTTGAAGGCGAGCACGGCCAGCGTCAGTGCAATCCCGGGCAGGATCGCAAGCTGCGGTGCCTCCAGCACCTCGGCGACACCGTCGCGGATCAGGTTGCCCCAGGAAGGTTGCGGGGCCTGCACGCCAAGCCCGAGGAAGGACAGGCTCGCCTCCTCGCGGATGGCGCCGGCGATCGAGAGCGTGGCCATGATGATCAGCGGCCCGACGATGTTGGGCAGCACATGGCGGCGCAGGATGTGGAAGTCGGACGCGCCGAAGGAGCGCGCCTGCGAGACATATTCGAGGCCGCGCACGACCAGCGTCGAGCCGCGCGCGAGGCGGACGAAGATCGGCACGTGCGAGATGCCGATCGCCACCACCAGCACGCCGGTGGAGGGGCCGAGCAGGGCGACGATCATCAGCGCGAACAGGAGCGAGGGGAGCGCCAGCATGATGTCCACGCCCCAGCCCACCACGCGGTCGATCCAGCCCATGTGGTAGCCCGCCAGCATGCCGATCGGCACGCCGATCGCGACCGAGACGACGACCGAGAACACGCCCACGAGCAGGGCCGGGCGCGCGCCATGGATGATGCGGCTCAGCAGATCGCGCCCGAACTCGTCGGTGCCGAGCCAGTACGCCGCACTCGGTCCCTGCATGGCGCGGGCGATGTTCTGGCTGGTCGGGTCGTAGGGCGCGATCCAGGGCGCGAGCAGGGCGGCAAGCGCGAACAACAGGATGACGAGGCAGCCGGCCGCGGCGCCCGGATCGGCGCGCAGAGCCTGGACCAGCGCGCCGAGCATACTTGGCGGCGCATCGGCAATGGCCGCCGTGGGGGCAGCAGCAGCGGTGGCGGCGCTGTCGGGCGAGGGGGCCGCGTCGCGCGCGGCGGCGGCCTCACTCATACTTCACCCGCGGATCGAACAGGGCGTAGCTGAGATCGACCAGCAGGTTGACCAGCAGGATGATGAATGCGAACACCATCAGCCCGGACTGGATCAGAGTGTAGTCGCGCTGCGCGATCGCACCGACCAGGAGCTTGCCCAGACCGGGGCGGTTGAACACGGTCTCGGTCAGCACCGCCCCGCCCAGGATCGTGCCGGTGTATAGGCCCATCGCGGTTACCACCGGGATCATGATGTTGCGCAGCACATGCTTGTAGTAGACGACCCGGTCGGGCAGGCCCTTGGCATAGGCGGTGCGCACCCAGTCCTGGCCGAGTGCTTCCAGCATCGCCGAGCGAGTCAGCCGCGTGATATAGGCCGCCTGGATCAGCCCGAGGCTGAGCGCCGGCAGCACCAGCTTGCCGAGATGCTCGTGCCAGCCGCCCCCGCGGATCGAATGGATGATCGGCGTCCAGCCGAGCCATACCGAGAAGATCAGCAGCAGCACGATGCCGAGATAGAAAGCCGGGAAGGAGAATCCCGTCAGCGCGAAGATGCGGCCGAGGAAGTCGATCCAGCCGCCGCGTCGCACGGCGGTCCAGACCCCGAGCGGCACGCCGATCAGCGTGCCAACGGCGAGCGAGGCGAAGGCGAGCGAGAGGGTGTAGGGAAACACCGCCCAGATCTGCTCGGCGATCGGGGCGTTGGTGATCAGCGAGCGGCCGAGATCGCCGTGCACCACGCCTGCGAAGAAATCGAGATACTGGGCGAGCAGCGGCCGGTCGAGGCCGGTGCGGGCGCGGAAGGCGGCCAGCGCCTCCTGCGAGGCCTGGTCGCCCAGCACCACCTCGGCCGGGTCGGCAGGGATGATCCGCATGGCGAGGAACACCAGCGTCGCCACCGCCCACATGATCACGACCGCCGAGAGCAGCCGCTTCAGCGCGTAGCTCCACATCGGCCTTGCGCCGCCCGCCTTCGGCCCGGCCCTCTCCGCTAGGCCAGGATCCGCGACCTGTGCGTGAAGGTATAGAAGGACCAGCTCTTCTGCTCGTGGCCCATGTCGAGCTTGGTCGAGCGCGCCATGGCATAGGCGCGCGTGAACAGCGGGATCGCCATCGCCTGCTCCATGATCTTCTTCTGCACCGTTGCCCAGAGCTGCTTCTGGCGCTCGGCATCCGTTTCGAAGCGCGCCGCCTCGATCTCGGCGTCAGCGCCAGTGAAGTGCGAGAAGTTGGTGATCGCAGTCGGCCGGCCGATGATCGCCGCGGAGTGGTAGAACTGGTCGAAATAGAGCCGCCCCGTGAGCGGATAGCGGTAGGCGCCGTAGATCACCACCGGCGCCACATTCTCGCGGATCAGGCGGTGATAGGTGGGATGGTCCACCACGCGCAGCTCGAGGTTGACGCCGACCTTCTTCCACTGCTCCTGGATCACCTGCATCGGCGGCAGGTAGATCGCATTGTTGCTTACCGGTGTGTTCAGCGTCACGCCGCCCGAGAGCCCCGCTTCCGCCAGCAGGGCGCGTGCGCGGTCGAGGTTGAACTCGTAGCGCGCCACATCGGTGGTATGGCCGGTATAGCCGGTCGGCAGCGGACTGAACTCGGGCTGGGAGACGTCGCGGCCAAGGAAGGCCAGCAACTCGTCGCGGTTGGTGGCGTGCGAGAGGGCGCGGCGAACGCGGATGTCGCCGAAGGGCTGCATACTGGTGTTGAAATGCACCGTGAACATGTTCGCCGGCGCGGTGAGATCGACATGGAAGCGCGCGCGCCGCATGCGATCGACCGCGTCCTGTCGCGCCGCGATCTCGATCGCGTGCAACTCGCCCCCGCGCAATGCCAGTTCGCGCGTGCTGGCATCCGACATGAACTGCACGACGATCTGATCAAGCGCCGGGCGCCCGCCCCAGTAGTTCGGGTTGCGTTCGAGCGTGAAGCTCTCGCGCGGGCGGTAGGTCAGGGCGCGGAACGGCCCCGTGCCGATCGGGCGCGTGCGCAGATCGACGCCGCTCTCGATCGCCTTCTTGCAGACGAGATAGCCGGCGGCATAGTTCACCAGCAGGCCCGGGAAGCCCGCATCAGCGTTCTTGAGCTTCACCTCGACCGTATGCGCGTCCACCGCGCGCACGCTTTCCACGTCGGCCAGGGTGTTGCGGAAGGGCGAGCCGGCCTCGCGCCCGCGCACGCGATCGAGCGAGAACACCACATCGGCCGAGGTGAATGGCCCGTTGCCGTGATGCCACTCGACGCCACGGCGCAGATGGAAAGTCCAGGTCTTGCGGTCGGGCGAGGATTCCCAGCGCTCGGCCAGGCTCGGCTGGAGGTTCTCGCCGGTGATCAGCCCGTCGGGGAAACGCGCCAGCCCTTCATAGACAGCGCTGTTGATCGGCTGCTCGCCGACGCCGATCGAGAAATGCGGATCGACGGTGCGGATGTCATCGACACCCACCGCCACCCGCGCCGCCTGCTGCGCGGCCAGGCGAGGGGCCTGCTGGGCGCGCGTGGCGCCGGGGCCGATGCCGAGCGCCGCGCCCGTGCCAAGGGCTGCCGCGCCGGCCAAGAGCTCGCGTCGCTTCATGGTTTCCTCCCTCCTGGGTTGTGCGGCCCTGCTTGGTGCGGTCCGGGTCGCGATCTTGGTGCTTGTTGAGCGCCTGCTGAAATTATTGTGCCACCGTTCCGTTCCGCCCGGAAGGGCCGTGTCCCGCAGCCTGCCGCTTGCATTCGCCGCGGATCCTGGCAAGCCTTGTGCCCCGCTACCGGACCAACGGGAGAGAACGCATTGATGGCGCGCTGGTTCAAGCAATCGATCGCACAGTCGGACAAGGACGCGGTCAATGACCGCGTGCGCAGGGTGGTGGAGGATCTGCTTGCGGACATCGCCGCGCGCGGGGATGCGGCGGTGCGCGAGATGTCGGTGCGCTTCGACGGCTGGGAGCGGAGCGACTATCGCCTGACGGATGCGGAGATCCGCGCCTGCCTGTCCGAATTGTCGGCGCGCGAGTTGGAGGATATCCGCTTCGCCCAGGCGCAGGTGCGCAACTTCGCCGCGCACCAGAAGGCGGCGCTGAAGGATATCGAGGTGGAGACGATGCCCGGCATCGTGCTCGGGCACCGCAACATCCCGGTGAATTCGGTCGGCTGCTACGTGCCCGGCGGCAAGTATCCGCTGCTCGCCTCGGCGCACATGTCGGTGATCACGGCAAAGGTGGCCGGTGTGCCGCGCGTGGCCACCTGCGCGCCGCCTTATCAGGGCCGGCCCGCGCCCGCGATCGTGGCCGCTCAGCATCTGGCCGGGGCCGACGTGATCTACTGCCTGGGCGGCGTGCAGGCGGTGGGGGCGATGGCGCTCGGCACCGAGACCATCCCGCGGGTGGACATGCTGGTTGGCCCCGGCAACGCCTATGTCGCGGAAGCCAAGCGACAGCTTTTCGGTCGCGTCGGCATCGATCTGCTCGCCGGCCCGACCGAAACCCTGATCATCGCCGACGAGACGGTCGATGGCGAGATCTGCGCCACCGACCTGCTCGGCCAGGCCGAGCACGGCCCGACCTCGCCCGCGATCTTGCTGACGAACTCGGAGAAGCTCGCGCGCGAGACCATGGCCGAGGTGGAGAGGCTCCTGCGTATCCTGCCCACCGCCGCGATCGCGGGCACGGCCTGGCGCGACTATGGCGAGGTGATCCTGTGCGCGGACCATGCCGAGATGATCCGCGAGGCCGACCGCATCGCCAGCGAGCATGTGCAGGTGATGACCAGCGACGATGAACGCTTCCTGCGCGAGATGACCAATTACGGCGCCTTGTTCCTGGGGCCGCGCACCAACGTCTCCTATGGCGACAAGGTCATCGGCACAAACCACACCCTGCCGACGATGAAGGCGGCGCGTTACACGGGCGGGCTCTGGGTCGGCAAGTTCATGAAGACCGTGACCTACCAGAAGGTGCTCAGCGACAAGGCCTCGGCCATGATCGGCGCCTATTGCTCGCGCCTGTGCATGCTCGAGGGCTTTGTCGGCCATGCCGAGCAGGCCAATATCCGCGTGCGCCGCTATGGCGGGCGCAACGTTCCTTACGGCAAGGCGGTGGAGTAGGTGGCGGTGGAGTAGGGGCGGGGCTCTGTCCCGTCTGCTCTCGCCTTGCTGTCAGTTGCCGTAGTTCCTCGGCCGCAGCCCGCCCTGGAACCAGCGCACCAGGTTGACCATGTCGAACACCGGCACGCCAAGCTCCTGCTGGATCATGGCGGAGTAGGGCGGCATGTTGGTGCATTCGGATACGATCGCGCCCACCTCGGGGTGGCGCTTCAATAGCGCGCGGGCCGACTGCATGATCTCGGGCACATAGGCTGCGAACGGCACGGTGTGGTCGCCCGCCGGGAAGGAGCGGTGGAAGACGCCGCCCTCGGGCAGGCCCTGCACCGGCAGGGTGGGATCGACGCCGACCGAGGTGAAGTGCCGCTCGGTCAGCGAGGGCTTGCTGAAGGTCAGCACGCCGACGCGCTTGCCGCGCGGCAGCAGGCTTTGCACCATCGGGATCTGCAACAGGCTGGAGGTGCAGACCGGCACCGGCAAGGCGTCGCGCAGCGGCTCGTGGAAAAGCGACAGGAAGCCGCAGGTGGTGGTGATGCCGTCGCAGCCGAGCGCGATCAGCTCCTCGGCCGCGGCGATGAAGGCGGGCAGGAGCCCCTTGCCCTGCTGGTCCACCACCCGGACGGGCGTTGCACCCACCACCATCTTGTAGTGGACCGGGAAGTCCCAGGTGGCGGCGTTGCCGATATCGCCCGGGAAGCGCATGAACCGCGTATCGAGCACGAGAATGCCGACCGAGGCGCCATAGACAGGGCGGCCGCGCCCCATCGCGACGGGGTTGGCGCTGGCCTTCGTCCGGGCGTCTGCGGCGTGGCGTTTCGGCATGGGCATGTCCCCTTGGCGGCAGGCTTCGCTTGGCGGCAGGCTTCGCTTGGCGGCAGGCTTCGCTTGGCGGCAGGCGCTGCGCTGGCGCAAGCCTAGCCGTGGGCGGGCAATGGCGGCAATCCGGCGTGGCCGTGTCGCCCGGCCCTGGCGCTGTGGCCAGCCGGGCACGAGCGGCAAGCAAACGGCCCCGCCCGATTGCCAGGCGGGGCCGCTCGCTCTGCGGCATCGGTCGGTCGCGGCGGCCTACTCGTCCCACACCTTCTGCGGCATCGGCAGGCCGGCGAAGTCGGCATCCGAGAGCGGCTGGTCGGGCTTGATGCCTGCCATCTCGAGCATCATCATCCATTGCCGGACGTGCTGGCCGGAGTGCCAAGTGGTGCGCTCCATCAGCTCGTGCAGCTCCTGCTGGCCGTAATAGGTCTGCACCGGCCGCTTGCCGGTTTTGTCCTTCTCCTGCGCCCACCAGGCATTGACCTGGCCGACGACATTGGCGCCGTACTCGGCGATCGCGGCCGATGTGCGCATGTCCTCGGGCGGCGGGGCCACCAGCCCGTCATAGGCGATGGCCGCACCATCGCGCGCGCACTCGACGAAATGCTCGGTCAGCCGGAACAGGTGGTGGCCGAGCACGCGATAGGTCCGCGGGCGGTTGGGAAGCAGGGTTTCCAGCTTGTCGTCCGGCATCTGCCGGATGAAGCGCTGTGCCGCGCCCAGGATCACGTTCATCCGCTCCACCAGCTGGGTCGGCGAAAGCTTCGGGCCGCCATCCTCCTTGAGGTCGAGGAAGGCGATTACGTGCTTGATATTCTGGGCGAAAGTGAATTTGTCCCCGCGCGACACAACGGGCACGGAACGCGCCCCGAGCTTGCGCATGTCGGCAAGCCCCTGCGGATCGGCGAGAACGTTTACGCTGTCGAACTCGATCCCACGGACCGAGAGGAATTCCTTGACCCTTAGGCAGCTGGTTCAGCCAGGCTGCCAGAAGACCCGGATGGGAGGTTGCGCGTTCATGGTCGTCCTTTCATCGGCTCGCCAAATGGCGATGGCGGCACTATAAGCCGGCTCGGGGACCTGTCCAACCCGTCTCGGCGGGGGCAGGGGCGTCTGGCTTGTGGTTCAGGAGCGCGCGGGGCATGGGCGACGGGCAGGCGAGCGAGCGGGCGCGGCTGAAGCAGATCGGTGCCGAGGCGGCGCGGCTGACGGCGCAGCTCTTTGCCGAGCAGGAGGACCGTCTGCTCGGTATCCTCGGCGCAGCCGAGCGTAGCCTGCGCGCCGGGGGCACGATCTTCTTCTGCGGCAATGGCGGCTCGGCCGCGGATGCGCAGCATCTGGCCACCGAACTGCTGATCCGGCTTCGCGCAAAGGTTGTAAGGCGATCGCTGCCGGCGGTGGTGCTGGGGGGCGATGCGACGGCGCTCTCGGCCGCGGGCAATGATTTCGGTTTCGACCAGGTGTTCGCCCGCCCACTTTCGGGGCTGGGTCGCGCGGGGGACCTGCTGATCGCCCTGACCACCTCTGGCCGCTCGGCCAATGTGATCGAGGCGCTCAAGATGGCCCGCGCGACCGGAATTGTCACAGTCGGGCTTCTGGGCGGCAATGGTGGCCCCGCGCGGGCGCTGTGCGACATTGCGCTGGTTGTCCCATCAGATGAGACGGCACGGGTGCAGGAACTACATATGGTGGTTGGACACGCGATTCTCGAACTACTCGAGGAACGATTGTTAATCGTATGATAATTAACTAGTTAATTTCTATTGCGGATGCGGAATTTTGGGGGTTATCCCCGTATTCCACGCTTGTCACAAACAACTTATACGTGTATATCCCCGCATGTCAGCACGCAGGGGGATGCGCTGTGGCAAAGCGGCTTCTAGTCTTGGGCGCGGGGTTTGCGGGGAGCACCGTCGCCCATCTGCTCAAGGATCGGTTCGAGACCACGGTCCTGGAGGCCGCCGCCGAGCCTGGGGGTGGCTGCCGTACCGCCTGGTATGGCGGCCACCCCTACACCTTCGGCCCGCGCGTCTTCTTCTCGCGCGACGAGGCGGTGATCGCCACCCTGACCGCGCTCACGCCGATCCGCCGCTTCGACACGATCTCCTGGACCTATGTCGCCGCCGACGGCGCCTTCTACAACTATCCATTGCAGGGCGCGGACATCCCGCGCATGCCGGACGCGGCCGCGATCGAGGCCGAGCTGGCCGCCTGCCGCGCCCGCCGCCCGCGCGCCGAGGATTTCGAGGCCTACTGGCTGGATGCCATCGGCCCCACCCTTTACCGCAAGTTCGTCGATCGCTACTCGCGCAAGATGTGGGGGGTCGAGTCCAACCGCGCCCTGGCCGCCAACTGGGAGTGGGTCAATCGCGGCACGCCCATTCGCGAGGGCGATGTCCGCCTCTATCAGGACCAGTTCCAGGGCTACCCGGAAGCGCCCGACGGCTATAACGGGTTCTTCGCCAAGGCGCTCGCCGGCACCCGCTTCCTGCCCTCGACCCGGGTGACGCGATTCGACTCCGCCCGCCGCGAGGTCCACACCAGCGCCGGGGTGCTGGCCGCCGATGTCATCGTCAACACCCTGCCGGTCGATGCGCTGTTCGGCTTCACCTATGGCCGGCTGCGCTATTCCGGGCGCAGCTTCATCCCGCTCGTCCTGCCGGTCGCCCAGGCACTGCCGGAGGGCATCGCCTGGGTCCACTACTCGGGCGACGAGCCCTATACGCGCGTGACCGAGTTCAAGAAGATCACCGGCCACGCCTCGCCGCACACGCTGATCGGGATCGAGCTCCCGAACGAGACCTCGCGCTACTACCCGGTGCAGTCGGCGGTCGAGCGTGCACGCTTCGCCCAGTACCAGGCGATGTTCCCGGCCGATTTCCACTCGATCGGGCGGCATGGCTCGTTCCAGTACAAGGGCATTCCAGACGCCATCCGCGATGCGCTCGACGTGGCCGAGGCCGTGCTCGGCCGCGCGCGCGCGGCGGCGTGATCCGCTCAACAGGGGAAAGACAGGGGAGCCAGTCATGGCGAAGTATGTCGTTACCGGCGGGGCCGGCTTCATCGGTTCGCATGTGGTCGAGCTTCTCCGCGAGGCCGACCACAAGGTGGTGGTCGTGGACAATTTCTCCACCGGCCGGCGCGAGAACCTGCCCAACGATGTCTGCGTGCTGCGCCACGACCTCGCGCGATCGCCAAGCACGGCGCTGGCCGCGGCGATGGAGGGGGCGGCGGGCGTGTTCCACCTTGCGGCCCTGCCGCGCATCCAGCCCTCCTTCGCCGATCCGATCGGGCATGACGATGCCAATGTGCGCGCCACCGTGCATGTGATGCAGGCGATGCGCGCGACCGGCATCAAGCGCCTGGTGCTGTCCTCCTCCTCGGCGGTCTATGGCACGCCGGCCGTGCTGCCCACGCCGGAAACGGCGCCGATCGACCCGCTCAGCCCCTATGCGCTGCAGAAATACGGCGCCGAGCGCTACGCGATGCTGCTTGGGCCCCGGCTGGGCATCACGGTCGTGGCGCTGCGCTACTTCAACGTGTTCGGCCCGCGCAGCTATGCCGCGGAGAGTCCCTTCAACGCCTACAGCTCGGTGGTCGGCATCTTCCACCACAAGAGCCGCAAGGGCGAGCGCCTGACCGTGACCGGAGATGGCGAGCAGCGGCGCGACTTCGTGCATGTGCGCGATGTGGCGCGCGCCAACCTGAACGCGATGGAGGCCTATGACATCGAGGACGACGTGTTCAACATCGGCACCGGCGACACATTCAGCGTGAAGGACGTCGCGCGCCTGTTCTCGAGCGAGTGGGACCATGCGCCCGAGCGACCGGGCGAGGCGCGCATCACGCACGCCGACACGCGCAAGGCGGCCAGCCTGCTTGCCTGGCGACCCTGGATCGATCTCCGCCATGCGGTGGCGGCGGGCAACCTCTAGTCGAGCCATTCGTCAGGGCAGGATGCCATGAACGCGATCAGCCGGCGCCGCGCGGCCAAGCGGTTCGATGCCGCGGGGCTGCAAGCCTACCTTGCCGCCCGCCGCGCGCAAGGGGCGCGGATCGGGCTCTGCCATGGCTGCTTCGATCTCGTCCATCCGGGGCATCTGGCGCATTTCGCCGCCGCCCGCGCCGAGGTGGATTGCCTTGTGGTTTCGCTCACGGCGGATGCCTTCATCGCCAAGGGGCCGGGCCGGCCATTGTTCGATGCCGAGACGCGGGCAGGCTTCCTCGCCGCGCTCGAACCGGTCGATGCGGTGTTCATCGCCGCGGAAGCGACCGCTATCGGCGCGATCGCGCTCGTTCGCCCCGACTGCTACTTCAAGGGCCCGGACTATGCGGCGGCGCTTGCCGGCGAGGCCGATGCCGCGCTCGCGTCCGAGCGGGCCGCGGTCGAGACGCATGGCGGGCGGCTGGTCATTACCGATACCGAAAAGCACTCATCATCCGCGCTGATGCGATCCTTCAGGCTGCTCGACCTGCCGCCCGAGACGCACGCCTTCCTCGACCGGGTGCGGCGCGAGACCTCGCGCGACGAGATCGAGGAGATCATAGGAGATCGCTTCGCCGCGCTCTCGGTCGGTGTCTGCGGCGATGTGATCGTGGACGAATACTTGTCCTGCACGCCGGTCGGCACGACGTCGAAATCGCCGGCCATATCCGCGCTCTGGCGCGGGACGGAGCTGATGGCAGGCGGGGCGGCGGCGATCGCGCGCCATGTGGGGGCCTTCGCGCGCGAGGTGACGCTGATCGCCCAGAGGGGCGAGCGCAACTGGCGCTTCGATGCGCTGATGGCCGAGAGCCTGCCCGCCAATGTGCGAGCGGACTGGGTGGTCGTGCCGGATGGCACCACGCCGCACAAGATCCGTTATCTTGCCAGCGGCTATCCGAACGTGCTCAACCCCGGCGCGCCGCCGGGGGATCGGGCGGGCACGGATGAGCGGCCGCAGAAGCTGTTCGAGCTCGCCCATCTCGATGACGGTGCCGCCGCCGCGCGCGCCTTCATGGTCCAGGTCGTGGACCGCCCGCCGGCGGCTCTCGCGCATGCCGACGCGGTGATCTGGGCCGATTTCGGCCACGGCCTGCTGGGGCCCGAAGCCTGGGCCGCGCTGCGCCCGGCATTGCCCTTTGTTGCGCTCAACGTGCAGACCAACTCCACCAATTTCGGCTTCAACCTGGTGACGCGCTATCGCGGCGCCGATCTGGTCTGCATCGACGAGCTCGAAGCCCGGCTTGCCGTCGGCTGCCGCGAGGGGGAGTTCGCCGCGCTCTGGCCTGTGCTGGGCGCGCGGCTCGGCTGCCGCGAACTGGTCGTCACGCGTGGGCGGCATGGCCTCGGCCTCGGCGAGGCAGGCGGCGTCACTGCCGTGCCGGCGCTCGCCACGCGGATCGTCGATCCGGTCGGCGCCGGCGACGCGGTGCTGGCGATGCTGACTCTCTGCCGGGCGGCGCGGCTGCGCGGAATCGCGGCCGCCCTGCTCGCGGCGGCGGCCGGCGCGATCGCCTGCACCATCGTCGGCAATCGCGAGGCGCTCTCGCGCGCCGCCCTCCTGCGCTTCGTGCGCGCGATCCTCTAGCCCCGGTGCGCCGCATGGCCCGCAAGCCCGCCATCCTGTTCGGTCCCTTCGTCGGCGAGTTCGGCTGGGAGCAGTCCTTCTTCGCCGGCTATGTCCGCCGCTTCGCCGCCGAAGCCGCTGGCGACTACGACATCCATGTCGCGAGCTTTCCGGGCCGCGCGCCGCTCTATGGCCGGGGCGTCACTGTGCATGCGCATCCCGACTGGTTCCGCGAGCTGCGGCTCTCCGCCAACGCCTATGTTTGCGACCAGTGGTTCGGCGACTGGCCGGCCATACCGGACGGTGCGTCCTATGCGCGCTGCGTGGCGCTGCATCATGAGCGGCTGCTCGCCTACTACCGTGCCGAGGTCGGGCCGTTCAGGAGGGCGCTGGCGCCGGCGGGCCTGTTCACCTGCCTGTTCGATCCCGCGCGAAGCTGGGGCACCTGGTTCTCGCCGCTTGGACGGTTCTCGCCCGCGCCGGTGACCCTGCGCATCGAGCCCGAGGTGCAGCTCTGGAGACCGATCGAGACCGATCCGGCCGACGAGGACATGCTGTCCTCGATTGCGCCGGATCTGTTCGCGGGCGACCGGCCGGCGGTCGCCGTGCTGCCGCGGCGGCGCACCGGGCGCAGGCCGGACAAGAACTGGCCCGAGGAGAACTACCACGACCTCATCGCGCGGCTGCTCGAACATCCGTTACGCCCGCGCGTCGTGGTGATCGGCGAGCCGGGCGGCTGCTGGTTCGCCGAAGGCGAGGTGCCGCACGGTGCCATCGACCTGATCCATGTGCCCGACGAGCGCCGGCTCGGCCTGCAGGTGGCGGCGGCGCGGCGCTGCCGGTTCGCGGTGGGCGGGCTTTCGGGCGCGATGCTGGTGATGCTCGGCTTCGGCGTGCCGACGATCGAATGGGGCCATGCCTCGGCCGAGCCCGAGACACGGCGGCAGAACATGATGGGCACGCCGATGCACTATCTCGCCCACCCCGCGCCCTCGGTCGATGCGGTGTGGCTGCGCGTGGCCGCCGCGCTCGACAGCGGCAGGGTCGCCGATCGTACCGATCACGCTGTCGGCGGGCCGCCGGGCGCGGGCGGTGCCGAGGTCGGCGCGCAATGGCGTCTCTACCAGTCCGGCTGGCGGCGCTGGCACGAGCGGATCGGGCGGCGGCTAGACCGCACATTGCTGCGCATGGTGCGTCCCGGCGCGGGCCGCGCGATCGCAGCGCCGGCGCTGCCGCATCCGCGCGAGGCGACATGACCAGGTTGCCCTGCCGCCTGACTGGCCGGATGCTGGTGCCCTTCCTGCGGCTGCCGGCGATCGCGCTCGCGAACAAGCCCGCGGCCGCACCGGCGCCCGATGCGGTCGCGCCGATGGACCTCGTCTGCGATCCCGGCACCGGGCATGTCTCGGGCCATCTCGATCTTGCCGGGCCGGTCGAGCCCCTGCTCGCGCGCCTCTATGGCGCCGCCTATGAGGGCAAGACACCGCCCGCCCTCTCGCCCTCGCAGGTTGCGTGGAACGATGCGGTTGCCGCGCGCATCGCCACCGAGTTGCCGCGCGGGGCGCGCGTGCTGGAGATCGGCGCATTCGATGGCAGTTTCCTGCTCCGGCTGCGCGATCGCGGCCTGCGCGTGACAGGGGTGGAGCCGTCGCCGGTCGCGTTGCGGGCGCAGGAGTTCGGCATCGAGATGCATCTGCGGCCGTTCCGCGCCGATGACTTCGGCGCCGAGCGCTTCGATGCCATCGTGCTCCGCCACGTGCTCGAGCATGTGCCGGCACCGCTCGACTTCCTCGCCGACGCGGCGCGGCTGCTGGCGCCGGGCGGGCTCGCCTATGTCGAGGTGCCGAACAGCCAGTGGTCGCTCTCGGCCGGCTATCTGCCCGAGTTCCACGCCGACCATCTGAGCTACTTCGCGCCGGCGAGCCTGCTTGCCTGCCTGCGCGGGGCGGAGCTTGGCGACGCCGTGCGGATCGAGAATGCGTTCGGCCCCATGCGCTTCCCGTTCCTGTGTGCCTTCGCCCGCCGCGTGCCGGGCGGCAGCGTGCCCGTCGTGCGGCCCGCGATGGATGACGCGGCACAGGCCGAGATGCTGGCGCGCTTCGCCCAGGGCTTCGCGCGCTATCGCCGTGCCCTGCGCGCGCTCGCCGCCGCAGGCGGGATCGCCCTCTGGGGCAGCGGGGCGATCGCCACGCAGTATGCGATCGACGGCGGTTTCGATGCCGCGATGCCATGCGTCGATCCCAATCCGCGCAACCATGGCAAGCGCCTGGCCGTGACCGGCAATCCGGTGCTGCCGCCGGGGATGCTACGCCGCCTGCGGCCGCGCATCGTGCTGATCGCCTCCGCCTGGGAGGAGGATGTGCGCCGCCAGGCCGGGCCCTATCTCGACTGCGGCGCCCGGCTGCTTGGCTATGACGACCTGCTTGCGCGCGAACCGGCACATGCTGCCGAGGCGGCGATGCCATGAGCGCGATCGCCGCTCCGCTCTGGCGCCGTGCGGTGCGCCCTGCCTGGCAGGGATTCGCCCGGCTGGTCGAGCGGGCGCAGGCGGCGCGCTCCAACCACGCCTATGCGCCGATGATCCGGCTGGCGGCGGAGTTCATCCACACCAACCGCATCGCGGGCGACTATCTCGAATTCGGCTGCTGCCGCGCGCGCAGCTTCGCCGCGGCCTGGAAGGTGGCGCGGCGCTTCGCGCTGCCCTGGCATCTCTATGTGTTCGACTCCTTCGCCGGTCTGCCCGATCCGCGCGGCCCCGATGCCGGCAGCACCTTCGCGCGCGGCCAGTTCGCGATGGACTTGCCCACCTTCGAGCAGGCCGCCCGCGCGCTGGGCGTGCCGCGCGAGCGCTACACCGCCGTGCCGGGCTTCTATCGCGACAGCCTGACCGAGGGCCTGCGCATGCGCCTTTCGCTGCGCCGCGCCGCGCTCGTGTTCATCGACTGCGACCTCTATGAATCCACGCGCGATGCGCTGGCCTGGCTAGTGCCCTATCTGCAAACCGGCACCGTGCTCTGCTTCGACGACTATTTCTGCTTCGCGGGCGATGCGACGCGCGGCGAGCAGCGTGCGCTGGCCGAGTTCCGTGCCGCGCATCCCGGGATCGCGCTGGTCGACTGGCACCTGTTCGGCTGGCACGGCAAGAGCTTCATCGTCAACCGGCGCGCCCCCGCGCCGGGAGGCGGGGCATGACGCTGCGCATCCTGCATGCGGTGGCCGACGGGGCGGCGGGCGGCTGCACCACGCACCTGCTCGCGCTGTTCGCGGGCCTCTCGCGCGAGGCCGGCATCGAGACGCATCTGCTCACAGAAGCGGACTCGCACCTCGCGGCCGAGGCGGCCCGCATGGGCGTGATCGTGCACCCGGCGCGCTTCTTCCGCAGCCGCTTCGATCCCGCACTCGCCCTCTCGCTCGCGCGCCGCCTGCACGGGCTGCGGCCTGCGCTGCTGCATGCGCATGGCGGGCGCGCCGCCTTCGCGATGCTGGGCGCGCGCCTGCGCCTGCGGGTGCCGATGCTCTATTCGGTGCATGGCTACCATTTCACCGGGAAGTCTGCGGGCACGCGCCATCTCGGCGCGCTGGCCGAGGCCGCGATCGGGCGTGCCGCCGCCGGCGTGATCTTCTGCTGCGCCGCCGATGCCGCGATCGCGCGCTGTTGGCGCCTCGTGCCTGCCGCCACACCCCAGGCGGTGTGCCATGCCGCGATCGGACTTCCCGCGTTGCCGGCGGCCGGGGTGCCCGACCTGCGGCTGATCGCCTTCGTCGGGCGGCTGGTCGAGCAGAAGAACCCGCTCCTGGCGATCGAGGTGCTGGGCTGTCTCGCCCGCGACGGCTACCGGATGCGGGTGATCGGCGACGGACCCCTCGGCCCCGCCTTCCGGCGCGCGGCGGCGCGCGCGGGCCTCGCCGACCGGATCGAGATGCTGGGCACGCTGCCGCGCGAGACCCTGCTCGCGAAGCTGGCCGGGGCCGGCGCGTTGCTGCTGCCCTCGCGCTGGGAGGGATTGCCGCTCGCGGCGGTGGAAGCGATGGCGCTCGGCGTGCCGGTGGTCGCATCGCGGCTGCCTGGCACTGCCGAGCTGATCGCCGATGGGGTCGAGGGCCATCTCGCGGCGCAGGGCGATGCCGGGGCGCTCGCTGCCGCGCTGCGCCGCGCCACCACCGCCGGGCTGGGGCGCGTGGCGCTGATCGCGCGCGCGCGCCGGCGTGTCGAGGCCCTGTTCGATCCGGCGCGCACCGCGAGCCTGCACGCATCGCTCTATCGCGCACTGGCCTGGGGCCGCCCGCACCCGGCGCTGCGTCCGGCTGCGCGCACCAGCACGGAGGTGCGACATGCCGCGTGATCCGCTCGATCCCATGCCAGGCCCGCGCGTGCGTATTGCCTTGCTCGGCTGCGGGCGCGTCGCGCAGCGCTATCGCGAGCTCCTGGCAGGCGCGCTCGCCGCCGAGGCCGAGCTCGTCGCCGTGTGCGACCGCCGGCCCGAGCGCATGGCGCCCTTCGTCGCACAGTTCGGCTGCGCGGCGGTGGCGGAGATGGCCGGGCTTGCGGCGCACGCCCCCGACCTTGTCTGCGTGCTGACCGAGAGCGGCAACCATGCCGGCCACGCCAACGCGCTGCTCGAGGCGGGCCTCTCCGTACTGGTGGAGAAGCCGGTCTGCCTGCGCCCGGATGACGCGACGCGCATGGCGCAGGCGGCCGCGCGGGTGGGCGCGCTGCTCGGCGTGGTCAAGCAGAACCGCTTCAACGCGCCGCTGCGCTTCCTGCGCGCGGCGATCGATGGCGGGCGCTTCGGGCGCGCCGTGCTCGGCTCGGTGCGCGTCCACTGGTGCCGCCGCCAGCCCTATTACGAGGATGGCTGGCACGGCACCTGGCGGCTCGATGGCGGGGTGCTGGCGCAGCAGGCGATCCACCATCTCGACGCGCTGCAATGGCTGATGGGGCCGGTGGCGGCCGTGTGCGCGCATGGCGCGGCACGCGTCAACCGGCTGGAAGCCGAGGACACCGCCGTGGCGGTGCTGCGCTTCGCCTCGGGTGCCATGGGCACGATCGAGGCCACCACCGCGGCGCGCCCGCAGGACCACGAGGCGGCGCTGACCATCGTCGGCGAGGGCGCCTATGCGCGGGTGGGCGGCGTCGGGCTTAACCGCCTGGAGGCGTGGGAGCCGGCAGCACGCGATCCGTCCGACGATGCCGCCTGCGCCGCCCATTCCGAGGTCGTGCGCGACGGCTATGGCAACGGCCATCTCGGCTGCCTGCGCGCGATGCTGGCAGCGGTGCGCGCGCGCGATCCGGCGCTCGTGCCGGTGTCCGTGGCCGAGGCGGCGAAGTCGCTGCAACTGCTGCACGCGCTCTACGCCAGCATGGAGCGCGGCGCTTGGGTCACGCTGGCCGAGCGGGCGCATTCGGCGCGGCTCGGCATCGATCCCGCCGCGCCGGAGACCGCACCGGACCATCGACCGGCATACATGGAGGGCTGACGCGCAATGACCATCGAGAATGCCGCGCCGGGCAAGGACATCACGGCGGAGGATATGCGCTCGAAGTTCCCGCTCGCGGCGGCGAAACATCCCGGCCATCGCAGCATCGTCGAGGTGGGCGGCGTTGCCTTCGGTGCCGAGACGTTGCCGGTGATGGCGGGACCGAACACGGTCGAAAGCCGCGCGCTGATCCTGGATATCGCGCGCACGGCCAAGGCACATGGCGCGAGCCTCCTGCGCGGCGGTGCCTTCAAGCCGCTGACCTTCCCCTATCGCAGCGCGAGCTATTTCGAGCCGGGCGCCGAGGCGCTTGGCTGGCTGGCCGAGGCACGCGCCGAGACCGGACTTCTCGTCGTCACCGAGGTGATGAGCGAGGCGCAGCTTCCGGGTGTGTGCGCGGTTGCCGACATGGTCCAGATCGGCGCGCGCAACATGCAGAACTACCCGCTGCTCACGGCGGCGGCGCGCACGGGCAAGCCAATCCTGCTCAAGCGGCATTTCGGCGCGTCGCTGCGCGACTGGCTGGGCGCGGCGGAGTACATCATGGTCGAGGGCAACCACAATGTCGTGCTGTGCGAGCGCGGCATCAGCGCCCCGCACACGCACCGCGCCACCTCGCGCTTCCTGCTCGATCTGCAGGTGGTGCCGGCGGCGCGCGAGGTGACGCACCTGCCGGTCATCACCGATCCCTCGCACGCGACCTTCTGGCGCGAGTGGGTCGCGCCGCTGGCGCTAGCGTCGGTCGCGGCGGGCGCCGACGGGGTGATGCTGGAAGTGCATCCCGAGCCGGCGAGGGCGGCGGTGGATCCGCTGCAGGCGATCGACTATGCCGCCTTCTCGCGGCTTATGCGTGATCTCGACCGGATCGCGCATGCGCTCGGCCGCCAGGTCAGGCCCGACCTTCGCGAGGCGGCCTAGGCCATGCCGGCCGCCGGGCCCATGCTGGCCGCGCCTGCCCCGCTGCGCGAGGATTGCCAGGACGAGCGGGTTCATGAGCAGCTGTTCGCGCGGCTGCTCGACAATCGCGTCCATCTGCGCACGGCGCGCTATGCGGCGATCATCGGTGCGTGCCCCTCGCGCGGGGCGCGCTCTCCGCGCCTCTGGGATGCCGCGTTCGCCGCGCTCGGCATGGATGCGGCGATGCTGCCCTTCGACGTGCAGGCGGCGGCGCTGCCGGCGCTGGTCGAAGCGCTCCATGCCGACCCGCGCTTCCTGGGCGGCGCGGTGGCGGTGCCGCACAAGGGACGCGTCGCGCGCCTGCTCGCGCGGATAGATCCGGTCGCGCACGCCGCCGGGGCGGTGAATGCGCTCTATCGCACGCCGCTCGGGGTCGAAGGCGCGAACAGCGACGGCCATGCCGCGCTCGCCGCGCTGCGGGCCGAGGCCGGCGACCTGTCCGGGCGGCGGGTGATGGTGCTGGGCTGCGGCGCCACCGGCCGGGCGATCGCCGCGGCGCTTGCCGGCGGCGGGGCGCGGGTCGCGCTCAGCAACCGCACCATCCTGGCCGCGGCGCAGGCGGCGGCGAGCGTGCCGGGCGCGGTGGTGGCCGCCTGGCCGCCGACGACGCAGGCCCTGGCCGCGACCGACATCCTGGTGAACGCGACCAGCGTCGGGCACGCGCCCGACGGCGCCGCCCCCGTGCCGCTCACCGCGCTCTCGGCGGCGGCGGATGCGCAGCGCAACCGTATCGAGAGCGAGGCGGCGATCGCCGCATTGCCTGCCCACGCCTTCGTGTTCGACGCCGTCTACCAGCCGCGCGAGACGCTGCTCCTGGCGCTTGCCGGACTGCGCGGCCTGCGCCGGGCCAACGGGACGGAGATGAACCGGCTGCAGGCGGTTCGCGCATTCTGCCTCGCCTTGCCCTCGGTCGATGCGGCAATGGTCGGCAAGGCGATGGGGAGGATCGCGTGAGGCAAGCAACACTGCTTCTGCACGAGGACGAGCCCGCGGCCTTGTGGTGCGCCCCCGCCTTCGCGCCGCTGCTCGGTGCCGTGGTGCATGGCGAGGCCGCTTGCGCGGCGCTCCTGGCGCGCTTCGATGTCGTGCTCGATGGCGATAACCCGTGCGATCCGCCGCGCCTGCGCGAGGGGCTTCGCGCCGCGCGCCTCTGCCGCTCGCTCGATGCGCTGCGACACTGGCGCCGGGCGCGCGGTGCCGCCACGCTCCTGTTTCGCCCCGATGCGCGCGCCCGCCTCGATGCCATCGCCGAGACGCGCGCGACGCTGTGCCTGGCCCGGCGCGCACGCAAGGGCGAGCCGGTCACGGCCGAGCTGCTTGCCGAGGAGCGGGGCGGGCGCGGCGTCGGCGCCTCGCTGCGCCCGGCCCTGATCGGGCGCCTCCTCGCCTACGACCTGCCGGCACGCGCGCCGGTCGATTTCGGGATGGTGCTGCCGCGATGATCTCGGTCGTTCTGCGCGCGCGCAACGAGGCGCGCTGGATCAGGCGCTGCCTTGCGGCGCTGTCGCTGCAGAGCCTGGCTCCGCTCGACATGATCCTGGTGGACAACGAGTCAGAGGACGAGACCGTGCCGATCGCGCGCCGGTTCGGGGCGCGCATCCTGGCCGTCTCGCGCGAGGCGTTCAGCTACGGCCACGCGCTGAACATCGGCATCGAGGCGGCGCGCCACGAGGTGGTGGCGCTGCTCTCGGCGCACTGCATCCCGGTGGACGAATTGTGGGCCGAGTATCTCCTGGCCAACCTTGCCGATGCCGGGCAGGGCGATCTTGCCGGTGTCTATGGCCGCCAGGAGCCCTTGCCCGAGACCGGCGCGGCAGACCGGCGCGACCTCTGGACCACCTTCCGCCATGCGCGCCTGCGCCAGCGCGGCGACTTCTTCTTCCACAACGCCAATGCGGCGATCCGGCGCGACGTCTGGCGCGCGATCCCGTTCGACGAGGCGCTGAGCGGGGTCGAGGATCGCGCCTGGGCGCGGCGCGTGCTCGCCGCCGGCCATGCGATCGCCTACGAGCCGCGCGCGCGGGTCTATCACCATCACGGCATCCACCAGGGCGGCGCGGGCGAGCGCGCCGAGCGGGTGGCGGCCGTGCTGGCCGATCTCGAGGCGGCCGCCGCCGGCCAGGCGGTGCAGAGCGACAGGCTGGCTGCGCCGGCACGGCCCGCGCCGGTCGCGGCCGGGTAGGAGCGGCGCGCGCCGCCGAGGGGGAGGGGAACCATGCGCACCATCGCCATCATTCCCGCACGCGGCGGGTCGAAGGGCTTGCCGCGGAAGAATGTCCGCCTGCTCGGCGGCAAGCCGCTGATCGCCTGGTCGGTCGAGGCGGCGCAGGCCTCGGGCCTGTGCGAGCGCGTGCTGGTGAGCACCGACGATGCCGAGATCGCCGCCGCCGCGCGCGGCGCCGGCGCCTGGGTGCCCTTCACCCGTCCGGCCGAACTGGCACTCGACCTGACGCCGACCGAGCCCGTGCTCCAGCACGCGCTGGGCGAGGCCGAGCGGCGGCTGGGCACCTTCGATGCGGTCGTGTTCCTCCAGCCGACCGACATATTCCGCCGCGCCGAATGGATCACCCGCGCGATCGAGGTGCTGGCGGCGCGGCCCGAGCTCGACTGCGTCTTCGCTGCCACCAGGACGCACAAGAATTTCTGGCTGCACGACGAGGCGGGCAGGCTGCGACGCGTCTGCGACTGGATGGCGGTCTATGGCCCGCGCCAGACGCGCCAGCCGCTCTGGCGCGAGGATACCGGCCTTGCCTCTGCCCTGCGCGCGCGCCTCGTGCGTGCCGGGCGGCGGACGGGCGATCGCGCCGAGATCATCCCGACCGACGATCCGGCTTGCGATATCGACATCCATACCGAGTGGGACTTCTTCCTGGCCGAGCAGACGCTGCTCTGGCGTGCGCGCCAGGCTGCGGTGGCGCCGCCGCCGGCAAGCGCGGCCTAGCCGGACCGGGCGGGCCAGCGACATGGGCAGCCTTTCCGTCGGGCGCTTCCCGGCCGCGCGCATCGAGGCGCCGGGCGACTTCCTGGCTGGCTATCGCACCGCGCTGGCCGTGGCACTCGCCGCGGTCGATGCCGCCGCCTTCGCCCGTGCCGCCGCGTTGCTGCAGGACGCGGTTGCGCGCGGCGCCACGCTTTTTCTGTGCGGCAATGGCGGCTCGGCGGCGATCGCCAACCATGCGGTGTGCGACTTCGCCAAGGGCGCGGCCGAGGACAGCGGGCTGGCGCCGCGCATCGTCTCGCTCGTGGCCGGCGAGGCGCTCCTGACCGCGCTCGCGAATGACATTGGCTATGCCGAGGTGTTCGCCCGCCCCTTGCGCGCGCTTGGCCGGCCGGGCGATGTGCTGATCGCCATATCCGCCTCGGGCGCGTCGGAGAATGTGCTCGGCGCCATCGCCTGTGCCCGCGCGCAGGGTTTGGCGGTGCTGGCGCTGACCGGCTTCGATGGCGGCCCGGCGGCGCGGCAGTCCGATCTGTCGCTGCACGTCCCGGCGCGGAATTACGGTGTCGTCGAGGACGCGCATCAAGCCCTTCTTCACGCCCTTGCCCAATACTTGCGCCAGGCGGCTATGCCGCCCGACCAGGTGCCCCGGTCCCGCTTCTGAGCCGCTGCGCGCTGCCGCGCGGCCCGGCCAGCGGGAGGCAGCGGCAGTGCCAGAAGGGCAGGAGAGGGGACGATGGCGCATGCGCACGGAGCGACCCTGCGTGTTGCGACGGCGACCAGTTCAGACAGGGGGCAAATCGGCATCGCGCGGGCGAGCGGGCTGCCGCGCTCGCCGGGATACCACCTCCAGCGCTTCGCCAAGGGGCTTCTGGATGCAGCACTGGCGGCCACGATGCTGGCTGTGCTGGTGTTGCCGTTGGCCGCCCTGCTTGCGGCGGTCGCACGCGACGGCGCGTGGCCGCTCTTCGCGCACCGGCGCATCGGGCAGGGGGGGCGGCCTTTCCGTTGCTGGAAGATCCGCACCATGGCCCCCGATGCCGAACGCAGGCTCGCGGCCCTGCTTGCCGCCGACCCGGCGGCACGCGCCGAGTGGCGGCGTGATCAGAAGCTCCGCCGCGACCCGCGCGTCACGCCGCTTGGCGCCTTCCTGCGCAGGACCTCGATCGACGAACTGCCGCAGCTCTGGAACGTGCTGCGCGGCGAGATGAGCCTGGTCGGGCCGCGCCCGATCACCGCCGAGGAGGCGCCGCGCTACGGTTCGGCCATCGAGCATTATCTTGCCGTCCGCCCTGGCCTGACCGGGCTTTGGCAGGTCTCTGGCCGCAGCGACGCGAATTACGAGAGTCGCATTTCGCTCGACACGCGATACGTCACCGAGTGGTCCCTGCTGTGCGATCTGCGCATCCTGGCCCGCACGCCAATAGTCCTGCTGACCGGGCGCGGCGCGTGCTAGCGGGCGTATAAATTTCGAATATTCAGATGGTTATCGTTGACAGTTTAGGGCGCGGCGAGGCACTATCCCGGCGCTCGCCCGTGCGTGCGGCGCCTGGCTGTATCCGGCGCGATACTTGCTTTGGTATGGTGCGGCACGATTTCTGGAGGGGGATCCGGCCACAGATCCATGTTGGACCCTTTTCAGTGGTCCGTGCCACGGACGCCTGACCGAGCGTCGCTCGACCCGTTGATTTGAGGCCGTGATGAACGACCAGCCGGCATCCACGCCGCGCCCCGATCCTGCTGCGACCCGCGCTGCCTCCTCGGCCGAGCAGGCGCCGCGTGCCGAGGCAGCACCTGCGCATACCGCCATAAAGTGCCTTGTGGCAATTGCCCGGCATCATGGCATCGACTTGTCGGGCGATCGCCTGGTGCATGACCATGCCCTTGGCCACAAGGAGCCGCCCAGCCACAAGCTTGTCGATATAGCGCGTGAGGCCGGGCTGCGGGCCCGGTCGGCGCGCATGCCGTTCTATGAGCTGGCCAAGCTCGAGGGGCGCCTGCCCGCCATCCTGTATATGCGCGACGGCAGCTGCGTGATCCTCTCCGGCATCCGCAGCGACCGCGGCAAGCGCGAGGCGGTGATCCTCGACCCGCAGCAGCCGCAGGCGGGGTTCCAGTTCCTGGACGGAGACGAACTCAACGACCGCTGGGGCGGGGAGGTCATCTTCCTGCGCCGTGCCTGGAAGCTTGGCGATACCGAACAGCCATTCGGCCTGCGCTGGTTCCTGGCAGAGGCGCTGCGCGAGAAGCGCATCTTCCGCGATGTCGGCATCGCCGCCCTGATCCTGCACGTGCTGGCGCTGTCGACCCCGATCTTCTTCCAGATCGTGGTCGACAAGGTGCTGGTGCACCACAGCTTTTCCACGCTCACCGTGCTGCTTGCGGGCGTCATCATCGCGCTGATCTTCGATGCGATCCTGACCTTCATGCGCAGCTTCCTGGTGATCCACGCCACCAACAAGATCGACATCCGGCTGGCCACGCGCACCTTCCGCCATCTCTTGTCGCTGCCGATCAGCTTCTTCGAGCGGTCCTCGGCCGGTGTGCTGACCAAGCACATGCAGCAGGTCACGCGCATCCGCGAGTTCCTGACCGGCAAGCTGTTCATGACCCTGCTCGACGCGACGGCGCTTCTGGTCCTGATCCCCTTGTTGCTGTTCTACAGCTGGCACCTCACGATCCTGGTCATGATCGTGGCCCTGATCCTTACGATCATGCTGGCCCTGGTCGCGCGGGTGTTCCGCCGCAAGCTGCGCGAGCTCTATCAGGCCGAGGGCGAGCGCCAGGCGCTGCTGGTCGAGGCGATCCATGGCGCGACCACGGTCAAGGCCCTGTCGCTGGCGCCGATGCTGCGCCAGGAATGGGATCAGCGCTCCGCCAACGCCGTCGAGCGCTACCGGCAGGTGGGCCAGCTTTCGGCGTTCGCGCGCACCTTTTCGGGCTTGCTGGAGAAGCTGCTGACTGTCGGCATCATCAGCCTCGGAGCGATCCTGGTCTTCCAGGGCACGATCACGGTCGGCGCTCTGATCGCCTACAACATGCTGGCTGGCCGCGTTACCGGGCCGCTCGTGCAGCTCGCCACGCTGATCCAGGATTTCCAGGAGACCGGCCTGTCGGTGAAGATGCTGGGCGAGATCATGAACCGCCCGGCCGAGGCCGCCTCGGAGCGCGGCCTGCAACCGGCCTTCCGCGGCGGCATCCAGTTCGACCAGGTCAGCTTCTCCTACGCGGAGAACCTGCCGCCCGCCCTCAATCAGGTGAGCTTCCAGCTCCCCGCCGGACAGGTGCTGGGCATTGTCGGCCGCTCGGGGTCGGGCAAGAGCACGCTGGTGCGCCTGATCCAGGGCCTGTATCCGCCGCAGCAGGGCATGATCCGCATCGACGGTATCGACCTGCGCCAGGTGGACGTGACGCATCTGCGCCGCTCGATCGGCACGGTCATGCAGGATACCTTCCTGTTCCGGGGCTCGGTGCGCCAGAACATTTCGGTGACACAGCCCACCGCCACCTTCGAGCAGATCGTGCGCGCCGCGCGGATGGCCGGCGCCGACGAGTTCATCGAGCGTCTGCCCAAGGGCTACGACACGATGCTGGAGGAGGGGGCGACCAACCTCTCGGGCGGGCAGAAGCAGCGCCTCAGCCTTGCGCGCGCCTTGTTGCGCGACCCGGCGATCCTGATCCTGGACGAGGCGACCTCGGCGCTCGACCCCGAGAGCGAGTCCCTCATCTACCGCAATCTCGGCTCGATCACGCGCGGGCGCACCACGATCATCGTCTCGCACCGGCTGGGCATGATCCGCAACGCCGATGCGATCCTGGTGGTCGATCAAGGGCGTCTTGTCGACTACGGCAAGCATGACGAGTTGTTGCGCCGCTGCGCGATCTATACCCAGCTTTGGCACGAGCAGACGAAGCACCTATCGGCATGACCGCAGACCCCAGCAAGCCCGATCCCGCCGCATCGGGCGCCAACCAGCCCGGCGAGAGGCAAGCGCCGTCGATGCAGCCCGCCCCGGTCGTCGTGCTGTCCACCGGGCATGCCCACCCGCAGGCGCGGGCGCAGGGCTCCCAGCCCGGCGCGCAGGCAGGACCGGCGCGGCCGGCTCCGAGCCAGGGCGCGGCCAAGGGTGCAGAGGCGGCCCAGGCGCGCCCAGACCAGGGCCCGGCGGCACCGCGCGAGCAGGGCCAGCCGCAACCGCAGCCCCAGCCCCAGCCCCAGCCGCGCGGCCAGGTGCGTCCCGTGCCCGGCCAGCAGCGTCCTGGCGTGCCCGTGCGGGCGGTGCCGCGCGATGTCGCCAAGATCGAGGGGCAGGCGACCGAGTTCCTGCCCGACGCGCTTGCGATCGAGGCGCGCAAGCTGCCGCGCGTGTTCCGCTCCGTCGTGCCGATCGTCGCGCTTCTGCTGGTCGCGGCCCTGCTCTGGGCCTATTTCGCCGAGATGGAGCGGATCGTGGTGGCCCCCGGCCGCATCATCACGACCGAGCCGCTGATCACGGCGCAGCCCCTGGAAACCGCCGCCATCCGCACGCTCAACGTCCGTCCGGGCGATTTCGTGCGCGCAGGGCAGGTGCTGGCGACGCTCGACCCAACCTTCGCCGAGGCCGACCTCGCCGATCTGCGCTTCCGTTTCTCGACGCTCGATGCCCGCGCCCGCCGGCTCGAAGCGGAGGCCGAGGCGCGCGAGTTCCGCCCCGAACCGGGCCGCATGCACGACCAACTGGAGCGCGATGTATGGCGCCAGCGCCGCGCCGAGTACGAAGCACGCATGCACGCCTACGAGCAGACCGATCAGCGCCTGCGCGCCGAGCGCGAGGGCCATGCACGCTTCGAGGCAGGCCTGCGCGAGCGGCTGCGGATCTTCGCCGAGGTGGAGCAGATGCGCGAATCCCTCGTCGCACGCGACGTCGGCTCTCGCCTTCAGCTCCTGGACGCACGCGCACAGCGACTGAACCTGCGCGACCAGATCAACCGGGTCGTCGATGAGCAGCGCGAGGCCGATGCCCGCATCGCCCAGACCGAGGCCGAGCGCCGTGCCTACGTGTCCGGATGGCTGCGCGAGCTCTCGGAGGCGCTGGTCGATACGCGCCGCGAGCTGGCCAGCGTGGCCGAGAACCTACGCAAGGCCGAGCGCCGCTCCAGCCTGGTGACTTTGACATCGCCTGCCGATGCCATCGTCCTGGAAGTGGCGCAGCGTTCGGTGGGCTCGGTCGCGCGCGAGGCCGAGCCGCTGATCACGCTGGTGCCGGTGACAGCCCCGCTTGAAGCCGAGGTGATGATCGAGCCGCGCGACATCGCCTATGTCCGCGGCGGGGATTCGGCGCGGATCAAGCTAGAGGCCCTGCCGTTCCAGCGCCATGGCGTCATGGAAGGCAGGCTCAAGGTGGTGAGCCCGGACACCGTCGCGACCCAGCCCGGCCGGGATACCGACAATGCACAGCAACGCGCGCCGGTCTATCGCGGCTACATCACCCTTGGCACGCCGGCGTTTCGTGCTGCCCCGCCAGATTTCCGCCTCCTGCCCGGCATGACGGTGGCGGCCGAAATCAGCATCGGGCGCCGCTCGGTGCTGACCTACCTGCTCTGGCCCTTGGTGAAGGTCTGGGACGAGAGCATGCGCGAGCCCTGAGGCCGCGCCCCGCTACCCAGTTGCACCGCTGCCATCGGCTGCTGTTGCGGGCCGGGCGCTGCTCGCCTATGTCTGCGCATGGCTCGCGACGGCGCGGCTGAGTCGTGCATCCCGGGCGGGGTGCAGTTGGTGCGGGTTCCACGTTGGTGCGGGTTCCACAAGCATGACCGTTCTGCTTACCGGCGCGGCCGGGTTCATCGGCTACCATGTGGCCGAGCGGCTTCTGGCGCGCGGCGAACGCGTGGTGGGCGTCGATATCGTCAACGACTATTACGACCCCGCCTTGAAGGAGGCACGGCTGGCGCGCCTGGTGCCGCACAAGTCGTTCAGCCTGCATCGCGTCAACATCGCCGACCGCGAGGCGATGGAGGGGGTGCTCTCGGCCAATCCCGATATCGACCGCATCGTGCATCTGGCCGCGCAGGCGGGCGTGCGCTACTCGCTGATCAATCCGTACGCCTATGTCGAATCGAACGTCATGGGCCATGTCGTGATGCTGGAGCGTGCGCGCAGCCTGCAGGAGGCAGGGCGGCTCAAGCATTTCGTCTATGCCAGTTCCTCCTCGGTCTATGGCGGCAATACCAAGCTGCCCTTCGCCGTGGAGGATCGGGTCGATACGCCGATCTCGCTCTATGCGGCGACCAAGCGCTCGGACGAGTTGATGAGCCACGCCTACGCGCATCTGTTCCGCATCCCGACCACGGGGCTGCGCTTCTTCACGGTCTATGGCCCGTGGGGGCGGCCGGACATGGCGGCCTATCTGTTCGCGCGCGCGATCACGCAGGGCGAGCCGATCACCGTCTACAACAACGGCAACATGAAGCGCGACTTCACCTTTGTGGATGACATCGTCGCCGGCGTGCTTGCCTGCCTCGACCACCCGCCGCCCGAGGGCAATGACGGCGCACCGCCGGCGCGCGTCTACAATATCGGCAATCATCGCAGCGAGCCCTTGATGCGATTCATCGGCCTGATCGAGGAGGCACTGGGACGCAAGGCCGAGATCCGCTTCGCGCCGAAGCCGCCTGCCGATGTCCTGGAAAGCTTCGCCGATATCGAGGCGATCAGCCGCGATGTCGGCTACCGGCCGACCACGCCGATCGATATCGGAATTCCACGCTTCATTGCGTGGTTCCGCAGCTACCACCAGGTCTAGGTGGGCGGGGCGGGGCGGTGCCGCGTGTCCCTGGCAAGGCTGGGTTTTCTTTCGCGGCAGTGCTGGGTCATGTGTTTTCGCTGGGTCATGTGTTTTCGCTGGATCATGTGTTTTCCGGCTTGACCGGACGGCTCTGATGGGCCATTACGCGCGGCCTCGGCCCTGGGGATCGGGCTGAGGGGCGGTGCTGCCGGATGCAGGCAAAAGCACTTGTCAGCGTGATGCGGCACCGCTATCTTCTGATCCCTCCGACGGCCCGCGTGCCGTCGGCGTCATCGGCAAAGACAACCGGCCAACCTGGCACAACCAGGCGCAGGTCAGTGCGTCCCCGGTGGCGGCCTTGCTCATTGATATTGTTGTTTGATGTGGAAGGGATGCGTTGGCGGCGTCTGTATGGCGTCGTTGGCGTGTCTTTTAGACGCGTTGAGACTGTTCCCTGGTCTGGCCCTTTGGTGGGTTGGTTTGGGG
>JADZEB010000024.1 GCA_020850755.1 Alphaproteobacteria bacterium | reverse complement strand
TAGAGCAGCGTCCGATCTGGTGGAACCGCAGGGCGGTTCCACCAGATCGGACCAAGCTGCTCGCAAACCTTAAGTTTCTCGGGCACGACTTCCGTTCGGCTGATTCAAGCCGAACGGAACGTGCCCTGGGCGGCGCACAGGCCGCGCCACCAAGTCCGCGCGCCGGGGCGTTGGCGTTTCGGGGCGGGCCGGACCATGCGCGCCGCTGCCGGCCCACACGCCCCGGCTCCCGCGCCCGGGGTGGGCCGAAGGACTGGCCGCACCTGAGCGCCGGCATGGCATGGGACGCGGCGGGACGGGGCTGCCCGAACCGCCCACCTCGGCCCCCGTCCGCCGCGCCCATCCGCTGCCCCGGTCCGCCGCCCCGTCCGTCGCGCCCGTCTGCCGTGCCGCGCGATGCCGCCCGCGCCGCGATTGATCGACGCGGCGGAACTCGGGCAGACTGGCGCCCGCCATGCCGTTCCGTTGGTCCTTCCTCTCCACCGCCCGCGCCCTGCCCGAGCGCGAGGATGTCGCCCTGCCCGTGGGCTCGGTGCCCGTGCGCTGGAAGCGCAACGCCCGCGCCCGCCGCGTCAGCCTGCGCATCTGCCCGGTCGAGCGGCTGGTGGTGATCACCCTGCCCAGCCGCATCGGGCGGCGGCAGGGCGTGGCGCTGCTCGCCGAGCATCACGGCTGGGTGCGCGAGAAGCTGGCGGCACTCGCGCCCAAGGTCGCCTTCGCGCCGGGGGTGGAGGTGCCGCTCCTGGGCGAGATGCATGTCATCCGCCATGTCCCCGAAGGCCGGCGCGGCGTCTGGCGCGAGGGCGGCGCGATCCTGGTCTCGGGCGAGCGGGCGCATCTTTCGCGCCGCGTCGCCGATTTCCTGCGCGCCGAGGCGCGGCGCGAGATCGCGCCCCGCGCGCAGGCGCTGGCGGCGCGGATCGAGCGGCGAATCAAGCGCATCATCCTCAAGGACACGAGAAGCCGCTGGGGCAGTTGTGCGCCCGATGGCTCGCTCGCCTTCTCCTGGCGGCTCGTGCTGGCGCCCTCCTTCGTGCTCGACTATGTCGTGGCGCACGAGGTGGCGCACCTGGCCGAGCTCAATCACGGCGCGCGCTTCTGGCGCATCGTGCACATGATCTGCCCCGACCCCGAGCCGGCCAAGCGCTGGCTCGCGCGCAACGGGCAGGGCCTGCTGCGCTATGGCTGAACCGCCTGCCGCCGTGCCGCGGATCAGCGTCGCGGAACGGATGGCCCCGGCCGATTTCGAAGCGATCATCGCCGGCATCGATTCCTACAACGCCGCGCAAGGCTGCCCGACCGACTGGCGCCCGCTGGCCGTGACGGCCCGCGATGGCGCGGGCCATCTGCTCGGCGGGCTGGCGGGGGCGAGCATGTTCCGCTGGCTGTTCGTCCAGCAGCTCTGGGTCGCGCCCTTCATGCGCGGGCAGGGGCTCGGCGCCGCGCTGTTGCGCGCGGCGGAAGCCGAGGCGCAGGCGCGCGGCTGCGTCGGCGCCTGGCTCGACACGCTCGATGTGCAGGCGCCGGGCTTCTACCGCAGGCTCGGCTATGTGCCCTTCGGCGCGCTGCCCGACTGTCCGCCCGGCCATCACCGCCATTTCCTGATGCGCCGCTTCGATCCGCATGCAGGCGCCAGCGGCGGCTGAGACCACGCTCAGCGCAGCCACGGTTCAGCGCGGCGCGGGCGTGCCGAGCGCGCTTGGCGTGTCGAGGCGCGGGGCTTGCGGCGCGGCGGGCGCGGGGGTGGCTGGTGCTGCGGTGCCAACCGGCGCGGGCGCAGGAATGGCGGGCGCGCCGCGCGCGGCGGCAAGCGCGCGCGCCGGGGCGGAGCCGATGATCTCGGCGAACAGCCGCGCCGGCAGATCGCCCCCGCCCACCGCCTCCATCGGCTGGGCGGCGTCGTTGCCAAGCCATACCCCCACCACCAGCCGCCCGGCATAGCCCAGGAACCAGGCGTCGCGATGCTCCTGCGTCGTGCCGGTCTTGCCGGCGACGGCAAGGCCCGGCACGGCGGCGCGCCCCCCGGTGCCGTTCGCCACCCCCGCGCGCAGCATCTCCTGCACGGCGGCGATCGCCTCGGCCGAGGCAATGCGGATCGCCCCGCCCGAGCGGCGGCGGAAACGTTCGGCCCCGGCGCGATCGGCGATCGCGGCGATGCCGTGCGGGAAGACCGCGATGCCGCCATTGGCGATCGCGGCATAGGCGGTGGCGAGTTCGAGCAGCGTCACCTCGCTGACGCCGAGCGCGAGCGCGGCCTCGACCCGGAGCGTGCTCTCGATGCCCAGCCGGCGCGCCATCTCGGCCACGTTGCGCGCGCCGGCGCGTTGCAGCACCTGCACCGCGACCGTGTTGATCGAGCGCGCCATCGCCTCGCGCGCGGTGACCTCGCCGCGGAAGCGGCCATCGACATTCTGCGGCGACCAGCCGCCGAGCGTGATCGGCTGGTCGACGAAGCGGTCATCGGCGCGCAACCCGCGCTCGGCCGCGGCGAGGTAGACGATCGGCTTGAAGGCCGAGCCCGGCTGGCGGCGCGCCTGCACCGCGCGATTGAACGGGCTGGCGCGATAATCGCGCCCGCCCACCATCGCCAGCACCGCCCCCGTATCGGCCGCGAGCGCCACCACCGCGCCCTGGCCTGCGCCGGCGCGCGCGCCCGCCCCGTCGAGCAGCGCGGCCAGCCGCGCCTCGGCCACCGCCTGTAGGGCGGCATCGAGCGTGGTGCGCACGATGACATCGTCCGTGCCCGGCCGCGCATAGGCCGAGACCGCATCCTGCACCCAGTCCGAGAACCAGCCGGTGTTGCGCGCCATGGCGAGGCTCTGGCCCGGCCCGGCGCGCGCGCCCTCGGCGGCGATGCGGGCGGCGGCGGGAGCGGTGATCATGCCGGCCTCGACCATGTTGCCCAGCACCTCGCGCGCGCGCGCCGCGGCGGCGGCGGGATCGGCGCGCGGGTTGAGCCGCGAGGGCGCCTTGGGCAGCCCGGCCAGGATCGCGCCCTGCCAGGGCGAGAGCGCGCGCGCCGGCACGCCGAAATAGAGCCGCGCCGCCGCGTCGATGCCATAGGCACCGGCACCGAGATAGACGCGGTTGAGGTAGATCGACAGGATCTCGTCCTTGCTGTAGCGCCGCTCCAGCCAGAGCGCCATCAGCGCCTCCTGCACCTTGCGCCGGAGCGAGCGCTCGGGCGAGAGGAACAGCGTCTTGGCGAGCTGCTGGGTCAGGGTCGAGCCGCCCTCGACGATGCGCCCGGCGCCGATGTTCGCCACGAGAGCGCGGGCTATGCCGCGCGGATCGAGCCCCCAATGGCGGTAGAAGCGGCGGTCCTCGGTGGCGAGCAGCGCGCCGAGCAGATGCGCCGGCAGGTCGCGCACGGACGCCGCCTCGCCATAGAGGTCGCCATAGCTCGCCAGGAAGCGGTTGTCGGCGGCGAGCAGCGTGACCGATGGGCGGCGGGTGGCGGCCAGCGCCCGGTCGGGCGAGGGCATGTCCCAGGCGAACCAGGCGACCGCCAGGCCGAGCGCCAGGCTGCCCCACACCGCCAGGATCAGGCTCCAGCGGACCAGGCGCAGGATCAGCGGCGCGCGGCGACGGCGCGGCGCGGCCTCGGGCGGCGGCGCGGCGCGGCCGCGGCTGGCAGCGGCGGCCGAGCGGCTGCGCGGACGAGCCTCTGTGCTGGAGCGTGATCGAGCCATGCCGCCCCGCTCTAGCAGAGAGCGCCGCTTCGGCGCGAGGGCTTCGCGTGGGGCTTCGCGCCTGCCCCGGCCGTCGGGTGCGGGGCGTCGGATTCGCGGGCGCAACGACATATGAACAGCGGCTCAACAATAATACTTGAACAGCTATTCATGTGTTGGTATGGAGGCCGTCGCTTTCGCCGCCCCCGCTTTCGCCGCCCCCAACCCCGAATCGCCCCATCCTCCGACTGTCCCCGGCCCGCGCTCCGCCACTGTCATGTCCACCCTCGCCACCCTGCTGCTCGCGCTCAGCCTTGCCACCGACGCCTTCGCGGCGGCGCTGGCCAAGGGTGCGGCGCGCCAGGTGGCGCCGGGCCCGGTGGCGGCCCTGCGCGTGGGCGCCACCTTCGGCACGCTCGAGGCGCTGGCGCCGCTCGCCGGCTGGGCGGTGGGGCTGGCCTTCGCCGCGCCCCTGGCCGCGATCGACCACTGGCTCGCCTTCGCCCTGCTCGCGGCCGTGGGCGGACGGATGATCCTGGCCGCGCTTGCGGCCGGGCCGGACGCGCCGACCCGCGCTCCAGCCGCGGCCGCGTCCGGCCGGGCCCTGCTGCTGGCAGCCGCCGGCACCTCGATCGATGCGGCGGCGGTGGGCATGAGCCTCGCCCTGATCGAGGCCGACATACTCGGCACCGTGCTTGTGATCGGTGCCGTGACAGCGGGGCTCGCCACGCTCGGCGTGCTGATGGGCCGCGCCGTGGGGCCGCGCTTCGGCCGCGCCGCCGGTGCGCTCGGGGGCGTGGCGCTGATCGCGATCGGCCTCAAGATCCTGGCCGAGCACACCCTGTTCGCCTGAGGGGGGGGCGCGCGGTGCCGCCCGGCCCGCACCTGCCCGGCTACGCCTTGTCGCCCGGCAGCGGGCGCGGGCGCAAGAGCCAGAGGCCGAGCGGCCCCGGCGCGGTGAACAGCGCCATGCTGGCGAAGGCCAGCCCCCAGCCCGCCACCGAATCGCCGCCGAAGCCGTCCAGCATGGCGCCCACTACCAGGGGCGCGAGGAAGCCCCCGGCATAGCCGGCGGTCGAGTGCACCGCCATCGTCGCCCCCTTCACCGCCTTGTCGGCCGCGCCCACCGTGCCGGCGGTGAGCGCCGAGGAATCGAGATAGATCGCCGCGTTCCACAGCATGCAGAAGAGGCAGGCGAGCGCGTAGGAATGCCCAGTCGTCCAGCCCGCCAGCGCCGCCATCGCGGCGGCGGCGAACATGGCGAGGAAGATCATCCGCTTGCGCCCGAGCCGCACCGAAAGCTCGTTGCCGCTGACCGAGGCCCAGACGCCGAGTATGCCCATCAGTGTCGCGATCGCGGTCGGGCCGGGCAGCCAGTCGGGCGCGCCCCCGGTGCGCGCGGCGGTGAGGGTGAGGAAGGTCACGCTCCAGGAGCGCAGCGCGGCCAGCTCGCCCGTATGCACGGCGTAGCCCAGGATGTAGGCAAGCGCGGTGCGGTTGCGGAACACCGGCCGCACATCGAGCAGCCGCCGCCCGGCCGCGCCGGCGGCATGCACCGGGGCGGTGCGCGGCATGGTGACGAAGGCGATCATGAAGGAGGTGGCGGCAGAGGCGGCGCCGAACAGGAAGGCCGCGCGCGGCCCGCCGACCGCAGCCAGCGTGCCGGCGACGCCGAAGCTCGCCGCGCCCGCGAAGCCCACGCCCGCCGCATGCCAGGAGACGGCGCGGCTTTGCGCCCGCCCCTCCAGCGTGTCGGTCAGCACCTTGAGGCCGGGCATGTAGCAGCCTGCCCAGCCGACCCCAGCGGCGATGCGGCAAAGAAGGCCGAGCCAGAAGCCGTCGGCGAAGGCGAAGGCGCCATGGGCGAGCGCGGTCATGCCGCTGCCGATCAGGTAGATGGTGCGCCCGGGCATCAGGTCGGTGGCCGAGACCAGGATCGGCACGGCGACGCAGTAGCCGAGGAAGAACACGCCGGCGAGCCAGCCCGCCTCGGTCTTGGAGAGCGACCAGAGCGCGATGTAGTCGGGCAGGAGCGCGGGCAGGGTGAAGGCGCCGATCTGCGTCAGCACCTGGGCGGTGACGATCGCGGCGACGAAGGCGGGGCTGCCGGGTGCGGGGGCCAGGATGGGGGCGGGGCGGGACATGTCGGAAGCAAAGCCTGCGCCGGCCCGCGCGCGCCGGCAAGTGGGCGAGGCGATAGCCCGCCCGTCTCGACACGCCTCCACCGCACTGTGCGCGGCGGCAAGTGGGCGAGGCGATGCCCCGCTCGCCTCGTTGTGCCTCCACCGCTGCGCCCGCGGGCGAGTTTGCGGCGCGATTACCCGCGCGCCTCGACCGGACTGCGCCAGCCGCGCGCGCGGGCGGCTGGGCGGGGTTGGCGCTGGGCTATGGGTGGGCGCCGCCCGCCGCGCTGGCAGCGCCCGCGCGCAAGGCCAGCAGCGCGTGGATCGTGTCGGTCATCGGTGTCGCCACCCCATGCGCCGCGCCCAGCCGGCGCACGAAGCCCGTGAACAGGTCGAGCTCGATCGGCCGGCCGGCCTGGAGGTCCTCGGCCAGCGAGGAGGAGATGTCCATGCGCCGCGCCGTGGCGATCGCCTCCGCGCGCGCCTCGGCGCGCAAGGGCGCGCCCGCCGCGCGGCCCGCCGCGATCGCCTCGTCGAGCAGCGCGAGCGCCACCGCCTGCCCACCGGCATCGGCGAAGATCGCGCCCATCCGCCGCATGGTCAGGGCCGTCAGCGGGTTGAGCATGATGTTGAACAGGAATTTCTGCCACTTCGCCGCCAGCACCTCGGGCTCGACCGTGACGGCGATGCCGGCGGCGGCGAGCATGGCGCGCACCGGCTCGACCAGCGCTTCGTTGGCCGGATGCGTCGCGCCGAACACCGTGCGCACGGGCGTGCTGACGCGGATCGCGCCCGGCGCGGTGCGCTCGGCCCCGACATACATCACCCCGGCCATGACCCGCTCCGCCCCGAGCGCCTCGGCCAGAAGCGTCTCGTTCTCGACGCCGTTCTGCAGGCAGAGGACGCGCCCCGCGGGCGCGAGCAGGCGCGGCAGGGCGGCGATCGCGCCCCTGGTGTCGTAGGCCTTGACGCAGAAGAACAGCAGGTCGGCCGGGGCGGGCGGCGCCTCGTCCGGGCCGATCACGGCGGCGGGGCGGGCGGCGAGCAGGCTGCCATCGGCGCGGGTGACGCTGATCCCCTCGCGCGCGATTGCGGCGCGGCTGGCTCCGCGCGCGACCAGGGTCAGCCGCGTGCCGCTATCGGCCAAGAGCGCCGCGAGAAGCCCGCCCGTGGCGCCCGCGCCGAGGATGGTGACGTTGAGCGTGGTCATATTACCTCATATTCCTGTCGGTGGCGCCGCTCACGCCGCCAGCCCGGCGCGCGCCTCGGCGGCGATGATCTCGGCCGCGCGCTCGGCGATCATCACCACGGTGGCGTTGATGTTGGCCGACACCATGTCCGGCATCACCGAGGCATCGACCACGCGCAACCCTTCGATCCCGCGCAACCGCAGCGACAGATCTACCGGCGACATCCGATCGCCCTCCGGTCCCATGCGCACGCTGGAGCAGGGGTGATAGACGGTGTTGCCGCGCGCGCGCGCATCGGCCAGGAACTCGGCGTCGGTATTCACCCTCGGGCCGGGCAGCGTCTCGTGGGCGATGAAGGGGGCCATCGCCGGCGCGCCCATCCAGCGCCGGCACATCTTCATGCCCCACACGATCGTGTCCTGGTCGGTGCGGGTGGAAAGATAGCCGGGCCGGATCGCCGGCGCGGCGCGATGGTCGGCGCTGGCGATCAGCACATCGCCCGTGCTCTCCGGCCGGTGCTGCCAGACCGCGGTGGAGAGCCCCGGCTCGTGTTCCAGCAGGCCGAACTTGCCCTCCTGCCACGATCCGGGCGCGACCACGCTCTGGATATCGGGGGTGGCCAGCTCGGGCCGGCTTCTCGCATGCACGACGATCATGCCCGCCCCGGCCGTGAGCAGCCCGCGTCCCGCCACCGCCCATTTCGCCAGCTCCCACATCAGCGCGAGACCGTGGCTTTTCTCGTTCGCGGTGCCGCGCCGTTTCACGCGCCAGGACATGCGCACCATGTAGTGGTCCTGGAAGTTGCGCCCCACCCCCGGCGCGTCGAGCAGGACCGGGATGCCGAGGCCATGCAGATGCTCGCCCGGCCCGATGCCGGAGAGTTGCAGGATCTGCGGGCTGCCGATCGCCCCGGCCGAGAGGATCACGCCGCGGCGCGCGCGCGCGGTGAAGCGGGCGATGCCGTCCTCGATCTCGTATTCGACTCCGGTGGCGCGGCGGCCTTCCAGCACCAGGCGGCGGACATGGGCGCGCGTGACCAGCATCAGGTTCGGGCGCGACAGGGCGGGATGGAGATAGGTCCTGGCCGAGGTGACGCGGAAGCGGCCCTGGCGCATCTGCTGGGTCCAGGAGAATCCCTCCTGGTCGGGGTCGTTGGTGTCGGGGTTCTCGCGCAGCCCGATCTCCTTCGCCGCCTGGTAGGCGGCAAGCAGGATGGGCGAGCGGTCGGTGGCATCCTCGATGCGCATCGGGCCGGTGCGCCCGCGCATCTCCTCGCGCCCGCCATCATAGGATTCAGAGCGGCGCAGATAGGGCAGCATGTCGGAGAACGACCAGCCGCGGCAGCCCTTCTGCGCCCAGCGATCGAGATCCTCGGCCTGCGGGCGCACCCACATCAGCCCGTTGATCGAGTTCGAGCCGCCCACCACGCGCCCGCGCGGATAGTCGATGGCGCGGTTGTTCGTGGCCGGGTCGGGCGCGGTCTTGTAGCACCAGGAGAAGCGCGGATCGTAGACGGCGCGCGCATAGCCGGCGGGGATGCGCACATAGGGGTGGCGGTCCATGCCGCCCGCCTCGATCAGGCAGATGCGCAGCGCCGGGTTCTCGGACAGCCGCGCCGCCAGGATCGAGCCCGCGGTGCCGGCACCGACGATGACATAGTCGAACTCCATGGCGGGGGGGCCTCCGGCTCGCTGGCGGGCGGGGCGCGCGCGGCTCGGGCGTGCGCGCCGGTGACGCGTCACGATCCGGCCTGCCGGCCCGCCCTGTCAACGCAGCGCATCAACATGCCCCGTCGGCGTGGCGCGCGGGCGGGCTGGCGCCGGCGGCGGCTGCGTCCTTCTCCTCCAGCGCGCGGGCGAGCGCCTGGATGCGCCGGCGCAGCCAGGTGTGGGCCGGGTGCCGGTCGTGGCGGCGGTGCCAGATCATGCCGAGGCGCGCATGGCGCAGCATCACCGGCGGCGCCTTGGCAAGCAGGCCGTGCGCCGCTGCCATCGGGCGCGCCAGCCGGCCGGAGAAGGTGCAGATCAGGTCGCTGCCCATCAGGATCGGCGGCACCGCGCCGTAATGCGCCACCACTGCGCCCAGCCGGCGCGGATGGCCGGCGGCGGCGAGCGGCTGGTCGAGCGCGCCGTCGCGCGTGCCGTTGGGCGAGACCAGCAGGTGCGGATAGGCGGTGAAGCCCTCCAGCGTCAGCGCCCCGCGCGCCAGCGGATGGCCGGGGCGCATCAGCGCCACGAAGCTGTCGCGCAGCAGCATGACGCGGGTGAAGCGCGGTGGCGGATCGGGCAGCACGCCGAGCGCGAGTTCGATCGTGCCGTCATCGAGGCGGGCGAGCGCATCCAGCCGGTCGGTATGGCGGATCGCCACCAGCGCGCGCGGCGCCTCGCGCGAGGTGGCGGCGATCAGCGATGGCGTCAGCACCGCCTCGGCCTGCTCGCTCATGCCGATGGCGAACACGGTCTCGGCGGTGGCGGGATCGAAGGGCAGGCGCAGCGCGAGTGCCGTGCGCACGCCGTCGAGCGCGGCCTGCACCGGCCCGGCAAGCTCGCGCGCGAGCGCGGAGGGCTCGACCCCGCCGGGAACGCGCACGAACAAGGGATCGGCGAAGGCCGCGCGCAGGCGCGCAAGCGCCCCCGAGACGGCAGGCTGGGTCAGGCCGAGGCGCTGCGCGGCGCGGGTGACATGGCCTTCGGCCAGCACCGCCTCGAACACGCGCAAGAGGTTGAGATCGAGCCGGGACAGGTCCATGACCTATCATCACTGATCGTGATGATGATTGTCCAGAACATCGATTGGAGTAATGGCGGGGTCGGGTGCATCTTGCGCGCATCGAACGAGGCGGCCCGCAACCCCATCCCCGCCCCGCCCAACCCCAAGGAGTTCCCGCCATGATCGACACCCGCCTCGCCCCCTATGCCGCGCTGATCCTGCGCGTCTCGATGGGCCTGCTGTTCATCGCCCACGGCCTCTATCTCAAGGTGTTCGTGTTCGGCATGGCCGGCACGGTGGGCTTCTTCGGCTCGATCGGCTATCCGCCCTCCTTCGCCTGGCTCGTGATGCTGGCCGAGACGCTGGGCGGCATCGCGCTGGTGCTGGGGTTCCACACCCGGCTGGTCTCGCTGGCGCTGGTGCCGATCATGCTCGGCGCGCTGATGGTGCACCTGCCCAATGGCTGGCTGTTCTCGGCCCCCAATGGCGGTTTCGAGTACCCGTTGTTCTGGACCGCGGCGCTGCTCGTGCAGGCGATGCTGGGCGGGGGCGCGCACGCCCTGACCGGCGAGGTCGGCCTGCCCGCTTCGGCTGCCGCTCCTGGTGCCCCCGCCGCGCAGGCGGCGCGCTGAACGCGCTATCCTGCGCCGGTCGCGAACCGGGCCGGGGCCTTGGCCCCGGCCCGCCGCGCTTCCCGCCCCGCGTCCCGCCCCGCTTCCCGCGCCCTGCCGCCCGCTGAAGGAGCAGCCCCCTTGCCCGCCCCCTTGCCCGCCCCCCTGCCAACCTTGTTCCTCTCCCATGGCGCGCCGACGCTCGCGATCGCCGACAGCCCGGCGCGCCGCTTCCTCGCCGGCTTCGGCGCCAGCCTGCCGCGCCCGCGCGCGATCCTGCTCGCCTCCGCCCATTGGCTGACGCAGGGGCCCGCCCTCTCGCTCGCCGACCGGCCCGAGACGATCCACGATTTCGGCGGCTTCGGCCCCGAGCTCGCCGCCATGACCTACCCCGCCCCCGGCGCGCCCGAGCTCGCCGACCGCGCCGCCCACCTGCTGGCCGAGGCCGGCTTCACCGTGGCGCTCGATCCCCGGCGCGGGCTCGACCATGGCGCCTGGGTGCCGCTGTCGCTGCTCTATCCGGCGGCGGATGTGCCGGTGACGACCCTCTCGATCCAGCCGCGCGAGGATGCCGCCCACCACCTTGCCATCGGCGCCGCGCTGCGGCCCTTGCGCGACGAAGGGGTGCTGGTGGTGGGTTCGGGTGCGCTCAGCCACAATCTGGGCGAGGTGTTCGCCCACGAGCCCGAGGACAGCGAGGCGCCCGGCTGGGTGCGCGATTTCGCCGACTGGGCGGCCGAGGCGGTGGCAACGGGAGATCGGGCGCTGCTGGCCGACTGGCAGGCGCGGGCACCGCATGCGGAGCGCAACCACCCCACGCCCGAGCACCTCCTGCCGCTGTTCGTCGCCGCCGGCGCCGGGACCGATGGCCGGCCCGGGCGGATGCTGCACCGCTCGCAGACCTATGGCGTGCTGGCGATGGATGCCTACGCCTTCGACTGACCCGGAACGGCGCCCGGCCGCCGGCTCGTGCTGCCGGCGCCCGGCGGCCGGGTTCGAGGCGCCGCCCCGTAGGCGCGACCCACGCGCCAGCGCTTCCGGCGGGGCGCGCTTGCATGTCGCACTTGCCGGACGCATACGCCGGCAGGGGGGTCCAGAAGCGAACCGCGAATCTCTTTTTTTCGTCCGCGAAATGCAGTCTCGCATCTGCGAATCACGGCACGAGATCGCCGTTTGCAGCGCAATACGCCGCCCCTACGGGCCTGGCCCGAGACCGTGCCCGCCTCGTAACCATTTGAAATAGCGCAATTTTTTGCCCGCCGGCATGGCGCATCGAGGCAGGCGGTGGGCGCAAGCCAGCCCCGCGCACCCGGTTCCGGCGGCTGGCACGGGACTTGGGTATAGACAGCCAAGCCCGATCGGGGGCGGTGTCTTAGTGGGAGTGAGACCAATGAGCGACCTTACCGATGTCTTCTTCGGCTGCGTGACGGTGGCGGTGGTGGCGGCGATCGCCAGTGTGCTGAACGTCTTCCAGGTTCTCTGATCCGACCGACTGACTGCCCGGCCGAAGCGGCCGGGACCGAGCATCACCGCCGCCTGAGGAGGGGCGGCCGGTCCAGGGTTCAAGCGAGAGAGTGGGGCCTTCTGATCCGGCCCGGACCTTTCCGAACCCCCGATGCGAAGCCAGTCTGACGGACAGGATGTCTGTAGGACCTTCACCCTCCTGGACCAGCCTTCCAACACGCCAGCGACGCCAGGACCGGACCGGGCATCTGCCTTATCCGGGCCCTCGGGACACGCGCATGGCAACGGCCGGCGGCAAGGACGCCGCGCCCGGCGGTTGCGCCCGCGATCCTGTCTTTAGGTCGAGGGTCCTGCGCGATGAGCCTGTTTCTTCTCAGCGCCCTTCTGCTGCAGCTCGGCAGCATGCGCCACGGGTTTCCCGGGCACGGCATTCGTCCGGCTGATCAAAGGCGAACAGCGCCCGTCCCGTGGTGACGGCCCGGCGCGCCTGCCGCCGGCGAGGTTCCGCTAGTCGCTGTCGGTCGCCTCGATCGCCTCGATCGTCTGGCCGAGCGCGTTATCGGCGACGATCGGCGTCTCGAAATGCTGCACCTCCGGCTCGCTGCCATAGGTGCGCCGCACCCGCTCAAGCCAGGCGGCATCGCGCGCCCGGCGCGCCCCGTCCATGCTGCGCCACAGATAGACCCCGCCGGCGCGGCGGGTGTGCGGGTCGAAGATGTAGTTCTTGCGGATCAGGTCGGGATTGGCGCGCCAGGTGGGCGCGCTGCGGCGGTAGTTCGCCAACACCTCCTCGCGCGTCATGCCGTCGGGAATGGCGAATGTGATGATCTCGGTGATCATGCCCGCTTCCTCGCGTTTTCCTGCCGCGCGGCCGCCCGCGGCGCCGTCGGCCCTTCGTCCACGATGATCCCGGCGCCGCGCAACCGCGCCTAGAGCAGCGTCCGATCTGGTGGAACCGCGGGGCGGTTCCACCAGATCGGACCAAGCTGCTCGCAAACCATAAGTTTCTCGGGCACGACTTCCGTTCGGCTGATCGAAGCCGAACGGAACCTGCCCTAGACGTCGAGGTTCGCCACCTTCAGTGCGTTCTCGACGATGAAGTCGCGCCGCGGTTCCACCAGGTCGCCCATCAGCGTGGCGAACACCTCGCCCGCCTCCTCGGCCGCCGCGACCTTGACCTGCAACAGGGTGCGGTTCTCGAGCTTGAGCGTGGTTTCCCAGAGCTGGTCGGCGTTCATCTCGCCCAGGCCCTTGAAGCGCTGGATCGCCAGCCCGCGCCGCCCCTGCTCAAGCACGCGATCGACCAGCGCCACCGGCCCCGGCACGCTGCGCAGCGTATCGCCGAAGGCGATCTCTGCGGGGAAGCTCCAGCTTTCCATCAGCTCGGCCGCGCTTTCGGTCAGCCGCCGCGCCTCGGCCGAGCGCAGCGCCACCGCGTCGATGACATGCTGCTCGCCCACGCCGCGCACGCGCCGCGACAGCACGATGCCGCCATCGGGCCCGAGCGTGCCCGACCAGCCGCGCTCGACCGGCGGTTCAAGCAGGTCGAGCCGGCGGGCGAGATGGGCGGCGACGCTTTCGCCGCGCGCGCGATCGGACAGGATCTCGGCCGACAGGGCGCCCGCGATCGCCGCCTGCTCCAGGATGCCGATCGGCGCCACGCCCGACATGCGTTGCAGAAGCGCGCGCACGCCGCGCGACTTCTCCACCAAGGCGCGCAGCTTCTCGGCGCGCAGGAGCAGGGGTGCGCCCTGCACGGTGCGCCCGGCCCCATCCTCGGCCGGGGGATGCAGCGTCAGGCTCGCCTCCGCCAGCGCCTTGTCGAGCAGATAGTCTTCGAGCGCGCGGTCGTTCTTGAGGTAGCGCTCCTCCTTGCCGCGCGTGGCGCGATAGAGCGGCGGCTGGGCGATGTAGAGATAGCCCTTCTCGATCACATGCGGCATCTGGCGGAAGAAGAATGTCAGCAGGAGCGTGCGGATGTGGCTGCCATCCACATCGGCGTCGGTCATGATGATGATGCGGTGGTAGCGGATCTTGCCGATGTCGAAGCCGCCCTTGTCCGGCGCGTCATGGCCGATGCCGGTGCCGAGCGCGGTGATCAGCGTGCCGATCTCGGCCGAGGACAGCATCTTGTCGAAGCGCGCGCGCTCCACGTTCAGGATCTTGCCTTTCAGCGGCAGGATCGCCTGGAAGGCGCGGTCGCGCCCCTGCTTGGCCGAGCCGCCGGCCGAATCGCCCTCGACGATGAACAGCTCGCTTTTCGCCGGGTCGCGCTCCTGGCAGTCGGCGAGCTTGCCCGGCAGCGAGGACACGTCGAGCACGCCCTTGCGGCGCGTCAGTTCGCGCGCCTTGCGCGCCGCCTCGCGCGCGGCGGCCGCTTCCACGATCTTGGCGACGATGCGCCGGCTTTCGGACGGATGGGTCTCGAACCAGGCGGCAAGCTGATCGCCGCAGACCGAGGCCACCACCGGCTGCACCTCGGAGGATACGAGCTTGTCCTTGGTCTGGGAGGAGAATTTCGGATCGGGCACCTTGACCGACAGGACCGCGGTCAACCCCTCGCGCATGTCCTCGCCCGAGAGCGTGATCTTCTCCTTGCGTCCGGCCTCGGCCGCGACCGCGTTCAGCGTGCGCGTCAGCGCGGCGCGGAAGCCGGCCAGGTGCGTGCCGCCATCGCGCTGCGGGATGTTGTTGGTGAAGCAGAGCATCGTCTCGTGGTAGCTGTCGTTCCATTGCAGCGCCACTTCGATGCGGATGCCGTCCTTCTCGCCGGCGAAGGCGATGGTCTGGGGAATGAGCGGGGTCTTGCCGCGATCGAGCCACTCGACGAAGGCCACCAGCCCGCCGGCATAGCGGAGCTCGGTCTTGTGCGCGGGCACGTGGCGCGCATCGGTCAGCGTGATGCCGAGGCCGGAATTGAGGAAGGCGAGCTCGCGCAGGCGGCGCTCCAGCACGGCGAAGTCGAACTCGGTGCGGGTGAAGGTGCGCGGGCTGGGCAGGAAGGTCACTTCCGTGCCGCGCTTCTCGGACGGGCCGAGCACCTTCAAGGGCGCCTCGGCGACACCGTCGCGGAAGCGCATCCAGTGTTCCTTCCCGTCGCGCCAGATGCGGATCTCCATCCATTCCGAGAGCGCGTTCACCACCGCCGCGCCGACGCCGTGCAGCCCGCCCGAGACCTTGTAGGCGTTCTGGTTGAACTTGCCCCCGGCATGCAGCTTGGTCAGCACCACCTCGGCCGCCGAGACCCCTTCCTCGGGGTGGATATCGACCGGGATGCCGCGGCCATTGTCGGTGACCGTGACCGAGCCATCGCCATTGAGCGTGAGCGTGACGGCATCGGCGTAGCCGGCCTGCGCCTCGTCCACGGCGTTGTCGACGATCTCGAAGGCCATATGGTGCAGGCCGGTGCCGTCGTCGGTGTCGCCGATATACATGCCCGGGCGCTTGCGCACGGCATCGAGGCCCTTGAGCACGGTGATGGCCGAGCTGTCATAGCTGCCATTGCCGTTGCCATTGCCGTTGCCGTTGGGGGGCGTCGCGCCGGGCTCGGACGGGATCGGATCGGGGGTGCTGGTCATGGCCTTCGCAAGCTGCCCGCGCGCCCGGATGAGCGCGCCGGCGGGAGGTGGAAAAGGGGCGGGAAAAAGCGCGGAATTATAGCCGTTTAAGGCATGGTCTGGCCAGCGAATCCGGGGCCGAATCCGGGCAGCGGATCAAGCCTGCCCCCGCCCACCGCGAAGCCCGCCGCCAGTCCCGCCAGGGGCGCGAACAGGGCGGCCTCGGTGCCGGTAAGGAACACCTGCGCCGGCAAGGCCGCCAGCGCCGCGAACAGGGCCAGCCGGCGCGCCTCGTCCAGGTGCGCGGCGACCTCGTCGAGCAGCAGCAGGGGGGCGAAGCCGCGCGCCTCGGCCACCAGCGCGGCATGCCCCAGCACGACCGAGACCAGCAGCGCCTTCTGCTCGCCGGTGGAACAAAGGGCCGCATCGATCCCCTTGCCGGTATGGGTGAAGGCGAGGTCGCTGCGATGCGCGCCGGATGCGGTGCCGCCCTGGGCCTGGTCGCGGCCGCGCTCGGCCGCCCAGCGCGCGCGCAATCCGTCCTCGACCGCGAGCGCGGGCTCGCGCCCGAGCGCCGCGTCGATCGGGCAGAGCGCGGTCAGATGCGCCGCCGGGAACGCCCCGGCGATGCCGCCGGCAAGGGCCGCGTTCAGGCGCGCAAGCAGCACGCGGCGGGCGGCGGCGACCGCCACCGCATGGCGCGCCATGCTGTCCTCCAGCGCGGCGAGCCATTCGGCATCGGGGGCGCGCCCGCTCTCGGCTGCCTCGCGCAGCAGGCGCTGGCGGTTGGCCATGGCGGTGTCGTAGGCGGCAAGCTCGCGCGCATGGGCGGGCTCCAGCGCCCAGACCAGGCGATCGAGGAAGCGCCGCCGCGCCGCCGGCCCCTCCTCCCACAGCCGGTCCATCTGCGGGGTGAGCCAGAGTGCGGCCAGGCGCGCGCCGACCTCGGCCTGGCTGCGCGGTGTCGCGCCATCAAGGCGGAAGGCGCGCCGCTCGGCCGCCGCGCCATTGCCGCCGCCATTGCCGTTGCCGCCGGGTGCGCCCGGCTCCAGGCCGGTGCCGACCGACAGCGCGCCGAGCGGCGTTTCCAGCTCGGCCGCGACCGCCCAGGGGCGGGGGCCGGGGCCCGGCGCATCGCCCAAGGGATCGCCCAAGGGATCGGCAGGGGGGGCGCGGCGGGCCAGCTCGGACAGGCGAGCCTGGCGCAGGCCCCGCCCGGGGACCAGCAGCGATATCGCCTCCAATATGTTGGTCTTGCCGGCGCCGTTCTCGCCGGCCAGCACCACCATGCGCGCGCCAAAGCGCACCGACAGCGCGGCATAGCTGCGGAAGTCGGTCAGCGTCAGGCGGAGAAGGCGGAGCCGCGGCGCGGGGCCGGCGACCGGCACGGTCGTGCCGGCGGAGGCTTCGGTCGTGCCGGGCTCCGACCGGGAAACGGGGCGCGAGGCGTTCACACCCGCATCGGCATCAGCACGAACAGGGCCGAGGCATCGCCCGCATCCTGCACGGTGGTGGGCGCGGCGCCGTCGGCGAAGCGCAGTTCCACCGTCTCGCCCTGCACCTGGTCGGTGACGTCGAGCAGGTAGCGATGGTTGAAGCCGATCTCCAGCGGCTGGGCATCGTAGCTGAGGTCGTCGACCTCCTCCGTCGCCTGGCCCTGGTCGGGCGAGGAGGCGGACAGCACCAGATGCCCCTTGGAGAGCGACAGCTTGATCGCGCGGGTCTTCTCCGAGGAGATCGCGGCCACCCGCCCGACCGCGTCCGAGAAGGCCCTGTTCGGCACGCGCAGAACGCGGTCATTCTCCTTGGGGATGACGCGCTCATAATCGGGGAAGGTGCCGTCGATCAGCTTGCTGGTCAGCGCGACACCGCCGAAGGCGAGCTTGATCTTGGTGTCGGAGAGCGCGATCTCGACCGGGTCGGAGGTCTCCTCGATCAGCTTGCGCAGCTCGTTCACGGTCTTGCGCGGCACGATCACGCCCGGCATGCCCTTGGCGCCGTCGGGCAGCGGCAGCTCGACGCGGGCGAGCCGGTGTCCGTCGGTCGCCACCGCGCGCAGCAGCGCCACGCCCCCGCTTTCGGCCGCGTGCAGGTAGATGCCGTTGAGGTAGTAGCGGGTTTCCTCGGTCGAGATGGCGAAGCGCGTGCGGTCGATCAGCCCGCGCAACTCGTTCGCGGGCAGGCCGAAGCGGTGCGTCAGGTTGCCTTCGGCCATGGCCGGGAAATCATCGACCGGCAGGCAGTTCAGGCTGGTCGAGAAACGGCCCGCGCGCAGGGAAAGCTGGGCATCGCCGCCGGGGAAGTCGAACTCGATCGCCGCGCCTTCGGGCAGGCGGCGGACGATGTCGTAGAGCGTGTGGGCGGGCGCGGTGGTGGCGCCGTTGCGGCTGGCCTGGGCCGGCACCGCCTCGTTGATGGCGATGTCCATGTCGGTTGCGGCGAGCGTCAGCGCACCCTCGCGGACCGCGATCTGCACATTGGCCAGGATCGGGATCGTGTTGCGGCGCTCGACGACGTTCTGGACGTGCGCGAGCGCCTTCAACAGCGCCGCGCGTTCGACCGTGAACTTCATGTGCGGGCCATCCCCCTCCGTTGCCATGCGCGCCCGTGCCCGGACCCGCGGCGCGGGGCCGCGAATCGGGTGGCGGACTATATCAGGGCCGAGTCGCGCCGTGGAAGCGCCTGCCGGCCCCGATTCGATGATGAATCAAGCGGTTCAGCCGGGACCGGCCCGGCCGCGCGCGGGGCATAGCGGGCGGGCCGCGCGGCCGCTTGGCGGGGCCGATTGGCAAGGCCGGCGCCGCGGCCCGGAGGGCGAGACATCGGCGGTATCCCGATGCCCGAAAAGCGCGGCGCCGCCGCAGCGCCGCGCCTCTGGCGCCGGGGTCTGGGTTGCGGTCGGGGCCGGGCCCGCTGCCGCGGCGCGCCACCGGATCAGGACGCGGCCGGCGCGCCCCGGGGTCAGCTTTGGCGAGCGTCAGCCTTGGCCGGCGTCAGCTTTCCAGCATCCGGCGCAGCAGCTCGACATCCTCGGCGAAGCTGAGATCGCTCTGCATCAGCTCGGTGACACGGCTGACCGCGTGCATGACCGTGGTGTGGTCGCGGCCGCCGAACTTGCGCCCGATCTCGGGCAGGCTGCGCTGGGTCAGCTGCTTGGCCAGGAACATCGCCACCTGGCGTGGCCGGGCGACCATGCGCGCGCGCCGCGCCGAGGTCATTTCCGCCAGCCGGATATTGTAGTGCTCGGCCACGCGCTTCTGGATCTCCTCGATCGTCACGCGCCGGTCGTGCGCGCGCAGCAGGTCGCGCAGCACTTCCTGGCTGCTCTCGATCGTGATCGGGCGTCCGACCAGCTGCGCGTGCGCCACGACGCGGTTGAGCGCGCCTTCCAGCTCGCGCACGTTCGAGGTGATCTTGTGGGCCAGGAATTCCAGCACCTTGGGCGGCACGGTAGTGCCGAGCGCGGCGGTTTTCGCCTGCAGGATGCTGACGCGCAGCTCGAAGGTCGTGGCGTGGATGTCGGCCACCATGCCGCAGCCGAGCCGGGTGCGCAGCCGCTCCTCGAGCCCGGCCAGATCGGCCGGCGACTTGTCGGCGGACACCACCACCTGCTTGCCCAGCTCGACCAGCGCGTTGAAGGTGTGGAAGAACTCCTCCTGCGTCGATTCCTTGCCGATCAGGAACTGCACATCGTCGACCATCAGCACATCGACGGCGCGGAGCTGTTCCTTGAACGCCATCGCGTTCTCGCTGCGCAGCGCGGCGATGAAGCGGTACATGAAGCTTTCCGCCGACATGTAGGCCACGCGCTTGCCCGGATCGCGCTCGCGCAGCCGCCAGGCGATGGCGTGCAGCAGGTGCGTCTTGCCGAGCCCGACCCCGCCATGCAGGAACAGCGGGTTGAAGCCGGCGGTCGGGCCATGCTCGGCGACGCGGCGGGCGCAGGCGAAGGCGAACTCGTTCGGCTTGCCGACGACGAAGGCATCGAAGGTCAGGCGCGGGTCGAGCGGGGCGCTGAAATCGTGGCGCGGATCACCGCCATTGCGCGCGGCCTCCTCGGCGCGGGCGGCGGCACGGGCGCCAAGGCGCTGGCCGGCATGGGCCGAGGCGCGCGGCGTGGTAGCGGTGGCTGGCACTGCCGCGCCATTGGCGCCGCCCGGTACCGTCGCAGCCGCCGGATCGACCGGCTCGGCCAGCGCCGCTCCTTGCGCGCGCACGATCACCGCGACGCGGCGGACCTTGCGGTTCTCGGCCTGCCACAGGCTGCGCAGCCTATCGCCGAAATGGGAGTTCACCCAGTCGCGCAGGAAACGCGTGGGCAGGGCGACCACCACCTCGTCGCCCGAAACCTCCTGCAGGACCATCTGGCGCAACCAGCTGCGGTACTCGACCTCGCCCACCTCCTCGCGAAGGCGGGCGCGAACGCGTACCCATTGCGCCTCTGACTCCCGATCCATCCCCGTCACCCGCCGGTGGGCGCCGATGCACAATCGCATGGCGCCACGTTCTTGCTATTGCCGCGCCGCTGCGTGCCGCGCGTGAGAGATCGAACCGTTTCGGCCCTGCCGCACCGCGCCCGAGCGGGCCGGTGCGACGCAATCGCGCCGGCCGCAGAGCCGAGTTCCGCCCGCGCCGGCGCGCCATTGGGACAGTAGTGGATTTGCCCCCCTGTGGCAAATATTTCTTCGTTCTTATGGCCATTCGCAAAGACAAGGCCTAAGTATTTGCAGCGCCTTCTATTGTGGAACAATTGCAGGCGCCGCGTGCGGTAAGGCCGCTTGCGAACGGTGGCGACTCTAGACCCGGCTTTGCGGAACGGGCAACGGGGAAGAATCGCGAATCTGCGATCGCGCGGCGCGCTGCGGCGATTCTGCTACACATCGCCACCATGATCGGACAGCGCGAAAATCCGTGCGCGGCAGCGCTTGCGCGACTCAATCGCATGAAATGGGACGCGCCCGAGGCGATGCCCCGGGCGCGATCGAGACGCGCAGAAACTAATTCGTCAACGCATGCGATCAGGCGCGCATGCGATCAGGCGCGGGGGCCTTCCATCGCCTTGATGCGCGCTGACAGACGCGAGACCTTGCGTGCCGCGTTGTTCCGGTGCACCAGCCCGCGCGCCACCGCGCGGGAGAGTTCGGGCTCGAGCGCGCGCAGTGCGGCGGCGGCATCGGCCTTGGCGCCGGACGCGATCGCCTGCTCGACCGACTTGATGAAGGTGCGCATGCGCGAGGTGCGCGCCGTGTTGCGCTCGGTGCGGCGGGCGGTCTGGCGGATGCGCTTGCGCGCAGAGGCGATGTTCGCCATGCAAGGTCTCGATCAGGCTGGGTTGAACCGCACGCCAACGCGTGGGTCGCCGGGCTTCGTCTCCGGCAGAGGCCGCGGCTTATAGCGGCGGGCCGGGTGCAGAGTCAATATGCCAGCCCCCGGAGCACCGCCCTTCAGCAATGCTTGAAGGCCGGCTTGCGCTTCTCGATGAAGGCGGCCATGCCTTCCTTCTGGTCCTCGGTGGCGAAGCAGGCGTGGAACAGCCGGCGCTCGAACTTCACGCCCTCGGCCAGCGTCGTCTCGAAGGCGCGGTTGACCGCCTCCTTGGCCATCGCCACCGCCGGCATCGAGTAGCCGGCGATGCGCTCCGCCGCCTTGAGCGCCTCGGCCAGGAGCTGGTCGGGAGCAACGACGCGCGAGACAAGGCCCGCCCGCTCGGCCTCGGCCGCGTCCATCATGCGCCCGGTCAGCACCAGGTCCATGGTCTTGGCCTTGCCGATGAAGCGCGCCATGCGCTGGCTGCCGCCCGCGCCCGGGATGATGCCGAGCGTGATCTCGGGCTGGCCGAACTTGGCGTTGTCGGCGGCGATGATGAAGTCGCACATCATCGCCATCTCGCAGCCGCCGCCGAGCGCGAAGCCCGCCACCGCGGCGATCACCGGCTTCTGGCACTTGGTCACCCGCTCCCAGCCCTTGCCGATGAAATCGTCGAGGTAAAGCTCGGGGTAGCGGCGGTCCTTCATCTCCTTGATGTCGGCGCCGGCGGCGAAGGCTTTCTCGTTGCCGGTGATGACTACCGCGCCGATGCCGGCATCGGCCTCGAAGCCGTCGAGCGCACGGCCCATCTCGGCCACGAGCTGGTTGCAGAGCGCGTTCAGCGCCGCCGGGCGGTTGAGCCGGACCAGGCCGACGCGGCCATGCGTCTCGACCAGGATCATCTCGTAGGGGGCAGGGGCGGGGGCAGGGGCGGGGGCAGGGGCAGGGGCAGGGGCAGCGGCAGGGGTGGACATGGCGCGGAGCCTCCGATCTTTTCGCAACTGCGAAATGGCGTGCCGCTTCCTAGCCCAGCGGGGGCGGCGGGGCAAGCGCGCCGGCGGGTGCAGGGCGTTCTGCCGGGGGCGTTCAGGTCTGGCGCGTCGGGCAGTAGAAGGTGCTGCGCCCGCCCTGCACCATCCGCCGGATACCGCTCTTGCAGCCGGGCGGGCCCGGGCAGCCGGGGCAGGGCTCGCCCTCGCGGCCATAGACCGCCCAGGCGTGCTGGAAATAGCCAAGCTCGCCGTTGGGCTGGACATGATCGCGCAGGGAGGAGCCGCCGGCCCGGATCGCCGCCTCCAGAACCGCCTTGATCGCCGGCACGAGGCGCGCCGCCCGCGCCCCGGCCACCGTGCCTGCGGCGCGGCGGGGCGAGATGCCGGCGCGGAACAGCGCCTCGCAGACATAGATGTTGCCGAGGCCCGCAACGATGCGCTGGTCCATCAGCGCCGCCTTGATGCTGGTCCTGCGCCCGGCCAGCGCCGCCGACAGGGCGGCCGGGGTGAAGGCCGCATCGAGCGGCTCGGGGCCGAGGCCCTTGAAGGCCGGGTGGTTCCCGGCCTCGTCGGCGCGCACCAGGTCGAGCGAGCCGAAGCGGCGCGGATCGACGAAGCCCACCCGCCAGCCATCCTCGGTCTCGATCACGACATGCTCGTGCGGATTGGCCTCGGGCGGGCGGTTGGCGCGGGCCAACACCATCCGCCCCGACATGCCGAGATGGATGATGGCGGCATCGCCGCGGTCGGTCTGCATCAGGATGTATTTGGCGCGGCGGGCGAAGCCGGTGATGCGCGCCCCGGTCAGGCGCGCCACGAGGTCGGGCGGGAAGGCGCGGCGCAGATCGGGCCGGCGCAGCGTGATCCGCGCGATGCGTTTGCCGGCGAGCGTGCCGGCAAGGCCGCGCATCACGGTTTCGACTTCCGGCAGTTCGGGCATGCGGGCGCGTCCTTCTGCGCGGTCCTGCGCGCCGCCCCGGGGCGATCCGGTTCAGGCGGCGAGGTAGCGGTAGCCGAGCCAGCCGCCCAAGGCAACCGCCCCGGCCCAGAGGCAGCCGATCACGATCGCGGCGGTGCGGCTTGCGGGGCGGGCGGCCATCGCGGCGGCGGCAAGGCGCAGCTCGGCCATCAGCGCTGGCGGGACCAGCCGCACCACCAGCAGGATGCCGAGCGGCAGCAGGATCGCATCGTCGAGATAGCCGAGCAGCGGCACGAAATCCGGGATCAGGTCGATCGGCGACAGCGCATAGCCCGCCACCAGGAGCGCCAGCGCCTTGGCGTGCCAGGGGACGCGCGGCTCGCGCGCGGCCAGCCAGACCGCCAGCATGTCGGTCTTGACTTGCCGCGCCCAGCGTGTGAGCCGCCGGCTGGGGCCGCCGCCGCGTTGCGAGGGGTTCGTCATGGCCCGCAGTATCGCAGCGCCGGCGCCGGGCGGCGCAACCATCGCTCGCCGCCATCCCGCCGCCGCGCTATATCTCGGCCTGCCATGACAGCGCGCCCCGCCCCACGACCCGACGCCGCCCCCGCCGGCCCGCCCGGAACCGGCACCGCCGATTTCGGCTTCCGCCGCGTCCCCGAGGCCGAGAAGCCGCGCCTCGTGCGCGCCGTGTTCGACAGCGTCGCCTCGCGCTACGACCTGATGAACGACCTGATGAGCGCGGGCATCCACCGCATCTGGAAGCGCATCTTCCTGACGATGCTCAACCCGCGCCCCTCGATGCGGCTGCTCGACCTCGCCTCCGGCACGGGCGACATCGCCTTCGGCTTCCTCGCCCGCGGCGGCGGGGCGGTGCTGGCCACCGACATCAACGAGCAGATGCTGCGCGTGGCGCAGGATCGCTGCCTCGATTTCGGCCTCGCCCCGGGCGAGAGGCTGCGCTTCGCGGTGGCCGATGCCGAGAGCCTGCCGCTGCCCGATGCCTCGGTCGATGCCGTGACGATGGCCTTCGGGCTGCGCAACTGCACCCATATCGAGCGCGTGCTGGCGGAAGCCTGCCGCGTGCTGGCGCCGGGCGGACGCTTCCTGTGCCTGGAATTCTCCCGCGTCGAGGTGGCGGCGCTGCGCCCGCTCTATGACGCCTATTCCTTCGGCGTCCTGCCCCGGCTCGGCCGCTGGGTGGCCGGGGACGAGGAGAGCTACCGCTACCTCGCCGAGAGCATCCGCAAATTCCCCCCGCAGGAGCAGCTTGCGGCGATGATGCGCAAGGCCGGGTTCGAGCGCGTGCGCTACCGCAACCTCTCGGCCGGGATCGCGGCGATCCATTCCGGCTGGCGGCTCTAGCCGGCCGCCGGAGCCGGGCCGCGCCGGGCGCGGCTTGCTTGCCGTCCCGTTGCTTGCCGCCATCCCGCCCGCCCTGTAGCCTAGCGCCCCATGCTTTCCAGCAAGCGCATCCTGCTGATCGTCGGCGGCGGCATCGCCGCCTACAAGGCGCTCGAACTGGTCCGCCTGTTGCGCGCGGACGGTGCCGCCGTGCGCTGCGTCCTGACGCAGTCGGGCGCGCAATTCGTGACGCCGCTCAGCCTCCAGGCCCTGTCCGAGGACAAGGTCTATGCCGACCTGTTCTCGCTCACCGACGAGAGCGAGATGGGCCATATCCAGCTCTCGCGCCAGGCCGATCTCCTGGTGGTGGCGCCGGCCACCGCCAACCTGATGGCGCGCATGGCCGCCGGGCTGGCCGACGATCTCGCCAGCACCGTGCTGCTGGCCACCGACAAGCCGGTGCTGATCGCCCCGGCGATGAATGTGCGCATGTGGCAGCACCCGGCCACCCAGTCCAACCTTTCCACCCTGCGCGCGCGCGGCGTGGCCGTGATCGGCCCCAACGAGGGGGCGATGGCCTGCAACGAGTTCGGCCCCGGGCGGCTGGCCGAGCCCGCCGAGATCCTGGCCGCGATCCGCGACAGGCTGGCCGGCGCCGAGCCGCTTGCCGGGCGGCACGCGATCGTCACCTCCGGCCCGACCTACGAGCCGATCGACCCGGTCCGCTACATCGCCAACCGCTCCTCGGGCCAGCAGGGCCACGCGATCGCGGCGGCCCTGGCCGCACTCGGCGCGCGCGTGACGCTGGTCTCGGGGCCGGTGGCGGTGCCCGACCCGGCGGGCGTGCGGGTGGTGAAGATCGAAACCGCCGCCGAGATGCTCGCCGCCTGCCAGGCCGCGCTGCCGGCCGACATCGCCGTGTGCGCCGCCGCCGTGGCCGACTGGCGCGTGGCCAGGCCTGCGGCGGAGAAGATCAAGAAGAAGCCCCGCGCGGCGCCGCCGTCGCTGGCGATGGCGCTCAATCCCGACATCCTCGCCACCCTGGCCGAGAAGGGGCCGGCGCGGCCGAGGCTTGTCGTCGGCTTCGCCGCCGAGACATCCGACGTCGTCGCCTACGCCAAGGCCAAGCTGAAATCGAAGGGCTGCGACTGGATGGTGGCGAACGATGTCTCGCCCGGCACCGGCATCATGGGCGGGGCCGAGAACGCGGTGCACCTGATCACCCGGCGCGGGGTGGAGGATTGGCCGCGCCTGCCGAAAGCGGAGGTGGCGCGCCGGCTGGCCCGGCGCATCGCCGCCCATCTCGACCCGGAGACGGTCGCGACATGAGCGCCGAGCGCGTGCGCATCGCCATACAGAAGCTGCCGCACGGTGCGGGGCTGGCCCTGCCCGCCTATGCCACGGCGCATGCGGCCGGGATGGACCTCCTTGCCGCCGTGCCGGCCGACACGCCGATCATCCTGCCGCCTGGCGGCCGCGCCCTGGTGCCCACCGGCATCGCCATCGCCCTGCCCGAGGGCTTCGAGGCGCAGATCCGCGCCCGCTCGGGCCTCGCGCTGCGCCACGGCATCACCATCATGAACGGCGTCGGCACCATCGATGCCGATTATCGCGGCGAGGTCGGCGTGATCCTGTTCAATGGCGGCGAGGCGGCCTTCATGGTCGAGCGCGGCATGCGCATCGCCCAGATGGTCATCGCTCGCCACGCCGCCGCCCAGTGGGACGAGGTTCCCGCCCTGCCGGACAGCGGGCGCGGCGCGGGCGGCTTCGGCTCCACCGGGACGCGGGGCTGAGCGATCGGCGCGCGTCGGGCGCGCGGATGCGTAGCGGGAGGAACGATCATGCATTTGCACCGCACCCGGATCATGCCGCTGGCGGTCGCGCTGCTGCTGCCGGCGGCGGCGGCTCTGGCGCAATCGGCGCCGCCCGCGCGCGCGCCGCTGCCCGCCCCGCCCAATGCGGCGGCCGATTTCGGCTGCCAGGGCGTGGCCGAGACCGTGGCCGCGCTCGATCGCCGCGCCGAGGGCGCCAAGCTTGAGGGCGATGCGGCGGAGCTGATCCGCGATGCCAGGGCCACGAACCCGATCGCGCAGGGCGCGGCGCTGGCGGCGCTGGCGCGCCATGTCCAGCTTGGCCGGGCTGGCCTGCCGCGCGATCCGGCGCTCGGCCTTTGTCTGCACGTCGCGGCGGTCGAGCGTTCCAACGGCTTCTCCGCCATTCCGATCGCCGACCGCTACCGCGAGGATCGCAAGACCGAGGCGGCGCTCTATTTCTACGGCATGGGCTACGCCTTCGCGCGCATCTTCGAGGCATCGCGCCCGGCGCGGCTGACCGGCACGCCGGTGTCCTACACCGCCTACTACCAGGCCCGGCACATGGCGGAGCTGGAACGCATGCCGGGCAACCGCGCCGCGCCGATCTTCGAAAGCGGCGCGCGGCGCGGGCGCGAGATGCTGCCCGAGAACATCCTCCGCCGCGCCGAGCAGCCGCGCCAGGAACCGCCCCCGCGCTGAGGCGTGGCCGGTCCGGGTTTCCGGGCTTCAGCCCCTCTCGCCGATCCGCCCGGCCACCAGCGCCAGCGCGACGCCATAGGCGAGATGGCCCACCAGCGACAGCCAGGACAGCGGCGCAAGATCGAGCAGGAACGGCGCGCCCACGATCGGCGCGAAGATGCCGAGCGCCAGCACCCAGGTCGCCACGCCCACGACCGCGCCGGCGCCGAGCGCACCCGCGCCCGGCGCCATGGCGCGGATCAGCAGATAGAGGATCGGATAGGCGACGATGCCGGTGGCCAGATGCACCAGCAGCGTGACCATGCCGGGCAGTTCCAGCCCGAACAGCGTGCCGGCCAGCGCCCCGATCAGGTCCTGCGGCGATGGCGTCTCGCCGATCGTGATCGGCCCGATCACGCGCGCGGTGAACTCCCAGGCGGCGGTGCCGGCGGCGCCGCCGATGGCCAGCCGGCCCAGGGTTTCGGGCGCGGGAATGACGGAAAGCGAAGCGGCAGCGTTCATGGCACGTCTCCCAGGAGTGTCTTGTTGCGTCCATAAGGCCGAAGCCGGCTGCGCACCGCCACTCGCGTTGCCGTGAGACGGCGTCACGATGCCGTGACATGCGCCGATCACAGACATGCGCCGATCGCACGTCCGGGCGCGCCGGCATGCGATCTCCGCCCTTGACCCCATCGCCCCGACCCGCAGGATGGCGCGGCGGGCCGGCGCCCCCCATATCGGGGGAGGCCGGACGTGAACCCCGCCGGAGAATGCAGGCTTGGACATCGCCGATTTCCGCGACGACCAGATCGAGCGCTACGCCCGCCACATCCTGCTGAACGAGGTGGGCGGCACGGGCCAGGCGCGGCTACTTTCCTCGCGCGTGCTGGTGGTGGGCGCGGGCGGGCTGGGCTCGCCGCTCTTGCTCTATCTCGCCGCTGCCGGCGTCGGCACGCTCGGCGTGATCGACGATGACGCGGTCGATATCTCCAACCTCCAGCGCCAGGTCGCGCACACCACCGAGCGCATCGGCGTGCCCAAGGTCGAAAGCGCGGCGGCGGCGGTGCGCGCGCTCAATCCCGACGTGGTGGTGGAACAGCACCGCGCGCGGCTTACGGCGGCGAACGCGCTCGACCTCTTTTCGCGCTACGACCTGATCGCCGACGGATCGGACAATTTCGCTACCCGCTTCCTGGTGCAGGACGCCGCCTATCTGGCCGGCAGGCCGTTGGTCTCGGCGGCCGTGCTGCGCTTCGAGGGGCAGCTTGCCACCTTCAAGGCGCATCTCGGCCCGCCCCATCCCTGTTATCGCTGCCTCTATCGCGAGCCGCCGCCGCCGGGCGTGATCCCCACCTGCGCCGAGGCCGGCGTGCTCGGCGCCGTCACCGGCGTGCTCGGCACCCTGCAGGCGACCGAGGTGGTGAAGGAACTGCTCGGCCTCGGCCAGTCGCTGTCGGGGCATCTGATGATCTGGGACGCGCTCGCGGCAAGCTTCCGCAAGGTGCGCCTGCCGCGCGATCCCGACTGTCCGCTCTGCGGCGCGCATGCCACCATCCGCGACCTTTCCGCGCATGGCGAGCCGCCCGCGAACCTCTGTGCAACCCCGTGATCTTCGATTGGGATTACCCGATGGCCGAACAGCCCCTGCCGATTCCCGAACCGCTAGGCATCGTCCTGCTGTCGGGGGAGTATGAGCGCGCGCACTATGCGCTGCTGATGGCCACCGCCGCGGCCGCCACCGGCCGGCGCACCATACTGTTCGCGACGAATGGCGGCATTCGCGCCTTCCTTAAGCCGCGCGCGGATGGCGCGCCGGGCTGGACGACGCTCGCGCATCCCGATGGCGCGGCCAAGCGCGATGCCGAGCTGCGCGCGCGCGGCGTTGCCGGCTTCGCCGAGCTGCGCCAGTCGGCGGCCGAGCTCTATGTCCAGCTGATCGTGTGCGAGACCGGGCTCCTGGCGATGGGGCTGACGGCGGACGATCTCGACCCGGCGCTGCCGGGCGAGATCTCCGGCGTGGTGCGCTTCCTGGAAACGGTCGAGGGCGGCAAGACCCTGTCGTTCTGAGGCAGGACGGTCAGGCTTCCGCCAGCGCCTTGGCCACGGCGCGGCGCAGCGCCGGGATCACCTCTGCCTCGAACCAGGCATGGCGCGCGGCCCAGGCCCGCGTGCGCCAGGACGGGTGCGGCAGCGGGAAGAAATCCGGGGCGTAGCGCGCGAAGCCCTGCACCGTGGCCGCCAGCGTCCGCCCGCGCCCGGTGCCAAGATAGAAGGCCTGGGCGTAGCTGCCCACCAGCAGCGTCAGCCGCAGGCGCGCCAGGAGCGGGCGCAGCCGCGGATGCCAGAGCGGCGCGCATTCCGGGCGCGGCGGCGCATCGCCCCCGCGCGGCAGGCGGCCGGGATAGCACATGCCCATCGGCAGGATCGCGATCCGCGCCTCGTCGTAGAAGGCGGCGCGGTCGAGCCCGAGCCAGGCGCGCAGCCGATCGCCGGAGGGATCGTCCCAGGGCGTGCCGCTGGCATGGACCCGGGTGCCGGGCGCCTGGCCCACGATCAGCAGTCGCGCGCCCGCCCGCCCGCGCAGCACGGGGCGCGGCCCCAGCGGCAGATGCGCCGCGCAAAGCGTGCAGGCGCGCGCCGCCGCCATCTCTGCCGCCAGCGCCGCCTCGGCGGCGCGATCGCGGCTGATCGGCTTCGGCAGTTGGGCGCGCTCGGGTTCGGGCATGATCAGCGCCAGGGCGGGCCCCGGCCCTGCCTCACAACATCAAGGTGCAGGCGAAGGTCGCCTCGTCGCGATCGCGGTCGGACGGGCCGGAGAGCAGCCAGGTGTTCCAGCCGAGCCGCGGCCCGTCGCCCTCGGCCGTGCCGCCGAGGCGAAGCTGGGGCACATCCTCGCGCCGCAGCGCAAGGCGCACATCGAAGAACAGCGCATCGCCCGCGAACAGCCGTGTCAGGTCCGCCATCTGGCGCAGGAGCGTGCCGTCCGGCATCAGCGAGCGGAACCGCGCATAGCTGACCGGCCCCATGCGGATGCGGAAGGCGCTGTCGGCGCGCAGAACGCGCGCGCCCACCACCACCTCGCTGCCGAGCCGGCAATAGCCGCCGGGCACGAGGCAGGTCTGCTCGGTCTCGGGCAGCCTCTCCCAGCGGCGGACGAAGGATTCGACCTCGATCGTCTCGCCGAAATAGTCGGACAGGATCGCCTCCAGCACCGCCACCGAGCGCGGATTGCCGGACAGGTAGCCGGCGTAGAAGCGCAGCGCCTCGTGCGGGGCCGTAAGCCGGCCGCGCAGCCCGCCGGTGGCGAAGCCGATCAACGCATCGAGCAGCGTGCCGATCCCGCCCTCGACCGCGTCGGCGCGCCTGGCCTGGGCGGCCAGGCGATACTTCTCCCAGGCGCGGACGAACAGGCTGACGGCGCGGTGCGAAAAGAGATCGAAGAAGGCGGCCATGGTCGGGTCGCGTTCGCGCAACCGCGCCATGGCGAGTTCGGTGTAGCCCGATGGCAGCACGCCCGAAGGCCCGTGCAACCCGAAGAAGGAGAGCGACAGGGTGGGCGGCTTGCCCGGCTGTTCGGTCAGGCGCGTCACCGCCGAGGGGGCGAAGCTCAGCCCCGGATAGGCGGCGAAGCGCACCGCCTCGGTGGCGGGGTTCTCGGTCTCGCCCACCGCCGCGCCGCCGGCGGCGCGCCCGCGCGCGGCCTCGGCCGCGCCGTGTGCCTCCAGCACCAGCACCGCCTCGAACGGATCGAAGGCCTGCGGTTCCTCCCGCAGGCGTTCGATCACAGAAGGATCTTCTCGCCCGCTCTCGGAGGCCATGACCGCACCACTGCACTACGCCCTTCCGCCTTAAGCGTGACGCGCGAGAAGGCGTTCACGGCGGCGTAGAGGCCAAGGAAGCGCTCCAGCACGCTGGCGAAGAGCAGCATCCCGCCCGCCGGGAAGCGCCGCGGATCGAGCGTCAGCGCCACGTCGAGCCCGTGCGCGAGCGTGCTGGAATCGCCCGCCGCCACCCGTGCCAGGCCGCGCTTGCTGCTTACCGCCATGATGCTGTCGATCGCCGCGCGCGATTCCGGCGTATCGACATAGTCGTAGATGCGCAGGATCTCGCGCAGCGCCTCGGCCGCGTCCGCCCCGCCGACGATCGAGAGATGGTTGAGCGAGAGGTGCGAGAGGATGCGCCACATCCGCCCGCGCCCCATCGCCGGGCGGCGCGTCGGCGTCAGCGCCGTCACCGGGCGCACCTCGCGTATCGCCGGGGTGGGCGAGATCATGGACAGGTAGGGGTGGCCGCCGCCGAAGGGCAGCCGCGCCGGCAGGTCGCGGTTGCCGCACAGGGTCTGCACGCTCAGCACCCAGTTGGCGGGCGCGGTTGCCGCCAGGTCGCGATCGACCAGCGTCAGGAACAGTTCGGAGCCGCGATCGCGCGGATTGGCGGCGGCGCGGCGCATGGCCTGGTAGTAGCGCGCCCCGTCCTCGCCATGGTGGCGCAGCCCGTGGAAGGGCAGGAAGTCGTGCTCCTCGCCGTCGGGGGCGGTGGCGGTGACGCTTTCGATCGAGTGGATCTCGAGCGCGTCGGGCCGGCGCGAATCCGCGATGACGCGGTATTCGTAGGCGGTGCCGCCGAGCTTGATCGGCTCGGCGCGCTGGCGGAACAGGTTCACGATCGGCGCGCAGCCGAGCTGGAACAACTCGGCCGAGGTGCCGCGCTCCAGATCCTTGTCGGTCTCGGACAGGTAGAAGAACAGGTCCAGTTCCTTGTCGATGTCGCCCCGCATGGTGCGCGTGGCCAGCCCGGCGACCTCGAAGAACAGGAACTTCTCGGGGAAGGCGAAATACTCGGTCAGGAGCCGGTAGCCGACAAAAGAGCGAGCGGGATAGGGCAGCATCCCCTCCTCGCGGCCGAAGCCCACCGGGCGCACCGCCTCGGCCGGCAGCATCACCGGCGCCGGATCGCCCGCGCCATTGGCCACGGCCACCGCGATGGTGCGGTTGAGGATGGCTTCATAGAGCGGCAGCACACGCGTCGTGCCGCCGGCCAGGTAGAAGCGCAACGTGTTCGGATGCACCTGCGCGAAGCTGGCATCGCCGCGGCAGCGCAGCTTGAGGTGCAGCACCGCCAGCGCGCCGGACGCGGCCGGGTTGCGCGGCGCGCGGAAGGGCCGCCCGGCCAGGGTCGCGGCGGCGACCTCCACCGGCCACAGCGTCACGTCCTGGGTGGTGCGGAAGCGGCAGGACTGCCCGTCCACCGGCTCGGTGTCGATCTCGGTGCCGCGCGGCACCGTGTAGGGCTCCTTCAGCTCTGCCGAGGCCACGAACTGCGCCAGCCCCATCGCCGGCACCGGCGCGAGATAGTGGGGATAAAGCACGCCCAGGATCGCCTCGGTCAGCTCGGGGAAGTCGTCATCGAGCTTGAGGCGGATGCGCGCGTTCAATAGCGCCACGCTCTCGATCAGGCGGGCGACATGCGGATCCTCGATCGTCTCGCCGGAAAGGCGCAGGCGGCCGGCGATCTTCGGATAGGCGGCGGCGAACTCCCCGGCCTGGCGGCGCAGGAATTCCAGCTCGCGATTGTAGTAGGGGAGAAGCTCGTCCATGCGCGCGCTCCCTAGCGGTCGGAGACCGAGAATTGCTGCACCGAGGGTTCGACCATGCTGTCGAACACCACGGGTTCGGGCGCGGGATCGGCGTGCATCAGGGCGTCGATGCGGAAGCGGATCATGCGCTCCAGCCCGTCGCCATCGTCCATCACCTTGACGTTGACATGCACGAAGCGCGGCTCGAACAGGCGCACCTGCCGCTCGATCGCGCGGCGCAGCGAATCGCGCCAGTCCCGCCCGCTCATCGATGCGGTGGCGAAGTCGGGCAGGCCGTAGGCCACGACCGACTGGTTGACCTCGGCCAGATGCTCGGGCGTGCTGCGGCAGCGCTGGCGCGTGTTCAGCAGCATCTCGAGGTCGCGGCGCACTGCCGTGCGCAGATCCTTGAGGGTCTGCGTGCGGGTGCGGCGCGGATCGACAGTGCTGGACGGATTGTCGTCGATCAGCCGGTCAAGCACCGAGAGCTGGAGCGGAAGGTCTTCCTCGCGTGTGGCCATGGGCGGGTGCGGCTTCTCCTGGGCTGGTGGCGGCGGTGGCGGCGGGGCGCGGCTGCGCCCTTCAGCCTGCCGCCGGGGCGGTCGCGCTCTCGACCTTCAGCGTTTCGATCTCCTCCAGCGTGCGGCCTTCCTCGCCGATCAGCAGGAGCCGCCGGCCGATGCCGCGCACCGGCCCGCCCTCGGGGCCGATCCAGTCGGTTTGCAGGCCCATGCGGAAGGCGTCGGCCTCCTTGCCGTCGACCGGCGGGCGGGTGGCGTAGATGTTGGGGATATAGACCTCCCCGTCCGGGCCGCCGCGTACCTCCAGGAAGGCGCGCCGCCACATCACGTCGCGCGAGCGGGCGGGCTTGCGCAGTTCCATCGAGGCGATGTTCTCCATCGGGATCCAGAAATACTTGCCGGTCGAGGACAGCACCTCGAGCACGCCGGCCACCGTATCGTCGGCATCGCGCAGATCGTCGAAATGATGGCCGTTGCAGGTGCCGTGGGCGCGCGGGCGCAGCGTCTCGGCCTCGGCGAAGGCGGCGCGCGCCTCGGCGGCATCGCCCGTGCGCAGCGCCAGCTGCCCGCGCAGGAGCTCACGGATGGTGGGCGTCATCTCGCCGATCAGTTCGGGCGCGCGGCCCTGCTCGAAGCATTCGCGCCGCGCCAGCGAGGCGCGGATGAGCTGGCGGAACAGCGCCACGCCCACCGCCAGGTCCTGGCGCTGCGTGCCGATGAAGTCGAGCAGCTTGTCGGCGCGCTCATACTCGCCGGCGAAGCACAGAAGCTCGGCCAGGAAGGCGCGCGCGTCATAGTCGGTGGGCTTGGCGCGCACCACAGCGTTCTGGGCCTCGATCGCCTCGGTCAGCGCGCCGGCGCTGAAAAGATCCTTGGTGCTGATGGTCACGGAACCCTCCTGTGGCGAAGCCTTGATCGTTGGCGCCCCTTACGCGGCGGCGCGCGGGGCAAGCTGGGTGACGAGGCGGAACACGGTCGACACCTCGTCGAGCTGGAACTGCGGTTGCAGATGCGCAACGCAGGCATAGTGTCCGGGCTTGCCGGGCAGCTCGCGCACCTCGACGCGGCCGTCGCGCAGCGGATAGAGCGCCTTGGTCTCCAGCGAGGCGGAATCATTGGCCATGCAGTAGCTGGTCAGCCAGTTCTGGAGCTGCATCTCGATCTCGCGCGCGGTCAGGAAGCTGCCCACCTTGTCGCGCACGATGACCTTGAGGAAGTGGGCAAAGCGCGCGGCGCAGAAGATCTGCTGCAGCATCGAGGACAGCTTGGCGTTGGCGCGCGCCGCCGGCCGGTCGTAGCGCTGCGGCATCTGCACCGACTGGTTCGAGTGGAACACCAGATAGGGCGTCATGCGCGCCGCCTGCAGCGGAATGAAGCCCAGCTCGGACAATTCGCGTTCCTGGCGCTCGGTTATCTGCATCTCGACCGGGTGGCGGATGGCCACGCCGGGCCGGTCGGTCTCGAAATAGGGCGTCGGCAACGCGTTTACCAGCCCGCTCGCGGCGCGGTCGCGCTGGGTGCCGCGCAGATCGCCGAACCAGCCATAGGTGGAGAAGGAGCGGATCACGATCGCCCCGAAGGCCCAGGCGGCGCTGCCCCACAGCCAGCCCGCGCCCTCGTCTTGCCAGTGATGCTCGTCGAAGACGAAGCCGTCGCGGCGCGTGCCGTCGGCCTTGTAGGGCAGGCGCATCACCACGCGCGGCAGGGTTATGCCGAGGAAGCGCGAATCGTCCATCTTGCGCAGGCTGTTCCATGCCGTGTAGTCGGGGCGGCGGAACAGCCCGGCCAGATCGAGATGCGGCAGAAGCGCACGGAAATGCTCGATCTGGAACAGCCGGGGCGAGGCGGACAGGATCGCCGGCGCGAAGGACGCGGCGGCCACCCCGGCAAGGGAGCGCAGCGCCGCCACGTCGCGCGGATGCTGGCTCACCTCGTAGTCGCAGATCAGCAGGCCATAGGGCGTGCCGCCGGGCGTGTCGAACTCCTCGGTGTAGATCTTCTGGAAGAGCTGGCTCTGGTCGAACTCCAGCGCGCGGTCGAAATCGCGCGCGACCTCGGCCCAGCTCATGTTCATCACGCGCACCACAACGTCGCGCGCGCCATCGGATTGCGCGACCAGCCATTGCAGCCCGCGCCAGGAGGCTTCGAGCTTCTGGAAACGCGGATGATGGATGATCTCGTTGACCTGCCGGGCCAGGATGCGGTCGATCATGGCGATGACGCGGTCGGCCCTGGTTGCGGCGATGGCGAAGCGCCGGCGGCGGATCGCGGCCTCCTCGTCGTCGGCGCGACGCTGCGGCAGGGCGGCGGGACCGGCCAGGGAGGCGGCGGGAAGCGCGGCGGCGGGAAGCGCCGGGCCGGTCCCGGCCGGTGCCGGCGCCAAGGGATCGGGCGTTGACGGATCGGGCGTTGACGGATCGGGCGGCGACGGGTCGGTGGTCGCGGCCGCGGTATTGGCCAGCGCCGCCTCAAGCAGGCCGGTGCCGAACGGATCGCCGTCCGGGGGCGGGGGAGGCTCGGGCTGGTCGGTCATCGCGGGTCTCGCGGCCTGGCGGCCCGGTGATTGGGGTGCCGGCCCGATCTGCGCCAGCGGGACGTGCGCCAACGCGACGCGCGCCCATGACGTGAAGGTGCGCCCGGCGAAAGCGGGCGCCGTTCAGCAATCGTGGTGGCAAAGGTGCCGGCGTGGGCGCCGCCAATCGGGCCCGGCGACGCGGCCGCCGCCATCGCGGCGAGAGTATCCTTGGCCGCTCCTTGCCAGGATGGCCGTGCAGGCATGACTGCAAACCGGAGCGCGCCGCCGCGGCGAGGGCCTGCCGGCCCCGCCACGACGGCGCACCGCACCGGTTCAGGCCTTCTGCGGGATGCGCGCGACCATGCGGAGCGAGGTGGTGAGTTCCTCCATCTGCAGCCAGGGCCGCAGATAGGCCACCGCGTTGTAGGAGCCGGGCTTGCCGGGCACTTCCTGCACCAGCACCTTGGCTTCGCGCAACGGGTAGCGCGCCTTGGTCACCGCGTCGGCGTTCTCATTGCCGTTCACATAGTTCGTGATCCAGCGATTGAGCCACTTCTCGCAGTCCGACACCTCCATGAACGAGCCGATCTTGTCGCGCGCCATGATCTTGAGGTAGTGCGCGAACCGGCTTGTTGCCATCATGTATGGCAGACGCGCCGAGATGGCCGCGTTGGCGGTGGCTTCCGGCCGGTCGTACTTCTTCGGCTTCTGCGTGGTCTGCGCACCGAAGAACACGGCATAGTCGGTGTTCTTGTAGTGGCAGAGCGGCAGGAAGCCGAGATCGGACAGCTCCTTCTCGCGCCGGTCGGTGATGCCCACCTCGGTCGGGCACTTGGCGTCGAGGTCGCCATCGTCCGACTGGAAGGTGTGCGTCGGCAGGTTCTCGACCTTGCCGCCGCCCTCGGCGCCGCGGATCGCGGTGCAGAAGCCGTACTTCGAGAAGGCATCGGTCAGGCGCGTGCCCATGACATAGGCGGTGTTCATCCAGCAATAATGGTCGTGCTGGAGCGCCTTGCCGGGATCATGCTCCTCATAGTCGAACTCGTCGATCGGCTTGGTCTCGGACCCATAGGGCAGCCGGGCGAGCGAACGCGGCATGGTGAGCGTGACGAAGCGCGAATCCTCCGACTCGCGGAAGGAACGCCACTTCGAGTATTTCGGACCCTCGAAGACCATGGCGAGGTCGCGGACATCCTTCATCTTCTGCCAGTCATCGAGCTCGAACAGCTTCGGGCTCGCGGCCGAGATGAAGGGGGCGAAGGCAGAGGCCGCCACGCCCGAAATGCCGCGCAACAGGTCGATATCGTCCGGGTGGTTGGTGAACTCGTAGTCACCGATCATGGAGGCGTAGGGCTCGCCGCCCGGTGACCCGAACTCGTTCTCGTAGATCTTCTTGAACAGGGCGGTCTGGTCGAACTCGGTCGCCTTGTTGAAGTCGTTCAGAAGCTGCCGCTTGCTGATGTTCAGCACTCGGATCTTCAGCGTCTGGCCGGTCTCGCTGTTCATGACCAGGTGGTGCAGGCCGCGCCAGCTGCCCTCAAGCTGCAGGAACTTGGGGTTGTGCATGATCTCGGCCAGCTGCTTGCTGATCTTGGCGTCGATCGCGGCAACCGCCTTGCGGATGGTCTGGGTGAGGTTCTTCGAGAAGGTGACCGTGCCGGCCAGCGCCTGCTCGGTCAGGGTCTTCAACAGATCCTCGGCGACCTCGCGCTCGGTCTGCTTGGTCGCGCCGATCGCCTGTTCGAGAAGCGAGCCGGCCGCCTCTTCGGTCGTGGCGGCAGCTGCGCCTTGTGCTTCGGTTTCAGCCTTGGCCATGGCTCAGCCCTCCCCGCCCTTCGACTTCACTTCGTCCGACAGCTTCTTGAGAGCGGCCTCGTCGGACAGGATCTTCTCGAGCAGCTGCTCGAGATCCTCCGAGCGGTCCGCCTTCGCCAGGAGGTCGCGCAGCTTGTCGCGGGCGTCCTTGAGGCGCTGCAGCGGCTCGACCTGCTCGACGATGCGGCCGGGCTCGAAATTGTCCATCGAGTTGAACTTCAAGTTGACCGGCATCTCGGAACCATCGTCGGCCAAGGTGTTCTTCACCTTCATGTTCAGGCCGACCGCCATGCGCTCCAGGATCTTGTTGAAGTTGTCGCGGTCGATCTGCACGAACTTGCGGTCGCGCAGTTCGGGCAGCTTCGAGGTCGGATCGCCGGAGAAGTCGCCGAGCACGCCCACGACAAAGGGCAGCTCCTTCTCGACCATCGCGCCTTCTGTTTCGACTTCGTACTTGATGTGGACGCGGGGCTTGCGGACCCGGTCGAGTTTCTCTTGTGTCGACGCCATGTTTGCGCCTCCCCTCTCTCTCCATGAAGGAACGGGAATAGTTTACCCGCGGAATGATAGCGCAGGCCCGCGGGTAATGCAGCCTGCGATTTCATGTCCGGCCCGGGCGGCGCTGCAATCGGGCCCGGCGCATTGCCGGGATGCCTGCAGCAGGACGCCCGGGCCGGGCGTGATTCACTCGGTTGGCGGTTCCGGCGGCTTGATGCCGGCCGCCATCAGGATGCGGTTGCGTATGCCGGTGTCGCCCTCCAGCAATTCGTTCAGAAGGTCGGCCAGCGGCATCTGGGCACGGCGGACCAGATCCTCCAGCGTGTAGGCGATCGGGGACTGGGGCTCGCGCTCGCGGAAGAAGCGGGCGACGTGCAGGAGCATGTCCAGCGCCTGGTCGCGGGTGCGGAACTCGCCCGGCCGGGCCAGGCCAACGCTGCCGCCCTCGCCGCCGGTTCCAGCCCCCTCGCCCCCGCCCTCGCCGCCTTCACCGCCTTCCGCCGTCTCGTTCGCCTCGGCGGCGCGCGGCCCGGCGATCAGGCGGGCCATCTCGTCGATCTTCTGCAGCATCTGCCGGATCTGGCTGATGGGCGGCATCATCGGGCCCATCTTCTCGCGCAGCGTCTCGGCCAGCGCGTCCACTGCCTCGCGTGCCTGGCCGAGATCCTGGAGCAGGGTGCGATAGAAGCCGCGCGGGGCGCCCTGCGCCACCGCCTCGGCCTCGCCCAGCGTGCCGGCACGCTGGCGCATCTCGCAGTTCCAGTAGGCGAAGGGGCCGGGGCTCTGGTCCGGCGTCAGCTTGACGCGGCGCAGGGGCGTCAGCAGCGCGCCCTCGCCATCGACGCCGTTCAACGAGGCGATCGGCTGGCCCTTGGCCCCCGGATCCTCCTCGTCCTTCATCGAGTGCAGATCGTCCCAGTACTGGGTCACGAGCCCGGTGGCGAGCTTGACCGAATCCCGCAGCCCGGCGAAGCCGTCCAGCCGCAGCTTGGCCTCGATCAGCCAGCAGGCGACCTCGAAATCCTTCGTGGTCTCCTTCAGCACCTGCTCGCAGAGCTCGGCCAGCTCGGTCCATTGCAGGGGCGGGGGCAGCATCTCGCCCGATTCCGCCTCGATCGTCTCGTTGCTGCGCTCGGTGCTGCGAGCCTCGGCCCGGAGGTCGCGCATCTGGTAGAAGCTGGCCGAGGCGTTGTCGTCCTCGCGGATGTCGATGCCCGTGGGCTTCTCGCCCTCGATGGGCGCCAACAGCGCATCGATATCAAGGGTGGGTGGCGAGGCCATGCGGGCGGCGCCTCATTGGCTGCGGGGTTGCGGGGCCGTTGTCCGGATGCCGGCTTTGGCGGTGGCCTGGCCGACGACGTCGGGAGCGATCAGGAACCGAGATTGCCGACCTGGACGCGGCGGTTGCGCCCGTCATAGGGGTCTTGCGGGATGATCGGGCGGGTGCGGCCATAGCCGCGCGCCTCGAGCCGGCTGCGGTCTATGCCGTGCCGGCCGGCCAGGTAGTCCAGCGCCGCCCGCGCCCGCCGCTCGGACAGGGCGAAGTTCAGCGCGTCCGAACCGCGGGCATCGGTGTGGCCCTCGATCACGAACCGGTCGGAGGGGTTGGCGATGATCACCTCGGCCAGGGTGTCGAGCAGGTCCTGCGCCTCGGCGCTCAGCTCGGCCGAGCCGAGCGCGAAGGTGATCAACAGACCGACCGTGCGGATGGTCGGGGGCGGTGCGGTGCCGGGCATCGAGGTGGCGGGCATGCCGGGGGTTGCCACCGGCGGGCGGCTGGGGGTGCTGGTGGTCTGGCCCGCCCGCGGTGTTGCCGTGTCGGGCCGGCCGATGACGATGCGCCCGCGCGTCTGCACCCCGCCCGTGGCCGGCGCCGGGGCCATGCCCGGTGTCTGGCACTCGGGCGGCAGGGTGCGGCCGAGCTCGCGGAACAGGTCGCAGCGCTCGACCGGGCTCACGCTCGACGGGCGCTGCTGGGCGGCGGCCGGCGCGCTGGCGGCAAGCGCGGCGCCGAGGCCGAGTGCAGCCAGCGACAGCAGGGTGGCGCGGCCGAAGCCGGGGGCAGTCCGGTCGCGTCCGCGACGGCGGACCTTGCGATCTGCGTCGTACATGACTAGCCCTCCTGTTCTGCGGCCCCGAGGGACCCGATTGGTGCGGACGCATCCTGCGCCCGCGCCCGGCCGGGCCCCGCAGGGCCGAGCCGGCCCCTCTACGAGCCTACGTTGGAAACCTGGACCCGTCGATTGCGCGGATTGTAGGGATCCGATGCCACCAGCGGCCGCGAACGGCCATAGCCGCGCGCTTCCAGCCGGTTGCGCTCGATCCCGTGGCGGTTGGCCAGATAGTCGATCGCCGACTGGGCGCGCTGTTCGGACAGTTCCTGGTTCAGCGCATCCGAACCGCGGGCATCGGTGTGGCCCTCGATCACGAAGCGGTCCGAAGCGTTGGCCTGGATTACCGCGGCGAGATCGTCGAGCGTGCGCTGCGCGCTGGGCGTGAGCTTGGCCGAGCCGAGCTCGAACTGCACCATCAGCGCCACCGTGCGCGGGGTTTCCCGCGTCGGGGCGGGCATCGCTGCCGGCTGTGGCGCGGCGACGGGGGCGGCCATCGGCGACGGTGCCGCCATCGGCGCCGGTGCAGGCGCGGCCGGGGCCGCCGCCTGGCGCGGCGCGGCGGAGGTGGTGGGCGAGGGCACCTGGCGCGGCGCGGTCGCGGTGGGCTGGGCGGCTGGCGGCGCGTTGCGGTCCGGGCGGCCGATCACGATGCGCCCGCGCGTCTGCTCGCCGCTGGCGGCGGGGCCGCTGCCGCCGCATTCCGGCGGCAGGGCGCGGCCGAGATCGCGGAACAGGTCGCAGCGCGAGACGCGGCCCTGGCCGGTGCGGTCCACCACCTGGGCCGCAGCCGGCAGCGCCATCACGGCGATCGCCGCGCCCATCAGAAGCCCCATGGGAAGCCGAGTGAGGTTGATCATCCTGTCCTTCCTCGCGCCCGCGTGACGGGCGCATGAAATGCTGTTGGCGTTGTCATCCCGCCCCTCATTGCGGGATGTTATCAGCCGAAGTGCCTGCGGAGCAACCGCCACAGGGTCCGCGCCGCGCGTCATGGCACGCGAAACGTCACTGAAGCGTAACGCCTTGGCGCGGCTATCGTTCCCAGGTTGAAAGGCGGGCGCTCGACCACCGCCGGGGGGTTAGATCACAATGCAGGGGCGATCCCATGGCGCCGGCGGTCGCGCCGACGCCCATGACAGAGCCCTGCCCTAGCCGCCGGCGGCCGCGCGTGCCGCCGCCGCCGCGGGCGCGGCAGCCGGTGCCGCGCCGCCGCCCGTGGCACCCACGAACACGAAGGGCGCCCAGTAGAAGGGATGCGCCCAGCCAGCCGGGTTGGGGCCGGTGCCGGCGCTGTCCAGCATGCCCACCTGCGCCTCGCGCAGCACATCGGGCGTGGCGCCGCCAGCATCGACCAGCAGCACGGTCTCGAGCACCATCAGCGCGGTGCTTTCATCCGCCACCGCCCAGTGCGAGGCCAAAAGCCCGCGCGTGCCGGCGAAGAAGAAGGCGCGCGCCAGGCCCGAGAAGGCCTCGCCGGCGGAGCGCCCGTCGGGACCGGCCGTGTTGCAGGCCGACAAGAGCACGAGATCGGCGTCGAGCTTGAGGTTCACCACCTCGCCCGCCGTCAGCAGCGCGTCCTTGGCATCGCGCCCGGCGCCGAGCGAGGTCAGGATCACCGGCTCGTTCATGCAGCGCAGCTCCGAGGGCAGCAGCGCATGGGCGGCGAAATGTACGATGCGGTACTGCTCGAGCCCGCCGCGCAGCACGCGGCCCTTGGTGAAGTCGCGCCCGAGCGACACCGCATCGGCCGCCGCGTTCAGGCGCCGCCCGGCGATGCGGATCTCGGCCGCGGTCTGCGGCAGGCGGCCCAGCTCGGTCAGGGCCTGGATGTCGCTGCGGCAATTGGGATCGGGGAAGGCGCGCTGCGCGGCGTCGCGCCCGATCGGGATGAAGTCGCCGAAGCCGACATAGCGGCGTGGCGCGGCCGAGGGGCGGGCGCGGCGCAAGGTGACGAAGGATTGCGGCGCCGGCACATAGGCCATGGCGTGGTCGCGCACCAGCCAGGCGACGCGTCTGTAGTCGGTCGCGTCCGCGATCGCGGGCGGAGCCTCCTTGACCAGGAGCGCGAAGGGCAGGCTCTGCAGCGCGCCCGTCGTGGCGATGGTCAGGGATTCGATGCCCTGCAACCGGGCGCCCACCGGGCCGATCAGGCGGCGATAGAGATCGTGCGAGGCGGCGACGTCGAAATTGGGCAGGCGGCCATCGGCGCCCGGCGTGAAGGCCGCGCGCAGCCGCTCCACCGCGCGGTCGGCCTCGTCGAGCGAGAGCGGCACCGGATAGGCGGTGACCGAATCGCGGCGGATCAGGAAGCCGAAGCCGCGCGCGGGCCCGAGCACGATCGAGAGGAACGCCTCGTTCTCGCGCAGCGCCTCCTGCACCTCGCGGGCGGTGACCTGGGTGCCGACCAGCTGGAAGTAGTTGGGCAGGCTCGCTTGCACCTGGGCCTCGGCTTCGGCGCGGCGGCGGTCCCATTCCTGGATCGAGCGGTCGATCTCGGCCACCTCGGCGGCGGACTTGCCGGTGGCGGCGGCATTGTCGCGCTGCGCATAGAGGTCGGTCAGCCGGTTCGAGGCGTCCTGCAGCTCACGCACGCGCTGATCGCCCGCGCCAAGCCGCACCGCCGCCTGGGCGATGAAGCCGGCGGTGATGCCGCCGGTGGCAAGCTGGCTTGCCTCGAACATCTCGGCATGCAGCGCGGTCGGCGTGCCGATGCCGCGCTCGCCCTCGGCATGGAGCCGCTCCATGTAGGGGAACAGGGTGGCGATCGGCGCCGAGGCGCGGCGGCTGCGCAGGATGCTGGCGCCGTCGCGGAAGCTAGAGAGCGCGATGCCGCTATCGCCGGCGCGCGCCAGGGCCGCGCCGCGTTCGAGCAGGTTCTTGGCGAGAGGCGGCGTGTCGGGCAGGGCGGTGGCAAGGCCGGCAGCGCTTTGCGACAGCTCGCCCACCGCGGCGGGGACATCGCCCATGCCGGCCGCGCCCAGGCCCGCCACGCGCACCGCGCGCCAGCGCGCGCCGCCCGGATCGATGCCGAGCGTGTCCAGAAGCCCGGCGGCCCGCCCGGCCAGCATGCGGCCGCGGCCGTAATCGCCGTCGCGGTTGGCCAGCACGGCGCGCAGGCGGTTGACCTCGGCCAGGCCCTGCGCCGCCATCTGGGTGGTCGGATCGACCACCAGGCTCTGCTCGAACTCCATCGGCGATTCGCGCGGATCGAAGCCGCGCGTGCGGCCGGCCAGCGCCACGCTGCCCTCGGCGGCGCGGCGGGTGCGCGCCTGCTCGGCGATCGTGGTCAGGCGCGGGGCGGCGCGCAGATAGGACGCCTCGGCGGTATCGGCCAGGCGCAGCGCATCGGCGACGCGCCCCTGGTTGGCGGCGTGCCCGGCGCGGTAGTGGACGTGGCGCGCCTTCAGCAGCGGGTCGGCCACCGCCTGGGCCAGCCGGTCGGCGCGCACGAACAGCTCCTCCGCCTCGGCGAAGCGCCCCTGGTTCGAGATCTGCAAGGCGAGGTGGATCACCGCGTCGGTCTGTTCGGGATTGTCGCGGCCGAACAGGCGCTGGTGCAGGGCGAGCGCGTCGCGGAAGCTCTCCTCGGCGGCGGCGAAGTTCTCCTCGGCATTGTAGCGGGCACCGACGCGCATCAGGCCCTGGTAGCGCTCGATGTCGCCGGAGCCGAACTGGCCGCGGAAGCGCGTGGCCAGGATGTCGGTGGCCGAGGCGCCGCGCGCCGCCGTCCCGACCGAGCGGCCGGCCGCCTGGCCGATCGTCGCCTCGATCGCCGGCAGCGCGGTCTGCACCCCGTCGGCGAGGTAGGTCTGCCCGCCGACGCTGGCGGCAAGCGCGAGGTGCGGCACGCCGCCATTGCGGCGCCGGCAGGGATAGACCACGGCCGAGACGTCGCCCAGGATGCGGCCATCCTGGCCCGCCTCGCAGAAGGCGCGCTGGCCGAGATACTGGCTCCAGCCGCCCATCTGCGCCGCCTGGCGCAGCGCCGCAGCGTTCATGTCGTCGACGACGAAGATGCGCGCCGAGGGCTCGCGCCAGGAACCGCACAGCACCTCGTAGGTGGCGCGCGCGCCGATCGCGGCATCGCCGCGACCCGACCGCCAGGTGCAGGCTTCTCCCACCTGGGTCTGGCCGGCGGGGCCGGAGGCGACGCGCTCGCGCCCGCCTTCGCCCGCACCGCCCGAGCCGGCGCCGGAACCGCCGGCACAGGCGGCGGCGAGGCTGCCAGCGAGCAATAGGCCGAGCCAGGTGGTGGAGCGGGTCATGGCCGGTTCCCTTGGGGCGAGGTGCGGGTGCTGCGTTGGCGGTCCTCGCGCTCGCGCACGAGCAGGCCTTCATTGAAGCTGTTCGACCAGGTGAGGATCGATTCATCCACGGCCGGCGGGGCGAAGATGATCGGCAGATCGGGCAGCCGGCCGGGCCTGGTCGGGGTGTCGAGCGGCAGGTGGCTGCACGTTCCCGCATCGAGGCAGTCGGGCAGGTCGATCCTGGGCCCGCGCGAAGGCGGGAAAGTGCTTTGCGCCGCCGCCGGCGCGGGGGCGGCGAGAAGCAGCGCCACCGGCAGGGCAGCGGGCAGGGCAGCGGGCAGGGCAGCGGGCAGGGCAGCGGGCAGTGCGACGGAAAGGGCCAGGCCAAGCGCCGGTGCCGCGCCGGCACGGGCGCCGGCAAGCGTGGCACACAGTCGCGCGCGCCGCGACCGGGCGGTCAGGGCCGGTATCGTGCGGGACGCTGGGGCGGGACGGGGGCGGGACTGGGGCATGGCATTCCTCCTCGGCCGGCGGGTGGCCGGCCTCGTGGTGCGCATGTCTGGATCGGGTGCCCGGTCCTGGCCGCGCCCTGCGCGGCGGTGTGCCGGGCCGCTCCCCCGACGGGGCGAAGCCGCTGCCGGTCCGGCGCGCACCGGCCGGTCGTCCAGGCAGCCTTCCGCCCGTTCCCCCTGACGGACTTGTAGCATATGCCTAACGCGACGGCGCGGGTTGGGTTCTGCCCGCCCCACCCTGGGCCGCCCCACCCTGGGCCGCCCCACCCTGGGCCGCCCCACCCTGGGCGGCGCCGCCTGCCGCATTGGATCCGTTTTCCTCCTCGTCGTCGCGACGGCGGTCGTTCTGCCGCTCCCGCGACAACAGATCCTCGCTCGGCGCGTTGACGATGGTCAGCGTCTGCTCGTCGATCGCGGGACGGTCGATCACCACTACGAACTCGTCGAAATCGGCGCGCACGGTCACGCCCACGGGCGGCAGGATGAAGCAGCTTGCCGCGCCGATCGGGCAGTCGTTGAAGCGCTGGTCCGAGGTCGGGCTGCCGCCGCGGGTGACGAAGGTCGCGGCATTGCCCGAGGTGTCGCCGAAGATCGCGCCGCTCAGGATCACGCTGGAGTTTGGCGAATAGACGCCGAGCGAGCGCACGAAGATCGGCCCGCCCGAGATCGAGGTGTTCAGCCCGAACAGGTAGAGGTCGGTGTTCACCAGGCTGAGCGCGCCGAGGATGATGTCCGAGCCGTCATTGGTGCCGGGGATGAGCGGCAGGGTGGGGGCCTGCTGCAGCCGCGGCGGCGAGCCGGTGGCCGGGTCGAGGTCGGCGGCGGTGAAGGTGCCGCCCGAGCTGTCCGCCGCCCAGATGCGTTGCGCATTGGTGCCGGGCGTGCCGGTCAGGCGCAGGATGCCTCCGCCGGACATGCGCACCAGGATGCGGCCATAGCCGTCGGTCTGGTTCAGGCCCTGGGCGTCGATGCCCGCCCCCTGGATCAGCAGCGTATTGTCCGGGCCAGGGCTGTCGGGCGGCAGGAGCAGGCCGGCCTCGATCTGGGCGGTATCGCCCGCCCGCACGCCCGAGGCGCTGGCCACCAGCCCGGCCGGGTCCGTCACCGTGCCGCCGATGGTCAGCCCGTCGGCATCGCTGAACAGCACATCGTCGGCGGCGAAGGCGGCGAACTCGTTGGTGTCGTTCGGCTGGCCGAGTAGGATGCTGCCATTGCTGGCGCGCGCCAGCACCTGGCTGCCGGTGATGATGCCGCCCGCACCCTGGGTGATGCTGCCGGCGGTGGCTTCCAGCGCGACGATGCCGGTGCCGGCATTGACCGGCTGCTCGAGGTCGAGCCCGCCCGATACCAGCGTGATCGGCTGACCCCCGACGGTGGCAACACCCGTGACGCCCGGCACCAGCGCATCGCCGGCGATCGAGTTGATCGCGGTCTGGCCGATGCCGCGGAAGATGATCTGGCCGGGCGATTGCAGCGCCAGGTTGCGCACATCGTTGGGTGCGCCCGGCAGGCCGAGATCGATACGGCCCGTATCGGCCAGCGCGAGCAGCGCGTTGGCGACGACCTGGCCGGTCGCGGTCTGGGTGATGTCGCCGGTGGTTGCGCGCAGGCGCACGATGTCGGACGGGTCGGCGCCGGTGCCGGCGACCACGGGCTGGGTCAGCGTCAGCGGGCCGTTCGCAAGCAGCGTGACCGGGCTGGCCGAGGCGACCCCGTTCGCCCCGGCGATCGGGCCAAGGCCGGCAACCGCGCCCACGGTCAGGCCGTTGCTGTCGGCGAAGGTGAAGCCGCCCACCGCGGCGCCGGCGATGATGTTCACATCGTTGGGCGCGCCCGACAGCGTGACCGGACCGGCATCGGCGCGCAGCAGCGCGGACCCGGCAGTGAGCGCGCCGCCCGCAGTCTGGGTGATCGCGCCGGTTTCCGCGCGCAGGCGGATGATCCCGCCCGTGGCGGTAAGGACGTCGCCGATCGTCAGCGTGCCGTTGGCCATGACCGCGATCGGCGCCCCGGCGGTGACCAGCCCGACGCGGGTGCCGACCAGCGCCCCGTCGCCCGTCACGGTGCCGATCGTCACCGGCCCGTCGCTGCGGAAGGCGAAGCCGTTCAGGCCTGTGCCGGCGATGGTGCCGGCGAGGTTGCGTTCGCCCGCCGCCACTGCCGCGCCACCCGCGGCGGTGAGGCTCACCTGTCCGGCATCGGCCAGGAACAGGGCGCTGGCGCCGCGCACGCCGCCATCGGCGCTTTGCGTGATGTCGCCCGCCGTGGCGCGCAGCCGCACCGTGCCGGTGCCGGCATCCACCACCTCGTCGAGCGTCAGCGTGCCAGCGCTGCGCAGGGTGATCGGCGCGTTGGTGCTGGCGATGCCGTCCTGCGCCGCCGTGAGCGTGCCATCGGCCGCGACACTGCCCACGCTGACGGCGCCGGCCGCGCTGTAGCGGAAGCCGCTTGCGCCCAGGCCGGCGATGCTGCCGACCGCGTTGGTGCCCCCGCCATTGGCGAGATCGACCTGGCCCGCATCGGCGAAGGCGGCAAGCGTGCCGGCCGTGATGTCGCCGTTCGGCGTCTGGGTGATGGTGCCGGTGCTCGCGCGCAGGCGGATCGTGCCGGCGCCGGCCGCGAGCGGTGCATCGAGCAGGATCGCCCCGCCCGCCGCCAGCGTGATCGGCGCATCGGTGGTGGCGATGCCGGAGACCGCCGGGAAGTTGCCGCCCGGACCGGTGCCGTTTACGGTCAACGCCCCGGCGGCGCGCAGGCGGAAGCCGCTCGCGGCCACGCCGGCGACATTGCCTACCGCATTGGTGGCGGTGCCGAGATCGACCTGGCCCGCATCGGCGCGCGCGTCGAGCTGCGAAGCGGTGACGATCCCCCCCGCCGTCTGCGTCACGTCGCCCGTGGTGGTGCGCAGGCGCACGGCGAGCGTGCCCGCATTCACAGCCTCGGCCAGTGTCATGGTGCCGGCCGAGATCAGCGCGATCTCGCCCGCGGCGGCGGCAAGGCCGGTCGCGCCGGCAACCGAGCCGTCGCCCGCGACGCTGCCCACGCTGAAGGCCCCGCCGCTGCGATAGGCGATGCCGCCCGTCGCCGCACCGGCGAGGGTGCCGGCCGCGTTCGGCCCGATATCGAGCGCGATCGCGCCCGCCCCCGCCGCGCCCGAGCGCAGCAGCAGGCTGCCGGCCGTGATGATGCCCGCCGCCGACTGCCCGATCGTGCCCGAGGTGCTGCCGAGCCGCACCACGCCGGTGCCGGCATCGAGCCCGGCATTGAGCGTGATCGCGCCCGCACCGGTGGCGATGGTGATGTCCTGGTTGGTCGCCGCGTCGCCGGCATTCGCCGTGCGCAGGCCGGCCGCACCCGCCACCTGGGCGTCGCCGGCGCCGGACAGGTCGCCCACAGTGATCGCGTTGGCGCTGCGCAGGCTGATCGTGCCGGCCGCGCGCGCGGCAAGGTTGCCGATCGCGTGCGGAATGTCGGTCGCGCCGAAATCGATCGCGCCCGCATCGGCGCGCAGCAGGAGCCCGCCCACCGAGGTGGCGCCCGCCGTGCCGCCGGTGATGTCGCCCGCGATCGTGCGCAGAAGCGCCGTTCCGCTGGTGGCAAGCGGCGCGTCGATGGCAAGCCCGCTCTGCGCCAGGACGGAGATGGTGCCGGCGCCGCTGCCGATGCCCGCCGCACCCGCGACGAAGGCATCGCCCGCGCCCGACAGGTCGGCGATGCCGACCGCGCCCGCGCCGCGATAGGTGAAGCCGGTCGCACCGAAGCCGGCGATGTCCGCCGCCACGTTCGGCACGCCATTGAGCAGCACCTGGCCCACATCGGCGCGTGCCAGGATCGCGTCCGCCGTGATGGTGCCGCCGCCGAACTGCTGGATGTCGGCGCCGGTGGAGCGCAGCCGCACCACCTCGCCCGGGGCGTTGATCGGGAAGGCAAGCAGCATGGTGCCGCCGCCCGAGGTCAGGCTGACCGGCCCGCCCGCGGTGGTGATGCCGTCGCGCGAGGCCACCTGCGCATCGCCGGTGATGGACCAGACCCAGAAGCTGTTGGTGTCGCGGAAGCTGAAGCCGCCATTGCCGGCGAAGCCGGCGACGTCGATGACGTTGCTGCTGCCAGGCGCGAGATCGACCGCGCCCGCATCGGCCGCGAGGATGGTCTGGTTGCCGACGATGCCGCCCGTGGCGGTGGACAGGATGTCGCCCGCGCTGGTGCGCAGATAGGTGTTGAAGCCGCCGGAATTGATCACGCGGTCGAGCGTCAGCGTGCCGTTGGCCAGGATCGAGACCGGGCCGCCGGTGGTGGTGATGCCGTTGACCGTGCCCGGGAACACCACCCCGTCGCCGGCCACCGCGCCGACCGTTCCCGGCCCGGCCAGGGCCAGGGTGAAGCCCGCACCCGCGCCACCGGCCACCGTGCCGATGCTGTTGCCCGGCGCGGTCAGCGTCACCGTGCCGCCCGGGGCGGAGAAGATCGCCTGCCCGGCCGTGATCGGCGCGGCGGGGTCCTGCGTGATGGTGCCGGTGGCGGTGAACAGGCGCAGCGTGTTGGCGCCGATATTCACCGGGCTGCTCAGGAACAGGTCGGCGCCGGCGCCGAGCGTGATCGCGCCCGGGGCGGTGATGCCGGTCAGGTTGCCGCCGAACGCCGCCGGCAGAACGATCGTGCCGGCGGTCAGCGCAAAGCCGGGCGCCACGTTGATGCGCAGATCCCCGCCCGAGGAGGCGGCTACCGTGGTGATCTCGTTCTGGCCGGGCAGATCGACCGAGGGGCCGCCGACGATCGCCAGATTCTCCACCCGCACCACGCCGCCGGTCTGGGTCACGGCGCCGTCGGCACCGAGCGCGAGCGTGCGGCCCGCACCGAGCGTGATATCGGAGACGGCGATGCTGCCCCCGCCCGAGGTGGTGAGCCCGATCACCGGCGCAAGCAGCCGCGCGAACTCGGCATTGCCGATCGCCAGCGTGTTCGCTTCCTGGATCGCGGTGGGCACGCCGCCCGCGGTGATCGAGCGGCCGGGGCTGAAGGGCGAGATGTCGATGAAGCCCAGGCCGGCGGCGCCGACATTCTGGTTGATCGCCATCGAATCGGCTTGCAGCACGATGCCGTTCGGGCCGGTCACCGTGCCGTCCACGGTCAGCGTCCCGCCCGCCGCCGCCACCTGGAGCGTGGTCTCGTCGCCGGCGGCGATGCCGGCCGGGCCGACGCGCAGGCTGGTGGTGCTGCGCAGCAGGTAGTCGGATTGCGCGACGCCGCTCGCCTCGGCCACCACATTGTCGGCGAACAGGGTGACACCGGCATTGGGGGCGCGTGCCTCCAGCCGGGCGGTGCGGATCACGCCGGCGGCATTCTGCGCGATATCGCCGGCCGCGCCATCGGCCTGCAGGCGCACGAAGCTCGCCTGGCCCAGGCCCGCGCCGCTGCCGCCGAGCTGCGCCCCGATCTGGATCTCCTCGCCCTGCGCGAAGATGCTGCCGACGCCGAGCACCGGGGCGTTGATCGCCACCGCGCCGCCCGGATTTGCCAGGCCCCCGCCCACCGTCTCGAGGAAGATCGTGCCGGCGGCGGCGCGCACCGGACCATTCACGGTGATGCTGGCGCCGGGGGTGAACAGCAGGAAATCGACCCCGCCCGTGCCGCCATCGACGCCGGCCGCGCCCACCTCGACCGAGCCCGCGCCGCGATAGACGAAGCCCGAGCCGGCGCGCGCGGTGACGATCGGCAGCACGTTCGCGCCGCTGCTCAGGAACACGTTGCCGACCAGCGCCTCGGCATCCAGGCTTGCGGCGCTGAGCGCGGCGCCGGCGAAGATGCTGCCGGCGGTTGCGGTGAGCTCGAGCGCGCCGGGCAGCGTGACCGGGTTGTTCACCGTGATCGCGCCGCCGGTGATGCTGGCGTCGGACCCGACCGAAAGCCCGGCCTGCGCGGCGATGAGCGTGCCCACCGCCGCCAGCGAGCCGATCGTCACGGTGTTGGCGCTTGTCAGCACAAGGGCATCGCCCACCGTGCCGACGATGCCGCTGATATTGTTGCCCGCCTGCCCGATCAGAACGTCGCCCGCGGCATCAACGCCCAGTGTCAGGCTGCCGGTGGAGGCGATGGCGCCGGCGGTCTGCGTGATCGCGTCGCTGCTTTCCAGCACCAGGCGGGTGATGGCGGGATCGAGCGTCATGCCGCGCAACTCGATCGCGGCGGCGGCGGGACCGGCGGCCTGGCCCAGCCGCACCGCGCCGGCGCGCAGGAAGCCCATCTCCGTGCCCGACAGGGCGAGGTTGGCGGCTTCCTCGCCGCCCGTGGGCGTCCCGCCGGCGATGATCGCCCGCCCGGCCGTGAGCGGGCGGATCACGAGCGCGCTGGTGGTGCCGGCCGTGCCCACCGTCGAGCCGAGGCCGATCCGGTCGGCGACCAGTTCCACCGTCGCGCCGGTGATCGGCGCCGTGCTGCCGAGCAGCGCCCCGGCGGACGCGACACTGAGCTGCACCGCGCCGGGAGTGGAGATGCCGGTGCCGACGATGGTCAGGTCGTTGGCGCCGATGAAGCTGAGATCGCCCCCGGCGCTGGCCTGGAGCTGGGCCACCTGCAACGGCCCGGTCAGGCCGATCTGGCTCGCCGCCGAAAGGTTCAGGCGGTTGGCGGTGATCTCGCCGCCGGCTGGCAGTATGTCGCGGCCGCCATTCAGGCTGATGGTCTGGCCCGGCGCAGAAAGGTTGCCCGCCACCAGCAGATCGTTGCCCGCGCCGAGCGCGCTCAGCGAGATGCCGCCCGATATGCTGTTGGTGATCGGGCCCACGCTCGTGGTCTGGTTCGTCGTCGCGTTGAAGCCCAGCGCGGCGCTGCCGGAAACCGCGCCCACCGCGTTGAACGAGTTGAGCGAGACAAAGCCGGCGATGGCCTCGGCCGACAGGCTGGCGGCGGTGATCGCGCCGAAGAACTGCTGGATGTCGCTCCCGGCCTCGAGCGCCACCGCCTGCCCCGGCGCCGCGATTGCGCCGCCGAGGATCAGGTCGCTGGCGGCGCCGGTGGCCGTGATCGAGACCCCGCCCGCGCCGCTGTTGGTGATGTTGCCGAGATTGATCGTCGATGCCGCCTGCACCACAAGCCCGGCGACGGTGGTGCTGTCGAGCGAGTTGAAGTTGTTGCCCGCCTGCGCGACCTGCGCCGCGCCGCCGGCGTTCAACACCAGGAACCCGGTCGTGATCGTGCCGCCGGTCTGGATGATGTCGCGGCCGGCGAAGAGGTTGATCTGGTCGAAGGCAGCCGTGCCCAGCGGCCCGTTGATGGTGAGGTCGCTCCCCGCGCCATTGGCGCGCAGGTCGATCACATCGGCGCCGGCACTGATACCGGCGGCACCGACGGTCAGGCTGGAGGCGCCGTTGGTGAGGCGGAAGGCCGCGGCCGAGCTGCCGGTCACCGACCCGACCGCGTTCGCGGCGAAATCGAGCGAGACCGGCCCGCCGGTATTGGCGATCAGGTTGGCCGCCGTGATCACGCCGGTGCCGGCCTGGCTGATGCCGCCGAAGGCGTCGAGATCGACGGTCTGGCCCGGCGCGGTGATCGCCCCGTCGAGGCTCAGTGTCGAGCCCGCGACCGGCGCCGACAGGCTGATGCCGCCGGAGGTGCTGTTGCTCACCGGCCCGGCGGAGAGGGTCTGGCCGCTGACGACATCGATGCCGGTAACGGCCGAGCCGAGGAACTGGGTGAAACTGTTGGCGAGGTTGGTCAGTGTCACCGCGCCGCCGGCGATCGCCTCGACCGCGCCGGCGGTGATCGGCAGGCCTTGGGTGATGCTGCCGCCGGCGGTCAGCAGCACCGGCTGGAATGGCGCCGTGATGCCGCGCGTCAGGACAAGATCCGCCGTGCCACTCGTGCCGAGCCGCACCGGCCCGCCCGCCTGCACGCCATCGGTGACGAAGCCGGTGTTCAGCGTCAGCGTCGTGTTGCCGTTGACGAAGCGGAAGGTGCCGAAGGCCGTGCCCGACAAGAGGCTGACGCTGTTGCCGCCGACGGCGTTGGCGAGATCGACATCGCCATTGGCCGCCACCGGGAAGAAGGCATTGGCCGTGATCGGCCCGAACGGACCCTGGAAGATGCCGTTCGGCGCGGTGATCTGCACGATCGCGCCGGGCGAGGTGATGCCGTCGATATTGCCGAGCAGCCCGGCCGGGCCGGCGACGCGGTCGATCGTGATGGTATCGGTCGAAACGACGGAGAAGTTGCCGCTGCTGCCGCCCGCGAGCGTGGGCACGTTGAAGGATGCGCCACCGGTGCCGAGCGTGACCGCGCCGGCGGCCACCGCCGCCAGCCGCGATACCGCCAGCGTCGTGCCCGGCTCCTGCAGGATGTTGCCCGAGGCATCGAGGATCAGCGACTGGCCGGGTGCGAGCAGGAAGTCGCGGATCGTGATGTCGGCCGCGCCGGCCCCGCCCGAGCGGGTGAAGTTGCTGGCCCCGACCGAGCCGGCATTGGTGAAGGAAAGAAGCCCGCTTTCGATCGTCAGCGAGCCGGGCACCACGCCGATGCCGCCGATGACGATCGGCACATCGCGCGTGGCGGTGCCGAACACCACCGTTCCGCCCGAGGCATCGAGGAAGCCGCCGCCGCCGAACACCAGATTGTTGGTCGTGACCTGGATGCTGTCGCCGGCGAAGATCGTGTCGTTGATCGTCAGCACCGAGGCGGCGCCGGTGGTGGCGAGATCGACCTCGGTGCCGGCGCTGATGCTCGGTGCGTTGATCGTCAACGAGCCCGAGGTGGCGTAGCGGAACGCACCCGTGCTGGCCGAGCCGCGCACCAGCGGCACGAGATTGTCGGCGGTGCCGAGATTGACCGAATTGCCGGCATTGGCGGCAAGCTCGCTGCCGGTGATCACGCCGGCGGCGGTCTGGTTGATGCTGCCGCCCGCCAGGAGCTGCACAAGCTGGCCGGAGGCCGTCAGCGCCCCTTCGAGCGAGATCGAGTTGGCGCCGCCGGGCGCGTTCAGCGTGATGCCGCCCGCGACCGTGTTGCTGATCGGCCCGGTGGTGAGCAGGGGCGCGGCCGAGTTGAACAGGAAGCCGTTGGCCGCCGTTCCGGAAAGCTGGGCCACGCTGTTCGCCAGCGGCAGCGACACCGTGCCGGCGGCGGCCGTGGCCGACAGGCTGTCGGCGGTGATGATGCCGAGCGCCTGGATCAGGTTGCGCCCGGCATTCAGCGTCACGCCCTGCCCGGCGGCATCGATCGCACCATTGAGCGTGATGTCCGAGGCGGCGCCGGTGGCCACCAGGCTCACCGCATCGGTCGAGGTGATGCTGAGCGCGGTGAGCGACAGGGCCTGCGCGCTGCGCACGCTGAAACCGTCACCCGTGCCCGAGATGCTGCCGATCGCGTTCGCCGCCTGTTCCAGCGTCACCGCCCCGCCGGTGGCGTTCGCCGTCACCGACGCGGCGCGGATCGAGCCGCCGGTCTGGCTGATGGCGCCGTTCGCGGCCACCGCCACGAGCTGCGTTGCCTGCCCCGCGCCCGGCCCGGTGCCGCCCACCTGCGCATCAAGCGTGATCGACTGGCCGCGCAGCGTGATGATGCCGGTGGACAGGATCGGCGCCCCGCCCGCCTGGGTGATCGCCCCGCCGGCGGCGGTGCCGGCGGTCAGGCCCTCGATCGTCAGGTTGTTGGCGCCGGCGATGATGTCGGCATTGATCGCCACCGCCCCGGCGGCGCGCACGGTCAGGCTGTTGGTGGTGCCGGAATAGTCGACATTGTCGGAGAAGGCGACATTGCCGGCGACACCGGCGCTGCCGCCTGAGGTGTCGATGATGATGTTGGCCGCCGCCAGCGCCGCTTCCAGCGTGGCGACGCGCAGGATCGAATCATCGTCCGTGCCGGTGATGGTGCGCGGATCGCCCGAGTTCGGCACGGTGACCGATTCCGAGCCGCCATTCTGGATCGTGATGTTGCGCGGATCGAGCAGGAGCGTGCCGGTGGCGCCCTGCGGCGCGCGCAGATCGACCGTGCCGTCGAATGCCAGCAGATTGTGCGAGGACACCTCGGCGAAACCGCCATCGCCGCCCGAGGCGCCGCCGCGGGCAAGGAGCGAGCCGGCATAGACCGTCTCCTCGTCCGACCAGATGATGATCCGCCCGCCGTCGCCATTCTCGGTGGCGGAGGCGTCGAGCGTGGCGCCACGATCGACCCGGGTGCGCCGCGCGTTGCGCTCGGGCCCCTGGCCGCGCAGGTTGCCGCCCACCAGCACGCGCCCGCCGCCCGCCGCGCCGCGTGCATCGATCCGCGCGGTGGAGGCGACGCGCACCTCGGCGCCGGTGACGGTGACATTGCCGCCGCGCTGGCCGGCGCCGAGCCCCGACACATCGACCGTGCCGGAGACGGACACGCCGCCATCGCCCTCGGTGCCGAACACGACGACACCGCCTTCATTGCGCACCGCGCGCGCGGAAACGACGCCGCCGACATTGACGACATCGCCGACGATGCCGGCCGCCGTGCGCGCCGACAGCATCACGGCGCCGCCATCGGCGTTGATGGTGCCGGTATTCTCCACCACCGGGCGGGCGTTGCCGGCGCCATCGCGCGGCTGGCTGCGCACGGGATCGCGCAGCTCGAAGGCGAGCAGCCCGTCGCCGGCAAGATCGATGGCGAAGGTCTCGGCTCCGCCTAGCACCACGCGGGCGAGCCGGCCCTGGATCACGCCATGGTTGGCGACCTCCGGGCCGACCAGCGCGGCGATGCCGCCCTCGCGCACGGTGATCTCGCCCTCGTTGACGATGCGCGCGCCGGCGCGGTCGCTGGCCTGGTCGAAGACCAGGCGGCCGGCCATGGCATTGCTGTTGCTGATGTTCGCCGTGGTGGCGATCAGCGAGTTGACGTTCACCTGCGCGCCCTGGGCGAAGGTGACACCCGAGGGGTTGATGAGGACGATCTGGCCGTTGGCGATCAGCCGCCCGGCGATGGTCGAGGGATCGCCGGTGACGACGCGGTTGAAGGTGATCGAGCCGGGGCCGGGCTGGTTGAAGGCGGTGGTCTCGCCCGGCGCGATCGAGAAGCGCTGCCAGTCGATCACCGCCCGCTCGCTCGACTGGTTGATGTCGAGGCGGTTGGGCGCGGTGGTGACGATCTGCGCCTGGCCGGCCACGACCTGCCCGCCCTGCGGGTTGGCCAGCGCCGGGCCGATCGCGCTCAGCCCGACCAGCGCGGTGGAGGCGAACAGGCAGGCGCGCGGCAGCCACCGCCGCGCCATGCTGGCGGGTCCCGATGCGTTGCGCATCCGCCTGGTCTCTCGGCGCCTGGACATGACCACTGCTCCCACAGGGCGCGCGCAGCTGCGCGGCCCCGACATTCAACCACCCCTCGTGCCGCGGCCCGTTCCGCGCCAAGTCTCTCGCGCGCGCCGCAGCTCCAGAATTCTTGTCGGCGCCGCCCTAGAAGCGCGCCGAGATCCGCCAGAAGAAGGCCGGGCCGGAGATCGGGCGCGCATTGGCGCCGTCCACCCGCTGCGTCTCGCGCTGCACCCCTTCCAGCTCCATCGCCAGCCATTCGTTCAGGTCGAAGCGGCCGCCCACGCCATAGGAGCGCAGCCGCGTCGAGCGCACATCGCCCGGGGCGATATTGTAGGCGTTGCCGGCATCGAAGAAGACATAGAACTGCGCCGGGAAGCCCCAGGGCCGGCCGCCCTCGTCGCGCGAGAGGGCGAGATAGGTGTTGGCCTGGAGCTCAAGCGTCGTGGCCCAGGCGCGATCGCCGGTCACCTGGCCGGAATAGAAGCCGCGGCCATAGCGCTCGCCGCCGAAGAAGAACTTCTCCGACGGATACATGACATCGTTGGTCCACTGCCCGGCGAAGGTGGCCAGCAGGTTGAAGGTCCAGCTTTCGCTCGCCCACAGCGCCTGCAGGCGCGAGATGTCGCCGCTGACCTTGGTGAAATCGGTGACGATGTTCGGGCGCGAGAGCAGCCTGTCGCCCGGGCCGGTCGCCTCCAGCATGTCGAGGCCGCGGCTCACCCGCACCTGGCCGAAGGTCACGCCGTTGAAGGAATCGCGCAGATTGCCCTCGATCGTCAGGCGCGCGGCGCGGACCTCGGTCTCGCTCTGGCGGGTGAAGGAACTCGCCCCGCCACCGGCCAGGTCGACGGTCGAGGAATACATGTCGAGCCCGCCGCTGACATTGAGGTTGGCGCGGCGCGAGCGGATCACGGGATAGCTGGCCGAGGCGCCGGCAACCTTCACCTCGCCGCGATAGCCGGTCGGGCCAAGGGCCGCGCCCGGCCGCGTGCGGCCATAGCCGGCATAGGCGCGCAGGCGCACCCCGTCGCTGCCGACATGGCCCGAGGCCGCGACCTGGCCGAAATTCTGCTCGCGGTCGAAGGTGGTGAAATAAAGCGCTTCCAGCCGCTCGCCCAGCGCGGTGAAGGAGTTGGCCCCGACCGTCAGGTAGAATTGCTGCGGCCCGATGAAGTTCGAGCCGCGATTGTCGAGCTGGGCGAGGACATCGAATTCCTTGCGCGCGGCCTGCAGCACCAGCTCCGACCCGCCGGTCGAGCCGCCCTGGCGCATCACCGCGCGCACGCTGATGCCGGGGATGTCGTCGGCCAGCAGCAGGTAGCGCTCGACATCGCGGATGTTGGTCGGCCGGCTGAGCGAGATGCGCGCGGCGAAACGCTCGATCAGCTCCTGCACCGGGCCGACATCGCCCTCGACGCGGACATTGTCGATATAGCCCTCGACGATGCGAATCTGCACCGCCCCGTTGGTGATGCGCTGCTGCGGCACGATCGCGAGGGTGAGGAAATAGCCATCCTCGCGATACTTGCGCTCGATCGCCTGGGCCAGGGCGAAGATCTCGCTCGCCGGCACTTCGCGCCCGATCAGCGGGCGGGTCATGGCCTCGATCTCGGCCCGGGGATAGACCGTCACCCCCTGGACCGTGATCGCGCGCGGGGTGAAGCGCACCGTCTCGGCCCCGGCCGGGGTTTCCCCGCTGCGCGCCTGCGGCAGCACGAGGCCGGGCAGGGGCGGCGCCAGCGGGCGCGTGCCGCGTTCGGTGGGCGGGGCGGTGATCGCCGCCGGGGCCGGCTGGGCCAGGGCCGCGCCGCCAACGGCAAGCGCGCCCACCACCAGCGCCGCGGCCGCAAGCGCCACGGGCGAGGGCCGGCGCGTGCCGCGCGGGCGGCGCCGGGCAGGGCAGGTCGCTTCAAGGTCGTGTCGTTGGAGCCACATGCCTCGCGATTTCCTGCGCACTTAGGCGCCCTTCCTCGGCCACTTTACTAACATCAAATCCGGCCGGTCGGAAGCTTCACGGCCGGAATGACGCCAACAAGCATCTCGCGAGGCCAAAGTGATGCCCGCGCGCAACACCCATTGTTACAGTGACGCCGGCCGCGCGCCGCGCAGCATCCACTAGCGCGTGTCGATGACCGCGTAGGCCACTACCGCGGCGGGCTGGCGTTCCAGCGCCTCGCGCAGGGCGTTGAAGAAGGCGATCGCCGGCTCCTCGTCCGGGCGCGCGCTGGGGAAGATGGGCCGGGGCGAGTGCACCGCCACCACCATCATCTGGCCCTGCGGCGGGGCGAGCTCGAAGCCCTGCGGCCCGCCGAAGCGCAGCGTGTGGCCGGGATCGAGCCGCATCTGCTGCCATTCCGGGATGCGCGAGATGGTGCCGTCCGAGTTGACGATCGCCACATGGGTCACCCCGCGCTGCGAGCCCGCGGCGCTGACGCGGAAGGACAACGAGTCCTTGCCGATCTGGTAGGTATGGTCCTGCCGGTTCACCTCGACGCGCAGATCGCTGGAGGTGTGCTGGCCCATCACCGTCAGCCCGTCGCAGATCGGCCGGGGATGGACCGCGATGCGCGCGCGCACCTGGTGCGCGGCCGAGATGCCGGCCATCGCCTGGGTCAGGGCGGCGCGGTCGGCCTCGCTCTCGACGAACCCGGATACCGCCAGTGTGGCGCCGTCCACGTCCACTGTCAGCGAGGCGCAGTCGAAGCGCGCAAGCTCGGCCATGGCGCGGGCGCGAACCACCACCGGGTCCTCGCGCAGCACTGGTGGCGCGACCGGGCCGGGGGGCACAATGCCGGCGATCGTCGGGCCGGTGGGTATGGTGGGTGTCGCGGGCACCCCCGGCGGGGCGATCGGCCCCGAGGGCACGCCCGGGACGGTGGGCACCGTCGGGATGGTCGGGATGCCAGGTATGCCGGGGGTGGTGGGCGCACCCGGGCTGGCAACCGGCCCCGAGGGCACGCCCGGGATGGTGGGCACCGTCGGGATGGTCGGGATACCGGGGATGGTCGGCACGGCCGGCACGGTGCCGGCCGGCGAGGCGATCGGGCCGGACGGGACGCCGGGCACGGTCGGGCTGGTGGGCGCGGTCGGGATGCCGGGCACGGTGGGCGTGGCGGGCACGCCCGGCGTGGCGATCGGCCCCGAGGGCAGGCCCGGCATGGTCGGGGTGGTCGGGGCGGTCGGGATGCTCGGCGTGGTCGGGATCGGGGTCGCCACCCCGCCCGCCCCCGGCGTTGCGGTGCCCGGTGTCGTGGTGCCGGGTGTCGTGGTGCCGGGACCGCCCGCCACCTGCACCTCGCCCCCGCCGAGCATCTTCGCGATCTCGTCGCGGAAGGCGAAGCCCGCCCCGCCCAGTGCCGCGATCACGACGACGATGCCGGCCACCAGCACCAGCTTGCTCGACCCGCCGCCCGCATCGGCGCCGCCCACCACCGAGCGGCGGCCGGTCTGCTTGCCGATCACGTCCTCCATCGCGGCCGGGCGCTTGTCGGGCTCGGGCTGGAGGAGCTTGGCGATCTCCTCGCGCAGATCGGCCGGCACGCGCGCGAGGTCGGGCACCTTCTGGCGCGCGGTTACCGCCGAGCCGGGCGAATTGCCCATGTCGAGCCCGATGCCCATCGCCGCCGCCGCCAGCACCAGGCCGAGGGCGTAGATGTCGGCGCGGTGATCGACCTTGCCGCCGAACATGCCGAGCTGCTCCGGCGCGGCATAGCCATACTTGCCGGCGAAGTCGGTGCCGATCATCGTGCCCTTCTGGCCCTCGGCCTGCTTGGCGATGCCGAAATCGATGATCTTGGCATCCTCGAGCCGCCCGCCGGGCAGAAGGACGTTGTCGGGACTGAAGTCGCGGTGCACGACGCCCTGGCTGTGCGCCGCCGCCAGCCCGGCCGCCAGCCGGTCGCGCAGGCGCCGCACCTGGTCGGGCGGCAGGGGGCCGGCGCGCATCAGATGGGCCAGGGTCTGGCCCTCGATGAACTCCATCGCCATGAACAGGGCGCCGGAGGAATCGAGGAAGATGCCCTCGTAGTTGACCACCGCGGGGTGGCGGATCTTGCGCAGGGCCTGCGCCTCGCGGCGGAACAGCTCGATGATCTTGGGGTCGCCCGCCAGTTCCGGGCGCATGGTTTTCAGCGCCACCGCATCGCCGGTGACGACGTTGGCGGCGCGGTAGATCTCGCCCATGCCGCCGCGCGCGATCAGCTTCTCGATGCGGTAGGTGTTGTTGACGACCACGCCGGGCGCCAAGGGCTGGCCCTGCTGCCCGCCAAAGGGATCGGGGCCGCCCGGCCGCGCCGATGGCTGCTGCTGGAAACCCTGCTGTTGTTGCGGCGGCGGGAAGCCCTGCTGGAAGCCGCCCGATTGCGACCCCTGCGACGGGGCGAAGCCGGTCGGGGTGTAGCCGGGCGGGGGCGCGCTCTGCTGCTGCGGCGGCGGGTAGCTCGGCTGCTGCTGGTAGCCCTGCTGCGGCGGATAGCCCTGCTGCGGCGGGTAGCCCTGCTGCTGGGGCGGATAGCTCGGCTGCTGCTGGTAGCCCTGCTGCGGCGGCGGGTAGCCCTGCTGCGGCGGCGGGTAGCTCGGCTGCTGCTGGTAGCCCTGCTGCTGTGGTGGATAGCCTTGCTGCTGCGGCGGGTAGCCGGGCTGGGGCTGCTGCTGCTGCGGGTGCGGCGGCGGGGCCGCCGGCCCGCCGAACAGGTCCTCGGCCGGCGGCAGGGGCGGCTGGCCCGGACCGGCCGAGCCGCCGACAACGGTGCGATCGCCCGGTTCAGCCATCGCTCTTGTCCCCGTTCATGCCGTTCAGTTCCGGCAGCAGCACGTCGGCTGCCTTGGTGCACTGGGCCAGGACCACGGTGATGTTGTCGTGCCCGCCGCTGGCCAGCGCGGCCTCGACCAGCTTGTGCGGCGCCTGGTCGAGCGGATGGTTCGAGATGATATCGAGAATCCGCGGTTCGGACACTTCCTTGGTCAGCCCGTCGGTGCAGAGCAGGAACATGTCCCCTACCCGGATCCGCCCGGCGATGCGGTCGAAATGCAGCTCATCCGCCGCCCCCACCGCACGGGTGATGACGTTGGCGCGGGGATGGTTCTCCGCCTGCTCCGGCGTGATGACGCCCGAATCGATCAGCTCCTGGACCTCCGAGTGATCCTTGGTGATGCGCTGCAACTGGCCCTCGCGGACCAGGTAGCCGCGGGAATCACCCGCCCACAACATAGTGTAATACCAATCATACACCAGAAGCAGCACGACCGTGGACGCCACCATGCCGCGCGGCGTGCTGGACGCATGCGCGCGCAGGGCGGCGTTGGCCGCCGTCAGGCCCATCTTGGCGTGGGCCAGGAATTCTGGCGCGTTGCGCGGGGGGGGCATCGCCGCGAATTGCGCCGCCACCTGCTTCGAGCCCCAATCGCCGGCCGAGGCGCCGCCGACGCCATCGGCCACCAGCCACAGCCCGATATTGCCGCGGTCGAGATAATGGTCCTCGTTCAGCTTGCGCACGGCTCCGACATGGGTCGCCGCAGCCGACAGGAAATGCGGGCGCGAAATCGGGGGACGCGTCGGGGCGTCGGTTTCGGTCACCGTCATGGCTTCGTCTTTCGCGCTTGGTCGGGGCTCGCGGTTGCGGGGGAGCGGTCGCCATCGCCGAACAGGTCTTCGGGCGGGCGGGCGCCGGCGCCATCGCCGAACAGGTCCTCGTCCGGGGGCGGCTCGGCCGGGGCGCCTGGAGCGCGGTCGGCGGCCGGGGTGGATGGCGGGGCAGCGGCGGCAACCGGCGCGGCAACCGGCGCGGGGGCAGGAGCAGGCGCCTGGGCTTGTGTGGGATTGTCACCGAACAGGGCGGCGATATCGGCTGCCGGCTTGCCGTCGCCGAACAGGTCGTCGGCCGGAACGGCAGCCGCGGCCGCGGGCATGGCGGCGGCGGCGTGTGCGGCTGGCCCTGTGGTTGGCCCGATGGCTGGCCCGTCCCCGAACAAGGCGCCGCCATCGGCGGGCCGCTTGGCCGGTGCCAAGAGGGTGTCGGGGCGTGCCGGGATTGTGCCGCGCGGCGGTACGGGCGCGGCCGCCGGGGCCGGCGCCGGCGCGAGTGCGGGTGCGGGTGCGTCGGGCTCGAACGGATCGTAGTCGGCGACTGCCGGCGGCGGCTTGGGCGCGGCGGGCGGCGCCAGAGGGGGCGGGGCCGGCGCGGCCCTCGCGGGTCCCTCTGCCGGATCGCCGAGCGGATCGGGCAGGGATTCGGCGCTGAAGGCCGCCATCTCGGCGGCCAGCTCGGCGGCGATCTCCGCCGCGGCGTGCTCGGGCAGTATGCTGCCCTCGGCGGCGGCGCCGAGGGCCGTCTCGGCCGCTGCGCCGAGCGCCACGCCCTGCGCCACGCCGGCGCCGAGCCCGGCCGGATGATGTTCGCCCGCCGCGTGGACGGGACCGTGTCCCGCGCCATGGGCGAAGGCCTGCGGCGGCGGGGCGGGCAGGCCGGCGGCGACGTCATCAAGCAGCGCGATGAAGCGCTCGGCCGCGGGCAGGCCCGGCAGGAGCCACATCGCCGGGGCGACGCGATGCCCGCCCCTGGTCCAGAACAGGGCCGCGCCCTGCACCAGCGCCCCGCCCGACTGTGCGAGCAGGGCCGGCAGGGCAGCAGCCGCCTCGCCGCCCGAGGGCAGGGGAAAGCGCAGCCCCGCATCCCAGCGCTGCGGCGCGAGCGGGTCGGGCACGCCCGGCAGGCTTCCCGAGCCGGCATCAAGCCCGGCGAGATCGGTGGCGCCCTGGCGCGCGGCGATCGCCAGATGCTCGAGCGCGGCGAACCAGGCGCCAGCGCCGATCAACTCCGCCACTGGGGCGCCGTCGGGCAGGGGGGCGGCCAGGGTGAGCGGGAAATGCCGCCCGGCACGATCGACCGAGGCGATCGCGATCCCGGCCCAGCCGCCGGCCCCGGCCAGTCCGGGGGCGAGGGCGAAGCGCCAGATCGGCGCCGCCATCCACACTTCCACCCACTGTGCCGCGAGCACGGCGCGGCTGGCGGCGATGCCCGCCTGCAGCCATTCGTCCCAGGCGGTGACGAAATCGGCCGGCAGGCGGCGCTGGACGAAGTCGCCGCGCGCCGGCAGCTTGCCGAAATAGCCGACCGCGCCTCCTGCCGCCCCCGTTGCCGCAGCCTTGGCGGCATCCTTGGCAGCAGGGGCGGCGCCGGTGCCGCCCGGCTCGGCCACGGCGAAGGCCCCCACCGCGCCGCCGAACCCCGCTGGCCCCGCGGTTCCCGTGCTCAGAGCTGCGGGCATCGGAAGGAGGCGAGGTCGGGCAGCAGGAACGGGTTGCGCACGCTGCGCGCCGTCAGCTCGTACATCGCCGCGCCCTCGCCGGTGGCGAAGGTGAGCGCGAAGCGGTCGGCGGCGCGGCGCACCGGGCGGCCGTCCTGGAACAGGCGGAACAGCGCCCAGGCGCCCTGGTGCTGGATGGCCATGGGCTGGGCGCCAGCCGTTGCCGGCTCGAGGATCACGCGCGCGCCACCCACGCCGCGCGGCCATTGCATCGCCGCCGCCGGCAGTGCCGCCCCCTCGGCCGGCATCACCTGCCCGTCGATCTCGATCGTCGCCTTGCGCAGGCCCTGCAGGGGCGAGGCGAGCTGGATGTTGAAGCCGGTCGCCGGCGTGGGCGAGCCGGGCGGGAAGAAGGCGTCGCGGATCGCGGCGGCGCGCTGGAAATTGGCCAGCGCCGCATCCGGGATCTGCACCGGCGCGCCCTGCACCATGCGCCAGGGCGTGCGCGAGCTGTCCACGATGGTGCGCAGATTGTTGTTGAAGAACTGGTCGATCAACTGGCCCGGCCCGAACAGCCTGCCGAAATCGTCGAGCGGGATCTCGGCCTGCGCGCCGCGGTTGAAGGGGAAGCGGTTGGCGGTCGCCTGGGCGCAGAAGCGCGCCACATCGGCCTGCCAGGCCTGGCTGATCTGGGTGCGCGCGGCGCTGCCGCCGACGCGCGCCGTGCCTTCGGCCAGGGTGCGCGCCATCTCGGCCACCGGTCCGGGCAGGCGCCCGGCCTCGATCGCGAGCTGGCCGGCGATCTGCGCGACATTGGCCGCGCCCCCGCCGCCCCCGCCGCCGCCGGCCGCGCCGCCAGGGCCGCCCGCGCCGGCCACCGCCAGCGCGCCGGCCTGCCGGCCGAGATCCTCGAGCCGCTTGAGGAAGTCGGCCATCGGCCCGGGCTGGCCCGCCGGCCCGACGAAATCATGCAGCCACTTGAAGCGCGCATCGACGATCTCGGCCGGGTTGCGCCCGCCGCCCAGACGCTCGAGCATGCTGCGCTGCGCCGCCACCGCCGCCTGCGCCGCCACCGCCGCCGGTCCCGTGCCGGCCGGGGCGGCAAGCCCCTCGGCCAGGCGGGTCTCGGTGGCGATCGCGTTGTAGAGCCGCGCAAAGGGCGAGTTGGGCCCGGACAGGATGATCAGCACATCGGCGGTCTGGCGCGGCTCGCGCAGCTGCGGCAGGCCGATATCGGCGATCAGCTCCTCCCACACCCGGATGTAGTTCTGGAGATAGAGGGTGATCACCTCGGCGCCGAGCTGGCGCGTATCGCCGATGCCGCCGGCCTGCGGATCGTCGCTGACGACCCAGGCATCGGCCGCGGTTTCGCGCAGGACGCGCTCAAGCGAGACCGGGCTGGCGACGACGGAATAGAAGCCGCGCCGGGTATAGAGGCCGTGCACGCCTTCGGTCAGCGGCCGGCCGGAGCGCCGCACCAGCCCCTGCGCCGCCTGCGGCCCGGCCTGGTCGACCAGGCGCCATTGCGGCAGGCCGCGCGCCTCGCGCCCCTCGACCAGCACGCGGAAGGCGCGCTGCGCCGGGGGCAGGCGGGCGATGGTGTTGCGTGCCTCGGCGATCAGGCCCTGATCCAGCCCGACCTCGGCCCAGGGCTCCGCTGTCAGCGCGGCGAGATGGCCCACCAAGGCCTCGCGGTCTGGCAGTTGCAGGCTCTGCCAGTCCTCGGCGAACCAGTTGGCGATATAGGCCGGCTGCAGGCGCGAGGGATCGCCCAGCATCAGATAGGCCTTGAGCGCCAGGAAGGCGTATTCGGGATCGGCCAGCCGCGCCGAGAGCTGGTTCTGCAGCCGCACCAGGAGGCGCGGCAGCAACAGCCCGTTCAGCGCGCGGCGATAGATCGCACCGGTATGCACGCCCAGCCGGTCGCCCTGGTAGAGCCCGTAGCCGAGCGACGCCGCCTCGCCCGAGGCCTGCTGCGCGAAGCCTGCCGGCAGCACGCGCAGCTCGTTCAGGAGCGGCAGCACCTGCTGGACAATCTGCGCCGGCGAACCATCGCCGAGCGGCAGGCGCTGGGCCTGCTCGATGCGCGGCTCGACCTTCTGCGTCTCCTCGGCGACCTTGTCGATCAGGGCGCGGTTGTTCATGAAGCTCCAGCCCCAGAGGCCGAGCCCGCCGATCGTCACCGCGCCGATGCCGGCGAAGGCGGCGCGACGCATGGTGGCGCGCCGGCGCACGACCACCGGGTTGGCGCCGACCAGCCCGCCCTCGGCGAACACGACATCCTCGAACAGACGCTTGAGGAAGAAGCCGCGGCCCGTGCCCACCTGCGGCGGCATCTGGGCGCGGTGGATGCCGAACTTGGCGGCGATCACGCCCATCAGCCGGTCGATCGGGGTGCCTTCCTGCGTGGCCGAGGTGAAATAGACCCCGCGCAGGATCGGGCGAACGGCGAAGCGGCTGTCGTCGAAGGCTTCGCGCAGTATGTCGTCGAGCACCGGGCGCAAGGACGCGAACTGGCCCGGGAAGCCGAAGATCGCCGCGCGCCGCGCCTGGTCGCGCTCGTTCTGGAGGCGATCGACCTGGCGCTGTTCAAGGCGCCCCATCAGCGCGTCGAACTCCTCCAGGAACTTGGCGTGCGGCCCGCCCTGCGGCCCGCCGCGATCGAGCGGGAAGGTGAAGCCCCAGACCTGCTCGCGCCCCTCGCGGTCGAGATCGTCGAAGAACTCGGTGAAGCCCGACACCAGGTCGAGCTTGGTCATCACCACATAGACCGGCAGGCGGATGCCGAAGGCTTCCTGCAGCTCGATCAGGCGGGTGCGCACGGCGCGGGCATGGGTGCGCCGCTCCTCGGCCGGCATGGCCAGGAGGTCGGGCACGCCGAACACCGCGAACACGCCGTTGAGCGGCTGGCTCGGCCGGTTCTGCTTGAGAATGTTCAGGAAGTTGCGCCAGCCGGCCATGTCGACGGCGCTGTCGGAATCCTGCGTCGTGTAGCGGCCGGCGGTATCCAGGATGACCGCCTGGTCGGTGAACCACCAGTCGCAGTTGCGCGTGCCGCCCACCCCCTTCAGCGCCTGCGCGCCGTGCCGCTCGGCCAGCGGGAAGCGCAGGCCCGAATTCAACAGCGCGGTGGTCTTGCCGGCGCCGGGCGGGCCGATGATCGCATACCAGGGGAATTCGGCCAGCTTGAGCGGCCGGCCGTCGGCGGTCTTGACGGTCTTGAGGTCGGCCAGCACCGCCTGGAGCTTCTGGCCCACCGCCGCCTGCTCGGCGGAGATGGCCTGCGAGGCATCGTCCCCGCCGGCGCCCTTGCCGGTGCCGGCCACCGCGTTGGCGATCGACTGCTCCTGCCTGGCTTCGCGCCGGCGGCCGAGCAGCACATAGATCAGCCACAGCAGCAGGATGATCACCATCGCTGCCGCCTGCACGACGATATTGTCGAGCGGGCGCGCCTCGCCGATCGCGATCAGCGGGCCGATGAACCAGATCAGCGCGCAGAGGATCAGCGCGCCGATCAGGCTCAGGAACCAGCGGCTGGTAAGGACATTCAGGACGCTTCTCATCGGCTTGCCATTCGGTTCGTGTGGTCGTGATCGGATGGCCGGTGCGACTGCGGGTCGGGGCGCGGCGCGCGGCGTTGCCGCCGGCGCCTCTCTGCGATCAGCCTTGCGGCGGCGTCAGGACGATCTCGATGCGCCGGTTGCGCGCGCGCCCCTCGGCCGAGCGGTTCTCGGCCACCGGCCGGCTGTCGGCCAGGCCGCGGGCGCTGACGCGCTGGGCATCGCCCAGCGCATTGACGATCACCGTCTGCGCATTGCGCGCGCGCGTCTCGGACAGCACCTGGTTCGAGGGGAAGCGCAAGGAGCGGATCGGCACATTGTCGGTGTGGCCCAGCACCTGCGCCGTGCCCGGCTCGGTCTTGAGCGCCGATCCGATCCGCGTCAGCAGCCCGCCGAGATCGTCGCGGATGTCGGCCGAGCCGGGCGGGAACATGTCGGCATAGTTGATGGTGATGCGGATGTTGCGCCCGATCTGGTCCACCGCAACCTTGCGCGCGGCGATCTCGGGGGCGAGGAAGCGCGAGATGCGCACCAGCGGCCCTTCCACCGGCGGGCGCGGCGGCGGCGGCGGCGGCGGCGGGCGCGCCGAGACCGGCAGGCGGATCGCCTCGAACGGCATCAGCCCGGACATGCGCGCCTCGACCGCGTCGGCACGCGAGGACAGACCGATCATGTAGCCGGCATAGCCGAGCGCGCAGAGCGCGATGCCCATCACCGCCGTGACCCAGACCGGCACGCCCGCGCGTGGCGGCTTGGCCGGCGCGTTCTCGCCGCGCCAGCGCGGCGAAAGCTCGCGCTCGACCGGGCCTTCAAGCCCGCGCAGCGTGTTGTAGAGGTTCTCGCGCACCTTGGCGATCTCGGCCGGGCCGCGCGCGTGCAGGCGGTAGCGCCCTTCCATGCCCAGCGCGAGGCAGTGGTAGAACACCTCCAGCACGGCCTTGTTCTGCGCCGGCGCGCCCAGCATGCGGTCTAGCCAGGCGAAGAAGCGCTCGCCCCCTTCCACGTCGCCATGGAAGGCCGAGACCATGGTGCGTCGGCTCCAGCCGCCATGCGCGCCCCAGGGCGTGTTCAGGATCAGGTCGTCGACGGTGGCGGCGACCGCGTAATGCGCGGCGCGCAAGGGTTCCGGCTGGAAGCCGGCATTGCGCCCGGCATTGGCGAAGTTGCGCAGCTCCTCGTAGACGCGCTCGCGCAGCCCCTCGACATTGACGCCGCCGGCGACATGGCGCAGGCGCGCTACCAGGCCGAGAAGCGGCGTTGCCGCCACCACCAGCGGGTTGGCGGCGACGCGCGACAGATCCACCACCTCGGACGCCATGGCCGCGGCGGGGAAGGGTGCTGCCGGCATCGGTGCCGCGCCATAGGCCGGCTGCTGCTGCGGTGGCGGATAGCCGGGCGGGGCGCCATAGCCCTGTTGCTGCGGCGGATAGCCGGGCGGGGCGCCATAGCCCTGCTGCGGCGGCGGATAGCCGGGCGCGGGGCCGGGCGGGGGACCGGATGGCCGCCCCATCGGGCGCCCGATCTGGGTCCGCTCGCTGTCGGGGGAGGAGCCGAAGGGATCGTCGGGGTTCGCGGCCGCTGTCATGCGCGCGCCTTCCTCTCAAAGACCAGACATGGCCGCGCCGGACGTCTCAGCCGGCGCGGATCGCCCACAATTCCATCTCGAGCTTGGGCCACTCGCCGCCGATGTGCAGCGCGATGCCGCCGGCATTGGCCAGCGCCCGGAAATATTCCGAGGTGCGGTCGAGCTCGAAATAGACGGTGTTCGCCACATAGGGCAGCTGCGGCGGCGCCACCGGCAGGGGCGACAGCCCGATGCCCGGCACCGCCACCTGCACCAGCCGCGCGATCTGCTCCACCGGGCCGATCTTGATCGCGGCCGGGAAGCTGCGGCGGATCACCTCGGCGGTCAGCTCGGCGCGCACGGCAAGCACGAAGCTGGCCGAGCGCAGCAGCGTGCGGTCCTGGATCACGCCGACATGGACGCCGTATTTGCGCTCCTGCAGCGGGATCTGCACGGCACCCGATTCCAGCACCGCCGAGAGCGATTGCCGCAAGGAGGCGATCACCGGCGAGAAGGTGGCGTTCAGATCGTCATGCTTGTAGGGCGGGAATTCGGGCGGGCGGCGACGCGTCACGGTGAAGGTGCAAAGCTCGCCCGCCACCGCCAGCAGGAAGGCGTAATACTCCTCGGGGTGCAGCAGCGGCGCGACGCCGTAATGGGCCGCCACCGGCCAGAAGCGGTTCACCGCCTGGAGCATCAGCAGGTTGGCCATCTCGCCCGCCCCGCGCATGCCCGGCGCGGAAAGCCGCGCCGCCAGCGCCTCGGAGCGGTGCGACAAGAGGCCCTGCAGCTCGACCGCGAAGGCGGCGAGCGGCGGCACCGCCGCCACCGTCATGGCCGGGGGCATGTACTGGTCGTCGAGCACCACCTGCCGGTCGCCGCCGCGCACTTCCAGCACGCGCGCCACCGGCAGGGCGGAGAAGCCGCCGAGATCGAGTTGCGGCCCCTCGATCGCCAGGCGGATGCGCGGCTTGCCCACCTGCAGCTGCGCCTCCGCGTCCGAGCCGACGATGGCATCGGGCGCGGCCACCTCGTTCGCGGTGTAGCGCGCGGCGGTCTCGTCGCGGTCGCGGAGCACGATGTCGGGCATGCCCGAGCGGCGCAGCGGCAGCATCAGGTAGACGCGCGCGTTGCGCGCCGTGTCCGGCACGTCGAGCGGCGGCGGCGCGTCGGTATCGCCGGGAATCGAGAAGGGCGTGCCATCGTCCAGCACGCCTGCGGCGGAGGCGATGGCGATGCGGCCCGTCGACAGGGCCTCGCGCTCCAGCGCGAACTCGGTGACGCCCCAGCCGAACGCGCGCACCGCGGCGACCCGCTGGCGCACCACGCGTTCGACATAGCGATCCTGCTGTTGGAAGTGCTGGGGCCGAAGGAACATGCCTTCGGACCAGACGACCTTGTTTTCCGCTCCCATCGGCCAACCCGGCGCCCAGAGGACAAGGACAAGTGCAAGACATCGCACGCAGCCGCGCAGGAGCGAGGGCGCAACCGTGACCCCCTGACGCCGCGTGCGCGCGATTGTGCGTCAACCTGCGCGCAACGGGAAAGGGAAAATGTTTGTGCGTCGCAATGGAACGCGCCGGCGCCTGGGGCGTTATCGCGGGCCGCCTTGCCTTGCGGCCGGGCGGGCGGTCAGCCTTCCTCCTGCTCCAGCCGTTCCATGTCGGCGTCGGAGAAGCCGAAATGGTGGCCGATCTCGTGGATCAGCACATGGCGGACCAGGCGGTAGAGCTCCTCGCCGGTCTCGACCCAGTATTCCAGCAGCGGGCGGCGATAGAGGAATATCATATCCGGATCGCTCGGCAGGTCGCCGATGCTTTTTCGATGCAAGGGCCGGCCGCGATAGAGGCCGAGCAGGTCGTAGGGACTGTCGAGCCCCATTTCACGCTCGGTCTCCTCGTCGGGGAACTCCTCGACGACGATGCCGACCCCGCGCACATGCCCGGCAAGCTCGGGCGGGATCTCGGCGAGCGCGCGCTCGGCCAGCCGCACCAGGTCCTCGGTGGTGGGGGCGGTGGCGAAGGCGGGGCGGAACAGGGGGGCGGGGCGGGCCATGCCCATTCAGGTGACCGCGCGCCGGCCCGCCGTCAAGGCGCGGGCGCGGCGGCGTGGCGCGATGGCCCGGACTTCGCCGACCGGACTTCGCCGACCGGATTGCGCCGACGGGACATCGCCGCGTCCGGGCCGGGCGGACAAGGGGCGAGTCGCCACGGGCGGGCGGACAAGGGGCGAGTCGCCAAGGGCGGGCGGCCAAGAGCGGGTGCGGGCGCGCCGCAGGCACCGGCGGGGCCGCCCCCCTGGCGCGGCGCGCGCGATCCGCGCGGCGCCCGCCGCGCCGGACCCGGACGCCGGCGGGTCGTGCCGGGGGGCGAGCACCGCAGCGGCGGCCCGGCGTGCCACCCGACCCGCGGCCGCCGGCCCCGCCGCCTTCCGCTGGTCCGTCGCATGGCGGACCCGCTCGCCGCGCCGTCCCTCGGCCTGGGCCTGCCGCCAGCGACCCTCTGGTGGCTCACGCCGACGGATCCGTGGCCGCGTCCGGGGGCCGCGTCCGGGGCCGGCGGCCTGCCCCGCCGCCTTCCGCTCGGGTCCGGGGGGGAGGTCTCTCCCACCACGATTGGTTGGCCCGGGGCTGTAATCCAGCTCCGGCACGGGAACGGACCGAGCACGACGGGCGGGCGACCAAGAGCGGGCGCGGGCCCGCCGCTGCCACCGGCGGGGCTGCCCCCCTGGCGCCGCGCCCGCGATCCGGCCGGCCCCCCGCCGCCGCGCATGCCCGAACCCCGGGGGGCTTGCCGCCAGCGAGCACAGGCCGCACATGCCTGCTTTGGGGCAAGCGCGCCCCCTCGGCCGGCCAGGGCGCGGCCTCCTGGAGGCGGCCTGCGGCCGGCGCCCCGATCCGATCTCCCCGTCCCCGCAGCAACAGGTGCGCCATGCCCAAGCCCCCCCTCTTGTCGGATGCCGAGCGTGCCGCCCTGCCGGCCACCCTGCCCGCCTGGCACTCCGTCCCCGGGCGCGACGCCATCCGCCGCGAGTTCCGCTTCGCCGATTTCAGCCAGGCCTGGGCGTTCATGGCCCGCGTCGCCCTGTTGGCCGAGAAGCACGACCACCACCCGGACTGGCGCAATGTCTGGAACCGGGTCGAGATCGAGCTGTCCACCCACGATGCCGGCGGGCTGTCGGCGCGCGACATCGCCCTGGCCAAGGCGATCGACGCGCTGCTGGCCTGAGCCCGCCACGCCCGGCCGAGGAGGCCCCGCCATGCCGATCCGCAACCGCCTGACCACCTGCCTGGGCATCGAGCATCCGGTGCTGCTCGCGCCGATGGACCTCGTTGCCGGCGGGCGGCTGGCGGCGGCGGTGAGCCTGGCGGGCGGGCTCGGCCTGCTCGGCGGCGGCTATGGCGAGGGGGGCTGGATCGAGCGCGAATGGCAGCGCGCCGGCAATGCCCGCATCGGCTGCGGCTTCATCACCTGGAGCCTCGCGCGCAACCCGGCCCTGCTCGATGGCGTGCTGGCGCGCCGGCCGGCGGCGGTGATGCTCTCCTTCGGCGATCCGCGTCCCTTCGCCGCCGCGATCCGCGCCAGCGGGGCGCGGCTGGTCTGCCAGGTGCAGACGCTGGCCCAGGCGCAGGAGGCGGCCGCGGCGGGCGCCGATGTCATCGTCGCGCAGGGCACCGAGGCGGGCGGGCACGGCCAGGCGGTGCCGCTCATGGCGCTGTTGCCGCAGGTGGTGCGCGCCTGCCCCGCCATCCCGGTGGTGGCCGCCGGCGGCATCGCCGACGGGCGCGGGCTGGCGGCGGCGATGATGCTCGGCGCCGAAGGGGTGCTGATGGGCACGCGCTTCTACGCCTCCGCCGAGGCCGAGGGCCATCCCGAGGCGAAGCGGCGCATCGTCGCGGCCGGCGCGGGGGAGACGGTGCGCTCGGTCGTGTTCGACCTGTCGCGCCGCATCACCTGGCCCGAGCCCTATACCGGGCGGGTGCTGCGCAACCGCCATGCCGAGCGCTGGCTCGGGCGCGAGGCCGAGCTTGCGGCGCAGGCCGAGCATGTCGCGCCCGCCTATGCCGAGGCACGCGCGCGCGGCGATTTCGACATCGCCGCCGTGATCGCGGGCGAGAGTGCCGCGCTGATCGAGGACATCGCGCCCGCGGCCGAGATCGTCGCGCGCGTGATGGCCGAGGCGGAAGCGGTGCTGCGCGCCCCGCGCGGGCTGGTGTAGCGCGCGCGTTCGGGCCTGGATCAGCCGCCCCGGGGGGGGGTCAGCCGCCGGGACGTTTCGCCAGGGCGAGGCCGATGCCAAGCGCCATCATCGCCGCCCCCGAGGCCTCGCGCAGGCGGCGGATCATCGCCGGCCGTGCCGCTGCGCCGGCCCGGATGCGGCCGGCCGCGAAGGCTACCGCGATGTCGGCCAGCGTGTTGAGCGCGACCGAGATCGAGCCGAGCAGCACGAACGGCGCCGCCACGCTGCCCGCGCCCGGATCGATGAACTGGGGAATGAAGGCAAGGAAGAAGGCCGCGGTCTTGGGGTTCAGCGCCTCGACCAGCACGCCTTCGCGGAACGCCCGCCGCGCTCCGACCGGTGGGGCGGCGATGCCTGCCAGGCGTGCCGAGGCATCGCGGCGGGCGGCCCGGATGGTGCGCAACCCGATCCAGACCAGATAGGCGGCACCAGCAAGCTTGAGGGCGGCGAACAGCTCGGCGCTGGCGAGCAGGATGGCGGAGACGCCCAGGCTGCCGGCCAGCACATGGACCATGCCGCCCAGGCCCGTGCCGACGCTCGAGGCCACGCCCTCGGCGCGGCCGCCGGCAAGGGTGCGCGCGGCGACATAGAAGATGCCCGGGCCGGGCGTGACGGCGAGCAGGAAGGCCGCGGCGAGGAACAGGGCGAACTGGGACGGGTCGAGCATGGCGGGACATGTCTATCGCATGGCTGCCCTGGCGCCCATGCCGAAACGGGCCGCCGCGCTGACCGCTGCGATGGGCGACGATGCTCCGGCCCGCGCGCGGCTGCCGCCCAGCGCCGAGGGGCGCACGACGTGGAGCAGCGCGCAGCACCCGGTTCAGCGAAGCCGCATCCCCGGCGCCGATCCGGCCAGGCGGCCTGAAGCGGCGGCGATGCCCCGGCGCGCCATTCGTGCGGCCGATCAGGGTCTCGCGCGCGTGATGGCCGAGGCGGAAGCGGCGCTGCGCGCCCGGCGCGGGCTGGTGTAGAGCAGCGTCCGATCTGGTGGAACCGCAGCGCGGTTCCACCAGATCGGACTAAGCTGCTCGCAGACCATAAGTTTCTCGGGCACGACTTCCGTTCGGCTGATCGAAGCCGAACGGGACGTGCCCTAGGGTGGCGCCGGGCGGGGCGGCATCGCCGCCAGGTTCCGCCGCAACGGACCGTGCCGCCACTCGACGTCGCGAACGCACAGAAGCGAGGACCGGAGATGGACACCTACCTGCTGCTGCGCTTTGCGCATCTGCTCGGCTTCATGCTCATCTCGGCCGGCCTGATCGGCGTCTTCGTGGCGGACATGCGCTCGCGCCAGGTGCGCGATCTGAAACTGTTCGCGCAGGCGGTGACACTGATCGCCGTCTTCTATGACGGGCTGGTCGTTCCGGGCGCGCTGCTTCTGCTTGGAAGCGGCGCCTGGCTGATCATCTCCCACTATGACGGCTGGAGCTTCCTCACGGTTCCGTGGCTTGCAGGCATGGTCTTCCTCTTTGCCTTCGAGTTCATCGAGGGGAACACCATCACGCGCATCTACTTCCTGCGGCTGCGCCGCCTTGCCCGCGAAGCCCTGGCGGCCGGGCGAGTGACCCCGGAACTCGCGCGCGCACGCGGGGAGCAGCTCGCCTCGTTCACGCACTTCCTGGACATCCCGATTCTTGTCGTGATCGTGTCGCTCGGGGCGCTGCGACCGAGCGACTGGACGCAATTCTTCGTCGCAACGGCACTTGCGATCGCGGCGGCTTCCCTGCTGAACTATGTGATACCTCGCATGTATCCGTGGGGCGGCGAATAGGAACTGGCTTGAGCGAGGTCGCGCCGATCTCAACTGCCCGGACCAGGCGGAACGCGGCAGCCCTTGCGCAGCCTGGCCCGGATGATCGGCTGCGTTCGTGGTCGCTCTGGTCGTGGTCGCTTGGGCGCGGCCCGGATGCTCGCGCGGCACCCAAGGGCAGCGTCCGCCTGGACGGAACCGCCGTGGCGTTCCGCCGCCGCGGGGACACTGCGCCCGGGCTCTGCCCTAGCGTATCCGGGCCGGGCGGCGCGGCGGGCTGCGGGCCGGCGCGCGCGCGAGCGCGCGGCGTTGCGCCTGGGTGCCGCGCGCGGTGCGGAAGGGCTCGTCATCCTCGCGCTGGATCGGGGCGATGATGCCGGTGGGCAGGGCGATGATGCGGACCAGCGTCTCGCCCTCGGCCTGGCGCAGCGGGAAGATGCCCATCCAGCGCCATTGCGTTGCCGGCGTGGTGCCGGCTGCCGCGGGCTGCACCTCGCCCATCGGCACCATGTAGGCGCGGATATCGGGCGTGCCGCCATCCTCGGGGCGGGCGACGCGCTGCGGCTCGATCCCGCGCGCGCGCAGGGCCGCCTGCGCCGCGTCATCGAGCGGCCCGGGCTCGCCCGCGAGTTCGAGCCCGCAGCTGCCGCGATCCCACACCAGCAGCGCGGCGCGCCCGCCATCTTCCGCCAGCCACCAGGCGCGGCCGGGGAAGCGCTCACCCAGGAGCGCGCGGCGCGCCGGCTCTGCCAGCGGCTCCAAACTGGCGCGGGTTGCGCGCAGGCCGGGCGCGGGCGCGTTGCCGGGCTGGAGCAGGCACCAGTCGAGGAACAGCCGCGCCGCCGTTGGCGCATCGAGCGAGGGCGCGCCGGCATAGACGCCCCCCGTGCCCCCGCCGCCGGCGCAAGCGGCCAACGCCCCGCCGAGCAGCAAGGCCAAGGGAACGCCAAGGAGGGCGCGATGCCGCGGCACGGGCGTAGGGCGGGCTCTGCTGGTGTGGCGGTGCGCCGCGTCCGGCGCCGCCTCAGGCGGCGCGGGCGCGGATGCCGGCGGCGAGCGAGGAAAGCCGCACACGCGCCAGGCGCTGGGCGAAGGCGTTCTCCGCATCCCCCGTCGCCTCGCGCAGCACATCGGCGATATGCGCGCCGACCGGACACTCCTTGTTCGGATGCTCGTGGATCGAGACCAGCGCGCAGGGCGTGGCCGGCTCGGCTGCGCTCCACACATCGAGCAGCGTGATGCGATCGAGCGGGCGGGCAAGGCGCGCGCCGCCGGCGCCGGGGCGCGTGCTCATCAGCCCGGCGCGGGAGAGCATGCCGAACATGCGCCGCACCACCACGGGATTGGTATTCACCGAATGGGCGATCACGGCCGAGGTTGCCCGCCCCGGCGGCAATGCGTCGATGGCGAGCAGGATGTGAACGCCGACGGCGAAACGTGTGGATGTCGCCATGGCAGGAGGTCCTTGGGTCCTTAAGACCAGCAAATTTCATCATCTCACCCCGGCCGCGCGGTTACAAGCCGTTACACGGCGCGCGGGGCGCGCGCATCGTGCCGGCGGGCCGGCCCGGCTAGCCCGGCTCGCCGCGCAGGCGCCGGTGCAGGGTGGCGGCGTAGCGGTCGGTCATTCCTGCAACGAAATCAATCGCGCAGCGCACGGTCTCGGCAACCGATGCGTCGCGCGCGGGGGCGTATTCGCCGACGATCGCCAGCGCCTGGCGGTGGCGGTTGCGCAATGTTGCATCATCACCATCTGCGGCGCGGAAGGCGAGGAAGGCGGGCAGGAACACCGCCAGCAGAGCGCCCAGCACCTCGTGCGCGGCGACCTCGATCTCGGCCTTGCGCGGGTGGCGATAGACCTTCTCGCGGTTGAAGCGCTTGATCCGGGCGAAGGCCGCGCCCTCGGCCGCGCCGCGCGCCTCGACCAGGTCGAGCAGGCCGTAGCGCGCCTGCGGGTTGCCCGTTGCCGGATTGCCCCGGGCGCCGGGCCAGCGCCCGGCGAACAGCTCGGCCTCGTGATCGAGGAAGGCGCGCGCGGCGGTGTCGATCAGCTTGCCGATCGCGCGCCCGCGCAGATAGCCGACCTTCTCCAGCGGCAGGGCGTAGCGCGCAATGCTCTCGGGGCTGCCGGCGAACGGCGCCATCATCGCCACGAACTCGCCGGTGGTGACGATGCCCATGTCGTGCGCGTCCTCGAAATCGGCGACCGTGTAGCAGAGGTCGTCCGCCGCCTCCATCAGGTACACCAGCGGGTTGCGCGCATGGATGCCGCGCCCGTCGCGCGCATGGCCGCAGCGATCAAGCACCGCCTGTGCCGCGTCCCATTCGGTGCGGTAGACGCCCCATTTCTGCGGCTTGCCGGCGGCCCTGGCCTGGTCGGCCCGCCACGGGTATTTCATGAAGGCCGAAAGCGTGGCGGCAGTGAGCCTGAGCCCGCCCTGGTAGCGGTTGTTGTCGGTTTTCGTCAGGATGCGGAAGCCCTGGGCATTGCCCTCGAACCGCTTGAGGTCGGCGAGATCGGCCGCACCGATCCTCCGGCGCAGCTTCGCCTCGTCGAGCAGCCGGTCGAGATGCTGGTCGAGCCAGTGGGAGATCGCCTCCTCGCCGGCATGGCCGAAGGTCGGGTTGCCGATATCGTGCGCCAGGCAGGCGGCCTGGACCAGATAGCCGAGCTCGGCCGGCGTGACCGGCTGCCCCGGCGCGTCAAGGCCGAGGCCCGCAAGCCGCCCCGCCGCCTGCCAGTGCTGGCCGACGGCGACGCCGAGATCGCGCCCGGCCGAGGCCACTTCCAGCGTGTGCACCAGCCGGTTGCGGACATGATCATTGGCCGGCAGCGGATGGACCTGGGTCTTGGCCTGGAGGCGGCGGAACGGCCGCGAATAGATGATGCGGTCCTGGTCGATCTGGAACGGGCTGCGCCGGTCGCCCGCGCCCGGTGGCGCGCCGGCGCTGCGCGCCGCGGGGCCGTGCCGCTCGACCGAAAGGAGGCGCGAGAGATCCATCGCGGCGCCCGCCCTTGCGCCAGCCGTCGCCGGTCGGCTGCTGCGAGCGCCGCGCGCCACGGCTCGCCCGCCCGCGCGCGCCCGGGTCCGCCGCCTCAGCTCTTGGCGACGTAGGCCGGCATCTCCGACATGCGCTTCCAGGCGGTGAGATGCTCCATCGAGGTATGGACATGCACCAGCACGCTGCGCTTCGTCTCGGCCATCGCCTCGGGGATCAGCCGCTCGACATCGGCCTGGTTGCGGATGGTGAAGCCGCGCGCGCCGAAGGATTCCGCCCAGGCGGCGAAGTCCGGGTTCTTGAGGCGCGTGGCCTTGTCGTCCACCCGGCCGGGATAGCGCCCTTCCTGGTGGAAGCGGATGGTGCCGTAGCTGCCATTGTCGGACAGGATGATCTTGATCGGCGCCTCGAACTGCACGGCGGTGGCAAGCTCGTTGCCGGTCATCAGCGCCCCGCCATCGCCCACGAACGCCACCGCCTGCTGGCCCTTGCGCCGGAGCGCCGCGGCCACCGCCATCGGCACCGCGCTGCCCATCGCGCCCACGCCCGAGGCAAGGAACATCTGGCTCTGCTTGAACCACATGTAGCGGTGGATGAAGGTCGAGAAATTGCCGGCGTCCGAGGTCACGGCGGCGTTCGCCGCGAGATGCTTGCCCACCTCGACCACGACATTGCCGAAAGGAACGCCATCGTTGCTGTCGTGGATGATCGGGCGCGTCAGGTCGCGGTGGATGGCGTTCAGCCTGCCGATCCATTCGCGCCGCGCGGTGCTGACCTTGGGCGGTGTGCGCGCCAGCAGCGCGCGCATCACCGCATCGGGGTCGGCGGCGATGCCGAGCGTCGGGCGCCAGACGCGCCCCACCTCGGCCGCGTCGGGCCAGACATGGACCATCGGCAGCTGCGGCACGGGCGCGGCGGGGAAGGTGTAGCCCTGGGTCACGCTCTGGCTCAGCCGCTCGCCCAGCACCAGCAGGAGGTCGGACTGCTTGAGCAGGTCGAGCTGCGCCTTGGGCGCGCGGTTGCCGATATAGGCGCCGTAGTTCGGATGGTCCGAGGGAAAGAGGTGCGGGCGGCGATGGGTCGGGCAGACCGGCAGGCCCCAGCGCTCGGCCAGGGTGACAAGGTCGGCCAGCGCCTGCTCGCCATGCACGGTGGCGCCGACGAATACCAGCGGGCGCTCGGCGCGTGCCAGCATCTCGGCGAGCTGGTCCATGTCCTCGCTCGTCGCCCCGGCGCGCGGGCGCGGCGTGGCCGGCACCGGCTTTTCCTCGCAAGGCTCGTCGAGCAGGTCCTCGGGCAGCACCACCACCACCGGTCCCGGCGTGCCGGCCTCGGCCAGGTGGAAGGCGCGGGCGCATATCTCGGCCATCTGGCTTGCCTGGTTGACCTCGAACACCGCCTTGGTCATGTCGCAGAAGAGCTTGCTGTAGTTCTGCTCCTGCAGCGCAAGCCGGCCCATCTCGTGGCGCTCGGCCTGGCCGATGAAGAACACCGACGGGGTGGCGTCGTGCCAGGCGGTGTGGATCGCGATCGAGGCGTTGGTGGCGCCGGGGCCGCGGCTGACGAAGCAGACGCCGGCCTTGCCGCGCATGCGCCCATCGGCCACCGCCATGTAGCCGGCGCCGCCCTCGTGGCGGCAGACGATCAGGCGGATCTTCGGGAACTCGCGCAGCGCATCGACCAAGCCGAGATAGGATTCGCCCGGCACGCAATACATCAGGTCGACGCCGTGGGCGTCGAGGCAGGCGGCGAGCAGCGAGCCGACGGTGCGGGGCATGGGGATGGCTCCGGAGCGGATTGGGTGGCGGGAGCGTCGATACTCCCGGAGCCGGCGCGACAGGGCAAGGGGTGGTGTGGCGGGGCGATGCCGGCGGCTGGCCGTGCGTGCGTGGCCGCAGGGACGGGCGCGAGAGGGGCCGCGTGCGTCCGCCTCAAGGCGAGGGGCGCGACGCGCAGCGGCCGGTGGCGCTGTCGCCGGCTAGGGCCACCGGGCGCGCTGGCTGCGCGTGTGAAGGCCCCGGCGCCACGCGCGCGGGGATGGCGCGACGGACGCGGCTCTGGTTGGCCCGGTGCATCACCCGGCGCCACGCGCGCGGGGATGGCGCGACGGACGCGGCTCTGGTTGGCCCGGTGCATCACCCGG
>JADZEB010000023.1 GCA_020850755.1 Alphaproteobacteria bacterium | reverse complement strand
TATCGACCTGGAGGAATTCCTGCTGCGGGTGCTTGCGCCCGCCTTGCGGCGGCACCGAGGCGATGGTGCCCTCCATGATCTTGAGCAGGGCCTGCTGCACCCCCTCGCCCGACACGTCGCGGGTGATGGAGGGGTTGTCGGACTTGCGGCTGATCTTGTCGATCTCGTCGATATAGACGATGCCGCGCTGCGCCCGCTCCACATTGTAGTCGGCGTTCTGCAGCAGCTTGAGGATGATGTTCTCGACATCCTCGCCGACGTAACCGGCCTCGGTCAGCGTGGTCGCGTCCGCCATGGTGAAGGGCACGTCGAGGATGCGCGCCAGCGTCTGGGCGAGCAGGGTCTTGCCCGAGCCGGTGGGGCCGACCAGCAGGATGTTCGACTTCTGGATCTCGACATCATTGTTCTTCTGCCCGTGCGCCAGCCGCTTGAAATGGTTGTGCACGGCGACCGAGAGCACGCGCTTGGCGTGGTCCTGGCCGATCACATAGTCGTCGAGGATCTTGCAGATCTCGCGCGGGGTGGGCACCCCGTCGCGGCTCTTCACCAGGTGCGACTTGTGCTCCTCGCGGATGATGTCCATGCACAGCTCGACGCATTCATCGCAGATGAACACGGTCGGGCCGGCGATAAGCTTGCGCACCTCGTGCTGGCTCTTGCCGCAAAAGGAGCAGTAGAGGGTGTTCTTGGAGTCGCCGCTGGGCTTGCTCATGGCAGGTCCACACCCCAATGCTCGGCTGCCGGGAACGCCCGGTGCCGCTGGTCTCTCATGCTAGAACGACGCGCGACGCCGACACAAGGGCTCGGCTCAGTTGTTTTGATGGCGGTTCAAGGGCTTGTGATCGAGCCTTGCCGCAAACCGGGCTGATCCGCGCTTTCCGGGCCTGCCGCCTTCCTGGCTGGGGGCCGCGCCGGGTCACGTTTTGGCCGTCTCGCCCTCGGTCACCGGGCGGTTCTCCACCACCTGGTCGACGATCCCGAACTCGCGCGCCTCGTCGGCAGACATGAACCGGTCGCGCTCGAGCGTGTTCTGGATGGTGTCCAGAGACTGCCCGGTATGGCGCACATAGATCTGGTTAAGCCGTTCGCGCACCTTGAGAATTTCGCGCGCCTGGATCTCGATGTCGGTGGCCTGGCCCTGCGCCCCGCCCGAGGGCTGGTGGACCATGATCCGGCTGTTGGGCAGGGCGAAGCGCTTGTTCTTCGCGCCAGCGGCCAGCAGGAGCGAGCCCATCGAGGCGGCCTGGCCGATGCACACGGTCGAGACCGGCGAGCGGATGTACTGCATCGTGTCGTAGATCGCCAGCCCCGCCGTCACCACCCCGCCCGGGGAGTTGATGTAGAAGGCTATGTCCTTGTTCGGGTTCTCGGATTCCAGGAACAGGAGCTGGGCGCAGAGCAGGCTCGACACCTGGTCGAACACGGGCCCGGTGAGGAAGATGATCCGCTCCTTGAGGAGGCGCGAATAGATGTCGTAGGCGCGCTCGCCGCGGCTGGTCTGCTCGACCACCATCGGCACCAGCGTGTTCATGTAGATGTCGGCCGGATCGCGCTCGCCACTCATGCTCTCTGCTCCCTGCTGGGCTGCCTCGTGCCCCCTCCCCCCTTTGCGGGGCGGCTGGCGGCGCGGAGCCCGAGATGTGGTCACCTTGCCCTGGGCCGCAAGGGGCGCTCGCCATTGCCCCCCGGCGCCGCCCCCTGCGGGTCCCGCGCCAGCCTCCGTTCCCCCACTCAGCCGGCGGCGGGGGCGGCCTCGGCGTCGGGGTCCTTGAGCAGGTCGGCCGGAACCACCTTGCGTTCGGACACCGAGGCCAGTTCCAGCACGAAATCCACCACCTTCTCCTCGAAGATGCCGGGGCGGAACTGCTCCACCGCGTCCGGGTTCTTCTGGAAGTACTCGAACACCATGCGCTCCTGGCCGGGGTAGCGCTGCGCCTCGGTCACCACCGCGCGGTTGAGGTCGTCGCGGCTGACCTGGATGTTGTTGGTCTGGCCGATCTCGGACAGGAGGAGGCCAAGGCGCACGCGGCGCTCGGCAATGGCGCGATACTCCGCCTTCAGCGTCGCCTCGTCCTTGGCCTTGTCGTCATCGTCCAGCCGGCCGGCCTTCATGTCGGCCTCGATCCGCTCCCAGATCGCGCCGAACTCGGCATCGATCATGCCCTCGGGCACGGGGAAGTCGCAGCACTTGGCCAGCTCGTCGAGAAGCTGGCGCTTCAGCCGCATGCGCGAGAGCTGGTCATACTCGTTCTGGAAGCGCTTCTTGAGCTCGTCCTTCATCTGGCCGATGCCCTCGAAGCCGAGCGTCTTGGCAAAGGCATCGTCCAGCGCCGGCAGCACGGACTTCTTCAGCTCGTGGGCGGTGATGTCGAACTCGGCCGCCTTGCCGGCCACCGCCTCGGCCGGATATTCGGCCGGGAAGGTAACGTTGATGGTGCGCTTCTCGCCCGCCTTCATGCCGACCAGCTGCTCGGTGAAGCCGGGGATGAAACCGTCGCCGGCGACATCGATCTCCACCCCATCAGCCTTGCCGCCGTCGAACTCCTTGCCGTCGATGCGGCCGACGAAATCGACCTTGAGCACATCGCCCTTCTCGGCGGCGCGCGCCTCGGCCACCGCCACGGTGGTGCGGTTGCGCGCGGCGATGTCGTCGAGCGCCTTCTGCATGGCGCTTTCCTCGGGCTCGGCCGTCATGCGCTCAAGCTTCACCTCCTTGAGGTTGGGCAGCTTGATCTCCGGCAGCACCTCGACCGCGACGGTGAACTCGAACTCCTGGCCCTGGTCGAAGCGGGTGATCTCGATCTTGGGCTGGAGCGCGGGCTTCAGCCCGCGATCGGACACCACCTGGCGCGTCGCGTCGTTGACCGTGTCCTGCAGCACCTCGCTCAGCACCTGGCCGCCATAGCGCTGCTTGACCAGCGGCTTCGGCACCTTGCCGGGGCGGAAGCCGGGCAGGCGCAGCGTCTTGCCAAGCTCGTCCAGCTTGGCGTCGGCGCGGGCCTCGATATCGGCGGCGGGAAACACGACCTTGAAGGCGCGCTTCAGGCCCTCGGCGCTGGTTTCGGTGACCTGCATCGGACGTTGCAACTCCTGCTCGCGGGCACGCCCGGCGTCGGGTGGCCCAGATCCTGTCCCGGCGGGCCGGGGATTGGGTGGCGTGCCTTCCCTGGCCAACCGGCAGGAAAGGCGGGCGCCTGAAGCCTGGTGCGGGCGGAGGGATTTGAACCCCCACGACTTGCGTCACCGGAACCTAAATCCGGCGCGTCTGCCAGTTCCGCCACGCCCGCGGCACCAGACAGGCTGCGTCCTGGACAGCCCACTAGGCCGCCCATCGGACGCCCCGGCCGCGAAGGCGGCGGTGTATAGCACGAAACGCCGCGGTGCAATACGCCGCGACCCGCCCCGGCGCGGTGCAGGGCCGGAACTCCCCCTCCGCGCTCGGCTAGCGCTCCAGCAATCCCTGGGCGGCGGCGCCCAGGATCGCCTCCAGGTCGAGGCCATAGAGCCGGTAGAGGTCGGGCAGGTCGCCCGACTGGCCGAACCGGTCGATCCCGAGCGGATGGACGCGCTGCCCGCACACCGAGCCGAGCCAGGAGAAGGTCAGCGGGTGGCCGTCCAGCACCGTCACCAGCGCCGCCTCGCGCGGCAGGGCGCCGAGCAGCCCCTCGATCCAGGATTGCGCCCCGCGCTCGCCCCTGGCCCGCGCGCGCTGCGCGGCGAGCCAGCCGGCATGCAGCCGGTCGGCAGAGGTGACGGCGAGCAGGCCCGCCCCCGGCACCTCGGTCCTGATCTCCTCGAAGGCGGCAAGCGCCTCGGGCGCGACCGCGCCCTGATAGACCAGCGCCAGCGCCGCCCCCTCGGCCGGCGGCACCGCCCAGTAGGCACCCTCGATCACGGCCGCGGCGGCGGCATCGTCCAGGCTGCGCTCGGGCTGGGCGAGGCCGCGGGTGGACAGGCGCAGCATCACCGAGCCCCCCTCGCCTTCCGGGGCCTGCATGTGGCGGAAGCCCCAGCCCATGATGGCGGCCAGTTCATCGACATAGGCCGGCTCGAAATAGGCCATGCGGTCCTGGCCCATGCCGATCAGGGTCGTATAGAAGGCCTGGTGCTGCCCGCCCTCGGGCGCCAGCGTCACGCCCGAGGGCGTGGCCACCATCATGAAGCGCGCATCCTGGTAGCAGGCATAGTTCAGGCAATCGAGGCCGCGCTTGATGAACGGGTCGTAAAGGGTGCCCACCGGCAACAGGCGCGTGCCGAACAGGTCGTGCGACAGGCCGAGTGTCGCCAGCAGCAGGAACAGGTTCTGCTCGGCGATGCCGAGCTCGATATGCTGCCCGTCCGGGTTCATCACCCATTTCTGCGCCGAGACCACCTTGCGGTCACGGAAGACATCGTTCTGCACCTTGCGGGCGAAGACGCCACGGCGGTTCACCCAGGGGCCGAGATTGGTGCTCACCGTCACGTCGGGCGAGGTGGTGACGATGGCGCGCGCGAATTCCGTATCCTCGCGCCCGATCTCGGACAGGATCTGGCCGAAGCCCTCCTGCGTGGACATCTTGCGCGCGCCGGGCTTGGGGAAGGAGAGCCGCGCCGGCACCGGGATGACGGGGGCCGAGCGGCGGCGACCCACCACCCTGCGCCCGGCCGCCGCGTCCTCAGGGAAGGGCTGGGCGTAGGGCACGGTGCGCAGGAACTCCTCCAGCGCCTCGACCGGCACGTCGAGGCCGGCGAACTTATCCCATTCCTGGCCGTCGGCGATGCCCATCTCCTGCTTGAAGCCGGCCATCTGCTCCTTGGTCATCAGTCCGGCATGGTTGTCCTTGTGCCCGGCGAAGGGCAGGCCCATGCCCTTGATCGTGTAGGCGATGAAGCAGGTCGGGCGGTCATCCGCGCCGGCCACCGCGCGCAGGCTTTCGAGCAGGTATTCGATGTCGTGCCCGCCGAGATTGGTCATCAGCCGGTGCAGCGCGGCATCGTCCAGGCCGTCGATCAGCTCGCGCACGCCCTTCTCGCGGCCGAGATCGGTGACGAGGTATTCGCGCCAAGCCGGCCCGCCCTGGAAGGTCAGCGCCGAATAGAGCGAGTTGGGGCAGTCATCGATCCACTGGCGCAGCGCCTCGCCGCCCGGGCGGGTGAAGGCGGCCTGGAGCAGCTTGCCGTATTTCAGCGTATGGACCTGCCAGCCCATGTCGCCGAACAGGCCCTTGATGCGGTTGAACAGCCGGTCGGGAACGATGCTGTCCAGGCTCTGGCGGTTGTAGTCGATGATCCACCAGCAATCGCGGATGTCGTGCTTCCAGCCTTCCAGCAGCGCCTCGTAGATGTTGCCTTCGTCGAGCTCGGCATCGCCCACGATCGCCACCGTCCGGCCCGCCTTCGAGCCCGCCGGCGCCATGCCCTTAAGGCGGATATAGTCCTGCACCAGCGTGGCGAAGGTGGTCATGGCCACGCCAAGGCCGACCGAGCCGGTGGAGAAATCGACCTCCGGCCCGTCCTTGACCCGGCTCGGATAGCTCTGCACGCCGCCCACCTGGCGCAACATCTGCATCCGCTCCACCCGCTCGCGCCCGAGCAGGTAGTTGATGGCATGGAACACCGGCCCGGCATGCGGCTTCACCGCGATGCGGTCCTGCGGGCGCAACAGGTCGAAGAACAGGGCCGTCATGATGCTGATCACCGAGGCGCAGCTCGCCTGGTGCCCGCCCACCTTCAGCCCGTCGCGGCTGGGGCGGATATGGTTGGCATTGTGGATCTGCCAGGCCGAGAGCCAGAGCAGCTTCTTCTCCAGCGCGCGCAGGATGCGCAGCCGCTCTGGCTCGGGCGCGGTCGCGGCGTCGGCGGCAAGGCGAAGATCGGTGATACCGGACATCTCTGGGCTGCTCCCCGGAAGGCGGCGCCGTCGGCCCAGGGTAAGGCACGCCGGGCCGATCGGAGTCCGAATATAGGGCGCGCGGGCGCCATCCGGAACCGGGCGCGCCCGAAAACCCCGCCCGGCTTGGCGGAGAGCCCGCCCGGCCCTCAGCCCTTGGCGAGCTTGCGCAGCGCGGCAGAGGCGGCGCGCTGGCCCTGCCCGGCATAGGCTTCGTGGTTCGCCTCGATCCGGTCGAGGTCGTAGAGATAGTTCACCATCAGCCCGGCACTTTCGCGCAGCCCCTTCTCGGAGCGGTCGGCGGCCCAGTTCAGCCGCTCGATGCGCGCCCCGTTCGAGAGGTGGAAATGCGCCACCGGGTCGCGCGCGCGCTTGGCGCTGCCCCTGGCGCTTTCCGCCACCAGGTAGCGCGCGCAAAGCCGCGTCAGGACGGGTTGCAGCGCGCGCGCGGCGATCGGCTCCTCGAGCCAGCGCGGCAGGGCCAGGAGGCGCACCAGCGCCGCGGCCGGGCCGGCCGGCGGCGCCTCGGCCGGCTTGAGCTCGTGCAGCGCCTGGGCCATCGCCTCGGCCTCGGCGTCCGAGAATCCGTCCGCCTCGCCGGCAGCCAGCCAGTCGGCCAGCCAGCGGCGATAGCCCGGTATCGGCGAGAGCGTGGCGTAGGTCTTGAGGTTGCGGAACTCGGCGGCCAGGAGCTCGACCACGCGCTTGATCAGGAAGTTGCCGAAGCTTATCCCGGCAAGCCCCTCCTGGCAGTTGGAGATCGAATAGAAGATCGCCGTGTCGGCCGCCTGCGGATCGAGCACCGGCGCGGCCTCGTCGAGCAGTGCCTGCACCGAGGCGGCAAGGCCGCGCGTCAGCGCCACCTCGACGAAGATCAGCGGCTCGCCCGGCATGCGCGGGTGGAAGAAGGCGTAGCAGCGCCGGTCGGAATCGAGGCGGTTGCGCAGATCCTCCCAGCTTCGGATCGCGTGCACCGCCTCGTAGCGCATCAGGGTTTGAAGCAGGCTCGCCGGGCTCGACCAGTCGATGCGGCGCAGCTCCAGGAAGCCGATATCGAACCAGCTGCGCAGCAAGTCGCGCAGATCGGCTTCCAGCGCAGCCAGCGCGGCATCCCCGCGCGCAAGCTGCATCAGGGCCGCGCGCAGATCGACCAGGAGCTTCACGCCCTCGGGCAGCAGGTTGAACTGCGCCAGCAGACGCAGGCGCGGCGGCTCCAGCGCGCGCCGCAGCGCCGCCTGCGCCGCCGCACGCTCCGGCCCCTCCTTGGGCGCGGCGGCAAGGGCTGCGGCGGCCTTGTCCACCTGGGCCGGGTCGGCGTCGAAGGAAGCGAGCGCGGCGAGGAACCGCGCCTGGCCCTCGGCATCGGCCGCGCGCCAGGCCTGCACCAGCGCCGCGATGCGCCCGCGCGCGGAAGCCTCGCCACCCGGCGCGGCCAGGCAGGCTTCCATCTCGGTGCGGATGTCATGCGCGACACCGTTCGTGCCGGTCACGTCGCGCCAGGCGCCGACGATGCGCTTGAGCGCGCGGTCGAACAGGCCGGCAGTCACTTCGGTCTCTGACATGGGGAATCCCGACGACAGCGAATGCGTCGCGCAGTCTAGCACAGCCTCGCTTGCAGCGCCGTGAACACGCCCGGCAGCGCCTCGATCACATCCTCGGCGATCAGCGCGGCGCCGGCGCGACTGGCGGCCTCGGCGTGCACCCAGGCGGCGGCGGGGGCGGCATCCGTGGCGTCCAGCCCTTGTGCCAGGAATGCGGCGGCAATACCCGCCAGCACGTCGCCCGTGCCGGCGGTGGCGAGGGTGGACGGGGCATTGGCGTTGATGCGCGCCGTGCCGTCGGGCGCGGCGATGATGCTGTCGCTGCCCTTGAGCAGCACCACCGCGCCGCTCTGCCGCGCCGCAGCACGGGCGGCGGCGAGCCGGTCCTCGCCCAGGGGACCGAACAGGCGCGCGAACTCCCCGGCATGCGGGGTCAGGATCGCGGGGGCCTGCACCAGCGCCGAAAGCAGCTCCGCCCTGCCGGCAAAGGCCGTGAGCGCGTCGGCATCCAGCACCGTGCGCCTGCCGGCGCCGAGCACGGCGGCAACCTGTGCGGCCAGCGCCTCGGAGACGCCAGCGCCGGGGCCGAGCAGCCAAGTGGTGCGGCGCGCATCGGCCAGCATGGCGGCGAGCGTATCCGGACCGTCGAGGCCGTGAACAATCACGCCCGGATCGCCGGCGCGATAGATGCCGGCCGCCTCGGGCGGGACGAGCAGCGTCACCATCCCCGCCCCTGCCCGCCGCGCCGCGCGCGCCGCCAGCCGCGCCGCGCCCGTCATCACCGCCCCGCCGAGGATGGTCAGATGGCCGCGGCTGTATTTGTGCGACGCGGCATCCGGTTGCGCCGCGCGCAGCGCAGCCCCCCAGAGCGCCGGATCGTTACGCCAGGTGTCGGGGGCAGCCGCCGCCAGCGCCGCCGCCGGAATGCCGATCTCGGCGCACACCGTCTCGCCGCAGAGCGCGCGGCCCGGCTGCAACAGGTGCCCCGGCTTGAGGCGGAAGAAAGTGACGGTGAGCGCGGCCGGCGCCGCGTACCCCAGCACCGCGCCGGTCGCGCCATTAACCCCGCTCGGCAGATCGACCGCTACGATAGGCCCGCCCGAGGCGGCCGCCGCCTCCAGCGTCGCGCGCGCCGCGCCGGCAACGGGCCGTGCCAGCCCGGCGCCGAATAGGGCATCGACGATCAGCCCGGCGCCGCGCACCGCATCGGGGCCAAGCCGCGCAACGGCCCCCCGCCAGCGCGAGGCCGCCAGGACGGCATCGCCCGCAAGCGCATCGCGCGCGCCGAGCAGCGCCACGCGCACGCCCCAGCCCGCCTCCTCCAGCCGGCGGGCGATGACGAAGCCGTCGCCGCCATTGTTGCCCGGCCCGCACAGCACCAGCGTCGGCACGGGACGAAAACGGCGGCGGATCGCGCGCGCTACTGCGCGGCCGGCATTCTCCATCAGCGCGATGCCGGGCATGCCGGCGGCGATGGCGAAGGCGTCGGCGCGCGCCATTCCTTCCGGCGTCAGCAGCTCCGGGGCAGCGAAGTCGCCGCCATCGCGCGGCGGGCCATCGGCACTACTGCGTAACAACCTGGAATATGTGTGGTTGAAACTGGCCATCGCGACTCTCTAATATTCTCGTACCTCGAGACTGGAGAGTCGCAGAGGCGCGCTTTTCCCGCAATGACTGGAAAGGCGGGCGCGATCCCTGGCCGGGACGGGCGGGGGCGGCGCGGGCCAATAGGGGCCACGAACCGAAGTGGGAGGATCGAATGTCGGAGCCGAAGAACCCGATCACAAATGCCGCCGCACTCTATGCGAGCGACCCGGAACGCGCCGATGCGGTGCTGTTCGGTCGTCGTGGTGCCCCCGGGCCGGACGGCTCGCGCCGCGGTTTCCTGCAAGGCGCCGGCTTGGCCGCGATGGGGGCGGCGCTGGGCGCCACCATCCCCTTCCACCGCAACATGCCCGCGGGTGTGATGCCGGCCGGGCTCGGCATCGCCCCGGCCGCGGCCCAGACCGCGGCCGCCGCCCCGGCCGCCGCCGCGGGCCCGCAGATGCTCCAGATCTCGGGCAAGGCGCCACTGATCAACCGCGGCGAGCGACCGCTCAACCTCGAATCGGCCGAGACCCAGCTCGATGACGACGTGACGCCGGCCGACAAGCTGTTCGTGCGCAACAATGGCAATGTGCCGGAGAACCTGCCGCAGGACCCGCGCGGCTGGAAGATCCGCATCGATGGCGAGGTGAACACGCCGCTCGAACTCACCCTGGGCGAGCTGGAAAGCCGCTTCCCGGTGTTCACCGCCCGCATGGTGCTGGAGTGCGGCGGCAATGGCCGCTCCTTCTTCACGCCGCAGGCGCGCGGCAACCAGTGGGCCAATGGCGCCGCCGGCTGCCCGGAATGGACCGGCGTGCGCCTCAAGGATGTGCTCCAGGCCGCCGGCCTCAAGCCGAGCGCGGTCTACACCGCCCATTACGGCGCCGACCCGCATCTGTCGGGCGACCCCAACCGCGTAACCATCTCGCGCGGCGTGCGCATCGCCAAGGCGATGGACGAGAACACCATGATCGCGCTGCGCATGAACGGCCAGCCGCTGCCGGTGCTGCACGGCTATCCGGCGCGCCTGATCGTGCCGGGCTGGGCGGGCTCGGCATCGCAGAAGTGGCTGAACCGCATCTGGATCCGCGACAAGCCCCATGACGGCCCCGGCATGACCGGCACCAGCTATCGCGTGCCGCGCACGCCGATGGTTCCCGGCGCCCGCTTCGACGCCAACACCTTCGTCACCGTCGAGGACATGCCCGTTCGCTCGATCCTGACCAATGTCGCCAACGGCACGCGGCTGCCGGCCGGCGCGCGGCGGGTCGATCTGCGCGGCCATGCCTGGGCGGGCGAGCGCACGGTCCGGGCGGTGCATGTCTCGATCGACTATGGCGCCACCTGGCAGGCGATGGAGGTGGCGGCGCCGGCCAACAAGTATGCCTGGCAGCGCTGGCGCGGCCAGGTGACGCTGCCGAGCGCGGGCTATTTCGAGATCTGGTACCGCGCCACGGACAGCGATGGCACGCAGCAGCCGATGGTGGCCGGGCCGTGGAACCCGGCCGGCTATGGCGGCAATCCCATCAGCCGCGTCGCGGTTCTGGCCGAGAGCTAGGCGCCACACAACCGGCAGGCGGCGGGGGCGGCCTCCAGCCTCCCGCCGGCTGCCGGGGCAGCGGCCGCGGCGACGGCGGGCCACTGCGCACCGGCCCCGGCGAAGGCGACGGCCCAAGCCAAGCCGGACCGGTTGCTGTGGCCGATCGCCTCGCAACGGATACCCCTGCCCGCGACAACTCCACCGTCCGCCTGACACGAGGATGCCAATCGTGCGCTTCACCTTTGCATCGATCATCACCTTCTCGCTCGGCGCCGTGGTGGTGCTGGTCATCCTCGACAAGGGCGGCGCCCTGCGCACGCCACGCCCGGCCATGCACGCTCCGGCGCCGGTCGCGGCTACCGCTCCGGCTACCGCTCCGGCTCCGGCGCAGGCGCCAGCCCCGGCTGCCACCGCCGCCGCGCCGACAGCCCCCGCCGCGGCGCCGGGCGTGCGCGTTGCCAGCGTCGGCGAAGCGCCCGAGGAGACCCCCGACATCCTGCCGGAGGGCGAGCATCGCGACATGGTGTTCTATCGCTGCACCGCCTGCCACAGCGCACAGGTGGTCAGCCGCCAGGGCATGTCGCGCAGCCTGTGGGAGGAGAGCCTCGCCGTGATGATCGAGAAGCACGGCATGGCAGAGCCCACGCCCGAGGATCGCGAGCAGATCCTCGACTACCTCACCGCGGCCTTTCCGCCAGCCGCGCCGAGCGGACGGCCCGGCTTCGTCAATCCCTTCGCCAACTGACGCGCCCGCACCGCGCGGACAGGCGCAGCCGCGCCAGGTATTGCTGGCCGCCACCGCGACCCACCCGCATGCGCGCGCGGAGGCGGAACGGGCGCCGCGGCAAGGCGCTTGTGCCGGCCACGCCGGGGCGCTTATGTTGCAATGCAACATCAGCCACCCGCGCCCGCCCAGGCGCGTGCAGCCAGGGAGCCCGCCATGGCCGTGATCCTTACGGTCGCCCAGCAGAAGGGCGGCGCCGGCAAGACCACGCTCGTGGCCCAGCTCGCCGCCGCCTTCGCCGCCGGCAGGCGCGTGGCGGTGCTCGATATCGACCCGCAGCGCTCGCTCGCGCGCTGGCACGCCCGCCGCCAGCAGGCGCTGGACGCCGCCGCCGCCGGCATCACCTTCGCCGAGGCCGCGGGGTGGCGGCTGGCGGGCGAGATCGACCGCCTCAAGGCCGGCCACGACATCGTGCTGATCGACAGCCCCCCACATGCCGAGACCGAGGCGCGGCTGGCGGTGCGCGCGGCCGACCTCGTGCTGGTGCCGGTGCAGCCCTCGCCGCTCGATCTATGGGCAACGCAGCCGACGCTCGACCTCGCCCGCGCCGAGAAGCGCGCCGCGCGCCTCGTGCTCAACCGCATGCCGGCGCGCGGGCGGCTGGCCGACCTCGCCCGGGACGAGATCGCGCGCGGCACCGATCCGGCGCTTGCCGCCACGCTCGGCAACCGCACCGCCTTCGCCGCCGCGATGGCCGAAGGGCTCGGCGTGACCGAGGCCGAGCCGCGCAGCCTCGCCGCCGAGGAAGTGCGTGCGCTGGCCGAAGAGATCCGGCAGCTTGCCGGCAACCGGCTCTAGCCGGGACGACGCGACAGGCACGAAAGGGCGCACGATGCTTTCGGCTCTCCTGATACTGCACGGGCTGGCTGTGGTGGTGTGGGTTGGCGGCATGGCCTTCGCCCACCTGGTGCTGCGCCCGAGCCTGATGCAGCTCGACCCGCCGCAGCGCCTTGCCGTGTGGGAGGGCGTGTTCCGCCGCTTCTTCCTGATCGTCGCCCATGCCGTGCCGGTGGTCGTCGTTACCGGCTATGCGATGCTGTTCGGCTGGCTGGGCGGCTTTCGCGGCGTGGGCTGGCCGGTACATGCGATGAACACGCTCGGCCTGGTCATGGCCGGCATCTTTGCCGCGATCTGGTTCGGCCCCTATGCCGCCTTCCGCGCCGCGATGGCCGCCAAGGACTACAAGGCGGCGGCCGGCGCGCAGGCGAAGATCCGCCAGCTTGTCGTCACCAACCTTGTGCTCGGCGCGCTGACGATCGCGATCGCGCTTTACGGGCGCTATCCAGGGCTTTGATCCGCGCGCGGCGCGTCCGGCCCCGCCGGAGCCGCCTTGCCTGCCGCCGCCGCGCCGCGCCGGCGCGCCAGCCCGAGCTTGGCCTCGCGGTGCAGGATGTAGAGGCCGCTCGCCACCAGGATCGCCGCGCCGATCAGCATCTGCCATTCCGGCGCGGCCTGCCAGAACAGGATGTCGGCGCCAAGCGCCCAGAGCAGGGCCATGTACTCGAACGGGGCCAGCAGCACGACATCGCCGGCGCGATAGGCGTAGCTGATGAAAAGCTGGCCGAAGCCGCCGGAAATGCCGATCGCCAGCAGCATCGCCCATTGCAGCGCGGTCGGCGTCTGCCAGACGAAGGGCAGCAGCAGGCCCGACATGGCGGCGGCGAAGGCGCTGAACCAGATCACGATCGTGACCGGGGATTCGCCCATCGCACCAAGCCTGCGGATCGCGATCATCGAGATCGCCCAGGTCACCGCGCCGGCCAGCACGAACAGCGAGGCGAAGGTCTCGCCCCCGCCCTCGGGGCGGATGATCAGCACCGCGCCGAGGAAGCCCACCACCACTGCGGTTGCGCGGCGGATGCCGACGCGCTCGCCCAGGAGCGGGATCGCGAGCACGGTCAGGAACAGCGGCATGGTGAAGCCGAGCGCCATCACATCGGCCAGCGGCAGCATGATGTAGCCATAGAAGGACGAGACAGTGCCGAACAGGCCCGAGCAGCAGCGCACAACATGCCAGCCGACATGGCGCACGCGCAGGCTGGCCCACCCGCCCGAGCGACGCAAGAGCGGCAGCATCACCAGGATGCCCACGACCGAGCGGATGAAGATCGACTGCGGCATCGGGAAGTCGTGCCCGAGCGTCTTGATCAGCGCGCTCATCACCGTGAAGGCAAGGGTCGAGGCCAGCACCGCCAGGATCGCCAGCAAGACGCGCCGCTCCGCGCCGGAGGCGCCCGGCTGTTCAGGCGCGCTCGGCTGGCCGTGTTGATCGGCTGAAGATGTGGGGTCTGGCTCTGGCACGGCGCGGATGCTGCGGGGGAGTCGCGACCGAGCCTAGCCGATCCCGCGCGCCGCGTCGCCTGCGCTTGCGGACACGGGCGCGGGCGGGGCCTCGTGCGCGGGATGGCGCCGCCCTGGCCTCGTGGCGGTGGCTCGGCTAGGGTGCGCGGCCCGCCGCCCCGCCCCCGCCCCGAACCGAGCCGAGCCGCGCCGCCGCCATGACCACGCCGCCCAAGCCCGTGCCGCCGCACCCGGACGTGTCCATCATCGAGCACACGGAAACCTATCGCGGCCGCTGGCGGGTGGAGCGCGTGCGCTTCCAGGTGCGACGCTTCGACGGCACCACCAGCCATCCCTACAACTGGGAGGTGTTCCAGCGCGGCCATGCCGTGGCGGTGCTGCCCTACGACCCGGTGCGCGATGCGGTGGTGCTGATCCAGCAATTCCGCATGCCGGCGCTGATGGCCGGGCTCGATCCGTGGCTGATCGAGGTGCCGGCGGGCGTGATCGAGGGCGACGAGCCGGCCGAAGAGGTGGCGCGGCGCGAACTGATGGAGGAAACCGGCCAGACCGTGAAAAGGCTTGAACGGATCGGACGCTACCTGCCCTCGCCCGGCGGCTGCTCGGAGACCATCACCTTGTTCGCCGGCCATGTCGACGCCCCGTCGGCCGATGCCGAGGGCGTTGCCGGCCATGCCGGCCTGGCCCACGAGAACGAGGATATCCGCGTGCTGGTGGTGCCGGCCGAGACCGCCTTGTCATGGCCGGCGGCGGGGCGCATCGTCAACGGCACCACGTTCCTGGCGCTGCACTGGCTTGCGCTGCACCGCACGGCGCTGCGGGACCGCTGGCGCTAGGGTTCCAGTCCGCCCCGCTTTCCGAGGATGCCATGCCGACCGAACTGATTTTCCGTGACGATCCCTACGCCCAGGCTTGCGAGGCGCGCGTGATCGCCTCCGGCCCCGAGGGGGTGGTGCTCGACCGGACCGTGTTCTATGCCCAGGGCGGCGGCCAGCCCGGCGATACCGGGCGGCTCGTGCTGGCCGACGGCACGGCCCTGGCGGTGGCCAACGCGGTCAAGGGCGCGGAGCCCGACACGGTGCTGCACCAGCTCGCCCCCGGCGCCACCCCTCCCGCCGCGGGCACCACGCTGCGCGCCGAGATCGACTGGGCGCGGCGGCACCGGCTGATGCGCGTGCACACCAGCATGCACCTGCTCTGCTCGATGATCCCCGGCATCGCCGTCACCGGCGGATCGGTGGGCGATGGCAAGGGCCGGCTCGATTTCGACCTGCCCGCCGCACCCGACAAGGACGCGCTCAACGCCCGGCTGGCCGAACTCATCGCCGCCAACCACGCCGTCGGCACGCTCTGGATCACCGAGGAGGAACTGAACGCCAAGCCCGAGATGGTGCGCACGCTCTCGGTCAAGCCGCCGATGGGGTCGGGCCGGGTGCGGCTGGTGCGTATCGGGCCAGAGGCGGCGCCGGTCGATCTCCAGCCCTGCGGCGGCACCCATGTCCGCGCCACGGGCGAGATCGGGCGCGCCGAGATCACCAAGATCGAGAACAAGGGGCGCCAGAACAGGCGCATCAACCTTGTTCTTGTTGATTGAAATATAATGGCTTAGGAGCCACAACTAATGTCCTACGCGAACCCTGACGCGCTCGTCTCCACCGCTTGGCTGCGCGCCCGCCTCGGCCAGCCCGGCCTGGTCGTGGCCGACATCACCAAGTACCTGCCGAACGAACCCAAGGACGGCAAGGCCGAGTTCGCCCGCGCCCACATCCCCGGCGCGGTCTACTTCGATATCGACGACATCGCCGATCCGGACACCGACCTGCCGCACATGGTGCCCTCGGCCGCGCGCTTCGCCGAAAAGGTGGGTGCGCTCGGCATCGGCAATGACAGCATGGTGGTCTGCTATGACCAGAAGGGGCTTGCCTCGGCCGCGCGCGGCTGGTGGATGCTGCGCCTGTTCGGCCACGGCAAGGTCGCGGTGCTGGATGGCGGGCTGCCCAAATGGCTGGCCGAGGGCGGCCCAACCGAGGCCGGCCCCGCCGCCCCGAAGCCCGCGCGCTTCGCTGCGAGCTTCAATCCGGCCATGCTGCGCCGGATCGAGGATGTGAAGGCGAACCTCGCCTCCGGGCGCGAGTTGGTGCTCGATGCCCGCGCCACCGGCCGCTTCGCCGGCACCGCGCCCGAGCCCCGGCCGGGCGTGCGCGCCGGCCACATCCCCGGCAGCCGCAGCCTGCCCTTCACCGACCTGCTCAACCCCGACCTCACCTTCAAGCCGGCCGACGCCATCCGCGCGCGGCTGCAACAGGCGGGCCTGGGCTCGGGCCGGCCGATCGTCACCTCCTGCGGCTCGGGCGTGACGGCCTGCATCCTGACGCTCGCCATGCATCTGGTGGGCGAGCCGGTCGGCGCCGTCTATGACGGCTCCTGGTCGGAATGGGGCGCGCGACAGGACGTGCCGGTGGAAACCGGCGCCTAGCGGAAAGACCGGACCCGGCCGACAAGCCGCCTGGACCGCGCGCCGCACCGGCCACATCATCACACTGCCGCAACGACACGAAGGGAAAAACGTCCGATGTCCAACGACCTCAAGGGCCGGCGCCTGGGCACGCGCCTGTCGCACGTCTCGCGCTCGCCCAAATCGCAGGCCGGCATCGTCAATCCGCCGGTCTGGCGCGGCTCGACGGTGCTCCTGCCCACCTGCGCCGCGCGCCGCGCCTCGGGGACCAAACGGCTGGAGCAGGATTGGACCTATGGCATCCACGGCCTGCCCACCCATCACGCGCTGGAAGACGCGGTGGCGATGGTGGAAGGGGGCGACCGCACCGCGATCCAGGGCTCGGGCCTCAGCGCGATCGTCGTCGCCATGTTCGCCTTCCTCAAGAGCGGGGACCATGTGCTGATGACCGATGGCTGCTACGGCCCGGCGCGGCGGCTGTGCGAGACGATGCTCAAGGATTTCGGTGTCACCACCACCTACTACCGCCCGCAGGCGACCGAGGCCGAGGTGAAGGGGCTGATGAAGCCCAACACCAAGGTGGTCTATACCGAGGCGCCTTCCTCGGTCACCTTCGAGATGCAGGACATCCCGGCGATCGCGCGCGCCGCCCATGCCGGCGGGGCCAAGGTGCTGATGGACAACACCTGGGGCATCATGAACTTCCAGCCCTTCGAGAAGGGCGTCGATGTCTCGATCCAGGCGCTGACGAAGTATGTCGGCGGCCATTCCGACATCCTGATGGGCAGCGTGACCTGCCGCAACGCCGACTGGGCGGCGGTGAAGAACGCGCAGATCACGCTCGGCCAGTATGCCTCCCCGGATGACTGCTTCCTCGCGCTGCGCGGCATCCGCACGCTCAAGATCAGGCTGGAGCAGCAGCAGCAGCACGGGCTGGCGGTGGCGCGCTGGCTGCAATCGCGCCCCGAGGTGGCGCGCGTGCTGTATCCCGCCCTGCCCGAGGATCCGGGCCATGCGCTGTGGAAACGCGATTTCAGCGGCGCGTGCAGCCTGTTCGGGGTGGTGCTGAAGCCCGCCTACACCCAGGCGCAGGTCGATGCCGTGATCGACGATCTGGCGCTGTTCGGCATCGGCGCCTCCTGGGGCGGCTATGAAAGCCTCGCCCAGCCGGTGGCCGACATCACGCGCAGCGTCACCGGCACCGATCTCGGCGGGCCGGCGATGCGCCTGCATATCGGGCTCGAGGATCCGGCCGACCTGATGGCCGATCTGGATCAGGCGATGAGCAAGAATCTGCGCGCCTAGGACGCACCCTGCCCGCTCGCTCCCGCCCCGCTTGCCGGACCTCCCAATCCGGCACGCGTGGGGGCAGCGAATTCGGTCATGCCGCGCATGGCCTTCGCCGGTGCTACCCGGTCACTGGCTCCTGCCGCCGCACTTGGCGCAGGTCCCCTCGGCTTCGATCGAGGCCGAGGCGATCGTGAAGCCGTGCGCCTTGGCCGCCTTGTTGAGGGCGTGCTCCAGGGCGGCATCGTCCATCTCGATCGCCGTCCCGCAGGACCGGCAGATCAGGAACTGCGCCGCATGGACATGCCCGTTGCACTCATGCTCGTGCTCGCCCGCGCAAGCCTCGGTCGAGGCGCCGTGGGCATGCCCCGCCCCGTGCGGCTCGAGCGCGCAACCGATATACGCGTTCAGCCGCTCGATGCGGTGTATCAGGTTATTGTCGAGCAGGAACTCGAGCGCGCGGTAGACCGTGGGCGGTGCTGCGCCCCGGCGCAGCTTTCGCAGCTGATCCAGCAGGGCATAGGCTCCCATCGGCACGTCCGAGGACAGGATCAGCCCCAGAACCTGCCGGCGGAGGGCGGTAAGCTGCGCGCCCCGCTGCGCGCAGACCGCCTCGGCCCTGCCGAGCATGCCCTCCACTTCTGGCGAGAATGGCCGCTCCTTGGTTCCCGGAAGCGTTGCCGATCCCCGTATCGTGCGTTGTGCCATCATTGGCCCCCCCTCCTGTCGCACTACATGGCAACCTTGAATATGATACCAATCTTATGAACGGCGTCGATCCATCCTTTTTGTAATTCAGCAGGATATGTGCGTGTCGTGACGAAGAATGGCCCGAATGCTCCACCGTATACCGTTCCAGATCCGGCAACGCGCGACCTGTTTCTGGACGCCGTGCGCTTCGATGCGCGCGGCCTCGTGCCAGCGATCGCCCAGCAGCACGACACGGGTGAAGTCCTGATGATGGCATGGATGAACCGCGAAGCGCTGGACCGCACGCTTGCCACCGGTCGCGTAACCTACTACTCCCGCTCGCGCGGTTCGCTTTGGGCCAAGGGCGAGCGCTCGGGGCAGTTGCAGCACCTCGTCGATCTGCGCCTCGATTGCGACGGGGACACGGTGCTGGTCCTGGTCGACCAGGAAGGCGTGGCCTGCCATACCGGCCGCCGCTCCTGCTTCTTCGTCGCGCTGCGCGATGGACAGCTGACCGAGATCGCCGCGCCAGTCGCCGATCCCGAGTCGCTCTATGGAGGGAAGGCGTAATGACCAGCGACTCGCGCACCAGGCGGCCAGAGCCGATCCCGGCTTCGGTGCTGACCGGCTTCCTCGGCAGTGGCAAGACCACGCTCCTGAACCGGCTCCTGCGCCATCCGGGGATGGAGAACACCGCCGTCCTGATCAACGAGTTCGGCGAGATCGGCCTCGACCACCTGATGGTCGAGAAGCTGAGCGACGATGTGGTGATGCTGAATGCGGGTTGCCTCTGCTGCACGGTGCGCGGCGACTTGGTGCGGGCGCTGCGCGACCTTGTCACCCGGGTGCAGGGCGGCGGGCCGAAGATCACGCGGGTGGTGGTGGAAACCACCGGGCTGGCCGATCCCGCGCCGATCCTTCAGACGCTGATGAGCGACCCGATCGTGCTCGCCTATTTCCGCCTCGATGGCGTTGTGACCACGGTCGATGCGGTGAACGGGCCGGCCACGCTCGACGCGCAGATGGAGGCGGTGAAGCAGGCGGCCGTGGCCGACCGCATCCTGGTGACGAAAACCGACATCGCCACGCCGGCCCAGATCGCCACGATTGAACGGCGCCTGCGCCATCTCAACCCGGCCGCGCCGATGCACCGCGTGCTGATGGGCGACATCGCACCGGACCTGGTGTTCGGCGCCGGCCTGTTCCGGCCGGGCGAGAAGATCCCAGACGTGCAGCGCTGGCTGAACGCCGAAGCCTTCGCGCCCAAGCATCATGGCCACCATCACCATCACGACCACGGGCATGACCACGGGCATAGCCATGGTCACGGGCATGGCCATCACCACGACCATGGCCACAAACACGACCACCACCACGACCACGACCACGACACCGACCAGAACCCGCACGACCCCAACCGCCACGATGCGCGCATCCGTGCCTTCTGCCTGACCTTCGATCACCCGCTCAACTGGGACGGGCTGGCCAACTGGCTGGAGATGCTGATCGCCACGCGCGGGGAGAACCTGCTGCGCATCAAGGGCGTGCTCAACATCGAGGGCGAGGAGAAGCCGGTGGCGCTGCACGGCGTGCAGCATTTGTTCCATCCGCCCGCACCTCTGCCCGGCTGGCCGGCCGGGCACGACCGCCGCTCGCGCCTTGTCTTCATCGTGCGCGATATCGAGCGCCAGGTGATCGAGGACGGCCTGCGCGCCTTCGACAAGGCGGCACGCGAGCGCGCCGCCCTCGCGCCCGGCCGCGCCTAGGCCCCCGCACGCCGGCCGAGCACGCCGCCCGGCTCGGTCAGCTTGAGCCACAGGATCGGCAGGTTGAGCATCAGCGTCGCCGCGTTGGCGAGCGTGACGGAAAGCGCGCCGAGCAGCAGCCCGTAGCAGAGCCACAGCGTCGTGCCGGTGCAGAACAGCACGCACATGCCGAGCGAGAGGTCGCGCGTCGAGCGCGTACGGATGGTGCGCAGCGCCTGCGGCACGAAGGCCGAGGTGGTGATGCTGCCGGCAACGAGGCCGAGCAGCTCGGGGTCGAAGGGCAGGCTCATGCGTGGCTCCGTGCGCCCTGGGGCGGGGGCAAGACTCGTCGGGCGGCGCCCGCCCGTCCGGCGCAGCGCCAGGGCAGGTTCCGTTCGGCCGGTTTCAGCCGAACGGATGTCGTGCCCTGGAAGTCTTGGGCATGCGAACAGCCAAGTCTGTTCCGCTGGAACCGTTCGGCGGCTCGCCCGGAACGGACGCTGCTCTAGCGCGGTGCCGGTCCTGCCGCAAGCGCCACACGCAGCGGCCGCATCCGCCATTGCGGCAGCGGGGCGCTTTCGCTTTAGTGCGCCGATGACTGCCGCCCCCGCCGAGACCCCGCCCGGCCCTGCCCTGCCCGGCCCTGCCCTGCCCGGCGCTTCCCTGCCCGCCGGCCTGCGCCTGGAAACCGCCACCGGGGCGGCGCTCCTGCGCCATCTGCCGGCGGTGGCGCGGCTGCGCATCACCGTGTTCCGCGAGTTCCCCTACCTCTATGACGGCGCCGCCACCTACGAGGAACGCTATCTCCGCCGCTATGCCGAGGCGCCCGGAGCGGCGATCGTGCTGGCGCTGGCCGCTGGCGCGGCGGGCGAGAACGTGATCGGTGCGGCCACCTGCCTGCCGATGGCGCAGGAAACGGCAACAATCCGCGAACCCTTCGCCGCGCGCGGGCTCGATCCCGCGCGGTTCTTCTATTTCGGCGAATCGGTGCTGGAGCGCGCCTGGCGCGGCAAGGGGCTGGGCGTTGCCTTCTTCGCCGCGCGCGAGGCCCATGCGCGGAGCTTCCCGGGCATCGACTACGCCGCCTTCTGCGCCGTGATCCGCCCGTCCGATCATCCCGCCCGCCCGGCTGGCCATGTGCCGCTCGATGCCTTCTGGCGCAGGCGCGGCTACACGCCCTATCCCGAGCTGCGCTGCCGTATGAGATGGCGCGAAGTCGGCGCAGGCCAGGAAACCGAGAAGGAACTCTCCTTCTGGCTCAAGTCGCTGTCCGGGGCGCCGCTGCCATGACCGAAGCGCCCTCTGCGACAGCCGAACCTCCGCCGCCGCGCCCGCTCAAGCTCGCGCTGCTGCAATACCCGATCGAGCCGCTGGCCGGCGTCACCGACTGGACCGGCAAGCTCGATCGCTGGCTGGCCGAGGCCAAGGAGAACGGCGCCGATCTGGCCGTGCTGCCCGAATATGCCCCGGTCGAGCTCGGCGCCGCCTATGCCGGAGAGTATCCGCCCGGCGTCGGCAGCGAGCTTGCCGTCATGCGCGCCATGACCGCCGAGATCCTGGAGGCGCTGGCCTGGCTTGCGCGCCGGCACGGACTCTGGCTGCTCGGCGGCAGCATCCCGGTCGATGCCGGCGATGGCCGCGTCGTCAACCGCGCTCACCTGTTCAGCCCCGACGGCGCGATGGGCTGGCAGGAGAAGCACGTCATGACGCGCTTCGAGCGCGAGCACTGGATGATCGATCCGGGCGCGCCCCCGCGCGTGTTCGACACCCCCTTCGGCACGATCGGCATCGCCATCTGCTACGATGCCGAGTTCCCGCTGCTGGTGCGCGCGCAGGTGCTGGCCGGCGCCTGGCTGGTGCTCGTGCCCTCCTGCACCGACAGCCTGCACGGCTACTGGCGGGTGATGATCGCCTGCCAGGCGCGCGCGATGGAAAACCAGTGCTACGTCGCCATGGCGCCGACCGTGGGCGATGCGCCCTTCTCGCACGCGCTCGATGTCAATCGCGGCGCGGCGGCGGTGTGCGGGCCGGTCGATCGCGGCTTCCCAGAGGACGGCGTGATCGCGCTCGGCGTGATCGACCAGCCGGGCTGGGTGTTCGCCGACCTCGATCCGGCGCGGCTCGATGCAGTGCGCCGCGATGGCGCCGTGCGCAACCATGCCGACTGGCCCGAGCCGCCGCCCGTGCCCGAGCGCATCGCGCTCGGCCCCGCACCAATGCCCGACCAACAGCCAGAGACCCGGAGCCAAGCATGACCAGCGCCGCACGCACCCGCCTCAAATCCCGCCTCGGCGCCGAACGCGACCGGCTGATCGGCATGGCGCGCACGCTGGTGCGCGCGGCGAGCGAGAACCCGCCCGGCGACACGCGCGCCGCCGCGCACGCGGCGCTGGAACTGCTCGGCGCCATTCCGGGCGTCGAGGCCCGGCTGGCGACCGCGCAGGAGCCGATGGCCAATGTTGTCGCCATCCTGCGCGGCGGGCGGCCCGGCCGGCGCTTCGTCTTCAACGGCCATCTCGACACCTACGCGATCGGCGATGCCGCGCGCTGGACCGTCTCGCCCTTGGCCGGCATCGTCAAGAACGACCGCATGTGGGGCCGCGGCATCGCCGACATGAAGGGCGGCATCGCCGCCTCGCTGATGGCGGTGGCGCTGCTCGCCGAATGCCGCGAGGACTGGGCCGGCGAGATCGCCGTCACGCTCGCCGCCGACGAGGAGACGATGGGCGTGATGGGCACGGGCTTCATGCTCGACACCGTGCCCGAGGCGCTGGGCGATGCCTGCCTGATCGGCGATGTCGGCAGCCCCGATGTGATCCGCTTCGGCGAGAAGGGCATGGTTTGGGTCGAGATCTCGGCTGAGGGCCGGGCCGCGCATGGCGCCCATGTCCATCTCGGCGACAACGCCGCCGAGAAGGTGATGGAGGCCGTCGGCCGGCTGCTCGCCCTGCGCGGCATGCCCGTGCCCACTCCGCCCGAGGTGGCGGCTGCCGTGGCCGCCGCCAAAGCCGTTTCCGAGCCGCTGAACGGCGCCGGCGAGAGCGAGACGCTGCTCAATGTCACCGTCAATCTCGGCATGTTCCATGCAGGCAGCAAGATCAACCTGATCCCGGACAGCGCCAGCGCGGCGGTGGATATCCGCCTGCCGATCGGCATGCCCTCGGCCACGATCAAGGCCAAGATCGCCGCCGCGCTCGACGGCCTGCGGGGCGTCAGCTACCGCTACGGCCCGGTGTGGGAGCCGAACCACACCGACCCGCGCCACGAGCTGTTCGGCCTGCTCGCCCGCAACGGCGCCGAGGTGCTGGGGCGCAAGCCGGTGGTGAACATGCGCGTCGGCGCTTCCGATGCGCGGCTCTATCGCCTCAAGGGCGTGCCGACGGCGGTCTATGGCCCGGCCGCGCACAATATGGGCGGCCCCGACGAGCACATCACGCTCGCCGACCTGTTCGCGGTGGCAGACGTGCATGCGCTGACCGCCTTCGACTTCCTCGCCGCCCCGCGCGCATGAGCAGGCCGCGGCTCCTCTATCTCGTTGCCGGGGAGCCGTCGGGCGATCTCCTGGGCGCGCGGCTGATGGCCGCCCTGCGCCGCGCCGATCCGGCGATCGAGTTCGCCGGCGTCGGCGGGCCGCGCATGGCCGAGCAGGGGCTGGAAAGCCTGTTCCCCTATGGCGAACTGGCGCTGATGGGGCTGGCCGAGGTGCTGCCGGCGCTGAGCCGCATCCTGCGCCGGCTCAAAGAGACGCGCGAGGACATCCTCGCCCGCCGCCCGGCCGGGCTCGTCACCATCGACGTGCCGGGCTTCACGCTGCGGCTTGCCGCGCAGGTGCGCGGCCACGGCTTTCCCGTCATCCACTATGTCGCGCCGCAGGTCTGGGCCTGGCGACAGTCGCGGGTGAAGAAGATCGCCCGGCGCATCGACCACCTGCTGCTGCTGCTGCCCTTCGAGCGGGATTTCTTCGCCCGCCACGGCATCGCCGCGAGCTTCGTCGGCCATCCGGTGATCGAGTCCGGCGCCGACCAGGGCGATGGCGCCCGCTTCCGCGCCGCCCACGGCATCGAGCCCCACCGGCGCGTCCTGCTGATGCTGCCCGGCAGCCGGCGCGGCGAGGTCGAACGGCTGATGCCGGCATTCGGCGAGACGCTGCGCCTGCTGTGCGCCGATCGCCCGGATCTCGTGCCGGTGGCGCCGACCGTGCCGCACGTCGCTCCCCTGGTGCGCGCGCGCTCCGATGCCTGGCCGGTCGCGCCACTGATCCTGGAGCGGGCGGAGGAGAAGCCGGACGCCTATGCCGCCGCCGCCGCGGCGCTGACGAAGTCCGGCACCTCGACGCTCGAACTCGCCATCGCCGGAGTGCCGATGGCGGTGGCCTATCGCGTCAATGCGGTGACGGCAATGATCGCGCGGCGGCTGATCAAGGTGCGCTTCGCCTCGCTGGTCAACCTGTTGGCCGAGCGCGAGGTGGTGCCCGAATTCATCCAGGAGCAGTGCGTGCCCGACCGGCTGGCCCCGGCGATGGCGGCGCTGCTGGATGATCCTGCCGTGGCCGGGGCGCAGCGCGCGGCCTTCGCCGCGATCGCGGCCATGCTGCGCCCCGAAGGCATGCTGCCGAGCGAGGCGGCGGCGGCGGCGGTGCTGCGCGTGCTGGCAGGCTGGCCGCGCGCAGGCGGCAGGGACGGGGCGGAACCGCGCGGCTAGGGCACGTTCCGTTCGACTTGAATCAGCCGAACGGAAGTCGTGCCCGAGAAACTTAAGGTTTGCGAGCAGCTTAGTCCGATCTGGTGGAACCGCCCTGCGGTTCCACCAGATCGGACGCTGCTCTAGGGCATCAGCCCCGATTGCCCCCACAAGGCGCGCCGCGCGGCCATGTTGTCGGCGATCTCGATCGCGGCGGCAAGCGCCCGCCGGCCGACCTCGCCATCGACCAGAACGGGCGCGCCGTCGAGCACCGAGGCGATGAAGGCGCGATCCTCGGCCGCGAGCGCATCGGCGTCGGGAAAGCTCTCCTCGGCCAGGGCGAGATCGGGCACGCCCGGCTGGCTCTCCCCCGCCCCGCGCGTGGCCCCGCGCGTGTAGGCCCGCAGCGTGCGGGCGGCGAAATCGACCACCGTGTAGCGATCCGCCTCGTACAGGCGCATGCGCCGCTCGGTCTTCTGCGAGACGCGGCTTGCGGTAATGGCGGCAACGCAGCCATTGGCGAAGCCGAGCCTGGCGTTGGCGATGTCCTCGGTAGCGGAAACCAGCGGCGCGCCCACCGCCTCGACCGAGGTGATCGGTGCCTTGGCCAGCGCCAGCGCCAGATCTATGTCGTGGATCATCAGATCGAGGATCACGGAGACGTCGGTGCCGCGCGGCTTGTAGGGCGCGATGCGGGTGATCTCCATATAGAGCGGGCGCACAGGGCGGCGGGCCAGCGCCACCTGAACCGGCGAGAAGCGCTCGACATGCCCGACCTGGAGGACGAGGCCGCGCGCCCTGGCCAGCGCGATCAGCTCGTCCGCCTCGGCCAGCGTGGCGGCGATGGGCTTCTCGATCAGCGCGTGGCGGCCCGCCGCCAGCACCGCCTTGGCGGTGGCGTGGTGGGCGAAGGTGGGGGTGGCGATGATCGCCGCCTCGCAGCCCGCGACCATGGCATCGAGCGACTCGAAGACCCTGCAGCCGCCCGCCTCGGCCGCTACCCTCCCCGCCCGCGCCCGGTCGGGGTCGAACAGTCCGGCCAGCCGGGCGCGCGGCTCCGCCGCCAGCTTCAAGACATGGTAGCGGCCGAAATGCCCGGCCCCGGCCACCGCCACGCTCAACCGCCGCTCCATGCCCGCCCCGCTCCTGCGCCGACTTCCAAACCGCTGTCGCGCTGCCTACATAGGCGATCGATGCGCCGAGGGCCAGTTGCGCCGCGGGGGCTGTTGCAAAGCCCTGTCCGCATCGCCACAATCCGCGCCGCTTCGGCGCCCCCTGGCTGCCGCCAGCCAATGCGCCGGCAGAGACGATGAGTGCAAGGACCCCACCTGATGTTTTTCTCCCGCTGGAAGATCCTCAGCGTCATCGGCATCTGCCTTCTCGGCCTCTTGCTGTGCATCCCTAGCATCGTCCCGCGCGAGCGCGCGGGCGCCGCAGGCGAGTGGCTGCCCTGGCGGTCGGTCAATCTCGGGCTCGATCTGCGCGGGGGCAGCTACCTGCTGCTCGAGATCGACATGAGCACCGTCATCCGCGAGCGGCTGGAGAACCTGATGGACGGCGTGCGCCAGAAGCTGCGCAACGAGCGGGTGGGATACACCAACCTCGCCGCACGCGACCGCGCCGTGACCCTGCAGGTGCGCGACCTCGACAAGCTCCAGCAGGTGACGCGCTGGATGCGCGAATTGTCGCAGCCGGTGGTCAACGCCTTCGGCCAGCAGACCCAGGACATCGAGGTGACCAGCCAGCCCGACGGCGCCGTCACCATCGCCCTTCTGGAGCCCGCCATCCGCGAGCGCGCCACCCGCGCGATCGAGCAGTCGATCGAAATCGTGCGCCGCCGCATCGACGGTTCGGGTGTCGCCGATCCGCTGATCGCGCGCCAGGGCCAGAACCGCATCCTGGTGCAGCTTCCCGGCGTGGGCGACCCCGAGCGCATCAAGCAGCTTCTCGGCAAGACCGCGCGCATGACCTTCCGCATGGTCGACCAGAATGCCGATCCCAATGCCGGCCGCCCGGCCCCGCCCGGCGTCGATTTCCTGATCGACGAAAGCCTGACGCAGCGATCGGGCCAGACCCTGCGCACCGCCGTGCGCCGGCGCATCGAGGTGGACGGCGCCAACCTCACCGATGCGCGCGCGGGCCAGGACCAGCGCACCGGTTCCTGGGTCGTGAACTTCGAGTTCGACAGCGTCGGCGCCCGCCGCTTCGCCGAGGTGACGCGCGCCAATGTCGGGCGGCCCTTCGCGATCGTGCTCGATGACCGCGTCATCAGCGCGCCAGAGATCCGCGAGCCCATCACCGGCGGGCGCGGCCAGATCAGCGGCAGCTTCACCGCGCAGAGCGCCAACGATCTTGCCGTGCTGCTGCGCGCCGGCGCCCTGCCCGCACCGCTGACCGTGGTGGAGGAAAGATCGGTCGGCCCCGACCTCGGCGCCGATGCGATTCGCGCCGGCTCGATCTCGCTGGCGATCGGATTCTGCCTCGTGATCGCATACATGCTGTTCTTCTACGGCCTGTTCGGCGCCTTCGCCTGTGTCGCACTGGTGCTGAACCTGGTGCTGCTGCTTGCCATCCTGTCGGTGATGGAAGCGACTCTCACGCTGCCGGGCATGGCCGGCGTGCTGCTGACGCTCGGCATGGCGGTGGACGCCAACATCCTGATCAACGAGCGCATCCGCGAGGAAGTGCTGCGCGGGCGAACACCGATCGCGGCGATGGAGGCGGGCTTCGCGCGCGCCTTCGCCACCATCCTCGACTCGAACGTCACCACGGTGCTGGCCATGGGCATGCTTTATGCCTTCGGCTCTGGCCCGGTGCGCGGCTTCGCAGTGGCGATCACGGTCGGCATCTGCACCTCGATGTTCACCGCGATCGTCGTGGTGCGCATGCTGATGGCACAATGGTATCGTCGGCGCCGCCCGTCGGCCCTGCCGGTTTGAGAGGGCCACGCATCATGCGCCGCATCCGCCTCGTTCCCGACAATACGCGCATCCAGTTCATGCGCGGCCGGCTGGCCGGCCTGGTCGTGTCGATGATCCTCAGTGTCGCCTCGGTGGTGTTGTTCTTCTATCCGGGCATGAACTACGGCATCGACTTCAAGGGCGGCATCGTGATGGAGGTGCGCACGCCCCAGCCGGCGGAGTTCGCCGCGCTGCGCTCCACCCTGTCCGACACCGGCGTGGGCGAGGTCGGATTGCAGCAGTTCGGAACGCCCGAGGATGTGCTGATCCGCATTGGCCGCCAGCCGGGCGACGATGCCGCACAGCAGCGCGCCGTGCAGCGCGTGCGCGCCTCGCTCGAGCAGTTCGCGCCCGGCACCCAGGTCCGGCGCGTGGAGACGGTCGGCGCACGCATATCCGAGGAGCTGTTCATCGGCGGCATGACCGCGCTCGGCCTCGCGCTCCTGATCATGCTGCTCTACATCTGGTTCCGCTTCGAGTGGCAGTTCGGCTTCGGCGCGGTGGTGACGCTGATCCTGGACCTGACCAAGGCGATCGGCTTCCTGGCCGTCACGCAGATCGAGTTCAACCTGGTCACGGTCGCGGCACTGCTCACCATCATCGGCTATTCGGTCAACGACAAGGTCGTGGTCTATGACCGAATGCGCGAGAATCTGCGCAAGTTCAAGGCGATGCCGCTGCGCCAGCTGATCGACCAGTCGATCAACGAGACGCTGAACCGCACCATCGGCACCTCGGCCACCACCTTCCTGTCCTGCCTGCCGCTGGCCATCATCGGCGGGGAGGCGCTGCACGGTTTCGCCTGGACGATGATGTTCGGCATCGTCGTCGGCACCTCCTCCTCGATCTTCATCGCCGCACCGATCCTGCTCTATCTCGGCGAGGGGCGGCTGCGCCGCGGCCCGGTGGCCGAGAGCGCGCCAGCCCCGGATGGCGCGGCCGAACGGCCCTGAGGCTAGCGCCCGCCCCGCCCGAGCGGTGCCCAGGGGTGGCGGTTAACCGACCATTGAACCCTTGATGCTATCCCGCCCCGCATGAGTTGCGGTGCGCGGGGGTGCGGGCATGCGCGTTGCGCTGATCCATTACTGGCTGGTGAACTGGCGCGGCGGCGAGCGCGTGCTGGAGGCCATCGCCTCCCTGTTCCCTGAGGCCGACATCTATACCCACGTGCTTCGCCCCGACGCTCTGCCGCCCAGCTTGCGTGAGCGGCGCATCGTCGAGACCGCGATCGCCCGGCTGCCCTTCGCGCGGCGCCTCTATCCGCTCTACCTGCCGCTGATGCCGAGCGCGCTGGAACGGCTGGATCTGCGCGGCTACGACCTGGTGATCTCGTCCGAGGCCGGGCCGGCCAAGGGCGTGATCACCGCACCCGAGACGCAGCATGTCTGCTATGTGCACGCGCCGCTGCGCTATGTCTGGCACCTCTATCCCGAATATCGCGCCACGCTGCCGGCACCGCTGCGCCCGCTGGCCGATGGCGTGGCGCGCCGCCTGCGGCGCTGGGACCAGCATTCCGCCGCACGCCCCGACCACATCGTGGCCAACAGTAGCGCCGTTGCCCGCCGCATCGCCCAGGCCTGGCGGCGCGAGGCGCGCGTGATCCATCCCCCCGTCGATACGGCACTGTTCGCCGGGGAAGCGGACCGGGACCGGACCGAGGACTACTATCTCTGCGCCGGCCAGCTCGTGCCCTACAAGCGCGTCGATCTCGCCGTCGCGGCCTGCACTTCGCTCGGCCGGCGGCTGGTCGTCATCGGCGAGGGGCCGATGCGCCGGCGCCTCGAACGCATGGCGGGGCCGAGCGTGACCTTCCTCGGCCACCAACCCTTGGCCGAGCTGCGGCGGCACTATGCGCGCTGCCGGGCCCTGCTGTTCCCCGGCGAGGAGGATTTCGGCATCGTGCCGGTGGAGGCGATGGCCAGCGGCCGGCCGGTCATCGCCTATGGTCGCGGCGGGGCGCTCGATACCGTGGTGCCGGGGCTGAGCGGAAGGCTGTTCGCGGAGCAGAGCGTGTCCGGCCTGGCCGCGGCAATCCGCGCCTTCGAGGCCGAGGAAGGCGGCTATGCCCCGGCCCGCATCTGCGCCCATGCCGCGCGCTTCGACCGCACCGTGTTTCTCCAGCGCTTCCGCGACTACCTCTCGGAGCGCGGCCTCGGGCCGCCGCTGGCGACCCCGGCGGGACCGCCGCCGCCCGGCGCGGTCATTCCCACCGCTCTCGCGGCACTGCCACGCATCCTTGTTCCGGCGGCGGAGCCGGTCTAGGAAGGTGCGGTAAGGCTGCGTCGGCCGCCTCGTTGCGCGGGCGGGCGGCGCGCCCGCGGGGAGGAAGTCATGCTCGGCCCATCGCGCCGATCGCTTCTTGCATTGGGGGCAGGGGCGGCGGCAGCGCATCTCGGCTTGCAGCGCACGGCCCGGGCCCAGCCCGGCGCCGGCGCGTGGCCAAGCCGGCCGATCACCATGCTGGTGGGTTTCCCGGCTGGCGGCGCCAACGATGTCGCCGCGCGCACCTTCCTGCCCTTCGTCGAGCACAATCTGCCCGGTGCGAGCTTCGTCGTTCTCAACCGGCCCGGCGGCGGCGGGGCGGTGGCGGCGGCCGAACTCGCCCGCGCCCAGGCCGACGGCTACACGCTCGGCTTCATCGGCATGCCCACCCTCGTCTCGCGCCTGCATGACGGACGCGCGAGCTACACGCTGGATGGCTTCACCTTCATCGCCAGCCTGGTGGCCGATCCGGTGGCGTTCGTGGTCGCGGCCGCGAGCCCGATCCGCCGCCTGTCCGACTTGATCGAGCGGGCCCGCCGCGACCCGCGCGCTCTTGCCGGCGGCACACTCGGCGTGGGCGGGGCACAGCACCTGGCGATCCTTCAACTCGAACGTGCCACCGGTATCCAGCTTTCGCACGTTCCCTTCACGGGTTCCGCCCCCGTGCGCGCGGCGGTGCAAGGCGGGCACACCGCCTTTGCCGCCCTCAGCCTCAGCGATGCCGGGAGGCTGATCCAGGAGGGCAAGCTGCGCGGCCTCGCCGTCGCCGCCGAGCAGCGCCTGCCCGCCCTGCCCGACCTGCCCACCTGCCGCGAACAGGGTCTCGACCTGCTAGCCGCCTCGACACGCGGCGTTGCCGCACCGCGCGGACTCTTGCCCGCCATTCGTGCCCGGCTCGAAACCGCCCTCAAGCGCGCGGTGGAGGACCCGGACTATCGCGCCCAGTCGGATGCGCAATTCGTCACCGTATCCTTCCAGGACAGCGGCCGTTATGAAGCCTTCATCCGCGCCGAGCATGCGCGCCTCGGCCGGCTGTGGGCCGAGGCCCCCTGGTTGCAGCGCTGAACCCATCGTAAGCCCCAGACGGAGCCACCCATGAACGCGCCCACCAGCCCCGAGACCGCGAACCAGACCGGCACCGTCGCCGACACCATCGCCGATTGCCTGGCGGTGAACGGCGTTGCGCGCATCTTCGGCGTGCCGGGCGGCGGATCGAGCCTCGACATCATCGCCTCGGCCGGCGCGCGCGGCATTCCCTTCGTGCTGACCCGCACCGAGACCGCCGCCGCGATCATGGCCTCGGTCACCGCCGAGATCACCGGCACCCTCGGCGTCGCCATGACCACCAAGGGGCCGGGGCTGGCCAATGGCATCAACGGACTGGCCTACGCCTCGCTCGATCGTGGCGCGATGATCATGCTGTCCGACGGGTTCGAGGCCAGCACCACCTACATGACGCACCAGCTGTTCGACCAGACCGGGCTCGCCCGCCCCGTCACGCGCGCGCAGTCGGCGCTGGAGACGCAGGACGTTGCCGCCGAGCTCGCCCGGCTGGTGCAGGTGGCGCTGACGCCGCCGCGCGGGCCGGTCTATCTCGAAGTCAACAGCAAGCGCTCGCGCCATGCCGCCCCGCGCGGGCCGATGCGCCCGACCCGCGCCCTGCCCACGCCCGCGCCCGATCCCGAGATGCTGGCCGAGGCCAAGGCGCTGCTCGCGCGCAGCCGCAAGCCCGTGATCATCGCCGGCCTGCAGGCGCTCGGTGCCGAGGCCACGGCCGCGCTGCGCATGCTTGCTGGCGCGCTCAACTGCCCGGTCTTCCCCACCTACAAGGCCAAGGGCACGCTGCCGGACGCCCATCCGCTCTGCCTCGGCCAGTATGTCGGCGGCGCCGGCGAGGCCGGTGCGATCGGCGAGGGCGACCTGATCATCACCTTCGGCGCCGATCCGGTGGAGTTCGCGCTCCAGCCCTGGCGCTACAAGGTGCCGGTGCTGGAGCTGAGCCCGCACCCCTTCGACCGGCAGTATGTGCCGGCGGCGGTGTCGATGTTCGGCTGCATCGCCACCGCCGGGCGCGCGCTGGCCAAGGGCGCAGCGCGCTCGGCCTGGCAGGATGACGAGATGGCCGCTATCAAAGCCGCCATGCGCGAGACGCTGGCCGTGCGCGGCGGCGGACCGATCACGCCGCAGCATGTGGTCGACGAGGCGATCGCCGCCGCCCCGCCGCGCGCGCGCATGAGCTGCGATGCCGGCTCGCACATGCTGCCGGTGATGGCCTTCTGGCCGGCCAACGAGCCGCACGACGTGCTCATCTCAAGCGGGCTGGCCACCATGGGTTTCGCCCTGCCGGCGGCGATTGCCGCATCCCTCGCCGAGCCCGAGCGGCGCGTGATCGCCTTCACCGGCGATGGCGGGCTGATGATGTGCGCGGGTGAACTTGCCACGGCGGCGCAAGCGCGCTGCAACCTGACCGTCGTCGTGATGAACGACAGCACCCTGACCATGATCGCGCTCAAGCAGCGACGCCAGCAGATGCCCTCGGCCGGGGTGGAGTTCTCTCCCACGGACTTCGCAAAGGTCGCGGAAGGTTTCGGCTGCGAGGCCGAGCGCGTCACCCGCCGGGAGGCACTGGGGCCGGCGCTGCGCCGCGCCTTCCGCGCGCCGGGCCCCAATCTGGTCGATGTGGTGATCGACCCCTCGGGCTATATGGAGCAGTTCAAGGCCCTGCGCGGCTGAGCCGGCGGACGGGCCACAGGGCGGCTGGGCGTTGACAGCCCCCCGCCCTTGGCGCGAGCCTACGGACTGCACAAACGATAACTGGGGGACGGAACGATGGCGCTGACAGGCTGCGGCATGCTGGTGGTGTTCACGGACATCGCCGCGGCGGACGAGTCCGAGTTCAACCGCTGGTATGACCGCGAGCACGTGGCCGAGCGTGTCGGGCTCGACGGCTTCCACAGCGCGCGCCGTTTCGCCGCTGCCCAGGCAAGACGGAAGTACCTCGCCCTCTACGAGACCGAGGGACTGGGCGTCTTCGGCAGCCCCAACTACCAGAAGGCGCTGGCCAACCAGACCGCCTGGAGCCGCGACGTGATGGGGCGGATGCAGAATTTTCACCGCCTGGTCGGTGCCGTCACGCTGTCCGACGGGATTGGCCGCTGCGGCGCGGTCGCGGCGGTGCTGATGAAGCCGCCCGGCGCCAAGCGCGCCAGGCTGCGCGAGACGCTGAAGGCCGAGACGCTGCCGGGGCTGGTCGCGCGCGACGGCCTGCTCGCCGCCCATCTGGTCGAGGCCGACCCCAACCTTTCGGGTCCCGCCGTGCCGGCCGCCGGCCGCCCGCCCGCCCCCGCCGGCTCGGGCGAGTGGCTGTTCCTGGCCGAGGCGACCAGCCTTGGCCCGCTGGCCGAGGTCGGCCCCAGCATCGAGGAGGCGCTCGGCAAGAACGGGCTGCCGACCGACGGCTACGAGATCGGCACCTACACGCTGATGTGGGACCTGCCGCGCGCGGAACTGGACCGCAGCACCGCCCAGGGCTGAGGCGCAGGGGCAGCTGGCGCGCTCAGCCTCGGACATGTCGGCCCCCTGGCAAGCGGCTGCGCCCTGGCGCATCGGCGTCGATGTCGGCGGCACCTTCACCGATCTGGTGATGGTGGACGATGCCGGCGCCATGCGCGTGTTCAAGGCGCCCTCGGTGCCCGAGGACCCCGGCCAGGGCGTGCTGGCGGCGCTCGACCTCGCGGCGCAGGCACTCGGGCGCGATGTCGGCGGCGTGCTGGCCGCGTGCGGCTTCTTCATCCACGGCTCGACGGTGGCCACCAATACCGTGCTGGAGGCCAAGGGCGCGCGGGTGGGGCTGGTCACCACCGCCGGCTTTCGCGACACGCTGGAAATCCGCCGCGGCCTGCGCGCCGATGTGTGGGACCATCGCACGCCCTATCCGCCGGTGCTGGTGCCGCGCTATCTCCGCCTGCCGGTGCGCGGGCGGATGGACGCCACGGGCACCGAGATCGCGCCGCTCTCCGATACCGACATCGAGGCGGCGGGCGCGACCTTCCGCGCCGAGGGCGTGCAGGCGGTGGCGGTCTGCCTGCTGCACGCCTACGCCAACCCGACGCATGAGCGGCGCGTGTGCGCGGTGCTCGCCGAACGGCTGGGCGATGTGCCGATCAGCCTTTCCTCCGAGGTCGCGCCGGTGATCGGCGAGTATGCGCGCAGCGCCACCACGGTGATGAACGCCTACCTCGCCCCGCGCGTCGGCCGCTACCTGCGCGCGCTCGATGCGCGGCTGCGCGCGCTCGGCCTGCCGCGCGCGATCTTCCTCCTGCAGTCGAATGGCGGGGCCGCCTCGATCGACCAGCTTGCCCCGCGACCGGCGGCGCTGGTGCTGTCGGGGCCTGCGGCGGGGGTGGGCGCGCTCGACTATTTCCGCCGCACCATCGGTTCGGACCGGTTGATCGCGATGGAGATCGGCGGCACCTCCTGCGACGTCACGGTGATGACGGATGCGCGCGTGCCGGTGACCGAGGAACTGGATATCGCCGGCTATCCGGTGGCGATCCCGGCGGTGGACATCCACACCGTGGGCGCGGGCGGCGGCACCATCGCCGGCGTCGATGCCGCGGGGCTGCTGTTCGTCGGTCCGCGCGGGGCCGGCGCGCGACCGGGGCCGGCCGCCTACGGGCAGGGCGGCAGCGAGCCCACCATCACCGATGCGCATCTTGTGCTCGGGCGGCTCAAGCCCGGCCCCTATGCCGGCGGCTCGGTGACGCTAGACGGCGCGAGGGCCGAGGCCGCGATCGCGGCCAAGGTGGCACGTCCGCTCGGCCTCTCGGTGACCGAGGCCGCAGCCGGCATGATCCGCCTGCTCGAACAGCATCTGCTGCACGCGGTCGAGAAGATCAGCATCCAGCGCGGCCATGATCCGCGCCGCTATGTGCTGGTGGCGTGCGGCGGAGCCGGACCGATGCACGGCGCGGCGGTGGCACGCAAGCTCGGCATCGCGCGCGTGCATGTGCCGCGCCATTCCGGCGCGTTCTGCGCCTTCGGCATGCTCAACGCCGACATGCGCCAGGATTTCGCGCGCGTGCATTTCGCGCAGCTTGCCGATGATGCCCTGCCGGCGCTGGAGGAGAGCTTCCGCGCGCTGGAGGCCGAGGCCGACGCGCTGCTCGGCGCCGAAGGTTTCGCGCCCGGCGATCGCGCGCTCGGGCGCGAGCTGGACCTGCGCTACCGCGCGCAGCAATGGGATGTGCGCGTGCCGGTGCCGCACGGGGCCGATGCCGCCGCGATCCGCGCCGCGTTCGAGGCCGCCTATGACCGCCTCTATGGCCACATCCAGCCGGGCGGGCTGATTGAGGTCACCGCCGCGCGCATCGTCGCGCGCGGCATCCTGCCGCCGCTGTGCCCCGCCCGCCCCGATCCTGCAGCCGCGCCAGCCCTGCCCGCCGAGACGCGCCCGGTCTATGCCGATGATGCGCGCGGCTTCGTGCCCACGCCCGTCTATGTCGGTGCCGGCCTGCGCCCCGGCCACGCCATCGCCGGCCCGGCACTGATCGCGGAAGCCACCACCACCATCGTCATCGGCGCCGAGGACCGCGCCGAGGTGGACGCCGCAGGCGACTATCTCATCCATGTCGGCGGTGCCCCATGAGCGGCGGCGCGGCAAGCCTCGATCCGGTGGTGCTGGCGCTGGCGCAGAACCGGCTCGACCATGTCAGCCAGCAGATGGGCCATGTGATGGTGCGCACCGCGCGCAGCCCGATCTTCAGCCAGGCGCATGACTTCTCCTGCTTCCTTGCCGGCGCCGACGGGCAGGTGGTGGCGCAGGCCGACGGCATCCCGATCCACACCGGCTCTGGCGGCTTCGCCGTGCGCGCGATCCTGCGCGACTTCGCGGGCGAGATCGGCCCGGGCGACGTGTTCCTGCTCAACGACCCCTATCTCGCCGGCGGCAACCACCTGCCCGACTGGGTGGCGGCGCGGCCGGCATTCCTGAACGGCAGGCTGATCGGCTTCGCCTGCAACCGCGCGCATCAGTCCGACATCGGCGGCGGCGCCGCCGGCACCTACAACCCGGAAGCGACCGAGCTGTTCCACGAGGGCGTGCGGCTGCCCGTGCTCAAGCTGATCGAGGCGGGCAGGCTGCGCCGCGATCTCTGGGCGCTGCTCATGGCCAACACGCGCACGCCCGACCTGCAGGATGGCGATCTGCGCGCGATGATCGGCTCGACGCGCATCGGCGTGGAGGGGATCGAGGCACTGGCGCGCGAACTCGGCGAGGCGCAGGCCGAGGCGGCCTTCGCCGGCATCCTCGATCATGCCGACAAGCGCCAGCGCGCCGCCTTCGCCGCCCTGCCGCCCGGCACCTATCGCGGCGAGGAACGCACCGACAATGACTGCTTCGAGCAGCGCGACGTGTGGGTGCGCGTGGCGCTGACCGTGCACACCGACGGCACCGCCGAGGTCGATTTCGCCGGCACCGACCCCGAGATGCGCGGCTTCAAGAACTCCTCCTACGCCAACACCGTCTCGGCGGTCTATCTGGCGCTGACCGCCTTCTTCGATCCGGCCATCCCGCGCAACGAGGGGCGCTTCCGCGGCCTGACCATCCGCGCGCCGGAGGGCAGCATCGTCAACCCGCGCCCGCCCGCGCCGGTGACGATGTGCACCGTTTTCGTCGCGCACGAGATCGTGCATGCGCTGTGGAAGGCGCTGGCCCAGGCCGATCCCGCGCGCGCCTGCGCCGGCTGGGCCAAGAACATTTTCGGCGTCACCGCCGGCCAGCGCCCGGACGGATCGACCTTCGTCTTCTACCACTCGATCGCCTCGGCCGGGGCGGGTGCGGTGGCCGGACGCGACGGCTTCAACTCGATCGGCCATCTCTGCACGCTGGGCGGGCTGGTGATCCCCGAGGTGGAGATCTACGAGCAGCTTTTCCCGGTGCGCTTCCACCGCCAGGAGTTCCGCTGCGATTCCGCCGGGCCGGGGCAGTGGCGCGGCGGCAGCGGCGTCCATTACGAAGCCGAGGTGCGTGCGCCCGCCCTCTATTCCTTCCGGGGCGAGGGGCTGCGCTATATCTCCTCATATGGCGTTGCCGGCGGCGAGGGCGGCGCGGCAGGCGAGATGGAGATCGTGCCGGCAGGCGGCGCCCCCTCGCCCGCGCCGAAATTCGGGCTGCGCCGCCTCGGCCCGGCCACTTTGCGCGCGGTCTCGCCCGGTGGCGGGGGCTTCGGCGATCCCCTCGCCCGCGCGCCCGAGGCGGTGCTGCGCGACGTGCGCGACGACCTGGTGAGCGCCGCGGCCGCGCGCGCAACCTATGGCGTTGCCCTCACCCCGGACGGGCGTGAGGTCGATATTGCGGCAACCGAAGCCCTGCGCGCGGCGGCGAAGCGCGGCTAGGGCACGTTCCGTTCGGCTTTAGTCAGCCGGACGGAAATCGTGCCCGGGAAACTCAAGCTTCGCGAGCAGCTTGGTCCGATCTGGTGGAACCGCAGCGGGGTTCCGCCAGCTTCGGACGCTGCCCTAGCGCGCGGCCTTGGCGCCGGCCAGCGCGGCATCGACCGAGTCACCGAGCCGCGCCACGATCTCGGCCAGCTCCGCATCGGTGACGACGAAGGGCGGGGCGAGCGTGACATGGTCGCCCTGCTTGCCGTCGATCGTGCCGCCCATCGGATAGACCATCAGCCCGCGATCGAGCGCGGCCGCCTTGACCCGCGCATTGAGCTTCAGCTTGGGATCGAACACCGCCTTGCTGGCGCGGTCCCGCACGAATTCCAGCGACCAGAACAGGCCGCGGCCGCGGATGTCGCCGACATGGGCGTGATTGCCGAACCGCTCCTGGAGCATGTCGCGCAGCTTCTCGCCCTGCACGGCGACGCGCGCCACGAGCTTCTCCTCGCGCATCACCTTCTGCACGGCAAGCGCTGCGGCGCAGGCCACCGGATGGGCAAGATAGGTGTGGCCGTGCTGGAACGCCCCCGAGCCTTGCGCGAAGGCCTGGAACACCCCCTCGGAGCAGAGCAGCGCGCCGATCGGCTGGTAGCCAGCGCCGAGGCCCTTCGCCACCACCATCAGGTCCGGCGCTATGCCCTCGGCGGTGCAGGCATGCAGTGTGCCGCAGCGGCCCATGCCGCTCATCACCTCGTCGAGGATCAGGAGCACGCCGTAGCGGTCGCAGATCTCGCGGATGCGGCGGAAGTAGCCGGCGACCGGCGGCACGCTGCCCGAGGTGGCACCGACGACCGTCTCGGCCAGGAAGCCCGCGACCGTGTCGGGGCCGAGGCGCAGGATCTCGGCCTCCAGCTCGTCGGCGACGCGCCGGCCATACTCATCCTCGCTCTCGTCGTCGCGGCGGAAGCGATAGGCGAAGCAGGGGCTGACATGGCTGGTTTCCATCAGCAGCGGCGCATAGGGCTCGCGCCGCCACATGTTGCCGCCCACCGCGAGCGCGCCGAGCGTGTTGCCGTGATAGCTCTGCCGCCGCGCGATGAAGCGCGAACGCTTCGGCTGGCCGATCTCCAGGAAATACTGCCGCGCCATCTTCAGCGCCGCCTCGATCGCCTCCGACCCGCCCGAGACGAAATAGGCATAGGCGATGCCGGGGGGCGCCTCCTGCATCAGCATGTCGGCCAGCTCCTCGGCCACGGGCGTCGAGAAGAAGCCGGTATGGGCGTATTCCAGCGTCTCCAACTGGCGGCGCACCGCCTCGATCACCGCCGGATGGGCGTGGCCGAGGCAGGACACGGCAGCCCCGCCGCAGGCGTCGATATACTCGCGCCCCTCGCTGTCGCGGATCATCAGGCCGCGCCCGGACACCGCCACGCGGGGCGGGGCACTGACGCTGCGGGGAAAGACGTGCGAGGGCATGGCTGGCATCTCCGCTGCTGGGCGCCGCCGCCGGCGCGGCTGGCCGCGCAACCATCCCGCAAACGGCCCCGCGCGGCAAGCGCGGCAGGGCGGCTTCCGGTGGCCCCGGGCGCGTGCTAACCGATGCGGGAAAGGGGTGCCCGCGAACCATGTCCCGCCCGCTCGATGCCGTGCTGGAAGGCTGCCGCGCGCTGATCGGCGAGCGTTGCAGCACCAACGCCTCGATCCGCGACCAGCACGCGCATGGCGAGGACTGGCAGACCCCTGCCCGCCCCGACGCGGTCTGCTTCGCCCAAACCACCGCGGAGGTGAGCGCGATCCTCGCGCTCTGCCATCGCCACGCCGTGCCGGTGGTGCCGTTCGGCGCCGGCACCTCGCTCGAGGGCCATGTCACGGCCGTGCGGGGCGGCATCTCGCTCGACCTCTCGCGCATGACGGCGATCCTTGAGGTGAACGAGGCCGACCTCGACGCCCGCGTCGAGGCGGGCGTGACGCGCCAGGCGCTGAACCAGCATCTGCGCGATCGCGGCCTGTTCTTCCCGGTCGATCCCGGCGCGGAAGCCACCATCGGCGGCATGTGCGCCACGCGCGCGAGCGGCACCAATGCCGTGCGCTACGGCACCATCCGCGAGAACGTGCTGGGCCTGACGGTGGTGCTGGCCGACGGGCGCGTGCTCGAAACCGGCACGCGCGCGCGCAAGTCGGCCGCCGGCTACGACCTCACCCGCCTGTTCGTGGGCTCCGAGGGCACGCTCGGCATCATCACCGCCGCGCGGCTGCGCCTCTACGGCATCCCCGAAGCGATTTCGGCGGCGGTGTGTCAGTTCCCCGACCTTGCCGGCGCGGTCGAGACGGTGATCGCGGTCATGCAGTCGAACATCCCGGTCGCGCGCATCGAGCTCCTGGACGAGGTGCAGATGCGCGCCTGCATCCGCTACTCGAAGCTCGACGGCTATGCCGAGAGGCCGACCCTGTTCTTCGAGTTCCACGGCTCGAAGGCGGGCGTGGCCGAGCAGGCGCAGGCGGTGGAGGAGATCGCCGGCAGCTTCGGCGGCAGCGCCTTCGCCTGGGCCACGAGCGAGGAGGAGCGCGCCCGGCTGTGGAAGGCGCGCCATGCCGCCTACTATGCGGGCGTGGCGCTGCGTCCCGGCTGCAAGTCGATCACCACCGATGTCTGCGTGCCGATCTCGCGCCTGGCCGAGTGCATGCTCGGCGCCAAGAAGGACATCGCCGCCTCGGGCTTCACCGCGCCGATCGTCGGCCATGCCGGGGACGGCAACTTCCACACCATGATCCTGGTCGATCCGAACGACCCGGCCGAGATCGCCCGCGGCTTCGAGCTCGACCGCCGCATCGTCGCGCGCGCGCTGGCGATGGGCGGCACCTGCACCGGCGAGCATGGGGTGGGGCTCGGCAAGCGCGAATTCCTGCTGCGCGAGGCGGGAGCGGACGCGGTCGAGGCCATGCGCGCGGTCAAGGCGGTGTTCGATCCGCGCGGCATACTCAACCCCGGCAAGATCTTCATGAACTGAGGAAAGGCCCGCACCCGCCCCATGCCGCGCCCCAGCCAGCGTTCCCGCATGCTCGATGCCGCCGCCGATGTGATCGCGGCCGATGGCATCGGCGCGCTGACGCTGGAGGCGGTGGCCGCGCGCGCGGGGGTGAGCAAGGGCGGACTGCTCTACCATTTCCGCAGCAAGAACGCGCTGGTGGCCGCGCTTGTCGAGCACCGGATGGGTCAGTTCCACGCCCGGCTGGAACGCATGATCAAGGCCGGAATGCCGTTCCTGCCAGCCTATGTCCAGGCTTCGCTGGAGATGCCCAAGGTGGTGGAAGGGCGCGTCGGCACCGCCCTGCTCGCGGCGGTGGCCACCGACCCCAGGCTGATGGCCCCGGTGCGCGAGCACTTCGCCGAGGTGGGGCGGATGGTCGGGGCCAGCACGGTGCCGTTCGAGCGGTCGGCCGCCGTGATGCTCGCGGTCGATGGGCTCTGGCTGCTGGAGCTGCTCGGCATCGCGCCCTTCACCCGGGCCCAGCGCAAGCGCATCGTAGTGGGCCTGATGGCAGCGGCCCAACCGCAAAACGCATCGACCCCCGACACCCGGCCGGCCCCCCGATGCACATCCGGCCCGCCCCCGACACGCGCCGCCGGAGGGGGCACGGACCGGCGCGGTGGCACGGGCCGACTTCAACTGCGGCCTAGGCAGCGCATTCCAAATTCTTGATTTTACGAAGAACTTATGCGCCTGATGCAGGAAGGTTGCGGCGCAATCGAGTCGGTTCGGGCCGATGATTCGGCTCGCCCCTGGTCCAGCGCCGCCGCCAGGATCATGCCTGCCGACCGGCACGGCGTGTGCTTCGACTAGCGCCGACGGGGTCGCGAGTTCCGACCCCGCGCGTGAATGAGGAAGGGCCCATGCTCGCCAACGGCATCCGCCGGAGGCTGACGAACCTGCTTGCGGGCATCGCCGTGGTCGGCGTGCTGGCGGCGTGGGTCAACGTGTCCCTCGATCTCCTGCGCGATCCGAACGCGCGTGACGAGTGCGGTTTCAACGACCCGAGCAATCTCGCGCTCCGGCTCTGGAGCGAGGACCAGTACTGGTACACGGTCAAGCAGTGGTTCAACCGGCTCGGCGTGCAGGACAGCGCGACCAGCGAACGCTACGCCCGCGCCCACAACTATCTCGACCTGCCGCCGGGCGCCTCCCAGCGCACCATGACCGAGCGCGAGGCCGTGTCCCACCTCCAGGGCGGCGCCGCGCGCGAGATGCGCGCGGTGAACCGGCGCACGCCTGTGGCTGGCGAGTGCGAGCAATTGGCGCTTCGCCGGTCGCGCGACTTGCCGGCATCCTCCACCAATCCGATGCCGGACGCGATCGGGCTGCGCATGCCCAACGGGAACGAGCAACAGCGATGATCATGCGACGTGTCATTCTGGCGGCCGCCCTGCCGGCCGGCCTTCTGGCCGCCACCCTGGCCGCCACCACGACCCCGGCCAAGGCCCAGGCGCAGGTGAGTTTCGCCGGCAAGCGCATCGAGTTCGTCGTGCCCTTCGCCGAGGGGGGTGGGGCCGACGCCTATGCCCGCTTCATGGCCGACCAGATGCGCCCACACCTGCCGGGCAACCCGGGCATCGTCATCCGCAACATCCCCGGCGGCGGCTCGATCACCGGGGCGAACCAGTTCACCGCGCGAGCCCAGCCGGACGGGCTGACGCTGCTGACGCTGTCGGCCTCGACCCAGCTCAACTTCATCCTGGGCGACAGGCGCGTGCGCTTCGATCCACGCCGCTTCATCCCCGTGATCGGCTCCCCGCTCGGTAGCGTCGTCTATGTCGCGCCCGGGCTCGGCGCCAGCGGCCCGCAGGACGTTGCCGCCCTGCGCGGGCGCGATCTGGTCATCGGCGCGAACGGCCCCACCTCGGCCGACCTGCCGCGCCTGGTCGCGCTCGACATGCTGGGCCTGAGCGTGCGTACGGTGTTCGGGATCAACCGCGGCCAGGCGCGGCTCGCCTATCAGCGCGGCGAGCTCAACATCAATGGCGACGACATGGCATCGTGGGTGCCGCAGGTGCTGCCGCTCGTGCAGGCGGGGCGCGCGGTGCCGCTGTTCACGCTGGGCTATGCCGACGCGCAGGGGCGCCTCGGCCGCGACCCCAACCTGCCCGACCTGCCGAGCTTCCCCGAGGTGTATCGCGCGATCCACGGAAGCGACCCGGCCGGGCCGGCCTGGGCGGCGTTCCAGGCGCTGTTCGCGGTGCTGGTGTCGAACACGGTGGCCCTGGTGCTGCCCGAGGGCACACCGCCCGAGCTGGTCGCCGCCTGGCGCGAGGCGGCGCGGCGCACGGTCGCATCCGACACCTTCAAGGAGCGCGCCCCGCAGATGATCGGCCCCTACCCGCCCGCGCTCGACGATGTGGCGCAGCGCAACCTGCTCGCCGCCGTGACGCTGCCGCCCGAGGCCAAGGACTGGCTCGCCGCCTGGCTCAAGCGCCAGTACAATGTCGATCTTGGCGCGCCCGCCAACTAGCCCGCCGCAAGGCTAGAGCATCCGCACCAGCATCTGCTCGATCCGGCCACTGCCCCCATCGGTGAGGCCCATGTCGGTCAGGTGCGGGCCGGCATTGCAGGCGAGTGCCGCGCCGAACAGGGCCTTGAACACACGATAGGGTGGCTTCCACTCGGCCACGTCGTCGGCCGCGGCGCGCAGGGCGGCGAAGCCATCGGCCACCGCGACCGGCGCCGCATCGGACAGAAGCCCCGCCACCGGCAGGGGCAGGATCGCGCGCACCGCACCGCCCGCCGCCACCGCCATGCCGCCTCCCGCCGCGATCACCGCATTCGCCGCCGCCGCCATGTCGGCCGGGTCGCGGCCGAACAGCACCAGGTTGTGCGCGTCATGCGCGTAGGTGGCGGCCCAGGCGCCGCGCCAGAGGCCCCAATCCTCCAGCAGCGCCAGGCGCGGCAGGGCGGGGTCGCGGCCATGCCGATGCACCACCGCCATCAGCGAGCAGTGCTCCGGCACCTGCACGATGCCGTCCTGCACCTCGGCCTCGATCTCGGTCCATTGCGTGAAGCGCGCGCCGCGAATGCCGCGCAGGAGCGCGCGCCGGCGGCCCGCACCCACCACGCCGGCAGGCAGGCGGATGCGGAAATCCTCTGGCCCAAGCGTGGGCACGCGCACGCTGCCCGCAAGCGCCGGGGCGGGCGGTGCCGCCAGCGGGGCCGCAAGCGCGCCATCGCGCGCCACGATCCGCCCGCCGGCAACCACGACCCGCACCGCCATCGCGCCGAGATCGTCGAGCAGCACCAGGTCGGCGGCGCGGCCCGGCCCGATCAGCCCGATATCGCTCCGCCCCAGCCGCAGCGCGCCGTTATGCGTGCCGCAGACCAGCGCCTGCACCGGATCGAGGCCGTAACGCACCAGCCGGCGGACGAGGTCGATCATGCCGCCCGCACGCACGAGCTGGTCGGGGAACACATCGTCGGTGCAGAGCGAGAGCGTGGCCGGCAGGCGCGGCAGCGCCTTCAGCGCCAGGACGATCTCGGGCAGCAGGTAGTCGTGCGAGCCGCGCAGCTCGACCCAGAGGCCAGCGCGCAGCTTCTCGATCGCATCGGCGGCCGAGACCAGTTCGTGGTCGGACCCGATCCCGGCGGCGACGAAGCCCTGCAATTTCGGGCCGGCCAGGCCGCGCGCATGGCCCGCGATCGGCTTGCCGCTGGCCAGCCCCGCCGCCAGCACCTCGGCCATGCGGCCGGTGCCGGACAGGACGCCGGCCATGTCCATCACCTCGGCCACGCCCGCGACCTCCGGCCAGCGGAGCATCCGCGCCATCTCGGCACCGCCGATCTCGGCCCCTGCCCGCTCCAGCCCCGGCGCCGAGGGCACCGAGGACGAGGCCCCCACCAGCACGCGCAAGGCCAGGCCGCGACTGGCCGCGATCGCCCAGCGCACGCCTTCGAGGCCGAGCACGTTCGCCAGCTCGTGGGGGTCCCAGAAAACGGTGGTGGTGCCCTGCGCCAGCACGGTGGCCGCATAGTGCACCGGCAGCATGTGCGAGCTTTCCAGATGCACATGCGTGTCGATCAGGCCGGGGGCGAGATAGGCGCCGGCGGCATCCAGGCGCTCGGCGGCGTCGGCCCGCGCCCCGCGCGGATGGATGCTCGCGACCAGCCCGCCCACGATGCCGATATCGGCCGGGCGGAGTTCGGCAGTGGCGACATCGACCAGCGTACCGCCGCAGACAAGAAGATCGAAGGGCGCCTGGCCTTGCGCGGCAGCAATCGCGCGCACCCGCTCGGCCGGCAGGGCCGGCTTGTCGTGATCGGCTTTGCTCATCGGCTGTGGGGCGGGATCGGACATGGCGTTGCGGCGAGCACGGGCATGGTGACGGATCCGGGAGCAGGTCTGGCGCTGAGAGCCTCGCTCCTTGTAGCATCCGCCCGGCATGCGGTCCCGGGCCAAGGTGCCCCGCGGCGCCCGGGCTTCGGCCGCAGCCGTGCCGATGCCACCAGGGAGCCTCGACCTTGCTTCGCGTTGCCGTTGGCGTGCCGTCACACGATGTCTGGAACGCCGAGTTCGGGATCGCCTTCGGGCGCCTGCTGATCTATGCCAGCCGGATGCCTCTTGGCGGGCAGCCGGTCGATGTCGGCTTGCTGTATGCGCGCGGCTCGACCTGCCCAGCAACCGCAACAAGATCGTGCGCAATGCCATCGACAAGAAGTTCGAGCACCTGTTGTTCCTCGACTGCGACATGGACTTCCCGCCCGACACGCTGCACCGCCTGCTGGCGCACGGGAAGGATGTCGTCGCGGCCAACTATGTGAAGCGCCAGTTGCCGGGCAAGCCTGTCTCGGTGTCCGGCGGCAAGCCGGTGGTCAGCGCTCCTGATCGACACGGGCTGGAGATCGTCGACGGCGCCGGCACCGGGCTGATGCTGGTGCGGACCTCGCTATTCTCGCGCATCCCTCCGCCCGCCTTCGCCTTCGAACCGATCCCCGGCAACCCGGTCGAGTTCCTGGGCGAGGACTATTACTTCTGCGCCAAGCTCAAGGCCGCCGGCATTGCGGTCCATATCGACCACGACCTCAGCCGCGAGGTCTCGCATATCGGCAACTTCCACTACCGCATGAGCCATGCGGCGGAGAGCCGGCAGCCCTGACCCGCTCGGCTCGCGGCTCGGCTCAGCGTGGCCCGGCGCGGCTCGCCCTGATCAGGCACGCCGGCGCGGCGGTGCCGTGCCGGGGGCATCGACGGCTGCAAGCGGCGGCGGCGGCGGGGCGGGTGCATCGTCAAGCAGCACGCGCCCCTCTGGCGTGAGTTCGAGGCAGCGGCCGCGATCGGGCAGCCGGACATGGCGGATCAGGCCACGCTCGATCGCATCCTCCCACACCGTCAGGCGCGGGCAGGAAGTGCGCCAGGCGTCGATCACCTCGGCATAGGGGCGCGGGCCGGCGGCCAACCAGCCCAGCAGGTCGCGGATCAGGGGAGCAAGGGCATCGCTCATGCGGCGCCTCCTTCATGGAAGGAGCGAAGGCTAGCACAGCAAACCCGGCGCCGGCGCGCGGTTCGGGCATGACGGCGCTGCGGGGCGTGCATTTCAGCCACAGGCATGGCGGCGGGCGCGCGCGCCACACCCCGCCTAGTATAGCGGCAAGCCCTCGGGCTTCGTGTAGAGCCGGGTCTGCACCCCGTTCTGCCAGACGAAGGCGACCTTGGCATAGCGCGCCGGATAGGCCTTGCCGTCCTTGCCATAGACGAGCTTGCGCCCGGCATCGTCCGGGAAGTCGAACTGGGTGTGGTTCTCGTGCGTGGCCTTGCTGACCACGAAATTGTCGAGCAGGTAGGCGCGCACCTCGGTCTTGATCCCGCACGTGCCAAGGCCGTTGTGGAGTTTCGAAGCGAAGCTGTCGGCGCTGGTGGCCAGCCGCTGATCATCGAGCGTACCCTTGTCGCGCGCAAGCTGGCAGGCCACGACATTGACCAGCTTGACCGCCGCAAGCCCGCCATCGACCAGCATGTTGAGGATATCCGAGTAGCTCCAGTCGCCCAGCTTCTGCTGCGCCCAGTCGCCATGGCCGAGCAGGTAGAGCCGCGAGTCCTTGGTCAGCTTGCCGAGCGCATCGGGCGGGCTCGCGAAACCGGTCTTGCCGATCGCCGCCGCATGGCCCAGATCCTCGATCTTCTTGGCCTGTGCCTTCTCGGAAAGTGCCTTCCACTGCGGCTCGAAATGGCTCTTCTCGCCGGCATGCGACATGAAGGCGAGGGTAAGCTGCTTGTCATAGCCGGGCACGATCCGCCTCCTGGTCGATGGCTGCGCGTGGAAAGTGCGCGAGCCTTGCGCGGCCTGGCTGCGGCCACGCGGCATCGTTATAATATCATAATGGCGGCGCACCGTCATGGCTGGCGCGTCACGCCATGGCGAGACCAACGCAAACTGGACGCCACCGCTGCACTGTTCTATTCGGGTGCTGTCCCCCTCGTGCCCCGCCCCCGCATGCGGCGCGCAGGCATCCAAAGCCACCGGAGGTCTCCCATGGCCCTGCCCCAGTCCGTTTTTCTGCACGAGTGCGGCCCGCGCGAGGGCTACCAGTTCGAGGGCATCGGCCAGCCCGACAAGATCTCCACCGCCGACAAGATCTGCCTGATCGAGGCCCTGGCCGAGACCGGGGTCAAGGCGATCCAGATGACCTCCTTCGTCAACCCGAAGCAGGTGCCGCAGATGGCGGACGCCGAGGCCGTGGTGGCCGGCGTGCGCCAGAAGCCGGGCATCAATTATTCCTGCATCTACCTCAACGATATCGGCTTCAAGCGCGCCTTGGCCACCGGGCGGGTGGCGGTGCATGGCAAGCTGACGCTCACCGCCTCGGAGACCTTCTGCAAACGCAACCAGAAGCGCGACTTCGCCCAGGATATCGAGATGCAGCGGCGCATGGCCGCGCTCTATCGCGACAACAACGTGCCGGCCGACTATGGGAGCATCATGGCCGCCTTCGGCTGCAACTACGAGGGCGTGGTGCCCGAGGCGCGCGTGATCGGCATGGTGGCGCGGCTGCACGACATCGCCGCCGAGGTCGGCAGCAGGCTGAAAAGCATGGTGCTGGCGGATTCGATGGGCTGGGCCAGCCCCGAGCAGGTGCGCCGCGTGGTGGGCGCGGTGCGCAACCGCTGGCCCGATCTGCGCGTCGGGCTGCACCTGCACGATACGCGCGGGCTGGCCATCGCCAACGCCTATGCCGGCCTGCTGGAGGGGGTGGAGATGTTCGACACCGCCGTTGCCGGGCTGGGCGGCTGCCCCTTCGCCGGCTTCAAGGGCGCGGCCGGCAATGTCTGCACCGAGGAGATGGTGTTCCTCTGCCAGGAGCTTGGCATCGAGACGGGCATCGACCTCGACAAGATGGTCGAGTGCGCGCGCCTGGCGCAGCAGATCGTCGGCCATCCGGTGCCGAGCAAGCTCCTCTCCTCCACCACGCGGCGCCCGGCATCGCCCGCCGCCGCCGCCTGAGGCAACACCGCATCGTGCCCGCGATCGGCCGGCTTTCCCGGTGGCGGGCACGCTCTGGCGCCCGCGCCACCGTTACGCCCGCGCACCGTTGACAGGTCGCCGGACCACCCATACCGTCGCCGGATCGCATCGCGTTGCATGCCCATGTACGCGCAAGGTGGCGCCGGCACGTGGGACAGAGCGGCATGGGGGAATCGGACATGGCATTGGGTCGGCGGCATTTCGTCATCGGAGTATCGGCCGCGGCCGGCGCCGCGGCGCTTGCCAGCCCGGTCCAGGCGCAAGGCGGCGGACGCGCGGTTCGCTACTCCACCGGGCAGGGCCAGGCCAATCCCAAGGTGCAGGCCGCGCGGCGCTTCGGCCAGCTCGTCGAGCAGCGCAGCAATGGCGAGGTGCGCTTCACCTATTTCGAGAACGGCCAGCTCTACCAGGATCGTGACGAGCCGCAGGCCATCCGCCAGGGCACGATCCAGATGGCCACCATCGCGGCGGTCTTCCTTGAGGCGGCGGTGCCGAACACGCAGATCTACGGCCTGCCGTTCATGTTCGGCGTCGATCCGCACAAGGCCAAGGCGCTGGCGAAAAGCGAGATCGGTCGCGCCGTGGAAGCGCAGATCGAGCAAAGGCTGGGCGCGCGCGTTCTCGGCACCTGGTATTCCGGCACCACCATGTATGTCACCAGCAAGCCGGTGCGGATGCCTGATGATTTCCGCGGCATGCGCGTGCGCGTGGCCGGCAGCAAGCTGTGGGAGGAATATACGCGCGCCCTTGGCGCTTCGCCGGTCGCGGTCAGTTTCGGCGAGCTGTTCACCGCCGCCCAGCAGGGCCTGATCGACGCCATCGACAGCAACGCCAACGCGCTCTCGGGCATCCGCATCGCCCAGGTGATGAAGCACGGCATCCGCACCGACCATTCCACCATCGTGCACATGCTGGCCTTCAACGGCGCGTTCTGGCGCGGCCTGCCGCGCCCGATCCAGCAGCTGATGGAGGAAGTGGCGACCGAGACCACAGACTGGGAATGGGATCGCGGCATCGCCCAGATGGAGGAGAGCTACCAGAAGCTCGCCGCCGACGGCATGACCATCCACAGGCCCTCGGCTGCGGAGGTCGCCGCTTTCCGGGCCCGCATCCTGCCCTTGCAGGATCCGTATCTCGCAGCCAACCCCAATATCGACCGCGAACTCGTGCGCCGCGCCCAGGCCCTGGTTTCCGGCTAGGCCAGGGTGCGCGCCACGCCGAAGGGTATGCGCGCCGGATGAGGCAGCTGCTCGCGATCTGGGACGCGATCGAGGTCTATCTTGGCGGTGTGCTGGCGCTGGCAGCCACTGCCATCGTCGTCTACGCCACCATGTCGCGCTACCTGATCGCCGAGCAGCCGAGCTGGACGCTCGAGGTGATCGTCTACATGATCATCTGGGCGAGCTTCCTGATGGCCAGCCACCTGATGAAGGAAGGCGGCCATGTCGGGGCGGACTTCCTGATCGCGAATCTCGGGCCGCGCGCCCGCCGCGCAATCGACTTCCTCGTCTCGATTGCCGGGCTGGCGTTCGTGTCCCTCGTCTTCTGGCTCGGCGTCGAGCATGCCTACGACGCCTATGATTTCGGCGATGTCTCGGCAACGTCGGTGCGCTTCCCGATGTGGATCGCCTATTCGGCCGTGCCCGCCGGCGCCCTGCTGCTGGCGGCGCGGCTGGTGCAGCGACTCTGCTGGATCGTACGCGCGCCGGAGAAAGTGCCCGCCATGAACGGCGAGAAGCTGCAATGACCGCTGCCATTGTCGGCGTGTTTGCGCTGACACTTGCCTCCGGCATGCCGATCGTCTTCGCGCTCGGCATCAGCGCGGTCGTGATGCTGGTGCTGCAGGGCGAACTGCTGACGATCGTGCCGCACACCATGTACAGCGCTCTCGACAGCTTCCCGCTGATGGCGCTGCCCTTCTTCGCCATCTCGGCGCATTTCATGGTCAAGGGCGGCACCTCGGCGCGCCTGATCGCCGCCGCCTCGGCCTGGGTCGGGCACCTGCCCGGCGGGCTGGCGATCGTCACCGTGCTGGCCTGCATGATCTTCGCCGCGCTGTGCGGATCGAGCAGTGCGACCGCGGTCGCGATCGGCTCGATCACCGTCCCGGCCATGATCGCCCGCGGCTACGAGCGCGGCTTCTCGGCCGCCGTGGTCGGCAGTGCCGGCACGCTCGGCATCCTGATCCCGCCCAGCGTCAATTTCATCCTCTACGGCATCATGGCCGAGGAATCGATCGGCGCCCTGTTCATCGCCGGCGTGATCCCGGGCATTGTGCTCGGCCTCGCCTTCATGGCCTGCGCCGTCGTGATCTCGGTCCGCCGCGGCTTCGGCAACGCCGCGCGCGCCGGCTGGGCCGAGCGCTTCCAGACCAGCATCAACGCCCTGCCGGCTCTGAGCCTGCCGGTGCTGATCCTCGGCAGCATCTATGGCGGCTTCGCCACGCCCACCGAAGCGGCGGCGCTGTCGGTGCTCTACGCGATCCTGGTGGGCGTGTTCATCTATCGCGAGATCCCGCTGCGAAGCCTGGTGTGGGAGTTCGGCCAGGCGATGAAGCCCGCCGCGATGGTGATGGCGATCATCACCACGGCGGTCCTGTTCGGCCACGCGCTGACGCTGGGCGGCGTGCCGCAGCGCGTGGTGGGACTGGTCACGCATTGGGAGCTTTCCGCCTGGATGTTCCTGCTCGCCGTGAACCTGCTCCTGATCGTGATGGGCATGTTCCTCGATGTCGTCTCGACCATGCTGATCTCGCTGCCGCTGCTTGTGCCCCTGCTGGGCCCCCTTGGCATCAACAAGGTGCACTTCGGCGTGGTGCTGGTGGTCAACATGGAGATGGCGCTGGTGACGCCGCCGGTCGGCATGAATCTCTTCGTCGTCAGCGCCACGGCACGCGCGCCGATGGCCGAGGTGGTGCAAGCCTCCCTGCCGTTCCTGCTCGCCAACGCGATCGTTCTCGTTCTCGTCACCTATGTGCCGGAGATCAGCCTGTTCCTGCCGCGGCAGGCGGGGCTCCTCTAGCCGCGAACCGCAAGGAGATATGCGCATGACCGCGCCGAACCACGCCCCGCTGTTCCGCCCGATCAGGCTCGGCAAGGTGGAAGTGCGCAACCGCTTCGTCATCACCGCCCATGCCGCCCATTTCGGCGAGGCCGGCCTGCCCAGCGAGCGCCATGTCCGCTACCACCAGGAGCGCGCGCGCGGCGGCGTCGGCATGATCGTGTTCGAGGCGATCCGCGTGCATCCCACCAGCCTGCCGAGCTGGGACGCGATGGCCGGCTGGAAGCCCGACATCGTGCCCGCGCTCAAGCGCGTGGTCGATGCCGTGCGCGGCGAGGGCGCAAGCATCATGGGCCAGATCGTCCACCAGGGCAGCCAGGTCGGCTCGCAGGCGATGCGCCCGGTGATGCCGCTTTGGGCGCCGTCGCCGATCGCCTGCGCGCGCTACAGCGAGGTGCCGCACGAGATGACCGGCGCCGAGATCGAGGAGACCATCGCCGCGCATGCGGTTTCCGCGCGCCATGTGCGCATGGCCGGCTTCGACGGGGTGGAGATCCACGCCGCGCACGGCTATCTGCCGCAGCAGTTCCTCTCGCCCGTGACCAACCATCGCAAGGACGAGTGGGGCGGCAGCCTGGAGAACCGCATGCGCTATCTGCACCGCGTCATCGAAACCGTCCGCGCCGAGGTTGGCAGCGATTACACGGTGGGCCTGCGCATCTCGGGCGACGAGCTCTACGAAGGCGGGCTCGGCCTCGAAGCGATGCAGGAGGTGGCGGCGATCATCGCGCGCGAGGGCCGGATCGACTACCTGTCGGTCACGCATTGCAACTACCAGAGCAATGCCAGCTACGCCAGCATGATCCCCGACATGCACTACAAGCCGGCGCCCTATACCTACATCGCCGGGGGCATCAAGAAGGTGGCGGGGGATCTGCCGGTGATCGCGGTCGGGCGCATCTACACGCCCGATCTTGCCGCAGAGGTGCTGGCCAAGGGCGAGGCCGACATGGTTGCCACCACCCGCGCGCATGTCGCCGACCCTGAATTCGTGCGCAAGACCCGCGAGGGCCGCGCCGGGGATATCCGTCTCTGCATCGGCTGCAACCAGGGCTGTGTCGGCATGGCGCATGCCGGCAAGCCGATGAGCTGCGTCGTCAATCCGGCCGTGGGGATGGAGGCGGAATGGGGCGTGTCGCAACTCCGGCCGACGGCGAAGGCCAGGCGTGTCGCCGTCGTCGGCGGCGGCCCCGCCGGCATGGAGGCCGCGCGCGTTGCCGCCGAGCGCGGCCACCAGGTGACGCTGTTCGAGCAGGGCAGTGAACTCGGCGGGCAGGTGCGCCTGATCGTCCGCCAGACGGGCCGTGACATGTTCGGCGCGCTGCCGGAGTATCAGCGCCGCGAGCTGGCGCGGCTCAAGGTCGATATACGGCTCGGCGCGCGCGCCGAGGCCGATGCGGTGCTGGCTCTCAAGCCGGACGCGGTCGTGGTGGCGACCGGCGCCGTGCCGGCTCTGCCGGACATCCCGGCCGAGGCCGGCGCTCCGCCGGTGATGTCGGAGGCCGATGCGCTTTCCGGCAAGGCGCCCGCCAGCGGGCGCGTCGTGCTGCTCGATCTCGATGCGCACTACAAGGCGGCGGCAACATCGGAGTGGCTCGCCGAACGCGGCTGCACGGTGTTCCATGTCACGCCGCGCGGGGCGCTCGGGGCAGAGATCCCGGCGATCAGCGTGGTCGGGGTCAACCAGCGGCTGCGCGAACGCAAGGTGAAGGTGATGGTCGCCAGCCGCATCGGCCGGCTGGTCGCGGGCGGCGCGGTGGTGCAGGACGCCTTCTCGGGCGAGGCCGAGACGCTGGCCGACATCGCCGCCGTGATCGTCGCCGCGCCCTACCGCGCCGACAACGCGCTCGCCGCCGCGCTGCGCGCGCGCGCCGGGGCGAGCGGGCCCGAGATCATCGTCATCGGTGATGCCGCCGCGCCGCGCCGCGCCTTCGAGGCTATGAACGAGGGCCATCGCGCCGGCTGGGCGCTCTAGCCGGGCGCAAGACCAGACACGACAAGCAGGAGACACATCGATGCGCATCTGGGAACAGGGCCTGGTGGCCACCTACTCCCTGCCCGGCTACAAGGAAATGATCCTGGAGCATTACGCCGCCTTCAAGCGCCCGGGCACGGAGATCGTGATCCACGGCGTCAAGGACGAGGCGAGCGACACCGCCGCGCGCATCGCCGGGCGGGCGGTGAACTACGCCTATCTGCACCGCTTCCACGACAACCAGATCCTGGAGAATGTCCGCCGCGCCGAGCGCGAGGGATTCGATGCCGTCATCCTCGGCGTGCTGCAGGACCCGGCGATCAAGGTGGCGCGCGGCATCGTCGACATCCCCGTGCTCGGCTATGGCGAGGTGTCGATGCTCACCGCCTGCATGCTGGGCAGCCGCTTCACCTTCGTCGGCATCAATCCCGACATGGACCCCCTGGTGCGCGAGATGATCCGCGACATGGGGCTTGAGGGCCGCGCCGCGCCCACCGCCTACATGCAGTGCGGCTATACCGACCTGTCGGACGCGGTGCAGGGCCGCCCCGCGGCCTTCCTCGCCGCCTTCACGGCCGCCGCGCGGCGCGCCATCGCCGAACACCAGGTCGATGTGCTGCTGCCGGGACAGACCATCATCGCCGAGCTTCTGTGGAAGGCGGGCATCAAGGAGATCGACGGCGCCGTGGTGCTCGATCCGCGCCTGCCGCTCCTGCGCATGGTGGAGATGCGCGTCGACATGCGCCGCGCGGGCTTCGGCGTGGCGCGGCGCGGCTTCTATTTCGCCCGCCCGCCGGCCGAGCTGGGCCAGGCGGTGCGCGCCTTCTACGGCCTGCCCGACTAGCAGCGGGCCCGCTTCCCGCTCGTTCCCGGCTGCGGGGTCGCGCCGGCGTGGCGATCGCAGTAGGCTGGCAGCATCACTGGCGAAGCTGGCACCACGGGGCGAGCGTGAACCTGCGCAACATCGAGGCTTTCTACTGGGTGGCGCGGCTGGGCGGGTTCCGCGCCGCCGCCGCGAAGCTCGGTCTCAGCCAGCCGGCGATCTCGGCGCGCATCAACGAGCTTGAGGCGGCGCTCGCGGTGCAGTTGATCGAGCGCGGCGAACGCCCGGTGCAACTGACCGCCAAGGGCGAGGAGCTGATGCCCTATGCGCAGCGCATGGTCTCCCTTGCCGAGGAGATGCGCCAGCGCATGGCCGGCACGCAGGACTTCAAGGGGCTGTTGCGCATCGGCGCCACGAGCACCCTGGCAACGCTGTGGCTGCCCAAGCTGATCCGCAAGCTGGCCGAGCTTTATCCCGCGATCGAGGTGGAGATCACGGTCGATCTCAGCATCGCCATCTCGCGACTGATGGCGGACGGGCTGCTCGATCTCGCATTCCTGGTCGGGCCGGTGCCGGCCAAGACCGTACGCAACCGGGTTCTGCGGCGCATCGAACTCGGCTGGGTCACCAGCAACGAGCTTGGCGTGCCGCCATCGATCCTGTCGCCGCGGGCGCTGGCGGAATGGCCGCTGATCACGGACGCGCGCGGCTCGGCACTCCATCAGGTTACGGAAACCTGGCTGAGCGGAGCGGGCGTCGGCGCCAAGCGCTTGCATTTCTGCAGCGGCCTCGTCACCCGTATGGAACTGGCCGCACAGGGCGTCGGCATCGCCATCCTGCCCAAGGTCGTCACCAGCGGCGCTGCCAGCGCGCAGAAGCTGCGCCTCGTGACCGTGGACACGCCGCTTCCCTCGATGGAGTTCGTGATGGCCACCGTCCAGCCGATCGTCAACCCGGCCATCGGCGCCGTGGCCGACCTCGCGGCCGACATCATCGCGAGCGACGCCGATTTCCGGGTCTTCTAGGGCAGCCGGGCCAGGAGCCGGGGAAGGCTGAACCCGGCGCGAGGCGCCTTGGCCAGATCGCTTGGGCCGTTTCCCGCAGCGACCGGGTCGGACCCCAAGGGCTCGGCCTCCAGCGGCTGGCGGAAACCGTTGCAATTCGTCAACATTCTCTATCGCAACCGAGAACATTCGGTCTCATTGATCCATTTGTCCGATCGGAATGATAAACTCTTCCGGAGGCTGGGATCATTTGCCGCCAATTCCGCACCTTGCCCCCAGAACCGAACGCATGCCAGTCCAAGTCCCGACGCAGGCTGTTCCTACTCCGTTCCTGCCCGGGGGCCCTGTTGCGCGCCGCCTCAACGACCAACGCGTGCCCGCACCGTGGATGGCGTGGCAACAAAGATCGCCCCGTCCCGCGTGAGTTCCTCAACCAGGATCATCCGCACATGCAGCGAGATGTCGCGGCCGGTGGCGCGGTCCACGGCATCGTCGAGGCGCGCCACGTCGGTCTGGCCGAGCGGCGCCGGAGCACGCACCACGGCAAAGGCGACCGTCTCCAGCCGTTCGCGCGCGAGGCGCACCTCCACCACCCGCGCGGAGGGATAGCCGGCAAGCCCGTCATGCAGCGCCCGCTCGACACTGCTGCGCAAGGTGGCGTCCTCGACACTGGAATGCAGCGAACCCACCAGATGCGGCCCCATCACCGCGAGCAGCGCCACCGGCACGATGCGCGCGATCCAGGCAGACCGGCCGCCCGGCCTGGCGAAGATGGCGTGATGGCCACTGAGAAGCAGCACCACCATCGCGCCAATGCAGATCGCGGTGAAGTTCGCCAGGAACAACAGGAAGGCCCCGCCGGCAAGGTTCGGCAAGCCGTGCGCAAGCAGGATGCCGCAAGCGGTCAGCGGAGGGCAGAGCGCGGTGGCAATGGCAACCCCAGTCACCGCACCGCTCACGCGCGAGGAAACGGCGGCGTAGCCCCCGGCAGCGCCACCCACCAGGGCGATCATCAGATCGAGCAGATTGGGCGCCGTGCGCGACAGGATCTGCTCGCCTATTGGCACATCAAGATGGAACCGCCCGAGTGCCGCGCCGATCATCAGCACCCACAGCACGCCAACGGCCTCGGCAACCAAGGCCCGGGCAAGTAGTCGGTTGTTCGCCTCGGCCAGCGCCAGGCTGATCCCTAGGATCGGCCCGTACAGCATGGCAATCAGCATGGCGCCGATGATCACGGCGACGGAATCGGCCAGAAGCCCATAGCCCGCGATCAGGGTCGCGGCTGCGTTCATCGCCAGATAGCTTGGCGACAGGACGGCACCCGCCGAAACGATGCGCCGTGTCTCCGCCTTGTCGTGCGGCGGCTCGCGCTCGAACAGAGGCCAGGTGCGGAAACCATGCGTGGTCGGCTCGGGCATGATCGTATCCTTGGGCATACTGGATCGGCAGAGAGCCCAAGGATGGCATGCCCGGCTCGCGGTCGAGAAGCGCGAGTTACCGGCATGGCGCCGGCGGGCGCTAAGCGCTGGGCCAGGGGGCGCGCCGGCTCGGCTCGGCCTCGTGCAGGTGGGCGATGCTGGCCACGACGCGCGCCACCTCCTCGTCCGGGAGGGGCGGGCGGCAATGCGCCCGGTTCCAGGCGAGCAGCAGGTCGAGCGCCACCTCGGCATCGACGCCGTGCCAGAGCAGGTGTCCGCAGAGGGAAGCGATGGTGCTGTTGCGCTGCCCCTCGCCCACGCCCTCGCGCACCAGCGCGCGCCACTCCTGCAGGCTGCGGCCGCCGCGCCCGGCGGGACGCGCAAGCCAGCGCGGCAGGATCGCCAGCGGCCGCTCGCCCAGCCCATGCCCCGCGCGCCAGACATAGGGCCGCCCCGACGGGTGGATCGAGGGCGGTGCCACGACATAGCCGCCATCGCCGCGCACATCGATGCCCGGCAGAACACCGGCACGGTTCGCCACCTCGTAGCCCGGATGCTGGAAATAGAGGTGCCGGCCGCCACCGCCGGTCAGCACTTCGGGCGCGGGCGGCATCGGGCCCGAGCGCCGCTCCTCGGCGGCAAGCGCGTCGGCGCCGCCATGCTTGGGATCGACATCGACCACGACCAGGCCCGAGACGCGGCCGGTGACGATGCCGATATTGGCGTCGGGCCATTTGGCGAACCAGCGCCGCAGCTCCGCCTCTGCCGGCGCCGCGTGCTGCATCGCCTCCCATTCCAGGATCGGGCGCTTCTCGCGCGGGCGCAGCGGCAGCACCGAGAAGCCGCGCCGCAGATAGTCGAGCGCGGCGGCAAGGGCCGGAGGTTCAGCGTCGGGCGGTCGCGGCCGGACAGTGCCGCGCGCCATGGCCGGGCCCGCCCCCGCCCCTAGGCCTTGAGGCCGTGCTTGCGCATAAGGCGCACGGTGCTGGCCTGCGGCCCCTTCTCGCCCTCCTCCTCGGCGAAGGAGACGCGGCTGCCGGGCTCGAGCTCCTTGAAGTGGCCGTCGAGCACGCTGTTGCGATGGAAATAAACCTCGCGGCCATCGGGCGTGCGCAGGAAGCCGAAGCCCGCGTCGCGGTCGATGCGTGCAACGGTGCCGAGCGGGGCCGGCTCGTGCGCCTTGACATCCCCGCGCATGCGCCGTGCCTCGTCCTGGAGGCGGCGGCGGGCGCGGCGAAAGGCGTCGTGCAGGGCGAAGATCACGTCGCCATGCCGCTCGTCCGCCTTTGGCGTGCGGCCGACATGGACCGAACGCCCGTCGGGCAAGGCAAGGTGGATATGCGTCTCATAGAGGCCGCCACTCTGGTGGTGCCCGCCTGGCGCCTTCAGCACCACCCGGCAGCTCGTGATGCGGCCGAAGCGCTGTTCCAGTTCTGCGATGCGCTCGCGAATCACGTCGCGCAAGCCTTCACGCGGGGCCATGCCCTGGAACTCGATCTGCGGGGCTGTCTGCATCGCACCCTCCATGCCCGTGGCGGACCAATAAGGCATTCTCGCCGAACCATCGCGCGGCGCATTGATCTTGATCATCGTCCCGTATGGCGCTCCGCAGGCCGGTAGCGCGGCACCGCAGGCCGGCACGGGATTGAGATGGGTCAAGGCGCGGAAGCGCCGCGGGTGGCACCAAGGCGGCATGCCTGCCACGCGCATCGCCGCCCGCTTCGAGGTTCGCTATACCCGGCTGCTCGACGCCGAGGGCAAGGCCGCAGGGCCCCTGCCCGGTTTCGCGCGCGACCCGGCGGCGCTCGTGGCGCTCTACCGCGCCATGGTGCTGACGCGCACTTTCGACGCCAAGGCGATCGCGTTGCAGCGCACAGGCCGGCTCGGCACCTATGCCTCCTCGCTCGGCCAGGAAGCGGTGGCGGTGGGCGCGGCGGCGGCGATGGCGCCAGACGATGTGCTGGTGCCGAGCTTCCGCGAGCATGGCGCGCAGCTTTGGCGCGGCGTGACCCTGCACGAGCTGTTCCTGTTCTGGGGCGGGGACGAGCGCGGCAACGACTTCGCCGGCCCGCGCGAGGATTTCCCGATCAGCGTGCCGGTCGGCAGCCACGCGCTGCACGCGGCGGGCGTGGCGCTCGCCTTCAAGCTGCGCCACGAGGCGCGCGCCGCACTCTGCATCTTCGGCGATGGCGCCACCTCGAAGGGCGATGTCGCCGAGGCGATGAACTTCGCCGGCGTGTGGACCTTGCCGCTGGTGTTCGTGATCAACAACAATGGCTGGGCGATCTCGGTGCCGCGCGCGGCGCAGTCGGCGGCGCAAACCCTGGCGCAGAAGGCCGTCGCCGCCGGCATCCCGGGCGAGCAGGTGGACGGCAACGATGTCATCGCCATGCGCGCGGCCACCGAGGCGGCGCTGGCCAAGGCGCGCGCGGGCGGCGGGGCGCATGTGATCGAGGCGCTCACCTACCGCCTCAGCGACCACACCACCGCCGACGATGCCAGCCGCTACCGCTCCGACGCCGAGGTCAGCCAGCGCTGGGCCGAGGAGCCGGTGGCACGGCTGCGGCGCCATCTCGAAGGCGCCGGCCTCTGGGACAAGGCGGCCGAGGAAGCCCTGCTGCACGAAACCGCCGCGACGGTGGAAGAAGCAGCGAGCGCCTATCTCGCCACCCCCGCCCAGGCACCCGACAGCATGGCGGCCTTCACCTATGCGGCATGGCCCGCGGCCCTGGCCGCGCAGCGCGCCTGGTTCGCGCCCGCCCCTGCCGGGACGGAGGGCTGAGGCATGGCCGCGCTCACCCTCGTGCAGTCGGTGAACCTCGCCCTCGCGCGCGCGATGGCGGACGATCCGCGCGTCCTGGTGCTGGGCGAGGATGTCGGGATCGATGGCGGCGTCTTCCGCGCCACCGACGGCCTGCTCGCCCGCTTCGGGCCCGAGCGCGTGCTGGATACGCCGCTGGCCGAGCTTGGCATCGCGGGGCTAGCGGTCGGGCTTGCGGCGCAGGGTTTCCGCCCGGTGGCCGAGATCCAGTTCAGCGGCTTCGTCTATCCCTGCATCGACCAGATCATGAACCACGCCGCGCGGCTGCGCACGCGCACGCACGGGCGCCTCTCCTGCCCGATGGTGCTGCGCATGCCGGCGGGCGGCGGCATCCGCGCGGTGGAGCACCATTCCGAATGCCCCGAGGCGATGTTCGCCCACATGCCCGGCCTGCGCGTGGTGGTGCCAGCCTCGCCCGCGCGCGCCTATGGCCTGCTGCTGGCCGCGATCCGCGATCCCGATCCGGTAATCTTTCTCGAACCCACCCGCCTCTATCGCGCCGTCCGCGAGGAGGTGGCCGATGATGGCGCCGCGCTGCCGCTCGACCGCGCCTTCAGCTTGCGCCCGGGCGCGGACATCACGCTGATCGCCTGGGGCGGCATGGTGCCCGAGGCGCTCGCCGCCGCCGAGACGCTCGCCGCCGAGGGGATCGATGCCGGCGTGATCGACCTCGCCACGCTCAAGCCGCTCGACATGGAGACGGTGCTGGCCGAGGTGGCCCGCACCGGCCGTTGCGTGATCGTGCAGGAAGCGCCTGTCAGCGGCGGGCTCGGTGCCGAGGTGGCGGCCGGCATCGCCGAGCGCGGCCTCGACCAACTGCTCGCCCCCATCCGCCGCCTCGCTCCGCCTGATGTGGTGGTGCCGGCGCCGCGCCTCGAAACCGCCTACCTGCCGGATGCGGCACGCATCGCCGCCGCCGCGCGCGAAACCATGGCCTACACATGAGCATCTTCCGCCTACCCGATCTCGGCGAGGGGCTGCACGAGGCCGAGATCGTCGCCTGGCATGTCGCCGCCGGCGATCATGTCGTGGCCGACCAGCCGCTGGTGGCGATCGAGACCGGCAAGGCGGTGGTCGATGTGCCCTCGCCGCAATCCGGCCATATCCGCACGCTGCTGGCCGAGGCAGGGGCAGAGATCACGGTCGGCGACGCGCTGGTGGAGTTCGAGGAAGGCGCCCACGCCGATACGGGTGCGGTTGTGGGCGAGCTTGCCCGCGCGGCCGAGGCGCCGAAGCCAACCCCCGCGCTGGCCGCCGCACGCATGGCCGCGCGCGCATCGGGCGCCGCGCGCGCCATGCCGGCGGTGCGTGCGCTGGCCCGAAGGCTCGGCGTCGATCTCGCCGGCCTTGCCGGCAGCGGGCCGGGCGGCGCGATCACGCTTGCAGATGTCGAGCGCGCGGCACAACCAGACGCGCCGAAGGCCGTCCCCTCGCCCGCCCTGCCCGGCGCCGAGCCGCTCACCCGCGCGCGCCGCGCGATGGCGATCAACATGGCGCGCGCCGGGGCCGAGGTCGTGCCGGCCAGCGTCAGCGACGAGGCCGATGTCGAGGGCTGGATCGGCCGGCCCGGCGCCGATCCGACCATCAGGCTGATCCGCGCCGTTCTGGCCGGCGCTGCCGCCGCGCCATCGCTCAATGCCTGGTTCGACGGGGCGAGGCTTGCGCGCGTGCTGCACCGGCAGGTCGATCTCGGTCTCGCGATGGAGCTGCCGGACGGGCTGTTCGTGCCGGTGATCCGCGATGCCGGTGCCCGCGATGCCGCTGGCCAGCGCGCCGAGATCGGGCGGCTGCGCGCGGCAGTGGCGGCGCGCAGCGCTGGCCCCGAGGATCTGCGCGCGCCCACCATCACGCTCTCGAACTTCGGCATGCTGGGCGGGCGCTTTGCGGTGATGGCGCTGTTGGCGCCGCAGGTGGCGATCCTGGGTGCGGGCCGCATCGCCCCCCGTCTCGTGCCGACGCCGGACGGTCCGGCCGCGCGCCGGCTGATGCCGCTCTCGCTCACCTTCGATCACCGCGCCGCCACCGGCGGCGAGGCGGCGGCCTTCCTGGCCGCCGTGATCGCCGATCTGCAACGCCCCGACTGATCCCGCCCGCCGACAGGAGCCGATCATGCAACAGCCCTTCGAGTTCGCCGACGCGCTCGGCCCGCGCATGATGGTGGCGATCCACCGTCCGGAGGCGGGGCTCCGCGCCGTGGTGGCGATCGACAATGTCGCCTGCGGTCCGGCAATAGGCGGGGTGCGCATGGCCGCCGACGCCACCGCCGAGGAAGCCTTCCGCCTCGCCCGCGCGATGACGCTCAAGAACGCGGCCGCCGGGCTGGCACATGGCGGCGGCAAGGCGGTGATCATCGCCGATCCGAAGCAGGTCCCGGCGCGCAAGGCGGAACTGGTGCGCGCCTTCGCCGATGCCATCCGCACGCTGACAGACTACATCCCCGGCCCCGACATGGGCACCGACGAGACCTGCATGGCCTGGATCAAGGACGAGATCGGCCGCTCGGTCGGGCTGCCGCGCGCGGTGGGCGGCATCCCGCTCGACGAGATCGGCGCGACCGGCCTCGGCCTGCGCGCGGCGATCGAGGTGGCGGCGCCGGCTGCCGGGATCGCGCTCGCCGGCGCTCGGGTGGCGATCCAGGGCTTTGGCGCGGTAGGCCGGCACGCGGCGCGCTTCCTGGCCGAGCGCGGCGCGGTGCTGGTGGCGGCGAGCGACAGCGCCGGCACGCTGCACGATCCAAGCGGGCTCGATCCCGCCGCGCTCGCTGCGCCCAAGGCGGAGGGGCGCGCGCTGCATGATCATCCGCGCGGGGCGAAGCGCGACCGCGATGCCATCATCGGCGTCGACTGCGACATCTGGATCCCGGCCGCCCGCCCCGACGTGATCCGTGCCGGCAATGCCGGCGCGATCAAGGCCAGGCTGATCGCGCAGGGCGCCAACATCCCCTGCACGCCCGAGGCGGAGGCGGCGCTCGCCGCGCGCGGGGTGCTGGTGCTGCCCGACTTCATCGCCAATGCCGGGGGCGTCATCTGTGCGGCGGTGGAGTATCACGGCGGCAGCGAAGCCCAGGCCCTCGCCGTGATCGCCGAGAAGATCAGCGCCAATACGCGCGCCGTGCTGGACGAGGCCGCGCGCAGCGGCGCCATGCCGCGCCAGGCGGCGATCGCCTTGGCCGAGCGGCGCGTGCGCGCGGCGATGGCCACGCGCCGCTTCGGCTGAATGCTCGGGCGCGGGGCGCGCGCGCGCGCCCTCAGTTCAGGCGCAGGCCGATGATGTGGCGCGGATCGGGCTGAAGCTCGCCCCGTTCCACCCGCTTGACGATATCGGTCAGCGCCGCGTTGGCGGGCGCGGCCATCCCGAGCTCCTTCGCCTTGTCCACGACATGGCCGTTGAGATAGTCGATCTCGGTCCGCCTTCCCTTGACCATGTCCTGGCCCATCGAGGGGCGGTGCGCGCCGCCGCCCGGCTTGTTCGATTCGGCCAGCCGCGCCTCGTCGTAGATCTTCTTCGCCTCCGGATCGCCCTCGCCCGCGCGCGCCACCACCTCGGGATCGAGGTGGAAGATGTCCTCGAGCGTGTAGCCGAGCGCCTGGCCGACGCGGATCGCCTCGGAGCCCAGGCGCGCGGCGTACTGGCGCAGCACGTCGTTGTTCATCATCTCGCGCGTGATCAGTCCGGTGGAGGCGGACATGCCGTTCTGCATCACATTGGCGATCAGCTTCGACCAGCGCTCGCCCCATAGGTTGCCCGTCAGCGTGCAGCTGTCGGCCAGCGCGCAAAGGCGCGCGACCTCCTCGGCGCGCGGGGTGGTGCGGCCATGCACCTCGCCCACGCGGAACACCGTGTGCGCCTTGCCGCCCTTGCCGGCATTGCGATGGACATGGCCCGGCGCGCAGAGATCGACCGTGATCGAGCTCGCGATGGCGCCGAGCGTGCGGCCCCAGCCGACCACGCCGGCGATGGTCTCCTCGTTCATGCAGTTCTGCAGCGACACACAGAAGCCGCCCGGCGCCAGATACTGCCTGGCCAGCATCGTCATCCATGCCGTGTCGTAGGACTTCACGCAGATGAAGGCGATGTCGATCGGCTTCTCCTTGGCCAGGCCCTGCACCTCGGTCAGGTGCAAGGCGCGCACCGGCACGGTGAACTCCGCCACATCCTTGAGGTGCGTGATGCGCAGGCCCTTGGCGCGCATCGCCTCGACATTCTCGGGCCACATGTCGATGAAGGTCACGTCCTCGCCCGCGCGGACCATGTGCGCGCCGGCATAGCCGCCGACCGCGCCCGTCCCGAAAATGCCGATGCGATAGCCCATGGGTGCCCTCCTGCGCAGGCGGCCCGGTTTTGGCCGCGCGGCGATGATGGGGCGGGATCGCGGCGCGGTCTAGAAGGCGAAGCGGCTCATGCCGCCATCGACCGGGATCACGGTGCCGGTGACATAGGCCGCGCGCGCCGAGGCCAGGAAAACGGCGAGGTCGGCGATCTCGGCGGCGGCGCCGAAGCGGCGGGCGGGAATCTCGGCCTCGGCGAATGCGCGCTCGGCCTCCGCCGTCGGGTAGCGCTTCCTCATCTGCTCGCTGTGGATGCGTCCGGGCTGGAGGCTGTTGATGGTGACGCCATCGGCCGCCACCTCGCGCGACAGGCCCTTGGCCCAGACATGCACCGCCGCCTTGGCCGGGAAGGCGGCGTTGATCATGCGCGGCTCGGAGGTGCCGGTGAAGTTCACCACCCGGCCCCAGCGGCGCGCACGCATGGCCGGAATGGCGGCGTGGGTAAGCTCGCGCAGGCGATGGAAGTTAAGCTCCATCCCCTCGTCCCAGGCGGCGCGCGGGGCGTCGAAGGAAATGGGGCGGCTGCCACCGGCGGCGTTCATCAGGATGTCGATGCCGCCGAGCGCGGCCGCGGCGGCGGCGAACAGGCGCTCCGGCGCGCCTGGGCCCATCAGGTCGCCGGCGAGCGGGATGATGCGCGTCCCGCCTTCGGCCGCCACCTCCTCGGCCAGCGCCGCGACCAGCTCCGCCCGGCGCGCGAGCCCGACCACTTGCGCCCCCTCCATCGCCAGCGCGCGCGCCACCGCCCGGCCGATGCCCTGGCTTGCGCCGGTGACAAGGGCGCGACGGCCCGCCAACCCGAGATCCATGTGCCTGCCCCCGATGCGTTGCGATCCGTTGCGGCGCTGTGCGTGGATGCGCCCGGATGATAGGGCGCGCGCAGCGGGGCCGCCAGCCACCCCCCGCCCGGGCTTGCACCCCCGCGATGCGGGCGTTACGCTTCCGCCATGCTCAGCACCGAACAAGTCCGCCGCTATCGCAGCGACGGTATCGTCTTTCCGATCACCGCCATGACGGAGGCGGAGGCTGCCGGCTATCGCGCCAGGCTGGAGGCCTTCGAGGCCGAGCTCGGCCCCCGCGCGCGCCAGATCCTGCGCCAGAAGTCGCACCTCGCGCTGACCTGGGTGGACGAGCTGATCCGCCTGCCCGCCGTGCTGGACGCGGTGGAAGCGCTGATCGGGCCGGACATCTTCTGCTGGTCGAGCTCGTTCTTCATCAAGGACCCGCGCGACGGCAAGTTCGTCTCCTGGCACCAGGACGCGCAATATTGGGGGCTGGAGGCGGACGACATCGTGTCCGCCTGGATCGCGCTCACGCCCAGCCGGCGCGAGAATGGCTGCCTGCGCGTGGTGCCCGGCACGCACCTGACCAACCTCGAACATGTCGACCGGCCGCAGGCCGACAACCTGCTCTCGCGCGGCCAGGAGATCGCCGTCACCGTGCACGAGGGCCAGGCGCTGGATGTGGTGCTGGCGCCGGGCCAGTTCTCGCTCCATCACGAGCGCATCGTCCACGGCTCGGAGGCGAACAGCTCGGCCGGGCGGCGCATCGGCCTGGCGGTGCGCTACACCCGCCCCTCGGCCCGGCAGGTGGTCGAGGATTCTGATTCCGCCATGCTGGTGCGCGGCCAGGACGGCGCCGGGAACTTCATCCACGAGCCGCGCCCGGCCGCCGACATGGCGCCCGAGGCGGTGGCCTATCTCGACGCGCTGCTGTCGCGTCGCAACGCCGGCATCTTCCGCAAGCCGCGGCCACAGAGCTGACCGGCCTGAGGCGGCCGCCCGGCCCCCCGCTTTCGCTTCCGAGGTCTGGACCGCGTCCGGCGCGGTGGCGGGCTGGGCGTGGTTGCAGAACGCCGGCTTGCCGTCCCCTGGCACGTGCCGCTGCATATTGCTATGCCTTATAATCAACAAGTTATAACGAATTTCTCACAGAAAATCGGCATGCCGATTGCATATTATAGCGTGCGTCGAACCGGCCGCCTGCGCCCAACTCGGCTCGCGAACATCGAGGCCTCATGCCACACCCCGCCGCTGCGCCATCCCCGGAGATCGCTCCCCCCCACCATCGGGTGCCTTGCTCTGGCCTAGCCCAAGTGGCAACGCACGCATGAGCCTCACCGCCGCCGAGCAGTACATGCTCGAACTGATCAACCGCGCCCGTCTCGATCCCGCGGCGGAGGCGGCGCGCTATGGCATAGACCTGAATGCGGGGCTGGCGCCCGGCACCATCAGCACCAGTGCCAAGCAGGTGCTGGCCGGCAACGATCTGCTGCACAACGCCGCCGCCCTGCATTCCACCTGGATGCTCGACACCGACATCTTCAGCCACACCGGCAATGGCGGCAGCAGCGCCAAGCAGCGCATGGAGGCTGCCGGCTACGCCTTCACCGGCTCCTGGGCCGCGGGCGAGAACATCTCCTGGCGTGGCGTCTCCGGCACGATCAATCTCGACACCTCGATCGCGCCGCAGCACCGCAACCTGTTCCTGAGCGCCGGCCACCGCGCGAACATGCTGAGCACCAGCTATCGCGAGATCGGCATCGGCCAGGAGCAGGGCTTCTTCACGCACAGCGACGGCAACACCTACAGCTCGTCGATGATCACCCAGAACTTCGCCCGGTCGGGGACCTCGCTGTTCCTCACCGGCGTTGCCTACACCGACAGCAACGGCGACAAGTTCTACTCGATCGGTGAAGGCGTTGCCGGCATCGGCTTCGCGATCGGCGCCAGCGCAGTCGCGAGCGAAAGCGCGGGCGGCTACAATCTCGGCACCACCGCCACCGGCCTGACCTCCGTCGTCATCACCGACGGCGCGGCCAGCAGCACCGTGCAGGTGGACTTCTCCATCGGCAATGTGAAGCTCGACCTGGTCGGCGGCAGCACCGTGGCGTCCTCCTCGAACCTGGTGCTCGTATCGGGTGCCGCCGTGAACGGGCGCCTGCTCGGCATCGCCGACCGCAGCCTCACGGGCAATGGCGCCGCCAACGTGCTGGAAGGCAATCGTGGCGGCAACCTGATCGAGGGCAGCGACGGCAACGATACGCTGCGCGGGATGGACGGCAACGATACGCTGGACGGCCAGAGCGGAAGCGACACGCTCGAAGGCGGCGCGGGCGATGACACCTACATCATCGCCGACGGCATCGATACCATCCTGGAGCTTCCGGGCGAAGGCGCGAGCGACACGGTGATGTCGGCGCTTGCCACCTATGTCCTTCCGGCCGAGGTGGAGCGACTGCTCTTCACCGGCGCGGGGAACGCGGCGCTTACCGGCAATGCGGCCGCGAATGACATCACCGGCGGTGCTGGCGACGACACGCTGGATGGTGCGGACGGGGACGACACGCTGAACGGCGGTGCTGGCGCGGACACGATGGCGGGCGGCGGCGGCAACGACAACTACACGGTCGATGATGCGGGCGACGTTGTGGTGGAGCTTGCCGGCCAGGGCACGATCGATGTGGTCTCGACCACGCTCGCGACCTATGTCCTGCCGTCCGAGGTCGAGCGGCTGTTCTTCATCGGCGCGGGCAATGCGGCGCTCACCGGCAATGCGCTCGCCAACGTGATCTATGGCGGCGCCGGCAACGACACGATCAATGGCGGTGCGGGCG
>JADZEB010000022.1 GCA_020850755.1 Alphaproteobacteria bacterium | reverse complement strand
TGTGCGTCTGGCGCCATGCGGCGCGGGCTGTGCGTCTGGCGCCATGCGGCGCGGGCTGTGCGTCTGGCGCCATGCGGCGCGGGCTGTGCGTCTGGCGCCATGCGGCGCGGGCTGTGCGTCTGGCGCCATGCGGCGCGGGCTGTGCTAGAAGCGGGGCGCCATGCCCGCCGCCCGTTCCCGCACCGTCCGCACCGGCCGATCCCCGGCACCCCGTCACGCTGCCCGCGTGCGGCGAGAGGTGGCGCCGGCCGATGCATCCGTATCCGCCTCCGCCCCCGCGCGCCCCCCCGTGCGTGCCTCCGCGCCCGGGCGCCCCGCGCGCCGCATCCGCCCGCCCGCCTGGCTGCGCCGCGCACCGCTCGCGGCCGTGCTGGCCGCGCTGGCCGAGCCCGACCCCGTCCGCGCCCCGCGCATCGTCGGCGGCGCGGTGCGCGACTTCCTGGCCGGCCGGGCGGTGAAGGATGTCGATATCGCCACCCCGCTCCCGCCCGAGGCGGTGATGGCACGCCTTGCCGCCGCCGGCATCAAGGCGGTGCCCACCGGGCTCGCGCATGGCACCGTCACCGCCGTTGCCGCCGGCACGCCGTTCGAGATCACGACGCTGCGCCGCGACGTCGCCACCGACGGGCGCCGTGCCGAGGTTGCCTTCACCGACGATTGGCGGGCGGATGCGGCGCGGCGCGACTTCACCATCACCGCCCTGTCGATGACCGCGCGCGGCGCCGTGTTCGAGTATTTCGGCGGGCTGGCCGATCTGGAAGCGGGGCGGGTGCGCTTCGTCGGCGATGCGCCCGCGCGCGTGGCCGAGGACTATCTGCGCATCCTGCGCTTCTTCCGTTTCCATGCCCGCTACGGGCGCGGCGCGCCCGACCGGCGCGCGGTCGCGGCGATCCGCGGCGGGCTGGCCGGGCTTGATCGCCTGTCGGCCGAGCGCGTGTGGATGGAACTGAAGGCGCTGCTCGCCCTGCCCGATCCTGCGCGCGCGCTGGCACTGATGCAGCGCCTGGGCGTGCTCCCCGCCCTGCTGGCCGAGGCGCGCGCCGATGCGCCGGGGCGCGTGGCGGCACTGGTGCGCGCGGGCGCGCCGGCCGATCCGCTGCTGCGGCTCGCGGCGATGCTGCCCGATGGGCGCGCGGGCGCGGCGGTGGCGGCGCGGCTGAAGCTTTCCTCGGCCGAGGCGGCATCGCTCGCGGCCCTGCTGGAGGCGCCCGGAACGCTCGCCCCGGCGCAAGACGATGCCGCGCTCCGCCGCCTGCTTGCCGGCCACGACAAGGCGGCGCTGATCGGCGCGGCGTGGCTGGCCGAGATCGGGGGGCGTCCGCGCCGGGGGGCGGCGTGGCGCGCCTTGCGCGCGCGCATCGATGCGATGATCCCGCCCGTATTCCCGCTCCAGGGTCGCGACCTGCTGCGCGCCGGCATGGCGCCGGGCCCCGAGGTGGGGGCGATGCTGGCGGCCTTGCGCGACTGGTGGCTTGCCGGCGGCTGCACCGCCACCCGCGCCGAGTGCCTTGCCGAACTCGCGCGGCGGCGAGGTGCGCAATGACTGAGAAATCGAAGAAACCCCTGCGATCACGGTTCGATGGGACCATCTTGGACCCCGCCCCCTTCGATCGCGTTCAACCCATGATAGACGCTTGGTTGGCACGATACCCCGAATCACATCGCAACAACCTTGCCTCCAGATTCAGGCGCGATGATACGGACGCTTTTCGGACGGCGTTCTTCGAATTGGCGTTGCATGAATTGGTTATCCGGGCGGATTGCACGGTCTTGGAAATCGAGCCGACATTGCGGGGCACGGCGCGCAAACCGGATTTTCTGGTTCGCCACCCGGCGGCGGATGAGTGCTACATCGAAGCGACGACCGTTGCGGCCGACCGTGATCCGGAAGACGAACTGATCTGGAAAATCAACAAAGCCTGCAAGGGCTGGACATTTCGTGCGTCTATCGATTTCGATGGCGATCTCAAGAGGCCCTTTTCTCACAAGGAGCCCATCAAAGCAATAAATGAATGGGCGCGCAAAATAGAAAATGAATACAAAACAATTAGTAGTGAGATGGTTGGTCTATATGTAGATAGAAACGAAATGCGATTGCAGATCGGGCAATGCGATTTGCGGCTAACCCCCGAGTTCGGCCTCCAGGCCAAGCCATCGGGGGCGTTTGCGCACTTCATCATCCCTCGGACCAAGCAGGTCAACCGTGCTGACAGGATCAGTAAGGCTCTTGTCGACAAGGGGCGTCATTACAAAGGGGGAATCGACAGGCCGTTCATTGTCGCGGTGAACGACCTGGATTTCGCATCTCAAGGGAGATTCACCGAAGAAGCGCTGTTCGGTCCAGTGGTCTTCTGGTTCGATCGTGGGACCAGTAATGCTGGCAGCGAGAGGTTGCGGGGCGGCCTGTGGAATCGACCAGGCGGTGCCAGCTACACACGCATCTCGGCCGTTGTCTCCTTCGATCACTTGGACCCCTGGAACATCAGAAGCGCGAGGGCCAGGGTCATTCACAACCCGCATGCATCGCGCCCGCTTCCTCGACTGAACCTTGGCATCGAGGAGCATGTGCAAGGGCCAAGCGGCTGGCGCACCCACGAAGGCCGCGCGCTTCGGGAACTGCTGGCCGAACCCCTGGTTGGTCCTCAAGGGGTCTAGGGCCAGCGCACCTCGGGCGGCATCGACATCAGGATCGCCTCGATATTGCCGCCGGTCTTGAGCCCGAACAGCGTGCCGCGATCATAGAGCAGGTTGAACTCGACATAGCGGCCGCGGCGGACGAGCTGGTGCTCGCGCTCGGCCGCGGTCCAGGGCTCGCGGCAATGCCGGCGCACGAGGCGCGGGAACACATCGAGGAAGGCCAGCCCCACATCGCGGGTGAAGGCGAAGTCGGCCGCCCAGTCGCCGCTATCGAGCTGGTCGTAGAAAATGCCGCCCGCCCCGCGCGGCTCGTTCCGGTGCGGCAGGAAGAAATAGCGGTCGCACCATTCCTTGAAGCGCGGATAGTAGGCCGGGTCGTGGCGGTCGCAGGCGGATTTGAAGGCGGCGTGGAAGTCCCCCGCCGCCGCCACCATCTCGGGCGCATCGAGGCGCATCGGCGTGAGGTCGCCCCCGCCGCCGAACCAGCCCTTGCCCGTCACGATCATGCGCGTGTTCATGTGCGCCGCCGGCACGCGCGGGGAGTGCATGTGCGCGACCAGCGACACGCCCGCGGCCCAGAAGCGGCCATCGCCCTCGGCGCCGGGGATCTGGCGGCGGAATTCCTCGGAGAAGGTGCCGGAGACGACCGAGACATTCACGCCCACCTTCTCGAACACCCGCCCGCGCATCACCGCCATGGTGCCGCCACCCCCGCCGGGGCGTTGCCAGTCGGTGCGCTGGAAGCGGCCGGGCGGGTGGTCGGAGAGCGGACCCGCGGCCTGCTCGTCCTCGATCGCCTCGAAGTCGGCGCAGAGCCGGTCGCGCAGGCTGGCAAACCAGGCGGCGGCTTCGGACTTCTGGGACTCGGTGGGCAGGCTCGTGGCGGGCAGGCTCACGGGGCATCTCCGGCGGGCTGGGGCGGATGGGCGGGGAAGGCGGCAAGCTGGCGCAGCGCCTCGCCCGCCACCATCGCCGCCGCCACCGCGACATTGAGCGAGCGCAGGGCCGGGCGCATCGGGATCGCCAGCGTGGCATCGGCGGCGGCATGGACATGGGATGGCGCGCCCGTGCTCTCGCGCCCCAGCACCAGCACATCGCCCGGCGCGAAGGCGAAACGCGTATAGGGCAGCGGCCCGCGCCCGTCGAGCAGCACAAGGCGCCGCCCGGCCGCGCGCTGGGCGGCCAGGAAGGCGGGCCAAGCCTGGTGGCGGGTGAGGTCGAGCGCCCGGACATAGTCCATCCCGGCGCGGCGCATGCGCGGATCGTCGAGGAAGAAGCCTGCCGGCTCGATCAGGTCCATGGGCAGCCCGAGGCAGGCGCAGAGCCGCATCAGCGTGCCGCAATTCTGCGGGATGTCGGGCTCGAACAGGGCGAGACGGATCACGGTGCCCCCCTAGGCCGGCAGGCAAAGGGCATGCGCGGCGACGCGAGCCTTGGCGGCGCCAAGCGGGCCGGGAGGGGGCGAAACAGGGATCATTTCGCGCAGTTTGCCCCGGTTGCCACCCGGAAGGCGAGGCGGTATGGTGCGCGCCGCGCCGGTAGGGCCGTGCGCGAGGGATTCGTATGGCCCGAAAGCAGGTGCGGTCCGCCGCATCGTCAAGGATTTCCGCGACTTGCCCTTGCCCACAAGTCGCGTCTGGCGAAAGGTCACGCAGTTATGGCTGAGACGTCGCACGCTTCCGCGCACCAGACCGGCCACGCGCCGCACGCGGAAGGCACGCGCCGCGATTTCCTCTACCTCATGACGGGCGCCATGGGGGCCGTCGGCACCGCGGCCGTGGCCTGGCCCTTCATCCACCAGATGAACCCGTCCAAGGACGTGCTGGCGCTGTCCACCACCGAGGTCGACCTGTCGCCGATCCAGCAGGGCCAGGCGATCACGGTGATGTGGCGCGGCAAGCCCGTGTTCATCCGCCGCCGCACCGAACCGGAAGTGCAGCAGGCGAACGCGGTGAACCTGGGCGATCTGCCCGACCCGCAGGCCGACAGCGCCCGCGCGCAGCGCCCCGAATGGCTGGTAGTGGTGGGTGTGTGCACCCATCTCGGCTGCGTGCCGCTCGGCACCAAGGCGACCGATCCCAAGGGCGAGTTCGGCGGCTGGTTCTGCCCCTGCCATGGCAGCCACTACGACAGCTCGGGCCGCATCCGCAAGGGACCGGCGCCCAAGAACCTGGAAGTGCCTACCTATACCTTCCTCACCGATACGCGCATCCGCATCGGCTGACGCAGGGCAGAGGACGGGAGAGAGAACGCGATCATGGTCGGCCTGCACAATTCCGACATCAAGAACCCCACCCTGCGCTGGATCGATCAGCGGCTGCCGCTGATCAGCCTGATGCAGAACGAGTATGCGAAGTTCCCGGCACCGCGGAACTTCAACTACTGGTGGAATTTCGGCGCGCTCGCGATGGTCAATCTTATGATCATGATCGTCACGGGCATCGTGCTGGCAATGCACTACACGCCGCACACCGCCTTCGCCTTCGATTCCGTCGAGCGCATCATGCGCGACGTGAACTATGGCTGGCTGATCCGCTATATCCACGCCAACGGCGCCTCGATGTTCTTCATCGTGGTCTATATCCACATGTTCCGCGGGCTCTATTACGGCTCCTACAAGGCGCCGCGCGAGCTGTTGTGGATCCTGGGCGTGGTGATCCTGCTCCTGATGATGGCCACCGCCTTCATGGGCTATGTCCTGCCCTGGGGCCAGATGAGCTTCTGGGGCGCAACCGTCATCACCAACCTGTTCAGCGCCATCCCCATCGTCGGCGATGCGATCGTCACCTGGCTGTGGGGCGGCTTCTCGATCGACAATCCGACGCTGAACCGCTTCTTCAGCCTGCACTACCTGCTGCCCTTCGTGATCGTGGGCGTGGTGTTCCTGCATGTGGTGGCGCTGCACATCACCGGCTCGAACAACCCGCTCGGGATCGAGCCGAAGGGCCCGCAGGACACGGTGCCCTTCCATCCGTACTACACGGTGAAGGACACCTTCGGGATGTGCGTCTACCTGATGGTGTTCGCCTTCCTGGTGTTCTTCGCGCCGAACTATCTCGGCCACCCCGACAACTACATACCGGCGAACCCGCTGGTCACGCCCGCGCATATCGTGCCGGAATGGTACTTCCTGCCCTTCTACGCGATCCTGCGCGCGGTGCCGTCCAAGCTCGGCGGCGTGCTGCTGATGTTCGCCTCGATCTTCGTCCTGTTCCTGCTGCCCTGGCTCGACACCAGCAAGGTGCGCTCGGCCCGCTTCCGCCCCGTCTACAAGTGGTTCTTCTGGCTGCTGGTGGTGTGGTGCGTGATCCTCGGCTATTGCGGCGCCAAGCCGCCCGAGGGGATCTATGTCGTGCTCTCGCGCCTCGGCACGATCTACTACTTCGCGCACTTCCTGATCATCCTGCCGGTGCTGGGCAAGCTTGAGCGGCCGCTGCCGCTGCCCGAAAGCATCGCCCAGGCGGTTCTGGGTGGCGGCGGGCGGATGCCGGCCGGCGCGGTTGCCAAGCCGATGGAGAAGGCCTGATGCGTCGCCTTGTGATCGCCGCCGCGGCGGCCCTGTCCCTCTCGGCGGTCGCGGCGCCGCAGCCGGCCTTGGCGGCCGAGGCGACCGTTGCTCCGCCGGCGCAGAACTGGTCCTTCGGCGGCCTGTTCGGCACCTTCGACCGTGCCAGCGCGCAGCGCGGCTTCCAGGTCTACAAGGAGGTCTGCGCCGCCTGCCATGGGCTGCGCCACCTTTCCTATCGCCATCTCGGCGTGCTCGGCTTCTCGGCGGCCGAGATCACCGCGATCGCCGCGGAATACAAGGTCCCCGACTTCGACGATGACGGCCAGCCGATCGAGCGCGACGCCCGCCCGTCGGATCGCTTCCGTTCGCCCTTCGCGAACGAGGCGGCGGGCCGCGCGGCCAACAATGGCGCCTATCCGCCCGACCTGTCGGTGATCGTCAAGGCGCGGGCCGATGGCGCCAACTACCTCTACGCGCTGCTAACCGGCTATGGCAACCCGCCCGCCGGCATGCAGCTGGGCGAGGGGATGCACTACAACGAGTATTTCCCCGGCCACCAGATCGCCATGGCCCGCCCGCTCAATGACGAGCAGGTGACCTATGCCGACGGCACCGCCAACACCACCTCGCAGATGTCGCGCGACCTGACCACCTTCCTCGCCTGGGCCGCCGAGCCCGAGATGGAGGATCGCAAGCGCATGGGCGTGAAGGTGATGCTGTTCCTGCTGATCCTGACGGGGCTGATGTACGCCTCCAAGCGCAAGCTCTGGTCCGACCTGCACTGACCGAAAGGGCGGCGCCTGGCGCCACAACGTCGCGGGCCGCCGTTCCGTCAGGGTCGGCGGCCCGCTGCATTTCGCGGCCCGTCGCTTTTCCGGGAGACCGACCGATGACACGCAAGCCCGCCGCCAAGCCCGCCGCCAAGCTCGCAACCGCCAAGCCGGCATCGCGCAAGCCGGCACCGCGCAAGCCGGCCGCCAAGGCCCGCCCGGCCAAGACGGCGATCGCGGCCAGGGCCGCGGCGCTGGCGCCTGCAGCGGCGAACGAGCCGGTGATCGGCATCATCGGCGGTTCGGGCCTCTATGACATCGAGGGGGTCGAGGAGAAACGCTGGCGCAAGGTGGTCTCGCCCTGGGGCACGCCTTCGGGCGAGATGATGTTCGGCCGGCTGCATGGCGTGCGCTGCGTGTTCCTGCCGCGCCACGATCGCGGCCACCGCCTTTCGCCCACCGACCTGCCCTATCGCGCCAACATCGATGCGCTCAAGCGCGTCGGCGTGACCGAGATCCTGTCGCTCTCGGCCGTGGGCTCGCTGCGCGAGGACCTGCCGCCCGGCCATTTCGTCATCGTCGACCAGTTCATCGACCGCACCTTCGCCCGCCCTAAGAGCTTTTTCGGCGAGGGCTGTGTCGCGCATGTCTCGATGGCCAACCCGGTCTGCCGGCGGCTCGGCGATCATCTCGAATCGGCCTGCCAGGAGCTGGGCCTGCCGCACCGGCGCGGCGGCACCTATCTGGCGATGGAGGGGCCGCAATTCTCCACCCGCGCCGAGAGCGAGCTCTACCGCTCCTGGGGGTGCAGCGTGATCGGCATGACCAACATGCCCGAGGCCAAGCTCGCCCGTGAGGCCGAGCTCTGCTACGCCACCGTGGCGATGGTCACCGACTATGATTGCTGGCACCCCGAGCATGACCACGTCACGGTGGAGGCGGTGGTCAAGGTGCTGTTCGAGAACGCGTCCAAGGCGCGTGCGCTGGTGAAAGCGGTGGTGCCGAAGCTCTCCGGGCGCACCGACCCCTGCTGGGCGGGCTGCCACACCGCGCTCGAGAACGCGATCATCACCGCCCCCGACAAGCGCGACCCGGGGTTGCTGAAGAAGCTCGACATGGTGGCCGGGCGCGTGCTGGCGGAGCGGGCCTAGCGGGGGAAAGCGAACGGCGCGCCGCCCTGGGGCAGCGCGCCGGCGCCAGGGGTGGACTTCTGCCGCAGCGCGCGGCCGGGCCCTCAGAGCAGATGCCCTAAAGCAGGTGCTGGGCGAAGAAGCCGAGCGTGCGCTGCATCGCCAGCTGCGAGTCCTTGGCGACGAAATCCGCCCGGTCGTTGCACGAGAAGCCGTGGCCCGCGCCCGGATAGACGAAGATCTGCGCCTGCGGCTGGGCCTGGCGGATCAGTTCCACATCCGCGTTCGGGATCGACTTGTCCTGGTCGCCGAAATGCATCTGCACCGGGCAGTTCGGCGTCTCGGTGCGCGTGCCGGCGATGCCGCCGCCATAGTAGCAGACGCTGGCCTGGAACATCTTCGAGCGCGTCGCTCCCCACCAGGCCACGGTGCCGCCCCAGCAATAGCCGACGATGCCGCGCCTGGCCCCGGCCGGCAGGGCGGCGGCGGCGGCCTCGATGTCCAGCACCGGGCCGGCATCGGGCACCTTGGCGCGCAGGTCGCGCCCGGCCTGGATGTCGGGGGCCTGGTAGCCCAGTTCGACGCCGCGCTGCACCCGGTCGAACAGGGCGGGGCAGACCACGGCATAGCCGGCGGCGGCGAACTCGTCGCAGACATGGCGCATATGGCTGTTCACGCCGAAGATCTCCTGCACCACGACGAGCGCCCGCTTGGCGTCCTTCGGTCCGGCCGAATAGGCCGAGAGCGTGAAGCCGTCGGCGGCGGTAAGCGTGATCATGGCGCCCATGGGCGATCCTCCCTCGCATGCGGATGAGTTCGAACGGGGCGCTACTCTCGCCCGCGCCGAAGCGCCATGCAAGCCGGGCGGGAGCGGGGCGGCGCCGGGGTGCGGAGGGCGAGCGGGCTGGCTGCGGAGCCGCCAGCCGGCCAGCGAGTGCCGTCGTCGGTTGCCAGCGCGTGTGCCCAAAGCGAAAGCGCCCGACCGGGGCCGGGCGCTTTCAATTCAGGGTTGATGCAGAACGGGATGCCGGGACGCGGCGTCCCGGCGCGCTGCGCTCAGTGCAGGGTCTGCGGCTGCATCGCGTGTTCGCGAATTGCAGCAAGCGCGGTGTGCTGGTTGGGGGCAACGCCCAGCGCCTTGCCATCCGCGCCGAAGATCCCGAAAGCCCAGTTGCCCTGGACCTTGACCGGCTTGATGTAGGCGAACTCGTCGACACCGAACTCGGCGAAGGCCTCGGTGGTCATCTGGCTGACGCGGATGACCTCGGGCGCCTCGATTTCGTCGACCATGCCGCTCATGATGTCCGGTGCCATTTGCGTGAACTCCTTGCTGTCGGAGCCCCTGTCGCAAGCGGCATGCCAGCAGCCGAGGCCGCCAGCCTGTGCGATCTGCGAATGTGACGATATTCTAATGCACTGGCATGCTGCCCGGGCGGCCTAGCCGGCAACGCGAACAGCCCCTATTCCGGCTTGCCTTGCACGATGGTGGTGGCGCCGTTGCGCCGTCCCGGCGCGCCCTTGCCGATCTCGATCGTGCGGGTGCGGCTTTCCGGTTGCGGGCGCATGAGGTCGATGTGGAGCAGCCCGTTATCCAGCCAGGCGCCGCGCACCTCGATCCCCTCGGCCAGGACGAAGGCGCGCTGGAACTGGCGCGCGGCGATGCCCCGGTGGAGGAACACCCGGCCCTCTGTATCGTCCTTCTGCTTGCCGCGGATGACGAGCTGGTTGTCCTCCACCGTCACGGCGAGGTCGTCCATGGTGAATCCGGCCACCGCCAGTGTGATGCGCAGCCCGTTGGGGCCGACCTGCTCGATATTGTAGGGGGGGTAGCCCTCGGCCGAGCTTTTCGCGACGCGGTCGAGCATCTGCTCAAGATGGTCGAAGCCGAGCAGCAGGGGCGAATTGAACAGGGAAAGACGGGTCATCGGGCGACGAGCCTCCTCGTGACGAGCGGGCCAAGCGCGGGAACGGGGCCCGAAGGCGGCACCCCATCCGCTAGCGAAAATCTGGCCTTTCGAGGATGCGGTTGCAAGGCCACGCGGCGGCGAAGCCAGGGCGGCTGCCGGGGCGTGCGGGCAGCAAGGCCGGGGTGCTGGCAGGGCTTGGGCCGCGCCCGCCCTTCTGCCCACGCCGTATGCCCACGCCGTCTGCCCACGCCGTCTGCCCACGCCGTCTGCCCACGCCGTCTGCACGTCCCCTTCGCCCGTGCCGGCCACTCCCGGGCGTTCCCCGTCCGCCCGCCCGTCTGCCGGCCCCCTTCGCCCCCGCCGGCCGCTCCCGGACGTTCCCCGGCCGCGCGCGCCGTCCGCCCGCGCCGTCCGCCCGCGCCGTCCGCCCGCGCTGCGCGCCCGGCGCAGCCCGGCCCTGCACGTCTCTGGCCAGCCCGGGCCGCGGCCTCGCTTGATCCCCGGCCCAGGGCGGCATAGGTAATCGCCATGTCCAGCTCCGCCACCACGACCGCCGCCCCCTTCCACCAGGGGATCGACCAGAGCCCCGACGCGCCGCCCCCGCCCGCCCCCGCGCCGGGCGAGGCGCCGCGCATGCAGATCCTGCTCGCCCCCGATCCGCGCCTGAAGGCCAGGACCAGGCCGGTCGGCGCGGCCGATGACGCGGCGGTGCGCGATCTCGTCGCGCGCATGTTCTCCACCATGTATGCCGCGCCCGGCATCGGGCTGGCCGCGCCGCAGGTGGGCGTGGGCCTGCGCGTTGCCGTGATCGACCTCCAGCAGGAGGGCAAGCGCGCGCCGCTGGCGCTGGTCAATCCCGAGATCAGCTGGCGGTCGGAGGAGCTGTCCACGCGCGAGGAGGGCTGCCTGTCGCTGCCCGAGCATTTCGCCGAGGTGACGCGGCCCGCCGCCGTGCGCGTGCGCTATCTCGACCTTGCCGGTGCGGCGCAGGAACTGGCAGCGGACGGTCTCCTTGCCACCTGCCTCCAGCACGAGATCGACCATCTCGACGGGATCCTGTTCGTCGATCACATCTCGGCGCTGAAGCGCGGCATCATCCTGCGCAAGATGGCCAAGCTCAAGCGCGAGAAGGAACGCGACCGGGAGCAGGAGCGCGCCCGGCCGTGAGCGCGCCCGCCCGGCGGCTGCGCCTGGCCTTCATGGGCACGCCCGATTTCGCCGTGCCCGCCTTGCGCGCGCTGCATGCCGCCGGGCACGAGATCGCGGCCGTTTACTGCCAGCCGCCGCGCCCGGCCGGTCGCGGCCAGGCGGTGCAGAAGGCGCCGGTCCACCGCGCCGCCGAGGAACTCGGCCTTCCTGTGCGCACGCCCGCGCGGCTGCGCAAGGACGCGGCCGAGCATGCCGCCTTCGCCGCGTTCGGGCTCGATGCCGCCGTGGTCGCCGCCTACGGCCTGATCCTGCCCGCCACGATGCTGGACGCGCCGCGGCTCGGTTGCCTCAACATCCACGCCTCGCTGTTGCCGCGCTGGCGCGGGGCGGCGCCGATCCAGCACGCGATCCTGGCCGGCGATGCCGAGAGCGGCGTCACCATCATGCAGATGGACGAGGGGCTGGATACGGGGGCGATGCTGCTGGCCGAGGCGGTGCCGATCACGCCCGCCACCACCGCCGCCAGCCTGCACGATGCGCTGGCCGAGCTTGGCGCGCGGCTGGTCGTCGCGGCGCTGGCCGGGCTCGATGCCGGCACGCTCCGCCCGGTGGCGCAGCCCGCGGCCGGTGTCACCTACGCGCCCAAGCTCGGGCGCGAGGATGGGCGCATCGACTGGCGGCGCGAGGCAGGCCTGCTCGACCGGCAGGTGCGCGCGCTCACCCCCTGGCCCGGCACCTACTGCCTGCATGGCGCCGAGGCGCTGAAGGTGCTGGCCGCCGTGCCCGCACCTGATGCCGCGCCCGATGCCGCGCGCGCCGCTGCCGCGCCGGGCACGGTGCTGGACGAGCGTCTGGCGGTGGCCTGCGGCGGCGGCACGGCGCTGCGCCTGACCCGCCTGCAACGGCCCGGCCGGGCGCCGCAGCCGGCGGAGGCGTTCCTGCGCGGGACGCCGCTGCCGCCCGGCACGCGCCTCGAATAGCGCTAGGCGCGGGGGCGCACGGACGATGCCGCGCTATCGCCTGACGCTCGAATATGACGGGACCGGCTTCGTCGGCTGGCAGCGCCAGGCCGAGGGCGTCTCGGTGCAGGCGGTGATCGAGGCGGCGGCGGCGAAGCTGGCCGGGAGCGCGCCGGTCGCGGCGGTTGCGGCGGGGCGCACCGATTCGGGCGTGCATGCCGCCGGGCAGGTCGCGCATATCGACCTGCCGCGCGCCTATCCGCCCGGCACGGTGCGCGATGCGCTCAACTTCCATATCAAGCCGCACCGCATCGCCGTGCTGGCCGCGAGCGAGGCGCCGGAAGGCTGGCACGCGCGCTTCTCGGCGATCGAGCGTGCATATCGCTACCGCATCCTCAACCGCCGCGCCCCTCCAGCGCTGGAGATGGGGCGGGTCTGGCATGTGCAGATGCCGCTCGACGCCGGGGCCATGCACGCGGCAGCGCAGCTTCTGGTCGGGCGACACGATTTCTCGGCCTTCCGCGCCGCCTTGTGCCAGGCGAAATCGCCGCTGCGCACCCTGGCGCTGCTGCACGTCGCGCGCCGGGGCGAGGAGATCGTCATCTCCACCCGCGCGCGGAGCTTCCTCCACCACCAGGTGCGCAACATGGTGGGCACGCTCAAGCGCGTGGGCGAGGGCAAGTGGCCGGTCGCGCGCGTGGCCGAGATCCTGGCCGGGCGCGACCGCCGCGCCGCCGGCCCGACCGCGCCGGCCGAGGGGCTGACCTTCCTCGCCGTGCGCTATCCGGGCGAGACCTGGGCGGGACCGGGCGGCATGCCGGAGTAGGACCAGGTGGCCTCGGTGCGCGCTACGCCACCGGGCCGGTGCGGTGCATGTGCAGCGCGATGGTGGAGACGAGCAGGCTCGTGAACAGGTCGATCGCCACGACCATCGCCGCCTGCCCGCCCGATATGTCGAGCGCGTGGCGGGCGAGCAGCCAGCCATACCAGAAGCCCCACAGCAGCGCGGCGATGGTCAGACCATCGAGCACCGCCCCCGGCAGCAGGCCGGCGAGCGACAAGAGCCCGAGCGGGGCCTGGACCATCACCTGCACGAGATTGGTCCAGTTCCAGCCGACCAGGTAGCGCAGCACCTGCGCCCGGCGGTTGAGCGCTCGGGCGATCGACAGCATCACCACCGGGAACAGCGTCCAGCCGACCAGGTAGGCGATCGCTTCGGCCGCCAGCATGCGCGCCGCGCCGGAGGAGCCGGCCTGCACCGCCTCGGCCCCGGCGAGCTTGAGCACGATCACGCCGGGGATCGCCGCAAGCCCCGCCGAGAGCAGCGCGTGCCAGTAGGCGGCCGGCGTGTCCTCGAAGCGCGCGACGGCATCGCTGCGGCCGATGGCCAGCCGCAGCGCGGCGGCAAGCCCGCGCGCCGCGCGCCCCTCGCTCATGCCCCGCTTGCGGGCAGGAAGGCGTCGAGCACGGCGGCGTAGATGTCTGTCAGCGCCACGAGGTCGGCCACCGGCACGTTCTCGTCCGCCTTGTGCATGGTGCGCCCGACCAGGCCGAACTCGGCCACCGGGCAGTGGCGCGCGATGAAGCGCGCATCCGATGTGCCCCCGCCCGTATCGAGGCGCGGCTTGATTCCGGTCACGGCCTCGATCGCCGCCGACAGCCGTTCCACATCGGCGCCGGGCCTGGTCAGGAACGCCTCGCCCGACACCTCGACATCGAGCGTGTAGCGCCCGCCCGCCGCGTCCAGCCTCTCGCGCACCCAGCGCGTCAGGCTCTCGCCGGTATGGCGGTCGTTGAAGCGGATGTTGAAGCGGGCCGCAGCGCGTGCGGGGATCACGTTCGTCGCCGGGTTGCCGACATCGAAGGTCGTCGGCTGGAGCGAGGAGGGCTGGAACCAGTTGGTGCCCTGGTCGAGCGGCTCGGCCGTCAGCGCCTCAAGCATGCGCACCAGCCGCAGCACCGGATTGTCGGCGAGATGCGGATAGGCGACATGCCCCTGCGTGCCATGCACGGTGATGCTGCCGTTCATGCTGCCGCGCCGGCCGATCTTCACCATGTCGCCCAGGCGATCGACATTGGTGGGCTCGCCCACCAGGCAGAAATCCGGTATCTCCCCGCGCGCGGCGAGCCAGTCGAGCATGCGCACGGTGCCGTTCACCGCCGGCCCTTCCTCGTCGCCGGTGATCAGGAGGCTGATCGAGCCGGCCGGCCGGCCCCCGCGCGCGGCCAGGTGGCGCGCGGCGGCGGCGGCGAAGCAGGCGATCGCGCCCTTCATGTCGCAGGCGCCGCGTCCGAACAGCCGCCCGTCGCGGATCGTGGCGGCGAAGGGATCATCGGCCCAGGGCGCGTTGCCGGGCGGCACGACATCGGTGTGGCCGGCGAAGCAGAAATGCGGCGCGCCCGAGCCGATGCGGGCATAAAGGTTCTCGATGCGTGCCTCGCCCTCGCCGAAGGGCAGGTCGGTGCAGGCGAAGCCGAGCGGCTCCAGTACCGCGCGCAGCACGGACTGCGCCCCCGCATCGGCTGGTGTCACCGAGGCGCAGCGGATCAGCGCCTGGGCCAGGGATACGGGATCGAGTGCCGGCGCGCTCGGCGCGCCCGGTCCGGCCGTGGCGGGGGCCGCGGGCATGGCGCCGCCGCCCTCAGTCGCGCAGGAGGTCGTTGATCGAGGTCTTGGCGCGGGTGCGCTCGTCCACGCGCTTGACGATCACCGCGCAATAGAGGCCGGGCCCCGGGCTGCCATCGGGCAGGGGCCTGCCCGGCAGCGTGCCCGGCACTACCACCGACTAGGCCGGCACGCGGCCCGTGAACACCTCGCCGGTGGCGCGATCGACGATCTGGGTCGGGGCGCCGATGACCACGCCCATCGACAGCACCGAGCCGGTCTCGACCACCACGCCCTCCACCACCTCGGAGCGGGCGCCGATGAAGCAATTGTCCTCGATGATCACCGGGCCGGCCTGCAAGGGTTCCAGCACGCCGCCCAGGCCGACGCCGCCCGAGATGTGGCAGTTCTTGCCCACCTGCGCGCAGGAGCCCACCGTCGCCCAGGTGTCGATCATGGTGCCGCTGCCAACATAGGCGCCGACATTGACGAAGGAGGGCATCAGGATCACGCCCGGCCCGACATAGGCCGAGCGGCGCACGATCGCGCCGGGCACGCTGCGGAAGCCGGCCTTCTTGAAGCGCTCGATGTCCCAGCCCTTGGTCTTGGGGTTGACCTTGTCGAACCAGGGCGCGCCGTCGGGGCCGTTGGCCATCGGCCAGGAATCGAACAGGCGAAAGGACAGAAGCACTGCCTTCTTCAACCAGTCGTTCACCTGCCAGCCGGAAGCGGTCTTCTCCGCCACGCGCGCTTCGCCGGAATCGAGCAGGTCGAGCGCCTGCTCCACCGCAGCGCGGTCCTGCCCGCCGGTGGCCGGGTTGAGGCCGTCGCGACGCTCCCACAGGGCTTCGATGGCGGCTTGCAGGGCGGACTGGCTCATGCGGAGGCTCCAGGGCTCGGAAGTGGGGCAGGGGGCGGGCGGCACGATGCGGCGGGGCAGATGGCCTGTCAACGGTAGGCAGGCGGGCAGGCGCACCGTGCCGCTTCATCCTCGGTTAAGCGTTCCGCCGCATTGTGCGTATGCCGATACTGTATCCAGCCACGAGCGATTCGACGATGACCGATGGCGGCCCCGGGCGATCGCCGATATTGCCGGCAGCCCTGCACGATGTGCTGCTGGAATCGCGCACGCGCTGGCGCGATTTCGTGGCCATGGCCGTGGACATAGCGTGGGAGACGGGGCCGGATGGCTGCTTCACCTTCGTCACGCCCGATACCGCCTTCGGCTGGACCGCGGCGCAGTTGATCGGACGGCCGGCGCAGAGCCTGGCGGTTGCCTCGCCGGCAGGCATCATCTCGTCGGGCCTCAATCCGATGAGCCCGGTGCGCAACGAGCGGGTCTGGTTCCGTCGCGGCGATGGCGAGGAAGCCTGCCTTCTGGTCTCGGCCGTGCCGCTGCGCGACGCGATCGGCCGGCAGGTCGGCGTGCGCGGCGTCGCCCGCGACATCACGACCGAGGAACAGGCCGAGGCGGCGCTGGCGCATGCCCGCCGCTGCGAGGCGGTGAGCGACTTCATCATGCGCCGCGTGCGCAGCGAGACCAGCGGGGCGGGCATGCTCGCCGCCTTCCCGGTGGCGATGGCGCCGATCCTGGGGGCGGACCAGGTCGCGATCCTCATGCGGGCCGACGCGGACGGCGAGAGCGAGGTCCTGGCCACGACCGGGGCCGTGCCGGCGCCGATCGCGGCGCTGGCCGATCGCTGCATCGCAGGCAGGGCAGCGCCCGCCACGATCACGACGATGGAGGGGCTTTCCGTTCTCGTCGTGCTGTGCCGGGCACCCGAGGGGCATCTCGGGGCGCTCGTCCTGTGGCGCGAGAATGCGCATCTGAACTGGACCGAGGACGACGCGGCGCTGGTGGGCGGGCTTGCGATCACGGCGGCCGAGCTCCTGTCGCGCACGGCGGTGGAGCGCCAGCTCGAACGCGATGCGCGCACCGATGCGCTGACCGGCCTGCTCAACCGCGCCGGCTTCATGCACGCGATGCAACGCCGGCTCAAGCGTCTCGCGGCCGAGGGTGGGCGCGGGGCGCTGGTCTATGTCGATCTAGACAATTTCAAGAGCGTCAACGACCGGCTCGGGCATGCGGCCGGCGATGCGGCGCTGCGCGCCGCCGCCGCAGAGCTGCAGCGCGCGATCCGCCCGGGCGACTTGGCCGGGCGCCTGGGCGGGGACGAGTTCGCGCTCTGGCTGGAAGGGATCGAGCCGCATGTCGCGAAAGCGCGCGTGGCCGAGGTGGTGCGCGCCACCGAGCATCTGGTGCACCACTCCGCCGGGAAGGATGTACCGCTCAGCTTCTCGGCCGGGCTCGCCTGTTTCGACCCGACCCATCCGCCCGATCTCGACGCGCTGATGGATCGGGCCGACGCGGCCATGTATGCCGCCAAGCGCGCCGGCAAGAATTGCTGGCGCGTCGCGGCATGAGGCGCGCGGCCATGGGGGCGGGCTGATGGGCAATGTCCTGCCGCTCCGACCAAGCTATGACGAGGCGAAGGCGATCGCGCGCGCGGGCGACGCGGCGCAGCGCGCGGCGCTGGCGGCGCGTCCCGACACGCCGCCCGAGATGCTCTACTACCTCGCCTCCGACCAGAGCCCGGGCGTGCGCGCCGCAGTTGCCGCCAACACGGCCACGCCGCGCCAGGCCGACATGCTGCTGCTGGCCGACGCCGCCGATCCGGTGCGCGTCACGCTCGCGCGCAAGGTGGCGACGCTCGCACCGACCATCTCGGATGCCGGGCGCGACCGGCTCGGCCGGCTCACGGCCGAGGTGCTGACGCGGCTGGTGGAAGACGCGACCATCGCCGTGCGTGCTGCCATCGCCGAGACAGTGAAAGGCATGCCGGACGCGCCGCACGATCTGATCCTGCGCATCGCGCGCGACGTGGCCCCATCGGTGTCGGTGCCGGTGCTGTCCAACTCGCCGTTGCTCACCGACGAGGACCTGCTCGGCCTGATCGCCGAAGGGTTGTCGCCAGCCGCGCTTTGTGCGATCGCGCGGCGCGACAATCTCGGCGAGGATGTGGGTGATGCCATCGCCGCGACCGAGGAGATCGAGGCGGTGGGCGCGCTTCTGCGCAACCCATCGGCCCGCATCCGCGAGACGACGCTCGATTTCCTGGTCGCGCGCGCGGCCGAGATCACCGAGTTCCAGGAACCGCTGGTGCATCGCCCCGCCCTGCCGCCGCGCATCGCGCTGGCACTGGCTAGCGTCGTGACCGACCGGCTGGCACAGGTGCTGGCCACGCGCGGCGACCTCAAGCCCGACATTGTCAAGCGCATCCGCCATGCCGTGCAGGAGCGCGTCAAGCTGCAGACCGCGACCGAGATCGCCTCCGATCCGCTGGCGCGCGCGCGCCAGTTGCAGGAGATGGGCGAACTGGACGAGGCGGTGATCCTGGCCACCGCATCCGAGGGCGACGCCCCCTTCCTCACCGCGCTTCTCTCCACCAAGGCGGCGGTGGATCACGCCCATGTCGCGCGCGCGGTGGAACTGCGCAGCGCCAAGGGCATCGTCGCCTTGTGCTGGAAGGCGGGGCTTTCCATGGCAACGGCGGTGCGCGTGCAGGCGGTGCTCGGCCGCCTGCCGCCCGAGGCGATCATCGGCCCGACCGAGACCGGCAACTTCCCGCTCTCTACCGCCGAGATGCGCGCGCAGCTGATGGTGCTGGCCCGCCCCGCGCCCCTGCGCGCCCGCGCCTGGGGCCGCGGCTGAACGCCGCCAGCCCCGTCGCTTCCGGTGCCGGCCCTTACGGGCGGATCAGCGTGCCGACGCCATGCTCGGTGAAGATCTCGAGCAGGATCGCATGCTCGACCCGGCCATCCAGGATCACCGCGCCCTTGACCCCGCCCTTCACTGCCTGGACGCAGGTTTCCACCTTGGGGATCATGCCGCCCGAGATGGTGCCCTCGCCCACCAGGCGATCGACATCGGCGAGCGAAAGCTCGGGCAGGAGCTGCTTGTCCTTGTCGAGCACGCCGGCGACATCGGTGAGCATCAGCAGACGCGTCGCCTTCAGCGCCGCCGCCACCGCGCCGGCCACCGTGTCGGCGTTGATGTTGTAGGTCTGCCCGTCCGCGCCCATGCCCACCGGCGCGATCACCGGGATGATGTCGGCGGTGAACAGCGCATCGAGCACGCGCCGGTCGATGAATTCGGGCTCGCCCACGAAACCGAGATCGAGCACCTTCTCGATGTTGCTGTCGGGATCGCGCTTGGTGCGCGCGAGCTTGCGCGCGCGCACCAGCCCGCCATCCTTGCCCGAGATGCCCACCGCCAGCGCGCCCGCCTTGCATATCGCGGCCGCGATCTGCTTGTTGAGCGTGCCGGCCAGCACCATCTCCACCACCTCGACCATGGCCGCATCGGTCACGCGCAGCCCGTCGATGAAGGTCGAGGTCACGTTCAGCCGCTTCAGCATGGACGAGATCTGCGGCCCCCCGCCATGCACGATGACCGGGTTCACGCCGACCTGCTTGAGCAGCGCGATGTCGCGCGCGAACAGGTCGGCCAGATGCTCCTCGCCCATGGCGTGGCCGCCATACTTGATGACGAAGGTCTCGCCATGATAGCGGCGCATATAGGGCAGCGCTTCGGACAGGATCCGGGCCTGGGTTTCGGCGGCCTTGCGCGCCTCGGTCATGGTGGGCTCTCCGTTCGCTTTTGGTCTGGCGCCGCCCCGCGTCGTGGCGGGGTGTTCCGGGTGGCGGGGCTCAGGCGCGCCCCGTTTTGATGCGCGCCGCGCCCGCGGTCAAGCCGGCAGGGCGTCCGCCTGGCGGTCGGGCGGGGCGGCGAACGCGGCCAGCTCGGCGCGCAGTTCGGCGATGCCGGTCCCCTTCTCGGCCGAGGTTGCCAGCACCAGCGGATGGCCGGCAGTGAAGCTGCGCGCCAGCGCCTGGGCCTCGGCCAGGCGCGCCGCCAGCGCGCCGGGCCTGACGCGGTCGGCCTTGGTCAGCACGAGCTGGAAGGACACGGCGGCGGTATCGAGCAGGTCCATCACCGCGCGATCGACCGGCTTGGGCGGCAGCGATGCGTCCAGCAGCAGGCAGACGCGCGCCAGCGTGGGCCTTCTGCGCAGATAGTCGAACATCAGCCCCTGCCAGTCGGCCTTCAGGCTTTTCGACGCCTGGGCGTAGCCGTAGCCCGGCATGTCCACCAGCGCGAGCCGCCCGCCGAGATCGAAGAAGTTGAGCTGGCGCGTGCGCCCGGGCGTTGCCGAGACGCGCGCCAGCGCCTTGCGGCCGGTGAGCGCATTGAGCAGCGAGGACTTGCCGACATTCGATCGCCCGGCGAAGGCCACCTCCGGCAGGCCCGGCGCGGGCAGGCCGGCGGTCGATTGCGCGGCATGGAAGAACTGCGCAGGCGCGGCGAACAGCAGCCGTCCGGCCTCGATCAGGAGGGCGCGCTCGGCCTCGGTCCGGGCCTCGGCCAGCCCGCCGCGCGGCGGGGCGGCAGGGGCCGGCGCGGTCATGTCGGTTTGACACCCATGCGGTACATGATCCAGCGCTGCTGCGCGATCGAGAGCAGGTTGTTCCATGCCCAGTAGATCACCAGCCCCGCCGGGAAGCTCGCCAGCATGAAGGTGAAGATGAACGGCATCAGCGCGAACACCTTGGCCTGGGTCGGATCGGGCGGGGCGGGGTTCAGGCTCTGCTGCAACCACATCGTCACGCCCATGATCAGCGGCCAGATGCCGAGATGCAGGAACGGACCGATCATCGGGATCACGGTCGGGTCGAACGGGATCAATCCGAACAGGGTGAATATGTTGGTCGGGTCCTGCGCCGTGAGGTCGAGGATCCAGCCGAAGAAGGGTGCATGCCGCATCTCGATCGAAACCAGCAGCACCTTGTACAGCGCGAAGAAGACCGGGATCTGGATGATCATCGGCAGGCAGCCCGAGAGCGGGTTCACGCCCTCGCGCTTGTAGAGCGCCATCATCTCCTGTTGGAGCATGGCGCGGTCGTTCTCGAAGCGCTGCTTGAGCTTCTCCATCTCGGGCGCGAGCGCCTTCATCTTGCTCATCGACCGGTAGGACTTGTTGGCGAGCGGGAAGAACAGCCCCTTCACCAGCAGCGTCAGCACCAGGATCGCCAGCCCGAAATTGCCGAGGATGTGGAACAGGAATTCCAGCACGTAGAACATCGGCTTGGTGATGAAGTAGAACCAGCCGAAATCCACCGCCTTGTCGAAGCTGCCGATGCCGAGCTGCGCCTCGTAGCGGTCGAGCAGAGAGACTTCCTTGGCGCCGGCGAACAGGTGGGACCGCGCCAGGCTGACCTGGCCGGTGCGCGCCTCCTGCGGCGGGGAGAGATAGTCGACCTGGTAGCGGTCGGCGCCGTTCTCGGGCAGATAGCGGAAGGCGGCCTGCACCTGCTGGTTCTGCACCGGCAGGATGGCGGCAAGCCAGTAGGTATCGGTGAAGCCGAGCCAGCCGCCCTGGCTTGCCACCTCGAGCGCGGCCTGGCCGGGCCGCTTGGCGGCATCGTCCTTGGCGCTCTTGTAGGTGGTCTCGCGCAGGCGGCCATCGAGAACGCCGACGAAGCCCTCGTGCAGCACGACATAGCCCGAGGTGGCGGGCGTGTGCTCGCGGCGGATGCGGCTCCAGGGCACTACCACCACGGTGCCGTCGGCGCCGTTGGTGACGCGCTGCTCGACCGTGAACATATAGTTCTCGTCGATCGAGAAGACGAGTTGGAACAGCTGGCCCTGACCATTGTCCCAGGACAGCGTCACCGGCCGGCCCGGCGTCAGCGCGGTCGAGGAGGTCTGCCAGACGGTATCGACGCCGGGCACGCGCACGGCGGGCTGGCCGGCGGCGGCGGGGCGCACGGTCCAGCCGAACTGGGCGAAGAAGGGACGCTCGCTCCCGCGCGGGGAGAAAAGGCGCACGGCGGGCGATGTGGGATCGACGGTCTCGCGATAGTCGCGCATCACGATGTCGTCGATGCGCGCGCCGACCAGGTTGATGCTGCCGCGCAGGCGCGGGGTTTCCACCCGCACGCGCAGGCTGGCGGGTGCTGCGGCCGTGGCAGGGCCGGTCTCCGGTGTGGCCGCGCCGGGTGCGGCAGTCGCCACCTGGCCGGGGGCGGCGCCGGCCGTGGCGGCAGGGGAGGCGGCAGGGGAGGCGGCAGGGGAATCGGCGGTCGGGCCCTGGGCCGGCCCCTCGGCGCGTGCGCGTTCGGCCGCCGCGCGCTCCTGTTCTTCGCGCAGCACCTGCTCCTGCGCCTGCTGCTCGCGCAGCGCCTCGCGCTTCGGCCGCTCGAAGAAGTAGTCGAAGGTGAGCAGGATGACGAGCGAGGCGATGATCGCCGCCAGAAGCCGCCTTTGGTCGATCATCGGCTGCTCCGCAGCGGGCCGGGCGCGCCGGCGGGATCGGTCGGGGTGGGAGTGGCGGCGGGGCCGGCCGGCTCGCAGCGCAGCGCGCCGCCGGCCGGCGGCACCGGATCGTAGCCGCACGCGCACCAGGGGTTGCAGCGCAGGATGCGGCGCGCGGCCAGCCAGGAGCCGCGCAGCGCGCCATGCGTGCCGAGCGCCTCGATCGCATAGTCGGAGCAGCTCGGCAGGAAGCGGCAATTGGGACCGATGATTGGGCGGATCGTCAGTTGGTAGCCGCGCACGAACAGGCGCAGCAGTGGCGCGCGCCGCGGCGCGGTGGGCGGCAGCGGCGCGGTCATCGGTGTCGGGGCGGGCGGCGTCATGTGCGCGCGCCGTCGGATGCCGGCGCGGGGGCAGCCAGGGCGCCGAGGCGGCCAAGGGCGCGGCGCAGATCCTCGACCAGCAGGGCGAAGGGGCGGCGCGGCGTCTCGGCCCGGGCCACCAGCACCAGATCCCAACCCTGCGGCATGGCGTCCTTCAACACCGCCTCCAATGCCGCGCGCAGCCGCCGCCGCGCGCGATTGCGCACCACCGCCGATCCCACCTTGCGCGTGACGGTGAAACCGATCCGAAGCCCTGCCATCGGCCGATCGGGCGTGGCGTCCGCCGGCCGGTGGCGCAGGCCCTGCAGCACAAGCCCCGGCTGCACGGCCTTCTGGCCGCGGCCGGCAACACGCAGGAACTCGGCGCGCTGGCGCAGCCGCTCCGGCCGGGCGGGCCGTCCCGGCCTGGGCTCCGGTCCGCTCAGGCGGAGAGGCGCTTGCGGCCCTTGGCGCGGCGGGCCTGGAGGACGCGGCGGCCGCCGACCGAGGCGCTGCGCGCACGGAAACCATGGCGGCGCTTGCGGACCAGCCGGCTCGGTTGATAGGGGCGCTTCACGATTCAAGCTCCTGCCCACGGGCGATGGGATCGACGAATAGGGAAGGACCGGCAGGCGGGTGGCAAAGGCCACGCCCTGCAGGTCCCGGTTCGGGGCGGTTGTATATGGTCCGGGGGCGCGCGAGTCAACCGCGGCCCGCCCCGGGCGGGCCGGGTTGGCATGGTGCCGCCGGGATCTGCCGCCACGCTTTGCCGCCATCCGCTGCCTCCATTGGCCGCGCAGGCTCACGATCGCCCGAGGCGTTGCGGTAACCGGCGCCGGATCGCTGGGCGTCCGTCGGCGCAGTGCGGCGGTTCAGGGATCGCCGCCCGCTGCCCCGATCACGGGGCGGTGGCGCCGCGACCCTGGCGCCGCGACCCTGGCGCGCCGGGAAGCGGGCCGGGCCGGGGCCGACCCGGCGGCCGCCTGCCGGCGCATCGGCCGGTCCGTGACCCCGGCCAGGTCTGCCCGCCCGCTTCCCCGATCACGGGGCGGTGACGTCACGACCCTGTTATGATCGTCACGGCGGCGGGAACCCTATGGTGGCGCGTCGATGGTCGCTTATGGTCCGGGCCGCGGGTACCGGGCGGCGGCGATCGATTTGTCCCCCCCGGTCCGGCGCACCGACGCGTGCGACCCGCCACCTGCGAGGCCCTGGCCAATGGTGCAGCCGATGGTTCCCCCTGCCCCGCGCGACCGAGACGGCGCCGACGCCCCCGCCACCAAGGCGCCCGCGGGCGGCTTGCGCCGGCTGTGGCCGCTGCTGGTGCTGGGCGCGGCGGTGCTGGTGGCCTATCTGCTCGGCCTGCACCGGCACCTGAGCGCCGAGGCGCTGGCCGCGAACCATGCCCGCCTGGCCGCCTGGGTGGCGTCCTACCCGTTGCTCGCCCCGTTCCTCTATCTCGGCGTCTATGCGCTGGCCGTTGCGCTGTCGCTGCCGGGCGGCGTGTTCCTCACGCTCGGGGCCGGCCTGCTGTTCGGCACCTGGCTTGGCGGCGCGATCGCGGTGGCCGGCGCCACCATCGGCGCGGTGCTGGTGTTCCTGGCCGCCCGCTATGCGCTCGCCGAGACGCTGGCGCGAAAGGCCGGCGGCGCGCTCGATCGCATCCGCCTGGGGCTGGAGCGCGACGGCTTCTCCTATCTGCTGGTGCTGCGCCTCGTGCCGGCCTTCCCGTTCTGGCTGGTGAACCTGGCCCCGGCGCTGGTGGGGATGCGCCTTGCGCCCTATGCGGCGGCGACCGCGATCGGCATCGTGCCGGCGACCTTCATCTTCGCCGGGATTGGCGCCGGGTTGGGCGAGGTTCTGGCCGCAGGCGGCCGGCCCGACACCTCGATCATCTTCTCTGCCCAGGTGCTCGGCCCGCTGCTCGGCCTGGCCGCGCTGGCGCTGCTGCCGGTCGCGCTGCGCCGCTTCCGGGCGCGGCGCGACCGGGGCGGCAACTGACCATTTCGTTCCGGGCGACGGGGAGAGGCGCGGCATGGCTGCGATCGAGACAGACCTTTGCATCATCGGCGCGGGCGCGGGCGGCCTGTCGGTGGCGGCGGTGGCGGCACAACTCGGGGTGCCGACGGTGCTGGTCGAGAAGGGGCGCATGGGCGGGGACTGCCTGAACCATGGCTGCGTGCCCTCGAAGGCGATACTCGCCGCCGGCCACGCCGCCGCCGGCATGCGCGCAGCCGGCCGCTTCGGCATCGGCGCCGCCGCCGCGCCCGCGGTCGATTTCGCCGCCGTCCATCGCCATGTCCACGATGCCATCGCCGCGATCGCGCCGAACGACAGCGAAGAGCGCTTCACCGCGCTCGGCGCCACCGTCATCAAGGGCGCGGCGCGCTTCACCGGCCCCGACCGCGTCGCGGTGAACGGGGACGAGATCAGGGCGCGCCGCTTCATCATCGCCGCCGGCGGGCGGGCGGGCCTGCCGCCGATCCCGGGCCTTCAGGACGTGCCCTACCTCACCAACGAGACGCTGTGGGAGAATACCGTCCTGCCGCGCCACCTGGTCATCATCGGCGGCGGGCCGATCGGGCTCGAGATGGCGCAGGCGCATCGCGATCTCGGCGCCGAGGTGACCGTGATCGATGCCGGCCCGATCGCCGCGCGCGAGGATGCCGAGCTGGTCGATGGCCTGCGCCAGACGCTCGCGGGCGCCGGCATCCGTCTGGTCGAGAATGCCAGGATCGAGCGCGTGGCAGAGGCGGAAGGCGGCATCGCCGTGACGCTGGCCGCGGCCGAAGCCGACGGCGCGCCAGAAACCATCACCGCCAGCCACCTGCTGGTCGCCGCCGGGCGGGTGCCGAACCTGGAGGGGCTCGGGCTCGACGCGGCGGGCGTGAGCGCATCGAAGCTCGGCATCGTCACCGATCGCGGCCTGCGCAGCGTCTCCAACCGGCGCTGCTATGCGATCGGCGACATCGCCGACGTCCAAGGGATCGGGCCGCGCCAGTTCACCCATGTCGCCAACTACCATGCCGGCATCGTCGTGCGCTCGGCCCTGTTCCGGCTGCCGGCGAAGGTCGATTACGGCGCCCTGCCGCGCGTCACCTACACCGCGCCGGAACTCGCCCAGACCGGCCTGACGGAAGCCGAGGCGCGGGCGGCCGGGCATGCCGACCTCACCATCCTGCGCTGGCCCTTCCACGAGAATGATCGCGCCATTGCCGAGCGCGAGACGCACGGGCTGATCAAGGTGGTGGCCACGCGCAAGGGCCGCGTGCTCGGCGCGGGCATCCTCGGGCCGCGCGCGGGCGAGATGATCAATGCCTGGTCGCTGGCGATTGTCGCGCGGGTCAAGCTCGCCACACTGGCCGGCATGGTCGTGCCCTATCCCACCTTCGCCGAGGTGGGCAAGCGCGCCGCCGGGCAGTTCTTCGTCTCGCGGCTGTTCTCCGAGCGGACCAAGGGCCTGGTGCGCTTCCTGCGCCGCTTCGGTTGATGCGGGCCGGTGGAATGGCCTAGCGTCGGTCCGTGAATCAGGCGCCATTCCCGGGGAGGAACCGATGGCGGAACGTTTCCTGGCCGACAAGGTGGCGGTGGTGACCGGCTCGACCAGCGGCATCGGGCTGGCGATTGCCGGCGCGCTTGCCGGGGCGGGGGCCAGGGTCATGCTCAACGGCTTCGGCGAGCCGGGCGTGATCGAGGCGGTGCGCCAGAGCCTGGAGGCCCATCACCGCACCGAGCTGCGCTATTCGGCCGCCGACATGGGCAAGCCCGGGCAGGCCGAGCAGATCGTGCGCGAGGCGGAAATGGCCTGGGGCCGCGTCGATATCCTGGTCAACAATGCCGGCGTGCAGTTCGTATCCGCGGTCGAGCATTTCCCGCCCGAGCGCTGGGACCAGATCATCGCCGTCAACCTGTCCGCGACCTTCCACACCATCCGCGCCGCGCTGCCCGGCATGCGTTCGCGCGAGTGGGGGCGGATCATCAACATCGCCTCGGCGCACGGGCTGGTGGCCTCGCCCAACAAGGTCGCCTATGTCGCGGCCAAGCATGGCGTGATGGGCATCACCAAGGTGGTGGCGCTTGAAACCGCCGGCAGCGGCATCACCTGCAATGCGATCTGCCCCGGTTTCGTCGAGACGCCGCTGGCCGTGAAGCAGGTCAAGGATCTCGCCAGCCAGCATGGCGTCAGCGAGGAGGAAGCGGCGAGGCGCTTCATCCTGTTCCCCCAGCCGATCGGGCGCTTCGTCACGGTGGAGGAAGTCGCGGCGATGGCGCTCTATCTCTGCCGCGAGGAGGCGCGCTCCATCACCGGCGCCGGCCTGTCGGTCGATGGCGGCTGGACCGCGCGCTAGGGGGCAGGCGATGGCAGAGGCACGCGGCACCGAGGCAGCAAGACAGCACGGCAGGGGGCGCGCGGGGCATGCCGTGTCCTGCCGCGTCGCATCCCCCCGCGCTGCCCGCCGCAAGGTGCGCTGATGCGCCGGCCCGTGCTCGACTATGTCAAGCCCGGCCGCAGCCTGTCGGCGCGGCTCCTGGTGCTTACCATCCTGTTCGTGATGCTGAGCGAGGTGCTGATCTTCGCGCCCTCGGTCGCGCGCTATCGCATCACCTGGCTCGAGGAGCGGGTCGCCTCCGCGCACCTTGCCGCGCTGGCGCTGGAGGCCACGCCAGACAACATGGTCAGCCCGGAGCTGGAACGCCAGCTCCTGCGCCATGCCGGGGCGCTGATGGTCTCGCTGCGCAAGCCGGGGCGGCGCGTGCTTGCGCTGGCGGGCGACATGCCGCCGCCGGTCGATGCCGAGATCGACCTGCGCGAGACCGGCTTCATGGGCGCGATCATGGACTCCTTCGCCGTGCTGGCCCGCACCGAGGACCGCGTGCTGCGCGTGCTCGGCCAGTCGCCCAAGGAGGCGGATACGCTGGTGGAAGTGGCGCTGCGCGAGGCGCCCCTGCAGCATGCGATCCGCGACTTCGCCTGGCGCATCCTGCTGCTCTCGATCCTGATCGCCACCATCACCGCGGCGCTGGTCTATCTCGCGCTCGCCTGGCTGATGGTGCGCCCGGTGCGCCGCCTTACCGACGCGATCGCGAGCTTCCGCGCCAACCCGGAGGCCGCCGTCTCGCCCTTCGCCGCCGGCGCCAGGGACCCGCGCCGGCGCGAGGACGAGATCGGGCTTGCCGCGCGCGAGCTGGCCCGCATGCAGGAGGAACTGCGCGGCGCCCTGTGGCAGAAGACGCGGCTGGCCGCGCTTGGCACGGCGGTGGCGAAGATCAGCCATGACCTGCGCGGCATCCTGGCCACTGCCGTGCTGGTGTCCGACCGCATCAGCGCGAGCGCCGATCCGGCCGTGCGCCAGTCCGCGCCGCGCCTGCTCGATGCGATCGACCGCGCGGTGCGGCTCTGCACCGCGACGCTCGATTACGCGCGCGAAGGGCCGCCGCCGCTCGTGCTCGACCGCTTCGGGCTGCGCCCGCTCCTGGCAGAGGCGGCAGAGGCGGCCGCTGCCGGCGCCGGGCCGCGCGCGGGCAGCTTCACGAACAAGGTGGACGAGGCGCTGATCGTCGCGGCCGACCGCGAGCAGCTTTTCCGCGTCTTCGTCAACCTCGTGCGCAATGCCTGGGAGGCGGGCGCGCGCGACGTTGCCGTTGCCGCCGCACCGGCGGGCGAGATGCTGGAGATCACGCTTGCCGATGACGGGCCCGGCCTGCCCGAGCGCGTGCGCGCCAACCTGTTCCGCCCCTTCACCGCCTCGGGGCATGGCTCGACCGGGCTCGGGCTCGCGATCGCGCGCGACCTGATGCGCGCGCATGGCGGTGATATCGAGCTGGCCGCGACGGGGGCTTCGGGCACGCGCTTCCGCCTGTCCCTGCCGCTCAATCCCGGCGCGGCGACCGGGGCGGCTCTTTCGCTCGCCACCGGCCCGGCCGCGCCGCAACGCCCGCCGGCCGTGGCCTAGCCCGACTGTCGCCTGGCCCGGTTGCCGCGCGCCGCGCTGCGGGCTATCACCGCGCCACGCATCTGCCCGTTTCCGCGTTCCGTGCCAGGAGCAAGGCGCCGCCATGACCAGTTGGGACCCCGCGCAGTATCTCAAGTTCGGCGATCTCCGGCTCCGCCCCGCGCTCGATCTGCTGGCGCAGGTTCCGCATGCCTCGCCCGCGCGCGTGGTCGATCTCGGCTGCGGGGCGGGCAATGTCACGCGCATCCTGGCCGGGCGCTGGCCGGGCGCGGCGGTGACCGGCATCGACTCCTCCGAGGCGATGCTGGCCAAGGCGCGCGAGACGGCGCCGGCCATCACATGGCAGAAGGCCGACCTCAACCGCTGGCGGCCCGACCCCAAGGCGGATGTGCTCTATTCCAACGCCGCGCTGCAATGGCTCGGCGGGCACGAGACGCTGTTCCCGCATCTCCTGTCCGGGCTGGCGCCGGGCGGGGTGCTGGCAGTGCAGATGCCCGACATGCACGACAATCCCTTCCGCCGCCTGCAAGGCGAGGTGGCGGCGAAGGGGCCGTGGGCGGGGAAGCTGCGCAATGTCGACCCCGCGCGCCCGATCCTTACCGCCGCGCAGTATTACGACCTGCTGCGACCGCGCGTCTCCCGGCTCGACATCTGGACGACGATCTACCAGCAGGTGCTGGAAGGCCCCGACCCGGTGGTGGAATGGGCCAAGGGCACCTCGCTGCGGCCCTTCCTCGACCCGCTCGACGCGGCCGAGCGCGCGGCCTTCGTGGCCGAGTATGCGCGCGCGGTGGCGCCGCACTTCCCGGCCCAGCCCGACGGCAAGACGCTGTTCCCTTTCCGCCGGCTGTTCATCGTCGCGGTGCTGTAGATCCGCGCGCACCCGGCGATCACGAGGCCGTGAGTCACGTCCTCGTCAGTTGAGGCTGTGCGCGGCGTGGCTAGGTTCCCGGCATCGGTATTTCGTAACCGCGCCGGGAGAACAGCATGTCCGCGACCGATCAGGCCAACGGGGCCGCTTGTCCGCTCTCGCGCCGTGTTCTGCTTGGCGCGGCGATCGGGCTCGGCCTTGCCGGCATCGCCCCTCGTCCCGCCGCCGCCGCGCCGCGCGCCGAGCTGTGGCCGCGCTGGCAGCGCCACGATGCGGCGTCCACCCGCCGCGTCGATCACGCGCCCTGGGACGCGATCCTGGCCGCGCACCACCGCCGCGGCGCCGACGGCATCGCCCGCTTCGCCTATGCCGAGGCCAAGGCCGCCGGCGCCCCGGCCGCGCTCCGCCGCTATCTCGACGCCTTGCAGGCGACCGATGTCGATGCCCTCGCTCGGCCCGAGCAGATGGCCTACTGGATCAATCTCTACAACGCGCTCACGGTAGCGACCGTGCTCGATCGTTACCCGGTCGAGAGCATCCGCGACATCCGCACCTCGCCCGGCCTGTTCGCGATCGGGCCGTGGGGGGCGAAGGTCGCGCGCGTGGCGGGCGAGGCGCTGTCGCTCGACGATATCGAGCATCGCATCCTGCGCCCGATCTGGCGCGATGCGCGCATCCACTATGCGGTGAACTGCGCCGCGCTTGGCTGCCCCGACCTGCAGCCGCGCGCCTTCCGCGCCGCGAGCCTGGATGCCACGCTGGACAGGGCGGCGCGGGCCTTCGTCAACCATCCGCGCGCGGCGCGCATCGATGCGCGCGGGCGGCTGGTGGTGTCCTCGATCTACCACTGGTTCGCCGCCGATTTCGGCGATGGCAGCGAGCGCGCGATCCTGGCGCATGTCACGGGCCTGGCCGAACCGGCGCTGGCCGCGCGGCTTGCCGGCCGCGCGGGCTATGACAGCCACGCCTATGACTGGCGCCTGAACCGCTGGCAGGCGGGGGCCTGATGGCGCCTCAGTCCAGCGCCAGGAGCTGCGCCTTGAGGTAGGCGCTCTCCGGCAGGGCCGGGTGCACCGGATGATCCGGCCCGGCACCGTAGCTGCCGAGGATGCGACCCGCCCGTCCGGCCTGGTGCAGCCCGCGCGCGATCTGCTCGGCCAGTTCCTCGGGCGCGACATGGTGCGAGCAGGAAGCGAGGAACAGGAACCCGCCCGGCGCCACCAGCCTCGCCGCCAGCCGCGCGAGCTTGCCGTAGCCGCGCACGCCGCTGGCATGGTCCCTGCGCGACTTCACGAATGCCGGCGGATCGCAGATCACCACGTCGAATCGTTCGCCGGCCTGACCCATCCGCTCCAGCTCGGCGAAGGCCTCGGCGCGGCGGAACTCGACCCGGTCGGCCAGGCCGTTGCGCGCGGCCGCCGCCCGCGCCAGCGCCAGGGCCGGCTCCGAGCGATCGAGCATCAGCACCTGCGCCGCGCCCGCACCGGCCGCACGCAGCCCGAAGGCGCCGGTGTGGCAATAGGCGTCGAGCACGCGCGCGCCGGCGCACAGGGCGGCGATGCGATCGCGGTTCGGACGCTGGTCGTAGAACCAGCCGGTCTTCTGCCCCGACAAGGGATCGACCGGAAAGGCGACCCCGTTCTCGCGCACAAGGATCGGTGCATCGCCCGGCGCGCCTTCGGCCACCCGCACCTCCTCGGCCAGGCCCTCCAGGCTGCGCACGGCGGCGTCGTTGCGCAGCACGATCGCGCGCGGGCTGAGATGCTCGCGCAGGGCGGCCAGCAACGGCGCTTCCAGCGCCGCCATGATCGCCGCGTTCTGCTGCACGATCAGCACATCGTCGAAGCGATCGACGATCAGGCCGGGCAGCCCGTCCGCCTCGGCATGGACCAGCCGGTAATAGGGCGCGGTGAACAGGCGGCTGCGCAGCGCCAGCGCCCGATCCAGCCGGGCGGCGAAGAAGCCGGCATCGAGCGCGGCGGCGGGATCCTCGGCGAGGCGCCGGGCGGCGATCAGCGAATGCGGGTTGAAGCCGAACAGGCCGAGCGGCCCGCCGCTGGCCGATTCCAGCCGCACCGCGCTGCCGGGCGCCATGGCGCGCATGGCCGGGGTGAAGGAGAGCTCGTTCGAGAACACCCAGGGGTGCCCGGCCCGCACCCGCCGGTCATGGCCGGGCAGAAGGCGCAGCGCCGGCCGATCGCCGGGCGATAGCGACGCATGGGCAATGGCGGCCGCCGCTGCCACTCTGGGCGGCGGCGGCAGATGGGCGGCAAGCGTGGGATTGTTCAAGGGCCGGCACTCCGTTCCTCTCGTCCGGCCCCCGGGGCCGGCCCTGCGCGCAGCGAACGGGACATGGGTGCCCGGTCGATGCAGTCAAGCGCCCCCGCGGCAGGGCAGCAGCCGGCTACGCCTTGGCGCCGCCCAAAGGACCGCGCGTCATTCCGGCCATTCCCCGCGCCGGCGCGGACCCCGCCCTAGGCGCCGTCCATCCTCGACAGCGGCTTGACCGAGCAGAGCACCAGGGCCTCGGCCCGCAGCCCCTCGCGTTGCAGGCGCATGCGTAGTGCCTCGGCTTCCATCGGCAGCAGGGCATGCACGCCGGCGCAGCCCAGGGCGCGGGCCAGAACCTCGATCGCCTCCAGCAGCACCTCGGCCACGCTTTCGGCGTCGAACAGATCGAGAATGATGATGTCGGCGACGGTCAGCGTGGCGCCATGGCGCAGATCCGGGCCGACCCGATAGCTGAACAGGCCGCGCAGATAGCCGCGCGTATCCTCGATCGCCATGACGCCAGCAGCATCCTGGCCCTGCCGCTTGGCCGACACCTGGGCCAGATGCTCGATGCTTTCGTAGAAGGAACGCCAACGTTCAAGCGTGATGCCCGGCACGGCGGCCTGCACCAACGGGTAAGCCTGCGCCACCTTGCTCACTGGCAGGGCGCGGGCACGGTAGGCTCTCGGCGGGGCATCGACTCCCATGCGGAATACTTCGTCCGGATTGCAACCGGATGCGTTGACCTGGATCAATCAGGGCTTGCGCGCCGGACGCTGCCGGTCGATGATACTTGCAACAGCGCCCGCTAATGTTGGGTGGGGCAGATTGTCGGATCAGGACGGTCCCGTATAGTGCTGGCGCCCCCTTGGGGGGCGGGGCGATCGCCGCGATGCGACGGGGCGCCCGCCGGATTGGGCTATGGAGGCTGTGTGTGGGTGCGCATGATGGCGTCCGGATGGTGTCCTCGCGGTTGAACTGCGGGCCGATGCCGTGTGCGGCGTGCGAAACGCGCGAGCGCGGCATGTGCGGCGCCCTGGCCCCCGAGGAACTGCACCAGCTTGTCGACATCCTGACCGATGTCGAGCTGTCCGCCCATGCGCCCCTGTTCCATGAGGGCGACCCGGCCGAGCACGTGTTCAACGTCACCAGGGGATCCATCAAGCTTTACAAGCTGTTGGGCGATGGGCGACGGCAGATCACGGGGTTCATGTTCCCGGGCGATTTCCTCGGGCTCGCGGTCAATTCCGAGTATGTCTATACCGCCGAGGCCGTCACCGACGTGAAGCTGTGCCGCTTCCCGCGGCGCAAGCTCGATGTGCTGCGCGAGCGGATGCCCAAGCTCGACCGCCGGCTGCTCGCACTCGCCATGGACGAGCTGGTCGCCGCCCAGGACCAGATGCTGCTTCTCGGCCGGAAGACCGCCGAGGAGAAGATCGTGAGCTTCCTCCTCATGCTCGCGCGCGGGCAGGAACGGCGCGGCGAGAAGGTCGATCCCGTCCACCTGCCGATGAGCCGGACCGATATCGGCGATTATCTCGGCCTGACCATCGAGACGGTCAGCCGCACCCTGTCCAGCCTGCGCAAGGCGGGCGCGATCGTGATGGAGGGGACCGATAGGGTCCACCTCAAGCATCGCGACCGGCTCGAGGAAGTCGCCGCCGCGATGACCTGAACGCGCGACCGGGGCGGCCCCCGCCCTAGCTACGTGCCGCCAGCGCCACCCCGGCCAGTGTCAGGCCAAGGGCGGCCAGCTTGGCCAGGGTGATCGGCTCGGCCAGCCACACGGCGCTGATCAGCACGCCGAACACCGGCACCATCAGGCTGCCGATCGATTGCACGCCGGCAGGCAGGATGGTCAGCGCCCGGAACCAGAGCAGGTAGCAGCCGCAAAGGCCGATCAGCCCCTGCGCCGCCAGCACCAGCCATGCGGTCAGGCTGACCGGGCCGAGCGGCTGGTGCTCGATGATCGGGGCCAGGATCGCCACCGGCACGGTGCCGATCAGCGTCTGCCAGAAGGTCGCCGACACGACGCCGATGTTCCAGCGCGCGCGCTTGGTCAACACCGTGCCCAGCGCGAAGCCGATCGAACCCGTTATGGTCGCGGCACCGCCGATCAGCCGCAGCATGAAGTCCGCCTCGGCGCCGGTGGCGGTGGTCGCGGGGCCGGCCCCGTCGCGCCCGGCCATGACCAGGAATACGCCCGCCAGCCCGAGCGCGAGCGCCAGCAGCCGCCGCCCGGTCGGGCGCTCGCCCAGGACCGGCCAGGCGATGATCGCCACCCAGACCGGCGTCGTGTAGGCGAGGATCACCGCCTCCGAGGCCGAGAGCAGCGCCACGCCATAGGTGGTGCCAAGGATCCACACGGTCATGTTGAGGAACGACGCTGCCGCCAGCGAGCCCCAGTGCCGGCGCGCGATGCGCAGCGAGTCGCCATGCGCGATTGCCGTCAGCCCAAGCCCGGCGATCGCGACCAGGCACATCAGGGCGCGCATGGTGATTGGGGCGAACTCGCTCAGCAGGTAGCGCACCACCGGCCAGGTGAAGCCCCAGCCGAGAGCCACCAGCACCAGCATGCTCATGCCCAGGCGCATTTCGCCGGTGCGTGGCGTACTGGGCAGGGAAGTGCCGCGCTGGTCAGGCCAGGCGGCGGGGCGGGACTCGGTCATCGGCGCGACGGAAGGCAGGCGAGGGCGGCAGGATGTGATCGCACCCCGTCCGGCGTGGCCCGCGGCCGGGCCAGCGGGGCGCGCTGGCGGACGGCCGAGGCTTGCAGCCGGTGCGGCATGGGGCGGCGCGGCATGGGGCGGCGCGGCGGGGGAAGCGGGGGGAACCGGAGGCCGGTCTGACGGTCGCCCACTCCGGCCCGGCAGTGGGCGCCCGCGCCCGGGCCAGCGGAGGACTCAGCGGACGTAGACGTGAACCTCGCTGCCCTGGGTTGCACGGCTTTGCGCGCCGGAAAGGCCGACGCGTTCCGACGGCATGCCCATCTCCACCAGCGTGCGCAGCACGCCCTCAGCGTTGCGGCGCGACTGGTTGGCGCCGCGCGCAAGGTCGGCCGGGCGGCCCTCGGAAGGGCTGACCGCGACGATGTCGAAGGTCGCGCCCGGTCGCCGCTCAAGCGCGCGGGCGACGGCATCGTAAAGCGGCTGCTGGTAGTCAGGGGTGCGCCCGCCATCGAACCGGATCACCACCAGTGGACGGCTGGTGCCGGTGACGGCACCGCGGCTGGTACGGCCGAGCGCGCGCGGCTGGCCGCTGGCCCGCGCCCCGCCCGCGGCGAGCGGGGCAAGGCTGGCGCGATTGGCAAGGCTCATGCCGAAGATCTGGCCGCTCTGGATCGCGACCGACAGCGCGGAGAGGTTGCGCCGCTCGGATGCCACCGAGGCGGTCTGGCGGTTCACATCCTCGGACAACTCGTTGAGCAGGCGATCGACTTCGACCAGGGTGCGGTTCGTCTCGTCCTCGATCGTGGCGAGGTCGCGATGATCCTGCTCGACCGCACCGGACAGGCCATAGGCGGCGCGCGCCGATTCCAGCACGAAGCCCGCAAAGGAGGAGCTTTGCGCCACGCGTGCCGAGAGCGCGTTCAGGCGTCGCGTATCATCCTCGATCAGGCTGAGGTCGCGCTGCGCCTGGTTCCACTGCTCGACCAGCTCCGGGTTGCCGGGCGTGGTGCCGACCTGGAGTCGCGAATTGATTTGGGCGATGTTGGCCTGGTAGCGGGCCGCGTTGGCGGTGGCGGCGGCGCGGATCTGCTGGCGTTCGGCGACCTGGGCGCGCACCTGGCCCTGCAAGGAGGACAGATCGGCACGCAACTGGCTCACGCGCGCGCCCACCACGGTGCCCGTGCGCCCGACGGCACTGCCGCCGCCCCTGGTTTCGGACGGGCCCGGTGCGATCTCGACACGCTCGCCCGAGCCACGCTCGGGGCCGAACAGCCCGCCATTGGCGCAAGCACCAACAACCAGCGGCAGCAGGACCGTCAGGACGGGAGCGCCCGCACGGCGGGCAAGGCGACAGAGGGCCATGGCGCGGTGAAGCTTTCTTTCGTTTCTGTCCGTCGGACCCTGGGAACAGGCCCGCCACCCCAGACGCAGCAGGCGCGGAGGAGGGTATAGCCGCCCGCCCCTGCCCATCACAAGAGACGAAAGCCGCGGCCGACGCAAGGGCGCGCGCGAAGGCACGGCCCACGCGCGCAATCATGGCGGGAATTTGCCGAACGACAAGTCCGCTTGCTGCCCTGCGCCCGGGACTGTTATCAACGCAACCATCGACGGCACGCGACGCTGCGGCGCGCGCCCAGGTCCGCGACAGACGGACCGGTGTCGAGCACAGGGAGGAGCGGGGAGCCGCCGTGCGCCCCTATTCCCGCAATCACAGGCCCTTGCGGGCCTTGGTGGAGAAGTCCCACTCGCCGCATGGGTGGGCCGAGGCTTGCGTGTTCCCGCGCTATGGTGGCGCGGGTCGCGCGGAGTAGGTATTTCGGGCCGGGGCTCGAGACGGAGTTGCTGTCGTGCTGATCACACGCGACCGGATGGTCTGCCTTGGCGTCCTGGCCCTCTCGATCTTCGCCTGGATCGAGTCCGCCAACTATCCCGAGGAGGCGCGGGTGTTCCCGCGGCTGATCCTGCTCGGCATGTTCGCGATGAACTTCGTGATCCTGGCGAAGTCCTTCTTCGCGGCCCCGCCGGATGACGGACCCTTCATCCAGAATCCGCGCAACTTCACCCTGATCGTGGTCGGGATCGCCTGCTACATCGTGGGCCTGAGCCAGCTCGGCTTCTTCACCGCGACGATCCTGTTCATGCTGGTGTTCTCGTTCGTCGTGGGCTACCGGCACATCCCGCAGCTGCTCGTGGTCACGGCCTTGTTCGCGGCCTTCCTGTGGCTGGTGTTCGTGAAGGTATTCAAGCGGCCGCTGCCGCCCGAGTTCTGGCAGCAATAGCCGGGCGGAGAGAGCACCACCATGATCGAGATGTTCGCCCCGCTGCTGCATGCCATTCCGGCCACCTTCCAGCTCGACAATGTTGTTGCCGTGATGATCGGGCTGGTCGGCGGCATCATCGTCGGCGCCCTGCCTGGCCTCACCGCCTCGATGGGCATTACGGTGCTGCTGCCGCTTACCTTCGGCATGTCGCCCCTGGTCGCGCTGGGCATGATGGCGGGCATCTACAATGGCGCGATGTATGGCGGGGCGATCCCGGCCGTGCTGCTGCGCATTCCCGGCACGCCCGCCGCGGTCGCCACCACCTTCGACGGCTACGCCATGACCCAGAAGGGCGAGGCGGCGCGCGCGATGCAGATCTCCTGCCTCGGTTCGGTGCTGGGCTCGATCGTCTCGGCGATCTCGCTGATCCTGCTGGCGCCGCCACTGGCCACAGTCACGCTGGCCTTCGGTCCGGCCGAGTATGTCTGGGTGGCGGTGTTCGGCCTCGCCTCGGTCGGCGTGCTTTTGGGCAAGGACCCGTTCAAGGGCCTGCTGGCCGGCTTCTTCGGTCTGCTGCTCGGCACCATCGGCATCGACCAGGTGTCCGGGCATGAGCGCTTCACCTTCGACAATCTCAACCTTGTCGAGGGCTTCTCGATCATCACGCTGCTCACCGGCCTGTTCGCGCTGCCGCCGGCGATCCAGATGGCCGAGCAGGCGGTGAAGCGCGGCATCCCGGGCGAAGTGCTGCGCCTGAAGGCCAAGCACGGCCTGTTCTACCAGTGGCGCAGCTTCGTGCCGGTGTGGATCCGTTCCTCGATCATCGGCATCATCATCGGCATCCTGCCGGGCGCGGGCGGCAACATGGCCGCGCTGCTGGCCTACAACGACGCCAAGCGCATCACCAGGAACCCAGACCCGCCCTTCGGCGAGGGCAATCCCTTGGGTGTCTGCGCGGCAGAGACGGCGAACAACGCCGACACGGCGGCGAGCCTGATCCCCACCCTGACGCTTGGCGTGCCGGGCTCCTCGGTCGCGGCGATCATCATGGGCGGGCTGATGATCCACGGGCTCCAGCCCGGCCCCTCGCTGTTCCGCGAGCATGCCGATGTCGTCTATGGCTTCATGCTGCAGATGCTTATGGCCAGCGTGCTGCTGATCTTCTTCGGCGGCATGCTCGCCACCCGCATCTTCGCCCAGGTGCTGCGCCTGCCGCCGATCCTGCTCGTCTCGGTGATCCTCAGCCTCTGCGTGATCGGCGTCTATTCCGTCAACAACAGCTTCTTCGATCTGTGGATGATGCTGCTGTTCGGCATGATCGGCTACACGATGGAAAAGACCGGCTACCCGATCGCGCCGGCGGTGCTCGGCCTGATCCTGGGCGGCATGGCCGAGCAGAATCTGCGCCTGGCGCTGATCATCAGCCGTGGCGACTGGACCGTGCTGTTCACGCGGCCCGTGAGCCTGATCGTCATCGCGCTGATCCTGGTCACCTTCGCGATCCCGGTCATCCAGGAGATCCTGCGCCGGCGCGGCAGCAAGCTGCAGATCGTCGGCGACTAGGGTGGGCCGCGCGCGGCGATGGTCTTGCGCGCGCGCAACGGGCGCTAGGCGGTTGCATGCGTGCCCGGCGCGGGCAAGATGGCTCCTGCACAGCATGTGAAGGAGCCCGCCCGCCATGAGCACGAACCAGCGCATCGACGCCAAGCGGCTGTGGGACAGCCTGATGGCCATGGCCGAGATCGGCGCCACGCCCAAGGGCGGCGTGCGCCGCCTGACCCTGACCGAGGTCGACAAGCAGGGCCGCGCGCGCTTCACCGAATGGTGTCGCGCCGCCGGGCTTTCCCTGCGCGTCGATGCGATGGGCAACATGTTCGCCCGCCGCGCCGGGCGCGATCCGGCGCGCAAGCCGGTGCTGATCGGCAGCCATCTCGACAGCCAGCCCTCGGGCGGGAAGTTCGACGGCGCGCTCGGCGTGCTGGCCGCGCTCGAAGTGATCCGCACGCTGAACGACCTCAACATCGAGACCGATGCGCCGATCGAGGTGGTGAACTGGACCGACGAGGAAGGCAGCCGCTTCGGCCATTCCCTGCTCGGCTCGGGCGTGTGGGCGGGCGCGGTGCCGCTCGACAAGGCCTATGCGCTCGCCGACCAGCAGGGCGTCACGGTCGCGCAGGCGCTCGATGCGGTCGGCTATCGCGGGCCCGAGCCCGCGCGCCCCTTCCCGGCCGACGCCTATTTCGAGCTGCATATCGAGCAGGGCCCGATCCTGGAGCGCGAGGACAGGGCGATCGGCGTCGTCACCGGCGCGCAGGCGATGGTCTGGTACGATCTCTGCATCACCGGCCAGGACAGCCATGCCGGCACGACGCCGCCCTCGGCGCGCAAGGACGCGATGGTGGGGGCGGCGCGCATCGTCGATCTGGTCGACCGGATGATGCGCGCGCGCGGCGAGGATGGGCGCGGCACGGTGGGCTTCATGGAGGTGCGGCCGAACAGCCGCAATGTCGTGCCGGGCGAGGTGCTGTTCTCGGCCGAGTTCCGCCACCCCTCGGATGCCGAGGTGGCGGCGATCGATGCCGCCTTCCAGGCCGAGGCGCGGGCGATCGCGGCCGCCCTCGGGCTCGGCATCGAGATCAATCGACTGTTCGTCAACCCGGCCCAACCTTTCGATGTGGCCTGCGTCGGGCTGGTGCGCGAGGCGGCGCAGCGGCTCGGCATGGCGCATCGCGACATCGTCTCGGGTGCGGGGCACGATGCGGTGTATGTGGCGCGCGTGGTGCCCACCGCGATGATCTTCGTGCCCTGCAAGGACGGGCTGTCGCACAACGAGGCCGAGAGCATCCTGCCCGAGCATGCGGCCGCCGGGGCACAGATCCTGTTCGAGGTGGCGCTGGCGCGCGCCAACCGGCCGCTGGCCTAGCCGCGCAGCAGAAGCTGCAGGAGCTTGAGCGCCGTCAGCGCCACCAGCGCGGTGGCGAAGGCAAGGCGCACGGTCAGGGCCGAAAGCACGCCGGTGGTCAGCCGTGCCCCGGCCACGCCGCCGATCGCGCCGGCGGCCAGCAGCGGCAGGTCGAGCGTCGTGTCCCAGATCGCGGCGTCGAGATGCGGCAGCAGCGCCGCGAAGGATGAGGGCGTCACCGCCACCGCGTTCAGCGCTGCCGCCTGCTTGACCGGCACCCGGCAGGCAACCAGCGCCGGCACGAGCAGGAAGCCGGCGCCCACGCCGAGAAGACCGGCCACGATCCCGATCGGCGCCGCACCCGCCAGCGCCACCGCGAAGCGGTCTGCCGGTCCGCGCCCGGCTGCCGTCGCCGGCACCATCAGTATGCGCCAGACCGCGAACACGACCGATGCCACGAACAGCCCCCAAAGCAGGGGCGCAGGCGCGAAACGGGCGAGCCAGGCGCCAAGCGGCGTGGTCGCCAGCAGCAGCGCCGCAAGCGCCAGGGCGCGCCCCCAATGCACCAGCCCGGCGCGGGCGAAGGCCAGCGCGGCGAAGCCTGCCGTCACCCCGTTCAGGGTCAGGGCGAGGGGCTGCACCTCGTGCACCAGATCGTCCAGGAAAAGGCCCAGGAACGGGATCGCCGCGATGCCCACCCCGGTGCCGAGCATCCCCGCCAGAATCGAGAGCAGGAACAGGCCAAGGACGGCCAGGGCAAGAAGGAGCAGCGACATGGGACCGGGGCGGCGCGTGGCGGGGAAGGGCGTGCAGACGGGCGAGGGCGTCGCACGCGGGGCGCGCCGCCTGCCGCGAATCCTAGAGCAGCCTCGGCCCGGGTGGAACCTTTGTCCGGCGCCAGACCGCAAAGGCCCGGAACGCTGCCGGGCGAGCCGGAGCCGGATGGCGTTCTGCCGTCGGGCCGTGCGGCTCGCGTGGGCGGGCGGCGCCGGTTCCCGGCTGGTGGCAGGGCGGATGTGGACCCGCGGGGCTCGCGTGGGGGGGAGGCGCGATCCGGCTGCGCTGATCGACGCGGGTCGCGTCCCGCCCCGCCCCGCCCCGCCCGCTCTCTAACCCGCGTTGCGCCGGACCCGATTGTTGCCGGCGCGGGCAGCCTGCGGGCCGGCTCGAACCCTCCCGGCCCGCTGGCGGCGGGACCCCGATCCGGATCGTGGCCGGCATGCCGCGGTGCGCTCCGCCCCGGCCGAGGCAGGCATCCGTCCCATGCCCTGGGCGAGGATAGCCGGCGCGGCACCTCGGCGGGACCTCGGCCGATACGCCCTGCCGCGCCCCAGCCATGCGGTGAACGGGGTTGCCATCCCCCGCCGCCCTGTCTAGAGAGGGGCCGCCCGCCCGTCTGCCCGCAGGGTCCGCCCGCACGGGCGCGCGCGGCGGCCCGCTGCCCTGGGGCCCGCCCGCGCGGAGTTGCCCCGCCTTGTTCCGGAGTGCGCCGGCCTTGTCCAGCACCGCATCCGCTCCCGCCCTCGCTTCGGCCCAAGCCTCGCTCAAGGCCGCCATGGCCGCCCTGCTCGCCCGCCCCGCCACGACCGAGCGCCGCATGGCTGATGCCATCCGCGTGCTCGCCCTCGATGCGGTCGAACAGGCCAAGTCGGGCCATCCCGGCATGCCGATGGGCATGGCCGATGTCGCCACCGTGCTGTTCAGCCGCTTCCTGAAGTTCGATGCCGCCGATCCGCGCTGGCCCGACCGCGACCGCTTCGTGCTCTCGGCCGGGCATGGCTCGATGCTGCTCTATGCGCTGTTGCATCTCACCGGCCATGCCGGGATGGGGATGGACCAGCTCCGCGCCTTCCGCCAGCTCGGCAGCCACACGGCCGGCCATCCCGAGTTCGGCGAGCATCCCGGCATCGAGACCACCACCGGCCCGCTCGGCCAGGGCCTGGCCACCGCCGTCGGCATGGCGATCGCCGAGCGCCACCTCGCCGCGCGCTTCGGCAAGGGGCTGGTCGATCACCGCACCTGGGTGATTGCCGGCGATGGCTGCCTGATGGAAGGCATCAGCCACGAGGCGGCCTCGCTTGCCGGGCATCTCGGCCTTGGCCGGCTCTGCGTGCTGTTCGACGACAATGCGATCTCGATCGATGGCGGCACCGAGCTTGCCTGCTCCGACGATGCGCTGAAGCGTTTCGCCGCCTATGGCTGGGCGGTGCGCCGCATCGACGGCCACGACCACGAGGCCATCGCGGCGGCGCTGGCCTGGGCGCAGCGCTCGAAGAAGCCCACCCTGATCGCCTGCCGCACCATCATCGGCTTCGGCGCCCCCTCCAAGGCGGGCACGGCGGCCACCCATGGCAGCCCGCTCGGGCCCGAGGAGGCCAAGGGCGCGCGCGCGGCGCTGGGCTGGACCCACCCGCCCTTCGAGCTGCCCGGGGACATCGCTGGCGCCTGGGCCGCCACCGGCAAGCGCGGCGCGGAAGCGCGCGCCGCATGGGGCCGGCGGCTGGCGCGCGCGCGCGATCGCGCCGCCTTCTCGCGCGCCATGTCGGGCGCCCTGCCGGAGGGCTGGGACAAGCCGCTCAACGACTGGATCGCGCGCGCCTTGGCCGAGAAGCCCAAGCTCGCCACCCGCCAGGCGAGCCAGAAGGCGCTGGAAGCGCTGGTGCCGGCGCTGCCCGAACTGCTCGGCGGCTCGGCCGACCTGACCGGCTCGAACCTGACCCAGATCAAGGGCCAGGCGCCGATCGCGCGCGGCGATTTCGCCGGCCGCTACATCCATTACGGCGTGCGCGAGCACGCCATGGCCGCGGCCATGAACGGGATGGCGCTGCATGGCGGCGTGATCCCCTATGGCGGCACCTTCCTGGTGTTCTCCGACTATATGCGCCCGGCGCTGCGCCTGGCGGCGCTGATGCGCCAGCGCGTGATCCATGTCTTCACGCATGATTCGATCGGGCTTGGCGAGGACGGGCCGACGCACCAGCCGGTCGAGCATCTGGCGGCGCTGCGGGCGATGCCGAACATGCGGGTGTTCCGCCCCGCCGACACGGTGGAAACGGCCGAATGCTGGGCGCTGGCGGTGGCGCACACGACCGGCCCCTCGGCGCTGGCGCTGACGCGCCAGGGCGTGCCGCCCTTGCGCAGCGATGGCGGGACCGGCGCGAACCGTTCCGCGCGCGGCGGCTATGTGCTGGCCGAGGCCGAGGGCGCGGCGCGGCAGGTGAGCCTGATCGCCACCGGCTCCGAGGTCGGGCTGGCGATGGAAGCGCGGGCGGCGCTCAAGGCCGCCGGCATCGCCGCCGCCGTGGTCTCGCTGCCCTCCTTCGAGCTGTTCGCGGCGCAGGATGCGGCCTACCGCGCCCTGGTGCTGGGCGGGGCCGGCGTGCTGCGCGTCGGCATCGAGGCGGCGGTGGGCTTCGGCTGGGAGCGCTGGCTCGGCGCCGAGGGCATGTTCATCGGCATGCGGGGCTTCGGCGCGAGCGCGCCGTTCGAGAAGCTCTACGCCCATTTCGGCATCACGGCAGAGGCCGTGGTGCAGGCGGTCAAGGCACGGCTTGGCCGCTGATCAGGGTTCAACCGAATGCCCGCGCGGGCGCCCTTGCCCGGCGCGGCATCGCACCAGCAGGAGGAACATCCCATGGCGGTGAAACTGGCCATCAACGGCTTCGGGCGCATCGGGCGCCTGGTTCTGCGCGCGATCGTGGAAAGCGGGCGCAGCGATGTCGAGGTGGTGGCGATCAACGATCTCGGCCCCACCGACGCCAACGCGCACCTGTTCCGCTACGACAGCGTGCATGGCCGCTTCCCCGGCAAGGTCACGACCGCGGGCGATACCATCACGATCGAGCATAACGGCCGCACCTACGGCCCGATCCGCGTCTCGGCCGAGCGCGACCCGACCAAGGTGCCGCTTGCCGGTGTCGATGTGGCGCTGGAGTGCACCGGCATCTTCACCAAGAAGGAGCAGGCGGCCCAGCTCATCACCGCGGGTGCGCGCAAGGTGCTGGTCTCGGCCCCCGCCGACGGGGTGGACGCGACCATCGTCTACGGCGTCAACCACGACAAGATCACCAAGGACATGACGGTGATCTCCAACGCCTCCTGCACCACCAACTGTCTCGCGCCGATGGTCAAGGTGCTGCACGATTCCTTCGGCGTCGATCGCGGCTACATGGTCACGATCCACGCCTATACGGGCGACCAGCGCACCGTCGATACGCTGCACAAGGACCTGCACCGCGCCCGCGCCGCCGCCGTGAGCATGATCCCCACCTCGACCGGCGCGGCCAAGGCCGTGGGCCTCGTGCTGCCGGAACTGAAGGGCAAGCTCGACGGCACCGCGATCCGCGTGCCGACGCCGAACGTGTCGATGGTCTCGCTCGATGCGATCGTGAAGAAGGCCACGACCAAGGACGAGATCCACGCCGCGATGAAGGCCGCCGCCGCCGGTCCGCTCAAGGGCGTGCTGGAATACAGCACCGAGAAGCTGGTCTCGATCGATTTCAACCACAACCCGGCGAGCTGCACCTTCGATGCCACGCAGACGGCGGTGATCGAGGGCACGCTGGTGCGCATCTGCGGCTGGTACGACAACGAGTGGGGTTTCTCCAACCGCATGTCGGACACGGCCGCCCTGTTCGGCCGCCTCTAGCCGCCGCGACGCCGACCGCTACCGGGGGGGGCGGGACCTGGCCGCACGGCGGGTCCCGCCCGCCCGTCCTTCACCGACGCTGCCGCCTTCAGGGATCGCGACGATGCCCGCTTTCCGTTCGCTCGATGGTGTTGCCGTGCAGGGCAGGCGCGTCTTGTTGCGCGCCGACCTCAACGTCCCGGTCAGGGATGGCCGCATCTCCGATCTCACGCGCATCGAGCGGGTGGCGCCCACCATCCGTGAACTGGCCGGCAAGGGCGCGCGGGTGATCGTGACCAGTCATTTCGACCGGCCCAAGGGCAAGCGCGTGCCCGAGATGTCGTTGCGCCCCTGCGCCGTGGCGCTGGCGCAGGTGCTGGGCCAGCCGGTTGCCTTCGCCGAGGATTGCATCGGCGCTCCGGCCGAGGCGGCGGTGGCGGCGGCGAAGGATGGCGATGTCGTGCTGCTGGAGAACAGCCGCTACCATGCCGGGGAGGAGAAGAACGACCCGGCCTTCGCCAAGGCCCTGGCCGCGCAGGCCGATCTCTATGTCAACGACGCCTTCTCGGCCGCGCACCGGGCGCATGCGAGCACCGAGGGGGTGGCGCACCTGCTGCCCTCCTATGCCGGGCGGCTGATGCAGGCCGAGCTCGAGGCGCTCGACAAGGCGCTCGGCAACCCGGCCCGTCCCGTCGCCGCGATCGTCGGCGGGGCCAAGGTCTCGACCAAGCTCGACCTGCTCGGCAACCTGGTGGGCAAGGTCGACCTGCTGATCATCGGCGGGGCGATGGCCAACACCTTCCTTGCCGCGCAGGGGATGGGCGTCGGCCGCAGCCTGCAGGAAGCCGAGATGCACGCCACCGCGCGCGAGATCCTGGCCAAGGCCAAGTCGGCCGGCTGCGACGTGCTGCTGCCGGTCGATGCCGTCACCGCCGCCGAGTTCAAGCCCAACCCGCCGACGCAGACGGTGCCGGTGGCCGCCGTACCGGCCGAGGCGATGATCCTCGATGTCGGCCCGGCCTCGGTCGCGGCGCTGACGGCCAGGCTCGGTGCGGCCAAGACCCTGGTCTGGAACGGGCCGCTCGGCGCGTTCGAGACCCCGCCCTTCGACGCCGCCACGGTGGCGCTGGCCAGGGCGGTCGCCGAGCTGACCGGGGCGGGCAAGCTCCTGTCGGTCGCGGGCGGCGGCGACACGGTTGCCGCGCTGCGCCATGCCGGGGTGGCCGATCGCTTCTCCTATGTCTCGACCGCGGGCGGTGCGTTCCTGGAGTGGCTCGAGGGCAAGGCGCTGCCGGGGGTCGCCGCGCTTTCACGCTAGCGGCGCCGCGCCGCCCCGACCCGCGCGCCGAAGGGTCGCATCCGTCGCAAGGTGCGACGCATGGGGGGGCGCCGGTTGGCGGCCGCGCTCGCCGGGATGCAGCCATCGCAGCGGCAGCGGCCGGCCGCTTACCATCCGTAAAGCCTTGGCCGGCTAGGCTCGCGGCATGATCGCCAACGCCGCCCTGTCCGCCTTCTCGGCGCCGCCGCGCCCGCTCCCCCCACCCAACGGGCCGGCGGGACCGGTGCCCGCGCCACCCGTGACGCCGCCGATCCAGAGCGCCGCCGCCCCGCGCGAGGCCGCGCCCGTCCCCGCGCCCGCAGTCCCGGCGCCGGCCACGCCGTCGGGCAAGCCCCTGCCGCGCGGCAGCCTGCTCGACCTGCGGGTCTAGGGCACGTTCCGTTCGGCTTCGATCAGCCGAACGGAACTCGTGCCCGAGAAACCTACGGTTTGCGAGCAGCTTAGTCCGATCTGGTGGAACCGCCCTGCGGTTCCACCAGATCGGACGCTGCTCTAGGCGCGGCGGGCGCCCCTGCCGGCGCCCACTCTTGCGCCGGCGCCCACTCTTGCGCCGGCGCCGGAGCGGGCGTCATGCTGCGGGCATGGCGCCTGCATCATCGGACCAGCCCTACACATCCGAACCCGACGTGCCCAAAGGCGCTGGTCCATCGGTGCGCCGCGTGCCCGAGGGCGATGACCGCGAGCGCCTGACCTGCACCGATTGCGGCTTCATCCTGTACGAGAACCCCAAGATCGTGGTGGGCAGCGTTGCCACCGCCAGCGATGGCCGCGTGCTGCTCTGCCGCCGCGCGATCCCCCCGCGCAAGGGCTTCTGGACACTTCCGGCCGGCTATCTGGAACTGGACGAGACGACCGAGGAAGGCGCTGTCCGCGAAGCCTGGGAGGAGGCGCGGGCCACGCTCGCCCTCGATGGCGTGCTCGCGGTTTACAGCATCGCGCGCATCCACCAGGTGCAGATCATCTACCGGGCGCGCCTGGTCAGCCCCGAGATTGCGCCCGGCCCGGAAAGCGAGGCAGTGGGGCTGTTCGCCTGGGACGAGATCCCATGGAACGAACTCGCCTTCCCGACCGTTCACTGGGCATTGCGCCACTGGCGGGAGGTGGCGGACCAGGCGGAATGGCGCGCGCGCGGGAACCCGGCCGAGTCACCAAGGGGGGCGCGGCCAGGCGGCCTGTAGGGGAGGAGCAGCATGACAGCGGCAGTCGGCGTAACGCTCGGCGAGTATGCGACCATCGCCGATGCGGTCTATGGCGAGGAGGCGGAACTCAGCACCAGGGCGCAGGGATGGACCTGCCAGCGGCGGGTAGCCGCCACGCTGAGCCTCGGCTTCCAGGGCGCGATCCTGGACAATGGGCGCGAGATCATCGTCGCCTTCAAGGGCACCGCCCCGACCACGCGCGCGGTCGTGGCCGATCTCCAGAACGACCTGGTGCTGTTCCTGAACGGCCTGCCGAACCAGGCGGCGGCGGCCGATGCGCTGGTGCGCCAGGCGGCCCAGATCGCACGCGGCAAGCCGATCTCGCTCACCGGCCATTCGCTCGGGGGCGCGCTCTGCCAGGTGGTGGGCTACTGGTCCGGCAAGCCTTTCGTCACCTTCAACGCCCCGCCCATGCTGGCCAACCTGGTGCAGGCGCGGCTGGTGGCCTGGACCGGCGCGACCCTTGCCCCGCTCGCGGTCCTGTCCGGACTGGTCGAGTCCGCCCGCACCAACACAGCCGTCGGCGGCGTCGGGGGACAATCGATAAACTACATGGTGCGCACCGACATCATCTCGGGCGTCTCGATCCGGCCGCATTACGGCCGTGTTGTGAAGCTAGAGAATACGGTCGAGGGCGGCGGCGACCACTCGATGACCACCATGCTTTCGCTCCTGCGCATGCGGTCCTTGTGGAATCGGACGCCCTGGTAAGGCGAGGCGCCTTGCCCAACCGCCCGGAGGACACGGCTCATGCGCAAACGGACACCTGGCCTGCTGGCCCTGGCGATGCTGCTCGCCGCCGCGCAGCCGGCACTGGCCACCGGCTATCATGTCTATTGCTCCTACAACAAGATCGAGATCGACGCCCGCGACCCCGAGCAGATGCGTATCGCACGCGGCACCAGCGCCTGCCTGTTCCGTAGCTTCACCCACCGCATGGACGCGGAATCCTTCGTGCGCAACAATTGGGGCCGAGTCGGCGCCCGCTGCTCGTGCCGCTAGGGTGAGATCCGTTCGGCGGAGCCGCGCCGGGGTTCCGCCAGACGCCAGGCGGCTCCGGGGTGGCGTGCGCTCCGGTGCGGAAGCGATGCGGCCCGGCGAGTGCACCGACGCGGTGCTGCGGGCCGGGCTGCTTGGTACGCATGCGGCACGAATTGTGCGTGAAATCGGTTGGGCGGTGATGGAAGCCATGCCGCATGGCGGGCGCTGCCCGACCACCGCACGGGGGGAACGGTCTGCATGGCCAATCTGAGCGAGTATGCGAAACTGGCCCGTGCGGCCTACAAGGATGCGTCGGAAGCCCAGACCGAGGCCCAGGGCTGGAACATGCAGATCCGGCGCGCTGCCACCCTGACCATGGGTTTCCAGGGGGCGGTGTTCGACAATGGGCGCGAGATCATCGTCGCGTTCAAGGGCACCGCGCCCGGCAAGAAGTCGATGGCAAGCGACATCTCGGCCGATGTGGTGCTGTTCCTGAACGGCATCCCGAGCCAGGTCGACCCGGCAGAAAAACTGGTGCGCCAGGCCTATGCGCTGGCCCAGGGCAAGCAGATCTCGCTCGCCGGCCATTCGCTCGGCGGCGCGCTGTGCCAGGTGGTGGGCTACTGGTACAGCCTGCCCTTCGTCACCTTCAACGCCCCGCCGATGAAGGCCTGCGTGAAGATGGCGCCGTTGACGGCGCTTACGCCGCTGACCTCGTTCAAGCAGGCCTGGCGAAGCCTGAAGGGAAAGGGCCCGCCCGAGGGCATGGCGATCAACTACATGGTCAAGTCCGACATCGTCTCGGGCCTGTCGATCCGCGATCATGTCGGCAAGGAGATACGCCTCAAGAACAGCACGGGCGACGGCGATCATGCGATGAACACCATGATCAAGTTGTTGAGCCAGATGCCCGAATGGAACCAGCCGCCCTGGTAGCTTCGGGCGCCGGGCGGCGCAGTGCGAAGGTGTCTACCCATGCGCGGATGGACCTGCGGCTTGCTGGCCCTCGCTTTGTGGGCGGGCGCGGCGCAAACGGCGCTGGCCGCGAGCTACTTCGTCTACTGCGCCAACGAGCGCATCGAGGTCGAGATGCGAAATCTCGAGCAGATGCGAAATGCGCGCGGCTCGAATGTCTGCCTGTTCGGCGGCTTCGACTATCTTTCGGATGCGCAGAACTTCGCCCGCCGCAATTTCGGCGGCGAAGGCGCGCGCTGCTCCTGCCGCTAGCCGCCGGCACGCCGCAACAACGGAGACCCTCCGATGCGCAAACCTGTCGCGGGCCTGCTCGCGTTCCTGATGATGCTGGGCGGCGTGCAGCCGGCGCTGGCCGCCGGCTACTATGTCTATTGCGCCAACAACAAGATCGAGGTCGATAGTCGCGACCCGAACCAGATGCGCATCGCGCGCGGCTCGGGCGTGTGCCTGATGGGCAGCTTCGGCTATCGCATGGACGCCGAATCCTTCGCCCGGCGCAATTTCGGCGGTGCGGGCGCGCGCTGCTCCTGCCGCTAGCGGCGGACGTCTGCGCCCGGCAACTCGTTCTACCGCTCAGGCCAGCGGCTCAAGCCCGACCAGGCTGCGCGCGAAGGCCCTGGCATCGAACGGGCGCAGATCTTCGGCCGTCTCGCCTACGCCGACCGCATGCACCGGCAGGCCGAACTCGCCTGCCAGCGCCACCACGATGCCGCCCTTGGCCGAGCCGTCCAGCTTGGTCACCACCAGGCCTGTGACCGCCACCATGTCGCGGAACACCTTCACCTGCTGGATGGCGTTCTGGCCGGTGGTGGCGTCCAGCACCAGCAGCGTCGCGTGCGGCGCCTCGGGGGCCTGCTTCTTGAGCACGCGCACCACCTTCTGCAACTCGGCCATCAGGTCGGCCTTGTTGTGCAGCCGCCCGGCGGTGTCGATCAGCAACAGGTCGGTGCCCTCGGCCGCGGCGCGGGTGAGTGCGTCGAAGGCAAGCCCCGCCGCATCGCCATTGGGCGGCCCCGACACCACCGGCGCGCCGACGCGGTTGCCCCAGACGGTGAGCTGCTCCACCGCCGCGGCGCGGAAGGTGTCGCCCGCCACCAGCATCGCGCTCAGCCCCTGCTCGGCGTGCAGATGGGCGAGCTTGGCGATGGTGGTGGTCTTGCCGGTGCCGTTCACCCCCACCACCAGCACGACGAAGGGCTTCTTGTCCCGGTCGATCGCGAGCGGCTGGGCGACGGGGGCGAGGATCGTGGCGATCTCCTCGGCCAGTGCCTCCTTCAGTTCCTCGTCGGTCACTTCCTTGTCGAAGCGGGTGCGGCGCAGCCCCTCCACCACCTTGGCGGCAGTGGCCGTGCCCAGGTCGGCGGCGATCAGCAGTTCCTCCAGCTCCTCGAGCGCGGCGGCATCGAGCTTGCGCTTCTTGAAGAGGGTGGTGATGCCCTCGGTCAGCTTGGCGGTGGTGCGCGCCAGCCCGGACTTGAGTTTCGATAGCCAGCCGCCGAGTGCCATGCCGTGAAGGTCCTGCCTTGTGAGGTCGGTTGCGCGGGGGCGGCACGCGGCTCAGTCGGCCAATGTGCCGATCAGCCCCTGTTCGTCGCTTGCGGTGATGGTTACGCGCCGGATGCGTCCCGGCACAAGCCCCGCCGTCATCGCCGGGTCGGCGAGGCGGAAGGGCGCGTGATGTTCGGTATGGCCCGCCCCGCCACGCTCGGGCAGGAAATCGGCCGCCGTGCCGACGCGGCCGGCATAGAAGGCGCGCGCGGCGCGTGCCCCGGCCTCGCGCAGGCGGGCGGCGCGCCACTGGCGCTCGGCCGGCGGCAGGGCGGGCATGCGCGCGGCCGGCGTGCCCGGCCGCTCCGAGTAAGGAAAGACGTGCAGGAAGGACAGGCCGGCTTCGTCCACGAGCGAGAGCGTGCTGGCGAACATCGCCTCGGTCTCGGTGGGGAAGCCCGCGATCAGGTCGGCGCCGAGCGCGATGCCGGGGCGCAGGGCGCGCGCGCGTGCGGCGATGTCCAGCAGGTGCGCTCGGCTGTGGCGGCGCTTCATGCGCTTGAGGATCATGTCCTCGCCCGCCTGCACGGAGAGATGCAGGTGTGGCATCAGCCGCGGCTCCTCGGCGACCAGGCGCCAGAGATCGGCATCGATCGCCGCCGGGTCGAGCGAGGTAAGGCGCAGGCGCGGCAGGCCGGGCAGGGCGGCGAACAGGGCGCGCAGCATGGCGCCGAGCGTGGGGCGCCCGGGCAGGTCGGCGCCGTAGGAGGCGATGTCGACGCCGGTGAGCACGATCTCCGCGTGCCCGGCATCGAGATGGGCGCGGGCGCGGGCGATGATCCCAGCCAGCGGCACCGAGCGCGCGGGGCCGCGCGCGAAGGGGATGATGCAGAAGGTGCAGCGATGATCGCAGCCCTGCTGCACCTGCACGAAGGCGCGGGTGCGCGGCGAGGGCGCCCATGCTGCCGCCGCGGCAGGCGCGCCGGTGATCGCGGGCGCGGCCATGATGTCGGACACGCGGACCGGGGCGGGGCCGTGCCCGCGCCGCGCGCCGCTTTCCGCCAGCGCGCGCCAGCTTTCGGGGCGCAGCTTCTCGGCATTGCCGAGCACGGCATCGGCCTCGGCCATCGCGGCGTAGCGCGCGGGCGCGAGCTGCGCGGCGCAGCCGGTGACGATGATGCGCGCGCCCGGATGCTCGCGCCGCGCCTGGCGCACCGCCTTGCGCGACTGCCGCTCGGCCTCGGCGGTGACGGCGCAGCTGTTGATGATCACCGCATCGCCGAGCCCGGCCGCCTCGGCCTGCCCGCGCATGATCGCGGATTCATGGGCATTCAGCCGGCAGCCGAGCGTGACCATGTGCGGCGATGCCGTGCAGGGGGGCGCCGGCATCTGCGCGAGAGCGGGATCGTCCGGCATCGCGGCGGCGCGCCCCGGGGCCCCGGCTAGCCGCCGAAGGCGGCGAGGTCGAACTCGCCGCGGAAGGACAGGCTCGCCGGGCCGGTCATCTCGACGCGGCCATCGGCGCGCCAGGCCATCATCAGCGTGCCGCCATCGAGTTCCACCTCGACGATGCGCCCGGCCAGCCCGCGCCGGTTGGCGTTCACCAGCGCCGCCGCCGCCCCGGTGCCGCAGGCGCGCGTGATGCCGGCGCCGCGCTCCCAGACGCGGAAGCGGATGCGTTCCTCGTCCAGCACCTGGGCGAAGCCGATATTGCAGCGCTCAGGGAAGATCGGGTCGTGCTCCAGCCCCGGTCCGATCGCGCCGATATCCAGCGCCGCCAGGTCGGGGACGAAGAAGGTGACGTGGGGGTTGCCCATGTTGCACGCCGCCGGATCGGACACGGCGCCGCGCGCCAGCGGCACATGCAGCGTGTCGCAGGCGAAGGCGAGCGGGATCTCCTGCCAGTCGAGCCGCGGCTCGCCCATGTCCACCGCGATCAGCCCGCCGCGCTTGGCGCGCGCCTCCAGCCGGCCGGCCACCGTCTCGATCGAGACGCCGGGCCTGCCGATCTCGTCGAGCAGCAGGCGGGCGACGCAGCGCGTGGCGTTGCCGCAGGCCTCGACCTCGCCGCCATCGGCGTTGACGATGCGCATGAAGGCATCCGCCTCGTTCCTGGCGCCGTCCCTGGTGTTGGCGGCGGCGTTGCTGGCGGCGGGCGGGGCCGGCTCGATCAGGATCAACTGGTCGCAGCCGATGCCGGTGCGCCGGTCGGCGAGCGCGCGGGCGAGAGCCGGCTCGCGCAGGCGCAGGACCTCGGGTGTGCGGCGGGCATCGAGCACGACGAAATCGTTGCCGAGGCCGTGCATCTTCAGGAACGGGATCATGGCGCGGTATTTAGGGCCTGGGCCGGCCGCTGTCCAATGCGCTCCGTCCCGGCGCAACCGCTGCCGCCATCCTTGACTTGCCGCCCCGCGCGCCCCTATTGTCCGCCCCGTTTCCAGGCAGGCTTGTTCCTGCCGCGCGCCCAGGCCAGGAGCCTGGGGGTGCGCCGCCGCTCCGCGAGGGTTCGCGCAGCGGCGTGTTCCGCTTTGGGATCAAGGGCTTGCGCCCGGCCTCGCGGCCGCGCGCGGGCGCAACGGGGTAAGGCAGTGTTCGACTCGCTCTCGCAGCGTCTGTCCGGGGTGTTCGATCGGCTGCGCCGTCGCGGCGCGCTGAGCGAGGCCGACGTGACCGAGGCGCTGCGCGAGGTGCGCATCGCGCTGCTCGAAGCCGATGTGGCGCTGCCGGTGGTCAAGGACTTCATCGCCGCCGTGCGCGAGCGCGCGGTGGGCCAGGAGGTGCTCAAGTCGGTCACCCCGGCCCAGCAGGTGATCAAGATCGTCAACGACCACCTGACCGAGACGCTGGGGCCCGCGGCCGAGCCGATCAACCTCAACGCGACGCCGCCGGTGGTGATCCTGATGGTCGGCCTGCAGGGCTCGGGCAAGCTCGCGCTGCGGCTGCGGGCGAAGCAGCGCAAGAAGGTGCTGCTCGCCTCGCTCGACGTCCATCGCCCCGCCGCGCAGGAGCAGCTCGCCCAGCTTGCCGACCGCGCCGAGGTGCCGAGCCTTGCCATCATGGCCGGGCAGACCCCGCTCCAGATCGCCCAGCGTGCCCTGCACACGGCGCGGATCGAGGGCTTCGACGTGCTGATCCTCGACACCGCCGGCCGCCGGGCGATCGACCAGGCGCTGATGGACGAGGTCATGGCGGTGCGCGACGCCACCCACCCGACCGAGACGCTGCTGGTGGCCGACGCCATGACCGGCCAGGACGCGGTCAACCTCGCGCGCGCCTTCAACGAGCAGATCGGCATCACCGGCATCGTGCTGACGCGCGCCGATGGCGATGCGCGCGGCGGTGCCGCGCTATCGATGAAGGCCGTCACCGGCAAGCCGATCAAGCTGCTCGGCATGGGCGAGAAGCTGGATGCGCTCGAGGATTTCCACCCCGAGCGCATCGCCGGGCGCATCCTCGGCATGGGCGACATCGTCAGCCTGGTCGAGCGCGCCGCCGAGACGATCGAGAAGGACGAGGCCGAGAGGCTCGCCGCCAAGATGCAGGCGGGCAAGTTCGACCTCGATGACTATGCCAAGCAGCTCAAGCAGATCGGCAAGATGGGCAGCCTGGAGGGCATCCTCGGCATGCTGCCGGGCGTGGCCAAGGTGAAGGCGCAGCTTGCCGCCTCGAACCTCGATACCTCGATCCTCAAGCGCCAGGCGGCGATCATCGGCTCGATGACGCCCAAGGAACGGCGCAACCCGGACGTGATCAAGGCCAGCCGCAAGCGCCGCATCGCCGCCGGCTCGGGCACGCGGGTCGAGGATGTCAACCGCCTGCTCAAGCAGTTCGACGAGATGTCGGGAATGATGAAGCGCATGCAGAAGCTCGGCCAGAAGGGGCTGATGCGCCACGGCCTGTCGGCGCTGATGCCCGGCCGCCGCCCGCACTGATCGCGGCCTTTCGCCAACCTGAACCGACCAGCACCAAGCCAACCAGACCCAACCCAACCCAACCCGTGAACCCGATTTCCACCGAAGGAGTGTGACGACCAATGGGCCTCAAGATCCGCCTTGCCCGCGCCGGCGCCAAGAAGCGCCCCTACTACCACATCGTCGTGGCCGACAGCCGCAGCCCGCGCGATGGCCGCTTCATCGAGAAGATCGGCGCCTACAACCCGATGCTGCCGCAGGAGCATGCCGACCGCGTGCGCCTGGTCGAGGAGCGGATCAAGTACTGGCTGTCGAAGGGTGCGCTGCCGTCCGACCGCATCCACCGCTTCCTGGAGCGGGCGGGCATACTCGGCACGCGCCCGATCCCGGCGCAGACCACCGCGCAGCTGCCCAAGGCCAAGGCGCAGGCGCGCCTGAAGGCGGCCGCGGACGCGGCGGCGGCCCCGGCGGCGGCCCCGGCGGCGGCCCCGGCGGCGGGCTGACCCGGCGCCGCGCCCAGCCTCGCCCTGTGGAACGCATGACCCATGCCTGATGCCCGCATCCTCGTCGGCGCCATCGGTGCCGCGCATGGCGTGAGGGGCCTTGTGAAGCTGATCAGCTTCACCGAGGACCCCGCCGCCATCGTGCGCTATGGCGAGCTGAGCGATGCCGCTGGTGCGCGCCGCTTCCGCGTGGCGCTGGTGGGCGGGGGCGCGCCGGCCGCGGCTGCGGCGGGCGCGGGCCAGCGCGGCGCGCGGCTGATCGCGGGGATCGAGGGCGTGGCCGACCGCAATGCCGCCGAGGCGCTGGCCGGCACCGAGCTCTATGTCGATCGCGCGCAGTTGCCGCGGCCGGCCGACCCCGAGGATTATTATCTCGCCGACCTGGTCGGGCTTGCCGCCTTCGATACCGGGGGCCGTGCGCTCGGCCGCGTCGTTGCGGTGCATGACTACGGCGCCGGCGCCTCGCTCGAGATCGCGCCCGAACAAGCTGCCGCGCCCACGTCGCGGCGCGGCAAGCCGCGCGCGGCCGCGGGCGCGATGCTGGTGCCCTTCACCCGCGCCGCGGTGCCGAACGTCGATCTCGCTTCCGGGCGGATTACGGTCGATCCGCCGGCCGAGATCGAGGTCCCGCCCGAGGGTCACGCCGCCCGCGCGGGCATGGATGCGGAGGCCGCGCCATGATCGCCAGCGCTTCCACCACCCCCGTCCATGCGATGCCACCTGCGCCCGTGCCCTGGTCGGCCAGCGTGCTGACGCTGTTCCCGCAGATGTTCCCGGGGCCGCTCGGCCAGTCGCTCGCCGGCCGCGCGCTGGATGCCGGCACCTGGCGGCTCGATACACAGGACATCCGTGCCGCCGCGACCGACCGCCACCGCACGGTCGACGACACGCCCTTCGGCGGCGGGCCCGGCATGGTGATGCGCGCCGACATCGTGCACGCCGCCATCGCTGCTGCCTACGACCTCCCGGCCGAGGCCGAGCCGCCGGCAACGCCCGCTCGCCCGCTGCTTTTCCTCTCGCCGCGCGGGCGGGCGCTGACGCAGGCGCGCGTGCGCGCGCTCGCGCAGGGCCCCGGCGTCGTCCTGCTCTGCGGCCGCTACGAGGGCATCGACCAGCGCGTGATCGATCTCTGGCGGGCCGAGGAAGTTTCGGTCGGCGATTATGTGCTCTCCGGCGGGGAGCCGGCGGCGCTCGTGCTGCTCGATGCCTGCGTGCGGCTGCTGCCCGGCGTGATGGGCGCGGAAGGCAGCGCGATCGAGGAATCCTTCTCCGCCGGCCTGCTGGAGTATCCGCACTTCACGCGCCCCGCCGAATGGCGCGGCCGCGCCGTGCCGGAGGTGCTCCTGTCCGGCAACCATGCCCGCATTGCCGCCTGGCGCCGCGCCGAGGCGGAACGCATCACCCGCGAGCAGAGGCCCGATCTGTGGGCGGCCCATGCCGCCGCCACGGCCCGGGCCTGAGGCTCGCCTGTCCCAACCCCGGCGCGCGCCGCCGCGCCAACCGCTTCAACACGAAAGGACCAGCGTCATGAACCTTCTGCAGCAGATCGAGGCCGAACAGGTCGCGAAGCTTTCCGCCCAGCGCGGCGTGCCGGTGTTCGGCCCGGGCGATACCGTGCGCGTCATGGTGAAGGTGGTCGAGGGCGAGCGTTCGCGCCTGCAGGGCTTCGAGGGCGTGGTGATCGCGCGCAAGAATCGCGGCCTGAACAGCTCCTTCACCGTACGCAAGATCAGCTATGGCGAGGGCGTGGAGCGCGTCTTCCCGCTCTATGCGCCGACGGTGGCCGAGATCAAGGTGCTGCGCCGCGGTGCCGTGCGGCGCGCCAAGCTCTATTACCTGCGCGGGCGCACCGGCAAGTCGGCGCGCATCGCCGAGCGCGCGCGCATGGTGCCGGGGGCCGAGCAGCCGGCCGAGACCGCCGCGAGCGCCGAGCCGGCCGCCCCGGCCGAGGCCGCCGAGAGCAAGAACTGAGCACGGGCGCGCGGCCCCCGCGCGCGCAGCCGCCAAGACCGATCGGGCGCCGGGGCATGTAGCCCGCCGGGCGCGCCAAGGAGGATGCGATGGTTCAGTCCGCCAAGCCGAGGACGCTGTTCGACAAGATCTGGGACGCGCATGTCGTCGATCGCATGGAAGACGGCACCTGCCTGATCTACATCGATCGCCATCTCGTGCACGAGGTGACCAGCCCGCAGGCCTTCGAGGGGTTGCGCGCGACCGGGCGCAAGGTGCGCCGCCCCGACCTCACCACGGCGGTGGCCGACCACAACATCCCGACCTCCGATCGCCGCAAGGGCATCGCCGAGGAGGAGAGCCGTATCCAGGTCGAGACGCTGGAGGAGAACGTCAAGGCGTTCGGGGTGCCCTATATCCCGATCCTCGATGTTCGCCAGGGCATCGTGCACATCATCGGCCCCGAGCTTGGCCTGTCGCAGCCGGGCATGACCATCGTCTGCGGCGACAGCCACACCTCGACCCATGGCGCGCTCGGCGCGCTCGCCTTCGGCATCGGCACCTCCGAGGTCGAGCATGTGCTGGCGACGCAGACCCTGTTGCAACGCCCGGCCAAGAACATGCGCATCTCGGTCGAGGGCACGCTGCCCTTCGGCTGCTCGGGCAAGGACATGATCCTGGCGATCATCGCCAGGATCGGCACCGCCGGCGGCACCGGCCATGTGATCGAGTATGCCGGCGAGGCCGTGCGCGCGCTCGACATGGCCGGGCGCATGACCGTGTGCAACATGACGATCGAGGCCGGCGCGCGCGCCGGCCTGGTCGCCCCCGACGAGACCACTTTCGCCTATGTCAAGGGCCGCCCGCACGCGCCTTCCGCCGCCAACTGGGACAAGGCGGTGGCCTATTGGCGCACCCTTCCGTCCGACCCCGGCGCCACCTACGACAAGGAGGTGGTGCTGAAGGCGGCCGAGATCGTGCCGATGGTGACCTGGGGCACCAGCCCCGAGGATGCGCTGCCGGTGACCGAGCGCGTGCCCGATCCCGCCGCCACCGCCGACGAGAAGCGCCGCGCGGCGATGCAGCGCATGGTCGAGTATATGGGCCTCACGCCAGGGCAGAAGCTTTCCGAGGTGACGATCGACAAGGTCTTCATCGGCTCCTGCACCAATGGCCGGATCGAGGATCTGCGCGCTGCCGCAGCGGTGGCCAAGGGCCGCAAGGTCGCAGATGGCGTCTACGCGATGGTGGTGCCCGGCTCGGGCCTGGTGAAGAAACAGGCCGAGGAGGAGGGGATCGACCGCATCCTGATCGAGGCCGGCTTCGACTGGCGCGAGCCCGGCTGCTCGATGTGCCTCGGCATGAACCCGGACAAGCTCAAGCCCGGCGAGCGCTGCGCCTCGACCTCGAACCGCAATTTCGAGGGCCGGCAGGGCCCGGGCGGGCGGACGCATCTGGTCTCGCCGGCGATGGCCGCTGCCGCCGCCGTGACCGGCCGGCTGGCCGATGTGCGCGAGCTCGGCTGAACGCGGGCGCGAAAGGGAGCAACCCCGATGCAGAAATTCACCACGCTGACCGCCATCGCGGCGCCCCTGCCGCTGGCCAATGTCGATACCGACAAGATCATCCCGGCCCGCTTCCTGAAGACCATCAAGCGCACGGGGCTGGGCAAGAACCTGTTCAACGCCATGCGCTACAACGAGGACGGGTCGGAGAAGCCCGACTTCGTCCTCAACCAGGAGCCCTACCGCAAGGCGGAGGTGCTGATCGCGGGCGAGAATTTCGGCTGCGGCTCCTCGCGCGAGCATGCGCCCTGGGCGCTGCTCGATTTCGGCATACGCTGCGTGATCGCGCCCGACTTCGCCGACATCTTCCACAACAACTGCTTCAAGAACGGCATCCTGCCGATCAAGCTGCCGGCCGAGCAGGTGGAGAAGCTGATGGCCGATGCGCGGCTGGGCGGCAATGCGCGCATCACGGTCGATCTCGAGAAGGAGGAGATCGTCCGCCCGAACGGCGAGCGCATCGGCTTCAAGATCGATCCGTTCCGCCGCCACTGCCTGCTCAACGGGCTCGACGATATCGGGCTGACCATGCAGCGCGCGGGCGCGATCGACAGCTACGAGGCGAAGCTGCGCGAGACCCAGCCCTGGCGCTGAGGGCGCAGGGCACGCGGGACAAGGCTACACGGGCAAGGGCCGGCGCAGTCGCCGGCCGGAAAGGGACTGTGCACATATGGCTGCGAACAAGAAGCTTCTGGTGGTTCCGGGCGACGGCATCGGCCCCGAGGTGATGCACGAGGTGCGGCGCGTGATCGACTGGATGGATCGCCGCCGCCATGTCAGCTTCGACCTGGCCGAGGCGCTGTGCGGGGGCATCGCGATCGATACCCACGGCACGCCCATCACCGATGCGGCGATGGCCCAGGCGATGGCCGCCGATGCCGTGCTGTTCGGCGCGGTGGGCGGCCCGAAATGGGAGAAGCTGCCCTTCGACCAGCGCCCCGAGGCCGGCATCCTGCGCCTGCGCAAGGACATGGACCTGTTCGCCAATCTGCGCCCGGCCACCGTGCTTGACGCGCTGATCGACGCCTCCACCCTGCGCCCGGAGATCGTGCGCGGGCTCGACGTGATGATCGTGCGCGAGCTCACGGGCGGCATCTATTTCGGCGAGCCGCGCGGCATCACCACCCTGCCGGACGGGCAGCGCAAGGGCATCAACACCGAGGTCTACACCACGAACGAGATCCGCCGCGTCGCCGCCGTCGCCTTCGAGTTGGCGCGCAAGCGCCGCGGCAAGGTGCACTCGGTCGAGAAGGCGAACGTGATGGAAAGCGGCCTCCTGTGGCGCGAGGAGGTGACGAAACTCCACGCCGAGAGCTACCAGGATGTCGAGCTCCAGCACATGTATGCTGACAATTGCGCCATGCAGCTTGTGCGCAATCCGAAGCAGTTCGACGTGATCGTGACCGGCAACCTGTTCGGCGACATCCTGTCCGACTGCGCGGCGATGCTGACAGGCTCGCTCGGCATGCTGCCCTCGGCCTCGCTCGGCGCGCCGGATGCCTCGGGCCGCCGCCGCGCCCTCTACGAGCCGGTGCACGGCTCGGCCCCCGACATCGCCGGCAAGGGCATCGCCAACCCGCTGGCGATGATGCTCAGCTTCTCGATGATGCTGCGCTATTCCTTCGACATGGACGAGGATGCGAAGCTGATCGAGGCCGCGGTGCAGAAGGTGCTGGCGGGGGGCTTGCGCACCGCCGACATCATGCAGCCGGGCATGGCCAAGGTCTCGACCCAGGTGATGGGCGAGGCGATCGTGCGCGAGCTTGACAAGCTCGCCGCCTGAGGGCGGGGGGCGGGCTGGCGCGGAAAAGCGGGCCCGCTATGAAAAATCAGGCGGAACAAGGCGTTGGCAGCGCTTGCATTGGCCGCGCGCATTGGCTAGGTTCCCGGCCTTCCCGCCATGGGTGATTGCCCGCCGGCGGCCGGCTGCGCCCGTAGCTCAATTGGATAGAGCACCAGACTACGGATCTGGGGGTTAGGGGTTCAAATCCTCTCGGGCGCGCCATTTTCCCCGATTAGAGCGGTTCCGGTTATGGTAGCGCGTTGAATCTGCTCGCCGGAGTCGAGCCATGAGCGTTTCCTCTGCTGCCTCTCCTCATACATTAGAAGATCTGGAAGCATACACTAGAGAATTACTGACAAAATTGCCGTCTACATCTGCTTTGCTCAATAACATAAGAGATAGAGATCACAAATCATACATAGAATTGCATCGCGCCGTTATGATTTTATCTAGGGTACCCGAATTTGCAGAGAGGATGAGTTCTGATCTCCAAGACGAGGCTTTCAAGGCGGGGATCAAGGTAGACTATAAGAGAATTCGTAACGATCTAGAAAAGAAGGACTCTTTCCGGCGCTTTAAAAAATTCGCGGATCATGTAAGCCAATCCGTAAACAAGTTTCCATCGCTTTTGTCAGGAACTGACTTTGATAAATGCTTGATGCAATATAATGAAATTATTGCTCATGTAGAAAACAACTGGTATTCTGCATGTAATATGTACAATCAAAAGAATTACCACTTAGCATCTTTCATTGCAATACTAGTTATTGAAGAAATCGGCAAACTTGCCCGAATTTTTTTCGACCTGCTGTCGTACGACGTCCCGCGTCCCGCCAGAGGACGTCAGCCGGTCGAGCGTAACCATCGCCTCAAGCATGTCATCGGAGTGGTATCCGGCGCTTTGGTCAACGCCCGGCTGGATCGCGTGCTAGGGAAGAACGTGGTTCGAAAGGTCCTAAACAAGGCCGAAAGCGGTGAGCTAGAGAAGATTCGCCAAGATTGTCTCTACATCGACGTCCGCGGTGGTCGCACCGTCACACCACGCGATCTTGTTGTCCCCGAAGACGCGAGGGTTCTTGTTGTGCTTGCGGGCGAGCTGATGGCCGATTCATTGGGCCATTTCCCTTGGGAGTACACGCGGATGCTAGATGCTGTCATTGCATTCGAAAGGGCCATCGGCATGCCAGACCGCAAGATTGCGCAGCGGGTCCTCCGCCCCATCCCCGCTTGACCCTGCCTCCGCCGCGGCAGAGCATCGCCCCGAACACCGTGCGTCGCGCCCTCCGCGCGCCGCGCCATCAACCGGGGGAGGACAGGCCCATGTCGGACACCTTGGCGCTGGTCGCGGGCGAGCTTGCCACCTCGGGCGCGCTCTGGCGCGACTTCATGGACATCTGCTCGCTCGGCGGGCGCTTCGCCGGCACCGAGAGCGAGGCGCGCGCGCGCGAATTCCTCGCCGCCCGGCTGACCGAGGAGACCGGCCTCGCGGTCACGCGCCACGCGGTGCCCTATGATGGCTGGCGGCGCGGCCCCTGCACGCTCGAACGCCTCAGCCCGACCTCGATCGAAATCCCGGCCCACAGCCTGGTGCGCTCGGTGCCCACCCCGCGCGGCGGCATCGAGGCCGAGGTGCTCGACCTCGGCCGCGGCACGCCCGAGGATTTCCGCCTCTCGGCCGATCTCATTCCCGGGCGCATCGTGCTGGTGCGCCACGAATACATGATCGCCTCGGGCACCATCCATCGCCGGCGCAAATACAACCTGGCCAGGCAGATGGGCGCCAAGGCGTTCCTGGTCGGCTGCCATGTGCCGGGCGGGCTGCTGGTCACCGGCTCCTCGGGTTTTCTCGATGCCGACGACATTCCCGCCGCCGGCATCTCCTACGAGGGCGCGGGCGCCCTGTTCGCCCGCCCCGAGGGCTTCCCGCGCGTGCGCCTGGAGATCGCAGCCGAGCGCGTGCCCGCCACCACCTTCAACCTGTTCTGCGACATCCCCGGCCGGACCGATGAAAGCGTGTTCCTGACCGCGCATATCGACGGGCACGACCTGGCGCTTTCGGCGATCGACAATGCCTCGGGGCTGGCGATCGTGCTGGCGGTGGTGCGCGCACTCGCCCCGCATGTCGCCAAGTGCCGGCGCGGGTTGCGCATCGGCTTCTTCACGGTCGAGGAATGGGCGCTCACGGGCTCGCGCGTCTGGGCCGATGCGCTGAGCGAGGCCGAGTGCGACCGGATCGCGCTCAACGTCAATCTCGACAGCCTGGCCGGCCACCCGAAGCTGACCGCGCTCACTTCCGGCTTCGGCGAGCTCGATGCCTTTGTGCGCCAGGCGGCCGGGCGCGTGGGCGAGCGCATCGGCACGCACCGACCGATCCTGTCCAACTCCGACCATTTCAACTTCCTGCGCCGCGGCATCCCCGCGCTCCGGCTCTGCTGCGGCATGGACGCGCCGGAGAGCAACATGAAGTATCTGCTCACGCCCGGCGACACGCCCGACAAGGTGGCGCCGGCGGAACTGAAGAACGCGGCGCAGGTCACGGCGGCGATCGTGTGGGCGGCCTTGAACCATGACGGGCCGATCGCGAGGCGGCGCACGCCGGCCGAGGTGCAGGCGATGATCGGCGGCTAGAGCAGCGTCCGATCTGGGGGAACTGCCCTGCGGTTCCACCAGATCGGACTAAGCGGCTCGCAAACCTTAAGTTTCTCGGGCACGACTTCCGTTCGGCGGGACGAAGCCGAACGGAACCGGCCCCACGCGCGCGCGGCGGGCGCGCTGCGCGCCCGCCCGGATCACTCCCGCCCGGATCGCTGCGGCTCAGTCCGGGATCACGGCGGCGATGTCGAGCATCACCACCATCTCGGCGCGCGGCAGGCCGTTGACGATGATGCCGGTGCCGCAGGGGAACACGCCTTTGATCCACCTGCCGACGGTCTGGTACACCGGCACGCGCCAGGCGCGGTCGGTGATGTAGGTGTGGATCTTGCAGACATGCTCGATCGAGGAGCCGGCCTCCTCCAGCAGCGCCTTGGCGGTCTGCATGCACTGCTCGGCCTGCGCGGCGCCAGCGCCCACGCCCACCACCTTGCCGTCGGGGCCGAGCGCGGTGAGCCCGCGGATATAGACATGCCTGCCCGCGCGCACGGCCATGGCCATGTCCATCTGCGCGCCATCGCCGAGGTCGGCCTTGTAGGGTCGGATGCGCTGATGGCCCATTATTCCTCTCCCTCTCGCCGGTGCGTCGCCATCGTCGCGGGTGGACAAGGAAAACGCAATCCCCTCTAATTGCGGTGGGTAATAAGAACAAGGAGCGGCCATGACCTTCTCCATCGCCGCGCGCTGCGCGCGCACCGGGGCTTTCGGGCTGTCGATCTCGACCTCGAACATCGCGGTGGGTACGCGCTGCCCCTTCGCCAAGGCCAAGGTCGGCGCCGTGCTGACGCAGCATCGCACCGATCCCCGGCTCGGGCCGCGCGGCGTACGGCTGCTGGAATCCGGCTGCTCGGCGCAGGAAACCATCGCCGCCCTGGTGGCCTCCACCCCGCATGTCGGCTGGCGCCAGCTCGCCGCGATCGACCCGCAGGGGCGCACGGCCAGCTATGGCGGCGGCAATATCGGCTCCATCCACAACGAGGCGCACGGCAAGGACTGCATCGCCATCGGCAACATCATCGCCAACCCCGAGGTGCCAGTGGCGATGGCGCGCGCCTTCGAGGCAAATCCCGAGCTGCACATCGCCGAGCGGGTCATGCGCGCGCTGGAGGCCGGGATCGGCGCGGGCGGCGAGGTCGGCCCCGTGCGCTCGGCCGCGCTCTATGTCGTGCACGAGCAGGACTTCCCGCTGGTCGATCTGCGCGTCGATGCGCACGACCAGCCGATCGCCGCCCTGCGCATGCTGTGGGAGGAATACACCCCCTGGATGGACGAGTTCGTGGTGCGCGCCGTCGATCCCGAGCGGGCGCGCGGCGGCTCCTGATGCCGCATCCGCAGGGCGGGGGATGCGGGGTTTGAACCCCGCCCCGCCTGTCTGTTAGGGTGCGCCATCGCAACGAACGCGATGCGGGATCAACCCGCACGCGGATAACAAGAACGAACAGAGGAGTGCTATCGATGTCGCACAAGATCTCCCGGCCGGGATTCCCGCTTTCCGGCGCGATCGGCCGGCGCACCCTGCTCGGCGGCGCCGCCGCGCTCGGTGCTGCCGCCACCCTGCCGATGCCCTATCTGTCCGCCGCGCGCGCGCAAGGGGCAGGCCGCCCGCTGCGCATCGCGGTGGGGTCGAACCTCTCCACCCTCGATCCGGCGCGCGCCACCAATGGCGAGCAGTACATCTACTGCCAGCTCGTCTATAACGGCCTCACCAAGATGAGCCACGATCTCAAGGTCGAGCCCGATCTCGCCGAGCGCTGGCAGGCCAACAACGACCTCACCTCCTGGACCTTCTTCCTGCGCCGCGGCGTGAAGTTCCACAATGGCCGCGAGGTCGAGGCCGAGGACGTGGTTGCCACCTTCCGGCGCATCCTCGATCCTGCCACCGGGGCTGCGCCGCGCACCAACTATCTCATGATCAAGGAGATGGTCGCGGTCGACAAATACACGGTGCGGTTCGACCTCTCGATGCCCTATGGCGGCTTTGCCGACATCATGATCGACCGGCAGGTGAAGATCACGCCGCGCGACCAGGTGGCGTCGCTGGCCACCGCGCCGATCGGCACTGGTCCCTTCAAGTTCAAGTCCTATACCCCCGGCGACAGGCTGGTCCTGGAGAAGAACCCCGACTATTTCGTGCCGGGCGAAGCCCTGCTTGATGGCGTGGAGCTGCGCATCATCCCGGAAATGACGGTGCGGCTGAATGCCCTGCAGGCCGGCGATGTCGATTTCGTCTGGGACGCCCCGCCCGAGGCGGTGGAGCGGCTGCGCGCTAACAACCGGCTGAAGGTGAACAGCATCGCCACCGCGAGCTGGGACGGGCTGATCCTCAACAACGCGATCCCGCCCTTCAACGATGTGCGCGTGCGCCGGGCGCTGCATCTGGCCGTCGGCAAGGCCGACATCGTGCAGGCGGTGCTGTTCGGCCAGGGCGAGCCCACCCATTCGCCGATCCCGCCTTCGCATCCCTATTTCGACCGCTCGATCCCGGTCACGCGCTCCGATCCGGCGGCGGCGCGCCGGCTGTTGCAGCAGGCTGGCATGGGCAATGGCGTGCGCGCGCCCCTGGTGGTGCCGGTGGGCCGCCCGGTGCGCGAGCGGCTTGGCGTCTCGATCGCCCAGATCGCGCGCGCGGCCGGCTTCAACTTCGAGATCCAGCGCGTGCCCTTCGGCCGCTACTCGGCCGAGGTGTCGGGCAAGGCGCCGGCCTATGTCGACGGCTACTTCGCCCGGCCGACGCTCGATACCGCAACCTACCAGTTCTACCATTCCACCGGCTCGTGGAACGAGCGGCTCTGGCATTACAAGAGCGAGCGCTGCGACCGCGTGCTGGACGAGGCGCGCCGCACCGCCGACGATGCGAAGCTGAAGGACCTCTATGGCCAGTTCCAGCGCATCGTCGCCGAGGATGTGCCGAGCTATCTGGCCTATTCGGTGTCCTTCATCGAGGCGCACACGACGGCGCTGAAGAACTTCCGCAGCCATCCGATGCGCTGGATCGAGCTGCGCGGCGTTTCCCTCGGTTGAGGGAGGGGCACTGGCAGGGCAGGCGGCCGGAACCCGGCCGGCTGCCTCCGCCCGCCCGCTGATGCCTATCCGCGCGCACCGCCCCGCATCGCCATGATCGGCTATCTGATCCAGCGCCTGCTCACGGTCGCCGGCATCCTGGTGGTGATGAGCCTGCTCGTGTTCGGCATCACCCAGGTGATGCCGGGCAGTGTCGCGCACATGATCCTGGGCGAGTTCGCGACCAACGACCAGATCGCGGCGCTGGAACAGACGCTCGGGCTGAACGATCCCTGGCATGTGCAGTATTGGCGCTGGGCCTCGGGTTTCCTGGTTGGCGATTTCGGCCAGTCCCTGACCATGCAGCGGCCGATCGCGCCCTTGATCCTGGACGCGCTCGGCCGCTCTGCCGCGCTCGCCGGCCTGTCCTTCGGCTTCGTCGCCGTGATCGGGCTCTGGCTCGGCATACTGGGCGCGGTCAAGGCCGGGCGCTTCACCGACCATGCGCTGGCGATCGGGCAGTATTTCTTCATCGCGGTGCCGGAATTCTTCTGGTGCATCGTGCTGATCATGCTGTTCGCCACCACGCTCGGCTGGTTGCCGGCGACCGGCTACGCGCCGATGTCGGACGGGTTCTGGCGCTGGCTGTCGCACATGGTCCTGCCGGTCGGCACGCTGGTTACCGGGCTGATCGCGCATGTCTCGCGCCTGACGCGCTCGGCCATGCTGGAAGTGCTGCAATCGACCTATGTTTCCGCCGCGCGCGCCAAGGGCCTGCCCGAGCGCACGGTGCTGTGGCGGCACGCGCTGCCGAACGCGCTCCTGCCGGCGATCACCGTTCTGGCGGTCGATGTCGGCATCCTGTTCGGCGGCATCGTGGTAGTGGAGGTGGTGTTCGCCTATCCGGGCCTTGGCCGCATGATCGTCTATGCGATCGAGAACAAGGACCTGCCGCTGATGCAGGCGGGCGTGCTGATCGTCACCGCGATCTACACCATGGCGAACCTGGTGGCCGACCTTCTCTATGCCTGGGCCAATCCGCGCATCCGCTACGGCCGGTCGGTGGCATGAGCGGCGCGCCCGCGAGCCCGCCCACGAGCCCGGCCGCGAACGGCACGGCGAACGGCGCGGCGAACGGCGCGCTGCGGCGGCGCAGGCTGCCGCGCCAGCTTGTCATCGGCGGGACGATCGTCGGTGCGATCGTGCTGCTGGCGATCCTGGCACCCTGGATCGCGCCCTATTCCTACGACGCCTTCGACATCCCGAACCGGCTCAAGGGCCCCTCGGCGGCGAACTGGCTCGGCACCGACGAGTTCGGCCGCGACGTGCTCTCGCGCGTGATGGTGGGGGCGGGCCTGTCGCTGTCGATGGGCTTCGGCGCCACCGCGATCAGCCTCGCTTTCGGCGTGCCGCTCGGCCTGATGGCCGCCTATTTCCGCGGCCTGGCGGAAGAGGCGATCATGCGCACGATCGACGTGCTGATCTCGGTGCCGCCGATCATGCTCGGCCTGCTGGTGCTGGCCGTCTCCGACCCGAGCCTGTGGAAGACCATGCTCGCGGTCGGCATCATCTATGTGCCGATCATGACGCGGCTCTCGCGCTCGGTGGCGCTCGGGCTGATGGAGGAGGAGTTCATCCAGGCCGCGCGCGCCCGCGGCGCGGGCGCGCGCTGGATCCTGTTCCACGAACTCCTGCCCAATGCCTGGCCGCCGATCATCGTCGAGAGCTCGCTGCGCGTCACCTTCGCGATCCTGCTCGCTTCCGCGCTCTCCTTCCTCGGGCTCGGGCCGCAGCCGCCCTCCTCGGACTGGGGGCTGATGATCGCCGAGGCGCGCCAGTTCCTCGACGATGCGCCCTGGATCGCGATGGGGCCGGGGATCGCACTTTGCGTGCTGCTGATCGGCATCAACCTGGTGGGCGATGGCCTGCGCGAGGTGCTCGATCCGCGCCTGAAGAAGCGGGGCGCGGCATGAGCGCGCCGGCCGGGCAGGACCAGGGCGGTGCGCCGCTGCTCGATGTGCACGGGCTGACGGTCGAGTATGCGACCGGCCGGGGCAACCTGCGCGCCGTCGATGGCGCGAGCTTCGCGATCGCGCCGGGGCGCGCGCTCGGCATCGTGGGCGAGTCCGGCTCGGGCAAGAGCACCGTCGCCATGACGCTGCTCGACCTGCTCGGCCCCGAGGCCGGCATGAGCGCCGAGCGCTTCACCTTCGAGGGCGAGGATCTGCTCGACCCCGTCGCGGCGCGGCGCAAGGCCCTGCGCGGGCACCGCATCGCCATGGTGTTCCAGGACCCGGGCTCGGCGCTCAACCCCGCGATCCAGGTCGGCCGGCAGATCGCCGAGCCCCTGATCCGCCATCGCGGCATGACGCAGACCCAGGCGGCGGCGCGGGTGCAGGAACTGCTGGCCGAGGTGGGCATCCCGCGCCCGGCCGATGTGGCGGCGGCCTATCCGCACCAGCTTTCCGGCGGCATGAAGCAGCGCGCGCTTATCGCCACCGCGCTCGGCTGCGAGCCGCGCCTGATGGTGCTGGACGAGCCCACCACCGCGCTCGACGTGACGATCGAGGCGCAGATTCTCGACCTGCTTGAGCAGTTGCGCGGCAAGCATGATCTCTCGATCCTGTTCGTGTCGCACAATCTCGGCGTGATCGAGCGGGTCTGCGACGATGTCTGCGTGCTCTACGCCGGCCGCGTGGTCGAGCAGGGCGCGGCGGCGCAGGTGTTCGCCGCACCGGCCCATCCCTATACGCGCGGGCTGCTCGGCTCGCTGCCGCGGCCCTCGGCGCAGCGCCTCTCGCGCCTGACGCCCATTCCGGGCCGGCTGCCCGACCTCACCCGCGCGCCGGCGGGCTGCATCTTCGCCGAGCGCTGCGAGCATGCCGAGGCCGGCTGCGGGAAGCCGCAGGAGCCGCGCGCGCTTGCCGATGGGCGCACCGTGCGCTGCTGGAAGGCCGAGGCCATCGCCGCCGGCGCCCCGCCGACGCAGGCCATGGCCGAGGCGCCGCCCGATGCCGGCCCCGCCGCCGCGGGCGCGCCCGGCACGACAGATGCGGGCGCGCTGATCGCGGTCGATGCTGTCGGCAAGACCTTCCGCCTGGGCGGCATGCTGGCCGGCCTGCGCTTCGACTTCTCGGGCGGCTTCCCGCTGCGCACCGATCCACCCAAGGTGCGCGCGGTGGATGGCGTGTCCTTGCGCGTGCGGCCGGGCGAGGTGGTGGGACTGGTGGGCGAATCGGGCTGCGGCAAGTCCACGCTCGGGCGGCTGATCCTGCGCCTGATCGAACCATCGGATGGTCGCATCGCGATCGACGGGCACGATGTCACCGGCGCCTCGGTCGCGGCGCTGCGGCCGGTGCGCCGGTTGGCGCAGATGGTGTTCCAGAACCCGGACAGCTCGCTCAATCCGCGCCAGACGATCGGGCAGATCGTGCGCCGGCCGCTCGAACTGTTCGGCATCGCGCGCGGTGCCGAGGCGCAGGCGAAGGTGGTGGAGCTGCTGGGCATGGTGCGGCTCGCGCCCGAATACGCGCAGCGCTACCCGCACCAGCTTTCGGGCGGCGAGAAGCAGCGCGTTTCCATCGCCCGCGCGCTTGCCACCAGCCCGAAATTCATCGTGCTGGACGAGGCCACCTCGGCGCTCGATGTGTCGGTGCAGGCGGCGATCCTGAACCTGCTCGCCGATCTGCGCGACAGGCTGGGCGTCGCCTATCTGCTGATCTCGCACGACCTCTCGGTGATCGCGCACCTGGCCGACCGCGTCGCGGTGATGTATCGCGGCGCGGTGGTGGAGGAGGGGCCGTCGGCGCAGGTGCTGGCCCCGCCCTATCATCCCTACACCGAGGCGCTGTTGTCGGCCGTGCCGGTGGTCGGGCTCAAGGATCGCGCGGCGCAACGCGTGCGGCTCAAGGGCGCCTTGATCGGCGGCGGCGCCGTGCGGGGCTGCCGCTTCGCCGATCGCTGCCCGCGCCGGATCGGGCCGATCTGCGACACCGAGACCCCGCCGGTGGTCGAGCCCGCGCCCGGCCATCGCATCGCCTGCCACCTGCCGCTGGAGGCGTTGCGCGCCGTGCCGCCGGTGTTCGGCGCCGCCGCGCCACACGCTTGAACCACGCACGCCCACCGCCCGACACGATGGAGGAAGCCATGGCCCACAACCGACTGCGCAAGTTCAACCAGCGCCAGATGGGCTACTACACCAAACAGGGCCTGGCCAACGACATGTGCCAGGTGGTCAACGCCAACGGCCAGCTGTTCATCCGCGGCCAGACCGGGCACGCCATGGACGGCAAGAGTGGCATCGCGCTTGGCGACGCTGCGGCGCAGGCCGACCAGGCGATGGAGAACGTCAAGGTGCTGCTGGCCGAGGCCGGCGCCAGCCTGCAGGACGTGACCGGCATCCAGGTCTGGGTGGTCGATCGCGACTATCGCGAGCCGGTGCTGCGCGTCATCGCCCGCCATCTGCAAGGCGTGCCGGTGACGGCAACCGACGTGATCATCAAGGGCCTGGCCGTGCCCGAACTGCTGATGGAAGTGGATGTCGACGCCGTGCTGCCCGACGCCAGGCTGTAGGGATACGCCGCCGATGAGCGATCCGCGCGCCGAGCTTCTCTCCTGGATCGAGGCCGACAAGGATCGGCTGGTTTCCTTCCTGTCGGCCTTCGTGCGCGCGAGATCGCCCAACCCGCCCGGAGACACGCGCGCGGCGATGGCGGTGCTGCGCGACTTCCTGGCCCAGGCCGGGCTCGCCTCGGCCACCCATGCGGCGCAGGAGCATCTGCCCAACCTCGTCGCCCATGCCGAGGGCGGCGGGCGCGGCCGACACCTCGTCTATAACGGCCATGTCGATGTGTTCCCGGCCGCCGATCCCGGCCCCGGCGAGCGCGATCCCTGGTCGGGCGCGGTCGAGGGCGGGCGGCTCTATGGCCGCGGGGTTGCCGACATGAAGGCGGGCACGGCGGCGAGCGTGATCGCCTTCGCCTATCTCGCGCGCGTGCGCGAGCGGCTGAAGGGGCGCGTCACGCTCACCTGCGTGTCGGACGAGGAAACGGGCGGCAAGTGGGGCACCAAGTGGCTGCTGGAGACGCTCGGCGATGAGGTGCTCGGCACCTGCTGCCTGAACGGCGAGCCCTCGGGCGTGGGCACGGTGCGCTTCGCCGAGAAGGGCACGGTGCGCCTGGCCTTCCAGGCGCGCACGCCGGGCGCGCATGGCGGCTATCCGCACATCTCGAAAAGCGCGACCAAGATCATGGCCCGCCTCGCGCTGGCGCTCGAAGGGCTGGAGACGATGCGCCCCGACGAGCCCGAGCATGTGCGCAAGATCCTGGACGATCCGCGCACGCAAGGCGCGCTCGATGCCTATCTCGGCAAGGGCGCGGCGCAGGTCTCGCGCCAGCTGACGATGAATGTCGGCGTGCTTGCGGGCGGGCTCAAGGTCAACGTGCTGCCGGGCGATTGCCGGATGGAGGTCGATATCCGCCTGCCAATCGGGCTGGCGGGCGAGACGGTGCGCGCCGAGGTGGAGCGCATCCGCGCGGGCTTCCCCGAGGTGAGCATGGCGGTGATGGAGGCGCACTCCTATCCGTCGAGCTTCTGCGACCCGGCGCACGAGATGGTGCGGCTGGTGCAGGACAATGCCGAGGCGCTGTCCGGCCTGCGGCCGGTGCCCACGCCCTCGCTCGGCGGGTCGGATTCGCGCTACTGGCGCTGGCGCAACGTGCCGGCCTACCTCTACGGCCCCTCGCCGCGCACGATGGGCCAGCGCGACGAGAATGTGGAGGTGTCCGAATTCCTCCATGTCGTGCGCGTGCACACGCTCTGCGGCTACGACTATCTGACGCGATAGGCCGGCGTGGCAGGCAGGACGCCGTGGCGGGCGCGCCGCCGCGACGGCGCGCCCTGCTCTACCGGATCGGACGCTGCTCTAGCCCGAGGTCGCGCCGGTGGCGCGGATGATCGGCCCCCACTTCTCGATCTCGCTGCGCAGCCACTGCACCAGCTGTTCGGGTGTCATCGCCGGGAAGCGCTCCAGCCCGCGCTCGGCGAAGCGCTGCTTCACGCCGGCATCGTCCAGCGCGGCATTCACCGCCGCCGCCAGCTTGTCGACGACGGGGCGCGGCGTGCCGCGTGGGCCATACAGCACCTGCGGGCTGGACGATTCGTAGCCGGCAAGCCCGACCTCCTGGAAGGTCGGGACCTCGGGCAGCAGCGAGGACCGGCGCGCGGTGGTGATGGCGATGCCGCGCAGCGTGCCCGAACGGATGTGCGGGGCGAGCAGGTTCTGCGCGTCGATCATGAAGTTGACGCGCCCGGCGAGCAGGTCGGTGATCGCCGCCGGCGTGGCGCGATAGGGCACATGGGTGTAGTCGAGGCCGGAGATCTTGCGCATCAGCTCGCCCGAGAGATGCGAGGCCGAGCCCGCGCCGGTGGTGGCGAAGGTGGCCTCGCCGTTGCGCTGACGCAGGAAGGCGGCGAAGCTGGCCCAGTCGGTCGCTGGCACCGAATTGTGCACGCCAAGGACGAAGGGCACGCTGCCGAGACCCACGATCGGGGCGAAATCGCGCTCGGGGTTCACCGGCGCGTTGGGATAGAGCGCCGGCATGGCCGTTTGGGCGAGGCCGTTCACCAGGAGCGTGTAGCCGTCGGGTGCGGACTTGGCGACGAAATCGGCGCCGATGGTCGATCCGGCGCCGGGGCGGTTGTCGACGATCATCGGGCGGCCGAGCGTGGCCGTGACATGCTCCATCACGATGCGGGTGACGACATCGATCACGCCGCCGGCGGCGAAGGGCACCACCACGCGCACCGGGCGATCGGGATAGGTGCCGGCACCCTGGGCGCGCGCCGCGCCGGGCAGGGCGGCTACGGCCGGTAGTGCGGCAAGGGCCTTCAGGGTGGTGCGGCGTGTCAGCATGGTCTCGGTTCCTCCCGGTTCAACCGTTGGTCAGGCATGCCGTCTCAGGCGCCGGGGAGCGGCACGGGCTTGCCCGCCACCACCACCGCCTTGAGCGGATTCCAGCCGATCCAGTAGCTGAGTTCGGCCGGCACGTCGATCTCCCACAGTGCGAAATCGGCCGCCTTGCCGACCGAAAGCGTGCCGATCTCGTTGGCGAGCCCCACCGCGCGCGCGCCCTCGCGCGTGACGCCGGCCAGCGCCTCCTCGGGCGTCAGGGCGAACATGGTGCAGCCCATGTTCAGCATCATCAGGATCGAGGTGGTGGGCGAGGAGCCGGGATTGCAGTTGGTGGCCAGCGCCATCGGCACGCCGGCATCGCGGAACTTCTGCACCGGCGGCATGCGCGTCTCGCGCAGGGTGAAGGTGGCGCCCGGCAACAGCGTGGCCACCGTGCCGCCCGCGGCCATCGCCGCGATCGAGGCATCCGAGGTGTATTCGAGATGGTCGGCCGAAAGGCCCCTGTTGCGCCCGACGATGCCGCCCCCGCCCGCATCAGAATACTGGTCGGTATGCGCCTTTACCGGCAGGCCGTGCGCACGCGCCGCCTGGAACAGCTTCTCGATCAGCTCCGGGCTGTAGACGATGCGCTCCAGTCCGGCATCGACCGCATCGGCCAGCTTCTCGCGCACGACCAGCGGCAGCATCTCGCGGATCATGAACTCGACATACTCGGCCGCGCGGCCCTTGTACTCGGGCGAGACGCCATGCGCGCCAAGATAGGTGGGCGTGACGCGCACCGGCCGCGCCTGGCCGAGCGCGCGCGCGACCCGCAGCTGGCGCAGCTCCGTCTCGCGGTCGAGGCCGTAGCCGGACTTGATCTCGATCGTCGTGACACCCTGTGCGCGCAGCACATCGAGCCGCTTCAGCGCCGCGGCGAACAGCGATTCCTCGCTCGCCGCGCGGGTGGCGCGCACCGTGTAGGGGATGCCGCCGCCGGCGGCGAGGATGTCCTCACGCCTGGCGCCATTGAGCCGCATCTCGAAATCGCGCGCGCGGTGGCCGGCGAACACCAGGTGCGTGTGGCAATCGACCAGGCCAGGGGTGAGCCAGCCGCCGGCGCAATCCACCACCGCATCGGCGAGCCTGGCCGGCGGGGCGGGCAGGGCGGCGCGCGGCCCCACCCAGGCGATGCGGCCATCGAGTGCGGCGATGGCGCCATCCTCGATCGCGCCGTAGGCGACGCCGCCCGGCTCCATGGTGGCGAGATTGACGTTCAGCCACAGCCGATCCCACATCATCGCCGTCACTCCCGTTCGCTGCCGGGTCATTATAGGATCGCCCGGGCCAACCGACGAGAGAGGGCGCAGAACCGCGCCTGCGCGCCACCCGGACAGGGAGGGACAGCACCATGGCCTGCACGGTCATCCGCAATGCCGACTGGGTCGTTGCCTGGGACGGCCCGGTCGGGACGGGCCGGCATGTGTTCCGGCGCAACTGCGATGTCGCCTGGCGGGACGGAACCCTTGTCCATGTCGGTCCCGGCTACCAGGCCCCGGCCGATGCGGTGGTGATCGACGGGCGCGGGCGCATGCTCATGCCCGGCTTGATCAACCTGCACAACCATCCAGCGACCGAGCCCAGCTTCCGCGGCGTGCGCGAGGATCACGGCAAGCCAGAGCACTACATGTCCGGCCTCTACGACCGCATGCAGGCGATGGTGCTGTCCAGCCGCGGCAAGCATGCTGCGCTGTCGGTCGCCTATGCCGAGAAGCTTACTTCCGGCACGACGACGACGATGGACCTGACCGGCGCCTTCCCCGGCTGGGTCGAACTGGTCGCAGAGAGCGGCATCCGCGCCTATCTTGCCCCCGGCTTCGCCTCGGCGCGCTGGGTGCTCGACCCGGCGCGGCCGCACATCCTCGGCTATGACTGGAACGAGGCTGCCGGCGAGAAGGGCTTCGCCGATGCCTGCGCGCTGCTCGAGGAGATCGACCGCCACCCCTCGGGCCTGCTGCGCGGCGTCGTGTTCCCCGGCCAGATCGACACCTGCGCCGAGGCATTGCTGCGCAAGGCGGCCGAGTTCGCGCGCGCGACCGGGCGGCTGTTCACCACCCATATCGCCCAGAGCGTGGTCGAGTTCCACGAGATGGCGCGCCGGCACGGCATCACGCCGATCCAGTGGGCGCACAGGATCGGGCTGATGGCGCCGAACGCGGTCTTCGCCCATTGCATCTTCCTCGACCACCACGACTGGCTGCGCTGGCATACGCGCACCGATCTCGGCCTCCTCGCCGACACCGGCACGGCGGTGGCGCACTGCCCCACCCCCTTCGCGCGCTACGGCCAGAGCATGCAGGATGTCGGGCGCTACATCGGCGCCGGGGTGAAGCTCGGGCTCGGCACCGATGTCGCGCCGCACAACCTGATCGAGGAGATGCGCACCGCCCTGTTCGTGGGCCGCGTCACCGCCGGCGACATCCGCTCGATCGACACGGCCGGCATCTTCACCGCGGCGACGGTGGGGGGCGCGCGCGCGCTCGGGCGCGAGGATCTCGGCCGGCTGGTGCCGGGCGCGCAGGCCGATCTCGTCTCTGTCGATCTCGCCCACCCGATGATGCGCCCGGTGCGCGACCCGCTGCGCTCGCTCGTGTTCGGCGCCTCCGACCGCGCCGTGCGCGACGTGTTCGTCGCCGGCCGGCAGGTGGTGCGCGACGGCCGCGCGCTCGGCCTCGACCGCGACGCAGCGCACGATATCCTGGCCGAGGAGCAGGCGCGGATGATGGCCGACTGCGCCAGGCGCGACTATCTCGGCCGCAGCGGCGACGAGATCACGCCGATGAGCCTGCCGGTCGTATGAGCGGCGCGGCGCGGCAGCAGGCAGGAGCAGGCAGGATGCGGATCGAGCGGATCGAGGCACGCTGGGTGCATGTGCCGATCTCCTATGAGCGGCGGCACACCAGCGATTTCGGACGCGTGCCGAGCTTCGATTCCGTCATCGTGCGCATCGACACCGCCTGCGGCATCACCGGCTGGGGCGAGGCCAAGGCCCATGTCGGCTCGGCCGCGGCCTGCGCCGGGCTTGCCACCATCATCAACCGTGATTACGCGCCGATGCTGTTGGGCCAGGACCCGCGCGACATCAGCCGCTTGTGGGACGTGCTCTACAACACCCCGCGCGAGGGCTATGCCATCGCCAAGGGGCATGGCGTGCCGCAGCTGGCGCGGCGCGGGCTCAGCATCTCGGCCATCGCCGGCATCGACATCGCGCTCTGGGACATACTCGGCAAGTCGCTCGGCGCGCCGGTCTGGCGCCTGCTCGGCGGGCGCAGGATGGAGCGCATGCCGGCCTATGCCTCGGGCGGCTACGCCCCGCCCGAGCGCATCGGCGAGGAGCTGGCCGGCTATGTCGCGCGAGGCGGCTTCCGCGCGGTGAAGGTGCGCATCGGCGCGATGGATGGCAGCCCGCGCCGCTCGGCCGCGCGCATCATCGCTGCGCGCGCGGCGCTCGGGCCGGACATCGGCATCGCGGTCGATGCCGGCGGCACCTGGACCGTGGCCGAGGCGCGCGCCTTCTGCCGCATGGCCGAGGACTGCGACCTGATGTGGTTCGAGGAGCCCTGCTCGGCCGACGACAAGCGCGGCATCGCCGAGGTGCGCGCCTGCTCGACCATTCCCGTGAGCGCGGGCGAGAGCGAGTTCACGCGCCACGATTTCCGCGAACTGGCCGAGCTGCGCGCGGTGGACATCATGCAGCCCGACCTCGCCATCGCCGGCGGCATATCCGAGGCGATGCGCATCGCCGCCATCGCCTCGGCCTTCAACCTGCGCCTGGCGCCGCATCTCTGGTCGGGGATGCCGGGCTTCGCCGCGGCGATGCATGTGGCCGCGAGCGTACCCTGCGGCTTCACGCTGGAATACGCGCTCGCGCCCAACCCGATGATGCACGAATTGTCGCCGACGCGCTTCCCGGTCGAGGATGGGCAGATCGCCATCCCCGACCGGCCCGGCCTCGGCATCGAGATCGACACCGCCTTCATGGCCCGCCACACCATCGCCACCTAGCGAGGCGGGCGCCCGGCGCGGCCACGGCGGCACCGCGCTCAGCGCGGCGGGTGGTGCTTGATCCAGTGCCGCGCGATATCGACGCGCCGGCACACCCAGACATCGCTGTGGCCCTTCACATAGTCGAGGAAGCGCGCCAGTCCCGCCGCGCGACCCGGACGCCCGACCAGGCGCAGATGCAGCCCGCAGGACATCATCTTCGGCAGGCTTGCCCCCTCGGCATAGAGCATGTCGAAGCTGTCCTTGAGATAGGTGAAGTAGTCGGTGGCGGTGGAGAAGGCGTAGGGCGGGCCGAAGCGCATATCGTTGGTGTCCATCTGGTAGGGAATGATCAGATGGTCCTTGCCCTCCACCTTCACCCAGTAGGGCAGGTCGTCATTGTAGGCGTCGCTGTCGTAGAGGAAGCCGCCTTCCTCGACCAGCAGGCGGCGGCTGCGTTCGGTCGGCGCGTAGCGCCAGTACCAGCCATAGGGCCGCTCGCCCGACAGGCGCTGGATGCTCTCCACCGCCTTGCGGATATGCTCGCGCTCCTGCTCCTCGGTCAGGCTGTGCGGCATGATCCAGCGCCAGCCATGGCTGGCCACGTCCCAGCCCGAGTTGCGGATCGCCTCGGCCATCGGCGGGTTGCGTTCCATCGCCAGCCCGCAGCCATAGAAGGTGCCGAGCATGCCGCGTTCCTGGAACAGGCGCATGACGCGCCAGAAGCCGGCGCGGGTGCCGTATTCGTAGGTCGACTCGGCGCAGAAATCGCGGATGCCCGGCCCGAAGCGCGGCGGCACCTCGGCCAGGTTGGCCTCGGTGATGTTCTCGCCGTCATGCATGCTGGGCTCGGAGCCCTCCTCGATGTTGATGACGAAGTTGAGCGCGAGCCGCGCGCCATCGGGCCAGCGCGGATGCGGGTAGTTGCCGCCATAACCCACCATGTCGCGCGGATAGGGCTTGTCGTTCATCGGGAACCTCCGGGGCTGGGCAAGATGTGCCGAGGGCCGAGGCTAGCGCGGATCGTGCGCCTTGGCAGGGGGGTGCGCATTTAGCGCGCGATTAAGCTTTCGCGCCCAGATTGGGCGGCGAAAGGCGGGCATGAACGACGGCCATGAGCGGGGCGCGCGACAAGGCGAGAAGCAACACCAAGGACGATCCGATCGTGGTGGTGAAGCGGCCGGTATTCGCCGGCGGCGACGGGCATCATGGCGGGGCGTGGAAGGTGGCCTATGCCGACTTCGTCACGGCGATGATGGCCTTCTTCCTGCTGATGTGGCTGCTCAACGCCACCAGCGAGGACCAGAAGCGCGGCATCGCCGACTACTTCTCCAATGCGAGCCCCCTCGGCCAGACCATCGGCGGATATGGCCAGCCCTTCTCGGGGCGCTCCGTGATCGTCGATGGCGCGCGCATGTCCGACCAGGGCGTGCAGGCCGTGATCCGCGGCTTCCAGGAGGAACCGCCCGAGGAGGCCGAGGACGAGGAGCGGCCGCACCGGCGCGAACGCTCGCCGCAGGATCGCGGCCAGGTGCCGGACATGGGGCTTGGCCGCGAGCAGGAGAGCCGCTCGCCGAGCGGCGCAGGCAGCGCGGCGCGGCCGGCAGTGCCGGGCGATCCGATGGCGCGGGCCTTCGCCGGGGCCGGGCGCGCGCCGCAGGCCGCCGCGCCGCCGAACCCGGAGTTCGAGGCCGAGGCCGGCGCCGGCCAGGTCGATCTCGCCACCCGCGCGCGCATCGCGGCCGAGCTTGCCGCCGAGCGCGCCGAGGCCGAGGCGCAGTCCTTCCGCGCCGCGGAGGCGGCGATCCGTGCCGCGATCGAGGCCGATCCGCGCCTTGCTGATCTTGCCCGCCAGCTCCTCGTCGAACACACGCCCGAGGGCCTGCGCATCCAGCTGCTCGATGCCGAGCGCCAGCCCATGTTCGCCCTCGGCAGTGCCCAGCCGAGCGACCGGACGCGCCTTCTGCTCGCGCGCGTGGCGCAGGTCCTGCGCGCCCTGCCCAACGCCATCACCATCGCCGGGCATACCGACGCCGCACCGTTCCGCGACGGCTCGGGGCGCACCAACTGGGACCTCTCGGCCGATCGCGCCAATGCCACGCGCAGGCTGCTGCTGGAGGCCGGCTTGCAGGAGGCGCGCATCGCCTCGGTGACCGGCCATGCCGAGCGCCAGCCGCTGATCGCCGAGGACCCGCTTGCCGCCGGCAACCGGCGCGTGGCGATCCTGCTGCTGCGCGCCAACGAGCCGCCCGCTGCCGCTCCGCCCGCTGCCGCCCAGCCTGCCGCCGCCCAGCCTGCCGCCGCCCAGCCTGCCGCCGCGCCGCCGCCGGCACCCGCCGGGCGGTAGGGAAGGGGGCGCGCCATGCTCACGATCGGCGGCTTCGCCGTGGTGCTGATCTGCGTCTTCGGCGGCTACATCCTGGCCGGCGGCAAGATCGGCATCATCCTCCAGGCGCTGCCCTTCGAGATGATGATCATCGGCGGCTCGGCCGCGGGCACCTTCCTGATGGCCAATTCCGGCCATGGCGTGAAGCACGCCCTGCACGATCTCGGCAAGGCGTTCAAGGGTGCGCGCTTCCACAAGCACGACTATGTCGAGCTTCTGTCGCTGCTGTTCTTCTTCGTCAAGCTGGCCGCGACCAAGGGCGCGATGGCGCTGGAGGCGCATATCGAGAAGCCCGAGGAAAGCGCCGCCTTCAAGGCCTTCCCCAAGATCCTGGCGGACCCCCTGGCGCGTGCGCTGATCTGCGACTATCTGCGCATGGTCGGCATGCATGCCGACGATCCGCACCAGATCGAGGACGTGTTCGCGCGCGAGCTACGCAAGACGCAGGCGGAGAACCAGCATGTCGCGCACGCCTTGCAGCTTGTGGCTGACGGGCTGCCGGCGCTCGGCATCGTCGCCGCCGTGATGGGCGTCATCAAGACCATGGGCTCGATCACCGAGCCGCCGCCCGTTCTCGGCAAGATGATCGGCTCGGCGCTGGTGGGGACCTTCCTTGGCGTGCTGCTGGCCTATGGCATGGTCGGACCGATCGCTGCGCGGCTGAAGGGCGTCTACGAGGAGGAGGCACGCTACTACGAGGTGATCCAGTCGGTGCTGGTGGCGCATCTGCACGGCAACGCCCCGCAGGTGAGCGTCGAGACCGGGCGCAAGATCGTGCCGAGCGAGCACATGCCCGGCTTCGCCGAGCTGGAACAGGCATTGCAGGAGCTGAAGATCGGCTGACGCGCGGCCCGGGGGGTGCCGCGGGCGGGGCGGCGCGAACACGCGCTCTTGCGGGGCGGGCGCGGTCATGCTGTTTCTCGGGGCCGCGTCGCAGCCCCGAGGAGATCGCGCCCCGTGCCCAAGCCTGCCCAGCCCGCGACCCCGCGCAAGCCCGCCGCTCGCAAGCCCGCCACCAAGGTCGCCACGAAAGCCGCGCCCAAGCGCGCCGCCGGCAAGGCCGCGCCCACGGCGGCCCCGAAGCGCGCCGCCGCCACGGCCAGGCCCCGGCCCCACCCCCGGCGCGGCGCGAGCAAGGGCTACATGCCGCTCGAGGGCTTGCGCGTGATCGATGCCGCATCGATCTTCGCCGGGCCGCTGGTTGCCAGCACGCTCGGCGATTTCGGCGCCGACGTGATCAAGATCGAGCATCCGCGCGGCGATGCGCTGCGCGGCATGGGCCTCCGCAAGAACGGCATCCCGCTCTGGTGGAAGGTCACCAGCCGCAACAAGCGCTGCATCACCCTCTCGCTCAGCCATCCGCGCGGGGCGGAGATCTTCAAGCGCCTGGTCGCCGATGCCGACGTGCTGGTGGAGAATTTCCGCCCCGGCACGATGGAGAAGTGGGGCCTCGGCTACGAGGAGCTGGCGAAGATCAATCCGCGCCTGATCATGGTGCGCGTCACCGGTTACGGCCAGACCGGGCCGTATCGCAACCGGCCGGGCTTTGGCACCATCGCCGAGGCCTTCTCGGGCTTCGCCCACATCACCGGCTTCCCCGACGGGCCGCCCACTCTGCCGCCCTTCGGGCTGGCCGATGGCGTTGCCGCCTATTACGGCACCTTCGCCACCATGTTCGCGATCTACGACCGCGACGTGCGCGGCACCGGCAAGGGCCAGGTGGTCGATCTGTCCATCTACGAGCCGCTGTTCAGCCTGCTCGGGCCGCAATCGATCAACTACGACCAGCTGGGCGTGCTCCAGGGCCGCACCGGCAACCGCAGCGTCAACAACGCCCCGCGCGATGCCTACCGCACCAAGGACGGGCGCTATGTGGCGCTGTCGGCGGCCGCGCCCAGCGTGCGCATGCGCGTGATGCGGCTCTGCGGCGGCGAGGCGGCGGCGAACGATCCGCGCTTCGAGACGACCGAGGGCCGTATCAAGCATTCCGACGAGATCAACGGCATCGTCGCCAGGTGGGTGGCCGAGCGCAACCTCGACCAGGTGCTGAAGGCGTTTGCCGAGACGGAAGCGGCGATCGGGCCGGTCAACGACATCGCCCAGATCTTCGCCGACCCGCAATTCCAGGCCCGCAACGACATCATCGCGCTGCCGGACGAGGATCTCGGCCAGGTGAAGATGCAGAACGTCTTTCCCTTCCTCAGCCGCACGCCGGGGCGCGTGCGCTGGGCGGGGCGGCGGATGGGCCAGGACAATGACGCCGTCTATCGCCGCGAGCTCGGCCTGACCAGGGCCGAGATCGCCGCGCTCAAGGCCGATGGCGTGATCTGAGGGAGGGGCGAAGCGGCATGAGTAACCCGGTCGATCCCGCCACCTTCGGCGGCTACTCGAACTTCCACGAGCTGCTCGGGCTCCGCCTGCTCGAATGGCGCGAGGACTACGCCAAGGTGGTGGTCGAGGCGGGCGAGAAGCACTGGAACCGCTCGGGCGTGGTGCATGGCGGGCTGATGCTGTCGATGATCGACCAGACCGGCGCCTATGCGGGCCTGTGGTGCAGCGTGCCGGGCAATGTGCGCCGCGCGGTCACGCTCAGCATGACCTGCAACTTCACCGGCCAGATGAAGGCCGGCACGCTCTATGGCGAGGGACGCGTCGTCACCAGGGGGCGCAACATCTTCTTCACCCGCACCGAGATACTGGATGCCAAGGGCGCGCTGATCGCCTATGGCCAGGGCACGCACCGCTGGCGCGCGGGCAGCGAGACGGTCGAGGGGGTGCGCCCGGACGCGAAGGACTGAAGGGCGGCGGCGCGCGGCTAGTGGCCCTTGCGCGCGACCGGCGCCACCGGCCGCTCCGGCACCTCGACCACGCCGGCATCGATCAGCGCCTGCACCTCGGCATTGGCGTAGCCGAGCTCGGCCAGCACCTCGCGCGTATGCTCGCCCAGGATCGGCGCGCCGCGCCGGACATTGCCCGGTGTCGCCGAAAGCTTCACCGGCACGCCGATCGCGCGCTGGCTGCCCGCCTTGGCGTGCGGCACTTCCAGCACCATCTCGCGCGCCAGCACCTGCGGATGCGTCAGCACCTCGCCCACCTTCAGGATCGGGCCGCAGGGCACGCCGGCCGCCTCCAGCTTGGAAAGCAGCGCATCGCGCGTGAAGGTGGTGGTCAGCGCCTCGACCTCCTCGACCAGCACCGTGAGGTTGACCATGCGATCGGCCGGCTTGGCGAAGCGCGGATCCTGGGCGAGCTCGGGCTTGCCCAGCACGGTGCAGAGCCGGCCCCAGTTGAGCTGGCTGGTGGCGCCGATATTGGCCGCGCCATCCCTGGTGCGGAACGCCTGGTAGGGCGCGGCAAGCGGGTGCGCGCTGCCCATCGGGCCCGCGCTCTCGCCGGTGGCGAAGAACATGCCGGCCTGGTGGAACAGGGTGAACACGCCCGCTTCCAGAAGCGAAGTATCGACCATCTGCCCCTGCCCGGTCTTGAGGCGATGGGCATAGGCGGCGAGCACGCCGACGGTGGCCAGGATGCCGCCCGAAACATCGGTGATCGGCACGCCCACCTTCACCGGCGGGCGGCCGGGCCCCTCGCCGGTCAGGCTCATCAGCCCCGACACGCCCTGCGCGATCAGATCGACGCCGCCGCGATCGCCCCACGGCCCGGTGCGCCCGAAGCCCGAGACGGCGCAGTAGATCAGCCCCGGATTCTCCTTGCGCATATCCTCGTAGCCGAGGCCGAGATTGATCATGGTCTTGGGGCGCGAATTCTCCACCAGTATGTCGGCGCCGCGCACCAGCTTGCGCACGATCTCCTTGCCCGCCTCGGCCTTGAGATCGACAGCGATGCCGCGCTTGTTGCGGTTGATGGTCATGAAGGACGCGCTCTCGCCCTCGATCGCGGGCGGCAGGAAGTTGCGCGAATCATCGCCCTTGCCCGGCTGCTCGACCTTGACCACGTCGGCGCCGAGATCGGCCAGCAGGAGCGTGCAGGTGGGGCCGGCAAGATGGCCGGTGAGATCGACCACCTTCACGCCCGCAAGCGGGCCGGTGGGCTTCATCGCTTCGTCGCTCATGGATATCAGCGTCCTTCGAATGTGGGTTTCTGCTTGGCCAGGAAGGCGCGCACCGCGGCCATGAAGTCCTTGGTCTGCGCGAAATCGTTGACGGCGCGATCCTCGGCCGCGGTGATCGGCAAGGGTCCGCGCAGCTTCCGCATCGCCGCCTTGTGGAAGCGCGCGGAAAGGGGGCTGCCCTCGGCGATGCGCCGGGCCAGGGCCAACGCCTCGGCTTCCACCTGGTCGTCGGGCACGACGCGCGAATAGAGCCCCTTCTCGTAGGCTTCGCGGCCGGTGAAGATGCGCCCCTCGATCAATATCTCGGCTACCACGCCCGAGCCGGCGATCTGGATGATCGGGTCGATCTCGGCATAAGGGTACCAGATGCCGAGGTTGCGCGCGGTGATGCCGAAGCGGCTGCCTTCGCCGCCCAAGCGGAAATCGCACATGGTGGCGATCCCCGCGCCGCCGCCGATGCAGGCGCCCATGATCATCGCCACCACCGGATGGCGGCAGAGGCGGATCGACTGGAAGCTCTCGTGCAGGATGGCGGCGTAGCGATCCTCCTTCTCGCGCGAGCCGCGCTCCTCGGCGAAGGCGGAGATGTCGGCGCCCGCGGAGAAGGCCTTCTCGCCCGCCCCGCGCAGCACGATGCAGCGCAGGCTGTCGTCGGCGGAGAGCGTGTCCATGATGCGCTTGAGGCCGGCCCACATCGCCAGGTTGAAGGCGTTGCGCACATCGGGCCGGTCGAAGGTCACGAGCGCGACCGGACCGTCGCGGCTGACAAGGAGATGCGGCTCGGACATCGTGTGCGGCTCCATCGCGCCGGGCGCAAGGATGCGGGCGGGGCGTCGCGCCCAAACTTGCCGCCGGGACGCGATGTGTCAACCGGGGCCGATGCGGGGATGATCGCGCGCGCGGCCGCGTTCAGCGGCCGATGCCGTCCTTGCGCGTGACATGGTGGTAGTGGTGCCACAGAAGCCGCGCGGCGAGGCCGCGATAGGGCGCCCAGGGCTCCACCGCCGCACGCAGCGCCTTGGGCGGCGGGCGCCCCTTCAGCCCGTGGAAAAGCTGGTAGGAGGCGGCGAGCGCCAGATCGTCGGCCGGGAACACGTCGCGCCGGCGCAAGGCGAACAGGAGGTAGATCTCGCCCGACCAGCGCCCGAAGCCGCGCAGGGCCGATATCGCGCCGATCGCCTCGTCGTCGGGCATCGTGGCGAGCGCATCGAGATCGAGCCGGCGCGCCACGATCGCATCGGCCAGGCCGCGCGCATACTCGACCTTGCGCGCCGAGAAGCCGGCTCCGCGCAGCGCCGCGTCGGTGAGGCGCAGGAACGCCTGGGCCTCGGGCTCGGGGTCGGGCAGGAGCGCGATGGTGCGGTTCCAGATCGCGCCGGCGGCATGGGTGCTGATCTGCTGCGCCACCACGGCGCGGAGCAGGGCGCCGAAGCCGGGCCTGCGCTCGCGCCAGGGCAGCGGGCCTGCGGCACGCTCGATCCCGGCAAGCTCGGGGTGGCGCTGATAGAGCCGGCGCAGCGCGGCGCGCTCGGCGGGCGGGGTGGGGCCTGATCCGAAGCTCATGCCCCGGAGGCTAGGGGCTGGCGCGCAAGCCGGCAACCGCAAGTGCGCCGGCTTCGCGGCAGGGATGGTGCGCCCACGAAAAATGCCCGGCGGCGTTCGGGGAAACGCCGCCGGGCGACGCGGCCGGCCACGGGGGATCAGGAGGGGATCCGGGGCCGGCCGAGCTTCCGGTTGCTACTCGGCTGTCGCCGCCAGGGGCCTACTGGATGCGGCGGATGCGCCCGGTGTTCTTGTCCATCGCCAGGCGCAGCACGAAGCCGCCATTGTCGGCCGTGACGACCGAGAGGTTGATCCAGTCGCCCTCGCCTGGCTCGACCGCGCCGACGCGGAGCTGGCGCTCGCCGCGCCAGAGCAGGAAGCCCTCGGCGATCTTGCGCACCTCGTCCGGGGTCAGGTTCTTGTCGGTGCGCATCATGCCGAAGCGGCCGGGGCCGCCCTGCATGCCGCCGCGGAAGCCGGGGCCGTGATGGCCGCCGCGCCGGCCCATCGGGCCGGGGCCGCGCTCGGCCCCCGGACCCGCGCCCGGACCCGCACCCGGACCCGCACCCTGGCCCGCAGCGGGGCCGGCGCCGGGACCGGCCTGGGCGAGCATCATCAGCCCGCCATCGACATCGCCGCCGCCAAAGCCGCCGCCGAAGCCGCCGCTGTGGTAGTGCGACATGCGCGCGCCGAAGGGCGCGCCGAAGGCGGCTGCCTTGCCGGCCATGAAGGCGCCGCTTGCCAGCACGGCAACGCCGAGCACGCCCAGGGTGACCTTCCACTTGCGATTCATGATCCTATTCCTTTCCGCTCGGCGGCCGGGGGAAGGAGGGCCGCGCTCCCTACTGTCTCCATGCCCGGGAAGATGGCCCGCCCATGTTGCGCGCGCGTGTCGGCAAGGATGCGGCCGCGAGGAAAAATGTAACGGCATGTTGCTGGACGGTGCGCCGCAACCGCATGTAACGAAGCCTCTCTCGCCTTGGCGGCGCGGCGAAGTATCATGCACCCCATGCAGCAGCAGGTTCCCCATATCCTGATCGTCGACGATGACCGCGAGATCCGTGATCTGCTCGCGCGCTTCGTCGAGAAGCACGGCTTCCGCGTCACCACCGCCCGCGACGGGCGCGATCTGCGCCGCCTGTTCCCGGACGGGCGCTTCGACATCGTCGTGCTTGACATCATGATGCCGGGCGAGAACGGGCTCGATCTCTGCCGCTGGCTGCGTTCCATCTCGCGCGTGCCGGTGATCATGCTGACAGCGATGGGCGAGGAGACGGATCGCATCGTCGGGCTGGAACTGGGCGCCGACGACTATCTCGCCAAGCCGTTCAACCCGCGCGAGCTCCTGGCGCGGATCAAGGCGGTGCTGCGGCGCACGGGCGCGGGCAGCAACGGCCCCGCCGCGGCGCCCTCGGCAAGCGAGCCGCCGGCACAGCTGCTGCGCTTTGCCGGCTGGACGCTGGAAACGGCGCGCCGGCGCCTGCTCAGCCCCGCCGGGGTTGAGGTGCCGCTCACGGGCGGCGAGTACGACCTCCTGCTTGCGCTGGCCGAGCGGCCCAATCGCGTGCTGACGCGCGACATGCTGCTCGATCTGCTGCGCGGGCGCACGGCAGGCCCGTTCGATCGGGCTATCGACGTGCAGATCAGCCGCCTGCGCCGCAAGCTCGAGGACGATGCGCGCAACCCCACCCTGATCAAGACCGTGCGCGGCGGCGGCTATGTGCTGTCCGCGCCGATCGAGCGCGGCTAGGCCCGGCCCCGCCCATGCGCCTCTGGCCGCGTTCGATGGCGGGGCGGACCTTCCTGGTCCTGCTGCTCGGCCTGTTCCTGGTGCAGCTCGCCGGTCTCACGATCCATGCGCTCGACCGCATCGAGATCCAGCGCGACAACGAGCTGCGCCAGCTGATGCAGATCACGACCAGGCTGTGGCGGGCGATCGACTTCATGCCGACATTCCAGCGCGCGGCCCTGCTCGAGCGGCTGGAGCCGCCGCCCGGCGTGCGCGTGACCATCGATCCGCTGCCGGCGGTGCGGCCCGACCGGCCGATCCTGCCGCCTTCGCTCGACACCCAGTTCCGCGAGGCGCTGCGCCGCGCCCTGCCGGGCCAGCGCTTCCGCGATGCGGCGGTGGGGGGCGGTGCCAACCGCATGGACTATGTGCTGTCCTTCAGGCTTGCCGACGGCAACTTCCTGAACGTGCGTGGCGCGGCGGCGCGCCCGCGCCCGTGGCATTCCCCCTTCTTCCTGGCCGCGCTCCTGCTGATGACCGGCGCCGTCGTGCTGCTGGCCGCCTGGGCGGTGCGGCGGCTGACCGCGCCGGTGCGCACCCTGGGCGAGGCGGCCGAGCGGCTCGGGCGCGACGTGAATGCGCCTGCCCTGCCCGAGAAAGGCCCGCGCGAGGTGGCGCAGGCCAGCCGCGCCTTCAACCAGATGGCAACGCGCATCCGCCGCTTCGTCGCTGATCGCACCGAGATGCTGGCCGCGATCAGCCACGATCTGCGCACGCCGATCACGCGGCTGAAGCTGCGCGCGGAATTCGTCGAGGACGAGGAAACGCGCGCCAAGATCCTGCACGACCTCGACGAGATGGAGGCGATGATCGCCGCCACGCTCGCCTTCGCGCGCGAGGACGCGGCGAACGAACCCTTGATCGGGCTCGATCTTGCTGCCCTTCTGCGCACCATCCTCGACGATCAGGCCGACCTGCTGTCCGAGGCGGATGCGGCCAAGCTGCACTATGCCGGCCCCGACAGGATGGTGGTCCAGGGCCGTCCGATCGCGCTCAAGCGTGCCTTCGCGAACCTGATCGGCAATGCCGTGAAGTATGCGGGCTCGGCGCGCGTCGGGCTTCTGCCGCCGGACAAGGGCCAGGTCACGATCACCATTGACGATGACGGGCCGGGCATCCCGCCGGCCGAGCTCGAACGCGTTTTCGCGCCCTTCTACCGCGTGGAACGCTCGCGCTCGCGCGAGACGGGCGGCACGGGCCTCGGCCTGTCGGTCACGCGCACCATCCTGCGTGCCCATGGCGGCGATGTGACCCTGGCCAACCGCGCCGAGGGCGGCCTGCGCGCGACCGTGACCCTGCCCGCCTGACGTGCTGCCCTGGCTGCCTGGTGTTCAGGGCGCGAGCAGGCCGCGCATCCGCCGCACCGCCGCATCCGGCGTGGTGTAGACCGGCCGCCCCGACGCCTGGGCCGCGGCCTCGCGCGCAAAGGCCAGGCTGAACTGGGCCAGCACCACCGCATCGCAATCGCGGCAGCGCGCCGCCGCGGCCGCGATGCGCTCCATCGCCTCCTCGCGCCGGCCGGCGGCCTGCGCCTCCATCGCGCCCTAGGCGAAGCTTTCCACCAGCGAGAGCCGCAGCCCGCGCAGGGCGGCTGCTTCCTCGAACTCCGGGCGCATCGAGGGGAAGGTCGGGCGGAAGCTCGCCACCAGGCCGATGCGACCGCCGGCGCCGAGCGCCTCCTCGATCATCGCCTCGTTCGGCTTGAGCACGGGAATGGGCAGCGCCGCCTTCACCGCCTCGATGCACGGGCCGAAGGCCGAGCAGGTGAACAGGATGCCGGCCGCGCCGGTGCCGTGCGCGTAGCGGCCGAGCGCCAGGAAGCGCTCGGTCATGGCCGGGGCGAGGCGCCCGTCGCGCTCCAGGTCGCGCGACAGGCTGTCGTCGAGCAGGTTCATCAGCCGCGCTTCGGGCCAGTCGGCGGCGAAGCTGGTCATGATCGGGTCGATCGACAGGCGAAGCGCGTGGACCAGGGCGATGCGCGGGAAGGCAGCGGACATGGGCAGGCGGCATCCATGAGCGGTTGGGCAAGGGGCGCCGAGCCTAAGCCATGCCCGCGCCGCTGGCCACCGGCCGGATGCCGCGCCCCCCTCAGCCGGGATCGAGGGTCACGAACAGCGGCAGGTGGTCGCTGCCGGTGGCGGCCTCGTCGATCCAGGCGCGGCGGATGCGCGGGGCAAGGTCTGGCGTGACGAAGCAATGGTCGATCCGGCTGCCATGCTCGCCGCGCCGCTCGTGCAGGGACCAGCCCGTGCCCTCGCCGTGGCCGGCCAGCACCCAGGCATCGCGCATCTGGCTGCGGCGGGCAAGCCGTCCGCGCTCGGGCGTGAGTTCGCCCGTGACGAGCGGATATTCGGGATCGGAGGGCGCGAAATTCATGTCGCCCATCAGCACCGCCGCGGCGGGCAAAGCGGGCTCGGGCCAGCCTTCCGTCCAGCTTTCGTCGCGGGTGCCGTGCCAGGCCATGCCGTCCGTGGGCGCGCGGGCGATGGCGTCCATCAGCGTGGCGAGCTGCGGTAGGCGCTGCCCGGCCGAGACGTGGGAGAGATGCGCCGAATAGACGCGCAAGGCGAAGCCGCCGGGCAGCACCACCAAGCCCTCGGTTGCCGAGCGTTGCAGGTCGTAATGGTCCACCAGCGGGTTCATCGGCAAGGCGATGGTGCGGCTGCTGCGGATCGGCCAGCGGCTTAGGATCGCATTGCCGAAGCGCCGGCGGCGATTGACCACGCGCCCGGCGGCGTCGCGCGCCGAGGCATCGACATCGAAGGTTGCGCCGAACACCATGTAGCGGTCGAGCAGGGCGGCAAGTTCCCCCGCCTGGTCGGCCAGGCCGCCGCGGGCGAAGCCCGTGGTCACCTCCTGCAGCGCGATGATATCGGCCGGGGCGATCTCGGCGGCGATGCGCGCCAGATCGACGCGGCCATCGGCGCCGGTGCCGTACTGGATGTTGTAGCTCGCGAGCGTAAGCATCGGGGCAGCCCCTCGTTTCGTTGCCGGCCCTGGGGCACGTTCCGTTGGGCTTGAATCAGCCGAACGGATGGCGTGCCCCGGAGCCTCAAGCTATGCGAGCAGCGTCCGTTCTGTTGGAACCGCTCAGCGGCGCCTACAGGATGGACGCTGCTCTAGCGTTGAGCGATCTTCCCCGCGCGCGCAAGCGACCATAAGGTGACGGCTCCCGCGTGCGACAGGAGGTGGCGATGTTCGATCTGGTGCTGAAGGGGGGGCGCATACTCGATCCCGGTTCGGGGGTGGATCGGGTGGCGGACATCGCCTTCGCCGACGGCAAGGTGGCGGCGATCGGCGACAATCTCTCGGCCCAGGCCCGCACCAGCCGGGACGCCGCCGGGCATGTCGTCGTGCCCGGACTGGTCGATTTCCACGCCCATGTCTGGTGGGGCGGCACCTATCTCTCGGTCGAGGCCGAGCGGGTGGCCAAGGCTTCCGGCACCACCACCTTCGTCGATGCCGGCTCGGCCGGTGCCGGCACCTGGCACGGCTTCCGCCGCTTCGTCATCGACACGAGCGCACTGCGCATCAAGGCGTTCCTGAACATCAGCCACCCGGGCATCTACGGCTACGGGCCGGGCTTCATGATCGGCGAGGCGGCCGACCTTGCCCTGCTGCGCCCCGAGACCTGCCTCAAGGTCGCGCTGTCCGACCGCGAGCGGATCATCGGCATCAAGGTGCGGCTCGGCAGCAATGTCTCGGGCCATCTCGGCCTGGCGCCGCTCGATCTCGCGATCGAGGTGGCGGAAGCTGCGGAACTGCCGGTGATGGTGCATCTCGGCCCGCCGCCGCCCTCGCGCCGCGACATACTGGAGCGGCTGCGGCCGGGCGATGTGCTGACCCATTGCTGCAAGTCCTTCCCGAGCGCGCTCACCGACCGGCGCGGCCTCGTGCGCGAGGAGGCCGAGGAGGCGCGCCGGCGCGGCATCCTGTTCGATGTCGGGCATGGCCGCTCCTCATTCGGCTTCGATGCGGCGAAGGCGATGGTCGAGCAGGACTGGCTGCCCGACATCATCTCTTCGGACGTGCATGTGCAGAGCATCGACGGCCCGGCCTTCGACGTGCTGGTGACGATGTCGAAAGTCCTCTGCCTCGGTGTCTCCCTGCCCGAGGTGGTGCGCCGCGCGACCGTTGCGCCGGCGGCCTTCCTGGGCGTGCCGGGGCTCGGCACGCTGGCGGTGGGCGCGCCGGGCGATGCCGTGGTGATCGAGGAGCGCGCCGGCAGCTACGACTATGTCGATTTTCGCGGCACGGTGTTCCGCGGCGACAAACGGCTCTATCCGCAGGCGATCGTGGTCAAGGGTGCGCTCTGGCCCTAGAGCAGCGTCCGATCTGGTGGAACCGCAGGGCGGTTCCACCAGATCGGACTAAGCTGCTCGCGAACCTTGAGTTTCTCGGGCACGACTTCCGTTCGGCTGATCGAAGCCGAACGGAACCTGCCCTACCCAGGGGGCGCCCTGGCCGTGAACCGACCTAGCCGAGCTTGCGCAGCCGCTCGATGCGCAGCTCGGTCGCCGGGTGGGTGGAGAACAGCGCGCTCGCCTTCTCGCCGAAGCGCTTCAGGGGATTGACGATCCAGAGGTGCTGCAAGGCCCGCCCGCCGGCAAGCTCGGTGGCGGAAACGGGCGCGGCCTCGAGCTTCTGCAGGGCCCCGATCAGCCCCTGCGGATGGCGCGTCAGCTTCACAGCGGTGGCGTCGGCCAGGTATTCGCGCTCGCGCGAGATCGCCATCTGCACCATGCGCGCCGCGATCGGGGCGAGGATCGCGAAGACGATCAGGATCACCAGCAGGATGGCGTTGCCGCCGCCCTTGCTGCGCCCGCTCGAACGCGGCGCGTGGCGGAGTGCGCGCAGCGCGACGTCGCACACCAGCGCGATCAGCCCGGCCGTGACCGCCACCACGGTGGCGTAGCGGATGTCGTTGTTGATGATGTGGCCCACCTCGTGGGCCATCACGCCCTGGAGTTCGTCGCGGGTCAGCATGTGCATCAGGCCGGTGGTGACCGCCACCGCGCTGCGCTCGGGGCGCATGCCGGTGGCAAAGGCGTTCGGCGTCTCGTCGTGGATGACATAGACCCTGGGCATCGGCACGCCGGCCGCGATCGCCATCTCCTCGACCACGTTGAAGAGCTGCGGCTGCTGCTCGGGCGTGACCTCCTCGGCGCCGGCGAAATGCAACGCGATGCGATCGCCGCTTTTCAGCGCGATGCCCGACCAGATGCCGCTCGCCCCGGCCATCGAGATCATGCCGAAGGCGCCGGCGGGCGAGAACAGCGCCACGCGCGCATAGGGGTCGCTGTAGGTGTCGATCACCGAGCCGATCAGCCAGCCCAGGATCGCCGCGATGAGCGTGAGGAAGCCGAGCAGCCAGTAGGTGCGGCGGCGGTTCTTGGCGATGGCGGCGGCGAAGTCGGTGCTCGCGATCATCACCTCGGGCGCGGGGCGCGGGCGCGGCGGCGCGGCTTCGGCCGCCGGCTGGGGCTGCTGCGCCTGGTCGCGGTTCTGGCCCCAGGGGCCGGGCAACGGGCCGGGCAGCGGGAAGGGCGCCCATGGTCCGACCGGCGGCACGGCATGGCCCTGCGCCACGCCCTCGCTGCTTGCGGGCGGCGTGCCGGGCGCAGCGTCCGGTCCGGGGTGCTGCCAGGGACCGGGCAGGGGCTGGCCGGGCAGGGGCGCCCCGAAGGCGGCAGCGGCCGGTCCCGCCTGGTCGGGGCCTGGCCCCGGCGCGGGCGGTTGTGCCGGATTGCCGGACCAGGGGCCTTGCGTCGGCCCTTCAGAAGCGGGGCGTGGCGGCTCGCTCATGCTGCGGGTGCGAGGGCCTAGTGGCGCGGCCGGCCGGATCAGCCCGGCCGCAGATCGACCTTGACCGGCTTCGCTTCGGCCTCTGGCACCTGGAAATACTCCTCGATGCGGAAGTTGAAGCTGCCGGCGATCAGGTTGCCGGGGAACATCTGCACCCGGTTGTTGTAGGACAGCACGCTGTCATTGTAGTGCTGGCGGGCGAAGGCGATGCGGTTCTCGGTGGTGGTGAGCTCCTCCATCAGCCGCGAGACATTCTCGTTGGCGCGAAGCTGGGGGTAAGCCTCGGACAAGGCGAAGAACCGGGTCAGGACCTGGGTGAGCTGGTTCTCGGCGGCGATGGCGTCGGCCTTGCTGCCGCCGGCGGCCGCCTTCTCGCCGGCCGTGACCGCGGCGTTGCGCGCCTCGATCACCTGGCGCAGCGTCTCCTGCTCATAGGACATGGCGTCCTTGACGCTCTCGACCAGGTTCGGGACGAGGTCGTGGCGGCGCTTGAGCTGGACGTCGATCTGCCGCCACGAGGCTTGGCACTGGTTCCGCCCGCCGACCAGCCCGTTATAGGCCATGACCACCCAAAGGATGAGCACGACGATCACACCGAGCAGAATCATCCAGGTTTCCATGACCGCACCCCGATTCGTGATCTGTGGCAAGAAAGTCTCACTATAGCAGGCAATGGCGTGGATGGGCAGGCACGCGATGGCTCGCGCCCAGGCGCGCGCGTTAAGGCAAGCAAGGTCCACGCCATCTGTGGCGCGGATGCACCATTATCCCGGGAAAGTTACGCAGAACGCGCAATGGCTTGGCAAGAAGCCGAGAAACTCTTAACAAAGTGTGATCATGCGTCTCAAGAATCGCGTCTTGTGGGAAACGCGAGAACCGGGGACTGACGACAACAGGTAGGGAGTCCCGTTTCATGCGTCGTGCATCACTGCTCGCCTCGGCAGCGTTCCTGGCCGCCGGCTTGTCTCTCGTCCCTGCATCCGTGCACGGGCAGGGCATCATCGACAACGGCCTGGTGGCGATCGGCATCAACCCCTATGGCGACTTGATCACGTCCGGCGAGGGGGCGACGGTCGGCCTGCGCTTCATCCCCACCGGCGGCGAGGCGCTGGCGCCGGGCTGCTTCTGCGAAGGCTGGGGCGTCGCCGATTTCGGCACGGCGCTGGCCGGCGGCCGCAGCCAGTCGAACGGCAATTCGGGCAATTTCGGCCCGGCGAACCTGACCTTCTCGGGTGCCGGTACCCAGGCCTTCTCGAATGGCAACGCCGCCATCTCGATTGCCGCGCTGCGCGACGGCACCAACACCGCGATCCTCCAGGTGACGCACGATTTCCGGCCGAGCAGCGACTCGCGCCTGATCGAGATGACCGTCACCATCCAGAATGTCAGCACCGGCACGAACGTTGCCGATCTGCGCTACCGGCGCGTCATGGACTGGGACGTGCCGCCCACCACCTTCAACGAGCGCGTTACGCTGCAGGGCTTCGGCAATGCCACCGCGCTGGTGCGCATGACCAACAACGGGTTCAACGACCCGAACCCGAATACCGAACTGTCGATCATCAGCACGACGGGGCTGACGGCAGCGAATACCAACGTCGTGCGCGCCGGCCCGGACGATCATGGCGCCGGCTTCGACTTCGCCTTCGGCGCCCTGGCGCCGGGCCAGACGGTGACCTTCAAGGTCTATTACGGTGCTGCGGCCAATCGCGACGAGGCGCTGGCGGCGCTGGCGGCGATCGGGGCCGAGGTGTTCTCCCTCGGCGAGCAGGCCGATGGCGAGGACGGATCGCCCAACGTCTACATCTTCGCCTTCACCGGGGTTGGCGGCACTGTCCTGCCCGGCCTCAATGGTGGCACCTTTACGCCGGCGCAGCGCGCGACCTTCGCCGGCCTGCTCCAGGCTGCCGGCCAGGTCGGCTTCGAGATGGCGCGCGCCCGCTTCGGCAACATCCAGCAGCGCCTGAACGGCCTGCGCGGCGGTGCCGAGGTGCCGGCGGCGCAGGGCATGGGGCTGCTCGCCTTCAACCAGCCCGAGACCGTCTGGTCGGCCTTCGAGGTCGGCCGCGGCACGGCGCCGATCAATGGCGATCTGATGCTGGCGATGGCGGCCGGCGCGCAGGCCGCCTCGGGCTCGGGCATGATGCCGCTGTTCCAGGCCGGATCGATGCGCGGCTTCCTGGGCGCGTCCTACAATTTCGGCCAGATCGGCAGCACGCCCACGCAGCGCGGTGCCGGCTGGCGCGGCGCCACCCTGACCCTCGGCGCCGACATGGACATCATGCCCAACGTGCTGGTGGGCGCGGCGCTCAGCTATTCGCGCAACGATGCCAACCTGCATGACAGCGCCGGCAGCATCGAGTCCGACAGCTACGCGCTGACGCTGTATGGCTCGGGCACGTTCCTGAACAATCTGAGCCTCGATGCGATGGCATCGGTCGGCTTCACGAACTACGAGATCGAGCGCAACCACGCCACCGGGCGCGCGCGCGGCTCGACCTCCTCGATCGACTATGGCGTGCTGGCCTCTGCCTCCTACAACATCGAGGCGGACGACGTGGTGCCGGGGCTGGTGTTCGGCCCGCTCGGCCAGATCGCCTATCTGCGCAACGAGATCCGCGGCTACACGGAAACCGGCACCGCGCCGGTGACCGTGCGCAACCAGCAGCCGGAATCCTGGACCGTCCGGCTGGGCATGCGCGCGCAGTACAACTACCACCACTCCTGGGGCACGCTGATGCCGAACATCATGGTCGGCGTCGAGCACGAGCTGCTGGATGGCGCGCGCCGCATCGATGTGCTTTCCGCCACCGGCAGCGCCGCGATCGATGTGCGCGAGGTGGGGCGCACCTACATGGTGTTGGGTGCCGGCCTTTCGTCCTACATCCGCGACCTGGATGCGATCATCTCGCTCCAGTACGAGGGGCAGCAGTTCCGCGAGAACCTGCAGAGCCACGCCGTCATCGCGCGCGGGCGCATGCGGTTCTGATCATCCGGGCGCGGGCCGCCCACGGCACGCGCCAGAACGGACCGGACGCCAGAACGGATCCGACGCAAGAAAGGAAACCCCCGGTGCGCAGGCACCGGGGGTTTCCGCTTTCCGGTGCCGCTCGCGGCGGCGCGGTGCGCGCCTCAGGCGAGTTCGCCCTCGGTGCGCAGCATGCGCAGCGATTCGCGCCAGGCACACAGCGTCTGCTCGACCTCCTTCGGTCCGTGCACGGCCGAGACGATGCCCCCGCGCCAGCCCTTGAGATCGACGCCGTTGACCAGCATCGCGATGCGCAGCTTCTGCAGCATGGCGTTGCGCGGATCGGTCTTCTTGAAGGTCATCGGCGGCTCGGCATTGGCATCGAAGCGGCGCGGGTCGACCGGCTTGTTGTCCGGATTGGTCCAGAAATGGAACACCGAATGCTGGCCATAGACCGCCCAGGGCACGCGCTCCTCGGCCAGGATATCGTTCATCCCGCGCAGTATCTCCTGCGCCGTCTCGGTGGCCCGGGCGCAGGGATTCTCGTCGCGGATGATCTCGAGCATCGCCGCCCCGGCGGCGGCCGAGCAGGGATTGCCGTTGTAGGTGCCCTGGTGGTTGATGCGTTCGCGCCCGTTCGCGGTGGTGGCGTCATGGTCGAGCAGGTCGAGCAGGTCGCGCCGCCCGGCCACCGCACCCCCCGGCAGGCCGCCGGCGACGATCTTGGCGAGCGAGCACATGTCCGGCGTCACCCCGGCCCATTCCTGCGCCCCGCCCGGCGCGACGCGGAAGCCCGTGACCACCTCGTCGAAGATCAGGATCACGTCGTGCTTGGCGGTAAGCTCGCGCAAGGCGCGCAGCATCGAGGGCGCCATCGGGATCTTGCCGGTGGAGGCGCCGGTGGGCTCGCAGATCAGCGCGGCGATGTCGGGGTCGGTCTGCAGCGTGTGGCGCACCGCCTCGATGTCGTTGGGCGGCAGGAGCACGGTCGAAAGCCCGATGCCTGGCAGCACGCCCGGCGTCACCGAGCCGTCGAAATGGTTGTTCACGCCGAAGGCCATATGGTCGTGCCAGCCGTGGAAATGGCCCTGGAAGCGCACCACCTTGCCGCGGCCCGAATAGGCACGCGCGAGGCGCAGCGCCATCAGCGTCGCCTCGGTGCCCGAGGCGGTGAAGCGCACCCGCTCGGCGCAGGGGACGAGCTCCTGGATCAGCTTGGCCCACTTCACTTCCAGCGGGTGGCAGGTGCCGTAGTGGGTGCCGGCGGCAAGCTGGCGCGCCACCGCCGCCTCGATGCGCGGCTCGCCATGGCCCATCAGCAGGGCGCCGTGGCCACCGTAGAAATCGATGTATTCGTTGCCATCGACGTCCCATTTGCGCGGCCCCTTGGCGCGCTCGACATAGATGCCGTAGGGCTTCATGTGCCGCGCGTCATGGGCGATGCCCGAGGGCAGCACCGACATCGCCTCGCGATGCAGCGCGAAGGAGCCGGGCGTGCGGTCGCGATAGGCGGCCTCGATCCGGCTGTTGCTGAGGGCGTCGGGCGGCGGGGCGATCACGGACATGGGCGGGGACCTTCCGGGGTCGTTGCGGCGGCTGAACGAAGCGGGGCATCAGCATACACCCGGCCCTTCGGCGGGGAAGGGGGCGCGGCGCGCCGGCAGTGCGCTGGTGCGTGCCGGCCCTCGGCCGGCGCCCGCTCCCGGCCGGCCTTCAGCCGGCGGCGTCGGCGGGCGTCGGCGGCGCGTTGCGGCTGTCGATCAGCGCGCCCGCCGCATGCATGGCGGCAAGCGCGGCCTCGTCATAGCCCACGGTGCCCAGGATCTCGGCATTGTGCTGCCCGAGCGCCGGGGCCTCGCTGCGGAAGGCGCCCGGCGTGGCAGAGAGCCGCGGCGTGATGCCGGGCAGCGGGTTCCAGCCCATCTCGCGATCCGGCACTTCCGTCACCATGCCGCGCGCCTGCACATGCGGGTCGGCGACGATCTGGCTGATATCGTAGACCGGCGCGCAGGTGACCTCGGCCTTGTCGAACGCGGCCAGCACCTGCACGAGCGGGCGGGCGCCGATCCAGGCGCCGATCGCCTCGTCCAGCTCCTCGGCATGCTCGACGCGCAGCGCATTGGTGGCGTAGCGCGGATTGGCGCCGAGGTCGGGCCGGCCGATGGCGCGGAACAGGCGATCGACGATCACCTGCATCGAGGCCGAGATGCACACCCAGCGATCATCGGCGGTGCGATAGGTGTTGCGCGGTGCGGCGGTGGTGGAGCGGCTGCCGGTGCGGGTCTTGACCTTGCCGGTGAGCGCATGGTTGCTGGCCTGCGGCCCCATGATCGCGAACAGCGGTTCCAACAGCGGCAGGTCGATCACCTGGCCGGGCGCCGTGCCGCGCTCGGCCGCGCGCACGGCCGAGATCGCGGCGAAGGCGCCGAGCGTGCCGGCCACCGCATCGGCCAGGCTGTTGGGCGGCAGCACCGGCTCGCGGTCGGCGAAGCCGTTCGAGGAGGCGAAGCCGGTCATGCCCTCGATCAGCGTGCCGAAGCCCGGCTTGTCCTTGTAGGGGCCGGTCTGGCCGAAGCCGGTGATGCGCACGATCACGAGCCTGGGGTTGAGCGCGTGCAGGTCGGCCGGCCCGAGCCCCATCTTCTCGATCGTGCCGGGGCGGAAATTCTCAATCAGGATCTGCGCCGTCGGCACGAGACACTTGAGCGCGGCCAGCGCCTCCGGCTTGCGCAGGTTGAGGGCGAGGCTCTTCTTGTTGCGTCCATACTGCTTCCACGAGGTGGCGACACCCTTGACGCGCCAGGCGCGCAGGGGATCGCCCTCGGGCGGCTCGATCTTGATCACCTCGGCGCCAAGATCGGCCAGCCACATGCTGAGCACGTTGCCCGCGACCAGCCGCGTCATGTCGAGCACGCGCAGATCGGCAAGCGCGCCCTTGGCCTCGGGGGTCCAGTTCATGCGCGGCAGGGGCATGGCGCGGTCGGGCTCCGTGGCGTTTGCGGGTCGTGGATGAACACGGCAAGCGGGCGCCTTCGTCAAGCCCCGCGCGTCCAGGGTCGCACATGGCCGCACCCGGAGGTAGCGGGGGCCTGGAGGCGGCGGGCCGCAGCGGCTAGCATGGACCGATGAACGAGCAGCTCGGCCCCTACCGCGTCGAGGACGGCTTCGCGCTGATCGAGCTCAGGCTGAGCAGCGTGGCGCAGCTGTTCAACTGGCTCGACCCCGCGCCCTTCCGCGAGCGCGACCTCGACCCCGAGGCCGATGCCTATATCGTCGGCGCGGCGCGCGAGCTCGGCGCGCGGACGCGGATCAAGCTGGTGGTCTGGCTGCCCGCGGCGCAGATCGCGGCGGCGCTGGCGGCCGAGCTGCCGGCTGCCGTGGCATCCTATTTCGGCCACCGCGCGGTGATGGAGCGGCGCAACCTGCGGTTCCTCCTGGCCGACGGGCGGCTCGCCTTCGCGATCGGGCTCGGCTTCCTGGCCGCCTGCGTCGCGGCGCGCCAGCTTGTGATGGCGGCCTGGACCGGCAATGCCGGGCAGATCCTGGCCGAGGGGTTGCTGATCGCCGGCTGGGTGGCGCTGTGGCGGCCCTTGCAGATCGGGCTCTACGATTGGTGGCCGGTCTTGCGCAGCGCGCGCATCCACGAGGCGCTGGCCGCCGCTCCGGTCGAGATGCGCCAGAGCCCGCCCGCTGCGCCAGCGCCGACGTGATCGAGCTTGGCCGGCTGCGCCGACGGGCTAGGCCTTGGCCGGCTGCGCCGACGGGCCGCGATCGATGATCGGCAGGTTGACGATCCCGGCCAGGAAGCCGCAGGCGATGGCGATCCACCACATCCCGTCATAGCTGCCGGTGCGCTCCCAGATCAGCCCGCCGAGATAGCCGCCGAGAAAGCCCCCCACCTGATGGGAGAAATAGACCACGCCGAACAGCGTGCCCATCCAGCGCGTGCCCCAGATCTGCCCCACCAGCCCGGCCGTGGGCGGCACGGTGGACAGCCACAACAGGCCCATCGCCGCCGAGAACAGCAGCACGGTGGTGGGCGTCTTGGGGCCGAGCAGGAACAGCAGCATCGCCACCGCGCGCGCGGTGTAGATGAAGGCGAGGATGTATTTGCGCCGCATGCGCGTGGACAACTCGCCCGAGGCCATCGAGCCCATGATGTTGAACAGCCCGATCATCGAGATCGAGGCCGAGCCGTAGGAGGGGTGCAGCCCGCAGCTCGCGACGAAGGCGGGCATGTGCAGCGTCAGGAAGGCGACATGCACGCCGCAGACGAAGAAGCCGCCGATCAGGCACCAGTAGCTGCGCGCACCGAACGCCTCGGCCAGGGCCGCGCGCGAGGTCTGCTCCATGCCCCCGCGCGCATGGATCGGCGCCGGCTTCTCCGCGCCATAGGGCAGGGTCAGCGGCACGATCATGGCGACCAGCCCGGCCATGCCGAACAGCGCGCCCTGCCAGCCGAACAGGTCGATCATCAGCTGCGACAGCGGCACCACCGCGAACTGGCCGAAGCTGCCGCCGGCCGTGATCAGCCCCATCGCGCGCGATCGCTGCTGGTCGGGCAGGAGGCGCGTCAGCGCCGCCATGATGATCGGGAAGCCCGAGGAGGAGGTGGCGATGCCAAGCGCGATGCCGGCCGCGCCGAAGAACAGCGGATAGCTTTGCGCGCTGGCCATCACCACCAGCCCGGCGATGTAGATGCCGGCGCCGAACCACAGCACGCGGCGGCTGCCATACTGGTCGGCGATGCGTCCGGCGAAGGGCTGGGCCGCGCCCATCAGCAGAACCTGCACCGAAAGCGCGAGCGAATAGGCCGCGACCGTCCAGCCATGCGCCGCCGTGACCGGCGGGAGGAACAGGCCGAAGCTCTGGCGCACGCCGGTGCCGATCGCGGCAGAGACGAAACCGCACAGGATCAGAAGGGCGATGCTGGGCATGGGGAGGAGACGACGGTCGGAAAGGCGTTGCGGGTGAGGACTCGATTCTGCGCGCCATCGCCGCGCCGCGCAATCGGGTGGCGCCGCACCGTGCGATGTGCCCGGCACGGTGACACGCGCCCCGCGGCCCCGGCAAGCGCTCTTTCCCGGCGCCGCCCCGCCGTCCTGCGCTTCCCCCGCCGCGGCCGCGTGCTAGATTGGCCGCCAAGGGGGCGGTGCACGGCCCCCGCACAAACAGAGGGAGGATCGACCATGCTTCACCGCCGCACGCTGCTTCGCTCGGCCCTGCTCGCCTCGGCGACCGCGCTTGCCGCGCCCGCGCTCCGCGCGCAAGGCGCGCCGCGCAACCCCAACTGGCCGCGCGGCATGACCATGGTCACGGCCGGCGTCGGCGGCACCTTCGCGGTCTACGGGCCGGCCTGGGGCACGCTGGTGCAGCGGGCAAGCGGCATCCCGGTGAGCTACCGCACGACGCAGGGCTCGAACCAGAACATCATCCTGGTCGAGCGCAAGGAAGCCGAACTGGCCATGCTCAATCTCGGCGCCGTGTGGCAGGGGCGCGAGGGCAAGGCCGCATGGACCAACGGCCAGCGCTATCTTTCGGCGCGCGCCCTGTTCCCGATGTTCGGCTCGCCCTTCCTTGGCATCGCGCTCCAGCGCAGCGGCATCCGCGCCTATCCGGACCTGGCCGGCAAGGTGGTGGGCGGCGGGCCGCGCGGCGGACAATCGGGCACCTATGCGCAGGCATTCCTCGACGGGCTCGGCGTGCGCGCCGCGCGCGTCACCTATGCCTCGGCGGCCGATACGATCGGGCAGATGCAGGACGGCCTGGTGCATGCCTTCCTGTTCGCCGGTGGCCAGCCGATCCCGAACTTCACCGAACTGGAGGCGATGGCGCCGGTGAACTATATCGGCTTCACCGAGGCCGAGATCGCGCGGCTGCGCCCGAACCACCCCGAACTCGCACCCACCACCATTGCCGCCGGCACCTACCGCAGCCAGCAGGGGCCGATCACCACACTTGGCGTGTTCAGCTTCGGTGCCGTCCATCGCGACTTCCCCGAGGATCTCGCCTACCTGATCACGCGCACGGTGCTGGAAAGCAACGCCGAGATGGTGCGCAGCTATGCCGGGGCCAAGGAAAGCGTCCTCGCGAACTGGAACCAGAACACCGTGATGCCCTTCCATCCCGGCGCGGTGCGCTACTACCGGGAAAAGGGTATCACCATCCCCGCCAACATGATCGGCGACTGACAGACGGAAGGAGAGCGTGACGATGGCCGGCAGGCTTGAGGGCAAGGTAGCGATCGTATCGGGTGCGGGCAGCGTGGGTCCCGGCTGGGGCAATGGCCGCGCCATCGCCTGGGCCTTCGCCAGGGAAGGGGCGCGCATCTTCGCCGTCGACCGCAACGAGGCGGCGATGACCGAGACCGTCGCCAAGGTGAAGGAGGTCGGCGGGCGGATCGTCACCCATGTCGCCGATGTCACCAAGGCCGCCGGTGCCAAGGCCATGGTCGATGCCGCGTTTGCCGCCTATGGCGGGCGCATCGACATACTGGTGAACAATGTCGGCGGCTCCGAGCCCGGCGGCCCGGTGGAGATGAGCGAGGAGGTGTGGGACCGGCAGATGGACCACAACCTCAAGCACCTGTTCCTGGCCTGCAAGCATGTGCTGCCGGTGATGGAGAAGCAAGGCGCGGGGGCGATCGTGAACATCTCCTCCACTTCCGGCATCCGCTTCACCGGCAGCTTCAACATCGCCTACTCGGCGACCAAGGCCGGCGTGATCCAGTTCACCCGCGCGCTCGGCGTCGCCTATGCCAAGAAGGGCGTGCGCGCCAACACGGTGGTGCCGGGACAGATGCACACGCCATTGGTGGAAGCCCGCCTTGCCGGCCAGCGCGCGGGCGGCGATGTCGCCAAGCTGATCGAGACGCGCAACAAGCGCATCCCGATGGGCTTCATGGGCGATGGCCGCGACATCGCCCACGCCGCGCTCTACCTCGCCTCGGACGAGGCACGCTTCGTCACCGCCACCGAGATCATCGTCGATGGCGGCATGAGCGCCAAGTGCGACTGACGGGCGGCTGACCGGCGGGCGCGCAGGCGTGTCCGGCATCACGATCCGCCCCGCGCGCGACGAGGACGCGCCCCGCCTGATCGCGCTGATCGCTGGCGTATGGGCGGAGTATGCCGGCTTCGTGATCGATGTCGATCGCGAACTGCCCGAGCTGCGCGCGATCGCCGACCATGTCGCGCGCAAGGGCGGCGCCTTCTGGGCGGCCGAGGACGCGGCCGGCGCGCTCGTTGGCAGCGTCGGCGTGCTGCCGGGCGGGCAGGGCGGCGAGGGCGGCGGGTGGGAGCTGGTGAAGCTCTATGTCGCGCGGGCGGCGCGCCGCCACGGGCTCGCCGCGCGGCTGGTCGAGTTGGTCGAGGCGCATGCGGCGACGGCAGGGGCCGCCTTCGTCCATCTCTGGACCGATACGCGATTCCACGACGCGCATGCCTTCTACGCCGCGCGCGGCTTTCGCCGCCTGGCCGAAACGCGCGAGGTGGCCGACCTGTCGGACACGGTGGAATACCACTACCGCAAGGACCTGGGGCGAGGGGCCGCATGAGCGCGGAGGCGCCACATCGCGAGGATATCGGCCGCTACGACTATGTCATCGTTGGCGCCGGTTCGGCCGGCTGCGTGCTCGCCAACCGGCTTTCCGCCGATCCCGCCTCGCGCGTGCTGCTGCTGGAGGCGGGCGGGCGTGACACCTATCCCTGGATCCATGTGCCGATCGGCTATCTCTACACGATGAACAACCCGCGCACGGACTGGATGTTCCGCACCGAGCCGGAGCCGGGGCTGAACGGGCGGGCGCTGAACTATCCCCGCGGCAAGGTGCTGGGCGGCTGCTCGGCCATCAACGGCATGATCTACATGCGCGGCCAGGCGCGCGACTACGACCTCTGGGCGCAGGCGGGCAATCCCGGCTGGGCGTGGGAGGATGTGCTGCCGCATTTCCTGCGCGCCGAGGATTTCGCCGCATCGGGGTTGGATGCGCCGCCCGATCCCCTGCACGGGCGCGGCGGCGAATGGCGGGTCGAGGCGATGCGCCTGCGCTGGGACATACTCGATGCCTTCCGCAGGGCGGCGGGGGAGTGCGGCATCCCGCCGGTCGAGGACTTCAACCGCGGCGACAACGAGGGCTGCGGCGATTTCCACGTCAACCAGCGCCGCGGCATCCGCTGGACCACGGCCAAGGCGTTCCTGCGCCCGGCCGCCGGGCGGCCGAACTTGCGCGTCGTCACCCACGCGCAGGCGACGGCGCTGCGGCTGGACGGGCGGCGCGTGACCGGGCTCGATCTCCTGCATCGTGGCCGCCCGGCGATGGCGCATGCCGAGGGCGCGGTGGTGCTGGCTGCCGGCGCGATCGGCAGCCCGCATCTGTTGCAGCTCTCGGGCATCGGCCCGGCCGGGGCGCTCGCCGAGCGCGGCATCGCCGTGCGCCACGACCTGCGGGGCGTCGGCGGCAACCTTCAGGACCATCTGCAACTGCGCCTGGTCTTCAAGGTGCGCAACACCCGCACGCTGAACGAGCGCGCGCGCAGCCTTCCGGGGCGCATCGGCATGGCGATCGAATACGCGCTGTTCCGCAGCGGGCCGCTGACCATGGCGCCGAGCCAGCTTGGCGCCTTCGCCCGCAGCGACCCCGCGCGCGAGACCCCCGACCTCGAATACCATGTCCAGCCGCTCAGCCTCGATCGCTTCGGAGAGCCGCTGCATCCGTTCCCGGCCTTCACCGCGTCCGTGTGCAATCTGCGCCCGACCAGCCGCGGCACGGTGCGCCCGCGCGGCCCCGATCCGCTCGCCCCGCCCGAGATCAGGCCCAACTATCTCGCCACGCCCGAGGACCGGCAGGTGGCGGTGGCGGCGATCCGGCTCACGCGACGCATCGCTACGGCGCGCGCGCTGGCGCCCTACGCGCCGGCGGAGTTCCGCCCCGGCGCCGGGCTGCAATCCGAGGCCGAGCTTGTTCGCGCGGCGGGCGATATCGGCACCACCATCTTCCACCCGGTCGGCACCTGCCGGATGGGTCCCGCGCACGACGCCGCCGCCGTGGTGGGCCCCGACCTTGCCGTGCATGGCATCGGCGGCTTGTGCGTGGCCGATGCCGCGATCATGCCCGCGATCACCTCGGGCAACACGGCGGCGCCGGCGATGATGATCGCCGAGAAGGCGGCGGCGATGCTGCTGGCCGGGCGCCGTGCGGCGGCGTGAACGACGCGGGGCATCGCGGCACGGGGCGCCATAATCACGACACAGGCTTGGCGCTTGCATAGCGCGGCGCTTGCATAGGCCGGCGCTGGCTGGCAGCGTGCCGCGCCTCGGCAGGGCCAGCCTGCCCACCCAGGAACCCCGGAGCCCCGCCGTCCCGTGCTGCGCAGCCTTTACGACTGGACCATGCGTCAGGCCGCGCATCCCAAGGCGCCGATCTGGCTGTTCATCATCTCCTTCCTGGAGAGCTCGGTCTTTCCGATCCCGCCCGATGCGATGCTGATCCCGATGGCACTGGCGCGCCCGATGCACGCCTATCGCGTCGCGCTGAACTGCACGGTTGCCTCGGTGCTGGGCGGCATCCTGGGCTATGGCATCGGCTGGCTGCTGTTCGATGCGGTGGCCGCGCCGGTGATCGCCCTCTACGGCTACCAGGAGAAGTTCGCAGCCTTCCAGGCGCTCTATGCCGAATGGGGGCTCTGGATCATCCTGGTCAAGGGCCTTACACCGGTGCCCTACAAGATCATCACCATCGCCAGCGGCGTCGCCGGCTACAATTTCCCGGTGTTCGTCGCCGCCTCGATCGCCACGCGCGGGGCGCGTTTCTTCATGCTCGCCTGGCTGATCCGCCGCTATGGCGATCCGATCCGCGACTTCATCGAGCGCCGCCTGACGCTGATCACCAGCATCGTCGCCCTGCTGCTGATCGCGATCGTGGCGGCGCTGCGCTACCTGTAGCGGCGGCAGGGGCGCGGGGCCGCCCCGCGCGCGCGCTCAGCGCATCGCGCCTTTCAATAGCCCCGCGATCTCGTCCAGCGTCACCGGATCGTCGATCGTCGGCGGCATGACATAGCTTTCCCCGTCGGCGATCTTGCGGATGGTCGCGCGCAGGATCTTGCCCGAGCGCGTCTTGGGCAGGCGCTGCACCACACGCGCGTCCTTGAACGCCGCCACCGGCCCGATCTTCTCGCGCACCATGCCGACCAGTTCGGCCGCGATCTCGGCCTCGGGGCGGTTGACGCCGGACTTGAGCACCACGAGCCCCATCGGCACCTGGCCCTTCAGGCTGTCCTTGACGCCCACCACGGCGCACTCGGCCACGTCCTTGTGGCTGGCCAGCACCTCCTCCATCGCGCCGGTGGAAAGCCGGTGGCCGGCGACATTGATGATGTCGTCGGTGCGGCTCATCACCCAGACATAGCCGTCGGTATCGATCATGCCGGCATCGGCGGTCTTGTAGTGGCCGGGGAACTCGTCGAGATAGGCGGCGCGGAATCCCTCCTCGTTCTGCCACAGGGTGGGCAGCGTGCCGGGCGGCAGCGGCAGCTTGACCACGATCGAGCCGATCTGGCCGGGGGGCACCGGGCGATGGTCCTCGCCCAGCACGCGCACGTCATAGCCGGGCGCGGGGCGGCCGGCCGAGCCGGCCTTGACCGGAAACAGGCCATAGCCGCGGAAATCGCCGCTGATGGTCCAGCCGGTCTCGGTCTGCCACCAATGGTCGATCACCGGGCGGGCGAGCAGCCGCTCGGCCCACTGCACCGTGTCGGGGTCGCAGCGCTCGCCGGCCAGGAACAGCGCATCGAGGCGCGAGAGGTCGTGCTGGCGCAGCAGCCTGCCCTCGGGGTCCTCCTTCTTGATGGCGCGGATGGCGGTGGGCGCGGTGAACAGCACGCGCACCTTGTGCTGGGCAGAGACGCGCCAGTAGGCGCCGGCATCGGGTGTGCCCACCGGCTTGCCCTCGTAAAGGATGGTGGTGCAGCCGGCCAGCAGCGGGCCATAGACGATGTAGGAATGGCCCACCACCCAGCCCACATCGGAGGCGGCCCAGTAGGCATCGCCCGCGCGCGCGCCGTAGACCATCTCCATGCTGTTGGCGAGCGCAACCGCATGCCCGCCATTGTCGCGCACGACGCCCTTGGGCTTCCCGGTCGTGCCCGAGGTGTAGAGGATGTAAAGCGGATCAGTCGCCGCCACCGGCACGCATTCGGCCGCCGGCGCGCCGGCCACCGCCTCGTCCCAGTCGAAGTCGCGCTTCGCCATCAGCGGCGCCTTCTCCTGCGGGCGTTGCAGGATCACGCAATGGGCGGGCTTGTGCGGCGACAGCTCGATCGCGGCATCGAGCAGGGGCTTGTATTTCACCACCCGCCCGGGCTCCAGCCCGCAGGAGGCGGAGACGATGACCTTCGGCTTGGCATCGGCGATGCGCGTGGCAAGCTCGTTGGCGGCGAAGCCGCCGAACACCACCGAATGGATCGCGCCGAGCCGCGCGCAGGCGAGCATGGCGATCACCGCCTCGGGCACCATCGGCATGTAGACGATGACGCGATCGCCCCGCCCGACGCCAAGCCGGGCAAGAGCGCCGGCGAAGCGCGCCGTGCGCTCGGTCAGCTCGGCATAGGTGAGGCTTTCCAGCCGCCCGGCCATCGGGCTGTCATAGACCAGCGCAGCCTGCGCCCCGCGGCCGGCGGCGACATGGCGGTCGAGCGCGTTGTAGCAGGTGTTCAGCATGCCGCCCGGGAACCAGCGATAGAGTGGCGGGCGGCTGGCATCGAGCACGCGGTCCCAGCGCCGGGTCCAGCTCAGGCCCTCGGCGCGGGCGGCCCACCAGCCCTCGGGGTCGCGCGCCCAGTCGGCATAGACCTGCTCGTAGCGGCTCTGCGCGGTGCCACTCGTCATGCTGCGTTTCCTTCCCTTGCCCCGCCCCTTGCGCGGGCGGTCCTGCGGTGCGGGTGCCACCCGCCCTGTTGTGCCTAGAGTGGCCGCAAGGGCGGGGGGCTGGCAATGCCGTCCTGCGCGGCCGGCCGGGGGGCGCCGTGCGCTTGTTCTGGGATCGCCGGCTGTGCTTAGAATTGGCCAGGACGGCAACAGACCGCCCGCACGAGGGTCACGAAACGCGCATGTCCGATCACGCCGCACCGAGCCTGGCGCCGAGCCGCACCCGCCGGCTGGTCGATGCCATCAAGCGCCGCCTTGCCGTGCCGCTGGCCGGGGGCGAGCATCGCCACTTCCACCTGCACCAGACCCCGCCGCCGCGCGGATCCGTCCGCGCGCAGGACTATGTCGTGTTCGACCTGGAGACGACGGGCCTGCAACCCTCGCGCGGGGATCGCATCGTCGCGATCGGGGCGGTGCGGGTGCGTGGCGGCGAGGTGGTGGAGGGCGAGACCTTCGAGACGCTGGTCAATCCCGGCCGGCGCATCCCGCCCGCATCGACGCGCTATCACGGCGTGACCGACGCGATGGTGGCGCACGCCCCGCCGATGCGCGTGGCGGTGCGCGACTTCCACGCCTTCGCCGGCGAGCATTCGGTGCTGGTGGCGCACAATGCCGGCTTCGACCTGACCTGCCTGCATTGTGTCGAAGCCGAGACGGGGGTGCATTTCCGCAACCCGGCCCTGTGCAGCCTGATGCTGTCGGCCTGGATCGATCCGGCCGAGAAGGATCACAGCCTGGATGCGCTCGCCCGGCGCGGGCTGTGCACCATCACCAGCCGCCATTCCGCCGCCGGCGATGCGATCGACACGGCGCGGCTGCTGCTCTGCCTGCTGGGCAAGGCCGAGGCCAAGGGCGCTTCTGACCTGCCCACCCTGTTCGCGCGCGCGCGGATGGGCCAGCGCATCGCCACCGCCGCGGCGCATTTCTGAAGGCCGGGAAGGGGGCCCAGCAGACCTCGCCCTACCAGACCTGCCCGGTGAACTCGGCGCGGGTGTCCTTGGCGAAGCTGCCGATCGCCTTGAGCGCGTCGCGCAGCACGGCCACGGCCGCCTTCGACATCCCCTCCACGCGCACCATGCTGCCGACCCTGCGCCCGGTTTCGAAATCCTCGAGCTGCTGGCGCAGCATGGCACCCACCAGCACGGCGAAGGCGGTGCGCAAGGTTGCCGCCTGCTCCTCCGGGATGCGCCCGGCGGCCGCAAGCGCGGCCAGCCGCGCGAGGCTGCCGGTCTCGGCCACGCCCTGGCGCAGCGCGAGCAGCCGCAAGGCCGAGACGAAGGGCATGGTGCCGTGCAGCTTGAGATCGACGCGGCCCTTGTTCTCGCCCTCGCTCTCGGTCTGGATGCGGCCGAAGAAGCTGATCGGGGGGGCAAGGCGGCGTTCGTCGCCGGCGAGCAGCGCGAGGAAGGCAGGATGGCGCTGGACCAGCGGCTTGAGCAAGGCGCGCAGTTCCTCGGCCGGCTCCTCGGGGCCGGCGATGGCGCGGAAATCGAAGGCGATGTCGGCCGAAAGCAGATCCTCGGGCGCGCGCCGTTCCATCCAGGTGGCGAACTTGCGCTGCCACTGCCCCAGCCGGCCGCGCCAGTCGGCGTTGCGCGCCATCACCCCGCCCTTGCACAGCGGGAAGCCCACCTGGTCGAGGCGCTGGTTGAAGGCGTCGGCGAAGTTGCGGAACCAGCCGTCGATGGGTTCATGCTCGGCATCGGCGTAGGGGCCGAGGATGAAGCCATTGTCCTGGTCGGGAAAGAGGAAGCTCTCGCCCCGCCCGCCCGAACCCAGGATCAGCAGCGTGAAGGGCACCGGCGGTTCGCCGCGCCCGCCCGCCTGCCATTCGGCCAGCAGGCCGGCCAGCACCTTGCGGTGGATGTCGTGGTTGATCTCGGTGACGAGGCCGATGATCTCGGTGGCGGCGACGCCGTCATCGAGCAGGGCACGGGCAAGCCCGGCCTGGGCGCGCTTGGTCGCGGCGAAGCCCTCGGGCGTGTCGTCCTGGGCGAGCGCGTCGATATGGTCGGTCAAGCGCGCCGAGGCGGCGGCGAGCGCCGCGTCGAGATGCAGCATGCCCACCGGCCGGCCGGCGGCATCCACCACCGGCATGTGGCGGATGCGGTGATGGCGCATCAGCCCGACCGCGCGATAGAGATGCTCGTCCTGGCGGACGCACAGCACCGGGGCGGTCATGGCCGCCGAGACCGGCGCCTCGGGCGCCATGCGGAACGCGACGCGCCGGGCGATGTCCTGCTCGGTCAGGATGCCGGCCACCGCCCCGGACCCGTCGAGCACGACGAGCGAGGAATGGCGCGCGGCGGCGATGCGCGCGAGCGCCTGGTCGAGCGGCAGGTCGGGCGCCACGGCCGGCGGCGGCGGGGCCATCGCCACGATCACGCCCTGGGTGAAGATCGCGGTGCGCGAGGAGGCCGCGTTCATGGCGCGCTTTCCGTCGCGGCGGTTCCAGCGGAGGCGCCGTCCGGCGGCCGGGCGAGCAGGGAGGCGGCAAGCCCGGCGCGATCGAAGGTCGCGGCCATCCGGTCATGGACGACGACAAGGTTGAAGCGCAACGCGCCGACAATGGCCGGACCGTCATCGGTGCGCCGGCTGGGATGGATCGGCAGGGTCTCGTAGAGCGTCGGCTCCGCCTGCGTGGGCAGCTCGTGGGGCTTGTGCGGCGCGGCCAGTTGCATCCGGGCGAGCCGGCCGAGAATGCCCTGGGCCGCGTCGGCGGCATGCGGCGCGAGCTCGGCCGGCGGCGCCTCCCCGGCAAGGACGCGGTTGTGCAGCGCCGCAAGGGCCTGGGCCAGACGCTCGCGGCGGGAATGCTCGGCGTCGGCCGTGGTTCCCGGCGCGCGATCCGCCTCGGGCAAGGCCAGCGCTGCTGGACGCAGCCACGCCTCGATCATGGCGGTGACATCGCCCAGCGTGGCGAAATAGACGCGCCAGCGGCATATCTCCATCACGTCGCGGAAGGCGGGCTCGTCGCGGACGAACTCCCAGTCCCGGCCGGTCTTGACCTCGCAGTAGTCGTAGACGGTCTTCTGCGCGACGAAGGCGGATTGGCGCGCCAGGAATTGGGTCAATGCGTCCGGTGCCACCTCGCGCGGGCGCCGCTTGAGCAGACGTTGCAGGGCAGTAAGCAAGGGGTCCCCCCAGTTCGTTCCGATATATTGTTTGGGCGTTGCGTCCGGCGCCGCCCAGTCCACGGAAACATTGCGAAGCGGCGCGTGGCCATGATACCGGTTTCATCAAAGGCCGTTAAATGCTCGAATCGAAGGCAATAATGGCGGCCGTCTCCAGGGCGCATGGCGTTCGGGCAACACAGCCCTCGGCAGGCACTTGGGGATAGCCGGGACGAATAATGCAAGCCCGAGGGGAAACGCTCCATGCCCGAGATACCCGACAACCCGACACCACCCGTCCGTGCCGATAGTGGTCCGGCGGTAGATAAGGCTACCGCCCAGGCTTATTGGGGGGAAACCTCGCGCCTTATGTGGACCATGCTGGCGATCTGGTTCATCGCCAGCTTCGCCATCCATTTCTTCGCACCCGCACTGAACGGCATCCGGATCCTGGGCTTCCCGCTCGGGTTCTACATGGCCGCGCAGGGCTCGCTGATCGTGTTCGTGGCCGCGCTGTTCTGGTTCGCGAGCCGGCAGAACGCGATCGACGAGAAGTACGGCGTGGCCGAAGACGAATAGGCGCGAGGGGGCGACCATGAAGGGCGATTTCATCAGCAATCTCGGCCGGATCTACGGCATCTACACGGGCGGCTTCGCCGCCTTCGTGATCATGCTGGCGATCCTCGAGCAGCTCGGGGTGCCGAACCGGATCATCGGCTACCTGTTCGTGTTCCTGACGATCGGCGTCTACGCGCTGATCGGCGTGCTTTCGCGCACGGCGCAGGTTTCGGAATACTATGTCGCGGGCCGGCGCGTCCCGGCCTTCTATAATGGCATGGCGACCGGCTCGGACTGGATGAGCGCGGCCTCGTTCATCGGCATGGCGGGCACGCTTTATGCCCTCGGCTATGACGGGCTGGCCTTCGTGCTGGGCTGGACCGGCGGCTACGTGCTGGTGGCGATCCTGCTTGCGCCCTATCTGCGCAAGTTCGGCGCCTACACCGTGCCCGACTTCCTGGCCGCGCGCTATGGCGGCAACCTTGCCCGCTTCTGCGGCGTGATCGTGCTGATGGCTGCGTCTTTCACCTATGTGGTGGCGCAGATCTTCGGCGTGGGCATCATCGCCTCGCGCTTCCTCGGCATCCAGTTCGAGATCGGCGTGTTCGTGGGCCTGGTCGGCATCCTGGTCTGCTCGATGCTGGGCGGGATGCGGGCGGTTACCTGGACGCAGGTCGCGCAGTACATCATCCTGATCATCGCCTACCTGATCCCGGTGGTGCTGCTGTCGGCCAAGGTTACCGGCGTGCCGATCCCGCAGCTGATGTACGGCCAGGCGCTGGAGAAGATCGTCACGCTGGAGCAGACGCTGGGCGTGACCAGGTCGCACATCCAGCCCTTCGCCACCTACGACATGCTGAACTATTTCGGGCTGATCTTCTGCCTGATGGTGGGAACGGCCAGCCTGCCGCACATCCTGATGCGCTACTTCACCACGCCCAGCGTGCGTGATGCGCGCAAGTCGGTGGCGTGGAGCCTGTTCTTCATCTTCCTGCTCTACTTCACGGCACCGGCCTATGCCGCCTTCGCCAAGCTCGAGGTGTACCAGAACGTGATCGGCCAGCCGATCGCCAGCCTGCCTGCCTGGGTCCAGTCCTGGGGCCAGATCGGGCTGGTGACGGTGCGCGACGCCAATGGCGATGGCATCCTCCAGCTTGCCGAGTTCGCCATCAACAACGACGCGATCGTGCTTGCCACGCCCGAGATCGCGGGCCTGCCCTATGTCATCGCGGGGCTGGTGGCGGCGGGCGGCCTGGCGGCGGCGCTTTCCACTGCCGACGGCCTGCTGCTTGCGATCGCCAACGCGCTCAGCCACGACATCTACTACAAGATGATCGACCCCCAGGCGCCGAGCAAGCGGCGGCTGGTGGTGGCACGCGTGCTGCTGATCTGCGTGGCGATCGTCGCCGCCTATGTCGCATCGACGCGGCCGGCGGGCATCCTGGCCATGGTGGCCTGGGCCTTCTCGCTGGCGGCGGCCGGGCTGTTCGCGCCGCTGGTGATGGGCGTGTGGTGGAAGCGCACCACGAGCGCGGGCGCCGTCTGCGGCATGATCGCGGGCTTCAGCGTCTGCCTCTACTACCTGGTCATGACGCAGTATTTCGGCATGGCGCGGTGGTTCGGCGTGAACAATATCTCCTGCGGGTTGTTCGGCATCCCGGTGGCGTTCATCGTCACCTATGTCGTCAGCCTGATGACGGAGGCGCCGAGTAAGGAGATGCAGGACTTCATCGAGTCGATCCGCGTGCCGCGCGGCGCCGTGCGGCTGGCCGACAAGAGCCAGATGGTCGACTGACACCCGGCTGGCGGGTTGCGCGGGGCGATGTGCCGCGCGCGCCCCGCCCGGTTCGCGCTGTCCTGCGATACCAAGGGCAAGGCGGGGATGCGGCAGCGCTTCCCCGCCGCGCTTTTTCAAGCCCGCCCGCCCGCGCCGCCGCGCGCCGGGGGCGGGCCTGCGGCCAAGCCTCTTGCCTGAGAGCACGATGAATTCCGTCGATTTCCTGCTCGACTATCCGCTCTTCACCCTGGCCAATTACGGCCTCGCGGTGGTGGCCTGGACCTGCATCGGCCGCTTCATCCTGGGCGGCTTCCTCGGCCCCGACTCGCCGCACTACATCCTGCGCTTCTTCCGCCGCCTGACCGATTGGGCGGTGCGCATCGTGCGGGTGATCACGCCGTCCTATGTGCCCGATGGCATCCTGCCGCTGATCGCCTTTGTATGGCTGTTCGTGCTGCGCGTCGTGATCGGGGCGATGCTGCTCGCCTACGGGCTGGCGCCGCGCCTCGGCCCTGCGGCCGCCGCCGCGGGCGGAGGCGGATAGTTCGCCATGCCGCGCCCCGCGCCCCGCCGGCTACCGCCAGCTCCGACCGCCACCCCAGCCCCGAGGCTGCCATGAGCCGCGATACGCTGTTCGCCCTGGTTGCCGCGCTGTCGCTCGCCAACGGGCTCCTTTGCCAGCCGCTCTATTTCCCGCTGATGGCGCCCTTTGCCTTCGCCTTCTATCCGCCGTTCCTGGACATCTCGGTTGCTGGTATTGTCTATGCCTCGATCATGGTGACGGCGGTGCTGACCCTGTTGATCTCGGGCATCCCCGCCGCCATCTTCGAGAGGATCGCGGCCCCGCCACCCGAAAGCGCGGCCGGGCTGTGGGTCTGGCTCGGCACGGTCGGCGTGCTGTTCGCCTTCGGGCTGCTGGTCGTGCTGCCGAGCCTGACACGTTAGCCGGGACGGCGCCCGCCCCTGGCGCGGCGCCCCAAGCTGGCGAGGGCGCGCATGCCGGTTGAGCGCATCCGCACCATGGCCGACCTCTCCATCCGCCGTGCCTGCGGCTTCGGCGCGCTGGCCATCGCGGCGACGATGGTGGGCTTCGCCTTCGATCCGGTGGCGTCGCTGCGCGTCGGCGCGCTTGGCGCCGTCACGGTCCTGGTCGTGCTGCTGTTCAAGGCGTGGCAGGCCCCGACGCGCTCCTATCGCAAGGCCGAGGTCTGGCTGCTCCTCGACCGCAAGCATGGCCTGCCCGAGGCGCGCGCGCAGGAGATCATCGGGCGCATCCTGCGCGAGCGTTTCATGGCCCATGCCGAGATCGCCGCGGCCGCCGCCCTGATCCTGTGGGGGCTGGCCTTCCTGTTGTGGCTGGCGATTCCGGCGCCCGAATAGGCCGACGGCACGTCCTAGGGAACAATGCGCAGCGCGACCCGGCCGAGGCGCGCGAAGCGCGCCGCGATCGGTCCATCCGCGCCAGCCCTGGCAGGCGGCGTAAGGCCGGCGAGCAGGATTGCCGCGCCCGCCGGCAGGCCGCCCGTGCGCATGGCCGCGGCGGCTGCGATGGCCAGCAGCGCGCCGGGATCGGGCCGCTTGGCGCCGGCCTTGGCGGCAGGCTCCGGCGCGAGCGCGATCGCCATCGACGACAAGCCGGCGAGGTCCGGCAAGCGCCTGGCCGGCTTTCCCACCACCACCGCGCCGAGGCCCGTCAGGTCGGCGATGTGGCTCGGCAGGTCGGGCGCCTGGCCCGGCGTGAATCGGCTCTCGGCTAGGTCGAGCGCGGGGTGGATGGCGGCGGTGCGCGCCAGGATCTCGGCCGCGCGCCAGGGCCGCGCGCGCGGCGCGAGCGGGCGGCCCAGCACCAGCACGATCGCCGCAGAGACGCAGCGCACGCGGTGCGCGGCCGCGGGCAGGGGGGTGCCGTCCGGGTGGATGCGCCCGTCGAGCAGCGGCCCGGCGAGCCAGGGCGTGCGCGCCGCGCCGGGCAGGCCGGGCGGCGCCGGCGCAAGCCGCAGCCCGACCGGCACGAGGCCGAGTTCGGCCAGTGCCAGGCGCGCCACCTGCCGCCCATCGGCGGCCGTTCTCGGCTGCACTGCCGGCGGGAATGGCGGCAGCGTCATGCCCATCGACAGCGCCTCGGCGACGAGGCCCGCGGCGGCACGCGCGGCCGCGGCCTTCACCGGCAGGCTCCCGGGGATGCTCGCGCGCCTCTGCTCCGGGCATGGTGCACGGCCACTAGTTCGATGCCCCCGGCGGGGCCTCGGTCGCGGGCTCGCTCGCAGGTTCCGGCGCGGGGCCGGATTCGGAATCAGGCGGCACGTAGTCCTCGACCTGGAAGCCCTCGGTCGGCGCCTGTCCGGGCATCACCTCGCCGGTGCCGGGGTCGATGTTGACACTGTAGAGATAGTCCGGCAGCCACATCGCCACCTGCGGGAAGGTGTATGTGACGAGCATGCAGAAGATGACGATGTAGATGAAGGGCATCACGCCCTTGAAGATGTCCTCCAGCCGGACATGCTTGGGCGCGACGCCCTTGAGGTAGAAGGTCGCCATCGCCACCGGCGGCGAGAGGAACGAGGTCTGCAGGTTGAGCGCGATCATGACCCCGAAGAACAGCGGGTCGATGCCGAAATTGTCCAGGAGCGGCAGGAAGATCGGCACGAAGATGACGATGATCTCGGTCCATTCCAGCGGCCAGCCGAGCAGGAAGATGATCGCCTGCGCCAGCAGCATGAAGGTGAAGGCGTTCAGGTTCAGCCCATCGACGAAGCGTTCGACGACGTCCTGGCCGCCGAGATAGCCGAACACCGAGGAGAACAGGGCCGAGCCCACGAACAGCCAGCACACCATGGCCGAGGTGCGCGCGGTGAGCAGCACGCTTTCCGTGATCTTCCGCAGCGTGAGCGCGCGATAGGCTGCGGCCAGCAGGAGCGAGCCGAGGCTGCCCATAGCCGCCGCCTCGGACGGGGTGGCGAGCCCCATCAGGATCGCACCGAGTACCATCGCGATCAGCATGGCCAGCGGCAGGAACGAGGTCAGCAGCTCCGCCACCACACGCAGCATCGTGATGTCGGCCACAGTCTCGGCCGGCAGGCGCGGCGCCCAGTGCGGGCGGGCCAGCGCGACGCCGACCGTGTAGGCGACATAAAGCGTGGCCAGCATCAGGCCGGGAATGAAAGCCGCGGCGTACAGCTTCACGACCGACACGCCGGCGGTGGCGCCGAACAGGATCAGCATCACCGAGGGCGGGATCAGGATGCCGAGGCAGCCGCCCGCGCAGACGATGCCCGAGGCCAGCCGGACATCGTAGCCGGCGCGCAGCATGGCCGGGAAGGCGAGCAGGCCCATCAGCGTCACCACCGCGCCGACGATGCCGGTGGCGGTGGCGAACATCGCGCAGGTGACCAGGGTCGCCACGCCGAGCGAGCCGGGCAGGTTCCTGCTGGCAAGCTGGAGCGCGCGGAACAGCCGGTCGAGGATGTTGGCGCGTTCGATGATGTAGCCCATGAACACGAACAAGGGCACGGCCAGGAGCACGTCGTTGGCCATCACCGCGAAGGTGCGTTGCACCAACAGTTCGAGCACGCGATCGCCGAGCGTGCCGGCATAGCCGAAGAACAGACCCATCGCCATCAGCGTGAAGGCGATGGGGAAGCCCAGCATGATGAAGACCAGGAACAGGCCGAGCATGGTCAGGCCAAGCGCGGGGTCGCTCAGCCCCAGCATGTTCGCGGCCATCAGATGTTCCCCCGCCGGCTGGCCTCGGCTTCGGCGATGGTCGCGGCGGCGGCCTCCTGCTCCTGCTCGGCGGCGGCGCGTTCCAGCACCAGCTTCTCCATCTCCTCGACATCGTGCAGGCGCTGCGGCCATGCGCCGGAGGAGAGGCAGATCACGCAGCGCGCGGTTTCCGCCAGGCCCTGGATGCACAACAGCCCGCCGGTGAGCGGGATCAGGAACTTGAACGGCCAGATGATCGGGCCTTCCGGGCTCCAGGGCGAGCGCTCGTTCTGCAGGTAGCTTTCGTGGAAGAAGGTCCAGCCCTGCACCATGAAGGCGATCATCGCCGGGAAGAAGGCGAGCAGGTAGAGCGCGAGGTCCATGCCCGCCTGCACGCGCGGGCGCCAGTTGCGATAGAGGAAATCGCCGCGGACATGGCCGTTGCGCGACAGCGCGTAGGCGCCGGCCATCATGAACAACAGGCCGTAGAGCTGCACCGAGGCGTCATAGGCCCAGGTGGTGGGCGCGTGGAAGGCGTAGCGCACCAGCACCTCGTAGCAGATGACCGCCGTCATCGCGACGATCGCCCAGGCGAAGGTCTTGCCGATCACGGCCGAGAAGCGATCGATCGCCAGGAGCAAGGACTGCATCACGAGGTACCATTGCCGTGCCGCCTTCCGGGCGGCGGCGCACGGAACAGGCGCGGAATTGCCCGCCGCCCCCGGTTACGGGAAGCGGCGGGCCTTGGCAATAGCGGGTCAGCCGCGGCGCTGCTGCTGGCCTTGCTGGCGCGGCACGAAGAAGTGGTTGTAGGCGCGCGCGGCCGATGCCTCGTATTCGAGGTAGAAGCGCGTCACGCGCCGCGCCCAGGCCTTCTGGCTGTCGACCACCTTCTTGAAGAAGGCGTCGGCCGACAGATCGGCGATCACCTTGTCCCACGCATTGAGCTGGACGTTCATCACGGCATCCGGCGTGCGAATCGCGCGCACGCCTTGCCGGGCGCGCATCTCGTCGAGGTCCTTCGAGTAGCGGTCCTGCTGCTTCCACGACATGTCGGCCGAGGCCGCCTCCGAGGCCGCGCGCAGGATCGCCTTCTGCTCGGCGCCGAGCGCGTCGAACTTGGCGCGATTGAACAGGATCTCGAAGCACTCGACCTTCTGGTGGTAGCTTTGCAGCATGTAGACCTTGGACACGTCCGGGAAGCCCAGCACGCGGTCCGAGGACGGGTTGTTGAACTCGGCCCCGTCGATCAGCCCGCGCTCGAGTGCCGGCACGATCTCGCCGCCGGGCAGGATGGTCACCGCCGCGCCCAGCTCCTTGAACAGGTCGGCGGCCAGGCCGACGGTGCGGTATTTCAGGTTGCGCAGCTGGCCCGCATTCTCGATCGGGCGCTTGAACCAGCCGAGCGGCTGGGTCGGCATCGGGCCGGTCATGAAGCCCACGACATTGACCTTGAGGATGTCGCGGATCAGCTCGTTGTAGAGCGCCTCGCCGCCACCGTAATAGAACCAGCCGATGAGCTGGTTGGCATCGCCGAAGAAGGGCGGCGCGGTGCCGAACAGCGAGAAGGCCTTGTTCTTGCCGAACCAGTAGGCCGAGACGCCGTGGCCGCCATCGAGGGTGCCGGCATGCACGGCATCGAGCATCTGGAATGCACCGACCACCGCGCCGGCGGCGAGCAGCTGGAGCTGCATCCGCCCGCCCGACATGTCGTTGACGCGCTTGACATAGTCCTGCGCGAACTCGTGGAAGATGTCGCGCTGCGGCCAGGTGCTCTGGAAGCGCCAGGTCAGCGTCTGCGCGCGGCTGACCTGCGGCATGGCCAGCACGCCGCTGGCGGCGGCGGCGGTGCCAAGGGCAGTGGTCTTCAAAAAATTGCGGCGTCCCTTGGCGGCGCCCGGCTTGGCGGTGGTCATCCTGTTTCCTCCTGTGCGGCTCGCATTGGCCGCTTGGATCGTTCCCGGGACCTGTGGAACGTGAGCGGTGCCCTCCCGGAACCGGCTACCACGGAACATGAATGATATATCGTGCGCAAGGGAAATTGGGGGCTGCCGCGTCGGTATCAGGATGTAGCCGCCACGTTCGGTTACCGACCGTTTCATGATCCGACACAGACGCGACACACTCGCATGCTGTTCTGGCGCACCCCGCCGGCGGCGCCAGGCGCTTCAGCGCCGCCGTTTCAGCGCCACCGGCACAGACGATGTGGAGATGACACCGATGCCCAAGCCCCGCTTCCTGCTGATTGCCTTCCTGGCGGTGTTCGCCGTCGCCGATCCGTCCGCCGCGCAGCCGGTCCCGACCGACCCCGCGGCTGCGGGGGCGGCGCGCCAGCAGCTCAGTCCCGAGGAGCGCGCATCGCGGCGCGAGGAGATGCGCCGGCGCTGGGAGCGGATGTCGCCCGAGGAGCGCGACAGGCTGCGCGCCGATCGCCGCGCGCGGATCGAGCAGCGCCGCGCACAGCTGGAGCGGCGCCAATCCACCGCCGAGCAGCGCGCCGAGCAGCAGCGCCAGCGGCGCCAGCAACTGCGGAACATGTCGCCCGAGGAGCGCGAGCGCGTGCGTGCCGAGCGCCGCAGCCGCATCGAGGAGCGTCGCGCGCGGATGTCGCCCGAGCAGCGCCAGCGCCATGACGATCGCATGCGCCGCCTGGAGGAACGCCGTGCGCAACGCGCGGCGCCGGGGGCGACTTCTCCTGGTGCGCCGTCGGCGCCGGTTTCCCCGGCTCCTGCCGCCCCGTCCGAGGCGCCGCGCTGACGCCGGGTGCCGGTCGGCGATCGCGCCGCGTGCGGCTCTCGCCCGCGGGCGCGCGCGGTTTCGGATAGCCTGGTCCACCGGCATCCGGCGTGGACCGCGGGCGGGACAGTGGTCGCGGCGCCGTGCCGTTTCGGCATGCCGCGGCTGCTGCCGCGTGGTCGCCCATGGGCGGTGCCGGCTGCCCCAGATCCGCCGCGATCGGGCCCTTGTTCCGACATGGCACCAACGCACCGTGACCCTGTCGCTGGTCCCCAGTTCCGCGCAAACCCGATCCCCTCCCGCGCGGAGACGTCAGCGGCCGGCGGGCGCCGGGGGAGCGGTGCCCGCCGATTTTCCCCCATCCCGGCGCTCCCCCGGAAAGGTTCGCATCCATGTTCAAGCCGTTTGCCCTTGCTGCCGCCCTGCTGATCTCGGCCGCGCCCGCCTTCGCCCAGGGCGGTGCCAACCCCGCCGTTCCCGCGGCCCCGGCCGCCCCCGTCGCCGGCGCCCCCGCCGCGCCGGCCCGTCCGGCGGTCGCCGCCACCCAGACCCAGCGCCCCGCCGCCGCGCGCCCGGCGCATGCCGGCCGCCAGGCCGCCAAGCCGCGCCGCGCCCGCACCCCGGCGGCTGCGGCCACCACCGCCCGCCGCGCCCCGGCCGCGACTCCCGCGACGCCGGCCGCCCCGGCAAGGCCGGCGAGCCCGGCGCGGCCGCGCGGCTGACCGAGGCGGCGCAGCACCTCCGTCCGGCCGGCCCCCGACCGGCGGATCACGGCCCGGCCCCCTCCCGACCGGGCCGCAGCAACCCCCGCAGCCTCCCGCTGCGGGGGTTTGCTTTTCGGTCCCGGCGCGCATGCCGCTTCGACCGGTTCCCGCCCCGGCATCGGATTTGATGGCCGGCGCGCGCGCTCCGCTCCGGGCCGGCCGGCGCAGACCGGTCCGGCCGCGGCCCGCCCCTCCCGACCGGGGTCACGGCACCCCCGCCGCCTGACGCCGCTTGCGTCTGCCTTGCGCTGGCGCTGGCCCTGGCCCTGGCGCTGCGCGTGCCGCGGTAACCGAATCCGGCTAGGTTGTGACGCGCCCGCCATGTCCAGCCCGACGGCCCGCCCGCCATGACCGAGATCCTGCCCGTTGCCGCCACCCTGATCCGCCGCCGCCACCTGCTCGGTGGCGTTGGCTCGCTTGCCGCCTTCGGCCTGCTTGCCCCGCCCGCGCGCCGCGCCGCGCATGCCGAGCCCCGCTTCACCTCCAGCCCCTTCACGCTTGGCGTCGCCTCGGGCGAGCCCTGGCCGGAGAGCGTGGTGCTGTGGACGCGCCTCGCCCCCGAGCCGCTCGATGGCGGCGGCATGCCGCCCGAGCCGGTGGAGATCCGCTGGCAGCTCGCCGCCGATGCGCGCTTTCGCACCGGGCTTCGCCAGGGCGTGGTGGTGGCGCAGCCCGAGCTGGCCCATTCGGTGCGGGTCGAGGTGGGCGGGCTGCAACCCGGCCGCCCATACTGGTATCGCTTCATCGTGGGCGGAGTGGAAAGCCCGGTCGGGCGCACCCGCACCGCCCCGCCCGCCAATGCCGCCGCGCAAGGATTGCGCCTGCGCCTCGCCGCCGTCGGCTGCAGCAATTACGAGCATGGCTGGTTCACCGCCTACGGCCATCTCGCGGCCGAGGATCTGGACCTGGTGTTCCACTCGGGCGACTACATCTACGAGGGCCGCGCGCGCGGCAATCGGCCGTTCCGCCATGGCAGCCAGGCGGTGCGCCAGCATCGCGGCGGCGAGGCGCGCACGCTGGCCGAGTATCGCAACCGCTACGCCCTCTACAAGACCGACACCGACCTGCAGGCGGCGCACGCGGCGCATCCCTTCGCCGTCACCTTCGACGACCACGAGGTGCGCGACAACTGGGCCGGCGCGACCGCGCCCGGCAACCCGCCGCGCGAGCAGTTCCTGCTCCGCCGCGCCGCCGCCTTCCAGGCCTGGTACGAGCACATGCCGCTGCGCCGCGCGCAGCTGCCGCGCGGGGCGGACATCCGGGCGCACCGCCATCTCGACTGGGGCCGGCTGGCGCGGCTTGCCTTTCTCGACACGCGCCAGCACCGCACGCCCCAGCCCTGCGGCATCCGGCGCGGCGCGCGCTGCGCGGGTGCGCTCGATCCGGGGGCGACCATGCTCGGCAGCGCGCAGGAGCGCTGGCTGTTCGACACGCTCGGCGCCTCGCGCGCGCGCTGGCATGTGCTCGGCCAACAGGTGCCGGTGATGCAGATCGACCGCGCGCCGGGGCCAGAGCAGGTGTTCAGCATGGACAAGTGGGACGGCTATGCGGCAGCACGCGCCCGCCTGCTCGGCTTCATCGCGGCGCGGCGCATCGCCAACCCGGTGGTGCTGACCGGCGACCTGCACGAGGCCTGGGCGGGCGAGCTCAAGGCCGATTTCGACGATCCGCGCTCGGCCACGCTCGGGGTGGAGTTCTGCGGCACCTCGATCTCCTCCGACGGCGACGGGCGCGAGCAGGACCCGAACACGCCGCGCATCCTCGCCGACAATCCGCACCTGAAGTTCTTCAGTCGCCGCCGCGGCTATCTGCTGCAAAGCTACGAGGCCGGGCGCCTCGTCACCGCCTTCCGCGAGGTGCCCTATGTCGAGCGGCCCGGCGCGCCGGTCGCCACGCGCCGGCGCTTCGCGGTCGAGGCGGGGGCGCCCGGCCTGAAGGAGGGTTGAGGCACGGAGGGTTGGGGCGCGCGCGGCGCCCGCGGCTCAGCGGCGATAGGCGATCAGCGCCAGCGCCAGCAGCCAGAACAGCGACGCGAAGCCGCGATTGATGGCGGTGAGCGCGCGGTCGGTGGGCGCGAGGCGCCCGAGTGCCGCCCCGGCATAGGCCCAGCCGCCGGCCGCCATCCACTCGCAGGCGAGATAGGTCGCCCCGATCACCAGTGCCTGCGGCAGGAGCGGGGCTGCGGGATCGAGGAAGGGCGGAAAGGCGGCGACGAAGATCAGCATGCCCTTGACGTTGCCCACCGCCAGCAGCGCCTCGCGGCGCAGAAGCGGGACCAGGCGCGCCGCCGTCGTGGCCGCATCGCCCGCCTCGGGGCGCAGGCTTGCCGGCGGGGCGGTCCAGCTCTGCCAGCCGACCCAGCCGAGATAGACGACACCGAACCAGCGCACCGCCTCGAAGGCGGCCGCCGAGGTGGCGAGCACGGCGCCGAGGCCGGCCAGCGACAAGGCGATGTGCACCGCATAGACCGCCATGCGTGCGCCGACCGCGATCCAGGCCGGGCGCAGGCCGTAGCGCAGCCCATGGCTGGCGGCAAGCAGGTTGGAGGGGCCAGGCGTCGCGCCCAGGAACGCCGCCGCCGGCAGGAACAGGAGCCAGTCGGCCAGCGTCATGGCACGGATGTCATGGCGCTGGTGTCATGGCGCAGGCGTCGGGGCGGGGAAGCCACAGAGGGCGGCGCGGTGGGCGGCCTCGGGCGCGGCCATGCAGGATCGCAGCGGGAGAATGCCATCGTCACGGCGCGGGCCGCGCCAGCAAGCGCGCTCTGCCGGCGCAGGCCCCGTGGCTCCTCGGCACGCCCGCGGCCGGCCCCCCTTCCGCCGCCGGCCACCGGCGCCAACAGGATCGCGCCGGTTCACGGCCCGGAGCGAGGGGCGGCACCGCCCGGCGCGGCAGCCGCGCCGTCCGCCCGCCCCGCCGCCGCCGGAGCAGCGCCCGTTCCGGAGCAGCGCCCGTTCCGGAGCAGCGTCCGTTGCGGCGGAACCGCCGATCGGCCCCGCAGGGACGGACCGGACTGCGCGCATGCGCTGGATGTTCCGGGCACGGCATCCGCTCGGTCGGTCGTAGCCGAACGGTGCCCTCCCTAGCGGCAGGAGATCGGCACCGTGATCCGCCGGGCGATATCGCCCACATCCGCCGCGCGCAGGTCGCGGTCGGAGGGGTTCTCGCGCAGCTGCACGCCATTCTCGCCCAGGAAGCGGCGCGCCTCGGCGGCGTGGATGGCGAAGTTGATGTTCTGCGGAATGTCGCCGGTCCGGCTTTCCACCAGCCGCGCGTTCAGCTTGGCCACCACCACGCCGACGATGTTGCCGCTCATGTCGAACAGGGGGCCGCCGGAATTGCCCGGCTGCACGGGGGCGGTCATCTGCAGGGTGCCAGCATCGCCGCCGATCCCGGCCAACGCCGAGACATTGCCCATGGTCACGTTCATCTCGTCGGCGAGGATCGTGCGCAGCGGGTAGCCGGCCACGACCACCTCCTCGCCGGCGCGCACGCGCCGCCCGGCGCGGAAGCTTGCCACGTCCGGGCTCTGCATGTTGACGCGAAGGAGCGCAAGGTCCTGCTGGCGGTCGGAGGCGACGATCTGCGCCGGCACCAGCCGCCCGTTCAGGGTGATGTTGACCTGCCGGCAGGTCTGGATGACGTGCTTGTTGGTGAGAATGTGGCCCTGGGGCGAGACGAAGAACCCCGTGCCGTAGGAGGAGGCGCCGGCATCGGGCCGCCGGCCGGGCGCGGGCGTGGCCGATGGACCGGAGTCAGGTTGCGGTGCGCGGATCGCCGCGCCGGCGAAGGCCACCGTTGGCGTCTGGCAGAGATTCTGGCGGCGCAGCTCCTCGCGCTCGCCGCCCTGGAACACGGCCATCAGGTCCCAGTCGCAGCCATTGCCGTCCAGCCGCACGACGAAGCGCCGCCCGTTCGGCAGCACGTCCTGGCCCAGCCGGTCGCGGCCCCAATTGTCGTCGGTCACCGGCGAGACATAGAGCTGCTCGATCAGCCGGCCGGACCGGTTCTCCACCACCACCTGCGACAAGCCGCCCGAAGGCGCCGCGCGCTGCGTGCCGGGCTTGCCGGATGCCTGCGGCGGCGCGCCATTGGCGCCACCCCGGCCGGCGAACACCATCTGCTCGACCTGGCAGAGATCCTGCCGGCGCCGCTCCTCGGCCTGGCCATCGCCATAGACAACGCGGATGTCGTAGACGCAGCGACCGTCACGCGGCAGGCGGATCAGGAAACGCTGGCCCGAGGGCAGCACATTGCGCCCGAGCCGATCCTGGCCCCAGTTCCGGTCCTCGACCGGGGAGACGTAGATCTCGTTGACCTGCATCGGCGACTGGTTGACCAGGTAGAAATCGGCGATGCGCTGGCGGGACTGGATCGGCTGGCTGCCGGGCTTGCCCTGGGCCAGCGCCTCGGGCGCGGCCGCGGCCATCGACGACACGGCAAGTCCAATGGCCAGGGCGAGCCGGGGCAGCAGGCCGGACAGGCTTCGGCGAAGGCGGCCGAGTGCGGGCCGTGCAGCAGGTCGAAGGCGCTTGGTCATGGCCGTGATCATGGCGATAGGGTTCCCGGACGACAGCATCCCGGCCGGATGCTAGCAGATTTCAGGGGTTTTCCACAGGCTCCCCGCCACTGGCTGCGGCCTGCCCCCGCGCCCACCCCCGGCCCGCCGCGCCGCGGCCGGCGGCTGTATCGGGGCAGACCTGCCGCGGACCTGCCGCAGACATGCCGCAGGGATGGCGCTGCCGGCCCCGCCCGGCGCCAATCTGGGCGGCCATCGTGAACATTCCGATAGCATGCGCCCGTGGCCGGCGCCGGGATGGCGGCAAGGCTCATGTCGGGCGGCCGGCTTCCGGGTCGGCGAGCGTGATTCCGCCATGCCTGCGGAAGGCGGCCACCAGAGTGTCGAAGCAGACGCCCTTGCGCAGCACGGTCCAGTCGGCGAAGTCGATGATGGTCGAGGATCGCCCCTCGGCATTGGCGTAGCGGCACAGCCCGTGATCGACCGCCACATCGGCCGCCTGCCGCACCTCGGCATCGATCTCGGCCAGCCGGTAGCGGCTGCCGGTGAGCGAGCGGTTGGCCGAGGAGCCGAACACCACCATGCCGCGGCGCAGCGATTCCGCCGCCATCGCATTGTGGAACTGCCCGGCGTTGAGCAGCATGTCGAGCGTCGGCCCCTTGGTCGAGTTGGCGAGCACGAAGGGATCGACGCCGGCGAGCAGCGGATGACCGGCGCGGTAGGGGGCAACGATCGAGAAGGGAAGCCCCTCCTTCGTGATGATCGTCTCGGCCAGCGCATGCTTCTCGGGAGGCAGGACGTGCAGCGCGCGGCTGATCTCGATGCTGCCGAACAGGCCGGAAGGCTTGTTCCAGCTCCGCCCCTTGGCGGCGAAGATCCGCCTGATCCCCTCGGCCGAGCGCGCCAGGATGGCGTAGGCGACATCGAGCGGGATGATCGCCACCCCGCCCGCCGCGATGGTGTCGAGCACGCGCGCGACCTCGGCGGCGAGCACCGCCGGATCGACAGGATCGGCGGTCAGGCGCTCGGCGGTCAGGCGCTCGGCGGTCAGGCGCTCGGCGGTCAGGCGCTCGGCGGCGGCTGCACGGGCAGAGGCGTGCGCGGTGGTGGATGCGGCGGTGGATGCGGCGGACATGGGACCCTTTGCGGCGGGCGTTGCGGCTGGCTTGTGCACGCTAGCGTCCCCGCCGGCGCATCGGCAACCCCGGGCGCGTGGCCGCAGGGCGCCGCTGCGCCTTGGCATGGCCCCGCGCGGCTGGCACTCTGCCCGCCTGCCGCAACGCCATACCCCGCCGCGCTGGAGGACGACCATGCCCGCATCCGCCGAAACCGAAGCCGAGATCGCCGCCTGGCTCGCCGCGCAGAAGGACGCGATGCTGGCGATGCTGGCCGAGATGGTGAACATCGACAGCGGCTCCTACAACAAGGCGGGCGTGGACAGGACGGGCGAGGTGGTGCGCCGCTTCCTCGCCGGCCACGGCATCGCGGTGGAGACGATCCCGGGCCGGAACCAGGGCGATTGCCTGCGCGCCGCCGTGCCGATGAAGGGTGCCTCCGCCGCCTCGGGCGGCAATGTCGGCGGCAACATCATGCTGCTCGGCCATCGCGACACGGTGTTCCCCGATGGCGAGGCCGGGCGCCGGCCCTTCACCATCAATGGCGACATCGCCACCGGCCCGGGCTGCGCCGACATGAAGGCCGGCATCGTGATGAACTGCTTCGTGCTCGCCGCCTTCCACAAGTTCGGGGCCGCGCCGGCACCGATGGTCGGGCTGTTCACCGGCGACGAGGAGATCGGCAGCCCCGAGGGCCGCCCCGTGATCGAGGCCGAGGCGCGCAAGGCCCGAATCGTCTTCAACAGCGAGCCGGGCCGCCCCACCGGCAATGTGGTCACCGGCCGCAAGGGGGGCGTGTTCATGGTCATGACGGTCGAGGGCAAGGCCGCGCATTCGGGCGGCAACTTCACCGACGGCATCAGCGCGATCGGCGAGCTTGCCCACAAGATCACCGCGATCCATGCGCTGACCGACCTCAAGGCCGGCACGACGCTGAATGTCGGGCTGGTCAAGGGCGGGCAGAGCGTCAACACGGTGGCGCCTTGGGCCGAGGGCCAGATCGACCTGCGCTACGTCAATCCCGCCGATCGCGACACGCTGGTGAGCACGATCGAGGGCATCGTGCGCAAGGCCTTCGTGCCCGGCACGAAATCCAGCTTCGCGATCAAGGGCGAGTTCCTGCCGCTGGCGCAATCGGCCGCAAGCGCGCGCGTGTTCGAACTCTACCGCGACGCCGCGGCCGATAGCGGGCTGAAGGTCGAGGGCGAGTTCTCGGGCGGCTGCGCCGACAGCGGTTTCACCGCCGGGGTGGGCACGCCCACCATCTGCGCGGTGGGCCCGGTCGGCGGCAAGGCGCACAGCCCGGAGGAGTTCCTGCGCGTCGATACCATCGTGCCGCGCGCCCAGGCGATGGCGCGCGCCGTGCTGCGGCTGGAGCAGGCGGGGGTCTGAACGCCGCTACGAACCGCGCTACAGCCCGCGCTCGGCGCGGGTGGGGCCGAGATCTTCGGCGATGAAGGCGCGGATGATCTCGGCCACCGGCGGCTGCTGGGCGAAGCCGAGTTCACGCGCGCGCGCCGCATCGAAGCGCGCCGGCCAAGCCGCGACGATGCGCTCGATCGCCGGATCCCGCTCCCAGCGGATGCGCCCCGCCGCCTCGTTGCCGGCGATCCCGGCGAGCGCGGCCGCGATCTCGCCCATGCTGGCGCTGATGCCGGGCGGGTTGACGCTGCGCCGCGCGCCGAGCGCCGCGGGATCGAGGCTTGCCGCGTGCAGCAGCCAGTCCACCGCCAGAAGCGGCGAGGCCACCCACATCGCGAGCTCGGGCGGCACCGGGCAGACCGTGTCGAGCCCGAGCAGCGGTTCGCGCACGATGGCGCTGGCGAAGCCCGAGGCCGCGCGGTTGGGCCGGCCGGGGCGGACGATGATCGTCGGCAGGCGGATCGCCACGCCGCGCACGAAGCCCCTGCGCGCATAGTCGGCCACCAGCAACTCGCCCATCGCCTTCTGCGCGCCATAGCTGTTCTGCGGCGTCAGGATGGTGTCGTCGCCCACTACCTCGGGCAGCGGGCCGCCATAGGCGGCGACCGAGCTTGTGAAGACGAAGGCCGGGCTGCCGCCGGCGGCGCGCGCCGCCTCCAGCACCGCGCGCGTGCCGTCGAGATTGGCGCGCAGGCCGAGATCGAACTCGGCCTCCGCCTGCGCGGACACCACGGCGGCGAGGTGGAACACCGCGTCCGTGCCGGGCGGAATCGCGCGCGCGAGCAGGGCGCTGTCGGTGACATCGCCGGCAAGGCAGGCGACCGGGAAGGGCGCACCGGGCGGAGCTGCGGGGACCACATTGTCCAGCAGGCTGAGCGCCTCCACGCGCCGCCCGGCAAGCCTGCCCTTGGCCGCCAGCCTGGCCGCGAGCTTGCGCCCTAGGAACCCTGCCGCACCAATGATCGCAACGCGCATCGCACGATCCTTCCGCGCATCCTCGCGCAACGCTTGCACGGCCGGCGCCGGCATGCCAGAGGCAAGGGCGCGTGGGGCGGGGCGTTGCCTGCGCCGCGCGCGCGAGGGAGGGGGCGATGCGTCCGCGCATCTATCTGGCCGGGCCCGAGGTGTTCCTGCGCGATGCGGCGATGGTGGGCGCGCGCAAGAAGGCGATCTGCGCCGAGGCCGGGCTCGATGGCGTCTTTCCGCTCGACCAGGGACCATTGCCCGAGGGCCTGTCGCGCGCCGCGCGCGCGATCGAGATCGCGCGGCGCAACGAGGCGTTGATCCGGGGCTGCCAGGGCGTGATCGCCAACATGACGCCATTTCGCGGGCCCAGTGCCGATGTCGGCACCGCCTACGAGATGGGCTTCGCCCGCGCCCTCGGCCTGCCGGTGCTGGCCTACAGCAATGACGGGCGCGGCTTCTTCGTGCGCACGGCGGCGCAGTTCGGCGGACCCGCGCGCCTTGCCCGGCGCGCCGACGGCGATGCCGAGGACCCCGAAGGGCTCTCGCTCGAGGATTTCGACCTGACCGACAACCTGATGCTCGACGGCGCGGTGGTGCTGTCGGGTGGCGCGATCGAGACGGAGGCGATGGCGCACCTGCCGGCGGCCGGTCGCATCGCCGCGCTCGATTCCTTCGCGCGCTGCGTGCGCGCTCTCGCGGCCCGGCTGCGTGCCGGCTGAGGCGGTAAGCGCGGAGGCGCGAAAATCGGTTGAACGCGCCGTCTTGCGCGATGGGCCGTGCCGACGCATCTTTTCATTATCTCCATGCAACAAGCAGATGCGCCGCCGGGACGGCGTGCGCGCCGGAAGGGAGTTCCCAATGACCGCAAGACATGTCGCATTTGCCGCCGCGCTCGCGCTTGGAGCCTCGGCGGCCGCAGGCCCGGCCGGCGCGCAGCAGATACGCGAGCTGGTCATCGGCTCGTCGCTGGCCGTGACCTCGATCGATCCGCATTTCCACAACGCCTCGCTCAACAACGCGATGGCCAAGCACATCTTCGATCCGCTGGTCGCCGCCGACAACAACCAGCAGGCGGTGCCGGGGCTGGCGGAATCCTGGCGCGCGGTCGATCCCAACACCTGGGAGTTCAAGCTGCGCCGCGGCGTGACCTTCCACGACGGCACGCCCTTCACGGCCGAGGACGTGGCCTTCACGCTTCGCCGCGCGCCGGATGTGCCGAACAGCCCGTCCTCCTTCGCGCAGTACATCCGCCAGGTCACGGCGGTTGAGGTGGTGGATTCGCACACCATCCGCCTGCGCAGCGCGGTTCCGTTCCCGCTCATGCCCGTGTTCATGAGCACCTTCACGATCGTTTCGCGCCGCCATGGCGAGGGAGCCAGCACCGCCGACTACAATGCCGGCAAGGCGGCGATCGGCACCGGCCCCTACCGCTTCGTCGAGTATGTGCCGGGCAACCGCATCGTGCTGGCGCGCAACCCGAACTACTGGCGCGGCGCCGAGCCGTGGGAGCGGGTGACGACGCGCTTCATCGTCGCCAACGGTCCGCGCCTGGCTGCGTTGCTCGCGCGCGACGTGCACCTGATCGACAATGTGCTGCCCTCGGACGTGGGGCGGTTGCGCGCCGACCAGCGCATGAGCGTCTGGACCTCGCCCTCGGGCCAGCTCAACTACCTGCACATGGACCAGTTCCGCTCGGGCGCGGATACGCCGCATGTGCGCGACAAGTCGGGCAATCCGCTGGCCAGCAATCCGTTCCGCGACGTGCGCGTGCGCCGTGCCCTGTCGATGGCGATCAACCGCCAGGGGCTGGTCGATTCCGTCATGGCGGGCGTGGGCACGCCGGCGAGCCAGATCGTGCCGGAGGGCTTCTTCGGCTACAACCCGCGCATCGCGCTGCAACGCTTCGACCTTGAAGGCGCGCGCCGCCTGATGGCCGAGGCGGGCTATGCCAACGGCTTCCGCCTGACGCTGCACGGCCCCCAGGGCCGCTATGTCAACGAGGACCGGATCACCCAGGCGGTGGCGCAGATGTGGGCGCGGCTTGGCATCGAGGTGACGGTGGAATCGATCCCCTCGGCCGTGTTCTTCCCGCGCGGCAGCCGGCTCGAGTTCAGCGCCTTCACCGCCTCGGGCGCCAACTTCACCGGCGAGGCGGCCTCGCTGATCAACTCGCTGCTGATGACCTTCAACGCCCAGGCCGGCACCGGCACCACCAATCGCGGCCGCTACTCCAACCCCGAGGTGGACCGGCTGATGACCGAGGCGTTCCGCACGCTGGATGATGCGAAGCGCGCGGAACTGCTGCAGCGCGCGCAGGAAGTGGCGATCGGCACCGATGTGGGCCTGATCCCGATCTTCTTCTCGGGCAATGTCTGGGCCGGCGTGCGCGAGGTGCGCTATGTCGTGCACACCACCAACGAGACGCTGGCGATGAACGTGCGCCCGGCCAACTGAGGCCGCGCATGCCGCGCCCGGACCCGGGCGCTGCAAACGAAACGGGCGCCCGGGCCGGACAGGCTCGGGCGCCCGATCCGTTGGTGCGCGGTTCGCGCTACTTCGCCAGTGCGGGGCTCTGCGCCAGCGCCTCGATCGCCGCGGCGAAAGCCTTCAGCGTGTGCGCGACATCGGCTTCCGTGTGGGCGAGCGACATGTAGAACTTGCTCTCGCCCTTGAGCACGCCGTTGGCGCGCAGATGCTGGTTGAAGTGCTTCTGGAGGTTGGCGTCCGCGCGCAGCGTGTCGCGATAGTTCTGCACCGGCGTGTTCGTGTAGATCACGTCGAACAGCACCGGCTCGCCCACCACCTGCGCCGGCAGCCCGGCCTTGCGGATCTGCTCGGCGATGCCCTCCATCAGTGCGCGCCCGGTGGCGAACACGCCCTCATAGGCGCCGGGCCGGCGCAGCACCTCGAGCGTGGCCAGCCCCGCCGCCGCCGCCACCGGATTGCCGGAAAGCGTGCCGATCTGCATCAGGAAGCCGTCATCGCCCACCAGCGCCTTGTCGAAATGCGCCATGATGTCGGCGCGCCCGGCCACGGCGGCCAGCGGGAAGCCGCCGCCGATGATCTTGCCGAGGGAACAGAGGTCGGGCACGACGCCGTAATAATCCTGCGCCCCGCCATAGGCGAAGCGGAAGCCGGTGACGACCTCGTCGAAGATGAGCGGGATGCCGTAGCGCTGCGTCGCCGCGCGCAGGGCCTGGAGGAAGCCGGGCTTCGGCGGCAGCAGACGCTGGAACGGCTCGACGATCACGCCGGCGAGCTCGTCCTGGTGCGCGGCGATCATGCTTTCCGCGGTGGCCGCATCGTTGAAGGGCGCGATCATTACCTGCTCGGTCACGGCGCGCGGGATGCCGGCCGAATCAGGCACCGGCACCGGGAAGTTGCCGGGCCGCCTGGGTGCCAGGCTCATCAGCGAATAGTCGCTCATGCCGTGGTAGCCGCCCTCGAACTTCAGGATCTTCTCGCGCTTGCGGAAGGCGCGGGCGACGCGCATGGCATAAAGGTCGGCCTCGGTGCCGCTGGAGTTGAAGCGCACCTTCTCGGCGCATGGCACCGCCTTGACGATCTCCTCGGCCAGCCGGATGCCATGCTCGTTGTTGACGAAGAAGGTCGTGCCCTTGGGGATCTGCGCCTGGGTTGCGGCGACCACATCGGGGTGGCAATGGCCGACGAACATCGGCCCCGAGCCGAGCAGGAAATCGACATACTCGTTGCCGCTCATGTCCCAGACGCGGCCGGCGCGGCCCTCGCGGATGATGATTTCGGTCTGGGCGTTGCCGAAATGGCCGGCGGGCAGCACCTTGCGCGCCGTCTCGACCAGGGCGAGTTCCTCGACGCTTTGGCGGAGTGCGGGCATGGCGGGACCTCCTCGATGGGTGCGCGGGCATGCAGGCGGGGACAGGCCGCGCAATGGCCGGAAAGGTTAGTCCTTCATGCGCCCGCGCGCCAGAAGGGCGAGGCGGCAGGGGCACGAGGTGCGCAAACGGCGCCGTCGAGGCGCAAGATTGGCTGCGGCGCGGCGGCACCTTCGGTTAGACTCGCGCATCGTTCCGCCACCACGGATTCGCGCTCCATGCCCCCGCCTGCCGACGGCCTCGATCCCGCCGACTGGGCCGAGTTCAGCGCCCTTGCCCACCGCATGCTCGACGACATGATCGGCTATCTGCGCGATGCGCGCGACCGCCCGGTCTGGCAGCCCATGCCGGCCGAACTGCGCGCCGAGCTTCGCACGCCCCTGCCCCATGCGGGCGAGGGGGCGGCGGCGGCCTATGCCGATTTCACGCGCCTCGTTGTCCCCTATGCCACCGGCAACACCCATCCGGGCTTCATGGGCTGGGTGCATGGCGGGGGCACGGCGGTGGGCATGATGGCCGAGCTTCTCGCCGGGGCGCTCAACGCCAATCTCGGCGGGCGCGACCATGCCCCGATCGAGGTCGAGCGCCAGGTGCTGCGCTGGGCGGCCGAGATGCTGGGCTTCCCGCTCGACGCCTCGGGGCTGCTCGTCACCGGCACCTCGATCGCCAACATGATCGGCGTGCTGGTGGCGCGCACCCATGCGCTCGGGCCCGCCGTGCGCCGCACCGGGCTGCAAGGCGCGCCGCTCGTTGCCTATGCCGCCGGCAGCGTGCATGGCTGCATCCCGCGCGCGATGGAGATGTGCGGGCTCGGCCTCGATGCCCTGCACATGGTCCCGACCGATGCCGAGGGGCGGATGGCGCTCCCGGCACTCGCAGCGGCGATCGCCGCCGATCGCGCCGAGGGGCGGGCGCCCTTCCTGGTGGTCGGCACCGCCGGCACGGTCGATATCGGCGCCATCGACGATCTGGCCGCGATCGCCGCCATCGCCCGGCGCGAGGGCATCTGGTTCCATGCCGACGGCGCCTTCGGCGCGCTGGCGATGCTGGCGCCCGCGCTGCGCGGCAAGCTGGCCGGGATCGAGCAGGCGGATTCGGTCGCCTTCGACTTCCACAAATGGGCGCAGGTGCCCTACGACGCCGGCTGCATCCTGGTGCGCCACGCCGGCGCCCAGGCCGCAACCTTCGCCAGCGAGGCGGCCTATCTGCGCCGCGAGACGCGCGGCCTGGCCGCCGGCACGCTCTGGCCCTGCGATCTCGGCCCCGACCTGTCGCGCGGCTTCCGTGCGCTCAAGGTGTGGCTGACGCTCAAGGCCTATGGCGCCGACCGGATCGGCGCGGTGGTGCAGGAGAGCTGCGACCTCGCCAACCGGCTGGCCGCGCGCGTCGAGGCCGAGCCGGAGCTGGAGCGGCTGGCGCCGGTGCCGCTGAATATCGTCTGTTTCCGCTACCGGGCGCCGGGCCTCGACGGGGCGGCGCTGGACGAGCTCAACCGCGAGATCGTGGCCGACCTGCACGAGATGGGGCTCGCCGCCCCCTCCACTACCGTGCTCGGGGGGCGGCTGGCGATCCGCGCGGCGCTGGTCAACCACCGCATCACGGATGCCGACACCAACGCCATGCTCGATGGCGTGCTGGCGCGCGGGCGGGCACGCACCGGGCGCAATGCGCCGGCGGGCGGCGCATAGGGCGTCTGGCGATCGCCGCAACGGACCCTGGCGGGCGTGCGGCATACGCGACGGGGTTGATCCTCCTGGTAGCAGGCCGGCCTGCCTGTTCGCTGTCTACGCGAGGCGAGGCGCGGCGGGGTTCTACAACGCGCCGTAACCGGTTCGGCCATGGGGCGTCCGGGATCGGAGGCAGTCTGGAAAATCTATTTTTCAGCAATGTGTTACGCGTCACCGCGCGCGCCTGTTCCGCGCCGGTCGCGGCTTGGTCACAGCGCCGGCAGGCGGGCTGCATGTTAGCCTTGCGTAGTGTTTCCAACTGGTCGTGCCTCGCAAGGAGCGTCGCATCATGCGTGCATCGAAGCTTCTCACCAGCGTTTCCGCGCTGGCCCTCGCGGCCCTCCTGGCCGCTGCCCCCATCGGCCTGACCGACGGCCTGTCCTTTGACGGCAAGAGCGCCGTCGCCAAGGGTGGTGGCGGCGGCGGCGGCGGCGGTGGTGGTAGCGGCGGCGGCAATGGCGGCGGCGGCAATGGCGGTGGTGGCCAGTCGGCCGGCGGTCATGGCGGCGGTCACGGCGGCGGCGTCGGAGCCGGGGTTGGCGGCGGCAGCGGCTCGGGCCGTGGCGGCGGCGCGGCCAGTGCCAGCGGCCGGGGCGGGCGGAGCGGCGATCACGCCTCGGTCGGCGGACAAGGGCGCGGTAGCGCTGCGTCGGGGCGCGGCTCCGGCACGGGCTCCGGTCGCGGCGGCGCGGCATCTGCCACCGGCACCGAGCGCGGCCAGGGCCGCTCGACGGCGGTCGGGCGCGGCCGGGCGGCCGAACTGGAACTGCACGGGCTGACCGCGAGCGTGGCTCCGGCGGGCCGGGCGAGCACCACCACGGCGGCGCGCGGCGGTTCGCTTGCGGCGGCGCTGGGTGCGCTCAACGCGGCGCATGCCTCGGCCCGCGCACGCGAGGTGGCGGCGCCCAATTCCCGTGTCGGCATGATCGCCGCCTATGAGCGCGCGATGCTCGCGGCGCTGGCTCCGCCCGAGCCGGTCGATACCAAGCCGCTCTCGCCGGCGGACCTGACCAAGGCGCAGCTGGCGCAGGCCGTGGCCATCGCGGCAGCGCGGGCCGAACTGCTCGGCGCGGCCGCGAACAAGCCGCTCTCGCCCGAGGTTGTGGCGCGGGTGGATACGCTGCTCGGTCTGCCGGAGGTCGATCCGACTCTCGGCGTGACCAACTTCCCGTCCATGCCCGATCCCGAGGAGCCTGCCGACGGCACCACGGGCGGCACGACCGGCGGCACGACCGGCGGCACCACCGATGGAACGACGGGCGGCACGACCGGCGGGACGGCCAGCGGCACGCCGACAAACGGCACGACCTAGCCGATCCGCTCGCGGCTGGTGGGCCTGGCCCGGCCTGGCCCGGCCGCGTGCCGGCGCCGGCCCGGCGCCCGCCGCACCGCAAGGATCAGCGCCGCGCCATCCGATCGGGTGGCGCGGCGTTCCCTTGTCCGGCCTCCCGGCGCTGGCCACGGGCGGCAGGCGGGCCGCGCCGCTCTGCCTCCGATAGGGCCACGGCTCGGCCGGACCAGGGTCGCGCAGCGCGCGCGGCGGGTGTCGCGTGCGGCTGTTCCGCTCGCGCGCCTCAGCCGCCGGCTCAGCCGCCGCTCAGCGCGGCGCGGCTGCGGTCACGCAGGCGGGCGATGATCGCCGGTGCCCAGGGATCGCGCGGCACGAGGGATTCAGCGCGCGCGAAACCGGCCAGGGCCTGGCGCGTCGCGGCCGTGGCGCGTCCGCTCGGGGCCTCGTTGCCGAGTTGCAGCGCGCGCAGTGCCGATTGGGCGAAGCGGATCAGCGGCCGGTCGGGATGCCCGACCGAGCCTGCGCGCCGCTGCGCTCGGACCCGTGCGTCGGCCGCGCGGCGCGCCGCCGGATCGAGTGCACCCTCCAGCCCCGAGCGTTCCGCCGCCGCCTCGGCCTGCCCGGCCGCCGCCGCCAGCCCGAGCCAGCCATAGGCCTCGGCCGGGTCGCGCGCCGTGCCCTGGCCGCGCGCCAGCATCCGCCCGAAGGCGAGCTGCGCCTCGGGCACGCCGCGTTCGGCGGCGCGGTTGTACCAGAGCGCGGCCCAGGGCAGGTCGCGTCCCACGCCCGCGCCGCTGGCATAGGCATCGCCGAGGCGCTGCTGCGCGCGGGCATGGCCTTGCAGCGCGGCACGGGTGAGCCATAGCGCCGGCGCCTCGGGCGGGCGCGTCAGCGCCCCGCGCAGCGCGGCATTGGTGCCGAGCAGGTATTGCGATTCGGCATGGCCGAGATCGGCGGACTGCCCGATCAGCTCGGCCGCGCGCGCCATGTCCACCGGCACACCGCTTCCCTCCATGTGGCGCAGCCCGTCGCGATAGAGCGTCTCGGCGCGTGAGCGCGCCGGAGCAGCGGGGGCGGGTCGCTGGCTGGCAGCCTGCTGCCCGCCATCGGGGCGAAGCTCCATGCCGGTCAGGCGAGAGATGTCGCTGCACGCGGCAAGCGACAGCAGGGCCGCCGCAACCGCAGACAGACGAAAGGCACCCATGCGGACGGGAGCGGTGGCGTGGTTGGGCATGGTCGGATGTCTCTCGCTGAAAATGATGCCGCCCCGAGGGGCCGCGGGATGAAGCCCGAAACGTAGCGGCGCGATTCCGCGTCGGGCAACGGGTGAAGGCGTTTGTCACGCACTTCATCGCGCTTCAATGCCAGGCGGGCTTCGCCTAGGATGCGTCCCGGCAAGCACGGCGCACGCGAACGTCCTGCCGGAGAAGGGGCCGGATGCGCCGCGATGTGGGACGCAAACGCAAGCAGGGGAGGCTGGCCATGACGGTCACGCGACGGCGGGTTCTATCGGTAATGGGTGCGTCGGCGCTGGCGGCGCCGTTCGTGCGCCCGGCCGGCGCGCAGGCGACGGTGACGCTGCGCCTGCACCATTTCCTGCCGCCGGTCGCGACCGCGCACCGGCTGCTGTTCCAGCCCTGGGCGCAGAAAGTGGCGGATGCCACCGGCGGGCGGCTGCGCATCCAGATATTCCCCTCGATGCAGCTTGGCGGCACGCCGCCGCAGCTCTACGACCAGGCGCGCGACGGCGTTGCCGACATCATCTGGACGTTGCCCGGCTACACGCCGGGCCGTTTCCCGATCTCGGAGACGCTGGAGCTTCCCGTCGTCGCCTCGCGCCGCGCCGGGCCCAACTCCCGCGCCGCCTGGGAGTTCGCCGAGAAGCACATGCGCGCGGAGATGCGCGAGGTGAAGGTGCTCGCCTTCTGGGCGCATGATCATGGCGTGATCCACACCAAGCGCCCGGTCCAGAAGCTCGAGGATCTGCGCGGGATGAAGCTGCGCTTCCCGACACGGCTTGCCGGCGAGGCGATGCGCGCGGTGGGCATCGCCGCGATCGGCATGCCGGTGCCGCAGGTGCCCGAGGCCCTGGCGCAGGGCGCGCTCGATGGTGCCGTCATCCCCTGGGAGGTGGTGCCGGCGGTGCGCGTGCACGAGCTGGTGCGCCACCACACCGAGATTCCCGGCGCGCCGACCTTCTACTCCTCCACCTTCGTTCTGGCGATGAACCCGGCCCGCTACAACGCCCTGCCGGCCGACCTCAGATCCGCCTTCGATGCCACCATCGGCGCGCCACTCTCGGCCGAGGCGGGGCGGGTGTGGGACGCGGCCGGGGCCGAGATCCGGCAGATGGTGCTCGGGCGCGGCAACACGATCACCACTCTGCCCGAGGCGGACAAGGCGGCCTGGCAGGCGGCGGTCGCGCCCGTCCATGCCGGCTGGCTCGCGGCGATGCGCGGGCGCAACCTCGATGGCGAGGCGCTGCTCGCCGATGTCCGCGCCATGATCGCCAGATACGAGGCAGCGTGAGGGCGTGCGATAGCGGTTGGCGTGCGCCGGCACGGTCGCGACCGTGATTGCGGGACGGAGCAGGGGGCCGGGCGTGTGACCCGGCTTGCCGGCTTCATCGCCGTCCTGGGCGGGCTGGTCGTGCTGGCGATCGGCGCCATGGTCGGCACGAGCGTGCTGCTGCGCTGGCTAGCGGGCCAGCCGATCCCGGGCGACTTCGAGTTCGTGCAGATGGGCACGGCGATCGCCGTCTTCGCCTTCCTGCCCTTCTGCCAGGCGCGCCGCGGCAACATCATCGTCGACAGCTTCACCGCGCGCCTGCCGCTGCGCGCGCGGCGCGTGATCGATGGCGCCTGGGACCTGGTCTATGCCGGGGCGATCGGCGTGATCGCCTGGTGCATGATCGCCGGCGTGCGCGAGAACATGGCGAACGGCACCAGCACCATGGTGCTGCAATTGCCGCTCTGGCCGGCCTTCGCGATCGCAACCGCCCTGATGGCGTTCCTGGCCGTGGTCGCGGCCTGGAGCGGGATCACGCTCCTGCGTCGCCGCCGCGACCCGCCGCCGCAACCGCGGCAAGCGCCGCCGGCATGAGCGAACCCGCCATCGCCCTGCTCGGCTTCGCCGTCATGCTGCTCTTGATCGCGGCGCGCATGCATGTCGGGCTCGCCGTGCTGCTGACCGGGGCGGCGGGCTATATCCACCTGTCGAGCTGGCAGGCCTTCACCGCCTACATGAAGACCAACAGCTACCACCAGTTCGCTAACTACACGCTGTCGGTGATCCCGCTGTTCATCCTGATGGGCGCGTTCGCCGAACGCTCGGGCCTCTCGACCGCGCTGTTCCGCGCCGCGGCCGCCTGGCTCGGCCATCGGCGCGGAGGCCTGGCGATGGCGCTGATCGGCGCCTGCGCGGGGTTCGGTGCGATCTGCGGCTCCTCTGTCGCCACCACAGCCACCTTCGCGCGCACCGCGCTGCCCGAATTGCGCCGCTACGACTACGACCCCGCCTTCGCCACCGGCACGGTGGCGGTGGGCGGCACGCTCGGCATCCTGATCCCGCCATCGGTCGTGCTGGTGGTCTATGCCATCTCGACCGAGCAGAACATCGCCAAGCTGTTCATGGCCGCCCTGATCCCCGGCCTGCTGGCGGCCCTGTTCTACATCGCAACCATCGTGCTGGTCGTGCGCCGGCACCCTGCGATCGCGCCCGCGCTGGCGGAAGCCTCGCGCGCCGAGCGGCTGCGCCTCCTGGGCGCAGTCTGGCCGGTGGCGCTGGTGTCCTTCATCGTCATCGCCGGCATCTATGGCGGCGTGTTCACACCGACCGAAGGGGCGAGCGTGGGCGCGATCGCCATGCTCGCGCTCGGGCTCGCGCAGCGCGCGCTCGGGCTGCACGACATCCTTACCAGCCTGCGCCAGACCGCCGAGACGACGGCGATGATCTTCATCATCCTGCTCGGCTCGGAGGTGTTCAGCGCCTTCCTGGCGCTGTCGCAGGTCGCCACGGTGGCGGCGGAATGGATCGCGGGCTTGCGCATCCCGCCCCATGCGGTGGTGGTGGGGTTCCTGCTGTTCTACATCCTGCTCGGCGCGGTGATGGACGAGCTTGCCATGCTGCTGCTGACGCTGCCGATCTTCTTCCCGATCGTCACCGCGCTCGATTTCGGCATGCCGGCCGAGGAGGTGGCGATCTGGTTCGGCATCCAGGTGCTGATCGTGGTCGGCATCGGGCTCGCCGCGCCGCCGATCGGGCTCAACGTGTTCGTGGTCGCTTCGCTCGCCCGCGACGTGCCGATGCCGCGCATCTATGCCGCGGTGCTGCCCTTCCTGCTGGCCGACCTTCTGCGCCTGGCGCTGGTGGTGGCGTTCCCGGCGCTGTCGCTCGGCCTGGTCCGCCTGCTGTCCTGAGGAGGAGGCGCCGAAGTCCCATGCGCACGCAGGTTGGCATCATCGGCGCGGGGCCGGCGGGGCTGCTGCTCTCGCACCTGCTGGCGCGCCGGGGCATCGAGAGCGTGATCCTGGAGGCGCGCAGCCGCGACCATGTCGAGGCGCGCATCCGCGCCGGCGTGCTGGAACAGGGCACGGTGGCGCTGCTGGAGGAGGTGGGCGCGGCCGCGCGCCTGCATGCCGAAGGGCTGGTGCATGAGGGTGCGACCTTCGCCTTCGCCGGGCGGCGCCATCGCGTCGATTTCCGCGACCTCACCGGCAAGGCAGTGGTGGTCTATGGCCAGACCGAGATCACCAAGGACCTGATCGCGCTGCGCCTGGCCCAGGGCCTGCCGATCCTGTTCGAGGCCGAGGGCGTGGCGCCCGGCGGCCTGGCCGATGGGCGCCCGCACCTCGCCTTCGTCCACCAGGGAAGCGCGCAGCGGCTCGATTGCGACTTCATCGCCGGCTGCGACGGCCATCACGGCGTCAGCCGCGCCGCCATTCCGCCGGCCCTGCTGCGCAGCTACGAGCGTGTCTATCCGTTCGGCTGGCTCGGCATCCTGGCCGATGTGCCGCCGGTCTCGCACGAGCTGATCTATGCGCGCCACGAGCGCGGCTTCGCGCTCGCCTCGATGCGCTCGCCCACGCGCAGCCGCTACTACATCCAGTGCGCGCCTGATACCGACCCGTCCGACTGGCCGGACCAGCGGCTGTGGGACGAGCTCAAGCGCCGGCTGGGGCCGGAAGCGGCGGCGTGCATGCGGACCGGCCCCGCGATCGAGAAGAGCGTCGCACCCTTGCGCAGCTTCGTCGCCGCGCCGATGCGCCACGGCCGGCTGTTCCTGGCCGGCGATGCCGCGCACATCGTGCCACCGACCGGCGCCAAGGGGCTGAACCTCGCCGCCTCGGACGTGCACTATCTCGCCCGCGCGCTGGCGGCCTTCTACCGCGAGGGCCGGGAGGAGGAGCTCGACTGCTATTCCGAGCGCGCCCTGGCGCGGGTGTGGAAGGCCGAGCGCTTCTCCTGGTGGCTCACCGGGCTGATGCACAGGCTCCATCCCGAAGGCAGCTTCGAGGAGCAGATGCAGCTTGCCGAGCTGGATTACATCGCAGGCTCGCGCGCGGCGGCAACCGCGCTGGCCGAGAATTATGTCGGCCTGCCCTTCTAGAGGCGGTCCCTGGCCGGCATGTCCGGTCGCGCGCGGGGGATCGCGCGGCCGCGCGCCCTGTGCCAATCTTGGCGCCAGCCGCACGGCGCCCCCGCGCTGGAAACGGACCGCTGTTCCGAACCGAGGAGATCGCGATCATGGATGCCTTCATCTGCGACTATGTGCGCACGCCGATCGGCCGCTTCGCCGGCTCGCTCTCCTCGGTGCGGCCGGACGATCTCGGCGCCGTGCCGCTCAAGGCGCTGATGGCGCGCAACCAGAAGTGCGACTGGGCCGCGCTCGACGATGTGATCTATGGCTGCGCCAACCAGGCGGGTGAGGACAACCGCAACGTCGCGCGCATGTCGCTCCTGCTCGCCGGCATGCCGGAGACGGTGCCGGGCGCCACCGTCAACCGTCTGTGCGGTTCGGGCATGGAGGCGATCATCATGGCCGCGCGCGCGATCAAGGCCGGCGAGGGCGAGTTCTACATCGCCGGCGGCGTCGAAAGCATGTCGCGCGCGCCCTTCGTCATCCCCAAGGCCGACAGCGCCTTCTCGCGCTCCATGTCGATCGAGGACACGACCATCGGCTGGCGCTTCATCAACCCCAAGATGCGCGAGAAATACGGCGTCGATTCCATGCCGGAGACGGCCGAGAACGTCGCCGAGGACTACCAGATCGCGCGCGCCGACCAGGACGCCTTCGCCGTCCGCTCGCAGCAGCGCGCGGGCGCGGCGCAGGCCTCGGGGCGGCTGGCCAAGGAGATCGTCCCGGTGGCGATCCCGCAGCGCAAGGGCGATCCGGTGCTGGTGACGGCGGACGAGCATCCGCGCCCCTCGACCACGCTCGAGGCGCTGGCCAAGTTGCCTGCCCTGTTCCGCAAGAACGGCACGGTCACGGCCGGCAACGCCTCGGGCGTCAATGACGGCTCGGCCGCGCTGATCGTGGCGTCGGAGGCGGCGGCGAGGCGCTTCGGCCTGACCCCGATCGCGCGCGTTCTGGGTGGCGCCACCGCCGGCGTTGCCCCGCGCGTGATGGGCATCGGCCCGGCGCCCGCCTCGAAGAAGCTTTGCGCGCGGCTTGGCGTCAAGCCCGCCGATTTCGACGTGATCGAGCTGAACGAGGCGTTCGCGAGCCAAGGAATCGCCACGCTGCGCGAGCTTGGCATTCCGGACGATGCGCCGCATGCGAACCCGAATGGCGGGGCGATCGCGCTCGGCCATCCGCTCGGCGCCTCGGGCACGCGCATCACCGGCACCGCCGCGCTCGAGATGCAGCTCAAGGGCGGCAAGCTCGCGCTTGCCACCATGTGCATCGGCGTGGGCCAGGGCATCGCCATCGCCCTCGGCCGGGTCTGAGACCCGGCCCGAGCAACAGGAAGGTCCCGCCGACGCTTCGGGGCGAAGATCGGCCTTCCTGTTCAACCGTCCCGCGCATGGCCGGCGGGCGCATTGCGCCGGCCGTGCTGCATCGCGACGCGCCTGGTGGCGGCAGAAGGCGTGCGAGTGGCGCTCGCTGGCACAATGATTGTTCCAATCAGCGCTACTTGCTAAACTTTTTGTCAATCGGCTCATTCAATTTGGCGCGAATGCGCGGCAGGGGAAGGCGATCATGGCCATCATCAATGGCGGTGCCGGCAGCGAAACCCTCAATGGCGATCCGAACTTTCCCGGCGAGGACGACACCATCAACGGCCTGGACGGCAACGACACGCTGAACGGCCTCGGCGGCAACGACATCCTGAATGGCGGCAATGGCGATGACGTGCTGAATGGCGGCACGGGTATTGACACCTATTCGGGCGGCAGCGGCTTCGACTGGATCTCGTTCGCGGGTGCCGCCGGCCCGGCCCAGGCCAATCTCACCACCGGCGTGATCGCCAATGACGGCAACGGCAATGCCGAGACCTTCACCGTCGGCGACATCGAGGGCCTGATCGGCACATCGTTCGACGACGTGCTCACCGGCACGTCCGGCTTCGGAACCATGCTGCTGCGTGGCGGGCTCGGCGATGACCTGCTGATCGCGGCGTTCTTCGGCACCGGCACGACCGCCGACTACGGCAATGTCAATACCGCGGTGACCGTGGATCTTGCCGCCGGCACGGCTGTCGGCACAGGAATCGGCACCGACGATCTGGTGAACATCAACCGCGTGCGCGGCAGCACGGTTGGCGACAGCCTGACCGGCTCCAACTTCGACGATCGCATTCGCGGCAATGGCGGCAATGATGTGATCGATGGCGGCCTGGGCAATGACCGCGCCGACTACAACAACGCCACCGGCTCGGTCACCGTCGATCTGGCTTCCGGGTTCGCGATCGACGGGCTGGGCGGCACCGACACGCTGGTTTCGATCGAGGATGCATCCGGCGGCAACCAGGCGGATGTGTTCATCGGCAACAATGGCGGCAACCTGTTCTATGGCCGCGGCGGTGCCGACAGCATCGATGGCGGCAACGGCTTCGACGTCGCCGCCTACGATTTCGATTCCGAGACGGTGGGCATTACCGGCCAGCTCTTCGCCGGCCCGACGCCCGACAGCGTCAATGGCAGCGTGGTCGATTCCTCGGGCAGCACGGATACGCTCACCTCGATCGAGATGCTGATCGGCTCGACCGCCAACGATGTGCTGACCGGCTACACCTATGTCGGATTGAACGACCTTACCTATGTCCGTGGCCAGGCCGGCAACGACACGCTTGTCGGCAATGTCAATCCCTATGGCATCAACCTGGTGATGGCCGATTTCGACAGCGGCCTGGTCACCTCCGGCGTCGTGGTGAACCTGGCCACCGGCACCGCCACGGACGGCCTCGGCGGCACGGACACGCTGGTCTCGATCGCCTTCGTTCGCGGCACGCGGCTTGACGATACGCTGAGCGGCAACGATGCCGACAACCAGTTCCGCGGCGAGGAGGGCAACGACTTCATCAATGGCGGCGCCGGCGTGGATACGGCGGCCTACAACAGCGCGCCCGGTCCGGTATCGGTCAATCTCGCCCTCGGTACCGCCAGCGATGGCAGCGGCGGCACCGACACGCTGGTCTCGATCGAGAACGTGTTCGGCTCTGCATTCGACGACACGCTGATCGGCGATGGCAACGCCAACCGGCTGCGCGGTGGCGCCGGCGCCGACACGCTCGACGGAGCGGGCGGCGACGATGTCGCCGACTACACGCTGTTCAACATGCCGACCGGCGTGTCCGTGAATCTCGGGACCGGCACGGCAACCGACGGTTTCGGCAGCACCGACACGCTGATCTCGATCGAGGGCGTTCACGCCAGCGACTACAACGACATCCTGATCGGCGACGAGGAGGACAATGTCTTCGTCCCTCGCAGCGGCGCCGACACGGTCGATGGCGGGGCCGGCTTCGATACGGTCCGCTACGACCGGCGCGTGGACCAGAACTTCGTGGGTGTCACCGGCAGCCTGGTGACGGCGACCGTGGTGGACAATTACGGCGATACCGACACGCTGGCCGGCATCGAGTTCCTGATCGGCTCGCTCGAGGATGACGATCTCACCGGCCTTACCGCGGCCGGGGTCACGGCCGACAGCAAGCTCGATGACAGCTTCACCTTCATCGCCGGGCGCTGGGGCGACGATACGCTGCGCGGCCATGTGAACGCCAACGGCCAGAACCGCGTCGCGGTCTCCTACGAGCACGCGACCGGCTCGGTGACCGCGAACCTTGCCCTTGGCGTTGCCAGCGATGGCGAGGGCGGCACCGACACGTTGGTCGATGTCATCGCCGTGCTTGGCGGCAGCTTCAACGACACGCTCACCGGCAATGCCGCGCGCAACTATTTCCTGGGCGGCGCAGGCAACGACATGATCGATGGCGGCGCCGGTGTCGATGCCGTTGTCTATTCCGAGGATGGCGGCGCCTCGGGCGTGACGGTCAATCTCGCCACCGGTGTGGCACGCGACAGCTTCGGTGGCACCGATACGCTCACCGGCATCGAGGATGTCTACGGCTCGGAGTTCGCTGACGTTCTGATCGGCAACGCCGCGGACAACATGTTCGCGGGCGATATCGGCAATGATTCGATCGATGGTGGCGGCGGTTTCGACATCGCCAGCTACGAGAACGCGGGATCGGGCGTGACCGTCAATCTCGGCGGCGGATCGGGCACCGATGGCGTTGGCGGAACGGATACCCTCGTCAACATCGAGGGCGTGCGCGGCTCCGACTTCAACGACGTTCTGACCGGCGACGGCGCTGCCAACCGTCTGATCGGCGGGCTTGGCAACGACCAGCTCAACGGCGGCGGCGGGGCCGACGAGATGATCGGCGGCGCGGGCGATGACACCTACACGGTGGACAATGCCGGCGACACCGTGGCCGAGACTGCGGGGCAGGGCGCGAACGATCTCGTGTTCGCGCTGCTCAACACCTATGTGCTGGCGAGCGAGGTCGAGCGGCTGACCTTCATCGGCGTTGGTGCCGCGACGCTCACCGGCAATGCCGGCAACAATGTGATCATCGGCGGGGCCAGCAACGACACGATCAATGGCGGCCTGGGCGCGGACACGATGGCGGGCGGCGGCGGCAACGACAACTACACGGTCGACGATGCCGGCGACGTGGTGATCGAGCTGGCGGGCCAGGGCACGATCGATGTGGTCTCGACCACGCTCGCGACCTACGTCCTGCCGTCCGAGGTCGAGCGGCTGTTCTTCATCGGCGCGGGCAATGCGGCGCTCACCGGCAATGCGCTCGCCAACGTGATCTATGGCGGCGCCGGCAACGACACGATCAATGGCGGTGCGGGCG
>JADZEB010000021.1 GCA_020850755.1 Alphaproteobacteria bacterium | reverse complement strand
GCTTCAACAAGCTCAAGCACTTCCGTCGCCCCGCCACCCGATACGACCGAAGAGCCGCATACTTCCTCAGCTTCGTTCACATCGCCGCCGCCATCATCTGGACCCGCTGAATGTCGATTCAGCCTAGGGCCGGGGGGGCGAGGCAGGCGGCGGCCCGGCAGGCGGCGGCCCGGCAGGCGGCGGCCCGGAGAGCGGCGGCTTGCCGCGCCGTCCCTCGGTGCGCGCGATGCCGAGCACGGCCATCAGGATCAGCAGCGCGCCGGCGACCGTCTGCCAGGCGAGCGCCTCGCGCCACATCACGAAGCCGATCAGCGCGGCAACCGGGAGCTGGAAGAAGTCCATCGGCGCGATCACGGTGGCCTCGGCGCGGCTGGCCGCCTGGGCGACGCAATACTGGCCCGCCACGGACAGGAAGGCCGCTCCCGCGATCACCGCGAATTGCAGCCAGGTCGGCGCCTGCCACTCCCAGGCCGCCCAGGGCGCGGTCAGGGCCGAGCCCAGCGCCGCATACCAGAACACGACGCGCGCCGGCGGCTCGGTCCGGCTCAGATGCTTGATCACCACCAGATTCACCGCCGCGCAGGCGGCCGAGCCAAGCGCCCACAGCATCGCCGGATCGATCTCCGTGCCCGGCCGCACGATCACCAGCACGCCGGCGAAGCCGAGCAGGGTGAGGACGAGGCGCGAGGGGGTCGGCCGCTCGGCCAGGAACAGCGCCGCCAGCACCACCATGAACAGGGGCCGGGTGAAGGCAAGCGTTGTGGCGTCGGCCAGCGACAGGGTTTCCAGCGCCCAGACGATACAGGCGAGCGAGGCGGTGCCCACCACCGTGCGCACCAGATGCAGGATCGGCCGGCGGGTGGCGATCGTGGAAAGGCCCGCGCGCCAGGCCCAGGGCGCCATCCATGCCAGCGCCGTGAGCAGGCGCAGGAACAAGAGCACGCCCATCGGCAGCCCGGTGGCGATGAACTTGAGCGCGGCGTTCACCGTGGCGAAGCACACCGCCGAGCCGAGCATCCACAGAATGCCGGCCAGCGCCGGTGGCATGGGGGTCATGGCGTCGGGTCCGTGCTCGGGCCGCGAGGGGCAGCGACTGGTCCACTCGCCCGCACCGCCGCCGCGCGCAACAGCATGGCCTCGCGCCGCGCGATATACCAGACGGCACCGACCATCAGCGCCGTGCCGATCGCCAGGCTCCAGCCCGCTTCCTCGCCGAACAGCAGCGCGCCCAGCGCCGCCGCCATCGGCACCTGGCTGTAGTCCATCGGCGCGAGCACGCTTGCCTCGGCATAGCGCACGGCGCGCGTCATCAGATAGTCGCCGAGCAGCACGATCGCGCCCGACAGCGCGAGCAGCGCGAACTGGAACAGGTTCGGCGTGGCCCAGTCGAACGCGGCCATCGGCCCCCAGACCAGCAGCGACAGCGCCGAGTAGTAGAACAGGATGCGCCCCGCCGGCTCGGTGCTGGTGAGCGACTTGATCATCAGCATCACCGCCGCGCCCGCGACCCCGGATAGCACGGCGGCGAGCACGCCGGGCGAAACCACGCCGCGCGGGCCGGCCACGACCAGCACGCCCACGAAGCCCACCGCGGTGGCGAGCGAGCGGCGCCAGCCCACCCGCTCGCCCAGGAACAGTACGGCCAGCGGGATCACCCACAGGGGCTTCGCATAGGTGACCGCGACCGCGTCGGCAAACGGGATCAGCACCACCGCCACCAGCTGCGCCCCGGTGGAGGTGACGCCGGCCAGGCTGCGCAGCGCATGCAGCGGCAGGCGCTCTGTGGCAAGGCCGCGCCAGCCCGCGCGCAGCATCCAGGGCAAGAGCAGCAGCAGCGCCGCGATCGGGCGGGCGACGAAGCAGAGCGCCATCGGCACGCCGTCGAGCACCAGGTATTTCAGCGTCGCGCCCCACATCGCCCACTGCGCCTGGGTGAGCAGCATCAGGCCGAGCCCGATCCAGAGCGAGCGCGCGGCCGAGCCGCCGTCGCCTGCCGCCGCGCTCATGGCCCCTGCTCCGCCCGGCGCCTGGCCCGGCGTGCATCCTGCGCGATCGCCATCGTGGCGGCGAACATCAGCGCCGCGCCGATCCAGGTGGTCGAGTGCGCGCGTTCGCCGAACATCAGGAAGGCATAGAGCGCGACGAAGCCGATCTGCGCATACTCGACCGGCGAGAGCACGCTCGCCTCGGCCAGCCGCGCCGCGTGCGAGGCCATGATGTCGCCGACGAAGCCCGAGACAGCGCCGGCCAGCAGCATGGCGACGCCGTGGCCGCCGGGCAGCGCGCCCGACAGGAAGGCGAGCGGCCCCCACACGAGGCAGCCGGCCACCGCGTACCAGAACACGACGCGCAAGGGCGGCTCGGTCGCGGCCAGGAGGCGCAGCCCGATCACCACGAACACGCCGCCCAAGCCACCCGCCAGCGCGAGCAGGCTCGCCCAGTGCATCGAGGCGCCCGGACGCACGATCACCAGCACGCCGGCGAAACCCACCAGGGCGGCAAGCGCCCGGCGCAGGCCGATGCGCTCGCCAAGCAGCGTCGCCGCGATCGGGATCATCAGGAGCGGGCGGGAATAGGAGATCGCGATCGCATCCGCCGCGCCGATGATCGTCACCGCCCATTGCGTGCAGCCGAAGCCGGTCATGCCGGCGACACAGCGCAGCATGTGGCGGTAGGGGTGGCGCGTGGCCATCATCGCCACGCCGTTCCGCGCCACCATCGGCATCAGCGCGAGGAAGGTGAAGATCGCGCGGGAGAACAGGGCCAGCGGCACCGAGGCACCGTCCAGCACGCCCGCCTTGAACAGCGTCACCATGCCCGAGAAGCAGGCATTCGCCGACAGCATCCAGAGAATGCCCGCGACCGGGGCGTGGCGATGGCGCGAGGTCGCGCTCAAGGCGCGGCGTCCTTGCGTCTGCCGGCGCCGAGCCGCCCGTTGGCCAGCAGGATGCCGAGCAGGATCAGGGTCAGCCCGGCGCCGTGGTAGGGCCGGAAGCGCTCGTTCAGGAAAAGGATCGCCAGAATCGTGGCGAAGGCCGGCAACAGGTGCACGAAGGGGCCGGCGAAATTCGCGTCCGCCAGCGCCACCGCCCGGTTCCAGGCGAGATAGGCGGCGATCGAGGGGAACAGCGCGGTGATAAGGATCGTGCCGAGCGTCGGCAGGTCGAATTGCAGCGCCACCGTGCCGAGCGCGATCTCGGCCAGCCGCGCCAGGACCAGGAAGGGCAGGCCGAACAGGATCGAGAGCGTGAGGAAGCCGAGCGCCGACAGGCCACGCGGAATCCGCCGCAGCATCACCGAATAGACCGCCCAGCAGAGCACGCCGGTGAGCACCAGGAAGTCGCCCGGATTGAAGGCGAGCGCACGCACGAGGCCGATATCGCCGGCGGTGATGATCACCCCCACCCCGATCGTCGAGACCGCCACGCCGGCAAGCTGGTTGATGCGCGCGGGCTTGCGGTCGATCAGCCAGGAGACCAGCAGCATCGCCGCCGGCGATGCCGAGTTGGTCAGCGCGGCGTTGATCACGCCGGTATAGTTGAGGGCGAGGTAGATCACCGCGTTGGCCGCCGCCGTGCCGGTGGCGCCGAGCAGCGCGTAGAGCCGCCAGTTGGCGCGGATCAGCGCGCGGCGGGCCAGAAGCTCGGGCGCCGTGATCGGCAGCAGGATCATCAGCGCCGCCACCCAGCGCCAGAGCGAGAGCGCGATCGGCGGGATATGGCCGGTCATGCTGCGCGCAAGCAGGTAGTTTCCTGCCCAGCACAGACAGGCGAAGGCCAGAAGGGCCGCGGCGAGCAGGCGCGCGGGGCCGGTCCGGGGCGCGGGGGCGAACATCGAGCGCGGCTGGGCCTTGGCTTGATTCGTCTCTGTCCGGCGGGGGCCCGCCGATGGCCAGACCTTGCGCGATAAGCCAGGCAGGCGCAACCGCCGGCGGGTGGCAGCGCTTTGCAACCCTGCCCTTGACTTATCGCAAGGCAGGGGGGCGGTTTTTGCTTGCTGAATTATTTCGTTATCGCTATGTGACCGCGCCGCCGCGCCACTAGGCACCGCGGCCTCCCGAATCGAACGCGACCACCGAACGGCTTCATGGAACGGCCATTGCCCTGATGCTCGCCTGCTACGCCCCCGCCACGCCCGATGCCCTGCCGATCGCGGCCCTCGCGCCGTCGGCCCTGCCGCAGTGGCTCGCCGGCCAGGGCGAGACGGTGCGCAACTGGGTCGCGGCCTCGGGCTTCGCCGCCCGCGCGCAGGAGATATGCCTCCTGCCGGCGGCGGATGGCCGCATAGCCGGTGCCGCCTTCGGCCTCGGCGAGGAGACGGCGCCGCACGCCTTCGGCGCGCTGCCCCACGGCCTGCCGGAAGGAACCGTCTGGCGCCTGGCCAGCATCGCGCGCGCCGACGCCGCGGCGGTCGATGCCGCAATGGCGGATGCGGCCTTGGGCTGGGCGCTCGGCGCCTACCGGTTCACGCGCTACCGTCCCGCCAAGCGGGCCCCGGCGCGGCTTGTGCTGCCGGCGGCCTCGGCCGCGCTGGTGCATGCCGTGGCGGCCGCCGAGGCTGCCTGGATGGTGCGCGACCTCATCAACATGCCGGCCAACGATCTCGGCCCGGCCGAGCTCGCACAGGCCGCGCTTGATCTCGCCGCCGCTTTCGGCGGACAGGGGCGCATCGTCAGCGGCGAGGCGCTCCTGCGCGACTATCCCACCGTGGCGATGGTCGGCCAGGGCAGCCCGCGCGCCCCGCGCGTGGCCGAAATCACCTGGTCGGGCGCGGGCGCGGATGCCCCGCTGGTGGCGCTCTGCGGCAAGGGCGTGTGCTTCGATACCGGCGGCCTCGACCTCAAGCCCGCCGCCGGCATGCTGCGCATGAAGAAGGACATGGGCGGGGCGGCGATCGTGCTCGGCATCGCGCGCATGGTCATGGCGCTCAAGCTGCCGGTGCGGATGCGCGTGCTGGTGGGCGCGGTCGAGAACAGCGTGTCGGGGCGCGCCATGCGCCCGCTCGACATCGTGCGCACGCGCAAGGGCATCTCGGTCGAGGTCGGCAACACCGACGCCGAGGGGCGACTGGTGCTGTGCGACCTGCTCGCCGATGCCGATGCCGGCAACCCTGCGCTGCTGATAGACTGCGCCACGCTGACCGGCGCGGCGCGCGTGGCCGTGGGGCCCGACCTGCCGGCACTGTTCTGCAATGACGAGACGCTTGCCGCCGGGATCCTCTCGGCGGGGCTTGCCGTCTCCGATCCGCTTTGGCGGCTGCCGCTCTTTCCGGCCTATCTGCGCTGGCTGGAGAAGGGCGCGGCCGAACTCGGCAATGTTTCCGGCCAGACCCATGCCGGAGCCATCGTTGCGGCACTGTTCTTGCATCGTTTCGTCAGTGCCACAACGCCTTGGGCGCATATCGACGTCTATGCCTGGAACGATGCCGACCGGCCGGGTCGCCCGGAAGGCGGCGAGGCCCAGGCGATGCGCGCCCTCACCGCGACGATTGCCAATCGATTCGCCGGGCAATCGGGGCCGGGCCGCTCGGAATGACACAATGCTGACGAAAACCTGTCGTTCCGTCCCTGGCAAGTTGCGCGATCGATCCCAACTAAGGGCGATGCCACGGCACTAGCCTGTCCACACCCCGGCGCCGCATCGGCCGGGTCGCGGCGGGTCCATGAACTGGAATATTAGTAACTGAGGATACGAGAATGTCTCTGGAAGTGAACAAGGACGATCTGATCGAGATCTTCCGCGAAACCATCGCCGCCTCGGTGCGGCGCGATGGGCCCGACCTGTCGGCCCGGCAGCTTGCCGTTCTGTTGACAGTTTACCTGGGCAATGGCCCGCACACGGTGCGCGGCCTTGCCGCCGATCTGAACGTGTCGAAGCCGGCGATCACCCGCGCGCTCGACCGGCTGGGCGAGCTCGACTTCGCCCGCCGCAAGGTCGACCCGATGGACCGGCGCAGCGTGCTGGTGCAGCGCACGCTGAAGGGCGCAGCCTATCTGCGTGACCTGCGCGCGACGATGGTCGAGGCAGCATCGGGGCGCAAGACGAGCGTCGTGGCACTGCGCGAGAAGGCGGCCGCCTGATCGCGGCTTGACCGCCGGCGGGCGGGACGCGGACACGCCGCGACCCGCACGTCGGCAACTGCCGAAACCGGAACGGCCCGTGGCGGACGCATGCCACGGGCCGTTTCGTTTGCAGTCGACAATCTGCGAATGACGCGGCGCGAATTCCCGGCTCTGCGCGGTTTCGATCGCCGTTCGATCGCCGTCAGTATCCGGCGGCGCTGTCCACCAGATTGATCAGCGGCTGCCCGCGCGCAAGCCGGCCGATATTCTCTGCGATCTGCGGCGCGACCGAGCGCGGCACGGTGATCGAAGCCGTGTGCGGCGTCATCACCACCCTGGGATGCGACCAGTAGGGGCTGTCGGGCGGCAGCGGCTCCTGGTTGAACACATCGAGCGTCGCGCCGGAGATCTGGCCGCTTTCCAGCGCCGCGAGCAGGTCGGCATCGACGACATGCCCGCCGCGCGCGGCATTGATGACATAGGCCCCGCGCGGCAGGGCACCGAGCGTGCGCGCGTTCACGATCCCGCGCGTGGCCGGCGTGAGCGGCAAGAGGCACACCAGTATGTCGGTGCGCGCAAGGAAGGGCGCCAGCCCCGCCTCGCCGGCGAAGCTCTCGATCCCCGGCAGCGACTTCGCCCGCCGAGACCAGCCCGCGACCGGGAATTTGAGCGCGGCGAGCTTGGCCGCCGCATCGGTGCCGAGCACGCCGAGGCCGAGGATGCCGATACGCGTGGCTTCCGTATCCGGCGCCGGCAGCTCGCGCCACAGCCGCGCCGCCTGCTGCGCGCGATAGCCCGCATCCTGGCGGTGGTGGCGCAGCACCGCGAGCAGCACATATTCGCTCATCGCCGTGGTCAGCAGCCGGTCGACCAGGCGCATGATCGGCACGCCAGGCGGCAGGTCGGGGTCGCGGAAGATGTGGTCCACGCCCGCGCCCATGCTCGCGACCAGCTCCAGATTCGGGTAGCGGCGCAGATCGCCGAGCGGATGGTTCCACACCACCGCCCAGCGGATCTCGGCCGGGTCGGCCACCTCCTGCGGATAGGCGCGCAAGGGCACGCCCGGCAGGAGCGGGCCGAGCGCCTCCTTCCAGGCGGCAAGCCGGGCCGGGGCGCAGGTGATCATCAGGGCCATGGGCGGGGAACCTTTCCGAGCAAGCAAGACCGAATGCGCGCGCGTTCAGCCGCGGTCGAGCGCATCGACGATCAGCCGGCGCACCGTTTCCGCATCGGGGGCGGCGCCGGTGCGGGTCTTGGCGAAGTGGCGGCGCAGCACCTCCAGCACCAGGGGCGGGGCGTGGTGCAGGATCTCGGCGGCGAGACGATCGAGCCGCGCCGCTTCCAGTTCCTTCTGGCCGAACAGCGTCAGCTGCTCGCCATCGGTGGGACCGCGCCGGCGGCGGCCGCCTACGCCCTTGCCGCCTTCGCCCTTGCCGCCCTCGGTCTTGCCGCCGCCGCTGCCGCTCGTCACGCCGTCGCGCGGCCGCGCCTTGGCGCCGAGCCAGGACCGCGCCAGATCGGGCGCACCATCGCGGATCAGCTTCCAGGCGGCGGCGGGGCTGGGCTTGCGCCCGGCGAGGATCGCCTCGCGCCCCTCCATCACATGCGGCCAGCCGATCAGGCCGAGATCATGGGCGCGGTGGCAGGTAGGGCAAAGGAGCGCGGTCGCGTCGAGATCGAGCGCGCGCCGCCGCCCGCGCCCGCCGGCATGGGCCGCTTCCAGCAAGCCGGGCACGGCGAAGCCGCAGCACCAGCACTGGCGCGTCAACGCCGGTGCGCGCTTCTCCCAGTGGCGGAAAACACGCATGCGCTCGCTCACGGCGCGCGGCCTCCGTTGCGCGCGGGACGGCGGAAGCGGCCGCCCGCCCGCCTGTCGTTGCGCGATGGCGACATTTCCGCCGCAAGCGGGCGGCGCGGTCAAGCGGGAGCGTCGCCCGCCGCCGCGGCCGGACGCGGCCGGAAGCCGGCCCAGTCGGCCGTGCCGCCGAGCATGTTGTTGTCGCTCGCCTGCGTGTCCTGCAACGACAGCGCGCCCATTGCCCAGCAGCGCTCGAAGGCGGCGCGGTCGTTGGTGACAAGCTGCATGGTGCGGTCGTAGACCCGCGCCTTGACGCGCGGCAGGGCCATGAAGAAGAAGCCGATCCCGCCCAGCACCAGGCACAGGAAGGCGAGATGCGGCCCGCCGAAGGGCAGCGCGGCGATGGTGCCGACCGCCACCGCGAACAGGGGCAGCGACATCTCGATGCGGCGGAACACCGGGCTGCCCGGCCGGTTCATCAGCCCGATATTGACGCCCATCCGCACGCGGCCCGATTGCAGCCAGCCGATCAGTTCGGCGAAGGCGGCATCGCGCGCCGGATCGGGCGCGACCGGCACGGGCGCGGCTTCCCAGGGTCCGGCTTGCGTGCTCATGCCTCCCCCCTCTGCCTGCCCTTGCCCGCTTCGCCCGGTCAGCGCCGCACGACGCCGGATTCGTCGGCCTTGAGCTCGAAGGCCGCAGCCATCAGCGCGCGCGTATAGGGCTCGCGCGGGGCGTCGAACACCTGCTCGGCCGGCCCCTGCTCGACCACCTTGCCGTCCTTGAGCACGACCACGCTGTGCGCCAGCGCCCGCACCACCTTGAGGTCGTGGGAGATGAACAGATAGGCGAGCCGGTGCTTCTGCTGCAGGTCGCGCAAGAGATCGACGATCTGCGCCTGCACGCTCATGTCGAGCGCGCTGGTGGGCTCGTCCAGCACGATGAAGCGCGGCTTGAGCACCAGCGCGCGCGCAATCGCGATGCGCTGGCGCTGCCCGCCGGAGAATTCGTGCGGATAGCGGTCCATCCAGGCCGGGTCGAGCCCGACCTCGACCAGCGCCTCGGCCACGATCTCGCGGCGACGATCCGCCGAGAGCGCAGGCTCGTGCACCGACAGTCCCTCCTCGACGATCTGCCCGACCGACAGGCGCGGCGAGAGCGAGCCGAACGGGTCCTGGAACACGATCTGCATCTGCCGGCGCAAGGGACGCAGCGCGCCGCGTTCGAGGCGGGTGATGTCCTCGCCCTCGAAGCGGATCGCCCCCATGCTGCGCTCCAGCCGCAGCAGGGCGAAGCCCATCGTCGTCTTGCCCGAGCCGGATTCGCCCACCAGCCCCACCGTCTCGCCCTCGCGCACGGCGATCGAGACGCCATCGACTGCCTTGATGTGCGCGACCGTCCGGCGCAGCACGCCGCGCTTGACCGGGAAGTGCACCTTCACCGCCTCGGCGGCGATGGTCTGGCGCGCGTCGGCCGCCACCGGCAGCGGCTGCCCCTTGGGCTGGGCCGCGAGCAGCATGCGCGTATAGTCGTGCTGCGGATCGCCGAACACCTGCGCCACCGGCCCCTGCTCGACGATGCGGCCATCCTTCATCACCGCCACCAGGTCGGCGAACTTGCGCACCACGGCGAGGTCGTGGCTGATCAGGAGCTGCGCCATGCCGAGCCGTTCCTTCAGCTCCGAAAGAAGCTTCAGGATCTGTGCCTGGATGGTGACATCGAGCGCGGTCGTGGGCTCATCCGCGATCAGCAGCGCCGGATCGTTGGCCAGCGCCATCGCGATCATCACCCGCTGGCGCTGCCCGCCGGAAAGCTGGTGCGGCCAGGCGGTGAGCCGCCGCTCGGCATCGGCGAAGCCGGCCATGTGCAGCACCTCGATCGCGCGCGCGCGCGCCTCGGCGGTCGCGAGCGGGCGGTGGAGCTGGATCGCCTCGATGATCTGCTTCTCCACCGTGTGCAGCGGATTGAGGCTGGTCATCGGCTCCTGGAACACGATGCCCACCTCTCCGCCGCGCACGCGCCGCATGGTGGCCTCGTCGGCGCCGATCATCTCCGCCCCGGCGAAGCGGATCGAGCCCGCCGGGTGGCTCGCCACCGGATAGGGCAGCAATTGCAGCACCGACAGCGCCGTGACCGACTTGCCCGAGCCGGACTCGCCCACCAGCGCGAGCGTCTGGCCGCGATCAAGCGTGAAGGAGGCGCCTTCCACCGCGCGCACCGCATCCGCGCCCTGGCGGAACTGCACGGCAAGGTCGCGCACGACGAGCAGCGGCCCCGCAGGGGCGGTAGCGCCATTGCTTGCGGGCGCGCTCATGCCTTCTTCCCCGCGAACAGCTTGCGCGGATCGAAGGCGTCGCGCACCGCCTCGCCCACGAAGATCAGCAGCACCAGCACGATCGACAGGACGACGAAGGCGGAAAGGCCGAGCCAGGGCGCGGTGAGGTTGTTCTTGCCCTGCTGCACGAGCTCGCCCAGCGAGGCCAGCACCGTCACCGAGCCCGACAGGATGAAGGGCAGGAAGGTGAGCGTGGCCACCATCGCGTTGGGCAGTATGTGGCGGGCCATGATGCGCCAGTCTGGCACGCCAAGCGCGCGCGCGGCGCGCACATAGTCGAAGTTGCGCACGCGCAGGAACTCGGCCCGCACCACGCCCACGAGCCCCATCCAGCTGAACAGCAGCAGGAAGACGAGCAGGATCCAGAAGCTCGGCTCGATGATCGAGGCCAGGATGATGAGCAGGAAAAGCTGCGGCAGCCCGCCCCACACCTCGATAAAGCGCTGGAACAACAAATCCACCCAGCCGCCATAGAAGCCCTGCACCGCGCCGGCGGCGATCCCGATGATGCTGGAGACGATCGTCAGGGCGAATCCGAACAGCACCGAGATGCGAAAGCCGTAGAGGATGCGCGCGGCAACATCGCGCGCCTGGTCGTCGGTGCCGAGAAGGTTGTAGGGCGCATCTGGCTTGGCGCGCCGCTCCTCGGCGGGGATGAGCCAGCTTGGCGGCGAAGGCGCAGGCCGCGGCAGATTGCGCACCACCGAACGGTAGTCGAACTCGATCAGTGGCCAGACCGCCCAGCCGTGCTGCGCGATGCGCTCCTTCAGGAAGGGGTCGTGATAGTCGGCCGAGGTGGGAAAATCGCCGCCCAGCTCCTCCTCGGTATAGTCGAACAGAACCGGGGCGTAGAACTTCCCGTCGAGGCGCACCAGGAGCGGCCGGTCGTTGGCGATGAACTCCGAGAACAGCGAGACGAGGAACAGCACGACGAAGATCCAGAGCGACCAGTAGCCGCGCCGGTTGCGCTTGAAATTGGCGAAGCGCCGCGCGGTCAGCGGCGTGACACGGAAGCCCAGCACGCGCGCGGGCGGCGCCGTCGGCGCGTGTGCCCGGGGCTGGGCTGCGGCGTCAGTCGCGGGCGTGGCGGGAGCCTTCGTGTCGTGCATCGCGCCGCCCCTAGCGCCCCTCGAAGTCGATGCGCGGATCGACCACCGTGTACATCAGATCGCCGACAAGCTGCATCACCAGGCCCATCAGCGTGAAGATGTAGAGCGTGCCGAACATCACCGGATAGTCGCGGTTGACCGTCGCCTCGAAGCCGAGCAGGCCGATGCCGTCGAGCGAGAAGATGATCTCGACCAGAAGCGCGCCGGTGAACAGGATGCCGATGAAGGCCGAGGGGAAGCCGGCGATGATCAGCAGCATCGCATTGCGGAAGACATGGCCGTAGAGCACGCGCCGCTCGGTGTTGCCCTTGGCGCGCGCGGTCATGACATACTGCTTGTTGATCTCCTCGAGGAAGGAGTTCTTGGTCAGCATCGTCAGCCCGGCGAAGCCGCCGATCACCAGCGCGATCGTGGGCAGCACCATGTGCCAGGCATAATCGAGCGCGCGCCCGAGCAGGCTGAGTTCCTCCCACCCCGGCGAGGTCAGGCCGCGCAGCGGGAACCACTGCACGAAGCTGCCGCCGGCGAACAGCACCACCAGCAGGATCGCGAACAGGAAGCCGGGCACGGCATAGCCCACCAGCACCACCGCCGAGGTGGCGAGGTCGAAGCGGCTGCCATCGCGCACCGCCTTGGCCACGCCGAGCGGGATCGAGATCAGGTAGATCAGCAGCGAGGACCAGAGGCCGAGCGAAATCGAGACCGGCATCTTCTCGGCGATCAGCTCGATCACGCTGCGGTCGCGGAAGAAGGAGCGGCCGAAATCGAAGGTGACATAGCCCTTGATCATCATCCAGAAGCGTTCGGGCGCCGGCTTGTCGAAGCCGAACATCCGCTCGATCTCCTTGACGATGGCGGGATCAAGGCCGCGCGCGCCGCGATAGCGCGAAGGCTCGGCGCTGGCCTGCTGCTGGTCGGAGGACAGGCCGCGCCCATCGGCGCCCGGCTGGCGCACCTCGCCGGGGCCTGCCCCGGTGATGCGCGCGGTGGCCGACACCGCCTCGCCCCGGATCTGGGCGATCATCTGGTCCACCGGCCCGCCCGGCGCGAACTGCACCACCGCGAAATTGATCGCGATGATCCCGAACAGGGTCGGGATCATCAGCAGCAGGCGGCGGATGATGTAGGCGGTCATGCGCGCGGGATCGCGGGCGGGCGGTGCTGCGCCAAGCGCCTAGCGCTCGGCGGCAAGGCGCCGCGCCTTCTCGGGGTCGATCCACCAGGCATCGAAGGGCAGGCCGAAGCGCGGGTTGCGTTCGGGCCGGCCGAACTTGTCCCAGTAGGCGACGCGGAAGGTGCGGATGTGCCAGTTGGGCACGACATAGTGCCCGGCCAGCAGCACGCGGTCGAGCGCACGGGTGCGCGCCACCAGCGCCTCGCGATCGGGCGCGCTGATCACCAGTTCCACCAGCTCGTCGATCACCGGATCGCATATGCCGATCGTGTTCTGGCTGCCCTCCTCGCGCGCCTTGGCGCAGGTCCAGTAGTCGCGCTGCTCGTTGCCGGGCGAGTTGGACTGGCCGAACACCTCGACCGTCATGTCGAAGTCGAACTGGTCCATCCGCCGCTGGTATTGCGCGGTATCGACCGTGCGCACGCGCGCCTCGACGCCAAGGCGCTGCAGGGATTGCGTGTAGGGCAGCACCACGCGCTCGAAGGCCGGGCTGTTGAGCAGGATCTCGAACGAGAGCGGCCGGCCGGCGGCATTGACGAGACGCCGGTCGCGCACCTGGTAGCCGGCCGCCTGGAGCAGTTGCAACGCGCGGCGCAGATTGTCGCGGTTGTTGCCCGAACCGTCGGTCACCGGCAGCTTGAACTCCTGCGTGAACACCGTCTCGGGGATGCGGCCGCGGAAGCGCTCCAGGATGCGCAACTCCTCGCCCTGCGGCAGGCCGGAAGAGGCAAGCTCGGAATTGGCGAAATAGCTCTGCGTGCGGGTGTAGGCCCCGTAGAACAGGTTGGCGTTCGACCATTCGAAGTCGAAGGCCAGCATCAGCGCCTCGCGCACGCGCACGTCCTTGAAGATGTCGCGGCGGATGTTGAAGGCGAAGCCCTGCATGCCGGTGGGCAGCTCGTGGGTGATCTCGTCGCGCCGCACATGCCCGCGCGTCGCGGCGGCGAAATTGTAGTCCACGGCCCATTCGCGGGCGTTGTTCGACATGCGGAAATCGATCTGCCCGGCCTTGAACGCCTCGAACATCACGGTCATGTCGCGGTAATACTCGTAGCGCATCACCTCGAAATTGCCGGTGCCGCGCGCGGTGGGCTGGTTGGCGCCCCAATAGGTCTCGACGCGACGGTAGGCGATGGTGCGCCCGGCCTCGAAGCTGTCGATGCGGTAGCGCCCAGAACCGAGCGGCGGTTCGAGCAGCGGGCGGGTGAAGTCCCGCCCCTCCCACCAATGCCTGGGCAGGACCGACATCTGGCCGACGATCTCGGTCAGTTCGCGGTTGCGGTTGTGCTTGAAACGGAACACGACGCGCCCTGCCCCGTCGGCCTCGACCTTGTCCACATCGCCCCAATAGGCGCGGTAGAAGGGCCGGCCATGCTGGCGCAGCGTGTCGAAGGTCCAGACCACGTCGGCCGAGGTGATCGGGCGGCCATCGTGCCAGCGTGCCTCGGGGCGGAGCTGGAAGGCGACCCACATCCGGTCGGCCGGGATCTCCACCTCGCGCGCAAGGTGCGCGTACTCGGTCGAGACCTCGTCGAGGCTGCCCAGCATCAGCGGCTCCCACAGCATCGCCAGGCCGGCCGCCGCCGTGCCGCGGATGATGAAGGGGTTGAAGCTGTCGTAGGTGCCGATCGCCCCCAGCGTCACCTCGCCGCCCTTGGGGGCGTTCGGGTTGACATAAGGGAAGTGGGGGAAGTCGGGCGGCAGGGCCGGGCGCCCAAGCAGCGAGAGCGAGTGGGTGCGCATCACGCCGTCGGCGCCGGTGGTGGCGCCGATCGCGGCCGGGGACGGGGCGGGCGTGGCGGCCGGCGCGGGCGCGCCCTGGGCGGCAACCCGGCCAGCGCCGAGCGTGCCCTCCAGCAGACCGAGGCCGGCGGTCAGTCCGATCGCCTGGAGCGCGCTGCGACGACGCATGAGCCTGTTCTCCCTCGGGGGTGCCGTGGGCACGATATCATTGCGTGCCGACGCCACCGCAAGGGGCGCCTGTTGACGCCTCACGCAGCGTTGAGCAGCGCCACCACCTCGTCCAGGCGGGCGGGGTCGCCCACGCCCAGCACCTCGCCCGGCGCGCCGGGGCGGAGTGCGCGGCCCTGCCAGTCGGTGAAGCACCCGCCCGCACCCTCCACCACCGGGCCGAGCGCGGCCCAGTCCCAGATCTTGTGGGTGGTCTCGATCACCACGTCGATGTGCCCGAGCGCCAGCAGGGCGAACTGGTAGCAATCCCCGCCCCAGGTGAGCTGGCGCACACGCCCGGCGACGCGCCGGAAGCGGGCCAGGTCGGCGGGCGGGAACATCTCGGGCGCGGTGGCGGAAAGCTGGGCCACTGCCAGCGACTCGCAAGCCCGCGTGCGCGCCACCGCCGCCCCGCCGGCGCAGCCGGGCCGGTGCAGGGTCCGGCGGCCCCGGAGCCCAAGCCAGCGCTCGCCCAGCACCGGCTGGCTGATATGGCCGAGCAGGGGCACGCCCTCGTGCAAGAGCGCGATCAGGCTGCCGAAGATCGGCCGGCCGGTGACGAAGGCCTTGGTGCCGTCGATCGGGTCGAGCACCCACTGGAACGGCGCATCCGCCCGCTCCTGGCCATATTCCTCGCCCAGCACGCCATGATCGGGGAAGCGTTCGGCCAGCACCTTGCGCATGGCCTGCTCGGCGGCGCGGTCGGCGGCGGTGACGGGGGTGAGGTCGCCCTTGATGACAAGGTCGAAGGGGGCGCGGAAATAAGGCTTGATCACCGCGGCGGCGGCATCTGCCATCGCCTCGGCGCAGGCGGCGAAGCTGTCGAGCGTGGCGTCCGAGACGGGCGAGGCGGCCATGCGGCGGGCGGTCCCCGGGTGCAGGATGGGCGTCCCTGCCGGCCCGAATGCCGACTCAGCCGGCCGGGAAAGACCGGCGGTTCGGGTTGTCGGCGCGGGGTCGTGCCTCGCGCCGGCCGGTCAGGGCAGCGGCTTCAGGGCAGCGGCTTCAGGGCAGCGGCTTCGGATTGTCGGCCTGGCGGCGCAGCCAGGCGATCAGGTTGGCGCGGTCCTGGGCGCTGCGCAGGCCGGCATAGGACATGCGGTTGCCGGGCAAGGCGGCACGCGGATTGGCGAGGAAGGCGTTCAGCTCCTCATAGCCCCAGACCTTGCCGGCGGTAGCGGCGGTGCGCAGCGCCGGGCTGTAGTTGAAGCCCTCGGCATGCGCGACCTTGTTGCCGATGATGTCCCAGTTGTTCGGGCCAACCTGGTTGCGACCGCCCTTGTCGAAGGTATGGCAGGCGGCGCACTGGCGACGCGCGACCTGCTCGCCGGCGGCGAGGTCGGCGTTGGCGAGCAGCGGGCCGATCGGCTCCAGCGCCGGGGCGGCGGGCTGCGCCGGGGCAGCGCCGGCGGGGGCGGCGGCGGCCACGCCCTCGACGCGATAGACGTTCTCGTGCAGGGCCTTGGGGTGCACCACCATGTCGGCGAGCATGCCGGTGCCCATGGCCAGGATGCCGGCGGTCAGGATAGCGGCGAAGGTCTTGTTCAGCTCAAGGCTCATCGTGATGCCGGCCGGTTGGCGGGTCCGCCATAGCGCACAAACGATTCGTGCCGCCGGTCGGACCCCGGTGGATGCGGATCGAGCTTTAGGCCAAGGCGAGGGCTTTTACAAGCCCTCCCATGCCCGCTAGGAAGAGGGAGGCGCGCGGTTTCCCGGCTGCGCCGGCAACCCCTTGCGCAGGACCGCGCGCATGAATCCGATCATCCTCATTCCCGCCCGCATGGCCTCGACCCGGCTGCCGGGCAAGCCCCTGGCCGACATCCACGGCCGGCCGATGATCGTGCATGTGCTGCGCCGCGCCGAGACGGCCGGGGTGGGGCCGGTGGCGGTGGCCGCCGCCGAACCCGAGATCGCCGCCGCCGTGGCCGCGGCCGGCGGCAGGGCGGTCCTCACCGACCCGGCGCTGCCTTCGGGCTCGGACCGCTGCTTCGCCGCCGCCGAGGCGCTCGACCCCGCCGGCGCGCATGACGTGATCGTCAACCTCCAGGGCGACCTGCCGGCGCTGGAGCCGGCCCTGGTCCGCGCCGTGCTGGCCCCGCTGGCCGACCCGGCGGTGGACCTGGCGACCCTGGTGACGCCCTTCGCCTCGGCCGAGGAGGCGCGCCAGCCGCAGCTGGTCAAGGCCGCGATCGCCTTCGCCGCCGGCGCGGCGGTGGCCCCGGCGCTCTATTTCAGCCGCAACCCGATCCCCTGGGGCGAGGGGCCACTCTGGCACCATATCGGCATCTATGCCTGGCGGCGGGGCGCGCTCGCCCGCTTCGTGGCGCTGCCGCCCTCGCCGCTGGAACAGCGCGAGAAGCTCGAACAGCTCCGCGCGCTGGAAGCCGGCATGCGCATCGCCGCCGCACGCGTTGACACCGGCGTGTTCGGCGTCGACACTCCCGCCGACCTTGACGCCGCGCGCGCCATGCTTGCGCCCGGGCGCTAGACAGCGCCGCCGACCGACCCGCCTGCCCCGCACCGCAGAGTTCCCCATGCCAGACCAGATCGCGTTCCAGGGCGTTCCCGGCGCCTATTCCGACCTCGCCTGCCGCTCCGTCTTTCCGGCCATGCGCACCCTGCCCTGCGCCACCTTCGAGGAGGCGTTCGAGGCGGTGCGCACCGGGCAGGCCAAGCTCGCCATGATCCCGGTCGAGAACTCGGTCGCCGGCCGGGTGTCGGACGTCTACCACCTGCTGCCGGATGCGGGGCTGCACATCATCGGCGAGCATTTCCACCGCGTCGAGCATTGCCTGCTCGCCCCCCAGGGCGCGACGCTTGCCACGCTCAAGCGCGCGCACAGCCATGTCATGGCGCTGGGCCAGGTGCGGCGCGTCCTGCGCGAGCTGAACCTCGAGGCGGTCACCTCCGGCGACACGGCGGGCGCGGCGGCCGAGGTGGCGGCCAAGGGCGGCATCGAGGATGCGGCGGTGGCCTCCTCGCTCGCGGCCGAGATCTACGGGCTGCAGATCCTCCGGCGCAACATCGAGGACGCCGCCCACAACACCACCCGCTTCCTGATCATGTCGCGCGAGGCGAAGCTGCCGGCGGTGGACGCGCCCGATTGCGTGACGAGCTTCGTCTTCCGCGTGCGCAACGTGCCGGCCGCGCTCTACAAGGCGCTCGGCGGCTTCGCCACCAACGGCGTGAACATGACCAAGCTCGAAAGCTACATGCTGGGCGGCACCTTCACCGCGACCCAGTTCTACGCCGACATCGAGGGCCATCCGGAAGGCCCCGCCGTGCGCCGCGCGCTCGAGGAATTGCAGTTCTTCTCGCGCGAGGTGCGCATCCTCGGCGTCTATCATGGCCACCCCTACCGCTACGAGGTGGGCGGCGCCGACTAGGCCCGGCGCGGGCGGCGAACCCGGCGATGGCGCTGATCTGGCCACCCGGCACCGGCGCGGATGCCAAGCGCATCATCGCCGCGCGCGCGGTGCGCGGGGCGATCGACGGCTTCGGCTCGCTGCTGGTGCCGTTCTATCTCGGCGCGCTCGGCTTCGGCCCGGCCGAGATCGGACTCGTCCTCACCGCCGCCATGTTCGGCACCGCCAGCCAGACCCTGGTCTCGGGCGCGGTCGCCGCGCGCCTGCCCTTCCGCCCGATGCTGCTTGGCGCCTCGGCGCTGGTGGCGGCGACCGGCTTCGGCTGGGCGGCGCTCTCGCTCCTGCCTCAGCCGTTCTGGCCGGCGCTGGTCCTGGCCTTCTGCGGCGCGATGAACATGCAGGCCTCCGATGCCGGGCCGTTCCTGCCGGCCGAGCAGGCGCTGCTCGCGCGCGCGGTGGCCGACCAGCACCGCACCGCCCTGTTCGCCCGCTTCGGCCTGGCCGGGGCGCTGGCGGTGGCGTTCGGCTCGACCCTGGTCGGCGCCTCGGCCTGGCTCGCCCCCGCGCTCGGCGCGGTGCGGGCGATGGCCGCCCTGTTCCTGGTCTATGGCGCGGTGGCGCTTCTGCCGCTGATCCTCTATGCCGGGCTCGATCCGGCCGCGCGCGCCGCGCCGACGCAGCAGGGAGCGATGCAGCGCATCGGCTTCTCGGGCCTCGGTCCCTCGCGCGGGCGCGTGCTGCTGATGACGGCGATCTTCGCCCTCGACGCCTTCTCGGGCGGGCTTGGCGCGCGCGCGATCGTGGCGCTCTGGCTCAATCTCCGTTTCGGCGTCGGCGCGGCGGAAGCCGGCAGCCTGTTCTTCTGGGCCGGGCTTCTCGGCGCGCTGTCCTATCTCGCCGCGGCACCGCTGGCGCGCCGGATCGGGCTCGTCAACACGATGGTGTTCACCCACCTGCCGGCCAGCGTGACGCTGATCCTGCTGCCCTGGCTGCCCTCGGCTCCTTGGGCGATGGCGGCGATCCTGGGCCGCGCGGCGGTGGCCGAGATGGACGTGCCGGCGCGCAATTCCTGGGTCATGGCGGTGGTGACGCCGGCCGAGCGGCCGGCGGCCTCGGCCATCACGGCGCTGATCCGCAACCTTGCCGCGGCACCGGGGCCGCGCATCGCCGGGCAGATGCTGGCGGCCTCGCCCTTCGGCTGGCCGCTGATGATCGCGGGCATCCTCAAGGTCGTCTATGACGGGCTTCTGCTCGGCCTGTTCGCGCGCGTCCGCCCGCCCGAGGAGCGGCGCGCGCCGTAGGGAACGGGCCTATCCCGCCGCCAGCCAATCCTCGATCAGGCGGCGGGCGATCGAATCGACGCGCGGCAGGCGGAACTCCAGCGCCTCGTGGTTGCGGATCTGCTCCTGGCTGAACCAGCGCGCATCCTTCAGTTCGGCGGCGTCGAAATTGATCTCCTCGGTCAGCGCATCGGCATAGAAGCCGAGCATCAGGCTGGCCGGGAACGGCCAGGGCTGCGAGGAATGGTAGCGCACATCGCCCACGCGCACGCCCACCTCCTCGAACACCTCGCGCGCCACCGCCTCCTCCAGGCTCTCGCCCGGCTCGACGAAGCCGGCCAGCGTCGAATACATCTTCACCAGCGGGAAGCGGTGGCTGTGGCCGAGGATGGCGCGATCGCCGCGCGTCACCAGCATGATCACGGCCGGATCGGTGCGCGGGAAATGGCTCGCCCCGCAGCCGGTGCACTTCATCACATGCCCGGCCGAGGCCGCCTCGCAGCGCCCACCGCAGGCGCCGCAGAAGCCGTGCCGCCCCTGCCAGTGCATGACCCCGCGCGCATGGGCCAGGATCGAGGCTTCCTCGCGCGCCATCAGGCTGCCTAAGCCGCGCAGATCGACGAAGGCGCCCACCCCTTCGGGCAGCAGCCGCTCGGGCGCCTCCTCGGCCGAGAGGTCGTGGGCGAACACCGCCCGCTCGCGCCACAGGCCGAGAAAGGCCCAGGGCCCGCGCGGGGCGCGCAGATCCTGCAACAGCCGCCCCGACAGCATCGCCGCCTGCGGCTCGGCACCCGCCAGCACGGCGCCGTCCGGCCCCACCCCGGCGATCAGGCTGCGCGTGCGCCAGACCGGCACGAACAGGCTTTCCGGATCGGACAGGCGGGCCAGCACCCATTCGTTGTTGTCGCGCTTCTCGGCGCAACGGTCGAGCGGGCTGCCGGTATAGATGTTGGGACGGCCGGGGCGGATCATGGCGGGCGCGACACTCGCACAGGGCCAGGGCCGAGGCAACGCCGGGCACGGGCCACGGGAGGCGGGAAACAATCTCGCCGCCGGGCGCCGGGCGGGGTTGCGGGAAGCCCCGGCGGGACTGATATACTGGCGCGGGAGGTTGGCGGCGGACGGGCTCCTCGCCAACCCGGTCAGGTCCGGAAGGAAGCAGCCGTAACGAGTTCTCGCCCGGGTCGTTGTCCAGCCTCCCACCCCAGATGCGGCGCGCGCGGCGTTGCCTCCCGGACCGTTGTCCGGGCCGGCCGGCGCCCGGACACCAGAGCCGAACCCGCGACCCACCCAGAGCGCCCGCACCGATGGCCGACAGCCTGTGTCCCGAAGCGCCCGCGAGCAAGGCGGCCCAGCCGGAAGGCTCCGGGCCGGGAGGCGCGGCCGCAGCCGAGGCGGACGGCCCCGGCCTGTTCGGCGAGCTGCCCGCCGCGCCCACGCCCGCCGCCGCCGCCACCGGGCCGGCGCCCGCCTACCGGGTGCTGGCGCGCAAATACCGCCCCGACCGCTTCGAGCACCTGATCGGCCAGGAGGCGCTGGTGCGCACCCTGCGCAACGCCATCGCCACGGGGCGCATCGCGCACGCCTTCATGCTCACCGGCGTGCGCGGCGTGGGCAAGACCACCACCGCGCGCATCCTCGCCCGCGCGCTGAACTGCGTCGGCGAGGATGGCCAGGGCGGGGCCACCATCACCCCCTGCGGCCTCTGTCCCAACTGCCGCGCCATCGCCGAGGACCGCCATCCCGACGTGATCGAGATGGACGCCGCCTCGCGCACCGGGGTCGAGGACATCCGCGAGGTGATCGAGGGCGTGCGCTACCGCCCGACCATGGGCCGCTACAAGGTCTATATCGTCGATGAAGTGCACATGCTGTCGAAGAACGCGTTCAACGCGCTCCTCAAGACGCTGGAGGAGCCGCCGGCGCATGTGAAGTTCATCTTCGCCACCACCGAGATCCGCAAGGTGCCGGTCACCGTGCTGTCGCGGTGCCAGCGCTTCGACCTGCGCCGCATCGGCCAGGACGAGCTTGCGCGCCACTTCGCCGATATCGCCGCCAAGGAGGCGGTACGCGTGGCGCCCGCCGCGATCGAGCTGATCGCACGCGCCGCCGACGGTTCGGTGCGCGACGGGCTGAGCCTGCTCGACCAGGCGATCGCGCAGGCCGGCGAGGACGCGGCGATCACGGCCGAACGCGTGCGCGACATGCTCGGGCTTGCCGATCGCCTCGCCGTGTTCGACCTGTTCGAGGCGCTGATGGCCGGGCGGATCGACCAGGCGCTGGCACTCGCCGCCGACCAGCATGCGCGCGGCGCCGACCCGGCGACGATGATCGAGGACCTGCTGGAGCTCACGCACACGCTGACGCGCCTGCGCGCCGTGCCCGACCTTGCCCAACGCGGGGAACTGCCGGAAGCCGAAGCGGTGCGCGGGGCGGCGCTGGCGGCACGGCTTCCCATGCCCGCGCTCGCGCGCGCCTGGCAGGTGCTGCTCAAGGGCCTGGCGGAAGTGCGCAGCGCACCCGACGCGCAAGCGGCGGCCGAGATGGTGCTGATCCGCCTCGCCTATGCCGCCGACCTGCCCACGCCGGCCGATCTCGTGCGCATACTGAGCGGCAATGGTGGCGGCGCGGCAAGCGGCGGCGGCGCGAGCGGCAGCAATGGCGGCGGCAATGGCGGCGGCGGCGCGCGCGCCGAAGCCACGCGCATGATCGGTGGCGCCGAGGGCGCCGGCGCGCCGGTGCGCGCCCAGCTCGTCGTCAACGGCCCGGGCGCATCGGCGGCAAGCGCCGGTGCTGCGCGCCCCGCGCCCGCCACGCAGGCGCAGACGCAGGTGCAGCCGCTCGCGGACCCGCAGGATTTCGCCGCCGTGCTGGCGCTGTTGCAGTCGCGCCGCGAGGGGCGGCTCTCGGCCGAGCTCTACGCCTCGGTCCGGCTGGTGCATTTCGAGCCCGGCCGCATCGAGTTCAACCCGCTGCCGACCGCCCCGCGCGACCTCGCCTCGCGTCTCTCGGCGCTCCTGCAGGAGGCGACCGGGCGGCGCTGGGTGATCGCCGTCTCCTCCGCCCCCGGTGCGCCGACGCTGGCCGCGCAGGAACAGGCGGCCGAGCAGGCCAAGCTTGCCGAAGCGCGCGGCCACCCGCTGGTGCAGGCGGTGCTGGCCGCCTTCCCCGGCGCCAGGCTGGAAGCCGTGCGCCCGATCGGACAGGCAGCCGCGCCGCCACCGACTTCGCCCGACGCCCCCGCCCAGCCGGCGCCCGCGGCGATCGAGGCGCCCGCCGACCTGCCCGATTTCGCGCCCCCCGATGCGGAACTGGCCGACGCTCCCTATTTCACCGATGACGATGACGACCCCTCGGCAAAGGACGACCTATGAGGAATCTCGGCAACATGATGAAGCAGGCGCAGCAGATGCAGCAGCGCCTGGCCGACATGCAGGAGACGCTCGGCCAGACCGAGATCGAGGGCCAGGCCGGCGGCGGCATGGTCAAGGTCGTCGTCACCGGCAAGAGCGAGGTGCGCAAGGTCTCGATCGACAAGGCGCTGATCGACCCGAACGAGGCCGAGGTGCTGGAGGATCTGATCGTCGCCGCCTGCAACGATGCGCGCCAGAAGGTCGAGGCGAAGACGGCCGAGATGATGCAGCAGGTCACCGGCGGGATGAACCTGCCCGGCGGGCTCAAGCTGCCCTTCTGATCCGAGCGCCACCGCCCGCGCGCGGCGCGGCATGACAGGACAGGCAGGATGGCCGGCGCCGAGATCGAGCGCCTGATCGCGCTGCTGGCGAAGCTGCCCGGGCTCGGGCCGCGCTCGGCCCGCCGCGCCGCCCTGCGCCTGATCGCCAAGCGCGAGACGCTGCTCGATCCCCTGGCGCGCGCGCTGGCGGAAACCTCGGCCCATGTGCGCGCCTGCGGCCGGTGCGGCAATTTCGACACCACCGATCCATGCAGCATCTGCGCCGATGCGCGCCGTGACCACGGCCTCGTCTGCGTGATCGAGGATGTGGCCGATCTGTGGGCGCTGGAGCGCGCCGGCGCCCATCCCGGCACCTATCACGTGCTCGGCGGCGTCCTGTCGGCGCTCGGCGGCGTCGGGCCCGACGATCTCGCGATCGGGCGGCTGTTGCGCCGCGTGCAGGAGGCGGCGGCGAGCGACAAGCCGGTGCGCGAGGTGATCCTGGCGCTATCGGCCACGGTGGACGGGCAGACCACCGCGCACTATCTCAGCGAACGGCTGAAGCCGCTCGGCGTTGCCGTGTCGCGGCTGGCGCACGGCGTGCCGGTGGGCGGGGAGCTCGACCATCTCGACGACGGCACCATCCTCACCGCCCTGCGTGCCCGCCGTCCTGCGTGAACACCAAACAGGGTTGGGCATCACGAACATCGGGGCGTCATCATGTTTGATGTGCTTGATTGCAAGATCCGCCGAATGCACGCTGCGTTTGAGGCATTGGGCACAAGCGATTTCTCGGGCGTCGCGCCCGAAATCGCCCGAACCGAGAGCTATACGGCAATCACTCTTGATTTCGGCAAGAATGCAGACCCAACCGACTTGGCGAACGCCGCCTCGCTGCTCATTGCGAACATCGCATCGCTCAAGGATCATCTGAAGGTCTGGTGCAAGAAACAAGGTCGACCTTTCAACGGCGACACGCTCATCAACACGAACCGATCAGTTGCGCTAATTCACGACCTCTGGAACGTGGACAAACACGCTGAGCTCACTTCTCGTCCGCGCTCTGGCCACGTTCCAAAGCTGCGTGACATTGGGCAGGTGGCTCGGTTGAGTACTGGCACATCGCCCGATTCAGGTGGCTTTGTCACGATTGACCCCCGTACAGGGAGGCTCGTCACTGGAAGCTCGGGGAGTGGGAGCGCGACGCTTACCCTTGTAGCGACCATCGCTGATGAATCGGACAACTTCCTTGCCGATTTCGAAGCAACCTGTAGCGAGGCCATCGTCGCGTGGGAGAAGGAACTGCGCGCGGCCGGCGTTCCGTTGCCGTGACGCCCAACCTTTCATTGTACTCGACCTGATACAGTGGACCGCGCTGCGCGCCCGCCGCCCCGCGTGAACGGCCCCTGCGCTAGCCCGGCGGCGGGGGCAGCGCGGCGTTCGGATCGGGCTCGTCGAGGCGCACGGCGGCAATGCGCTCGCCGCGGCTAGTGATGTTGCGCGTCGAGGTCTCGATCTCGCCGATATCCTTCTCGGTCTGGGTGAAGTGCCGGCGCAGATTGCCGACGCGCTGATCGAGCAGCTGCACGTCGCGCAGCATCAGCGCGATCAGCTTCTGCACCCCGGCCATCTCCTTGCGCATCTCGACATCGCGCATCACCGCGCGGATCGTGTTCAGGAGCGCCCAGAGCGTCGAGGGCGAGACGATATAGACGCGCCGCTTGCGCGCATCCTCGACCACCGATGCATGCTCGGCATGGAGTGCGGCGTAGATCGCTTCCGAGGGCACGAACATCAGCGCGCCATCGGCGGTCTCGCCGGGGATGATGTATTTCTCGGAAATGTCGCGCAGATGCTTGCGCACATCGGCATCGAACTGGCGCGCGGCGGCGATGCGCGCGGGCTCGGCGGTGGCGGCGCGCAGCGCGCGCCAACCTTCGAGCGGGAACTTGCTGTCCACCGCGATCGGGCCGGGCGGATCGGGCAGCTTCAACAGGCAGTCGGCGCGCACACCGGTACTCAGCGTCGCCTGGAAGACATAGGCATCGGGCGGCAGCGCATCGCGCACCAGGTCCTCGAGCCGCGTCTCGCCGAAGGCGCCGCGCTGCTGCTTGTTGTCGAGGATCGCGGCAAGACCGCCCACCTGCTCGCTCAGCGCGGTGATGTTCTTCTGCGCCGCATCGATCAGCGCGAGCTTCTGCGCCAGGCCGGTGAGGCTTTCATGCGTCTTCTCGGCCGATTGCACCAGCGTCGCGTTGACGCGCTGGTGCAGGGCGGCCACCGCCTCGGCCAGCGTGCGCTCCTGCGCCTGCAGGCGCTCGGCGCTGGCGGCGGCCTGCTTGGCCAGCGCCTCGCCCACGATCTGCGCCACCTCGCCGAGCTTGCCCGCAACCGTGCGCTCCTGCGACTGGAAGCGCTCGGCCGCGGCCGCGGCCTGCTTCGCCAGCGCATCGGCCAGCACGCGCTCTTGGCTGGCGAGGCGGTCGTTCACCGCCTGGGCCTGTCCAAGCTGCTGCGTGGTGATGCCGTCGAGCCGGCCGGAAAGCGCGCCCGCTCCCTGCTGGAGCTGCGCCATGCCCTCGGCCAGGCGCGCAAGCGCTGCCTGCATCTCGGCCTCTGCCGCACCCGCTCCGCCACGGCGGAACCACAGCAGCGCGAGCATGAACGCCAGCAGCGCGCCTGCGGCAAGGGCGATCAGCGTTTCCGCCGAGAGGGTCACCGCCGCGCCCTCCCCGCGCTCAGTGCCGGAAGTGGCGCATGTCGGTGAACACCATCGCCAGCCCGCGCTCGTCGGCAGCGGCGATCACCTCGGCGTCGCGGATCGAGCCGCCCGGCTGGATCACGGCGGAAACGCCCGCCGCCGCCGCCGCGATCAGCCCGTCGGCGAAGGGGAAGAAGGCATCCGAGGCGACCACCGCACCTTGCGTGCGCGGCGCGGCGAGCCCGGCGGCGCGCGCCGCCTCCTCGGCCTTCCAGGCGGCGATGCGCGCGGAATCGACCCGGCTCATCTGGCCCGCGCCCACGCCCACCGTGGCGCCGTCCCTGGCATAGACGATCGCGTTCGACTTTACATGCTTGCAGACGGTGAAGGCGAACAGCAGGTCGGCAAGCTCGGCATCGCTCGGCGCGCGCCGGGTCACGACGCGCAGATCGGCCGCACTGCGCCGGCCATTGTCGCGGCTCTGCACCAGCATGCCGCCGGCAAGGCTTTTGCAGGTCACGCCCGGCGCTGCCGGATCGGGCAGGCCGCCGGCCAGCAGCAGACGGAGATTCTTCTTGCGCGCCAGGATCGCCTGGGCCTCGGGGGTGGCGTCGGGGGCGATGATGACTTCCGTGAAGATCGCGGCGATCTTCTCCGCCGCCGCCGCGTCCAGCATGCGGTTCACCGCCACGATCCCGCCGAAGGCCGAGACCGGATCGCAGGCGAGCGCCTGCTCCCACGCCGCCGCCAGGCTGGCGCCGAGCGCCACCCCGCAGGGGTTGGCGTGCTTGACGATCACCACCGCCGGGCGGTCGAATTCGGCCACCAGCTCGTAGGCGGCGTCGGTGTCGTTGAGGTTGTTGTAGGAAAGCCCCTTGCCCTGCACCTGCCGCGCGGTGGCAACGCCCGCGCGCGGCTCGGGCCCGCCGGCATAGAAGGCGGCGCTCTGGTGCGGGTTCTCGCCATAGCGCAGCGTCTGGCGCAGCGTGCCGGCGAAGGCCAGCCGCGGCGGATAGGGTGTCTCGTTCTCGGCGGCGAACCAGCGCGCGATCGCGGCATCATAGCCCGCCGTGCGCGCATAGGCCGCCGCCGCCAGCCGCCGGCGCGTGGCCAGCTTCGTGCCGCCCTGCGCCAGCTCCGCGATCACGCCGTCATAGTCGGCCGGGTCGGTCAGCACCGCGACGAAATCATGGTTCTTGGCCGCGGCGCGGATCAGCGCCGGGCCGCCGATATCGATGTTCTCGATGCAGTCGGCGAAGGGCGCGCCCTTGGCCACCGTCGCCTCGAAGGGATAGAGGTTGACGCAGACGAGATCGATCGGGCGGATATCGTGCGCTGCCATCTCGGCCAGGTGCCGGGGCTCGTCGCGGCGGGCAAGGATGCCGCCATGCACCTGCGGCACCAGCGTCTTCACGCGCCCGTCCATGATCTCGGGGAAGCCCGAGACGCTCGCCACCTCGGTCACGGCAAGCCCCGCCTCGGCCAGCGCGCGGGCCGAACCGCCGGTCGAGACCAGCTCGGCGCCATGCTCCGTGAGCGCCCGGCCGAGTGCGACCAGACCGGCCTTGTCCGAGACCGACAGGAGCGCGCGGCGCACCGGCATCGGGTCGGCGGGGGCGGGACGCGGCGGGACGGAGGCGGGTGCGGACATGGATCGGAACTCGCTGGCGTTGGACGTGGCGGAGCCGGCCGCGCGGAGCCGGAACAGGAGCGCCGGCGCCGACTCGCTGGCGGCGCGCGGTGCAGGCGGCGGGTATAGCCCCCCGGCGCCCGCCGGCCAAGGGCGGGGACGCGGGTCACCGCGCCGGCTACAGGCCGAGCAGGTCGATCTGGCGGGCGATCACCTTGGCCTCGTCATAGAGGTCGAGCGCGCGCGCCCGCCCCGCCGCCCCCATCGTCGCGCGCCGCGCCGCATCGGCGCCGAGGCCGGCGAAGGCATCGGCCAGCGCCGCCACATCGCCGAGCGGCACCAGCAGCCCGGTTTCCCCCGCCAGCACCTCCTCGCGCGCGCCGCGGATGTCGGTCGCCACCACGGCCAACCCGGTCATCATCGCCTCGATGATCGAGCGCGGCATGCCCTCGCGGTGGCTCGGCAGGGTGAACAGGTCGGCCGCGCGCAACAGGCGCGGCATGTCGCCGCGATAGCCGAGCAGGCGCAGGCGCGGGCCGAGCAGCGGATCGGCCTCGGCCGCGGCGATCGCCGCATCGATGCTGGCGGCATGATCCGAAGCCAGGCGCGAGCCCACGCACCAGAGCCTGAGGCACGGGCTGCGCGCCATCGCCCGCGCCATCGCCGCGAACAGCTCGGGATAGCCCTTCTCGGCCACCATGCGCCCGGTCATCAGTACGACGACATCATCGGGCGCGGCGCCAAGCTCGGCGCGGAGCGCCGCGCGCTCGGCCTGCTCGGCCTCCGCGGCGGGCGGGTGGAACAGGGCCGGATCGACACCGTTGCCGATCGCACTCACCGCCCCGCGCGGGGCGATGCGCAAGGCGCGCGCGGCGGCCGCATCCTCCTCGGACTGCGTCATCAGCACATCGGTGACGCTGCGCCCGAGACGCTCCAGCCCGACGAAGAAGGCGCGCTTCGCCGCCGGCATGTGCTCGTGGAAATAGAAGCCGTGCGCAGTATAGGCGATGCGCGGCACGCGCGCGGCGCGCGCGGCGAAGCGCCCGATCAGGCCGGCAAGCGGCGTGTGCACATGGACAAGGTCGAAGCGCTCGGCGGCGAAGAAGCGGCGCAGATGGCGGAAGGCGCGCGCATGCGCGATCAGGTCGTAGCTGCGCTCGAGCGGCGCAGTTTCGATGCGAAAGCCCTCGGCGCGCGCCTTCGCGACCAGCGGGCCGTCGGCGCACACGCCCACCACCTCGTGGCCGCGCTCGCGGATAGCGCGCATCAGCGGCATCAGGAAGTGGTGCAGCGCGAAATCGACATTGGCGAGCTGGCAGACCTTCATCGCCGCGCCGCGCCGCCCGCGCCCGCTCAGGCCGCGGCCGGGACGGGCGGGCGCGCCTGCTCGCGCGCGCGCGCCCAGGCGGCCAGCATCAGCACCGTCCAGAGCCCGTACTGCCAGTTGCGCCGCCCGCCGAGATGCTCGGCCCAGGCCGCGCGCACCGCGCCTGTCTGCACCAGCCCGAGCGCATCCAGGTTCGGCGCGGCCAGCAGATCCTCGGCCCAGTCGCGCAAGGGGCCGCGCAGCCAGGCCGCGATCGGCACGCCGAAGCCCTGCTTCGGGCGTTCCATCAGCGCGCGCGGCACATGGCGGTCGAGCAGGTCGCGCAGCACCGCCTTGCCCTCGGCCCCGCCCTTGCCCGGACGGATGAGGAGCGCGCGCGGCAGCCTCCAGGCGAAGGCGATCACGCGCGGATCGAGCAGCGGCACGCGCACTTCCAGCGCCACCGCCATCGAGGCGCGATCGACCTTGGTCAGTATGTCGTCGGGCAGGTAGGTGAGGGTGTCGAGAAGCTGCATGCGCGCGAGCGGCGAGGGAAGATCGGCGAAGGCGGAGGCATCGTCGACCAGCGCCGGCGGCGCCTCGTGCGCGGCGATGTGGCGCGCGGCATCGGGCCATTGCGAGACGAGGCGCGGATAGACCGCGCCGATGCCGTCGGCGGACAGGATGCCGGCGAGCTTGTGCAGCTTGTCGCCCGTCTGCGGCGGGCGCAGGCGCGCGGGCAGCACGCCGGCGGCGGCGTCCCACCAGCCCACCGGCACCGTGCTGATCGCCTGTGCCGCCGCCGCGCGCAAGGGCCGCGGCACGGCCGCCAGCCGCCGCCACAGCCGCTCGGCCAGCAGGTAGCGGTTGTAGCCGCCGAACAGCTCGTCCCCGCCATCGCCCGAGAGCGCCACCGTGACATGCCCGCGCGTCAGGCGCGAAAGCAGCATGGTGGGAAGCTGCGAGCTGTCGGCGAAGGGCTCGTCATAGGTGGCGGGCAGGCCCGGGATCAGCGCCAGCGCATCCTCGGGCCGCGCGGTGAGCGTGGTGTGGTCGAGGCCGAGATGGCGCGCCACCGCGGCGGCATGGCGGCTCTCGTCATACTCGCCTTCCTCGAAGCCGATCGTGAAGCTGCGCGCCGCCGAACCCGCCGCCGCGCGCATCAGGGCGGCAACCGTGGTGGAATCGATCCCGCCCGACAGGAAGGCGCCGACCGGCACGTCGGCGACAAGCTGGCGCCTGACCGCATCGGAGAGCAGCGCGCCCAACTCCTCGGCCGCGGCGCCGGGGGAGAGCGCGGCCGGCGCGCCCTGCCCCTCGCGGGCGAGTGCGGGCAGGTCGAACCAGGTCGCGGTGCCGGCGGGGCCGGCGAGCGGGATGCGCGCATAGGCGCCGGCCTGCAATTTGCGCACGCCGCGATAGATGCAATGCGGCCCCGGCACATAGCCGAAGCGCAGGAAGGCAGCCGCCGCCGCCGGGTCGATCTCGGGCCGCCAGCCGCCGGCGGCGATCAGCGCCTTCAGCTCGCTGCCGAACAGCACCATGCCCGGCAGCTCGGCCCAGTAGAGCGGCTTGATGCCGACATGATCACGCGCCAGCCACAAGACGCGCTCGGCCCGGTCCCAGAGAGCGAAGGCGAACATGCCGTTGAAGCGCGGCAGCGCGCCGGCCACTCCCCAGGCCGCCACCGCCTCCAACAGCACCGCGGTATCCGACCGGCCGGCAACGATACGCCCGAGCGCGGCCAGCTCGGCCGCGAGCTCGCGGTAGTTGTAGAGTTCGCCATTGTAGCAGATCACATAGCGCCCATCGGCCGAGAGCATCGGCTGGTGCCCGGCCGGGCTGAGATCGATGATGGCAAGCCGCCGGTGGCCGAAAGCGAGCCCGGCCGCGTCATCGACCCACACCCCGGCATCGTCCGGGCCGCGATGGGCGATCGCGTCCGCCATGGCGCGCACGCGCCGGGCCAGCGGCGCCGCCGGCGCCGGCTCCTTCAGGAACAGCCCGGCGATGCCGCACATCGGTGCCTAGCCCGGCCCGGCCGCGCGCCCGCGCTCGGCCAGATCATATGAAGGCATATGATTAATCTCTCCGCGCCCGCGCCCACCCGGCCGATCCGGCCCGGCCCGGACCGGACCCGGCCGGCCCCGGCTCAGCCCTGCCGGCCGATCGCCCATTTGACGCTGCTGGTCCCGCCGGCGACGGACAGAACGATCTGCTCGGTCCGGCGCGGCTCGCCGCCGCCGAGATAGATGCTCTCCTCGAGCGAGAGCCTGGCGCCCTCGGCGCGGAACTTCCAGCCCCCGGCGGTGGGCAGGCGCAACAGCACGGCCACGCCGTCCTGCACCAGCGATGCCTTCACCGTGGGATGGAGGTGGAAGCGCACGACGAAGGGCGTGTCGGCGGGCCCGCCCTCGATCGCGTCCTCGCCGCGCAGGTCATCGCCGCTCTCGGCGAGATAGAGGCGGCGGTGGTGCACCAGCCCCTCGAAGCTGCGGCGATAGCCGTCATGGCTGAGGTCGAGCCAGGTCGCGCCGGCAAGGTCGTGGCGCTGCTGGCCGACCTTCTCGGGCCGGCGGCCGAGCCCGCCGCCTTCCAGAAGCTGGGAGGAATTGACGTTGTTCACCACGAGCGAGGAATGGGCGGCGGTCGCGCGCAGGGCGTCGCGCCATTCCGAGCCCGCACCGGGCGACGCGCCGCAATTGACGATCATGCGATCGCGCCCGACCGAAAGCTCGATCGCCAGCGTGCCGGCATGCGACAGGCGATCAAGCCCGGTGGGCGGCGGCGGTCCGGCATCGACCAGGAGCATCGTCCGCCCCGCCTGCAAGCGCTGGAAGCCGAAATGCGCCGCCGAACTTGGCACGCGCGCGCGCGACTGGCTCTGCGACAGCACCAGCTCGATGAGCTGCGGGTTCTCCTCGAGCGAGCCGTTGAACAGGGCAAGGCCGCCATCGCCATGGCGCATCATGCGCAGGATCGGCGCCATGCGCTCGATCGCGGTCATCAGCACCTCGGGCGGCGTGCGCTGCGCGGCGATCAGCTGCACGCGGCATTCGATCAGGTCCTGGAGCGCCTGCAACAAGGCGGCCGGGCTGCGCTCGATATGGCCGCCATCGGGCAGGATCTGGCGGTCGATCTCGGGGCCGAGGAACTTGAGCGCGCGCGAAATCAGCGCGTCCTGGCCGCCCAGTGCCACGCCGGCAACGATCAGCCCCTTGATCGCGGTCAGCGCGCGCCCGTCCATCTCCTCGGCCGGCAGGCGCTGGGCCAGTTCGTGCGCCTGCTGTGCCAGGCTCTGCATCAGGCGGGCGCGGAACTCGTCCTCGGCCGAGGCGGCGACGAAGTCGAAATGGCCGAGCCAGGCGGCAATCCGCGCGCCCACCACGTCCGGGCGCGAGACCAGCGCCTCGCGCGGGGCGGCGGCGACCCAGTCGGCCACCAGCGCGCGGGCGCGCATGCGCGCGGCATCGGTGCCAAGCGCGCGCAGGTCGCGCAGCCAGGTGAAGCTGTGCAGCGCGGCAAGCCAGGGCGACGGCGCGCCGACCGGCAGCCACTCGCCATCCTTGAGCGGGCGCACCGCGCCGCCGACCGAGAAATCGCCCTTGAGCAGGCGCGCGCCACGCTGCGCATCGCCCTGCCAGAGATCGGGCACGACGGCGATCGGCGCATCGGGCGCGGAGGCCCCGCCGCCCGGACGCAAGCCCTGGAGCTTGCCGATGCCCTGGCGCACGAGCTGCCAGAAGCCGCCCGCGGATGCCTGCGCCTCGCCGGAACCTTCCGCACCGCTCATGCGCGCGCGCCTCCGGCAGCGGCGGCGCGCGCGGCGGGCGGCGCTGGGCCGGGTGCGGGCGCGCGCACCGCCGCGATCGCCTCGGCATAGCGGGCCGCCCCGGCGCCGAACACGGCCGTTCCGGCGACCAGGAGATCGGCCCCCGCCGCAACGGCCAGCGGCGCGGTTCTCGCGGTGATGCCGCCATCCACCTCGAGGTCGATCCGCCGGCCACCGGCATCGATCATGCGGCGCAGGGCGCGGATCTTCTCGAGCTGGCTGTCGAGAAAGGCCTGCCCGCCGAAGCCGGGATTGACGGTCATCACCAGCAGGAGATCGACCTCGCCCAGCACCCATTCCACCGCCGCGACCGGTGTCGCCGGATTGAGCGCGACGCCGGCCTTCTTGCCGAGCGAGCGGATCAGTTGCAGCGTGCGGTGCAGGTTCGGGCCCGCTTCCGGATGCACGGTGATGATGTCGGCGCCCGCTTCCGCGAAGGCGGCGATGTAGGGATCGGCCGGCGCGATCATCAGGTGCACGTCGAGCGGCGTCTTCGCGTGCGGCCGGATCGCGCGCACGACATTGGGGCCGATCGTGATGTTGGGCACGAAATGCCCGTCCATCACATCGACATGGATCATGTCCGCCCCGGCGGCCTCGGCGGCCCTGACCTCCTCGCCCAAGCGGGCGAAGTCGGCGGCGAGAATCGAGGGGGCGATGCGCGTTGCCTGCTGCATGGCCCCTTTCTAGCCGCCGCCCGGTGCCGCTTCAAGGAAGGTCGCTACAACAGGGCTAACGCCTGAAGCGGGCAGCGAAAAAACCGTCCATGCCGCCCAAGGCGGGCCAGAGACTCGGGCGGGTCAGCAGCCAGCCCTCGGGCGTAAGCGCCTCGGCCAGACCGGGCAGCTCGTCCGAGCGGATCGGGTCGAGGGCAAGGCCGAGCCCGGCGCCGAGCGCAGCCGCGGCCTGCCCCGGCCCCTCCTCGGCCTCGAGCGAGCAGACCGCATAGACCAGCCGCCCCCCCGGCCGCAGCATGGCGGCGGCGGCCGCGACCAGCCCGGCCTGGACTGCGGTGAGGCTCGCCACGTCCTCGGCGCGCTTGAGATGGGGCAGGTCGGGGTGGCGGCGGATCGTGCCGGTGGCGGTGCAGGGCGCGTCGAGCAGCACCGCATCGGCCGGCGCCTCGGGCCGCCAGGCGAGCGCGTCGGCCTCCACCACCCGGACACGGTCGGCCAGGCGCAGGCGGGCGAGGTTCTCGCGCAGCCGCTCGGCCCGCTCGGGCGCGCGCTCGACCGCCGTGACGCTGGCCCCGGCGGCGGCAAGCTGCGCCGTCTTGCCGCCAGGGGCGGCGCAGAGATCGATCACGTTCAGGCCGCGCACATCGCGGAGCAGGCGCGCAGGGAGCGCCGCCGCCGCGTCCTGCACCCAGAAGGCGCCCTCGGCGAAGCCCGGCAGTTCGGCCACGCGCGCGCCGGCGGGCAGGCGCAGCGATCCCGTGGGCAGCAGCGTGGCGTCCAGCTTCGCCGCCCAGTCCGGCCCCTGTACCGGATCGGCCAGCGTCAGGTCGAGCGGTGCCTCGGCCTGGTGGGCGGCGGCGATCGCGCGCGCCTCGGTCTCGCCGAAGCGCGCGACCCAGCGCGCCCACAGCCAGCCGGGCGTGTCCCGCTCCGGCGCGTCGAGCCCGGCCAGAAGTGCGGCACGCTCGCGGTCGATCCGGCGCAGCACGGCATTCACCAGCCCGGCGAAGCCGTCGAGGCCGAGCGCGCGCACCTCCTCCACCGCGGTGGCAACGGCCGCGTGCGGCGGCGTGCCGAGCAGCAGCAGTTGCGCCGCGCCCAGTCGCAGGACCTGGCGCACCGGGGCAGCCTTGGCCGATACGGGGCGGTCGAGGCAGCGGGCGAGGACGGCATCGAGCGTGCCGAGCCGGCGCAGGCAGGAAGCCGCCAGCAGATGGGCGAAGGCGCGGTCGCGCGCTTCCAGCCGCAGATAGGCCGGCGTCTCGTCCATTGCCGCATCGAGCGGGCGGCCCTGGGCCAGCACAGCATCGAGCAGAAGGCGGGCGGCGGCGCGCGCGGTGGGCGGCGGGGCGCGGCGGGCGGCGCGGCCGGGGGCGGCGTCCCGCCCGCGGCGGCTGGCAGGATCGCCGGCGGAGCCTTGGTCGCGGCGGCCAGCCTTGCCCGTCGTGGCGGCGTGCCCGGAGCCCGCAGCATGCCGCCCGGTCCGGTCGGAGGTTTCGCGACCGGAGGGTGGGGCCAGATCCGCGCCGCTCGTGCCGGGGCCGGAGCGGCCGGGCACGGCACCGCCAGCGCGGCGCGCCATCGGGCCGGGGGCGGCGGCGACGCGCATCGGGGCAGCCCCGCTTGCGCCATGCTGGCCGGGCGTGCGGCCAAGGCCGCCAGGGTGGGATTGGCCGCGCCCGCCCTGTTGTCGGCCCGCCTCGCCCGCCGTGTCGCCCAAGGGCCTGGCGGCGGGCAGGCGCCGTCGCTTCTGGCCGCGCCCGGGCCCCTGTGCTTGCCCGGGCCCCTGGGCTTCCGGCCCGGGCCGGTCCGGCACCGGCCGCCCAGCGCCGGGGCGGCCGCGCTCCTGACCGGAGCGGACACCAACCGCCGCGGCGGACCCGGCATCGAAAGGCCCCGCCTTCGCCGGCCCGGCGCGGCGGAGGCGGTGGGGTCGCGTGCCGCCGCCACCCGAACCGGGCGGGGCGCGATCGGAGGGCGATGTCATGGGCGGGGGTCTACGCCCGCCGCCGCGTCCGGGCAAGCCATGTCTGGTGCGCACGCGTTCCCCGAGGGCCGGGGACCCGGCGCCGTGCGGACCCCATGCCGGGCACCGATCCGGGGGCGTCATGCGCCCGGTCCCGCGCGACAAAGCGGCCGGCCGCGGCACCGCCCAACCCGCGCCGGCGGCCCGAGGCGGGCATCCCTGGCAGGCCCGGCGACACGGGCAGGCGACACGGGCAGGCGACACGGGCAGGCGAGCCGGCCAGACTTCCCGGAAATCCGCGGCAGGACATCACGCTCCGTCGTCCGCCCTCCATGCGTGTCCGCCAGCGCCCCGGGATGCGCGCCAAGTCCCATGCCCGGCGCCGAGGTGCACCCTTCCCCGCCCGAAACACGACCGCGGCCGGCGCCGTCCGCTCGACAAGGCTGCGCGCGGCTCGGCACCGCCCACCCAACGCGTCCCGCCCATGGTGGGAATCCCCCGCGTGGCAGGCTATAGGGAAGGCCGCGACCGGGCGGGCGGCGTCCGCCGCTCTGTCCCCGCACCGCCCCGCACCAACAGCCGGCCAGGATCCTCTGCCCGGACCAGCGCGAAGGAGGCCTCGCCGCCGTGCTTTTCCCCGCGCTCGAAGCCGCGGAACCCCGTCTCCACCGGCTGCTCGCGGTCCGCCGGCCGGTGCTGCTGCTGCTCGCCTTCTGCCTGCTCCTGGTCCTGCCCGGCTTCTTCACCCTGCCGCCCGGCGACCGCGACGAGAGCCGCTTCGCCCAGGCGACCAAGCAGATGCTGGAGACGCGCGACTTCGTCGAGATCCGCTTCCACGACGTGCCCCGCCACAAGAAGCCCGTGGGCATCCACTGGGCACAGGCGGGCGCGGTGGCGGGGGTGGAGGCGGTGCGCGGCGCGCTCGGCCTGCCCGCACTGAAGAACCCGATCTGGCCCAACCGCATCCCCTCGGCGCTCGGCATCGTGCTGGCGGTGCTGGCGACATTCGCGCTCGGCCGCGCCCTGGTCGGGCCGCGCGCCGCGCTTCTGGGCGCGATGCTGCTCGGCGCCTCGGCGGTGGCGGTGATGGAAGCCCACATCGCCAAGACCGACGCCGCCATTCTCGGGCTGACCGCGCTGGCGATGGGTGTGCTCGGGCGCTTCTATGTCGATGCCGGGCGCAGCCTGGCCCCGGGCGGCATCGCCGCCGCCGAGGGGGCGCGACTCGCCGCCCTGTTCTGGCTGGCGATCGGGGCGGGCCTGCTGGTCAAAGGCCCGATCGTGCCGATGGTCGTGCTGCTGGCGGTGATCGGCCTGCGCCTGGCCGATCGCGGCACCCTGCGCCCGCTCGGCTGGCTGCGCGCCTCGCGCCCGATCTGGGGCGTGCCGCTGGCGCTTCTTGTCGTGCTGCCCTGGTTCCTCGCCGTGATGCAGGCGACCGAGGGGCGCTTCCTGTTCGACGCCATCAACGCCGATCTCCGCCCGAAGCTGGAAGGGAGCGAGGGGCTCGGCCATGGCGCTCCGCCCGGCTACTACCTGCTCACCGTCACGGCGACCTTGTTCCCGGGCGCGATCCTGGCCTGGTGCGCGCTGCCGGCAAGCTGGCGGGCGCGGCGCGACCCTGCGGTGCGCTTCCTGCTCGCCTGGGTGATCCCGGCCTGGCTCCTGTTCGAGCTCGTGCCGGTCAAGCTGCCGCACTATGTCAGCCCGACTTTCCCGGCCCTAGCCCTGCTGGCCGCGCGCTGGGTGCTGGCGGTGGCCGAGGACCCGCTGCTGCGCCCCGGCAAATGGCTCAAGCGCTTCGCCATCGCGGGCTTCGTGCTGGTGGCGCTCGGCGTTGCCGGTGTGGCCGCGGCGCTGCCCTGGCTCGCCGACCGGCGGCTCGACCCCCTGGCGCTGGCGCCGGTCCTGGCCGGCCTGCTGGCGGTGGCGCTGGTCGTGCCGGCGGCCGCGCGCGATGCCTGGCCGCGCGCCGCCCTGATGGCGCTGGCGACCGCGCCCTTGCTCTACTGGTCGGTGCTGGAGATCACCCTGCCGCGGCTGGAGGCGCCCTGGATCGCCCCGCGCGTCGCCGCCGCGATCGAGGCGCATTGGCGCGCCCAGCCGGGCGGGCGCCCGGCCGATGCCGAGCGGCTGTTCGCCGCCAGCGGCTTCCACGAGCCGAGCCTGGTCTTCCTGGCCGGCACCGGCACGCGGCTCTTGCCCGGACAGGGACGCGAGGCGGCCGAGCATCTCGCCGCCGATGCGCGCGGGCTGGTGCTGGTGCGCGACCGCCACGAGGCGCTGTTCCGCGCCGAGGCGGCCCGGCTGGGCGTCGCGCCGCGGCCGGTGGCGCGCATCGCCGGCTTCAACTACAGCCGCGGCCAGCGCCTGACGCTGACGCTCTACGCGCGAGGCGAATAGGGGCGATCAGGGCCGAGCCGGCGGCGAACGCGCCCGGAGCGGACCGGGGGCTCGCGCCTCAGCGCGCCCAGGGGTTGCCGCTGCTGCTGCCCGAGGCGGGCTTGTCCCAGCTGCTGCCTTGCCCGTGGCCCTGGCCGTGACCTTGCCCGTGGCCTTGCCCGTGGCCCTGGCCCCAGGGGTTGGCGCCGGCATCCTGCTGGCCGCCCTGCTCGCCCCAGCCCTGCATGGCGCGCCCGCCGCCCTGGCCATCATCCCAGCCCTGGCCCATCGCGGCGGCCTGCTGCTCCAGCGCGGCGACGCGGTTGGCCGTGTTCGGGTGGGTCGAGAACAGATTGTCCATCCGCGCCCCCGACAGCGGGTTGATAATGAACATGTGCGCGGTGGCGGGGTTGCGCTCGGCGCGATAGGACGGGATGCCGCGCGCCGCATTCTCCAGGTTGCCGAGCGCGGAAGCGAGCCAGAGCGGGCGGCCGCAGATCAGCCCGCCGATGCGGTCGGCCTCGTATTCGCGCGAGCGGCTGATCGCCATCTGCACGATCATCGCCGCGAGCGGGGCGAGGATCATCATCAGGATCGCCATGATCGGGTTGATCGCCGGCCGCCCCTCGGCATCGCGCGCGCCGCCGAACATCATGCCGAAATTGGCCAGCATCGAGATCGCGCCGGCGATGGTGGCGGTGATGGTCATGATCAGCGTGTCGCGGTTCTTCACATGCGCCAGCTCGTGCGCCATCACCCCGGCGATCTCCTCGTAGGAGAGGTTGCGCAACAGGCCGGTGGTGGCGGCCACCGCCGCGTTCTGCGGGTTGCGCCCGGTGGCGAAGGCGTTGGGCTGCTCCTCCTCGATCACGTAGACCTTGGGCATGGGCAGCTCGGCCCGGTGCGAAAGCTCGGCGATCATGTCGAAGAACTCGGGCGCGGCGGCGCGGTCGATCTGCTGCGCGTTGTACATGCGCAGCACCATCTTGTCGGAGTTCCAGTAGGAGAACAGGTTCAGCGCCGCGGCCAGGCCGAGCGCGATCAGCATGCCCGTCTGGCCGCCCATCAGGAAGCCGGCACCCATGAACAGCGCCGTCAGGGCGGCGAGCATCAACGCGGTGCGGAAATAGCCGGTCATGGTCTGGCAGGGCTCCTTGACCCCGTGGGCGTGGTCGGGCTGCGGGCGGGGAATCCGCCCCGGCTGCGACAGCATATCCATATAGGAAGCCGGCAGGCTTGTGGCAGCACCCCCCCTCTTCGGCCCCCGCCCCGCGCGACCGTCTTGGCAAGCCGGGCCGCGGCGCCGATATTCGCGCCATGTCCAGCACCGATCGCCCCGACCGTCCCGTCCCGGCACCCCTGCCTGCCGCCGGCCCGACGGGGGCGGCGCCGCGCCGCCCCTTCGCTCCGCCCCCGCCACCGCCGCCACCCGCCGCCGCGGCGCCCGGGCGCGCGTCCGGCGCCGAGCCGCCCAGCCCTGCCGAGCCGGCGGGGCCGGCGGCGCGCTCCCCTGCCCCCGGCATGGCGAAGGAGATCGGCGGCCCCAAGGGCCCCGAACCGACCCGCTTCGGCGACTGGGAGAAGAACGGCCGCTGCTCGGACTTCTAGCGGCGCCCGCGTCCAGCGCTGCCCGGCGCGGCCGCGCCATCAGCGGCGATGATGCACGAGCGGATGCAGCGCACCCGCGCGGAACACGCTAGTGGCTGAATTACCGTTTTCCTACAAGATGTTGTGAGTCCGGCGGCCGGGCCACAGGACCCCCGGTCGTTCACTGTTTGTTTACGCGACTCGGCCTAGACTCTTGATTCCGCGCCCTGCGATGGCTAAGGTGCCACGCCTCATGTTCCTATTTTGTTCTTTGTGGTTCGTTCTCCCGCCGCGCGCGTGGCTGTCCGGCCTGGCGCTGGTCCTGCTGCTCGGCCTTGGCGCCCCGGCCCGGCCCGCCGCAGCCGAAACCCTGGCCGGGCCGGTGCCGGCCGAGCTGGTGCGGGTGCTGGACGGGGACACGATCATCGTGCGCGCGCGCATCTGGCTCGGCCAGGAGATCGAGACCCGCGTGCGCCTGTGGGGTGTCAATGCGCCCGAATTGCGCAGCCCCGACCCGCAGGACCGCGCCCGAGCCCAGGCCGCGCGCGTCTTCGTGGTGGCCGAGCTTGCCGGCGGGCGCCTGACGCTGCACGCGATCCGGCGCGACAAGTATGGCGGGCGGGTGGTGGCGCGGGTGCGCGCCCCGGACGGGTCCGACCTCGCGGCGCGGCTGCTGGCGGCCGGCCTGGCCGAGCCCTACGCGCCGCGCCGGCGCGCCCACCTGTCCACGCCCGGTCCCTGACCGCAGCGCGGACAGGCCGGGGCTGCGACAGCCAGCGCCGCCGCGGCCCGGTCGCGTCCGCCCCGATCGCGGCGGCGCCCGCTACTCGGCCAGCCAGACGTTGGCGAAGTCCTGGTTGACGAAGTGGCTCGGCGTCATGTGCCAGCCGCGCAGCTTGTTCGAATGCGCGACGATACGGTGCCACCACAGCACCGGCTGGGCGTAGGCCTCGGACAGCACGCGGCGGTTGAAGTCGTTGATCAGGGCGCGCCGCTGGGCCACGTCCGTGACGCGCTTCTGGCGATCGAACAGATCATCGAGCGTGCGATCGACATAGTGCGCGTAGTTGAGCGGCGACTTGTCCGCGCTCAGATAGCGCAGCAGCATCGCGTTCGGCTCGTCCACATCGACGCAGGCGCCTTCCAGGATCACGTCGAACTGCGCCGCGGTGATGGCCTGGCGCAGCTGGCCGACATCGAGCGTGTTGTTCTCCACCGTCACGCCGATCTGGCGCCACTGGTCGATCAGCCACACCGCCATCGGCACATAGGGCGGCGTGTTGCGCGTCTGCAGCCGGAAGCGGAGATTGGGGTGGCCAGCCTCAGCCAGCAGGCGGCGGGCCTCGGCGCGCGCGGCGGCGATGTCGCGGCCATAGCCCGGCAGCTTCTCGAGCTCGGATTCCGGCAGCGCGAACTCGCTGCCCGGGCGCAGGAAGTCGGATACGCCGCGGACATAGGTCTGCCGCGCCAGGAACTCGGCCCCGCGCCAGCGGTCGAGCGCCAGCACCAGCGCGCGGCGCACGCGCGCATCGTCGAACGGCGCCTTGCGCGCGTTCTGGTAGAGGTCGAGCTTGCAGATCCACGGGCTTTCGTTGATCACCAGCCGGTCGGACGCGCTGGCGCGCAGCCGGTCGCGCTCGGCCGGGGACATGCCGCGGAACTCGGCCATGATCTGGCCCGCCTGCAACGCGTTGATCATCGCCGGGCCGGAGACGAACACGGCGCGAAAGCCGTCGAGATAGGGGCGGCCGGCCTCGTGGTAGTTGTCGAAGCGCGCGCCGATCCAGTGGTTGCCGCGCTGGTGCTCGACGAAGCGGAACGGGCCCGAGCCCATCACGTTGCGCACCGGGAAGGCCGGATCGGCAGCCAGCCGCGCCGCCGAATAGATGCAGTGCCAGGGCGAGGCCAGCAGCGTGAGGAAGCTCGCATTCGCCGCCTTGAGGCGGAACACCACCGTGCGTGCATCCGGCGCCTCGATCGCGCCGAGATCCTCGAAATCGGCCTTGCGCACCGACACCACGCCCTGCGGCGGGTTGGCGATACGCTCGAAGCTCGCCTTGATGTCGGCACTGGAAAGCGCGGTGCCGTCGTGGAAGCGCACGCCCTCGCGGATGCGGAAGGTGTAGGTCATGCCGTCGGGCGCGACCTGCCAGCTTTCGGCCAGATCGCCCTCGATCTCCGGATAGCGGTCGGACTTGAAGCGCAGCAGCCGCGAATAATGCGGGCTGACGACATGCATCACCGCATAGGTGGAATTGGCGTGGCAGTCGTAATTGGGCGGCTCGGCCGCGACGCCATAGACCAGCGTGCCGCCGCGGCGCGGCTGTTCCTGCGCGCCGGCAGGAAGGTGGGCGAGGGCGAGCAGGGCGAGCGCGCCGAGGCCAAGCCCCGCGCGCGCGAACAGGGCGCGGCGGGGCGATGCGGGCAGGGACTGCGTCATCGGATGCTTTCTCCCAATCGGATAAGGCGTCGTCGGGTCGAGCGGGGCGCCCGGGCGCCGGCCGCCCCGGCGGAGCGCTACTTCACGATGCGGTTGGCAACGAGTTCGTCCACCACCGCCGGGTCGGCCAGCGTCGAGGTGTCGCCGAGCGCGCCGGCGCCGGTCTCGTTGGCCGCGATCTTGCGCAGGATGCGGCGCATGATCTTGCCCGAGCGCGTCTTGGGCAGGCCCGGCGCCCACTGGATCGCGTCCGGTGTCGCAATCGGGGAGAGATGCTGGCGCACATGCTGCACCAGTTCCTTGCGCAGGGCGTCGGTGGCCTCCACGCCCGCCTTGAGCGTGACATAGGCGTAGATGCCCTGGCCCTTGATGTCGTGCGGGAAGCCCACCACCGCCGCCTCGGCGACCATGGGATGGGCCACCAGCGCGCTTTCCACCTCGGCCGTGCCGAGCCGGTGGCCGGCGACATTGATGACATCGTCGACGCGGCCGGTGATCCAGTAATAGCCATGCGCGTCGCGGCGCGCGCCGTCGCCGGTGAAATACTTGCCGGCGAAGGTGGAGAAGTAGGTCTGCACGAAGCGCGCATGATCGCCGAACACGGTGCGCATCTGGCCCGGCCAGCTGTCGACGAGGCAGAGATTGCCCTCGGTCGCGCCCTTGAGTTCGTTGCCCTCGTTGTCGACGATCATCGGCGCAACGCCGGGCAAGGGCAGCGTGGCCGAGCCGGGCTTGAGCGGGGTCGCGCCCGGCAAGGGCGAGATCAGGATGCCGCCGGTTTCCGTCTGCCACCAGGTATCGACCAACGGGCATCGCCGGTCGCCCACCGTGCGTTAGTAACAGAGCCAGGCCTCGGGGTTGATCGGCTCGCCTACCGAGCCCAGCAGGCGCAGGCTCGCGCGCGACCATTTCTTCACCGGCGCCTCGCCCTCGCGCATCAGGGCGCGGATGGCCGTGGGCGCGGTGTAGAAGATGTTGACCTTGTGCTTGTCCACGACCTGCCAGAAGCGGTCGGGGCCGGGATAGTTGGGCACGCCCTCGAACATCAGCGTGACGGCGCCGTTCGCAAGCGGGCCGTAGACGATGTAGGTGTGGCCCGTCACCCAGCCCACGTCGGCCGTGCACCAGTAGATCTCGCCCGGGCGGTAATCGAACACATACTGGTGGGTGAAGGAGGCCCACACCATGTAGCCGCCGGTCGTGTGCAGCACGCCCTTGGGCTTGCCCGTCGAGCCCGAGGTGTAGAGGATGAACAGCGGATCCTCGGCGCCCATCGGCTCGGGCGGGCAGTCGGCGCCGACGCGCGCCATCACCTCGTGCGCCCAGTGGTCGCGCCCCGTCTGCATCGCCACATCCCCGCCCGTGACCCGCACCACGAGCACGTTCTTCACGCTCGGGCAGTCCTTCAGCGCGGCGTCGGTATTGGCCTTGAGCGGCACCTTGCGCCCGCCGCGGCGACCCTCGTCGGCGGTGATGACGAGGTTGGAATCGCAGTCCTGGATGCGCCCGGCCAGACTGTCGGGCGAGAAGCCGCCGAACACCACCGAATGGATCGCGCCGATGCGCGCACAGGCCAGCATCGCCGCCGCCGCCTCGACCACCATCGGCAGGTAGATCGTGACGCGATCGCCCTTCTTCACGCCGAGCGACTTCATCGCGTTGGCAAGCCGGCAGGTCATCTCGTGCAGTTCGCGGTAGGTGACGTGGCGGCTGGCGGCGGGATCGTCGCCTTCCCAGATGATCGCGGTCTGCTCGCCGCGCGCGGCAAGATGGCGGTCGAGGCACTGGGCCGAGGCGTTGAGCACGCCGTCCTCGAACCAGCGGATGCGCACATCGCCGGTGAAGTCCACGTCCTTGATCTTCGTCGGCGCCTTGATCCAGGAGACGCGGTCCATCTCCTGGCGCCAGAAGCCCTGCGGATCGCTCGCCGCCGCCGCGTACATAGCGCGGTAGCGCGCCGCATCGGCATGGGCCTTGGCGGCGATCTCGGGGCGGACGGCGATGACGCTGTCGTCGGCGGTCGCGGCGGGCGGGTTGTCGAGCATGGTTTCTCCCTTGCCGGCGGGCTTCTCGGCGCTTCCGGCGCGCTGCCTTGCGCAGGTGCCGGCGGCGCGCGGCTTTGCCCTAGGGTGCCCCGCGCCAGCGGCCAGAGACAAGCCCCTTGTCGCCGGGTGGGCCGGAGGGACGGCTTGCCGCCGGCCGGGGCATGGGCTGATACATCCTCACGATGTTACGATTGACCGCACCCGCCGCAATCCGGAGAGTGCAGGCCGAGACCGCGGGACGGACCGACCCCACCCGCGCCAGCCCCGCCGGAACCGCCCGCGATGACCATGCCGCCGCAGAACCCCTGGACCAGCCCGCCGCCACCCGGACCGCAGACCGGTCCCGCCTCGGTCTCGGGGGTGATGCGCGATCCGCGCACCGGCGCGGCCTATATCGCACAGGGGCGCAAGCCGCTTTCCTATGACGGGCGGTCGAGCGAACTGTTCGTCATCCACATCACCAACATCCTGCTGGTGATCGTCACCCTCGGCATCCACCGCTTCTGGGGCCGCGTGCGCGTGCGCAGATATGTCTGGGCGAACACCGCCTTCGCCGGGCAGCGCTTCGAATACACCGGCACCGGGGGCGAGCTGTTCAAGGGCTTCCTGCTCGCCACCCTGGTGATGGTGCCGATCCTGGCGGCGTTCTTCTTCGTCGAGCTGTTCACGCTCGGGCTGCATCCGGCGATCGGCATCGGCCAGCGCGTGCTGCAAGCCGTGGTGATCCTGACCCTGGTCTATGCCGGCACCTTCGCCGCCCGCCGCTACCAGATGAGCCGCTCGCTCTGGTCGGGCATCCGCTTCCGCCAGACCGGCAGCCCCTGGGCCTATGCCGCGATGGCGGTGGGCGGCCTCGTGCTGACCCTGCTCACGCTCGGCTTCTACCAGCCCTATCTGGCCATGCGCCTGAAGCGGATGGAGATCGGCGGGTTGCAGATCGGCACCCTGCCCTTCCGCTTCGAGGGGCAGGGCCGCGACCTGCTCGGCCCCTTCACGCTTGCCTGGGCCCTGACATTGCCCACATTGGGCTTTGTCTGGTTCTGGTATTTCGGGCGGCGCATGCGCTACATCGCGGAAAAGACCACCCTGGGCGGCATCCGCTTCGCGATGCCCGAGGTGTCGGGCTTCGAGCTGTTCTGGCTGCTCGCCGGCAATTTCCTGCTGATGGTGCTGACGCTCGGCCTGCTCTATCCGGTGGCGGTCAACCGCACCATGGCCTTCTGGGCCTCGCATCTGGTGGCCGAGGGCACGCTCGATCCCAACCAGATCCAGCAGATCGCCGCCGAAGCGGGCGCGGGCGAAGGGCTCGCCGGCTTCTTCGGCCTCGATTCCCTCGCGGCATGAGCGGACGCCCTGGCATGAGCGCAACCGGCACCTTCCACGGCCAGTACAATGACGGCGTGCGCGCCGGCATGCGCGAGGTGCGCATCATGGTGGGCCTCTCCGGCCTGACCATCAGCGATGCGCAATCGAGCGCGCCGGTCGCGGTCTGGCCGTTCCAGACCCTGCGGCTGGTCGATCGCGTGCGCGGCGCCGCACGCCTGACGGCGGAAGGCAGCGACGCACGCCTGACCGCGCCCGAGGCGATGCTGACGCCCGACTTCCTCAAGCGCGTGCCGGTGCTGCGCCAGCAGAAGCGGCAGGTGGGGCGGCGGCTCGCGCGCATGGTCAGCGGTGCGGCGCTGGTCGGCGGCATCATCGCCGGCCTGTGGTTCGCCTGGCCCGCGGCGGCCGACCTGATCGCACGCGAGATCCCGCTCGAATGGGAACAGCGCATCGGCAGGGCGATCGTCACCCAGCAGCTTGCCGGCCGCTCGGCCTGCGTGCAGGTGGAGGGGCGGCGCGTGCTCGATGCGCTCGCCGCCCGGCTCGAGCCGCATGCCGGCTATGGCGCGCCGATGACCGTGATGGTGGCCGACTTCCCGCAGGTGAACGCCTTCGCCGCCCCCGGCGGCATCATCGTCCTGTTCCGCGGCCTGATCGAGCGCGCCCAGAACGCCGAGGAGGTGGCCGGCGTGCTCGCCCACGAGATGGGCCATGTCGGGGCGCGCCATTCCATGCGCCTGCTGATGCGCCATTCCGGCTGGGTGATGGTCTCGGCCTTGCTGCTGGGCGATACGACGCTGGCCTCGCTCGGCCCGCTTGCGCTCACCCTCTCCTACAGCCGCGAGTTCGAGGCCGATGCCGACCAGCGCGCGGTCGCCACCCTGCGCGCGGCCAACATCGACGGGCAGGGGCTGGTCAGCTTCTTCGAGCGCATGGAGCGCGAGGAAGGCGCTCGGCGCGGGGCCGCCGCCCGCGGCATCACGCGCTACGCCCAGACCCACCCGGCGATGGGCGAGCGGCGCGCGGCGCTGGCCCCGATCGTCGGCCGCGGCGGCCCGGCCATGAGCGCCGATGACTGGCAGGCGCTGCGCGGCATCTGCGGCAAGCGCCTGCGCGACCCCCAGCCTTGAGCGCGGCCTGGCTGCTGCTGGCGATCGGCAAGGCGCGGCAAGGCCCCGAGGCCGCGCTGTTCGAACGCTACAATGCCCGGCTGCGACCGCCGCTCGGCTTGCGCGAACTGCCCGACGGGCGCGGGGCCAGCGCCGCCGAGATCAAGGCGCGCGAGGCCGCCTCCCTGCTCGATGCCCTGCCCGAAGGGGCGCTGCTGGTCGCCCTCGACCAGGGCGGCGCGGCGCCCGACAGCCCCGGCCTCGCCCGGCTGGTCGCGCGCTGGCGCGAGAGCGGGCGGCGGCTTGCCTTCGCGATCGGCGGGGCCGAGGGGCTGGATGCAACCGTGCTGGCACGCGCCGATGGCAGCCTGTCCTTCGGGCCGCAGACCTGGCCGCATCTCCTGGTGCGCGCCATGCTGGCCGAGCAGCTCTGGCGCTCCCAGGCGATCGCCGCCGGACACCCCTATCACCGCGCCGGCCGGCCGGGATAGGGCCGCCCGGACGGCGCGGCGGAGCGGCGGGGCGCCTACCAGCCCCGGCCCATACCGAAGCCCATGCCCATGCCGGGCCAGACCCACCGCCAGGCGACATAGCCGAGCAGCATCGCCAGGATCGCCACGGCCAGGACCAGCGCCATGAGGAACAGCGGCCGGCCGGTGTTCATCAGTGCGGCGCTTTTCTCGTTCATCGCCTCGGCGCGGCTCAGCAGCGCGTGCTGGCGGTCGCGCACCTCCTGCTGGCGCGCGATCGCGGCCTTCTGCAGCGCCAGGAACTCGTCCTGGCGGGCAAGCTGCGCCTGCTGGAGGTCGCGGATCTCGGCCAGCAGGCGCTCGATGCGAGGGGCACTCATCGGGTCCATGGGCGGGCTCCTGCGGACAAGGGCGCCAAGCGCGGCGCCGCTGGCCTATAGCATCATTCCGGCGCAGCCGCGCCGCTGGCCGGCGGAACGGTCCCCGGGCCGCAAGCAGCCGAAGGGCGTGGCCCGGGCCGGGCCGCCCTTCCCCTTGGCCTGGGCGGGCGCCCTGCCGCCCAGCAAGGCCGGCCGCCCGCGCAACGCGCGCCCTTGCGCTAGGCCGTGCCGCCCATTACCTCCGCAGCCACGCGCGTGCTGCCGGGGCCCGCGCCGAGTCGCATCCCCCCCTGGCGGGTGAAACACCCGCCCCCGCCAGTGCCAGCCGCCGCCGCCCGCTTCTCCCCGCCGAGGCCGACCCATGCAGGAATCGCTTATCGCCATCGACCGGACGGGCGCCGATCTGCGCGCCCGCACCGCCCGCTTCCTCAACGAGCGCTGGGTGCAGACCCTAATCATCGTCCTGATCGTGCTCAACGCGGTCACGCTCGGGCTGGAGACATCGCCCTCGATCATGGCGGCGCATGGCACCCTGCTGCACGCGATCGACGGCACGCTGCTGGCGATCTTCACGGTCGAGATCGCCCTGCGCATCTTCGCCTTCCGCGCCCGCTTCTTCAAAGACCCCTGGGGCCTCTTCGACCTGATCGTGGTCGGCATCTCCTTCGCCCCCGCCTCGGAAGGCTTCTCGGTGCTGCGCGCGCTTCGCATCCTGCGCGTGCTGCGCCTGGTCTCGGCCGTGCCGCGCCTGCGCCTCGTGGTCGAGGCGATGCTGGCGGCGCTGCCCGGCATGGGCTCGATCGTCGTCCTGATGCTGCTGCTCTACTACGTCTTCGCGGTGATGGGGGCGAAGCTGTTCGGCGCCGTCTCGCCCGAGAAGTTCGGCACACTCGGCGATTCGCTGTTCACCCTGTTCCAGCTGATGACGCTGGAAGGCTGGACCAGCGACATCGCCAAGCCGGTGATGGAGCACATGCCCTGGGCCTGGCTCTATTTCGTGGTGTTCATCCTGGTGGCGACCTTCGTCGTGCTGAACCTGTTCATCGGCGTGATCGTGGAAAGCATCCAGCAGCTGCGCGAGCAGCGCGAACGCGAGGCCGAGGCGGCGCTCGAAGCGCATATCGAGGCCGACATCTCGGCCGCGCGCGCGGAAAGCCATGCCGATGCGCTGGCCCTCCTGCGCGAGGTCAAGGCGCTGCGCGCCGAGATCGCGGCCTTGCGCGCGACCCCGCCGCGGACGTAGTTCTGTCGGCACGGACCGAGGGCGCCCCCACGCCGCGCCGCCAGACCGCCAGACCGCAACGCCGCCAGACCAGGGACGCCCGCCCGCCATGCCAGCCGCCGACCAAGCCGCACCCGCCCGCAAGCCAGGCCAACCGCGGCCGGTGATGCTTTGCGTCCTGGACGGGTTCGGCTGGAACCCCTCGGCCGAGAACAACGCCGTCGCGCTGGCGCGCAAGCCCAATTTCGACCGGCTGTGGCAGGCCTGTCCGCACGCCTTCCTGCGCACCTCGGGCCTCGATGTCGGGCTGCCCGAGGGACAGATGGGCAATTCCGAGGTCGGGCACCTGAACCTCGGCGCCGGGCGCGTGGTGATGCAGGACCTGCCGCGCATCGACGCCGCCATAGCCGACCGTTCCCTGGCCGCCGACCCGACCCTGAACAGGGTCGTGTCCGACCTCCAGGCCCTGCGCGGCACCGCGCATGTGATCGGCCTGCTCTCGCCCGGCGGGGTGCATTCGCACCAGAACCACGCGGTAGCGCTGATCAAGCTCCTGACCCAGAGCCGCGTGCCGGTGGTGGTGCATGCGATCCTGGACGGGCGCGACACGCCGCCGAAATCGGCCGAGGGCTATCTCAAGCGCTTCGTCGCCGATCTCGGCGGCGTCAAGAACTGGCGCCTCGGCACGGTGATCGGGCGCTACTGGGCCATGGACCGCGACAAGCGGATGGAACGCACCTGGGCCGCCTACCGCGCCATCGTCGATGCCGATGCGCCGGTGTTCAAGACCTGGCAGGACGTGCTGGTGGATTCCTATTCCAGCGGCAAGACCGACGAGTTCGTGCGCCCGGCCGTGATCGAGGGCTACAAGGGCGTCAACAACCAGGATGGCGTGATCTGCTTCAACTTCCGCGCCGACCGGGTGCGCCAGATCCTGGACAGCATGCTGAATGTCGGCTTCTCGGGCTTCGTGCGCCCGCGGCTGGTGCACTATGCCACCGCGCTCGGCATGACCGAATACTCCGTCGCGCTGAACAAGTGGATGCACACCCTGTTCAAGCCGATCGGCATGGAGAACATTCTGGGCAAGGTGGTGGCCGATGCCGGGCTGAAGCAGCTTCGCGCCGCCGAGACCGAGAAATATCCGCACGTCACCTACTTCTTCAACGGCGGCGAGGAGACGCCCTATCCCGGCGAGGAGCGCATCCTGGTGCCCTCGCCCAAGGTGGCGACCTACGACCTCCAGCCCGAGATGTCGGCCGCGGAGCTGACCGACAAGGTGGTGGCCGCGATCGACAGCGGGGCATTCGACTTCGCGGTGCTGAACTACGCCAACCCCGACATGGTCGGACATACCGGCATCCTCGCGGCCGCGATCAAGGCGGTGGAGGCGGCCGATGCCGGGCTCGGGCGCATCGCCGCGGCGGTGGAACGGCAGGGGGGCGCGCTGCTGGTCACGGCCGATCACGGCAATTGCGAGCAGATGATCGATCCGGAAACCGGCGCCCCGCACACGGCGCACACGCTCAACCCGGTGCCGATGCTGCTGATGGGCGGGCCGGAGGGCGCGACGCTGGTCGAGGGGCGGCTGGCCGACATCGCCCCCACCCTGCTGCAACTGATGGGCCTGCCGCAGCCGGCCGAGATGACCGGGCAGAGCCTGCTGCGGCGCGCGCCGGGAGCTGGCGCCTGAACCGCGCGGCGCCACCGCGCATGACAGCGCCCATGCGGGCGCCGCGCCGCCTTTCGCGGTGCGACAGGGCGCGGTGCGACAGGGCGCGGTGCGACAGGACGTTCTGGCAAGCATGAGCGCGCGCGGCCTGGCCCGGCACGCCTGCCTTGCCGCCCTGCTTGCCATGGCGCTCCCTGCCCCGCTGGCGCCCGCATTCGCCCAGGCTCCCGCCGCGCCCGAGAACCGCTCCGCCGCCGAGGAGCGCCGCCGCGAGGCCGAGCGCCGGCGCCAGGAAAGCCGCTCGCACCAGGCCGAGGCCGAGACCATGGCGCGCCAGCGCGCGGCCGAGGCGCGCCGGCTCCAGGCCGCGCGTGTGGCCGCCGCCGCCAAGGTGCAGGAGGCCGAGGCCGCCGTCGCCCGCACCGAGGAAAGGCTCGCCGCGCTCGCTGCCGAGCGCAGGGCGGCCGAGGCGGCGCTGGCCTTGCAGGCGCGCAGCCTTGCCCCGATCCTGCCGCTGATGCTGCGCCTGTCGCGCCATCCGGCCGAGATGCTGCTGGCCGGGCCCGCCCAGCCGGCCGAGGCGCTCGGCGCCGCCTCGGTCCTGCGCGCGATCGCCCAGGGCGCCGAGGCGGAGGCCGCCGGGCTGCGCGCCACCCTTGGCCGGATCGGCGGGCTGGAGGCCGAGATCGCCGCCGAAGGGGCCCGGCACGCCGCCGCGCTGGCAGGGGCGGCGGCCGAATCCGCAACGCTCGATGGCCAGATCGAAGCCGCCGAGGCGGCGCGCCAGGAAGCCGCGAACGAGGCGCGCGCCTGGGCCGAGCGCACGCGCGAGGCAGCGCGCGAGGCGGCCGACATGCGCGCCCTGATCGCGGGCATAGATCGCGCGCAACGGGCGGCCGAACAGCGCGCCGCGGCTCGCGCCCCGGGGCCCGACACGCAGCCCGACACGCAGCCCGACACCCAGCCCGACCGGGCCGAAGCCGAGGCCGAGGAAACCGCCGCCGCCCCCGGCAGGGCAGCGCCGGCGAACCCCACGGACCGGCCACGCCCCTTCGCCCAGGCGCGCGGCCAGGCCGTCCCGCCGGTCGCCGGCCGGCTGATCCGCGGCTTCGGCGCCGCCGAGGAGGGCGGGCGGGCGCGCGGCCTCGAACTGCGCACCGCCCACGGCGCCAGGGTCGTCGCGCCCTGGGACGGGCGGGTGGTTTTTGCCGGTCCCTTCCGTTCCTATGGCCAGTTGTTGATCATCGATCATGGCGGCGGGTATCATTTCGTGCTGTCCGGCCTGGGGCGGATCGATGTCGTGGTCGGGCAGCGCCTTGCCGCCGGCGAGCCGGTCGGCGTGATGCCCGCCCCTGAGTCTGGCGCTCGCGCGCAGGGCCCCGCCCTGCATGTCGAGCTTCGGCGCAATGGCCAGGCCCAGAATCCCGCGCCCTGGTTGGCGTTCAGTCGAGGACGAAGCAGTCGATGAGCATATCTCCCCGCAAGGCGGCCCTGGCCGCCGGTGTCGCGTTCCTCGGTGGCGTCGGCCTGTCGAACGCGGTCGGGCCGGCGCTCCATGCGCTGACCGGCAACCCGGCCTTCGCCCAGGCCCAGCCGCAGCAGCGCGGCGGCACCGATTCCCGCGCCGAGACCTACCGGCTGCTCAACCTGTTCGGCGACGTGTTCGAGTTCGTCCGCGCCGAGTATGTCGAGCCGGTGAACGATCGCGACCTGATCGAGAACGCGATCAACGGCATGCTCACCGCGCTCGATCCGCATTCGGGCTACATGAACCAGCGCGCCTTCCGCGACATGCAGGTGCAGACCCGCGGCGAGTTCGGCGGCCTGGGCATCGAGGTGACGCAGGAGAACGGGCTGATCCGTGTCATCGCCCCGATCGACGACACGCCGGCGGCACGCGCCGGCGTGCGCCCGGGCGACCTGATCACCCACATCAACGGCCAGCCGGTGGTCGGGCTCTCGCTCAACGAGGCGGTCGAGCGCATGCGCGGCCCGCCGCGCACCGAGATCAAGGTCACGATCCGCCGCGGCACCCAGGCGCCGTTCGACATGGCGATCATCCGCGACGTGATCCGCGTGCAGTCGGTGCGCTGGCGCATGGAAGGCGATGTCGCCTATATCCGCATCACCAGCTTCACCGAGCAGACCGATGCCGGGCTGCGCCGCGCGGTGGCCCAGGCCAAGGAGCGGACGGGCAACCGGCTGCAAGGCTATGTCATCGACCTGCGCAACAATCCGGGCGGCCTCTTGGAGCAGGCGGTGGCGGTGTCCGACGATTTCCTGAACCAGGGCGAGATCGTCTCCACCCGCGCGCGCCGGGCCGAGGAGAGCCAGCGCTACAATGCCCGGCCGGGCGACATCGCCGACGGCCTGCCGATCGCGGTGATCATCAACGAGGGCTCGGCCTCGGCCTCCGAGATCGTCGCCGGAGCCTTGCAGGACCATCGCCGCGCGGTGGTGCTGGGCACGCGCAGCTTCGGCAAGGGCTCGGTGCAGACCGTGCGCCCGTTGCCCGGCAATGGCGCGATGCGCATCACCACGGCGCGCTACTACACGCCCTCGGGCCGGTCGATCCAGCAGGTCGGCATCGATCCCGACATCGTCGTGCAGGCGGCGCGGATCGAGCCGCTCGATGCCGCCGCCCGGCCGCGCACGCGCGAATCCGATCTGCGCGGCAGCCTGCGCAACGAGCAGCAGCCCGGCGCGCCCGCGCCAGCCCAGCCCGAGCCGGCGCAACAGCAGCCGCAGCAGCAGCAGCCGGCGCCCGGCACCGCGCCGGAGCAAGGCACGCCGCCGCAGGCCGGCACCCCGGCCGGCGCCGACCCGGCGCAGGACTACCAGCTCCAGCGTGCGCTCGATCTGGTGCGCGGGCTGGCGCTGATGCGGCGCGCGAACTAGGACACGACTTCCGTTCGCGCCGGATCAGCCGAACGGAAGCCGTGCCCTGGAAGCTGACGATCTGCGAACAGCGTGGTCCCATACGGCAGAACCGCAGCGCGGTTCCACCGGATCGGACGCTGCTCCAGGATTGCGCCCTCCTGGGCGGAGTCACGGGGCGGAGTCACGGGGCGGAGTCACGGGGCGGTTCCGCCCGGCGGGGCCTGCCAGCCGTCGCGACCGGAGGTGGCGGGCTTGCTGTCCGAGCTGCCGCCGCGCAGCCGCCGACGGTGCCACCGGGTGGGTGGCATCCCGCCCGCGCCGGGCGGGATGCCGGGCTTCGCAGCCCCTGGCTTGCATCGCGCATCAGGACCGCGAAGCGACTCGCGAGACGGATTGACTCTTTTGCGAATCGGCGGTGCCGGGCGATAACGCCATGCTAACCCGCATGCGTTGTCATGGGGCGCATGGACCACAGCACCCGCCTGCTGCCGCACCACGCGGCCGACCGCGCGTATCGCGGCCCACGGCGCGCCGGGACACTGGCGGGCAGGATGCTGGGCGTGTTCTGGCTCGCCATCCTGCTCGGCGGCGGCGCGGTCGCCTGGTGGCTGCACACGCTCGGCCCGCCACGCCCGGCCACAGACCGGCTGACGATCGCGCTCGGCCCGCCCCTGCCGCGCCCGGTGGCGCCGGCGCGGATGCCAGCGCTCGCCCCGCCGGCCGAGGCTGCGCCGCAACCCGAGCCGCCCGCCCTCGCCGACCCGGCGCCGGAAGGACCCGTGGCCCTCGAAGCCGAGACGCCAGCCACCCCGGCACCGGTGCCGATGTCGGCTGCGCCGGCCGAGCCGGGTGCGGCTGCGCCTGCCATCGCCGCCGCACTGCCCGAGGACACGCCGCCAGCGCCGGCGCCGGCCCTTGCCGCGGCCGCGAACCCGACCGTGTCGGCCCCGCCCGACGCGCAGCCTCTCGCCACGGCTGGCGTGACGGCGCCAGGAGCGTCCGCCCCGGCCGCGACGCCCCTGGCCAGCCCCGACGCCGGGACACGAGCGGCGGCACAGATCGCCGCCCTGGCGCCGGTGCCGGAAGAAGCACCCGCAGGCCCCGCGCCGGCCAGCGCCCCGGCGGCAGCCGCCGCCTCGGCCCCCGCGGCACCACCCGCCAGCCTCGGGCCCGCCGAGCCTCACGCCGAGGTGGTGGTCAGCCTGCCACTGCCACTGCCGCTCTCGCCTACCGGGGCACCGGCAGGGGCCGAATCCCGCCCCGGAAGGGCGGGCACGTCGGCGTCGCGCCCGGCCACGGCAGCGCCGGCCTCGGCCCCCGACACCGATGCCGGCCGCCCGCCCTGGCCGATGCCGCCCTGGCTGATGGAGCCGGCCGCACCACGCCCGCCACTGGCCGCCGCCGCCGCCGCGGCCCAGGCGCGGGCGGCTGCCGATGCGGCCGCCCAGGCCGCCGGCCAGGCCGTCGCCATGGGCCCCTCGGTGCTGAGCCCGACCGCGCTCACGCCGGCCACGGCGCCGACGCCGGCGCAACTTGCCGCCCTGCCGCCGCCTGCCGCGCCCGCCTCGACGCCCGGGGCCGGCTCGCGCGGCGGGACCGGCGCCGCGCCACGCACCGGCCAGCCCGATCTCGGCCTCCTGGAAGCCTCGCCCTTCGGCCCGCTGCCGCGCATCGCCCCGGACGGTCGCGAGCCCTGGCGCGTCTATGCCGCCGCCTTCCCCGCCAATGACTGGCGCCCGCGCGTCTCGGTGATGGTGGCCGGGCTCGGCCTGTCGGCCGTCACAACCGAGGCCGCGCTGCAGACCCTGCCGCCGGCGATGACGCTGGCCTTCTCGCCGCATGCGCCGCAGCTGACGCGCCATCTGTCCGAGGCGCGCGCCCACGGCCACGAGGTGCTGATCGGCGTGGCGATGGAGCCGCGCGACTTCCCGCTCAACGATCCAGGGCCGCAGGCGCTGATGACGGCGCTGCCGCCCGAGGAGAATCTGCGCCGCCTGTCCTGGGTGCTGTCGCGGGCGCAGGGCTATGTCGGGGTGACCAACGTCACCGGCCTGATGCGCGGCGAGCGCTTCATCGCCGCCCCCGACCAGATGAAGCCGGTGCTCGATGCCTTGCGCGCGCGCGGGCTGATGTTCATCGATTCGCGCCCCGCGCTCGGCGGCGGCTCGGCGCTGACGCGCCCGCCCGGCATGCCGCTGCGCGCGGTCGATCTGGTGGTGGACGAGCGCACGCGGCGCGCCGATATCGACGCCAAGTTGGCCGAGCTGGAACAGATCGCCCGCCAGCGCGGCTCGGCCGTGGGGCTGGCTGGCCCTTATCCGGTGACGATCGAGCGACTGGCCGCCTGGGCCGCGGGGCTGGAGGCGCGCGGCCTCGTGCTCGCCCCGATCACCGCGATCGCGGCCGGCGAGCTGGCACGGCGCTAGGCGCGGGAATGGGCGCGGGAATGGGCGCGGCACAATGACGGCAAGGCTCGATCCCGCCAGCCTGCCCTACCGGCGCAATGTCGGCGCGGTGCTGTTCAACCGCGACGGGCTCGTGCTGGTGTGCCGGCGCGCCGACCTGCCCAATGCCGAGGGCGCGGCCGGCGGCTGGCAGCTGCCGCAGGGCGGCATCGACGAGGGCGAGGACCCGGCGGTGGCGGTGTTCCGCGAACTGGAGGAGGAGATCGGCACCGCACGCGCCGCGATCCTGGCCGAGCATCCGCGCTGGCTCTCCTACGACCTGCCGGGTGAACTGGTGGGCGTGGCGCTGGGCGGGCGCTATCGCGGCCAGACGCAGAAATGGTTCGCGCTGCGCTTCGAGGGCACGGAGAGCGACATCCGCCTCGACCGCGACCCCGACCCGGAATTCGACGCCTGGCGCTGGACGAGGCTGGCGGAGCTGCCGGGGCTGGCGGTGGGCTTCAAGCGCGCGATCTACCAGGACCTGGCGGAAACCTTCGCCCGCTTCGCCGCGCGCTGACGAAGCCGCGCCTCAGGCCGCCGCGGTTTCGCGCGGCTGCTGGTTGGCGTTGGCCGCCGGCGGCGCCAGCCGGGCCAGCTCGCGCTCGAAGCGGCGGCGGCGGACCTGCAGGAACCGGAACGCACCCTTGGCGGCGAGATCGGACAAGCGCCCGCGCGGCTCAAGCCCGACCGACTTGAAGATCATGCCCATGCCGCGTTCGACATGGCGGAAGCGGGTGAAGCCGGTCGCGGTGGCGAAATAGGCGGCGATGCAGCGGCGGTGATGATAGGGCGTGCCCGGCGCGTCGTTGGCGCAGTGATAGGCGAAGGCCAGCTCGTCATCCTCGCTTTCGGTGATGCGCCCGGCGGCGACGCGCAGACGCCGCCAGAAGCCGATCTGCTCGCGCGCGAGATAGCGCTTCATGTGGTCGTAGAACAGCTTGAAGTGCCGGTACTCGTCGGCGGCGATCAGGCGGCAGACCTCCTTGAGCACGGGCTCGCGCGTGCTTTCGCCAAGCGCGGTGTAGTAGCTCGAGGTGCCGGTCTCCACCATGCAGCGCGCGATCAGCTCGCCCGTGCGGCTGCCGCGCACCGAGGCATCGGCCTCGAGCGGCAGGCGGTAGCCCGCGCGGTAGCGCTCGAAGGCGGCCTCGAAGTCCCAGCCCCGATCGGCCATTGCCGCCCAGCGGCCGAGCGCCTCGCCATGCTGCACTTCCTCGACCGCCCAGTTGCGAGCGGCGTTCTGGAAATCGGGATCGTCGCCGAACACGTTGGTGAGATAGATCGCATAGTCGTCGCCATTGCGCTCGACCATTGCCGCCGCCTTGACCAACGGCACGACCGCAGGATCGACAGCAGCAGGATCGAACCGATCCCATGCCACCTGTTCGATACGCCAGTGCTTCATGGCACGAGCCTTCTTCGGACCTCGCCGGCGGGCGGCCGCCTTGCCGTTGGCAGGGCGCCCGGTCCTTCACGTCTTCAAATGTTAGTAACAGTGTGGCGCGGAAACAAGGGCCGGCACCAGGGACCGGCGGGAAAGGCCTGTGGCATCAGCGCGTTGTCACGGTGATGGCGCAGCGGCGCGGCAATCCCCCGCAACGCGATCGGGGCGCCGCAAGGGCGCCCCGGGTGACAGGGTTCGGGTGACAGGGTTCGGGTGACACGGTTCGGCTGGCCCGCACCGGGCCGCGGCCTGGACCTCAGCGACCGGCGGCGGCCACCATCGCCTGCGCGGACAGCAGGCGGGCGAAGGCCGCCTCGCGGGTGGCCTCGTCCGCCCTGGCGGCGGCCTGGTAGGCGGCCTCGGCCTCCTTGACCCGTGCCTCGGCGCGGACGCGGTCGAGTTCGTCCGCCGGTGTTGCCTCGTCGGCCAGCACCGTGCAGCGCTGCGGCGTCACCTCGCAGAAGCCGCCCGAGACGAACAGGCGCTGCGTCACCTCGCCGCCCTCATGGATGCGGATGATGCCGCCGCGCAGGTTGACGATCATCGGCGCATGGCCGGCGAGCACGCCGATATCGCCCTCCTCGGCGGGAATCTCGACCAGATCGACATCGGCCGAGAGCAGGAGCTTCTCGGGCGAGACGAGGTCGAAGCCGATCTTGCCGGCGGTGGCCGCTTGCGCCATGTCGCGCCTCTTTCCTCTGTCTGCGGGGCCGTGGGCGTGCCGCTCGGGCCGCGCCTCAGGCCGCCTCGGCGGCGAGCTTCTGCGCCTTCGCCACCGCGTCCTCGATCGTGCCGACCATGTAGAAGGCGGCCTCGGGCAGGTGGTCGTATTCGCCGGCGCAGATCGCCTTGAAGGAGCGGATGCTGTCCTGGAGGTTGACGAACACGCCGGGCGAGCCGGTGAACACCTCGGCGACATGGAAGGGCTGGGAGAGGAAGCGCTGGATCTTGCGCGCGCGCGCCACCACCAGCTTGTCCTCCTCGGAGAGCTCGTCCATGCCCAGGATGGCGATGATGTCCTGCAGGCCCTTGTAGGTCTGAAGGATGCGCTGCACCTCGCGCGCGACCTCGTAGTGCTCCTCGCCGACAACGCGCGGATCGAGCGCGCGGCTGGTGGAGTCGAGCGGGTCCACCGCCGGATAGATGCCAAGCTCGGCGATCTGGCGGCTCAGCACCGTGGTGGCGTCGAGGTGCGAGAAGCTGGTGGCCGGGGCCGGGTCGGTGAGGTCGTCGGCAGGCACGTAGATCGCCTGCACCGAGGTGATCGAGCCCTTCTTGGTCGAGGTGATGCGCTCCTGCAAGGCGCCCATGTCGGTGGCCAGCGTCGGCTGGTAGCCCACCGCCGAGGGGATGCGGCCCAGAAGCGCCGACACCTCGGAACCCGCCTGGGTGAAGCGGAAGATGTTGTCGACGAAGAACAGCACGTCCTGGCCCT
>JADZEB010000020.1 GCA_020850755.1 Alphaproteobacteria bacterium | reverse complement strand
GCTTCAACAAGCTCAAGCACTTCCGTCGCCCCGCCACCCGATACGACCGAAGAGCCGCATACTTCCTCAGCTTCGTTCACATCGCCGCCGCCATCATCTGGACCCGCTGAATGTCGATTCAGCCTAGTCGGCGCCGCGCGCCGCGTGGGAAGGGCTCCCCCCGTGCGCCTGTTCCTCTATGGCAGCCTCACCGACGCCGCGATGCTGGCCCGCCGCTCGGGCGAGCCCGCGCTCGCGCGGCGGCTGTCGCGCGCGACGCTCTCCGGCCATCGCCGCGTGGCGCTACGTGCCGAGCCCTATCCCACGCTGATTCGCGATGCGCGCGCGGTGGTGTGCGGGCTGCTCGTGCCCGGCATAAGCGCCCGCGCGCTCGCCCGCCTGTCCGCCTATGAGGGCCCGCGCTATCGCCTGCGCGCGGTGATGGTGCGCACGGCTTCGGGGGCCTGCCTCGGCGCGCGTTCCTGGATCGCGTCCCCGCGCGCCGCCGATCCGCGCCGGCCCTGGCCGCCAACTTTGGCCGCCGGCACCGCGCCGCCCGCGCCGCGCCGCCGGTGCCGCCAGTAGCAGCGCGCGCCACCCTGACCTAAGCTGCGGGGTTCCATGCCCTGCCGCAAAGGTCCCCGCCATGAGCATTGCCGCGCATCCGCCCGCCCGCATCGGCGACCGGCTCGAGGATGTCGACACCCCGGCGCTGATCGTCGATCTCGACGCCTTCGAGCACAATCTCGACCGCATGGCGGCGCTGCTCGCACCCACCGGCGCGAGGCTGCGCGCGCACGCCAAGACGCACAAATGCGCCGTCATCGCCCGCCAGCAGATCGCGCGCGGCGCGGTCGGGCAATGCTGCCAGAAGGTGGGCGAGGCCGAGGCCCTGGCCTGGGGCGGCGTTCCCGACATCCTCGTTTCCAACGAGGTGGTGGGGCGGGCGAAGCTGCTGCGCCTCGCCTCGCTCAACCGCCTCGCGCGCGTGGGCGTGTGCGTCGATGATCCGGCGCAGGTCGATGCGATCGAGGCGGCGGCGGCCGAGATCGGCGTGCGCATCGAGACGCTGGTCGAGATCGATGTCGGCGCGGCGCGCTGCGGCGTCCCGGCGGGCGAGGGGGCGGTGCCGCTCGCCCGGCGCATCGCCGCCTCGAAGCATCTCACCTTCGGTGGCTTGCAGGCCTATCACGGCAGCGCGCAGCATTATCGCACGCACGAGGAACGGCGCGCCGCGATTGGCAAGGCGACCGATGCCACGGCGGCGAGCGTGGAAGCGCTGAAGCGCGCGGGCCTTGCCTGCCGCATTGTCGGCGGCGCCGGCACCGGCACCTTCGAGTTCGAGGCGGCGAGTGGCGTCTACAACGAGATCCAGGCCGGCTCCTATGTGTTTATGGACGCCGACTATGGCCGCAACCTGGATTCCGCCGGCCAGCCCATCTCCACCTTCCGCCAGAGCCTGTTCGTGCTGGCAACCGTGATGAGCGCGCCGGCCAAGGACCGCGCCGTGCTCGATGCCGGCCACAAGGCGGTGGCGGTCGATAGCGGGCTGCCGCTGGTCTGGGGCCAGCACGGGCTCAATGCCGACATCGCCTTTGTCGGCGCCTCGGACGAGCATGGCAAGCTCAAGCTCGGCCCCGACGCCCCGCGCCTGGGCCTTGGCGAGAAGGTGAAGCTGGTGCCGGGCCATTGCGACCCGACCGTGAACCTGCACGACTGGTATGTGGGGGTGCGCGCCGGGCGGGTGGAGCAGCTCTGGCCGATCACCGCGCGCGGGGCGATGCGCTAGGATGGGGCAACGCGCGCCCCGTTGGCGCGGGGCGGTGTGGTTCTATCCGCGCGGGGCGCTGCGGCCCTGCGCGACGCCATCGGTTCCGTTGCGCAACGGCACGCAGGCATTGCCGCGCCGCTGCAACTGGGCGCAGGCGGCGCGTGCCTGGCTTTCGGTGAAGCCGGCCAGCCTGGCGCGATAGGCGGTGCGGCCCGACAGGCGCATCTCGATCACGAGCGGACGGGCGGCGCGGCTGCCAAGGCGCGTCTTGGCCTCGGTCGCGGCGCGGGATGCCTGCGGGCGGGCGGAGAATACCCCGACCTGGATCGACCAGTTGCGCGATCCGCCGGTGGCGTTCTCGCGCGTGGCGGGGCCGCGCTGCGGATAATAGAGCTCGGTCCCCCGTCCGCCAGCCGCGACGGGGCGGACGTCGCCGGTAGAGACCGGGCGGGCGAGGGGGGCGGCCGCGGCGGAGGCGATCAGCACACCGCCGCCACGGGGCGGCCGGGCACGGGCGATGCGAACCTCGGTGGTGCCGAAGCCCCGATCCAGGAGATCGACCATATGCGCATCCCGCTCGCGCGCGGTGGGGCCGCCGAACACGGCGGCGACGAGGCGGGTGTTGCCGCGCCGGGCCGAGGCCACCAGGTTGAAGCCTGAATCGTTGATGAAGCCGGTCTTGATGCCGTCCATGCCCTCATAGCTCGCGAGCAGCCGGTTGTGGTTCTGCAGGGTGCGGTCGCGGAAGCGGAAGGCGTGGGTGGAGAAGTAGCGGTAGTATTGCGGGAAATCGGTGAGCAGGCGCCGCCCGAGCGTGGCCATGTCGCGCGCGGTGGTGATTTGTGCGCGGTCGGGCAGGCCGGAGGCGTTGCGGAAGGTGGTGCGCGACATGCCGAGCGCGCGGGCGCGCACGGTCATGCGGGCGGCGAAGGCCTCCTCGCTGCCGGCGATGGCCTCGGCTACCACCACGGCGGCGTCGTTGGCGGACTTGGTGACCAGCGCCATGATCGCCTGCTGCAGCGAGATGCGCTGGCCCGCCACCAGCCCGAGCTTCGAGGGCGGCTGCGCCGCTGCCGCCGCCGAGACGGTGAGCATCTGGTTCGGGCGCATGCGGCGGTCGCGCAGCGCCTCGAAGGCCATGTAGAGGGTCATCATCTTGGTCAGCGAGGCGGGATAGCGCCGCTCGTCGGCCTGCTCGGCGTGCAGCACTGCGCCCGTGCTGTGGTCGACCACGATCGCTGCGTAGCGGTCGCTGAGCATCTGGGCCTGGGCGAGGCGGGCAGGCGCCGCGACAGAGAGCGCGGCCGGCAGCGCCAGAACCCCCACGGACCAAAGGGCCCTGAGCAACCCCCTTATCCGTCCAACTGGCGCTGCCATGCCGACACCCCCTGTCCAGCGAGGTGATCCCCCTCGTGCCGAAAACTGTATGCGACTCGGGCCATGCTGTCCAGATGTTTCTAAGGAATCACAACAGATTGCAGTTTATTGCTTGTTTATGAGTCGAGGCTACGGTGGTAAGAAATCAGCAATAAGGATTCTTGTGCGACGCACAATTCGAGGACTCGAAAACGACTCCAGGCCAGAGCTTTCGGCAATGGTGCGGCGCACCATGGCGCCCCTCTCGGGGGGGGCCGGCGCCACGTTGACGGTTGCGTGACCGCTCCCGGAGCAGGATCGCCATGATTTGCGGGCTAGACCCTTCCCCCTTCGCCCGGCGCTCTCATATGATGCGCGGCACGGTTTTCAGGGTCCTAACGGCGGGAAGCGTGCGCAGTGGCGACGGGACGATGAGCGACAACGAGAAACGCACCGGCGGGGAGAACGGTCCGCAGACCGGGGTCGTGATCAAGACCCGGCCCAAGACCAAGAAGCCGTCGATGTACAAGGTCTTGATGCTGAACGACGACTACACGCCGATGGAATTCGTCGTGCATGTGCTGGAGCGGTTTTTCGCAAAGAGCCGCGAAGAAGCCACAAGGATCATGCTCCATGTGCATCGGCGCGGGGTGGGGGTGTGCGGGGTCTATACCTACGAGGTCGCCGAGACCAAGGTCACGCAGGTGATGGACCTCGCCCGGCAGAACCAGCACCCGCTGCAATGCACGATCGAAAAAGAATAGTCGCCGGAAATGGGTTACAGTGCCGGTTGCAGGCGAATCGCAAGGAGAACGGTGGCGCAGCAACGGGAGCCCGCCCCGAGGCGTGGGGCGGCACAGTAGGGTAAGGAGCCAGAGCAAGCATGCTGTCGCGCAACCTGGAGCAGACGCTGCACCGCGCCTTGTCGCTCGCGAGCGAGCGGCGGCACGAATACGCCACGCTCGAACACCTGCTGCTCGCGCTGGTCGATGATGCGGATGCCGCCGCCGTGATGAAGGCCTGTGGCGTCGATCTCGACCGGCTCCGCCACGATGTCGGCGAGTTCCTCGACAAGGACCTGACCGGCCTCGTTTCCGAGCGGCCGGGCGATCCCAAGCCCACCGCCGGCTTCCAGCGCGTGGTGCAGCGCGCCGCCATCCATGTGCAGTCCTCGGGGCGCGAGGAAGTCACCGGCGCCAACGTGCTGGTGGCCCTGTTCAGCGAACGCGAGAGCCACGCCGTATACTTCCTCCAGCTCCAGGACATGACCCGGCTCGACGCGGTCAACTTCATCGCCCACGGCATCGCCAAGGTGCCGGGCCGCACCCAGTCGCGCTCGGTGCAGGGTTCGAGTTCCGGCCGCGAGGAAGGCGAGGAGGGCGGGCGCGAGGACAAGCCCGGCCGGCGCCAGCAGCCGCAGCAGGAGGCGCTGACCGCCTACTGCGTCAACCTCAACAAGAAGGCCAAGGACGGCAAGATCGACCCGCTGATCGGCCGCGACCTGGAGATCGAGCGCACCATCCAGATCCTGTGCCGGCGCACCAAGAACAACCCGCTCTATGTCGGCGATCCGGGCGTGGGCAAGACCGCCATCGCGGAAGGGCTGGCCAAGCGCATCGTCGAGGGCGACGTGCCCGAGGTGCTGCTGAAGAGCACGATCTACGCCCTCGACATGGGCAGCCTGCTTGCCGGCACGCGCTATCGCGGCGATTTCGAGGAGCGGCTGAAGGCCGTGATCGCCGAGCTCGAGCGCGAGCCGGGCGCGGTGCTGTTCATCGACGAGATCCACACCGTGATCGGCGCCGGCGCCACCTCGGGCGGGGCGATGGATGCCTCGAACCTGCTCAAGCCGGCGCTCGCTTCGGGCACGATCCGCTGCATCGGCTCGACCACCTACAAGGAATACCGCAACCACTTCGAGAAGGACCGCGCGCTGGTGCGCCGCTTCCAGAAGATCGACGTCAACGAGCCGACGGTCGAGGACAGCGTCAAGATCCTGCGCGGCCTCAAGCCCTATTACGAGAAGCACCACAAGGTCCGCTACACCGACGAGGCGATCAAGGCCGCGGTCGATCTCTCGGCGCGCTACATCCACGACCGCAAGCTGCCCGACAAGGCGATCGACGTGATCGACGAGGTGGGCGCCTCGCGCATGCTGCTGCCCGAAGGCAAGCGGCGCAAGACAGTCACGCTCAAGGACGTCGAGGAGATCGTCGCGAAAATCGCGCGCATCCCGCCCAAGTCGGTCTCGGCCGACGACAAGGAGGTGCTGCGCAACCTCGAGCGCGACCTGAAGGCGATGGTGTTCGGCCAGGACAAGGCGATCGAGGCGCTTTCCGCCGCGATCAAGCTCAGCCGCGCGGGCTTGCGCGAGGCCGAGAAGCCGATCGGCAACTACCTGTTCTCGGGCCCCACGGGCGTCGGCAAGACCGAGGTCGCGCGCCAGCTTGCCCGCGTGCTCGGGATCGAGCTCACCCGCTTCGACATGTCCGAATACATGGAGCGGCACTCGATCTCGCGGCTGATCGGCGCGCCGCCCGGCTATGTCGGCTTCGACCAGGGCGGGCTTCTGACCGACGCGGTCGACCAGCACCCGCATTGCGTGCTGCTGCTCGACGAGATCGAGAAGGCGCACAACGACATCTACAACATACTGTTGCAGGTGATGGACCACGGCAAGCTGACCGACCACAACGGCAAGACGGTCGATTTCCGCAACGTCATCCTGATCATGACCACCACTGCCGGCGCTTCCTACATGGCCAAGCCCGCGATCGGCTTCGAGCGCAGCGTGCGGGAGGGCGAGGACGAG
>JADZEB010000019.1 GCA_020850755.1 Alphaproteobacteria bacterium | reverse complement strand
TCCTGGTCGAGTTGTTTGGGTATGGGGCTTGGTGTGGCATGGTGTCGGATCTGAGGATTGGCGGTTCGGTGGATCGGCCTGTTTTGGTTGATTTCGCGGTGGATGGTCGGACCGTGTCGGCCCCGGCTGGGGAGAGCGTGGCGGCGGCTATGCTTGCGGCTGGTCTGCTTGAGTTGCGCACGAGCCCGCGTTCTGGTTCGGGTCGGGGTGCGTTCTGCTACATGGGTATCTGCCAGGAATGCCTGGTGCGCATTGATGGCGCGCCTGCGCAGGCCTGCATTACGCCGGTGCGTGCCGGGATGAGGGTCAGCACAGGCGGGGTGCGGACGTCATGACGAGGCCGGCCGCGATGCGCGAGGAGGCGATCGATCTCGCGGTTCTTGGCGCGGGCCCTGCGGGGATGGGCGCGGCGATTGCTGCTGGCGGGCTGGGTTTGTCGGTGCGGGTGTTCGACGAGGCCGAGCGTCCGGGCGGGCAGGTTTATCGGGCGCTGCCGCCGGCCTTCCGCGTGACGGACCGGGCGAGCCTTGGGCCTGATTTCGCTGCCGGCGAGGCGCTGCGCGGTCGTTTCGCGGCCTCGGGCGCGGTGCTGATGGCCGGGCACCGGGTGTGGAATGTCGCCACGGGCTTCGTGGTTGATACGGCGGCGGGGGGGAGCCTGTTCCGCTGGCGGGCCAGGGGTGTCATCGCCGCGACCGGGGCGATGGAGCGGATCCTGCCCTTTGCCGGCTGGACCACGCCCGGGGTGATCGGGCTGGCGGCGGCGACGATCCTGCTCAAGGCGCAGCAGATGCTGCCGGGCCGGCGGACGGTGGTGGCTGGGGTCGGTCCTCTGCTCTATGCGGTGGCGGCCTCGATCCTGAAGGGTGGCGGGCAGGTGGCGGCGGTGGTGGACGCGGCCAGCCTTGGCGAGTGGCTGTCGGCCCTGCCGGCGATGGCCTCGCGCACCGACCTGTTGCGCCGAGGCGCGGCCTGGCAGCTCAAGATCCGGCGGGCGGGCGTTCCGATGCTGTATCGGCACGCGGTGCGCTCGGTTGCGGGCGAGGGGTCGGTCTCGGCGGTGACGGCCGGGCCTGTGGACGCGGAGGGTCATCCCGTCGCCGGCGCTGAGCGGCGCTTCGAGGCGGACAGCCTGGCGGTGGGGCACGGGCTGATCCCTGGCACGGAGGTGACGCGGCTTCTGCGCGCGCGCCACGACTACATCAGCGACCGCGGCGGCTGGGTTGCGGCGCATGATGCGGATGGCCGCACCTCGGTCGCGCGGCTCTATGTCGCCGGCGACGGCGCGGGCATCGCGGGTGCGGCGGCGGCCGAGCATTCGGGCACGCTTGCGGGCCTTGCGGCGGCGCATGATCTCGGCGCGCTTGATGGCGCGGCGCACGCGGCGGCGTCGTCGCATGCGCGCGCGGCCTGGCGCAAGGCCGACCGCTTCGGCGCGGCGATGGCGCACATGATGCGCGCGCGCCCGGGCCTGCTCGACGCGGCCACGCCCGGGACGGTGATCTGCCGCTGCGAGGATGTGACGCGCGCGCAGGTGGACGAGATGATCGCCAAGGGGGCGGCGACGCTGAACCAGCTCAAGTCCTGGACGCGCTGCGGCATGGGCCCGTGCCAGGGCCGGATCTGCGCCGATGCGGCGGCGACGCTGATCGCGGCGCGCACGGGCGACCGCGAGGCGGTGGGCCAGCACACGGCGCGCCTGCCCTTGCGCCCGCTGCCGATCGCGCCCTTGGTGGAGGGCTTCGACTACGAGGCCGAGGTCGCGCCGCCGCTGCTGGTGCCGGTATGAGCGGCATCATGAGCGGCATCCGTCCGGAGGCGGCGCGCCATGCATGACATCGCGATCGTGGGCGGCGGGGTGCTGGGCTGCGCCTCGGCGCTGTTCATGGCGCGCGGCGGGATGAAGGTCGTGCTGGTCGAGCGCGGCGGGCTGTGCATGGAAGCCTCGGGGCGCAATGCGGGCACGCTGACGCTGATGTATGCGCGCCGGCCGCTGCTGCAATTCGTCATCCCCGGCAAGGAGATGTGGGAGGATACGCGCAGCTGGCTTGGCGCCGATGTCGGGCATCGCTTCGCGCCGGGGCTGGAGGTGGCCTTCACCCAGGCCGAGGCCGAGCTGCTGGAACGGGAGATGAAGCTGCGCGCGGAGATCGGCGCGCCGATCGAGGTGATCGGCGGCAACCGCGCGCGCGAGATCGAGCCTGGCCTGTCGGAGAAGGTGATCATGGCCGGCTATTGCGCGGTGGACGGCTTTGCCGGCTCGAACCTGATCGGCGGGCCGTTCCGCGCCGCGCTGCTTGCCGCCGGCGTGACGCTGATGGAAGCGCGCCCGGTGGTGGGGGTCGATCGGCGTGCGGGCGGCGGCTTCGATGTGCGGGTCGGGCCGGGGCGGGACGGCGGCGAGGCGGTGCGGGTGCCGGCCCGGCGCATCCTGCTTGCGGCGAACATGTGGGTGCGCCCGATGCTGGACTGGTTCGGGCTCCGCGACCTGCCAATCAAGGGCCGCGCCAACCAGGTGATCGTGACCGAGCGCATGCGGCCCGCGATCCGCTCGATCCTGCGCGTCGTCAGCCAGATATCGCTCAAGCAGACCAACAACGGCACCTTCCTGATCGGCAGCGGCGCGGGCTATCCCTGGTTCGACGATCCGGACCAGGCGGTGATCGAGCTCAAGCCCGACAATGTCGTCAACAAGCTGGCGATCGCCTCCCACACCGTGCCGGCGCTCCGCGACACGCGCGTGCTGCGCACCTGGCATGGCTGGGAAGGCTACACGCCCGACAACCTGCCCCTGGTCGGCCCCATCCCCGGCGTGCCCGATGCCTATGTCATGGCCTGCATGCGCAGCGGCTGGACCACCGGCCCCTACGCCGGAAAGCTGATGGCGCAGACGCTGATGGGCCAGACCCCCGACCAGGCGCTGTTCATTCCCGAGTTCGACCCGGCCCGGCTCTTCGAGATGGAGTTCGGGCCCAACTACACGCTCAAGAGGAAAGAGCGCGCGGCCTGAAACGCAACAGCGCCACCATGCGACGGCGCGGGGAGGCAACCATGAATCGCCGCGATCTGCTCAAGCTCGGTGCACTCGGCTCCCTCGGCAGCGTGCTGCCCTGGGACGGCAATCCCGCGTCCCTGTCCGGCGCGCGCGCCCAGACCGGCGGGCAGCCACGCCGTGGCGGCACGCTCACCTACGCGCTCACGCCCGAGCCGGCGACGCTGTTCACCGCGAACACCGTCTCCAACCCGGTGATCATATTCGGCTCGAAGATCAACGAGGCGCTGGTGCGGCTCGACTTCGACTACAACATGCAGCCGGTGCTGGCGGAATCGTGGGACATCTCCTCGGACCGGCTGACCTGGAAGTTCAACCTGCGCGGCAATGCCAAGTGGCATGACGGGCGCGACTTCACCTCGGGCGATGTCGCCTTCACCTGCAACGAGGTGTGGAAGAAGCTGCATGGGCGCGGCATCAACTCCTTCCGCAACGTCGCCGCGGTGGAGACGCCCGACCCCAAGACGGTGATCTTCAAGCTGTCGGCGCCGATTCCGTTCCTGCACACGGTGCTGTCGGCGCACGAGGGCACGGTGGTGGCGCGCCATATCTACGAAGGCACCAACATCCTGAACAATCCGGTGAACGTCCGGCCGATCGGCACCGGCCCGTTCCTGTTCCGCGAATGGGCGCGCGGCAGCCACCTGATCGTGGACCGCAACCCGAACTACTGGGACCCGCCCAAGCCCTATCTGGACCGCATCATCTTCCGCCTGATCCCTGACGCCGCCGGCCGCGCCGCCGCACTGGAGAATGGCGAGATCCTGCTTGCCGGCCCCAACCCGGTCCCGCTCGGCGACACCGAGCGGCTCGGCCGCGTGCCGCACCTCGAGGTTTTCAGTCGCGGCCAGGAGTATTTCGCGGCCCTGATCTATCTCCAGTTCAACATGGACCACCCGATCCTGGGTCGGGCCGAGGTGCGGCGCGCCCTGCACCACGCCATCAACCAGGAATTCCTGGCCCGCAACGTGATGTTCGGCTTCGGTTCCGTCGCCACGGGGCCGATCTCGCCCGAGCAGAAGCAAGCCTACACGGCCGATGTGCCGCGCTATCCCTTCGACGAGGCGCGCGCCAATGCGCTGCTCGACCAGGCCGGGCTGCCGCGCGGCGCGGGCGGGGTGCGTTTCTCGATCACACTCGATGCCTACACGCTGGGCGAGCATTATGTCCGCATCGGCGAGTATCTGCGCCAGGCCTTCGGGCGCGTCGGCGTGCGCACCACCATCCGCACCGAGGAGCCGGCCGCCTGGGTGCGACGCATCTTCACCAACTACGACTATGACTGCACGACGATGGGCGCCGTGCTGCTGGCCGATCCCACCGTCGGCATGCAACGCTTCTTCTATTCGGGCAGCATCCGCCAGGGCCTGCCCTTCTCGAACGCGTCGAAGTATCGCAACGCCCGCGTCGACCAGCTGTTCGACCTCTGCCAGGTCGAGGGCGACCCGGCCCGGCGCGCCAGCTACTGGCACGAGATCCAGCGCATCATCCAGACCGATCTGCCGCTGATCTCGCTTGCCAACTGGCACTACACCAGCATTGCCAACAAGCGCGTGCGCGACTGGGTCGTTTCGCCGCACGCGATGATGGAGAACTGGGCGGGGGTATGGCTGGAATCCTGACGGGTTGCTGTCGCCGCCCAAGCGCCAAGGTGCCGGGGTCGTGAGCGCATCCTACGACATCGCTGTTGTCGGGGGCGGCGGGCTCGGCTGCGCCTCGGCGCTGTTCATGGCGCGCGGCGGCATGAAGGTCGCGCTGATCGAGCGCGGCGGACTGTGCATGGAGGCATCGGGGCGCAATGCCGGCACCCTGACGCTGCTGTTCGCGCGCGGCCCGCTCCTGCCGCTGGTGGCTGGCGGCAAGGCGATGTGGGAGACGACACAGACCTGGCTCGGCGGCGATGCCGGCCATCGCCACGCGCCCGGGATCGAGGTGGCATTCACGCCCGCCGAGGCCGAGCTGCTGGAACGCGAGATGAAGCTGCGCCAGGAGGCCGGGCTGCCGATCGAGATCATGGGCGGCAACCGCGCCCGCGAGATGGAACCCGGCCTGTCGGAGAAGGTGATCATGGGCGCCTATTCGCCCGTGGACGGCTTCGCGGCATCGAACACCATCGGCGGGCTCTATCGTGCGGCACTGGGCGCGACCGGCGTCACCCTGCGCGAAGGCGTGGCCGTGACCGGCGCGGAGCCGGCGAGCGGCGGCGGCCACGTGCTGCGGCTTGCGGACGGAAGCGCGATCACGGCCAGGCGCATCCTGCTCACGGCGAACATGTGGGTGCGCCCGATGCTGGAATGGTTCGGGCTCAAGGATCCGCCGATCAAGGGGCGGGTCAGCCAGATGATCGTCACCGAGCGCATGCGCCCGGCAATCCGCGCGATCCTGCGCGTGGTCAGCCAGATCTCGCTCAAGCAGACCAACAACGGCACCTTCATCATCGGCAGCAGCGGCGGCTTCCCCTGGTTCGACAACCCTGACGAGGCGCGCATCGAACTGCGGCCCGACAATGTCGTGCGCAGCATGAAGATCGCCGCGCACGCCGTGCCCGCGCTCGGCGAGACGCGCGTGCTGCGCACCTGGCACGGCTTCGACGGCTACACGCCCGACAACCAGCCGATCATCGGCCCGGTGCCGGGGGTGCGCGATGTCTATGTCATGGCCTGCATGCGCAGCGGCTGGACCATCGGTCCCTATGGCGGGAAGCTGATGGCCGAGACGCTGCTCGGGCGCGAGCCCGAGCGCCCGCTGTTCATCCCCGAGTTCGACCCGGCGCGGCTCCTTCGGATGGAGTTCGGGCCGAACTACACGTTGAAGCTGCGTGCCGACGCGCCGGCGACAACGCCACAAGTCCACTGAAGCGGAGAGAAAGAGACCCATGCAGCGCAGAACGATCCTGAAGCTTGCCGCACTTGGTGGTATCGGCGCAGGGGCATTGCGACATGCCGATCCGGCCTTCGCCCAAGGGGCCGAGCAGCCGCGCCGCGGTGGCACGCTGACCATGACGCTCACCCCCGAGCCGACGACGCTGTTCCCTGCCACAGGCGCGAGCTTTCCGATCATGATCGCCGGGGCGAAGATGTTCGACCCGCTGATCCGGCTCGACTTCGACTTCTCGATGAAGCCGATGCTGGCGGAAAGCTGGGACATCTCGGCCGACCGGCTCACCTGGACCTTCAGGCTGCGCCGCGGCGTGAAGTGGCACGATGGCCGAGACTTCACCTCGGCCGATGTCGCCTTCACCATGATGGAGGTGTGGAAGAAGCTCCATGTGCGCGGCCGGAACGCGCTGCGTGCCGTCGAGGCAGCCGAGACGCCGGACCCGCACACGGTGGTGTTCAAGCTGTCGGCCCCGGTGCCCTACTTCGCCAGCGTGCTTTCCTCGCACGAGGGCGTGATCGTGCCGCGCCACATCTACGAGGGTACCAACATCCTCAGCAACCCGGCCAACCAGCGCCCGGTGGGCACGGGACCGTTCCGCTTTCGCGAATGGGTGCGTGGCAGCCACATCATCATGGAGCGCAACCCCGACTACTGGGATGCCGGCAAGCCCTATCTCGACCGCATCATCGCGCGCATCATCCCCGACGCCGCCAGCCGCGCCGCGGCGCTGGAAAGCGGCGAGATCCTGCTCGCCGGGCCGAACCACGTGCCGCTGAACGACACGGCGCGGCTGGGCCGGCTGCCGCATCTCGAGGTGCACAAGCGCGGCAACGAATACTCGGCTGCCGTGATCTACCTCCAGTTCAATGTCGAACACCCGGTGCTGGGCAAGCCCGCGGTGCGCCGGGCGCTGGCCCATGCGGTCGACCAGAACTTCATCGTCCAGAACATCATGTTCGGCCTCGGCACGCCGGCCACGGGCGTGATCTCGCCCTATCAGCGGCACGCCTATACGGACCAGGTGGCGCGCTACCCGCTCGATCCGGCGCGGGCCGAGCGGCTGCTGGACGAGGCCGGCCACCCGCGCGGCGCCGGCGGCGTGCGCTTCGCCATGACGCTCGATGCCTACACGCTGGGCGAGCACTATGTCCGCATCGCCGAATATCTGCGCGAGGCACTCGGGCGCATCGGCGTGCGCGTCACGCTCCGGACGGAGGAAGCGGCCACCTTCGTCCGCCGCGTCTACACCCAGAACGACTACGAGGCCCTGGTGTTCGCCGCCGTGCTGCTGGCCGACCCGACCGTGGGGCTTCAGCGCCTGCTCTATTCCGGCGCGATCCAGCGCGGCATGGCCTTCACGAACGCGTCGAACTACCGCAATCCGCGCGTCGATGCGCTGTTCGAGGCGTGCCAGACCGAGGGCGACCCCGAGAAGCGGCGCGGCTACTGGCACGAGCTGCAGCGGATCGTGCAGGACGAACTGCCGCTGCTCGCGCTTGCCAACTGGGACTACACGAACATCTCGAATCGCCGCGTGCGCAACTTCGTGATCTCGCCGCACGCGATGTTCGAGAACTTCGCCGACATGTGGCTGGCCAGCTAGCGATCGGGGGAACGATGCGGGCCGGGTGCGCATCATGTTGAAGCGGCTACTGCCCATAGTCGGGCGGCGGATGTGGCAGGGCGCGATCACCATCGTGGCGATCGCGATCTTCAACTTCTGCCTGATCCATATGGCACCCGGCTCGCCGGTGGATGTGCTTGCGGGCGAAAGCGGCACGGCCGATCCGGCGATGATGGAGGAGCTGACGCGGCGGTTCAACCTGGACCAGCCCTTCCATGTCCAGCTTTTCAGCTACCTGTGGAACATGGCCCAACTCAATCTCGGCCAGTCCTACCGCGACAACCAGCCGGTGGTGACGCTGATCCTGGCGCGGCTGCCGGCGACGCTCCTGCTGATGGCCAGCGCCATCGGTGCGGCCTTCCTGTTCGGCCTGCTGCTCGGCGTGGTTTCGGCGCGGTTTGTCGGCCGGGCGGCCGACGAGGGCATCTCCTTCTTCGCGCTTGTGTCCTATGCCACGCCCACCTTCTGGAGCGGGCTGATGCTGATCACCCTGTTCTCGGTGAAGCTCGGCTGGCTGCCATCGAGCGGCATGATGACGATCGGCTCGGACAAGACGGGCCTCGCCTTCATGCTGGATGTGGGGCGGCACCTGATCCTTCCCACGCTCTCGCTCTCGCTGTTCTACATGGCGATCTATACGCGGCTGATGCGCGCCTCCATGCTGGAGGTGTACGGCCTCGACTATGTCCGCTCGGCCCGTGCGCGCGGCCTGTCCGAGGCGCGGGTCGCGTTCCGCCATGTGCTGCGCAATGCACTCCTGCCGATGGTGACCATGGTCGGCGTGCAGGTGGGCTCGATCCTGGGGGGGTCGGTGGTGGTGGAAACGGTCTATGGCTGGCCGGGCCTGGGGCGGCTCGCCTTCGAGTCCGTCGGCCGGCGCGACTACAACCTCCTGCTGGCCATCCTGTTGTTCAGCTCGGTCATGGTGATCGTCACCAACCTTGTGGTGGACATCATCTACACGCTGCTCGATCCGCGGATCGAGCACGGGAAGAAGTAGTGCCATGGGCGGACTGATCGGCTTCTGGCGGCTTTATCGCCGTCGGCGCATGGCGGTGGCGGGCGCCTCTGCCCTGCTGGGCGTGTTCCTGGTCGCGCTCCTGGCTGCCGTGATCTCGCCGGGCGATCCCTGGGACATGGCCGGGCGCCCGCTGCTCTGGCCCGGCCAGGAGGTCGGGTTCCCCTTCGGCACCGACGTGCTCGGCCGCGACATCCTGGCCGGCGTGGTGCACGGCTCGCGCGTGTCGCTGGCGATCGGCTTTGCCGCGACGATGGCGGCACTCCTGCTCGGCGTCACCATCGGGGCGATCGCCGGCTATTTCGGCGGCTATGTCGATGACGTGCTGATGCGCTTCACCGAGATCGTGCAGACCATCCCGAGCTTCCTGCTGATCCTGGTGCTGGTGGCGATCTTCTCGCCCTCGGCGGTGAACATCGTGATAGCGATCAGCGTCTCGACCTGGCCGCCGGTGGCACGCCTGGTGCGCGCCGAGTTCCTGTCCCTGCGCGAGCGCGAGTTCGTGCAGGCCTGCATCGTGCTGGGCATGTCGCGCCCGCGCATCATCCTGACGCAGGTGCTGCCCAACAGCCTGGCGCCGGTGGTGGTCATCTCCTCGGTGATGGTGGCCTCGGCGATCCTGAACGAGGCCTCGCTAGCATTCCTCGGGCTTGGCGATCCCAACATCATGAGCTGGGGCACGATGATCAGCATCGGGCGCAACTCGCTGCGCACGGCCTGGTACATGGTGGCCATCCCCGGCATCGCGATCATCATCACCGTGATGGCGCTGAACCTGGTGGGCGAGGGGCTGAATGATGCCCTGAACCCGCGGCTTCGGGGGCGTTAGGCCATGGCGCAGGCCACCGATCCCGGTGCGGATGGCGCCAACCCGGCGCCGCCGCTTCTGCGCCTGCGGGGCGTGTCGGTCACCTTCAAGACCTCGAAGGGTCTGTCGCCGGTCGTGCGCGGCCTTGATCTCGACATCCGTGCCGGCGAGACGGTGGCCCTGGTGGGCGAGTCGGGTTGCGGCAAGTCGGTGACCGCGCTTTCGATCCTGCGCCTGCTGCCGCCGGCGCATGCTTCGATCGGCGGATCGATCCTGTTCGAGGGGCGCGATCTGCTCTCGCTGCCGCTCAAGGACATGCAGGATGTGCGCGGCGATTCGATCTCGATGGTTTTCCAGGAGCCGATGACATCGCTCAATCCAGTGATGACCATCGGCGAGCATCTCGTCGAGACTATCCGCCAGCACCGGCGCGTCAGCCGCGCCGAGGCGTTGCGCCAGGGCATCGAGCTGCTCAAGGCCGTGCGCATGCCAGACCCGGAGCGGCGGATGGCCGAGTATCCGCACCGGCTTTCCGGCGGTCAGCGCCAGCGTGTGATGATCGCGAGGGCCATCGCATGCCGCCCGAAGCTGCTGCTCGCTGACGAGCCCACCACCGCGCTCGACGTGACCGTGCAGGCCCAGATCCTGGCGCTCCTGCGCCAGCTCCAGCAGGATTTCGGCATCGCCATCCTTCTCATCACGCATGATCTGCGCGTCGTGGCGGATTTCGCAGATCGTGTCGTCGTGATGTATGCCGGGCGCAAGGTGGAGGACACGGTGGCCGGGCGCCTGTTCGGCGCGCCGCAGCACCCATACACCCAGGGCCTCCTTGCAGCGACGCCGCGCGGCATGCGCGATGCGGCGGGTGGCCGGCGCCGGCTGCGCGAGATCGCCGGCACGGTGCCCGACCCGATGGCGCCACCGCCCGGTTGCCCGTTCCAGCCGCGCTGTTCGCGCGCGATCGAGCAGTGCGGCCGGGAACTGCCCCTGCTCGGGCCTGCGGACGGCGATGGCCTCGTCGCCTGCTTCCGGCCGGGAGCCGCGCCATGACGCCGCTGCTGGAACTGCGCGGGCTCGCGCGCCATTTCGCAGTGCGCGGCGGCACGCTGCGCGCGCTCGACGGCGTGGATCTCGCGCTCAATCCCGGCGAGACGCTGGGCATCGTCGGCGAATCGGGCTGCGGCAAGACCACACTCGCCAAGACCGTGATCGGACTCCAGGCGCCGACGGCGGGCGAAGTGCTGCTGGAAGGCCAGCCGATCGCGGCGCTGAAGGGTGGGCCGCTCAAGGCCGTGCGCCGGCGCATGCAGATGGTGTTCCAGGACCCGTTCGGGTCGCTCAATCCGCGCGCCACAGTGGGCCGCATCCTGCGCGAGCCCTTCATCGTGCATGGCCTTGGCACGCGGGCCGAGCAGTGGCGATGGGCCGAGGAACTGGTCGAGAAGGTTGGTCTTCCTTCGGATTCGCTGCGGCGGCATCCGCATGAGTTTTCCGGCGGGCAGCGCCAGCGCATAGGCATCGCCCGCGCCCTGGCGCTGCGTCCCGCACTGATCGTCTGCGACGAGCCGGTCTCGGCGCTTGACGTGTCGGTGCAGGCGCAGGTGCTGAACCTGTTGCTCGATCTGCAACAGGCCGAGGGCATCTCGTATCTCTTCATCAGCCATGACCTCGGTGTTGTCGAGTACATCGCGGATCGCGTGGCGGTGATGTATCTCGGCCGCGTCGTCGAACTCTCGGACGCGCACCGCATCTGGGAACGGCCGCTGCATCCCTATACGCGTCGGCTGCTTTCCGCCGTGGCCATAGGCGGCGCCGGCCAGGCCTCGGCCGACGAGGTGCCGAGCCCGCTCAATCCGCCATCGGGTTGCCGCTACCATCCGCGCTGTCCTTTCGTCCAGGATCGTTGCCGCAGCGAAGCGCCGGCGCTCCGCCAGCTCGAGGGCGCGCAGGTCGCCTGCCATTTCGCCGAGAAGATCGCGGCTTCGCATGCGGATGATCCCGCTCCGGGCGGCTAGGGCACCGTCCGGTCCGGCCGAGCCGCAGCGCGGCCCCACCGGAGCGGAACAGGCAGCTTGCCGGTCCTCGGTTTCCCGGGCACGAGCTTCGCTGGGCCGATCCAGGCCGGGCGGACGCGCCAGGAGGGCCGGGCTACCGGCGCCTCGCGCCCGGTCCCGCCAGGGGTTGCCGTCGCGGATGAGGGGCACTAGCCTCGTTGCATCAGCGAGGAGGGACATATGGGTCACGCACATCGCATTCCGGCCGTGCTTGTTGCGGCCGTCTCCGTCTCCTTGTCCCTGGGGGGCGTCGCCGCGCCGGCGCAGGCGCAATCCTTCACCTTCGCCGTGCAGCAGGAGCCGACGGCGATCGACCCGCATTTCCACCATACCGCGCCCAACAACCAGGTCGCGCGCAACCTGTTCGATACGCTGATCCACACCGATGCGACGCTCCAGCCGCGGCCGGGGCTGGCGGAGTCGTGGCGGCTGATCGACGACAAGACCTGGGAGTTCACGCTGCGCGCCGGCGTGACATGGCACGATGGCACGCCCTTCACCGCCGATGATGTGCTGTTCACGTTCCAGCGTGTGCCGAACGTGCAGAACAGTCCCGGCAGCTTCGCGCTGTTCACGCGCGGCAAGACCGTCACGCGCGTGGACGATCGTACGATCCGCATCACCACAGCCGCACCCTATCCGCTGATGCTGAACGACATCGCCAATGTGGCGATCATCTCCCGCAGGCACGCGCAGAACGCCACGACCGAGGACTTCAATGCCGGGCGGGCCGCGATCGGCACCGGGCCGTTCCGCTTCACCCGCTTCGTGCCCGGCGACCGGCTTGAACTCGCGGCGAACCCGAACTACTGGGGCCCGAAGCCGCAATGGCAGACGGTGACCGTCCGGCTGATCCGGAACAACCCCGCGCGGGTCGCTGCCCTGCTGTCGGGCCAGGTCGACGTGATCGACCATGTGCCGACGGCGGATATCGAGAAGCTGCGCGGGACACGCGGCCTGACGGTGGTCCAGCTGCCATCCAACTACATCGTGTTCCTGTCGCTGGACAGCAATCGCGATATCACGCCCTTCGTGCGCGACAATGAGGGGCGGCCGCTGATGCCGAACCCGCTGCGCGACCAGCGCGTGCGGCGCGCCTTGTCGCTGGCGATTAACCGCCCCGCCATCGTCGAGCGGATCATGGATGGCGCCGCCGTGGCTGCCGGGCAGCTCGTGCAGCAGGGCTTCCTCGGCCACGATCCGGAACTGCGGCCCGATCCGCTCAACCTCGCGCGTGCGCGCGAGCTCCTGGCGCAGGCGGGCTATCCGAACGGGTTCCAGATCACGCTGCATTCGCCCAACGACCGCTACGTCAATGATGCGCGCATCGCCGAGTCCATCGCCCAGATGTTCACGCGCGCCGGCATCCGGACTACGCTGACCACCTATACGCGAAATGTCTTCTTCTCGCGCGCGACCAGCGGCGGCGAGCTTGGTACGCCCGAATACAGCATCTACCTGACGGCCTTCCCCGCCTCTACCGGCGAGGCCCTGTCGCCGCTTGTCGCCACGCTTGCCAGCTACAATCCCGCCGTCGGGCTCGGCACCAACAATCGCGGGCGCTATTCGAACGTCCGGCTCGATGCGCGCCTTGCCCTGGCCGGCCGCACGCTCGACGATAACGAGCGCGGCCGCATTCTGCGCGAGGCGCAGCGCATCGTCGCCAACGATGTCGCGCTGATACCGCTGCACTTCCAGGTCAATACCTGGGCGCACAAGGCGACGCTGGAGATCTCGGGCCGCGCGGACGAGCAGCTTTTCGCCACCGACGTGCGGCAGCGCAACTAGAGCGGGGCCTGTTCGGCGCGATACGGCCGAGCGGGGGTGCGCGCCGCGCACCGGGCCGGGACGCGAAGGCCGGGTCAGCGGGCGCGGCGCACGCCGGGCTTGCGCGCGCGCAGGGCGATGAACGCCGCCCCGAGACTCGTCCTGCGCCCGAGGCGCGCGTCCAGCCCCGCGGTTAGCCGCGCCACGAAGGCGCTTGGCGGATGGAACACCGCGCCGCGCACCTCTTCGACCGAGAGTCCGGCAGCCCCGGCGGCGCGGCGGAGCTGCGCGGCCGAGTGGAACGCCACATCGCGCCAGAGCCGTGATCCGAGCCAGCCGCGAACGCGCCGGCGCAGCGCCCACAGGCTCCAGCGCCCAAGCTCCCCGATCACCAGCGCCCCACCCGGGCGCAGGATGCGCGCCATCTCCCGCCAGGCGGCGGTCTCGTCGCGCACGAAGCAGAGCACGGTCACGGCGGTGACGAGATCGAAGCTGCCGGCCGCGAAGGGCAATGCCTCGATCCGCCCCCGCACGAGGTGGAATCCGTGTCCGGCTGCGCGCGGCCGCGCCGCCTCCAGCATGGCCGCGTCCGGGTCGATGCCGATCACGCGCGCGCCGGCCATCGCCATGTCCGCCGCCAGCATGCCGTCGCCACAGCCGATGTCGAGAAGGTCGAGACCGGCCACGGTCCCGAGCAGCGGTTGCAGCGCCGCGGCCTCGCAGGCATCGGTGATGCGCCCGAGCGGCGAGGCCCGCCAGGCGCGATAGGCTTCGGGTCCGGTCGGCGTCGGCGTCCCGCGGGCGGGGCTCAGGGCACCGCCGCCTTGTCCGGCTTCACCCGCGCCGGGGCGGGCGGGCGTGCGGCCATCATCCGCCCTCCCGCCGGCCGAGGGGATAGGTGCGGGCATCCTCGCGCAGCGGCTGGGTCAGCATGCGGTCGAGCCGCAGCTCGCGCGGGTCGCGGAACTGCTCGATCCCTATCACCATTCCTGCATGGCCGGCGGCGGGCTGGGCGCGATAGGTGCCGAACAGCCGGTCCCACACCGCCAGGTTGAAGCCGAAATTGCTGTTGGTCTCGTGCGGCACGACCGAATGGTGCACGCGGTGCATGTCGGGCGTGACCAGAACGAGGCGCAGGATGCGGTCGAGCCGCTCGGGCAGCCGCAGATTTGCGTGGTTGAAGATCGCGGTCGTGTTCAGCAGCACCTCGAAGGTCAGTACCGCCACCGCCGGCGCGCCCAGCGCCAGAACCACCATCATCTTGATGACGACCGAGAGCAGGATCTCGATCGGGTGGAAGCGAAGGCCGGTGGTGGCGTCGAAGTCGAGATCGGCATGGTGCATGCGATGCAGCCGCCACAAGAGCGGGACGGCGTGGAACATGACATGCTGGAGGTAGATCGCGAGGTCGAGCAGCAGCACCGCGGCCGGCACCGCCAGCGCCCAGGGCAGGCCGAGCCAGGGCAGTAGGCCCGCGCCACGTGCCTCGGCGGCGATGGCGATGCCGATCAGGGCGGTGGGAAAGACAAGCCGGACCAGCGCGGCATCAAGCACGACCACGCCGAGATTGCCCGGCCAGCGTTGCCGGCGCCCGACACTGCGGTGCCGGCGCGGCAGCCATGCCTCGAGGCACGCCATGACGGCAAGAACCGCCGCGAAGGCGCCAAGGCGGATCACGGGTTCGTTGGCGAGCAGCGCATCCATCAACGGACGCTCCGCGATTGTGTGCGGGCCGGCCCGGTGCGGCGCGCCAGCGCCGATTCGCCACCAGGCGATCCGGACAGAGCCTAGACCAGCTGCCGCGCGGGCGTAATCAGATTGCGGTTCGCCGTCGCTGCCGGTTCGCGCGGCAGGCGTCGCGTCAAGCACCCGCGGCCGGCGCGACCGGCAGCGCCGCGCCTTCGGCCAGCCTGCCTTCCTCGACCGCGTGGCAGGCCACCTCGACCGTTCCGTGCCGCGCCAGCTCGGGCCGCTCGGCCCGGCAGCGCGCATTGGCCAGCGGGCAGCGCGGATGGAAGGTGCAGCCCGGCGGCGGGTCGATCGGGTTCGGCACCTCGCCGCCCACCGGCGTGCGCGCGCGGCCCGTCATCTCCAGGTCGGGCAGCGCCTCCAGCAGCAGGCGCGTATAGGGGTGGCGGGGCGTGGCGAACACCGTCTCGGCCGGGCCGATCTCGACGATGCGGCCGAGATACATCACCCCGAGCCGGTCGGCCATGTGGCGCACGACCGCGAGATTGTGGCTGATGAACAGGTAGGTGAGGCCGAACTGGCGCTGCAACTCCTTCATCAGGTTCAGGATTTGCGCCTGCACCGAGACATCGAGCGCCGAGGTGGGCTCGTCGCAGACGAGGAATTCGGGCGCCGAGGCGAGCGCGCGCGCGATCGAGATGCGTTGGCGCTGTCCGCCCGAGAATTCGTGCGGATACTTCTCGCCATCGGCCGGGGCAAGCCCGACCTGGGTCAGCAGTTCGGCCACGCGTGCGCGCTGCGCCGCGCGATCGGGCAGCAGGCCGAAGGCGCGGATCGGTTCGGCAATGATGTCGCGCACGCGCCAGCGCGGGTTGAGGCTGGCATAGGGGTCCTGGAAGATCATCTGCAGGCGCCGGCGATAGGCCGCCTGGGCACGACGCGAGGCAAGCGCGCCGAGCTCCGCCCCGTCGAAGCGGATGCGCCCGCCGGTGGGCGGATAGAGGCCCACCATCAGCTTGGCCACGGTCGATTTGCCGCAGCCCGACTCGCCCACCAGCGCCAGCGTCTCGCCGCGGGCGATGGCGAAGGAGACTTCGTCCACGGCCCGCAGGCGGCGCCTGCCCTCGCCCGCGACCAGCCTGGCGAGCAAGGGGCGGGAGACGTCGAAATCGCGCCTGAGCCCGATCGCCTCGGCCAAGGGCGGGGCGGGGGGCGAGGCGGTGGGCGAGGCGGCGGTGGGCGCTTCAGCGTGCGTCATCGGCGACCCCCTGCCTTGCAGCTCCTGGCCGCGCGTCTCCTGGCCGCGCGTCTCCTGGCCGTGCCTCTCGTGGTGCGCCTGCGACCATTGCCGACGCGGAATCGGCGGCGTGCAGCCAGCAGGCGGCGCGGCTTGACCCGCCCGCGTCCATCAGCTCCGGCCGTTCCGACTTGCAGCGGGCGAAGGCATGGCCGCAGCGCGGGTGGAAAGCGCAGCCGGGCGGGATCGCCGCCAGCCTCGGCATCGCCCCGTCGATCTGCGCCAGCCGCTCGACGCGCGCCGAGAGGCTCGGGATCGAGCCCATCAGCCCCACCGTGTAGGGGTGGCGGGCATGCTTGATCACGTCGCGTACCGGCCCGATCTCGGCGATGCGCCCGGCATACATCACCGCGACCCGGTCGGCCGTCTCGGCGATCACGCCCATGTCGTGGGTGATCAGCATGATCGCCGTGCCATGCTCGCGGCAGAGCCCCTTCAACAGCGTGATGATCTGCGCCTGGATCGACACGTCGAGGGCGGTGGTGGGCTCGTCCGCGATCACCAGCCTGGGCTCGGCGCAGAGGGCAAGGGCGATCACCACGCGCTGGCGCATCCCGCCCGAGAATTCGTGCGGGTAGGCGTCGATGCGCTGCGCGGCGCCCGGGATGCCCACATCCTCGAGCCAGCGGATGGCGCGCCTGCGCGCCTCGGCCGGATTGACCGGCAGGTGCGTGAGCATGGTTTCGGCCAGCTGCTGGCCGACGGTGTAGAGCGGATTGAGGGTCGTCAGCGGGTCCTGGAAGATGGCGCCGATCTCGCGGCCGCGGATGCGGCGCATCTGCTCGTAGGGCAGGCCGTCTATGCGCCGCCCATCGAGCAGGATCTGCCCGCCGGCGACGCGCCCGGGCGGTTCGAGCAGGCCGATCACCGCCGCGCCGGTGAGCGACTTGCCCGCGCCCGATTCGCCCACAACACCAAGCACCTCGCCGGCCTCGATCGCGAAGGAGACGCCGTCGAGCGCCGTCAGCACGCCACGCCGGGTCGGAAACTCCACCCGCAACTCCTGCACCTCGAGCAGTGGCACGGCCGCTATCCTCACCTGAGCTTGGGGTTGAGAGCGTCGCGCAGCCAATCGCCCAGGAGGTTGATCGACAGCACCATCGTCACCAGGGCAAGGCCCGGAAAGACAGTAATCCACCATTCGCCCGAGAACAGGAAGTCGTTGCCGATGCGGATCAGCGTGCCGAGCGAGGGCTGGGTCGGCGGCACGCCGACGCCGAGGAAGGACAGCGTCGCCTCGGCCAGGATGGCGAAGCCGAGATTGAGGGTGGCGATCACCAGCACCGGGCCGAGCACGTTGGGCAGGACGTGGCTGGCCATGATCCGCAGCGGATGCAGGCCGATCACGCGTGCCGCCTGCACGTATTCCTTGTTCTTCTCGACCAGGGTGGAGCCGCGCACGGTGCGCGCGAACTGCACCCAGTTGGCGAAGCCGATGGAAAAGATCACCACCGGAAGCGCGACACGGTCGTGCAGCTCGCGCGGCAGGGCGGCACGCACCACCCCGTCGATCAAGAGCGCGATCAGGATGGTGGGGAAAGTCAGCTTGATGTCGGCGATGCGCATCAAGACGGCATCAAGGCTACCCCCGACATAGCCCGCAAGCAGCCCGATCGCCACCCCGAGCGTCATCGCGAACAGCACCGCGCTGAACCCGACCAGGAGCGAGATGCGCGCCCCGTGCATGATGGTCGAAAGCAGGTCGCGGCCCTGATCGTCGGTGCCGAGCAGGAAGCCGAGCCGCCCCTCGGGCATGAAGACGGGCGGAGTGAAGGCGTCGAGCAGGTTGAGGCCGGCCAGATCGAACGGATCGTGCGGGGCGATCCAGGGTGCCAGCAGCGCCCCGCCGATGCACAGGAGCGCCACCAGCGCCGAAGGCAGCGCCACCGGCGAATGGAGGAAGGAATAGGCGATGTCGCTGTCGAGCAGGCGGGCAAGCCGGCCGGGGCTCCGGGGGGCGGCGGACATGGCTCACACCCCCGTGCGGCCGAGCCGGCCACGGTCGACGCGCAGCCGGGGATCGACGGCGTAGTAGAGCAGATCGACGATCAGGTTGATGCTCACGAACATCAGCGCGATCAGCATCAGATAGGCCGACATCACCGGTATGTCGGCATAGCCGACCGACTGGATGAACAGCAGGCCCATGCCGGGCCACTGGAACACCGTCTCGGTGACGATGGCGAAGGCGACGATGGCGCCAAGCTGCAACCCGGTGATGGTGATCACCGGCACCAGCGTGTTCTTGAGCGCATGCCCGAAATGCACCGCGCGGTTGGACAGGCCGCGCGCGCGCGCGAACTTGATGTAGTCGGTGCGCAGCACCTCGAGCATCTCGGCGCGCACCAGCCGCATGATCAGCGTCATCTGGAACAGGCCGAGGGTGATCGAGGGCAGGATCAGCGCCTTCAGCCCGCTGGCGGTGAGAAGGCCCGTGCTCCACCAGCCGAACACCACCACCTCGCCGCGCCCGAAGCTCGGCAGCCAGCCGAGGATGACCGCGAACACCAGGATCAGCAGGATGCCGATCAGGAAGGTGGGCAGGCTGACGCCGACCAGCGAAAAGACCAGGAAGGCGCGGCTGAGCCAGCTTTCGCGATAAAGGCCGGTAAACACGCCCATCGGCACCCCCACCAGCAGCGCGAGCGCGGCGGCGACGAGCGAGAGCTCAAGCGTGGCCGGCAGCCGCTCGGCGATCAGCGACAGCACCGGCCGCCCGAGCCGGTAGCTGAGGCCGAACTCGCCCCGCACCGCATTGGCGACGAAGCGCGCATACTGGACGAAGAAGGGCTGGTCGAGGCCGAGCGCCTCGATCAGGGCCTGGCGCTGCTCCTCGGTGTAATCCTGGCCGAGCATGATCGTCACCGGATCGCCGACATAGGCGAACATGGCGAAGGCGATGAAGGTGACTGTCAGGATTACCGGCACGGCCTGGCCGATGCGGCTGAGGATGTAGATGAACATGGCGCGGGAAAGCCTGGCCTGCCGGTGGGGCGGCGCCGCCGCGACGGGAAGCGCGTTCCCGCCGCGGCGTGCCGGTGCCCCTTTCTCTCAGTTCAGTCGATGCGCGTCCAGCGCATGTCAGGCTGGTTGTTCGCCATGTGCGTGATCTGCACGTTCGAGCGCACCGCCCACGGGATCACCTGGTGGTGCAGCGGGATCTGCGGCACATCCTCGCGATAGAGCCGCAGCGCCTGGCGGATCGCCGCGTTGCGCTTGGCCTGGTCGGTCTCGCTGACCATCATCCCGACCAGGCGGTCCACCTCGGCGTTGGAGTAGCCGCCGAAGTTCCAGCTGCTGGCGCCGCCGCCCACCGGGCTGTCGCGCGAGGCGATCAGGCCCTGGAAGGAATAGAGCGCATCGAGCGTTGGCACGCCCCAGCCCATCATGTAGAGCGAGCTGTCGCGGCGCTGGATCTTGGGGAAGTAGGTCTGCAACGGCATGGCGTTCAGGCGCGCGCGCACGCCGATGCGCGCCCACATCGCCACCACCGCCTGGCAAACCTGTTCGTCATTGATGTAGCGGTTGTTCGGGCAGTCGAGCGTGACCTCGAAGCCGTTCGGGTAGCCGGCCTCGGCCAGCAGCCGGCGCGCCGCGGCCGGATCGTGCGGCAGGCGCACATCCTCCTCCACGGCGTGGCCGTTCACCTGCGGCGGGAACAGCGTGCCGGTGGGCACCGACAGGCCGCGCATCACCACGCGCTGGATCGCGTTGATGTCGATCGCGTGATAGAGCGCGCGGCGCACGCGGATGTCCTTGAACGGGTTGCGGCCCTTGACGTCCGAGTAGAGCAGCTCGGCGCGATCGACATCCATGACGAAGAAGATCGTCCGCACCTCGGGGCCTTCCACCACGCGCACGGCATTGTTTCCGCGCAGCCGGGCGATGTCCTGCGGCGGCGGGTCGAGCACGAAATCCACCTCGCCCGAGAGCAGGGCGGCGATGCGCGTCGCGTCCGAGGAGATCGGGCGGTAGAGGATCTCGGTCAGGTTCGAGTTGTGCGCCGGGTTGGCCCAGCCCCACCAGGCCTGGTTGCGCACCAGCACGGTGCGTACGTCCGGCTCGCGCGTTTGCATGCGGAACGGGCCGGTGCCGTTCGTGTTGCGGACGGTGTGCATCTCCTCGCGGTCGCGGGTGTTCTGCGGCCGGGTGGCGCTGTTCCGCTCGGCCCAGCCCTGGTCCATCATGAACACCGTGGCGATCTTGTTGGGCAGGATCGGATCGGGCGCCTTGGTGACGATGTCCACCGTGAAATCGTCGACCTTCTCCACCCGGTCGATGGTGTTGACATAGATGCCGTAGTTCGAGGTCGGCTGGCGGGCGCGCCCGATCGAGAACACCACATCGTCGGCGGTGAAGTCGGCGCCGTCATGGAACTTGACGCCGCGGCGCAGCTCGAAGCGCCAGCGTGTCGGCTCGACCGTCCGCCAGGCGGTGGCGAGGCCAGGTTCCAGCCGCAGGTTCTGGCCGCGATGGATCAGCGCTTCGTAGACCTGGCCCAGGATCATGGTCACTGTGCCGAGATTCTGCGAATGCGGGTCCAATGTGTTGGGATCGCCGGAAGCGCTCCAGCGTAAGGTTCGCGCTTCGACGGGTGCGGCGAGCGCGAGGCCGAAGGCAGCGGCCACAAGCGCACGCGACAGGCTCCTCAAGACGCTCATATGCACTCCCTTGGGTTGGGCGGCGCCCATGGCGGCCGCCATCTTCGTTGCGATCCGGCCGCGCGATCGACGCCAGCGCAGCCGGACGGAGGGCGCCCCTTCGGCTGGCCCGCGGGCCAGCCGATGCCGGGACACCCCGGGATTCCAGCATGGCGGGAGCCCAGCCGGTGCGCAACCGGATTGTCTCGGCACGCTGGGGCGCCTGCGCGCCGGGGAGGACGGACCGGGCCGCGCGCAACGGATGGGCGGGAGCGGCGATATTCACTACCATCTTCCGCGCGTGCTCGGGCGCACGGCCGGATCAAGGCGCGCGCCGGTTCCGGCCTGCGCTGGCGCCGCGTGCGATTCACAGGGGTGATGATGCTGAAGGATTGGCGCGCCGCCATCACCGGCGCTGCGGACACGGCGGTGGGCGAACTGCCAGGCTCGTCCTGCATGGGCCTGCACGCAGAGGCAGCCCTGCTCGCGCTCGCCGATGCGGGGCTGCGTCCCGGCCAGATCGACGGCGTGCTCTGCGCCTATTCGCTGACCGAACCGCACCCGATGCTGGCCTCGGTGTTCTGCGAGTATCTCGGCATCCGGCCGAGCTATTCCGCGGCGATCCAGGCGGGCGGGGCCACCGGCTGCGTCATGGCGATGCAGGCCCAGGCGCTGGTCGAGGCGGGTCTCTGCCGGCATGTGCTGGTGGTGGCGGCCGACAACCGCCTGACCGGCATGACCCGCGACCGCGCGGTCGCGGCCCTGGCCGATTTCGGCCACCCGCAGTTCGAGCGCCCCTATGGCGTCACCATCCCCGCCCTCTACGCCTTGGTGGCGCAGGCCTACATGCACGAATACGGCGCGACGCGCGAACATCTGGCGGCGATGGCGGTGGCCGCACGCACCCATGCGCTGCGCCACCCCAAGGCGCAGATGCGCAGACCGATCGCGATCGCCGACGTGCTGGCAAGCCGCCCCATCGCCGAGCCGCTCTGCCTGCTCGATTGCTGCCTGATCTCCGATGGCGGCGCGGCCCTGGTGGTCAGCGCCCGCGATGCCGCGCGCGATGCCCCGAAGCCGCCCGCGGCGCTGCTCGGCTCGGGCCAGAAGAACACCCACGAGCACATCATCGCCGCGCCCAGCCTGACCGCATTCGGCTGCCGCGAAAGCGCCGCCCAGGCCTTTGGGCGTGCCGGCGTGCGGCCGGCCGACATCGATGTTGCCGAGGTCTATGACAGCTTCACCATCACCCTGCTGGTGGAGCTGGAATCGATCGGCTTCTTCGAGAAGGGCGAGGCCGGGCCCGCGGCGCTTGCCGGTGCGCTCGACCTTGGCGGGCGGCTGCCCTGCAACACGCATGGCGGCCTGCTCTCTTACGCCCATTCCGGCGCGGCTGGCGGCCTGTTCCATCTGGTCGAGGCGGTGCGCCAGCTGCGTGGCGAGGCCGAGGCGCGCCAGGTGAGGGGGGCGGAGCTCGCCTTCGTGCATGGCGATGGCGGCATCCTGTCGGCCCATTGCTCGCTGGTGCTGGGGAGGGGATGAGATGAGCGAGCTTCAGGCCAGGCCGCTGCCCGTTCCCAATGCCGATACCGCCCCCTTCTGGGACGGATGCGCGCGCGGCGAGCTGGTGCTGCAATCCTGCCGCCAGTGCGGCACGGCGCAGTTCCCGCCGCGTTCCCTTTGCGCGCGCTGCCACGCGCCCGCGCCCGCCTGGCGCCGCGCCAGCGGGAGGGGCCGCATCGCCAGCTTCACGCGCGTGCACCGGCCGCCCTCGGCGGCGTTCAAGGCGGGCCTGCCCTATGTCATCGCCCTGGTCGATCTGGACGAGGGGCCGCGCATCATGCTTGCGCTGCGCGGGAAGGCCGCCGAGGCGCCGCGCATCGGCGATCGCGTGAAGGTGGGCTTCGATCCCCCCGCCGGGCCGCACGGGATCGCGCTGCCGCACGCGCTGACGGAGGGGCCATGATCACCTACGACACGCTGGTGCCGCCGCAGATCATGGGCGCCCACGAGCTGCTGCTGGATGCGGACATGTTCGCGCATTGGCGGGCGCTGTTCCCGGACGACGATACCGGGGATGCGATGCCGCATGGCATGGTCGCGGCGATCGTGATGCGGGCCTACACCGCGGTCCTTCACCCGCGTCCGCCCGGCAATGTGCACGCGGCGCAGCATTTCGACCTTCTGCGCCTGCCGCGGCTGGGAGAAAGGCTGACGACGCGCGTCACCTGCCTTGCCAAGGAACGACGCAAGGGCCGCGGCTGGGTGACCTTCGGCACGGAGACGGAAGGCGAGGCTGGCCCGGCCTTCAGCGGCCGCATGACGATGATCTGGGCGGCATGAGGATGGACCGCCTGCCGGAGACGAGCATGGTGGTGGACCGCGCGGCGATCATCGCCTACGCCGCCATCACCGACGATTTCAACCCGCTGCATGTGGACGAGGCCTTCGCCTCCGGCACCCCGTTCGGGCGGCCGATCGCGCACGGCATGCTGTCGCTCAATCTGCTCTGGCAATCCCTGCGCCGGGCCTTCGGCAGCGCGATGCCGGTTGCGCTGGAGGTGCGGTTCGTCCGCCCGGTGCTGCAGGGAACGCGCGTCACGGCAGGCGGGCAGCATCGCGCCGAGGGCGGGTTCGATGTCTGGGTGCGCGATGCCGACGGACAGGAGGTGATCCACGGCACTGCCTGGCCCGGCGGCGCGCCGCCATGAGCGCAGGGGCGGGCGGACGCGGCGTGCGGCCCGCGATGCGCAAGTTCGTCAATCTGCGCCAGATCGAGGCGTTCCGCGCGGTCATGCTCACCGGCACGACCAAGGCGGCGGGCGAGATGCTCGCGGTCACGCAGCCGGCGATCAGCCGCTTGGTCGGTGCGCTCGAGGCCGAGGCCGGCAGCGCGCTGTTCGTGCGCCGCCACGGCCGCCTGCAACCGACCCCAGAGGCGCGCGCCCTGTTCGAGGAGATCGAGAAGGCCTTCTCCGGTCTGGACCGGATCGGCGCCATGCTCCGCCGCGTGGAACGGATCGGCGGGGGCCATCTGCGCATCCTTGCCACCACCCCGATGGCGCACGGCCTGCTTCCCCGCGCCCTTGCCCTGCTACGCCAGGAAGTGGGGGAGTTCAACGTGGCGCTGCGCTCCGTGCAGCGGCGCGAGATGCGGGCCTGGGTGGACGCGCAGCAGTTCGACCTGGCGCTGACCACCTATCCGCTCGACTATCCGGCCGCGGCTACGGAACGCTTCGCGGACGTGCCGGGCGTGTGCGTGCTCCCGGCCGGCCATCGCCTGGCGGGCCGGCGCAGCATCCGCGCCGAGGATCTGGCCGACGAGTCCTTCGTCTCGATGCCGGCGGAGACCCAGGCGCGCTTCCGCACCGATGCCGTGTTCGAGCGCGCGGGCATCCGCCGCAGGATGGTGGGCGAGGCGCAGACGGCGGTGCTGATCTGCGATCTGGTGGCGGCGGGGCTTGGCGTGTCCGTGGTCGATCCCTTCTCGGCGAGCGTGGCGCGCGCGGGCACGGTATGCCTGCCCTTCGCGCCCGCCATCCGCTTCGAGTTCTGCGTGCTCTATCCGCTGCAGCGCCCGCGCGCCCGCCTGGCCGAGGCGCTGGCGGCCGCGGCGCGGCGGGTGGCGGTGACGATGCAGGGCGGGGCGGGACGAAAACGGTATAAGGCGAAAGCATAGGCCAAGTCTTTTTTTGCATTTGACAACATTGCCCGCCCGCCCCCCCACTATCCGCCAAGGGCGCTCCGCGACCGAGAAGCGCCGAGCGATTGGGGAGGGAGCCGATGGTGTTTTCCGACCGAGCCTGCCATGCCGCGGCCGATACCGCGGCCGCCGGCGCCGCGCCGCGGCGCTTTGCGCACGAGCTTCAGGCCGGCGAGCAGTACGCACCGCTCGACTTCACCATCACGCCCGAAGTGAACCAGCAGTTCTGCTTCTCGCTCGAGGACTACGACCCCGACTATGTCGGCGGCGGACCCGGGGGTGCAGGCGGGGCACTGGTGCATCCGGTCCTGCTTCTGCACATGTCGGCGCGCACGCGCAGCCCCTCGTTCCGGCTGGCGCCCGGCATGGGCTCGGTGTTCGCGCGCGAAAGCGTCGAGTTCCTGAAGCCCGCCCGCGTCAATGCGCCGCTGCGCGCCACCTGGACCATCCGCGAGGTCTACGAGAAGCGCGGGAAGCTCTATCAGGCAATGGAGATCGGCGTGTACGAACGCGACGGCGAGCGGCTGCTGAAGCGCGAGATGCACTCGGTCTTCCATCGCAAGGAACCGGCATCGTCGGGCGGGGGAGGCTGATCATGGCGCAGGATCGACGCCTTGCCGCCGCCGCGCCCGGAGAGGTGATCGAGGGTCGCGCGGTGACCCTCGGCCTTGCCCGCGTGCTGGCCTTCTCGGGCGGCAATCTCGACGAGCCGGGTTGGCCGCACCGCAACCTGCACACCGATGCCGAGAAGGCCCGCGACGCCGGCCTGCCGGCGATCATCGCTTCGGGCACCCAGACCGAGGGACTGCTGCTCGGCCTCATGGTCGGCCTGTTCGGCCGCGCCTGGCATTCCACCGGCCGGATCGAGGCGAAGTTCACCCGTCCCGTGCGGGTGGGAGAGACGATCCAGCCGATGGCGCGGCTTGTCTCGCGCACGGCCGAGGCGGGCGGGGAGCGCATCCTGCTCGATATCTGGTGCCGCAACCAGGACGGCACCGAGGTGATGGTGGGCCAGGCCAGCGGCCTGTTCCTGCCGGCCGGCGCGCGGCAGCCGTGATCCGCCTGCTCGAGCATCGCGCCAAGGCGTGGCTGCGCGCGGCGGGATTCGCGGTGCCCCAAGGCGCACCCGCCGCCACGCCCGCGGAGGCCGCGCGCCTCGCCGCCGGTTTCGCGAGCGGCGCGGTGGTCAAGGCGCTGGTGCCGGCCGGCCGCCGCGGCAAGGCCGGTGCCGTGCGCCTGGTTGCCGGCGCCGACGAGGCCGCAGCGGCAGCGGCAGCACTGATCGGGACGGAGGTTGCGGGCTTTCCGGTGCTCTCCGTCTATGTCGAGGAGCGGATCGGGATCGCCTCGGAGGCCTATCTCGCCTTCGTCCTCGCCGGCGGACGGCTGCGCGCCCTGGCCAGCCGCGAGGGCGGCATCGAGATCGAGGAGGCCATCGTCAGCGGCCGCGGCAGCCTGGCCGAGATCGAGATCGATCCGCTCGACGGCCTGCGGCCCTGGGATGCGGTGGAACTGTGGCGCCGCGCGGGGCTTGCCGGCGCGAAGCTGCGCGATACCGGGGCGCTGACCGCGCGCCTGTTCGCCGCCTTCGTCCGCGCGGACGCGCTGATGCTGGAGGTGAACCCGCTGGTGCTGGAGGCCGCAGGCGGGCCGATGCTGGTGGGCGCCATGGCCGCGATCGACGAGGCGGCACTGCCGCGCCATCCGGAATGGCGGGAGGCAGCCGAGGAAGCTGAGGCGTGGAGCAGCGGCAATGCGCGCGAGCGGCGCGTGGCCGAGATCAGCCGCACCGTGCCGGGCGGGGAATGCCGCTATGTCGAGCTCGACGGCGATATCGGCCTTCTCGTCGGCGGCGGCGGGGCCGGGCTCTACCAGCATGACCGGCTGGTGGCGCTGGGCGCCCGCCCGGCCAATCATTGCGTCACGCCGCCCACCGGCGCCGACAGCCGCAAGCTCAAGGCCGTGATCGGCGCCATCCTTGACAATCCGCGCACCAGGGGGCTCCTGGTCGGGTTCAACTTCGCGCAAATGGCGCGCGCCGATATCCGCGTGCGCAGCCTGGTCGAAGTGCTGGACGAGAGGGGCATGGCAAGCCCCGACTTTCCCATCGTCGTGCGCATGTTCGGCGCTGGCGAGGCCGAGGCGCGCGCGCTGGTGGCGGGCCGGCCGGGCATTACCTATCTGGAACGCGGGGCCACGCTCGACGATGGCGTGCGCCTCGTCGCCGAACAGGTCGCCGCCCGGCAAGGCCCGCAGCAAGGCGGGGCGGCATGAGCATTCTCGTGCACCGCGCGACGCGCATCCTGGTCCAGGGCCTGACCGGGCGGCAGGCGCAGTCCGACACCGAGGCCGCGATCCGCTACGGTGCGCGCGTGGTTGCCGGCGTGACGCCCGGACGCGGCGGCGAGACGGTGTGCGGCGTGCCGGTATTCGACACGGTGCGCGCCGCGCAGGAGGCCCATCCGGCGGATGCCAGCGTGATCTACGTCCCGCCGCTCGCGGCCCGTGACGCGGCGCTGGAAGCGATCGCGGCCGGTGTCCCGCTGGTGATGGTGACGGCGGAGGGTGTGCCCGAGCACGACATACTGCGCATGATCGCCGCCGCCCGCCGCGCCGGCGTGCGCTTGCTCGGCTGCAACACCAATGGCGTCATCTCGCCCGGCCAGAGCCGGCTCGGCGGCATCGGCGGACCCGACCCGGACGAGATCTACGATGCGGGCCGCATCGGCGTCTGCTCGCGCTCGGGCGGCATGTCGGCCGAGATCGCCCTGACACTGCGCCGTGCGGGGCTTGGCATCTCCACCTGCGTGTCGATGGGTGGCGATGCCGTCACCGGCACGACGATGGCCGAGATCGCCTGCATGTTCGAGGACGATCCCGGCACCGACGCGCTGGTGCTGTTCGGCGAGCCCGGCACCTCGGCCGAGCAGGAGGTGGCCGCCCTGGTGCGCCGGGGCCGCCTTCGCAAGCCGATCGTGGCCCTGATCGCCGGCGCATTCCAGGAGCGCTATCCGCGCGGGCAGGCCTTCGGGCATGCTGCGGCGATGATCGCGGGCGACGCCGATACGGCATCGGCCAAGCAGGCCCTGCTGTCCGCGGCCGGCGTGCGCGTGGCCGCGACGCTTGACGATATCCCGGCCCTGCTTGCCGGCGCGCGGGCACCGGCAAGGGACTGACGGCGAGCAACTGACGATGGGAAGTCGGCCTGACAGATGGCCGCCACCACAAGGGAGGACCACCATGAAAAGACGATGCCTGCTTATCGGCAGCGTGGCGGCGGGCGCCGCCGTGTCCATCCGTCGCCCGGCGATGGCGCAGGCGCGCATCGCCTACGGCACGACCAACCCGCAATCCTCGGTCTACACCTATGCCGTCGCCGCGGCCAAGGCGATCAACACCGTTTCCGGCAGCGATGTCAGCGTCACGGTGCTGGCCACCGGCGGGGCGATCGACAATCTGGTGCGCTTGTCGCGCGGACAGATCCAGCTCGGATTGGGCAACATGGCAGCGGTCTACCAGGCCTATCGCGGCCTGGAGCAGTTCGAGGGCCGCGCCATGCCCAAGCTGCGCGGCCTGTGGCTCTACCAGACCAGCATCGAGCCCTACATCGTGCGCGCCGATTCCAACATCCAGACGCTGGAGCAGCTCAACGGCCGGCCCTGGACGGCGGGCCAGCGCGGCTCGGCCACCGAGGCGCTGGTGATGCGTACGCTCGACGTGCTCGACATCAAGCCGAACTACTACCGCGCCAGCCTTGCCGACGCGGTGGAGGCGATCAAGAACGGCCGCTCGCTCGGCTATGCCAAGGCGATGGCCGGGCGCAGCCTTGATGCCGCGACCATGGAGCTGGCACTGACCACGCCGATCCGCGTGCTCAGTTTCACGCCCGCGCAGATCGAGCGCATCCGCGCGGCGCTGCCCTATCTCAGCTTCATCACCGTGCGCGACGGCGCCATTCCGGGCATCAACGGCTTCACCACCTGGGCGGCCAGCAGCGGACACTACACCTACAGCGACAGCATGAACGATGCGCAGGTTGCCGCCATCCTGCGCGGCATCGTCGATGGGCGCTCCCACCAGGAGGAAGTGTGGCCGGTGATGCGCGGCACCGACATCATCCAGGACACGATCGAGGGCATGAACATCCCGCTCCATGCCGGCGCCGTGCGTTTCTTCCGCAGCCGCGGCTACACGGTTCCGGACGCGCTGGTCCCGCCCGAGGCACGTTGAGAGGGCGCCGGTGTCGATCGCTGCCGGTGTGCAGGCGGAGCCGGGGGACGCGCCGCTTTCGCGGGCGTGGCTCCTGCTCGGCCTTGCCTACGTCCTGTTCCACCTGGCGGCGGGAAGCCTGTTCCCGCTGTCCGAGATCTACACGCGCACGATCCATCTCGGCCTGTCGCTGATCCTGCTGTTCCTGCCGGCGCTGCACCGGGCGGCGGCGGCAAGGCCGGCGCGAAGCCTGCTCGACTGGGGCATCACGATCGCGGGGGTGGCGGCGGCGGGCCATGTCTTCCTGAATGAACAGCGCCTGTCCGAGGCGCTGTTCATCGAGGCAAGCGGCCTGGAGATGGCGTATGCCGTGCTGCTGCTCGCCATCGTGCTCGAGGGCGCGCGGCGCACCACGGGCGCGATCCTGCCGATCCTGGCGCTCCTGCTGATCGGCTACACGCTGCTCGGCAAGCACATCCCGGGCTGGTGGGGCCATCCCGGCATCGAGTTCTCGCATTTCGTCGAGCATCTCTATCTCGGCACCGAGGCCTTCTGGGGCCGCATCACCGGCCTGTCGGCCGGGCTGATCGCGGTGTTCATCATCTTCGGGCACTATCTCCTGGCGACCGGCGCCGCCGACAGCTTCATGCGCCTGTCGCTGGTGGCGGCCGGCCGTTCGCTTGGCGGGGCGGCGAAGGTCGCCACCCTGTCGAGCGCCTTCTTCGGCATGATCAACGGCGCCGCGGTTGCCAATGTCGCCACCACCGGCAACTTCACCATCCCGGCCATGAAGCGGCTCGGCTATCGCCCGGCCTTCGCCGGCGCGGTCGAGGCGGTGGCATCCTCGGGCGGGCAGCTTACGCCGCCGATCATGGGCACCGCCGCCTTCGTGATGGCCGAGCTTCTGGAGCTGCCTTATGCCACCATCGCCGCCGCCGCGATCGTTCCCGCCATCCTGTTCTACGTCACGATCTGGTTCGCGGTGGATGTCGAGGCCCGGCGCGAGGGGCTGAAGCCTTTCGCGCGGGAGGATGTGCCGCGCCTGGCCGAGGCGCTGCGCTGGCGCGACGCCACCGCGCTCTCGGTCACGGTTGGCGTACTGCTCTACGGCATGTTCTCGGGCATCACGCTGACGCTGGCGGCCGCGTATGCCATCGGCACCAACATCCTGCTCTACCTCGTGATCGGGCGGAGCGAGCCGGAGCCGCTCGCGGGCAAGCTGCGCAACCTGCTCTTTGCCACCGCCGATGCGGCGCGCAGCGTGGCGACGCTGGTGCCGCTGCTGGTCTGCGCGCAGGTGATCCTGTCGCTGATCGGCCTGACCGGAATCGGCATCAAGCTGAGCGAACTGATCCTGAGCACGGGCACCAACCAGGGCCTGTTCATGGCCAGCCTGCTGGCGATGCTGGTCTCGATCGTGCTTGGCATGGGGATGCCCACCACGGCGGCCTATCTGCTCGCCGCCGCAGTGTGCGCCCCGGCCATGACCGCGCTCGGCGCGCCGGCACTGACGGCGCATTTCTTCATCTTCTACGGCGCGCTCCTTTCGGCGCTGACGCCGCCCGTATGCACGGCGGTGTACACCGCGGCGGTGATCACCGGCACGCATTGGTGGCCGATCGCGCTGGTGAGCATGAAGCTCGGCATCATGAAGTTCGTGCTGCCGTTCTTCTTCGTCTATCGGCCGGCGGTGCTGCTTGACGGAACGATCCTGGAGATCGCCACCGCGACCGTGATCGGGTGCGTTGCGGCGTTCCTGTTCGCTGTCGGTACGGGCGGATTCTACCGCCATGCGCTCGGCTGGCCGCTGCGCCTCCTGGCCGTGGGCGCCGCGCTGGGGGGGGCGGCGGACATTGCCGCGCTGGATCTGGCCGCCATCGCCGCGCTGGCCGTGATCCTGCTGAGCGACCGCATGGCGGCGCGCGCCATGCCCGCGGAGCCGGACCGGCCCTAGACCCGCCTTGGCGCCCCGATCGGGCATCGGTCGCACTTGACCGTGCCGCGCTCGACCTGCGTCACCTCGTAGAGGCGGCCCACGCTGGTGATCTTGACCTGCGCCTGATCGACAACAACACCATGCGCGCGCAGGCGCTGGAAGGCGCGCGACAGGCTTTCCGGCTTCATGCCAAGCCGCCCGGCGATCAGGGTCTTGTCGTAGGGCAGGTCCACCGTGACCGGCCCGCTTGCATCCTCGGTCAGGGACAACAGGAACTCGGCCACGCGCTGCGCCCCGGTCTGCGCCTTGAGCTGCTCGATCTCGCCCACCAGGAGCTGGAGATGGCGCAGCGTGGAGGCAAGCATGGTGATGCAGATGTCGGGCTCGGCGCGCATGGTGGCACGCAGCCCCGCGGCCGGGATGCGCAAGAGCCGGGCGGGCGACACGGTCTGCGCGCTGACGGGATAGGGACGGCCGACCAGCGCCACCGCCTCGGCGAAGCTCTGCCCGGTGGCCAGCACGCCGATCACCGCTTCCTCGCCGGTCACGGTCGAGCGGAACAGTTTCACCCAGCCATCAAGGATGATGTAACAGGCGCCAGATTCATCACCCTGCAGGAACAGGAGCGTGCCGGCAGGATACTCGCGCACCGTGGCGTCCCGCAGGACCTTGGCCGTGCGTTCGCGGCCGAGGTCGCGGAACATGTCGGTTTCCGCGACAATCCTGAGCTCGTCCTCGCCAAGCGCCAAGGCCATTGGTACACCTGCAATCCGCCCGGTCCGGGAATTGGACCCAGCCCGACATCATCCTGACGACGTCGCGGCGAAAAAGCGAGCCGCGCTGGGATGCCGCCCCGCCCCGCCAGGGGCCTTCGCGCGGCATTGCGACAATTGAAGCGCGCATCCAAGTCTACATTAGCCGCTTTGATTGCGTAGCCGGTTTGACTCACATCAACGAAACCCACTTTGCCCGGGTTTCCTTGCATGACGAAAGTCAAGGCGCCGGGACCACGCGATCGGCTCGACTGGATCATACTTGCCGCCATTCGCGGCGCCGCGGCCAGCGCGAGCCAACGCAGGGTGCCAGAATGACCAGATACCGCCGCATTGCCCCGGTCGACGAGACCTCCTGCGCCACGCGCTACGCCGCGGCCCGAACCGGCGCAGGAAGCGGCGCCCGCACCCGCCGACGTGCCGCCAGCGATCCGCGCGCCGCTCTGGCGCTCGCCTGCCGCAGCCCGATCCTGGCCGCCCTGCCGGATTCCGAGCGCGACACCCTGCTGCGCCTCGCCAATATCCGCAGCCTGCCGGCCAAAACGATGATCCTGTGCGAAGGCGCGCGCCCCGAAGGGCTCTACATCGTTCTCGACGGCCTGATGCAGCTTTGCACCATCCGGCACGGCCGCCCGGTCACGATCGTGATGCTGCCGCCCGGCAGTTGCTTCGCTGCCTCTGCCCTGCTGCGCGACGAGCCGATGCTCACCTCGGCCCAGGCGCTGCGCAATTCCGTGGTGGCGGAGATCCCGGCTGCCGAGTTCCTGCGCATGACCCTGGCGCTCGAGCCGCTGGCCTACGGCATGCTGCAGGACTTCGCGATCAGCTATCGCAACGCGCTGCGCGAGCTCAAGACCATGCGCCTGCCGAACAAGCTTGAGCGGCTGATCTCCTGGATCCTGACCATGCATCGCGAGGTCTGGCCGAGCGACGAGATCGCGCTGCCCTTCGGCAAGGCGCAGCTTGCGGCGCGGCTCGGGATCGAGCCGGCGACGCTGTCGCGGATGTTCGCGCGCCTGGGCGAACACGGCGTCGAGGTGCGCGGCCGCATCCTGAAGGTCCGCGACATTGCCGCGCTGCGACGCTTCGGCGCCCAGGAGAGGCTGACGGAAGCCCCCGTGCCCTAGCCGTGCCCGTGCCCGATCTTTTTGTGCAGGCGGGCATCGAAGGTGGCGAAATGCCGGCTGAACCAGGCATCGAGACGGCGCGACAATTCCTCGTCCGAGGCGGCGCCCTCCTCCATCATGTCGCGGATCTCGTCGAGCAGGCTCTCATGGTCGGCCTTGTGGGCGGCATATTCCGGGTATCGCGCCGCGCGCATCTGCTTCTCCTCCAGCGCGAAATGCGCCGAGATGCCGCGGTAGAGATCACCGAACTTCGCCTCGGCCGCCCCCGGGCCGGCAGTCTGCAGCTCGGCATGCACCTGGTTGATCAGGTCGATCAGCTCGCGATGTTCGTGGTCCACCGCCGGATCGCCGACGCTGTAGCGATCGTTCCAGGTCAACAGCGCCATGAAAGCCTCCAACCGAATGTCCGCGGCGCGGGCTGCGCCCCTACTGTCCGCCTAGCGGATAATGAAGCCCGTGCTGGCGCGAAAATCGACAACAAGATTCTGCCCGGGACTGAGCGCCACCCGATGCTCGGCCGTATGGTCGAAGCCCTCGCTGCGCCGGCTGTCGCGCAGCCGCACCGCGATGACATGCTCGCGCGCGGGCAGCGCGATGCGCCGATAGATCTGCGACGGCCCGTCGCCCGAAAGCCCCGTGGGCGGCAGGCTCTCGCGCAGGAGCGGCGCGCCATCGAGGTCGAGCTCGAGCCACAAGGCTACGCGCCCGCGCGGGCATGCGTCCGGCCGGCGCATGTTGGGCGGCAGGCGCGCCATCTCTGCCTGCGTGAGGCGGCGGCACTCGGCGACGCGGGCCCCGCTATGGGTGAAAGTGACTGTAAGGGCCGCCGCGCCTTCGGGCAGCAGGCGCGCGCGCGGCCAGTCCGACAGGGCCGCGACACCGGCGGTGAGCGCCAGGACGAGCAGGAACAAGGCAAGGGTGCGGGCGACCAGGGTCATGGCGCTCCGCCCTTCTGGCCGAGCGGGGGGATCTCGCGGCGCGCGGCATCGAGCGCGGCTTCAAGCCGGCCCCGCTCGAAGCGCGAGGCCCAGAGCGTGCGCAGCCGATCGCGCGGCACGCGGGAGCGCAGATAGGGATCGCGTTCGCGCGCGATGCGCTGGCGGGTCCAGTCGATGCCGAGCCGGTGGTAGCAGTCGCTCTCGGCGCAGCCGGCAAGCAGCACGGCATCGGCCAGGTCGCGCGACAGGATGTAGTCGATCAGCGGCGGCGGGATCATGCCGACGCAGGGCACCATCAGCGTGTCCGTGCTTTTGCGCGCTCCTGCCGCGCCACGCTCGCAGCCAAGCACCATGATCCGCGTCGGCCCTTCCAGCCCGGCAGAGATCGCGTGCGCGCGTTCGCGCAGGGAACGCAGCGAAAGCTCGGGCAGGTCTATGCCGGTATGCAGCTCCTCGGTGCGACGGAACGGCGTCGAGGAGGGGCAGGAGCCGACGCAGATGCCGCAGCTGACGCACAGGGACGGATTGACCTTGGCCTCGGTCGGGAACGGCAGGCCGTCCGTGCGCGGCACCAGGCGGATCGCCTCGTAGGGGCAGTCCTCGGCGCAGCGCGCGCAGCCATTGCAGTGGGCGAGGTCGACCACGGCCGCAGGCGCGCGGCGCAAGGGCGGCAGCCAGGGCATGGCCCCGATCACCACGGTGGCGACCACCAGGATGCCCCACACCGCATCATGCGAGACCGCGTCCGCCAGCGGATAGAGCGGCAGGTAGAACCAGTCGAGCCCGATATCGGCGGGCAGACGGGCCAGGTTGGCCGGCCCCTGCGACAGGGCCGGGCGGAACAGCGACACGACCAGCAGCGCGCCGAGCGAGGTGCCGGCCAGGGCACGCGGCGGATTAACCTTGGGGCGCGAGATGCGCAGGATATGCACCCACATCAGGAACAGCAGGAACAGCGGCACGGCGACGTGCAGGAACACCAGCAGCGTGAAGAAGCGGCTGGTCAGCGTACCGGTGGAGACGAAGTTGCGTGCGATCGGCTCGCCGAAGATGCCGAGCCGGTCGAGCAGCTCGGAGGAGATGATCGCCACATACTGCGCCAGCGCGTCCCACACCAGCCAGTAGCCGGTGATGCCGGAGATGAACAAGAGCCACAGCACCGGCATGCCCGTGAACCAGGAGAACCAGCGCGTGCCGCGATAGCGGTCGCGCGCGAACTCCCGCAGAAGATGCGTCAGCGCGAACACCACCATCAGGTCGGAGGCGTAGCGGTGCAGGCTGCGCATCACCCCGGCATGATACCAGTGCGCAAGCGTGAGATACTCGACCGACTCGTAGGCGCGCTCGATGCCGGTATCGAAGAAGATGAACAGGTAGATGCCGCTGACCGCGACGATCCAGAAATGGAAGAAGCCAAGCGCGCCGAGATGCGCGAACGGGTTAAGCGAGGGGCCGACCAGCCGGTCGATCGGTCGTTCAACAGCGTCGAAGCATCGGGCCAACAAACGGCGGAGCCCGCCCATGACTAGCATTTCCCGTTACGTTACGCGCGCGTTCAGGCCGAAGGCGGGGCGCGATGGGAGCGACGCCATTCCCGGGCGAACAGTGCGAAGCAGACAAGAAGGGACAATGCACCGACCACGCTGCCGAAAACAATGCCGTAATCGATGCGATAGCGCCCCGCGCCTGGATCGAAGGTGGTGCAGATGAACCGGATCCGGTCGAGAAGTTGCGGCGCCGCAAGCGTCGCGGCCCAGCGCCCGAACACGAGGTCGCGCAGCGGTTCCAGCAGCATGGCGGAAGGAAAGTCCTCGCCATAGACGTGCCGGCGGACGCGGCCCTCGGCGTCGATCAGCGTGGTCTGGCTGATATGGTCGAAGCCGCCGGTTGCGGCGGCATAGCTGAAGCCGAGTTCGTCCAGAAGTGCGCTGAGGGTGGGCGCATCGCCGCTCGCGAACAGCCAGTTGGGCAGCATCGCACCTTGCGCGGCGGCGAACTGCGCCACCCGCGTCGGCGTATCGTTGCGCGCATCGAAGCCGATCGTCAGCACGGTGAAGCGGCCCGCCCCGATCAGCCGGTTGGCGCGCGCCACGGCATCCTCGAGCTGGCGCGTGGCCACGGGGCACACGGTCGAGCAGCTGGTGTAGATCAGGCTGACCACCACCGGCCTGCCGCGCAGCGCGGCAAGCGACAGCGGGCGCTCGTCCGAGGTGGTGAGCGTGAAGTCGCTGACCACGCGCCCGATCGCCGCCTGGCTGCGCGCGAACACCTCGCGCGGTTCGAGGCGCTGGACCTGGGCCGCCCCGGCGGCCGGTGCAACAGCAAGGAGCGCCAGGGCCGCGGCGCAAAGGATGCGGGCGATGCGTTTCATGCCGGCACCCGGAGCGCGGCATCGAGGAAGATTCCCGCGAGCAGCAGCGCAAGCTGCAGCAGCGATGCGCCGAAATTGGCCATGGCGCGGCCGGCGCTTGGCGCCTGCCACAGCAGAAGGCTTCGCCACAGGAACAGCGCGCCGCCGCCGATCGCCCCGACGGCATAGTAGAGGCTCGCGCCGAGGAAGAGCGGCACCAGCGACACGGCCACCAGCGCCAGCGTGTGCAGAGCCACGACCAGCGTCCAGACGGGCGCAGGCGCCACGGTGGAAAGCATCGGCACGCCGGCGGCGCGGTAATCCTCGCCCTTGGCGCCGGCCAGACTCCAGAAATGCGGCGGCGTCCACAGGAACAGCACGATCGCCAGGATGATCGGCTCGGCCGAGGGCGCAGGCGTGACGGCATAGGCGCCGGCGAGCACGGCGAAGCTGCCGGCAAGGCCGCCGATGACGATGTTCAAGACGCTGCGCTGCTTCAGCCACACCGTGTAGACGATGCCGTAGGTGAAGGCGCCGAGGAACACGAACAGCGCGGCAAGCCCGCCGGTCGCGGCCCAGGCCAGCAGCAGCGAGGCAAGCAGCAATGCGGTGAATCCGACCGGCCACCACAGGCTCGGGCGCAGCGCGCCGCTGGCGAAGGGCCGGTTGCGCGTGCGCGACATGCGCTTGTCCAGCTCGCGCTCGTGGTAGTGGTTGAAGGCCCCGGCAGCACCGGAAGCGCCCAGCACCGCGACCATCAGCACCACCGCCTGCCATGCCGCGATGCCCTGCCAGCCGGCGGCGGCCATGCCCGCCAGCGCCGTCGCCGCGATCATCACCCCTATCCGCAGCTTGAGGAGCGTGGTCGTCAGGCGAAGCGTGGCGAGCATGGCGGTGTCTCCTCCCGTCGGGCTCAGCTGAACAGCCAGAGCTCGGAGAGATACTTCCAGTTGATGAAGTAGTAGAGGACGAAGGCGACGAAGAAGAGCGCCACCAGGGCGATCGTGCCGGGCAGCTTCAGCGTGCCCTCGCTGCCATGGTGCGACACCGCCGCCGGCCCGCCCTCGTGCAGCGGGAAGGTCAGCTTGTGGCCGCCGACGATCTTCTTGCCGAACAGCACGGTGAAGACGATCACGATCACATAGATCGCGCCCCCGAGCGCCGCCAGCACGGCCGAGACGCCGTTCAGGCCCATCATCAGGAAGGCGCCGGCGGAGTGCGCGAAGCCGATCTGCGCATCGGCGAAGGCGATATCCCAGTGCCGCCGCGCCACGCCCAGCGTGCCCGCGCCCATCATGAACAGCGAGATGCCGGCGGCACCGATGCCGAACAGATAAGGCTGCATGCGCGCAAGGCCGGGGAACATGATCTCGCGGCGGAAGATCAGCGGCACGACGATGTAGGTCGCCGCCATGAAGGCGAGCGTCGTGCCCGCCACCACCGTGCCGTGGAAGTGCCCCGGCACATAGAGCGTGTTGTGCATCAGCACGTTGAGCTGCTCGGTGCCGAGCACCACGCCCGAGATGCCGCCGATGAAGCCGAAGAACACCAGCGACAGCGCCGTTCCCGAGAAGGCCGGGTTGCCCCAGGGCGCCTTGCGCAGCCACTCGAACACGCCCTTGTCGTAGCCGTTGCGGCGCTGCGCGGCCTCCCACGATCCCGGAACCGTGAGGCCGTGGATCATGCTGCCCAGCACCGCGAGATAGAGCGCGTAGCTGGTGTTGAACACTTTCCATTCCGAGCTGATGCCCGGCTCGGCGAGCAGGTGGTGAGCCGAAGCGAGCTGCAGGAACAGGATGTA
>JADZEB010000018.1 GCA_020850755.1 Alphaproteobacteria bacterium | reverse complement strand
GATAGGCGCGGGCGCGGCCGCGCTCTGCCTGCTCGCCCGCGTGCCGGGGGCGCGGGTGACCGGCATCGAGCGCGATCCGGCGCTCGCCGCGCTCGCCGCCGACAATGCCGCGCGCGCCGGGATGGCCGGCGGGCGGGCGGTGCGGCTCGCCGCCCGCGCCGGCGCGCTCGGCAGCGATGCGGCGCGGCGGATGCTGGCCCGCCTCGGGCCGTTCGAGCATGCCATGACCAACCCTCCGCATCACGGCCCGGACGCGGGCACCGCCTCGCCCGAGGCGCGCCGTGCCGCCGCCGATCGCGAATCGACCGAGGTGCCGCTGGCGTCCTGGCTGGCCGCGTTGGCGCGGCCGCTGCGCCCGGGCGGCACGCTGTGCCTGGTCCATCGCGCCGACCGGCTGGACGAGGCGCTGGCAGCGCTGCGCGCCGCAGGCTGCGGCGGCATCCTGGTGCTGCCGGTCTGGCCGCGCGCGGGACAGGAGGCAGGCCGCGTGCTGCTGCGGGGCACGAAAGGTGCGCGCGGTCCGTGCCGGCTGCTGCCCGGCCTGGTCCTGCATCCGGCCGACGCGGCGGGCTACACCGCCGCGGCCGAGGCCGTGCTGCGCCATGGCGCGGCGCTTGGCACCAGCCTTGCACGCGGCGAAAGGCGGCCCGATTCGGGAACCGAATCGACAAGGAAACGTTGATTAACCATCCGCGCCGTAGGATGATTCCCAGGTCCCGCGCGGGACCCACTGCCAAGGAGCCCCCTCATGTCATTCCTTTCCCGCCTGGCGCTGGCCGGAGCCGTTGCTACGGTCGCGCTGTCCATCGCGAGCGCGCCCGCAGATGCCCAGGTCCGGCTCAACTGGGAAGCCCAGCCACTCTACGGCACCCAGAATCTCCGCTCCGGCTTCGAGCCCGATCCGGTACGCGTGCAGGTCGAGGCCGGCGGCAACGACCAGGTGCCGGGCAACACCGGCCGCGACTGTGCCGGCTTCGTCAATGCCCGCCAGCCGGACGTGGACATCAACTTCTCGAACGCGCAGGGCCAGATGCAGCCGGGCCAGCGCACCCAGTACAAGTTCTACATCTACGTCCAGGCGCCGGCCGACACCACGCTGGGGATCAACGCTCCCGACAATCGCTGGTACTGCAACGACGATGCCGGCGGTTCTATGGGCGAGAACCCGATGGTCGTGTTCGATCCGGGCATCGTCGGCAACTACAACATCTGGGTCGGCACCTTCGAGCGTGGCCGCACCGTGCGCGCGACCCTGTTCATCTCGGAGCGTGCGCCGCAGGCCGCCGCCGGCAAGTAGGGCCGCCGCACCGGATCACGCAGGCTTTACCCGCGATAGAAGGTCCAGCCAGCCGGGCCGGACCTGCAACTACAGGACAGGCGAACGGCGGAGGGGCGATCCCCTCCGCCGTTTCGTTTTTCCGCGGCGCGGCTCAGGCGCCGAAGGGCGCGGCGGCGTAGGCGCGCTCGAAGGCCTCGATCTCGGGGCGGTATTTCAGCGTCAGCTGGATGTCGTCGAGCCCTTCGAGCAGACGCATCTTGCGCGAGGCGTCGATCTCGAAACGGAAGGCGAGATCGCCCGGCCCCGTCACCGTCTGCGCCGCGAGATCGACCGCAAGCTTCGTGCCCGGCTTCCCGGCCAGCAGCGCCAGCAGCCGGTTCACCGCCTCCTCCGGCAGGATCACCGGCAGGAGCCCGTTCTTGGTGCTGTTGGAATAGAAGATGTCGCCGAAGCTCGGCGCGATGACGCATCGCACGCCGAGCGCCAGCAGCGCATAGACCGCCGCCTCGCGCGAGGAGCCGGTGGCGAAGTTGCGCGCCGCGACGATGATCCCCGCCCCGCGATAGGGCGGATTGTTCAGCACGAAATCGGGCTTCTCGTTGCCCGCCGCATCGAAGCGCAGATCGGCGAAGCCGTATTTGTCGTAGCCCGGCCCGAGCGGCTTCTTGAGGAAGCGCGCCGGCAGGATCTGGTCGGTGTCGATGTTGGGGGTGGGCATCGGCGCCGCGACGGCGTCGAGTGCGGTGAAAGGCTGCATTGCCATGATCGGCCCTCCTGCCTAGTTGGCCGCGAGCTTGCGCACGTCGGTGAGCCGACCGGTCACGGCGGCGGCCGCGGCCATGGCGGGCGAAACCAGATGCGTGCGCGCGCCGGGCCCCTGGCGCCCGACGAAGTTGCGGTTGGTGGTCGAGGCCGAGCGCTCGCCCGGCTTCAACAGATCGCCATTGATGCCGACGCACATCGAGCAGCCGCTCTCGCGCCACTCGAAGCCGGCGGCGGTGAAGATGCGGTCCAGCCCCTCGGCCTCGGCCTGGAGCTTCACCGCGGTGGACCCGGACGACACCCAGGCCGGCACCACCGCCTTGCGCCCCTTCACCACCGCGGCGGCGGCGCGCAGATCCTCGATCCGCGCATTGGTGCAGGAGCCGATGAAGACGCGGTCGACCGCGATCCCGTCGAGCGCCATGCCGGGCTTGAGCCCCATATAGTCGAGGCTTTTCGCCCAGGCGGCCTTGCGCGCCGCGTCGGGCGCGGCGGCCGGGTCGGGCACGCGATCGGTGATCGGCAGCGCCTCCTCCGGGCTCGTGCCCCAGGTCACCATCGGCGCGAGCGCCGAGGCATCGAGCGAAAGGTCGCGATCGAAGCGCGCGCCCTCGTCGGTGGGCAGGCTGCGCCAATGGGCCACCGCCTTGTCCCACAGCGCACCCTTGGGCGCCTTCTCGCGCCCGGCCAGCCAGGCGAAGGTCGTGTCGTCGGGCGCGATCTGGCCGGTGCGCGAGCCGGCCTCGATCGCCATGTTGCACACGGTCATCCGCCCTTCCATGGTCAGGCCGCGGATGGCGGAACCCGCGAACTCGATCGCGTGGCCGAGCCCGACATTGGCGCCGAAGCGCGCGATCACCGCCAGGATCACGTCCTTGGCCGTGACGCCGGCGCCGAGCCGCCCCTCCACCGAGATGCGCAGAAGCCTGGGCCGCACCTGCCAGATGGTCTGGGTTGCCAGCACATGCGCGACCTCGGAAGCGCCGATGCCGAAGGCGAGCGCGCCGAAGGCGCCGTGGGTCGCGGTGTGGCTGTCGCCGCAGACGATCAGGAAGCCGGGCAGGGTCTCGCCCAGCTCGGGGCCCACCACATGCACGATGCCCTGGTGCGGATCGCCCGGCGCATAGGCGCGGATGCCCTGCTCGGCCACGTTGCGGCCGAACAGCGTGATCATGTCGCCGATCTCGGCCGAGGCCGGCGTGCGCGCGGCATCGGTCGGCACGTAATGGTCGTAGATGCCGGTGGTGAGGTCGGGGCGGCGCACCTTCAGCCCCGCCTTGCGCAGCGCGTTGAAGGCGTGGAAGCTGCCCTCGTGCGCGTAGTGGCGATCGACGAACAGGAGCGAATCGCCATCCGGTCCCTTCAGAATCTCGTGCCGCGCCCAGACCTTCTCGAACAGCGTGCGCGGTGCGCTCATGACCCGGCCCTCGCTTCCTCGGGCACCGCGTAGCGCGCTTCCAGTGCCTGCACCTCCTTCATGCCGAGCAGGTCGTTGAACTCGGCGAAGCTCGGCAGTCCGTCCTTCAGGCCCTCGGTGGTGCCGCTCTGCTTGAGGCGGCGCAACAGCCCGCGCGCGCCCACGATCGCGGCATAGAGCACATAGTTCGGATAGATCGCGATGCGGAAGCCGAGCCGGCCCATCTCGTCGATCGGCAGGTGCGGCGTCTTGCCGCTGGTCGACATGTTGAAGACCTGCGGGCGGCACAGCGTGTCGGAGATCTTCTGGATCTCCTCGCGCGATTTCGGCGCCTCGACGAACACCATGTCGGCGCCGGCCTCGATATACATCTCGGCGCGGTCGAGCGCGGCGGAGAGCCCCTCCACCGCGATCGCGTCGGTCCGCGCGATGACGATGAAATCGCTGTCCTGCTGCGCGTCCTTGGCCGCCTGCACCTTGGCCGCCATGTCCTTGGCCGAGACCAGGCGCTTGCCGCTCATGTGCCCGCAGCGCTTGGGCGACATCTGGTCCTCGATATGCACACCGGCCACGCCCGCGCGCTCGTAGAGGCGGATGGTGCGCCGGACATTGAGCGGGTTGCCATAGCCGTCATCGGCATCGGCGATCAGGGGAATGCCGGCGGCGTCCGCGATGCGCGTGGCATTGTCGACCATCTCGGTCTGGGTCATCAGCCCGATATCGGGCTGGCCGAGCCGGGTCGCGGCGGTGCCGTTGCCGGTCATGTAGACCGCCTCGAATCCCTCGGCGGCGACAAGGCGCGCCATCACGCAATCGGCAACGCCGGGCGCCATGATGCAGCGGCCCTGGCCGATGAGCTGGCGCAGTCTGGTGGTGGCTCGCATGTCGATGATCTCTCCTGTTGCGGTATGGCGGCCGGGTGCGGGTGCGCTCCTGCGCCCGCGCCCTCAGGCGGACTTGCGGCCCGCCCGGGCGCGCGCGAACACGCGCTCCACGGCGGCGATGGCGGCCGCCACGGCGGCCTCGTCGATATGGCGGTTGGTGACGAAGCGGATCACATCGTCCGCGTATGGACCGCACCAGATGCCTTCGGCCTTGAGCTGGTCGGCGAAGTCGAAGGCCGACATGCCGGTATGCGCCGTGTTCATGCGCACGATATTGGTGGGGCAGAGCGCGGGGTCAACGAAACGCGGATCGATCGCGTGCAGACCCTTGGCGAGCGCGCTTGCGCGCGCATGGTCCTCGGCCAGGCGCTCGACCATCTGCTCCAGCGCGACGATGCCGGCGGCCGCGATCACGCCCGACTGGCGCATATTGCCGCCCACCATGCGCCGATAGGGCCGGGCGCGGGCGATGAAGTCGCGGCTGCCGCACAGGAGCGAGCCCACCGGCGCCGATAGCCCCTTCGAGATGCAGAAGGTGACGCTGTCGGCATGGCGGGCGATCTCGGCCGCACCTACCTTCTGCGCCACGGCGGCGTTGAAGATGCGTGCCCCGTCGATATGCACCGGCACGCCGTGGCGGTCGGCGATGGCGCGGACAGCCGCCAAGTGGTCGAGCGGCAGCGGGAAGCCGCCGGCGACATTGTGCGTCGTCTCGACCGAGACGAGCCGGGTCTGGAAACCGCCGCCGACGCTTTTCGGGCGCATCGCGCGTTCCACCGCATCGAGCGGCATCGCGCCATGCTGGCCCGGGATGCAGATCGGCAACAGGCCGGCCAGCACCGAAACGCCGCCCGTCTCCACCCGCATGATGTGGCAGGTCTGCTCCATGACGATCGAGCCGGCCGCGCCCTCGGCATGGGTGAGCAGCGCGAGCAGGTTGCCCATCGTGCCCGAGGTGACGTAAAGGCCGGCTTCCTTGCCGGTGCGCTCGGCCGCCAACGCCTCCAGGCGGCGGACGGTGGGATCGCCCTCCAGCCCGTCATCGCCCAGCTCGGCCGCGGCCATGGCGGCCTGCATCGCCGCGGTGGGCCGGGTCACGGTATCGCTGCGCAGATCGATCAGCGTGTTGGGGCGGGCCATCGGGGCGCGTCTCCTGGCGTGTGGGCGTGGCGGGGCCGGTCCGGGCTCCCTGGCCGGCGGGGGCCGGCAGCAGGATCAGAGGCAGGAGATTAGGCCGAGGCGGCGCGCGCTTGAAGCACCCTTCGCGCCAGCAGGATGCCGGCGGCGAGCGCGGCCAGCGCCACCACCAGCCCGAAACCGAGCGCCACCACCGGGGCCGCGCGGGCGGCGATGGCGGCGAACACCAGCGGCGAGAACGCCGCGGCGATGTTCTGCGGCACGGTCAGCACGCCCATGCGCGCGGCATAGCCCTCGCGCCCGAACAGGAACAGCGGGACGGTGGCGCGTGCCACGGTGATGATCCCGTTGCAGGCGCCATAGATCAGCACGAAGGCGAGCGTGCTCGCCACCGTGCCGCCGCCCGCGACCAGGATGGCGAAGCCCCCCGGCAAGGCCCAGAGCGCGGCCAGCCCGAGGCGCAGGGGCGTGGTGCCGGTCAGGAACAGCATCTCGACGGCGCGGGCGGCGACCTGCGCGGTCCCGACCAGCGAGGCGAGCGCGATCGCGGTTGCCGGCGCCAGGCCGCGATCCTGGAACAGCGGGATGAAATGCAGCGACAAGCCCCAGGACAGGAAGGCGTGGGTGGTCAGCATCGCCGCCAGCGGCAGCATCACCGCGCGATGGGTGCGCGGGGCCAAGGGCCCGGCCTCGGCGGCGGGACTGGGCGGCGGCGCCGCGGGCGCGACCCGGGTCGGCGCGGCCCGGCTCGGCGCGAGCGGTGGCGGCCGGTGGCGCGGCACCAGCCAGAAGTGCAGCGGCAGGCAGACGAGCAGGTTCGCCGCCGCATAGGCCCAGCACACCATCCGCCAGCCCAGCAGGCTGTCGAGGAAGCCGGTGATCGGCCAGAACATCGCCGAGGACATGCCGGAGAAGAACATCAGCGTCGCCACCGCGCGCCTGCCGCCTTCGCCGCTTGCCTGCACGATCGCGGCATAGGCGGCATTGGACAGGGCCAGCGGCATCGACAGGCCGAACAGCACCCAGGCGGCGAAATAGGCAGCCGGCCCGCGCGCGAGCCCGAGCAGGACAAGCCCCGCCCCGATCAGCACCGAGCCCGCCACCAGCGGCACGCGCGCGCCACGCCGGTCGAGGTAGCGCCCGGTCGGCGCCGAGATCGCGGCGGCGACCAGCAGCATCGCCGTGACACCGGCGAAACTCGTCTCCGCCGAGATGCCGAGGCTGTCCTGGATGGCGCGGCCGATCACGGCGGGCAGGAAATAGGTCGTGCCCCAGCCGATAATCTGTGTGCAGGCCAGCGCCGCCACCAGCCGGCGGCGTTCCGATGCGCGGGGCGACACTGGCGCCGCGTCGCGGGCCACGCCCGCCTTGGCGTCCGTCTGCTTCGCTTGATCGTCCTGTGGCGCGGGCGCGTGCGGCATGGGTGCGGCGCGCTCACCCGGGATGGAGGGGCGATCGGGCGGCCTAGCGCTGCTCGTCCGCGTGCGGGTGCTTCAAGTGCCAGAGCCGCTCATAGGCGGCGACCAGGCTTTCCATGTTCTTGCGCCGGTTGCTGTCCGCCGGCATCGGGCGGCGGTTGAGCATCATCTCCAGGATATGGAGCAGCCGCTCGGCCACCTCGTAGTCGGCCTGGTCGCATGCACTGTGGAAGGCGATCAGGATCTTGTCGCTCAAGCGCCGCGTATAGCGCTGCGGCGAGCGACCCGGCGCGTCCTTGTCGAGGAGCATATCCCCCACGGGGCTGCCTCCGTCTTTCGGCTCTGGAGAAGACATGCGAGATTTATGTCAAATGCCGCGCGACCCGTCGAGGCGATTCTCGGAGGCGGCTGCCCGCGATCGGCGAGACAGGACCGGCCTCAACCACCACGGCGCGCAATGTGGGCCTTGATCGCCGCCGCCATGTCGGTTGCCGTGGTGCCCGGCCGGAAGATCGCCGCCAGCCGCCCGTCCGGGTCCATCAGGTAGGTCAGGGCCGAGTGGTCCATCAGGTAGGTGCTCGATCCGGGCGGCTCGACCTTGCGGTAGAAGACGCGATAGGCCCGCGCCGCCACCGAGACCTGCTCGGCCGTGCCGGTAAGCCCGGTCAGGCGCGGATCATAGAGCGTGACATACTGCGCCAGGGCCGCGGGCGTGTCGCGCTCGGGATCGATGCTGACGAACAGGGGTGCGACGCGTCCGGCATCGGGGCCGAGGGCGCCCAGCGCCTCGGCCACGGTGGCAAGCTCGGTCGGGCACACATCGGGGCAGTGGGTGAAGCCGAAGAACAGCACCATCCAGCGGCCGCGATAGGTCTGATCCGTCACGGCACGCCCGGTATGGTCGGTCAGCGCGAACGGGCCGCCGATCTGCATCTCGGCCGCGGTGACAAGGCCGCCGGCGCGGTCGGGACTGAGGCTGCCGGGGCGGAACCATTGCATGTAGCCGAGCGCGCCAAGGAGCATCAGGATCAGCCCGATCGCGGTGAAGCGGATCAGGCGCAGCACCATCATGCCGTTGGTCATCGGCGGCTTGGTTTCGGGCGGCTGGCTTGCGGGCTGCGGGGCTTGGGCGGGCGGGGCCATCGGTCACTCGATCGGCTGCAGCAGGGGCGAGCGCACAGCCGGGGCGGCGCCTTGGCGCCGCGCGACAGCCTGCGAGCATGCACTCAGGTCACTTAATATTGCATGCCGCGCGCCCGGCGCCAGGGGCGAATCCCCCGCGCCGCCTCGCCCCTGCCCGGCGCGTGACGCATGGCCGCGCGCCGCCTGGCCCTCGGCTTGCCGCGGCTGGCGCCTGCCGGCGCTATTCCTTGCTCGGCCCGTGGGTCGGCGGCAGCGCCACCATCCCGCCCGCCCCCGGCTCGGCGGCGGCGAAGACCTGGTCGGTGAAGGCTTCTTCCCAGGTGCCGGTGGTCGAGGCCTTGGAATATTCGGTGGCGCGGTTCTCGAAGAAATTGGTGTGCTCGACCGCGTTCATCATCTCGTCGAGCCAGGGCAGCGGATTCTTCTCGATGTTGTAGAGCGGCGACAGGCCGAGCTGCTGGAGGCGCCGGTCGGCGATGTAGCGGATATACTGCTTGACGCCCTCGGCGGTGAGGCCCTGCACGCCGCCAAGCTCGAAGGCGAGGTCGATGAACGCGTCCTCGTGATCGACGATGGTGGCGCAGATCAGCGCGATCTCGCGCTGCAATTCCTCGGTCCAGATCTCCGGGTTCTCGGCGACGAAGGTGCGGAACAGCCGGATCACCGAGATGCAGTGCAGGGTCTCGTCGCGCACCGACCAGGACACGATCTGGCCCATGCCCTTCATCTTGTTGAAGCGCGGGAAGTTCATCAGGATCGCGAAGGAGGCGAACAGCTGCAGCCCCTCGGTGAAGGCGCCGAAGGCCGCGAGCGTCTTGGCGATCTCGGGCTTGCTGTCGACGCGGAAGGTCTGCATGTAGTCGTACTTGTCCTTCATCTCCTTGTATTTGAGGAAGGCCTGGTACTCGATCTCGGGCATCCCGATCGTGTCGAGCAGGTGCGAATAGGCGGCGATGTGGATGGTCTCGATGTTGGAGAAGGCCGAGAGCATCATCAGCACCTCGGTCGGCTTGAACACCTGCGAATAGTGCTTCATGTAGCAGTTGTTCACTTCCACATCGGCCTGGGTGAAGAAGCGGAAGATCTGCGTCAGCAGGTTGCGCTCCCCGTCGCTCAGGTTGCGGTGCCAGTCCTTGACATCGTCGGCGAGCGGCACCTCCTCGGGCAGCCAGTGGATGCGCTGCTGCGTCAGCCAGGCGTCATAGGCCCAGGGGTAGCGGAACGGCTTGTAGACCGGGTTCTCGGTGAGGAGGTCCATCCTCACCGCGATCTCGGCGCCGGGCTCGATGCCCTGGCCGCTGCCCGTCTTGGCCTTCGGCTTGCTGGTCGTGCTGGCTGACATGCTGTGGTCCTCTGTCCCTATCGACTTTCGTCTCGCCTTGCCCGGTCTGGCGATGCCCCGCCCCCGCGCGGCCCTTTCCCGGGGGCCGCTAGAGAGGCGCGGCCGGAGCGGCTTGCGCTGTGGTGCGCCTGCCGTCCCGGCCGCGAGGCTTGCCCGCATGGCGCCGCGCCATCCCGCCGCGACGCCCTTCGTTTCCCCTGCTCTCCGTGCGCCTCGGTCCCGCGCCTGCCCCCTACCGGCAGGCCGCTGCTGGCAGGCGCCTAATGGCAGGCGCCTACTGGCAAGCGCCTACTGGCAAGCGAGGCATTCCTCGTACCTGTTGCCCTCGCCGCTCGCCGCCGCCGCGGCGGCCGCGGCCGTGACCAGGTTGAGCGAGCCCTGCTCGCCGGCCGCAGGGCGCGGCGATTCGGCGGTCGCCGCCACCGCCACCTGCACCGGCTTCTCGCTCACCACATCGGCGCGCTGGATCGACAGCGAGCGGCAGTAGTAGAGGCTCTTCAGCCCGCGCTTCCACGCCATCAGGTGGATCTGGTGCAGGTCGCGCTTGTGCACATTGGCCGGCAGGAACACGTTCACGCTCTGCGACTGGCAGATATAGGGCGTGCGGTCGGCCGCATGCTCGATCACCCAACGCTGGTCGAGCTCGTAGGCGGTCTTGAACACCGCCTTCTCGTGCTCGTTCAGGAAGTCGAGATGCTGCACCGAGCCCTTGGAGGTGGTGATCGAGCTCCAGGTCTCCTCGTCGTTGCGGCCCTTCTCGTCCAAGAGCTTCTCCAGGTAGCGGTTGCGCACCGTGAAGCTGCCCGAGAGCGTCTTCTGCAGGAACACGTTGGCCGCGATCGGCTCGATCCCGGGCGAGGAATTGCCGGCGATAACCGAGATCGAGGCGGTGGGCGCGATCGCCATCTTGTTTGAGAAGCGCTCCATGATGCCGTAGTCGGCGGCATCGGGGCAGGGCCCGCGCTCCTCGGCCAGCACGCGGCTGGCGGCATCCGCCTGGGCGCGGATATGGCGGAACATCTTCTTGTTCCACACCTTGGCGATCACGCTCTCGAACGGGATGTTGTTCTTCTGCAGAAAGGAGTGGAAGCCCATCACGCCGAGCCCGACCGAGCGCTCGCGCATGGCCGAATAGGTGGCGCGCGCCATTTCCGCCGGCGCGCGGTCGATGAAGTCCTGCAGCACATTGTCGAGGAAGCGCATCACGTCCTCGATGAACACGGGATGGTCCTTCCACTCCTCGTAGGTCTCGAGGTTGAGCGAGGAGAGGCAGCACACCGCCGTGCGCTGCTTGCCGAGATGATCGATCCCGGTGGGCAGCGTGATCTCGGAGCAGAGGTTCGAGGTCTTCACCGTCAGCCCGGCGAGCTTGTGGTGCTCGGGCATCTGGCGGTTCACGGTGTCGCTGTAGACGATGTAGGGCTCGCCCGTCTCGATCCGGCTGGTCAGGATGCGGATCCAGAGGCCGCGGGCCGAGATGGTGCGGATCACCCGCCCGTCCTTGGGGCTGGTGAGGGGCCATTCCTCGTCCTTCTCCACCGCGCGCATGAAGGCGTCGGAAACCAGCACGCCGTGATGGAGGTTGAGCGCCTTGCGGTTGGGATCGCCGCCAGTGGGGCGGCGGATCTCGGAGAACTCCTCGATCTCGGGGTGCGAGACCGGCAGATAGACGGCGGCCGAGCCGCGGCGCAGGCTGCCCTGGCTGATCGCCAGCGTCAGGCTGTCCATCACGCGGATGAAGGGGATGATGCCCGAGGTCTTGCCGTTCTGGCCGACCTTCTCGCCGATCGAGCGCAGATTGCCCCAGTAGCTGCCGATGCCGCCGCCGCGCGCGGCCAGCCAGACATTCTCGTTCCACAGCCCGACGATGCCATCGAGGCTGTCGGAGGCTTCGTTCAGGAAGCAGCTGATCGGCAGGCCGCGATTGGTGCCGCCATTCGACAGCACCGGCGTTGCCGGCATGAACCACAGCCGCGACATGTAGTCGTAGAGGCGCTGGGCATGGGCGGCATCGTCGCCGTAATAGCTGGAAACGCGGGCGAACAGGTCCTGGAAGCCCTCGCCCGGCATCAGGTAGCGGTCGGTGAGCGTCGCCTTGCCGAACTCGGTCAACAAAGCGTCGCGCGCGCGATCCACCCGAACCTGGTGACGGCCTTCTAGCTGAACGACATCAAGCACGTTGCCCCTCCACGTTTCCCCCCGGCTGCCGAATCCGGTGGCAGCGGGCGGACAGGATGCATGAGGTAAAGCTCTGGATCAACATATTGGTGCAAGGCTTTGAAGAACCCACGAGATGTGGGGTCACTTGCGACTCGGGAAAGTCATTGTTTTCGGCCGGGGTTCCGCCTCCGTTCCGGCCTGAACCATCGCTATCGGCAGCCGTCGGGGCGCGTGGCGCGAGGGCCCGCCAGCACCGCCGGCCACGACCTTGCCGCTTTGGACCGCGCTGCTGGAAGCGCCATGATCGCCCTCTCCCCGATATCCTTGCGATTCACAAGCCCTGCCTCCCGGCGATGCCACGCGCGCCGCGGCGGGGCGGGAAATCCACGCTTTGCCCAGGTTTCACAGCGGTTTCACCGACCGATCGCCAAAGCGCCAGGACTGCCGCCCACACCCCATCGCTTGTAGGCGAAGGCGCGCATGAACACAAGATATTGTGTAATTCAGGCGAAAACCGCGCGCAATCGCGCGAGTCGGGGCTGGCCCCCTCGCCCCGACTCGGGAACGACGGGCAGGCTCGGGCAGCCGGGCTTGGCCGGGACAACCCGCCGCGCCGGCCGAGGCCCTACCGCCCCGCCCCCAACAGGAGCGCCCATCGCCATGATCATCGACCACCGCACCTACACCATCGCCCCGCGCAAGATGGGCGAGTTCCTGCGCCTGTTCGAGCAGTTCGGCATGCCGGTGCAGCGCCGCCATCTTGGCCCGCTGCTCGGCTTCTATGTCACCGAGGTCGGGCCGCTCAACCAGGTGGTGCATCTCTGGGGCTATGACAGCATGGCGGACATGGAAAAGCGCCGCGCCGTGCGCAACGCCGATCCGGCCTGGGACGAGTATCTGAGCAAGGGTGCCGGGCTGGTGCTGAGCCAGGAGACCAAGCTCCTGCGCCCGGCGCCCTTCTACCAGCCCCCGCGCGCCTAGAGCAGCGTCCGTCCTGGTCGAACCGCGCTGCGGTCCCACCGCGACGGACCAAGCTGCTCGCAATCCTCAAGGTCCTCGGGCACGCGCCCCGTTCGGCTTCGATCAGCCGAACGGGACCTGTCCTGGGCGCGCCCTGGCCAACAGGGCGGTCCCAACCGGGCGGTCCTGGCCGGGGGGGGCGGTCCTAGCCGGCCGCCGCCTGCTCTGCTGCCGCCTGCCCTGCTGCCGCGCCCGGCAGCGGGGCAAGCGCGGTCTCGATCGGGTTCGCCCGCCCGAGGGTCTGGTGCACCGGGCATTTGTTGGCGATCTCCAGCAGCCGCGTCCGCTGCCCCTCGGAGAGCGGGCCTTCCAGCGTCAGCAGCCGGGCGAACTTGTCGGGGCCGGAGGGGCGGCCATCGAGCTTCTCGTGCGTGACCTGCACCGAGATGCGTTCGAGCGGCCATTCCTTGCGCGCAGCATACATGCGCACCGTGATCGCTGTGCAGGCGCCGAGCCCGGCGGCAAGGAGCTGGTAGGGCGTGGGCCCGGTGTCGCGCCCGCCAAGCGCCTCGCCCTCGTCGGCCGAAAGCACATGCCGGTCGGCGACCACGATCTGCCCGTAGGGGCCGAGGCCGCTCTCGCCCACGGTGACGATGGTGGGCTTGGCATGCTCGTTCATGGGTCGTCTCTCTCCATCGTGGTGGCCGGATCGGCAAGGGAGGGGCGCGCCCCGTTCCCGGTCGCCCCCTTATAACCGGTTCAGCGGCCAGCGCAGATACACATGCCCGTCCGTATCCGCCGGCGGCATCCGGCCCGCGCGCATGTTCACCTGGATCGATGGGATGATCAGGGTCGGCATGCTGAGCGTCTTGTCGCGCGCCGTGCGCATGGCGACGAAATCCTCCTCCGCGATGCCGTCCCGCACATGCGGGTTGCGGGCGCGTTCCTCGGCCACCGTGGTTTCCCAGGCATAGGCCTCGCGGCCGGGCGCCTTGTAGTCGTGGCAGATGAACAGCCGCGTCCCCGCCGGCAGGTCGAGGATGCGCCGGATCGAGCGATAGAGCGTGCGCGCATCGCCGCCGGGGAAGTCGGCGCGCGCGGTGCCGGCATCGGGCATGAACAGCGTGTCGCCGACGAAGGCGGCATCGCCGATGACGAAGGTGGCGCAGGCGGGCGTATGGCCGGGCGTGTGCAGCACCTCGACCATCAGCTGGCCGAGATGGAACCGCTCGCCATCGGCGAACAGCTTGTCGAAGGGCCGGCCGTCCGGCGTCACGTCCTGGGCGTTGAAGATCGGCTTGAAGGTGGCCTGGGTCTCGGTGATGCGGCTGCCGATGCCGATCGGCGCGCCGGTCTGGTCCTTGAGCCAGGGCGCGGCGGAAAGATGGTCGGCATGGACATGGGTCTCGAGCAGCCAGACGATGCGGAGATCAAGCGCACGCGCCGCCGCCAGCACCCGCTCGGCCGAGCCGGTTTCCGTGCGGCCCGACTTGAAATCGAAATCGAGCACGGAATCGATGATCACCGCATCGCGCGTGGCCGGATCCCAGACAAGGTGGGTTGCGGTGTTGGTGGGCTCGTGGAAGAAGGTGCGGACCTCGGGGCGCATGCGGCTCTCCATCGAACGGTCACGACGGCAGTTGCAGTTAATATAAGTCTGTCCTAATATGAATCAAAATATCGATTCGGCAGAAGGCCGGCGCCGGATCGGACAGGGTACGGGTATAGCGTCCCATGGATGTAGCCTTGAAGCTCGATCAACGCACCTTCGCGCGCAAGTCGCACGAGGCCGCCAGCCTGCTCAAGGCGCTGGCCAACGAGCGGCGGCTGCAGATCGTCTGCCTGCTGGTCGATGGCGAGCGCTCGGTGGGCGACATCGTCAACGCGATCGGGCTGAGCCAGTCGGCGATCTCGCAACATCTGGCCCGCCTGCGCCGCCAGAAGCTGGTGGCGACGCGACGGGATTCGACCACGATCTACTACCGGTTGCACGACCCCAAGGCAGCACGCGTGATCGAGACGTTGGCCTCGATCTACTGCCCGCCGCACCTGACCATGACCAGGGCCGCGCCCAGGCGGGCACGCTAGGGCGGCGCCGGCTCGGGCGCGGTGGCGGCGCGCTCCCGTCTGACCGGACCAGGCCGCGCGCCAATCGCTTATCGACCACGAGGAAATCCGTGCCGCCGCCGCCGGCCGCACGGGGTCCGCCGCACCCGACCAGGATGGTCCCGATGAACACCGCCCCCATCACCACCGCCCCCACCACCGCCGAGATCCTGCCCCCGATCGGCCCGGCCGCGCTGGCCGAGCGCGTGCAGCAGGGCAGGGCGCTGATGCTCGATGTGCGCGAGCCGGACGAGTTCACGCGCGAGCGCATCGGCGGCTCGCGGCCCCTGCCGCTCTCCACCCTCGGCCGGCTGGCCCCGCCGATCGCCGCCCCGGCTGGCGCCGACTTGGTGTTCCTCTGCCGCACCGGCAACCGCACCAACATGGCGGCGGCGCGGCTGGCCTCGCTCCTGCCGCTCGGCGCCCAGGGCTATGTGCTGGAGGGCGGGATCGAGGCCTGGAAGGCCGCCGGCCTGGCGGTCGAGCAGAGCCCGCGCGCGCCATTGCCGATGATGCAGCAGGTGCAGATCAGCGCCGGGACGATCATCCTGCTCGGCGTGCTGCTGACGCTGGCGGTTTCGCCCTGGTTCCTGGCGGTGCCAGGCTTCGTCGGGGCGGGGCTGGTGTTCGCGGGGATGAGCGGCTGGTGCGGCATGACCCGCGTGCTGGCGCTGATGCCGTGGAATCGCGGCGGTGTCTCCGGCACCTGAACCGCGGACCCAGGCCAGAGGCACGTGGCCGGCGCGGGCCTCGCCTCGCACGATCCCTGCTCCTCCACATCGGCTACCCGTCCGCGCCAACTGATGGCGGCATGGCGTTCTCGTCCTGCCCGACCGGAACCCGTCCGGCACCCTGCGCATGCGCATCGCATGCCGGCTGGTTTGACCGGGATCAATGCCGCCGCGCGCGATTCAGCATCCACTAGTTTAGTGCCATATAGGCCGATCGGAGGATGTCATGGACGCGAGTACGGGCAAGCGCAATCGACTGACGCCCTGGTATGTCGGGCTGGCGGTGATCCTGGCGGCCGTCGCCTTCATCGGCTACCGCATGTGGGCGGGCAACTGCCCGGCGCCGACCATCCTGGAAGCGGGCGTGCTGATCCTGGTGCCGGGCGTCTATCTGGTGCTGATGTATCTCACCCTGACCAGCCAGGAATGAGGCTGCGCCCCCCCTACTCCCACTCGATCGTTCCGGGCGGCTTGGAGGTGATGTCGTAGGTGACGCGGTTGATGCCGCGCACCTCGTTGACGATCCGGTTGGCCGTGCGCAGCAAAAAGCCCATGTCGAAGGGGAACACGTCCGCGGTCATGCCGTCGGTCGAGGTCACGGCGCGCAGCGCGCAGGCATGGTCATAGGTGCGCCCGTCGCCCATCACGCCGACCGTGCGCACCGGCAGCAGCACCGCGAAAGCCTGCCAGATCGCGTCATAGAGGCCGGCCGAGCGGATCTCCTCCAGGTAGATCGCATCGACGCGGCGCAGGAGATCGGCCTTCTCGCGCGTCACCGCGCCCGGAATGCGGATCGCCAGCCCCGGCCCCGGGAAGGGGTGGCGGCCCACCATCTCCGCCGGCAGGCCGAGCTCGCGGCCAAGCGCGCGCACCTCGTCCTTGAACAGCTCGCGCAAGGGCTCGACCAGCTTCATGCGCATGCGCTCGGGCAGGCCGCCGACATTGTGGTGGCTCTTGATCGTGACCGACGGCCCGCCGGTGAAGCTCACGCTCTCGATCACGTCCGGATAGAGCGTGCCCTGGGCCAGGAGATCGGCGCCGCCGATCCTCGCCGCCTCCTCCTCGAACACGTCGATGAAGGTGGCGCCGATGATCTTGCGCTTCTGCTCGGGGTCGGCAACGCCGGCAAGCTTGCCGAGAAAGAGGTCGGAGGCGTCGCGATGCACCAGGCGGATGTTGAAGCGGTCGCGGAAGGTGGCCACCACCTGCTCGCTCTCGCCCGCGCGCATCAGCCCGTGATCGACATAGATGCAGGTGAGCTGATCGCCGATCGCCTCGTGGATCAGCACCGCGGCAACGGCGGAATCGACCCCGCCGGAAAGCCCGCAGATGACACGGCCATGCCCGACCTGGCGGCGCACCTTGGCGATCTCGGCGGTGCGGAAGGCGCCCATGGTCCAGTCGCCGCCGCAGCCGGCAACGGCGTGGGTGAAGTTGCGCAACAGCGCCGCCCCGTGCGGGGTGTGCACCACCTCGGGGTGGAACTGCACGCCGTAGAAGCGGCGGTGATCGTCGGCGATGGCGGCGAAGGGCGCGCCCTCGCTCACCGCCACCGCGCGGAAGCCCTCGGGCAGGCGCGTGACGCGGTCGCCATGGCTCATCCACACCTGCTCGCGCGAGCCCTTGGCCCAGACGCCGTGGAACAGGGCGCAGTCATCGACGACATCGACGAAGGCGCGGCCGAACTCGCGATGATCGCTGCCTTCCACCGCGCCGCCGAGCTCCGCGCACATGGTCTGCTGCCCGTAGCAGATGCCGAGCACCGGCACGTCGAGTTCGAACACGATCGCGGGCGCGCGCGGCGAGGCGCCCTCGGTCACGCTGGCCGGCCCGCCGGAGAGGATGATCGCGCGCGGGGCGAAGTCGGCGATCTTCTCGGGCGCCATATGGAAGGGATGGACCTCGCAATAGACCCCGCTTTCGCGCACGCGCCGCGCGATCAGCTGGGTGACCTGGGAACCGAAATCGAGGATCAGCACGCGGTCGGTCATCGGCGGCACCTGGCGGTTCGGGAATGCCCCGCGCGCCGCGCGCCTCCGGGATGGGGGTGTCGGGCGGGGACTCGGGGGTTGGGTGGGTCGAGCGGCGCTATCTATCCGTGCTTGGCTGGGTCGCGGCAAGCAGAACCGAGATCGGGTCCCACAGCATCGCCTGCTGCGTCACCGGCGCGCCGCCGACCGTGATCTCCTGCTCGGCCACCGCCGCCCCGCCGAGATGGCGGTAGAAGAAGCGGGCCTGGTTCGCGCACAGCACCCAGAGCAGCGCCGCATCGCAGCCGACCGCGTTCAGATGCGCCGCCGCCGCGCGCATCAGCCGCCGGCCGAGCCCGCGCTCGCGGTAGTCGTCGAGCACGTAGAGCGTCTCGATCTCGCCCAGCCGCGCCAGCCCGAGCGGGGAGCGGCGCAGCCGCCCGGCCGAGGCATAGCCCACCACCGCGCCGGGCGGCTCGGCGGCGGAGGGATCGCTGCCCGGCGGCAGGAAGCCGTCGGCGGGCGCATCGGGCGGCAGGTCCTCGCCCGAGGCCACCGCCACGAACACCGCCGCCCCCTGGCGCGGCCATTCCAGCGCATGGCGCCATTGCCGCGCCTGGCGGCGCTCGGACATGCCGGCGAGATAGAAGTCCGGCAGGATGCCGGCATAGGCCGACCGCCACGCCGCCACATGGGCCGAGGCGATCGCCTCGGCATCCTGCGGACGGGCGCGGCGGATCGCGATCACGGCCCGGCCTCCGCCCGTTCGTCCTGGCCGGGCGGCGGGCCGGCACCCGGATCGGCGCCCGGATCGGTGTCCGGACCGGTCCTTGCCGCGTGCGCGCGCTCCAGCACGGCGCAGAAGAAGCCGTCGGTGCCGTGCGCAGCCGGCGTGAGCACGAGGAACGGCCCCTCGCCTGACGCCATCGCCGGCGGGCTGGTGTTCGGCGCGATCGCGGGCCACAGCTTGGCAAGCGGCACGACGGCGAACTCCGGCTGGCGGCCGAGGAAGGCGGCAATCTGCGCCTCGTTCTCCTCGGCCAGGACCGAACAGGTAGCATACACCAATCGCCCGCCCGGTCTAACCAGCCGTGCGGCGGTATCCAGGATCGCCGCCTGCTTGGCGCGGAGTTCGTCGAGGTCGGCGGGCACGAGCGAAAGCCGCGCATCCGGGTTGCGCCGCCAGGTGCCGGTGCCGGTGCAGGGCGCATCGACCAGCACGCGCTCGAACGCCCCGGCGCCGCGCTTGAGCCACTTCTCGCCCGGCTTGAGCAGCCGGCACTCGACATTGTGCACCCCGGCGCGGCGCAGGCGCTTCACCGACTGGTCGAGCCGCACGGCGGAAACATCGGCGGCGATGATCTGGCCCCTGTTCTTCATCGCGGCGGCGAGCGCCAGCGTCTTGCCCCCGGCCCCGGCGCAGAGATCGGCCACGCGCATGCCGGGGCGCGCATCGGTCAGCAGCGCGACAAGCTGGCTGCCTTCGTCCTGGATCTCGACCAGCCCCTCGCGGAAGGCGGCGGTGGCGGTGACCGGGCGGCGGCCGGGCACGCGCAGCCCCCAGGGCGAGAATGGCGTCGCCTCGGCGATGATGCCCTCGCCCGCGAGCGCGCTTTGCGCCGCGCCACGCGTGGTCTTGAGCGGGTTGACGCGCAGATCGAGCGGCGCCGGCTGGTCCATCGCCGCCATCTCGCGCGCGAGCCCCGCGCCGAAGCGGGCGTGCAGGCTTGGCAGCAGCCAGTCGGGCACGCCGAGGCGCACGGCTTCCGGCTGGTCGGGATGGTCGAGCGTGTGCCCGGCAAGAGCGCGCGCCAGCGCCTCCTCCTCGCGAGAGAGCGGTTCGGGGGCGAAGCGCCCGCCCGGGAACAGGGCGGCGGCAGCGGCGGGGCCGGCGCGGTCGGCAAGCAGCAGGTGGGCCAACACCAGCGTGCGCGGATCGGCCGCGCGGCCGGCGCCCGCGCGCGCGATCCACCAGGCAAGGCGCGGACGCGCGCGCAGGATCGCATAGACCCGCTCGGAGATGGCGCGCCGGTCGCCCGCGCCGATGAAGCGGCGGGCGCGGAAGAAGGCTTGCGCGGTGGCGTCGGCCGGCTTGCGCGGCGCGGCCTCGATCGCGCCGAGAAGCTCGATCGCCCCGGCGATGCGGGCGGCTGGCGTCATGGGGCGGCGGTCATCGCGCGCGCCTCAGGCGGCGGGGGCGAAGGCGGCGGCGGCGGCGGCGAGATCACCCAGCACCGTCGCGCGCACGGCCAGCCCGTATTCGTCCGGCGCGCCGGCGCGGTTCAGCCAGACGGTCGCGAACCCGAACTCGGCCGCGCCGGCCGCGTCCCAGGCATTGGCCGAGACGAAGCCGACCGCCTCGGGCGCCAGGTCGAGCGCGCTCGCCGCCAGGGCATAGACGCGCGGGCTCGGCTTGTAGATCTGCACCGCATCGACTGAGAACAGGGCATCGAGCCCGTCCTCCAGGCCGGAGGCCGACACCGCATCGGCCAGCATCCCGGCGCTGCCATTGGACAGGATCGCGGTGCGCAGGCCGCGCGCGCGCAGGGCGGCAAGGCACCCCGGCGCGTCCGGGTAGGGGTCGAGACGGCGGAACGCCGCGAGCAGCGCCGCGCGCGGGGCGGTGCGCGCATCGATGCCGTGCGCGGCCAGGGCGAAATCGAGCGCCTCGGCCGTGACCGCCTGGAAGTCGCGCCAGATGCCGGACAGCGACAGCGTCCAGGTGTATTCGAGCTGCTTGGCGCGCCAGGTGGCCAGCACCGCCTCGGGCGTCACGCCAGCGGGCAAGGCGGGCGTCAGCGCGGCGCGGTTCTGCGCCACCGCGCTCGCGAGGTCGAACAGGGTGCCGTAGGCGTCGAACAGCACCGCGCCGACGCGATGCGGCCCGGCCGCTCCCGCCTTCGCCACCTATCCGCCCTGCCGGTAGTTCGGTGCCTCGCGCTCGATCAGCACGTCATGGACATGGCTCTCGCGCAGGCCCGAGCCGGTGATGCGGCGGAAGCGGCAATTGGTCTGCATCTCGGCCAGGGTGGCGTTGCCGGTATAGCCCATGCCGGCGCGCAAGCCCCCGACAAGCTGGTGCAGCACCGGCGAGACCGGACCCTTGTAGGCGACGCGCCCCTCGATCCCCTCGGGCACGAGCTTGAGCGCGTCCTGCACCTCCTGCTGGAAGTAGCGGTCGGCCGAGCCGCGCGCCATCGCGCCGAGCGAGCCCATGCCGCGATAGGATTTGTAGGAACGGCCCTGGTAGAGATAGACCTCGCCCGGGCTTTCGTCGGTGCCGGCAAGCAGGCTGCCGATCATGCAGGCATCGGCGCCGGCGGCGATCGCCTTGGCGATGTCGCCCGAATGGCGCACGCCGCCATCGGCGACGATCGGCACGCCCGCCTTGCGCCCGACCGCGGCGCATTCCATCACCGCCGAGAATTGCGGCACGCCGACGCCGGCCACGACCCGCGTCGTGCAGATCGAGCCCGGCCCGATGCCCACCTTGACCGCATCGGCCCCGGCATCGATCAGCGCCTGGGTCGCCTCGGGCGTGGCGACGTTGCCGGCGATCACCTGCACCGCGTTGGAGAGCTTCTTCACCTGCTCGACCGCACGCAGCACGCCGGCGGAATGGCCATGCGCGGTATCGACCACGATCACGTCCACCTCGGCCGCGATCAGGGCGGCGGCGCGCCTGAGCCCGTCCTCGCCGACGCCCGTGGCGGCGGCCACGCGCAGCCGGCCCATCTCGTCCTTGATCGCCGAGGGGTGGGCGCGGCTCTTCTCGATGTCCTTGACCGTGATCAGCCCGACGCAGCGATAATCGTCATCGACCACCAGCAGCTTCTCGATACGGTGCTTGTGCAGCAGGCGCTTGGCCTCCTCCTGGTCCACCGTCTCGCGCACCGTGACCAGGTTCTCGCGCGTCATCAGTTCGGCCACGCGCACCGAGGGGTCCTGGGCGAAGCGCACGTCGCGGTTGGTCAGGATGCCCACCAGCCGGTGCGTGCCGCGCTCGACCACCGGGATGCCGGAGATGTGGTGCGCGGCCATGATCTGGCGCGCCTCGGCCAGCGTCTGGTCGGGATGCACGGTGACCGGATTGACCACCATGCCGGATTCGAACTTCTTCACCCGGCGCACATGCTGGGCCTGGTCCTCGGGGCTGAGATTCTTGTGGATCACGCCGATGCCGCCGGCCTGGGCCATGGCGATCGCCATGCCTGCCTCGGTCACGGTGTCCATCGCCGCCGAGACCAGCGGGATGTTGAGGCCGATGCGCCGCGTCAGGCGCGTGCGGATATCGGTCGTGGCCGGCAGCACCTGGCTGTAGGCGGGCACGAGCAGGATGTCGTCGAAGGTGAGCGCCTCGGCGATATCGAGCGCGAAGCGCCCGCTGCCGGGAGGGGCGGCGGCAGCGGCGGCAGGATCGGGGCGGGTGTCGGGGGCCATCGCGCGAATCTCCGGTGCGGGGCGCGGCTAATGGCGCGCCTAATTACGCCTGCGCCGGGGCGGGGGCAAGGAGATTGCGGGCGGTCATGGCGATTTCATGCGCGCCGCACCGCGCGCCTGCCATGCGCCGGCTGCATGAACCCGGCGCCGAACCCGTGCCGGGGGGCCGGCCGGCGAGGCACGAAGGCCCGGCCAGGGCACGTTCCGTTCGCGCTGGATCAGCCGAGCGGAAGTCCCGCCCTGGCAACCGACGACTTGCGGGCAGCCTGGTCCCATCCGGCGGAACCGCGGCGCGGTTGCACCGGATCGGACGCTGCCCTAGGCCCGGAAACCCTGCGCGACGATGTAGAGCTCGCGCGAATCCTTGCGGCTGGCGGGCGGCTTGGCGTGGCGCACCGTGGCGAAATGCTTCTTCAGCGTCTCCAGCATGGTGCGCTCGGCCCCGCCCTGGAACAGCTTGCAGACGAAGGCCCCGCCCGGGGCCAGCACGCGGATGGCGAAATCGAGCGCGGCCTCGGCCAGGCCCATGATGCGCAGATGGTCGGTCGCGGTATGGCCGGTGGTGTTGGGCGCCATGTCGGAGAGCACGAGGTCGGCGCGCGCCCCGCCCAGCGCCTCGGCCAGCCGCGCCGGCGCATCCTCGGCCATGAAGTCGCCTTGCAGCACCACCGCGCCCGGGATCGGCTCGATCGGCAACAGGTCGAGCGCGACCACCCGTCCCTCGGCCCCGGCGCGGGCGACCGCGACCTGCGTCCAGCCGCCCGGCGCGGCGCCGAGATCGACGATGCGCGCCCCCTTGCGGATCAGGCGGTAGCGGTCGTCCAGTTCGGCCAGCTTGAAGGCGGCGCGCGAGCGATAGCCGGCGGCCTTGGCGGCGGCAACATAGGGATCGTTGAGCTGGCGGGACAGCCAGCGGGTCGAGGACGGCGTGCGCCGCCCGGCGGTGCGCACCGTCACGGCCAGGTCGCGCCCGCCGCCCGGCCCGGCCCGGCCGCCGCCGCTGCCGCCACCGGGGCGGCGCCGTGAACCGCTCATGCCGGCGCGCCCTTCATCCGCCGTGGCCGTTGCCGCGCCTTGGGTCGCGGCCAGCACGCCGGCGCGGGGCGCGGGCCGCCTCGCCGCGCATCATGCGCAACAGGATGCCCTCGCGCAGGCCGCGATCGGCCACCGTCAGCCGCTCGATCGGCCAGAGCCGGCGGATCGCGGCGAATATGGCGCAGCCCGGCAGCACGAATTCAGAGCGGTCCTGGCCGATGCAGGGCTCGGTCGCCAACGAGGCGCGGCTGCGGCCGACAAGGCCTTCCAGCGCCGCCTCGGCCTCGGTGGCCGGCAGCGAGCGCCCGTCGATCACCGTGCGGCGGTAGCGATCAAGCCCGAGCGCCACGCCGGCAAGCGTCGTCACCGTGCCCGAGGTGCCGAGCAGGCGCACGCCACCCTGCCCGATCTCGTGGCCGATGCAATGCACCGCCTCGAACGGGCGGGCCGCGTCCATCACCAGTTCGACCATCGCCTCGAACCCGGCGCGGGTGAAGGCATCGGCGCCGAAACGCTCGGCCAGCGAGATCACGCCGATCGGCAGCGAGACGAAGCCGATCAACTCGGGGCGCGGGCGGCTGCCGCTGCGGCCGGGGGCGAGGCGCAGCCACATGATCTCGGTCGAGCCGCCGCCGATGTCGAACAGGAGCGCGCGCCGCTCGGCCCCGTCGGCGAGCAGGCTGGCGCAGCCATCGACGGCAAGCTCGGCCTCCTCGCGCGGGCCGATCACGTCGAGCGCAAGCCCGGTCTCGGAAGCGACACGGTCGAGGAACTCGGGCGCGTTGGCCGCCCGCCGGCACGCTTCGGTGGCGACGGCACGGAACTGCACCACCGGGCGCCGGGCGAGCTTATCGGCGCAGGCGCGAAGGGCGATGACGGCGCGCCCCATCGCCGCATCAGACAGGCGGCCGGAAGCCACCAGCCCCTCGCCCAGACGGACGATGCGCGAGTAGGAATCGACGACGCGGAACCCGTCCGGGGCCGGGACGGCGACAAGCAGGCGGCAATTGTTGGTGCCGAGATCGAGCGCGGCATAGAGCGGCCCCCAGCCGCGCCGGCGCGCGGGCCCGGCATGGCCGTCGGCCGCCTCGGGCCCGGCAGCCTCGGCGGCGGTGTCAGCTCTGGCGTGGCCGTTACCCTTGGCAACGACCCCGACATCGGCGGTCCCCGGCACCATCGCAGCGCATGCAGCCCCGCCCGATTCTTCGGGTCCGGCGTCGGTGCGGGCGGGCGCGTCGTGCGGGGGCATGATCCGATCCTAGCCGGACCATGGACCCAAGGCACGGGCCGGCTGGCCGGCAGATGGGCGCCAGGGTCTGGCACCGCAGACAGGCTGGCCGGCCAAGCAGGACCGCCGCCTCGGGTGCTATGATGTGGCGAGGCAGGGGCCCGAGGCAAGCCCGCTGCGCGCGCCGGTTGGTCGGCTCGGAGGCACGAGCCCCGAGGAGGGTGCCGTCGCTGGCTCCGGCCAGCCGGAGCGGAGGGGAGTCGCGAGCACGCCCGGCTGGCGGCTCCGGGCCGATCTGGCGACAGCGCGCCGCCGGGCCCTGCCACGCGATGCCACCTACCGGGCTGCCGCGCGCGCCATCCACCGCGCCGCCGCGCAAGGGGCCTGCCCAGTCGTCAGTCACACTGCCCGGAGCCGGGGCGCGGCTTGGCCCAGCCTCCGGCTCCGCCCGTCTCGCCGGTCCGGGCGGGTCCGGCTCCCGCTTGCTGCCCGCACAGGTCGAGGACCCCCTCGCCCCGCCGCCCCGCTGGGCGGAACCAGCCGCGCACCTCCAGACCCCGCCCGGAACCGGGACTTGGCCCGGCCTCTGGCCCCGCCCGCCCCGGCGCGCGCTTGACAGGACCGGCCGGTTGGGGCGGAGATGCCCGCAACGGCACGATCCAACCCGAGCCGAAAGGCCGTAGCGCGCACCCGACCGACAGCGCCGACCAGCCCGGAGGGCCGCCACCCGCCAGCACCGCGGCCCCGCCATGCGCGCCGGCACGAGGCGCCCTCCCCCACCGCCGCCAGCCCCAGGCCGAGCCCAGCCCCCCGTGACCCCGCCCGCCGCCATCGCCCCGCCCGCCCCGGCCCCCTTCCGCGCCAAGCCGGTGCGCCGCATCGCCTTCCTGGCCGCGGCCACCCGCCGCGCCGCCACCCTGCGCAAGAAGCTGGTCGAGCGCTACGGCCATGCCGAGCCCGAGCGGGCCGAGGTGGCGGTGGCACTCGGCGGGGACGGCTTCATGCTGGAAACGCTGCACCGCTTTCTCGGCAAGGCGCTGCCGATCTACGGCATGAATTGTGGTTCGGTCGGCTTCCTGATGAATGACGAGCGGACCGAGGACCTGCCCGCCCGCATCGCGCGCGCCTCGGTCACCGAGCTGCACCCGCTGCGCATGGCCGCGACCCGCGCCGACGGCTCGTCCGAGCAGGCGCTGGCGATCAACGAGGTCTCGCTCTGGCGCCAGACGCGCCAGGCGGCGAAGATCCGCATCACCATCGACGGCGTGCAGCGGCTCAAGGAGCTGATCTGCGACGGGGTGCTGATCTCCACCCCCGCCGGCTCGACCGCCTACAACCTGTCGGCGCACGGACCGATCGTGCCGCTCGCCTCGAACCTGCTGCCGCTGACGCCGCTCAATGCCTTCCGGCCGCGGCGCTGGCGCGGCGCGCTCTTGCCGGCCTCGGCGCAGGTGGTGTTCGAGGTGCTGGAGGCGGCCAAGCGCCCGGTGGCGGCGGTGGCCGACTATACCGAGGTGCGCGACGTGGTGCGCGTGGCCGTGCACGAGGATCGCGCGGTGACGCTGACGCTGCTGTTCGATCCCGAGCACAATCTGTCCGAGCGCATCATCGGCGAGCAGTTCGTCACCTAGGTGCGGGCGAAGCCCCGGCGGGCGTTCCGGCGAAATCGGCCAGGCGGAACAGGGTGTAGGTCAGGCTCGCATTCGGGTGGGTGACGATGCGCACGCGCCCCACCCGCTCGGCCGCGCCGAAGCGCTGGGCGATGTCGGGCACCGCCTCGCGATGCGTGACCAGGAGCCACGGGCCGGGACCGGGGGCGATGGCGCGGTCGAGCTCGAACTGGTTGCGCGCGACGCCATCGGCTTCCCACATCCGCGCCCCGGCGGGATAGGGACGGACATAGTACATCAGCGTCGCCATCTCGCGCCGCCGCTCGGCCAGCAGCGTCAGGCGCGGATCGGCGGCGAGATGGCGCGACACCTCGCGCCCGAGCGCCTCGCCCCCGCGCATGCGCGCGAAGGGATCGAGCCCGCGCGGCAGGGGCCGGCCGATCGCCTCGGCCAGGGCGGGGCCGAGGAAGACCAGGAGCGCGATCGCCACATGCAGCGCCACGCTCGCCCGGAGCAGCCATTGCCGGCCCTGCGCCAGCGCCGCCGCCGCCACCAGCACCACCGCCGCGACATAGACCGGCGCCGCCCAGTTGGCGTTGGCGCGCGAGAGGAAGGACTGGCCGAGGATCAGCAGGCCCAGGGGCAGGATGAAGCTGGCGAGGAAGCGGGCGCGCCAGTCGGACAGCGTCGCGCGCGGGCGCCAGGCGAGCAGGAACAGCAGGAAGCCGAACAGCAGCGGGCCGAACACGGCGAACTGCGCGGCGAAGAACTCGGCCCCCGCGCGCGGGTTCAGCAGCGCCCCGCCGAGATTGGCGTTCTGCCCGACATGGCGGATGGTGGCGAAGCTGTTGTGCAGGTTCCACGCCAGGTTCGGCGCGATGAACAGCGCCATCGCCGCGAGCCCGGCCAGCGGCCCCCGCCATCCGCTGCGCAGGATCGCGCGCGCCGGCCGGTGCCAGAGCAGGAACAGGGCAAGCCCGGGCAGGAAGGCGGCCATCACATACTTGGCCAGCATGCCGAGCCCGAGTGCCGCGCCAAGCCCGGCCCACCAGCCGAGCGGAGCCGGGCGCCCCGCCTCGGCCGCGTCGATCAGCTTCAGCACGGCCAGGAGCGCGAAGGCCCAGGCCGCCAGCACCGGCACATCGGTGGAGATGATCGTGCCCGAGATCCACACCGCCGGCAGCGTCGTCCACAGGATGGCGGCGAACAGGCCGGCACGCGGGCCATAAAGGCGGCGCCCGAGCACGAACAAGAGCAGCGCGGTTGCCGCGTGCAGCACGGGCGAGGAGAGCCGCACGCAACCCTCGGCCTGGCCGCAGAGCGCGGTCGTGCCGGCGATCAGCCAGGCGATCAGCGGCGGCTTGGTGTAGTAGCCCCAGGACAGGTCCTGCGCCCAGACCCAGTATTGCGCCTCGTCGGCGTAGAGCTCGGGCGTGCCGAGCGTCAGCCAGAACAGGCGGAAGGCGGTGACGCCGAGCACCACGGCCAGCGCGGTGCGCCAGGCCGATCTCCCCTCGCCCGATTGCGCTTCGGCCGATTGCGCTTCGGCCGATTGCGCGTCAACCGGTCGCGCAGCAGCGGGCACGCCGGCGGGCGGATCGCCTGCGGGCGGATCGCCGGGCCTCGCGGGCGCGGCGCGCTTGTCGTTCCTCGTCGTGCGGGGCTTCTCGGGCATGCCGCGCCTCGATAGCCGCTCGCGGGCGCGACCGCAATGGCGGCGCGGTCAGCGCAGGCGGCAGCCCGACAAAGCAGAAGCGCGCGACCCGGGGCCGGGCCGCGCGCTGCGTGGGTGGGTCGGCGCGGGCGCCGGCCGGGCGGCGTTCAGCTCGGGCTGCGCCGGGCGACCTCGTCCGGGCTCATGCGCACCAGCGCGTCGTAATCGGTCATCAGCGTCTGGGTGATGCCGCCCGGGTTGTACTTCACCGGCCCGATCTCGCGCACGGCGGTCACTTCCGCCGCCGTGCCGGTGAGGAAGCATTCGGTGAAGCCGGACAATTCCTCGGGCCGGATCGCGCGCTCATGCACCACGATCTGGCGCGCGCGCGCGATGCCCATCACCGTGCGCCGCGTGATGCCGTCGAGGAAGCAGTCGGGCGTGGGCGTATGGATCGCGCCGTCCTTGACGAAGAAGATGTTCGCCCCCGTGGCCTCGGCCACCTGGCCGCGCCAGTCGAGCATCATCGCATCGTCGAAGCCCTTCTCCTCGGCGGCGTTCTTGTTCAGCGTCGCGATCATGTAGAGGCCGGCGGCCTTGGCCCGCGTCGGCGCCGTGTCCGGGGCGGGGCGGCGCCACTGGCCCATGTCGAGGCGGATGCCCTTCATGCGCTGGTCGCCGAAATAGGCGCCCCACGGCCAGATCGCCACCGCGAAATGCACCTTGGTGCCCTTGGGCGAGACGCCCATGCTTTCCGAGCCGCGCCACATCACCGGGCGCAGATAGGCATCGGTGAAGCCGGACGCCTTCAGCGTCTCGTTGCAGGCGGCGTCCACCTCCTCGACGGTGAGGCTGGTCTCCATGCCCAGGATCTTCGCGCTTTCGAGCAGGCGCTGGCTGTGCTGGCGCAGCTTGAAGACATGGCCGTTATAGGCGCGCTCGCCCTCGAACACGCAGGAGCCGTAATGCAGGCCGTGCAGCACGACATGCACCTTGGCCTCGCGCCAGGGCACGAGCTTGCCGTCGAACCAGATCCAGCCGTCGCGATCGTCGAATGAGGGGCCGGCCATTGGCGTGTTCTCCCGCTGGCAGTTGATTGGCTGAAGGATAGCCGCTTGCTTGTGGACAGGCTACGGAGCGCCCGCATATAAGTCAACATCACTGCCATATTGCCGACCAGTCGGTTACGGATTATCGCTCCTCGCCGCCGCGTCCAGCCACGAGGCACCGCCATGCCCGAGCCGCGCCCATCGAACCCGCTCCTGTTCCTGCGCGAGGAGGAGATCCGCCAGGGCATGGAGCTGCTCTATTTCGGCTATCGCGGCTTCACCGCCGGCCCCGATTCCGTGCTGCGGCCTCTGGGCTTCGGGCGGGCCCATCACCGCGTGCTCTATTTCGTCGGGCGCAACCCGAACATGACCGTCTCGGCGCTGCTTGGCATCCTGCGCATCACCAAGCAGTCGCTCTCGCGCGTGCTCAAGGAACTGGTCGCGAAGGGTTTCGTGCTCCAGCGTCCGGGCACCACCGACCGGCGCCAGCGCTGCCTTGCCCTGTCGGCCGCGGGCGAGGCGCTGGAGAAGCAGCTTTTCGAGGCACAGCGCCAGACGCTGGCGCGCGCCTATCGCGAGGCCGGTGCCCAGGCGGTGGAAGGCTTCCGCCGCGTTCTGTTCATGCTGGCCGATGTCGACGGCCACGCCTATCTGCTCGGCCACGGCGCCGGCGCCCCGCCGGCGCGGCGCGGCGCGCGCTGAGGCGCGCAGGGGCGTGGCGCGCGCTGAGGCGCGCAGGGGCGTGGCGCGCCCTCAGCGATAGGGATCGGGCTTCATCAGATAGTCGCGCACATAGGCGGCGATGCCATCCTCGAGCGAGGTGAAGTTGCGCTTGTAGCCGGCATCGCGCAGCCGCTGCATGCGCGCCTCGGTGAAGTACTGGTACTGGCCGCGCAGTTCCACCGGCATGGCGACATACTCGATGCGCGGGCGCCGGCGCATCGCGGCATAGATCGCGCGCACCAGATCGACATAGCTGCGCGCACGCCCGGTGCCGCAATTGTAGATGCCCTGCACCTTCGGATTGTCGAGCAGCCACAGCACCACATCGACGCAGTCATCCACCCAGATGAAGTCGCGCTGCTGCTCCCCGTCCGCGACATCCTTGCGGTAGCTGCGATAGAGGCGCGCCGGCTCGCCGCGCGCGATCTCGTCGAACTTGCGCTTCACCACCGAGATCATCGCGCCCTTGTGGTACTCGTTCGGGCCATAGACGTTGAAGAATTTGAGGCCGGCCCATTGCGGCGGGCGCGGCCGGTCGCGCGAGACAAGCTGGATCGCGCGCCGGTCGAACAGGTGCTTCGACCAGCCATAGAGGTTCATCGGCTTGAGGCGCGCCAGCATCTCGGGGCGCGGATCGTCGCCGAAGCCGTAGGTGCCGTCGCCATAGGTCGCGGCCGAGGAGGCGTAGATGAACCGCGTATGGGTGAGAGCGCACCATTCCCACAACCGCAGCGAGGCCTGGAAGTTGTTGCGTATGATAAGGTCGCCGTCGCGCTCGGTCGTGGCCGAGATCGCGCCCATGTGGATCACCGCCTCGAAGCGGCGCTGCCGGCCGGTGAGGTAGGCATCGAGCTGCTCGGGCAGCACGAAGTCCGCGATCGGGTGCTTGGCCAGGTTGCGCCACTTGTTCTCGTCGCCGAGCCGGTCGCAGACCACGACCTCGTCATTGCCGCGCGCGCACAGCGCGGCAACGATGTTCGAGCCGATGAAGCCGGCACCGCCGGTGACGAGGATCATTCGCGTTCCGCTCCGCAAGGCGCAGTTGGCCGCAAGGCGCAGTTGGCCGCGCGCAGTGCCATACTCCCCCGCGCGCGCTTATAGGAAGGTTGGCGTCCCTCTGCAATCCGCCTGCCACGAACGCCGCTTCCCAAGCGCGATCGCCGCTTGCGCCCCGCCCCCGTGCCGGCGCAGGCTGCACGCGCGGGAACCTTGCCGCACGGACGGAGCAGGACAGATGGCAGGCGACAGGTTGCGTGATGACATGGCCGGGGTGGCCGGCGGCGCCCTGTCGGCGCTGGCCGGCCTGCGGCGCGAGCTGGCCGCGATGGTGCAGGCCCGCGTCGATGCCTGCGTCGCGCGGCTTCAGCTTGTCCCGCGCGAGGAGTTCGAGGCGGTGCGCGAGATGGCCGCCCGCGCGCGGGCCGAGCAGGAGAAGCTCGCCGCCCGGCTGGCCGAGCTGGAGGCGCGGCTCGCCGCGCCGGACGGCCAGGCCGGCGACTGATCGCGCCGCGCCGGCGCGTCCTCTTATCCCCAGTTTTCGGCCCGGAAGCGGCCTGTTCGCCGGCTTATCCACAGGAATCGAGGCGCCTCACCCCCTTCCGCGCGGCAGCTGAGTCACAGGCTCATGAAATCCGCGCGAAGCGCTTGATTCGGTGCGATATGGCCTTGCGGCGCGAGTCGCGGTTTGGCAACCTAGCCGTGGTGGGGCCTGCGGCTGATCACCACTAGATGTCGCCCGCAGGCTGGCGCCGCACCCTACGGAACGGTGCGGCGGCGCCAGCGCCGGGGCCCGCCAGGACAGCACCAGTCCGGGATCTGCCGACGCATGGCAGGCCCGCCAGGGGGGAGGCCAGCCGGCCCATGCCCAGCGTAGAAACCTACAAGGCCGAGCGGACCGGCAATCCGCTCGACATCGTCGAGCAGATCGTCGCCGCCAACGAATGGGCCTTCGACCGCCGCTCCGACGAGGAGATGGCCGTCGAGGTGCCGGGCAAATGGTGCGACTACTCGCTGTTCTTCTCCTGGTGCGGCGAGATCTCGGCGATGCATTTCTCCTGCGCGCTCGACATCAAGGTGCCGGGCAACCGCCGCGCCGCCATCTACGAACTGCTGTCGGTGGCCAACGAGAAGCTCTGGCTCGGCCATTTCGGCCTCTGGAGCGAGGAGCAGGTGCCGGTCTTCCGCCACTCGATGCTGCTGCGCGGGGCACGCGGGGCCTCGGTCGAGAGCCTGGAGGATCTGGTCGATATCGCGCTGACCGAGTGCGAACGCTTCTATCCCGCCTTCCAGTTCGTGCTCTGGGGCGGCAAGGCGCCGCATGACGCGCTGGCTTCGGCCATGCTGGAGTGCGTGGGCGAGGCCTGATCCGCCCGCCGCGATCCACCCGCCCCCGCCGCCGGCCCGCGCCCTTCGGGCGTTGACAGGGCGCGGCTTTGGCCCGATGCGTTGGCGCCTCGAACGCGCGCCCAGGCGCGCATCACACAAGTCTCGCGGAGAAGCGCCATGGCCTCGCGCATCCTTCTGGTCGGCTGCGGTAAGATGGGCGGCGCCCTGCTTGCCGGCTGGCTCGATCGCGGCATCGACCCCGCCGGCATCGTCGTGGTCGAGCCCAGCCCCGACGCCGCCGCCGCCATCGCCGCGACCCTGCCCAAGGGTGCCGCGCTGCCGCGCTTCGTCGCGGCGGCCGAGGCGGTGCCGGACGATTTCGCCCCCGACCTGGTGATGCTCGCGGTCAAGCCGCAGGAGGCGGCCCGGGCGCTGCCCGCCCATGCCCGCCACGCGGCGGGCGGGGCCTGCTTCCTGTCGATCATGGCCGGACGGACGATCGGCGGCATGCAGGCCTTGCTCGGCCCCGGCGCGGCGATCGTGCGCGCCATGCCCAACACGCCGGCGGCGGTGCGCAAGGGCGTGACGGTGTGCTGCGCGGGACAGGGGGTGAACCCGGCGCAGCGCACCCTGTGCGACCAGCTTCTGGGCGCGGTGGGCGAGGTCGCCTGGGTCGAGGAGGAAGGGCATATGGACGCGGTCACGGCCGTGTCCGGCTCGGGGCCGGCCTATGTGTTCCTGCTCGCCGAGGCGATGGAGGAAGCCGGCAAGGCGCAGGGTCTGCCCCCGGCGCTCGCCCGCCAGCTCGCGCGCGCGACCGTGGCCGGGGCCGGGGCGCTCTTGGGCGCCAGCGCCGAGGAGGCCGCGACCTTGCGCAGGAACGTCACCAGCCCGGGCGGCACCACGGCCGCCGCGCTCGGCGTGCTGATGGCCGAGGGCGCGGTGCCGGCGCTGATGGGGGCCGCCATCGCCGCCGCGACGAAACGCTCGCGCGAACTGGCGGGCTGAGCCGCTCAGCCGGCGCGCCTGCGGGCCGCAGCACCGCGACGAACGGCACCTCGGCGAGCGGCACGGCGACGAGCGGCACGGCGACGAGCGGCACGGCGACGAGCGGCACTGCGGCGAAGGGACCGCACCACGCCGACCGCGCAGCGGCGGGCGGCCGCCATGCCAGGGTCGCGACCTCAGCCAGGACAGGACCGGCCAGAGTGCCGCGTCGCGCCGCCTGCCCTGCGCCGCCTGCCCTGCGCCGCCTGCCCTGCGCCGGCGGGACTGCCACGCGCGGGACTGCCACGCGATGGACTGGCGATGGATGCGCGCCGCCGCCGCCGCGCCGCTGGCCCCGCGGGCTTGGAATGGGATAGTGTTGCGTGGCCGTAACGGCGCCAGCCTGCCCCGAAGGAGCCCGCGCCCATGACCTCCGCCGCCAGCCTCACCGTCCTGCTCGGCATGGCCGTGCCGAGCTATCTCTTTGGCGCGATCTGGTACATGGCGCTCGGCACGCAGTGGATGGCCGCGCTCGGCAAGACTGCGGCCGACATCCGCGCCCGCAGCGCCTGGGGGCCGAGCTGGGCGCCCTTCCCGATCTCGTTCCTGTGCCAGCTCGTGATGGCCTGGGTGTTCGCCAGCCTGCGCGGCCATATGTCCGGCGCGCCGCTGACGGTCGGGGGCGGCATGCTGGCGGGCGTGCTGTTGTGGCTCGGCTTCGTCGCCAGCACGCTGCTTACCAACCACGCCTTCCAGAGTTCATCGCCGCGCCTGACGCTGATCGATGGCGGGCACTGGCTGGGAGTGCTGTTGATCCAGGGGGCGATGCTGGCCTGGCTGGCGGGCTGAGGGACGGCCCGGCCAGGGCGTCTTACGTGTAAACAACGGCCGCCACTGTTGCGCATCACCGACTTTACATGTAAAACGAACACATGATCCCGATCCACCATGTCATCGCCCTGTTCGGCGGCCTGTCCGCCATGGCCCGCGCCCTCGGCCACCGCCACGCCTCCCGCGTGCAGGGCTGGCGCGATCGCGGCGCCATCCCGGCCCGCCAGATCGAGGCGGTGCTGGAGGCGGCACGCCGCCTCGGCCTGCCGCTTTCCCCTGCCGACCTGGATGCCGCCCCGGCCGACGCGGCGCCGGGGGGCAGCGGCGGCACGCGGCGGCGCGCCAGCCGCCCTCGCGCGGAGGCTGAAACCGGGCGCACGAGCCCCCACATGGAAGCCAGCATGAGCCCGGACGAACCCACCCCCGACCCGAGCGAGACCGAGCCCGCCGCCGCACCGGCGCAGGGGCCAACCGAGACCGATGCCCGAACCGATGCCCGAATCTGCGGCGCCGCGCTGGCAATCGCGGCGCGGTCGGGCTGGCGGGCGGTCAATCTGCGCGCGGTCGCGGCCGAGGCCGGGCTCGATCCCGCCGCGCTGCGCCCGCGCTTTCCCAGCCGCTGGCACATCATCGCCCGCCATGCCGCGCTGGCCGATGCCGCCGCCACCGCCGATCTCGGCCCGCCCGACCCGGCCGACAGCATCCGCGACCGGCTGTTCGATGTCCTGATGCGCCGCTTCGATGCCCTGAACCAGGACCGCGACGGGGTGCTGGCCGTGGCCCGCGCGCTGCGCACCGACCCGCTCGCCGCCGCCGGGCTGCTGCCGGTGGCGATGCAAAGCATGGCCTTCCTGCTGGAAGCGGCGGGCAGTTCCGCCGCCGGCCCGGTGGGCGCGCTCCGGGCCAAGGGGCTGCTGGGCGTGTGGCTGGCCGCCTTCCGCGCCTGGCAGCATGACGACAGCCCCGACCTCTCCGCGACCATGGCCGCGCTCGACCATGCACTCGCCCGCGCCGAGGGGCCGGCGCGGCTGCTCGCCCGGCTGGAGGGATTCGCCGGTGGCTTGGCGGGCGGTCTGGCGGGCGGATTGGCGGGGTCCCGGCGCCCAGGCGACGCGGCGACCGAGTCCGATCATGCTGCAACGCAACAAGACGAGGATGACGAGCCCTTCGTCTCGCCGTCGGGCTGAACGCACTATATTTTCCAGCAGATTAGCCAGATCGGCCTCGATTTTTTGTGCGTCGCACAAAAAACCCTTGACGCGCCGCAGCAGCGCACTTATCTTCCCGGCGTAACGAGATCATGCGCCCGTGCGGCGCGCGCCCAGACGGGCGCTCCGCCCGGGTTCACGAGCCGAACACCCAACCCCTTCCGAAAGGAACGCCACCATGGCCAAGAAGCCCGAGACCTTCTTCGACGTCGACTACGCCAAGCTGATGGGCGAGTTCAAGTTCCCCGCCTTCGATGTGGACGCCGTGATGGCCGCCCATCGCCGCAACATCGAGGTGCTGAGCCAGGCCAACAAGCTCGCGCTCGAGGGCGCCCAGGCGATCGCCCGGCGCAACTTCGAGATCATGCAGGGCGCCATGGCCGAGGCCGGCGAGGCGCTGCGCGCGCTGACCACCAACGAGGCGCCGCAGGTCAAGGCCGCGCGCCAGGCCGACCTGATCAAGGTCTCCTACGAGAAGGCCGTCGCCAACCTCAAGGAGATCGCCGACATGATCCAGAAGGCCAATGCCGAGACGGTGGGCCTGCTGCAGAAGCGCGTCGGCGAGGCGCTCGACGAGGTCAAGGTGATGGTCGAGAAGGCCTCGGCCAGCATGCCGAAGGCCGCCTGAAGCAAGACGATCGCGCGCCCGCCCGCGGGCAGGCGCGAGAGACGGAACGGGGCCGGTCCATCGGGACCGGCCCTTTTCGTTTGCGCGCCGTCCTGCGCGACGCCGCCCGCCCGCCCGCCCCCTCACACCGGCAGGCGGATGCGCACACGCAGGCCGCCCAGCGCGCCATCCTCCAGCAGCACATCCCCGCCATGGGCGCGCGCGATGTCGCGCGCGATCGTCAGCCCGAGCCCGATCCCGCCCGGCGCCGCCTCCCCGCCCGCCTGCACCAGCCGCGTGAAGGGGCGGAAGGCCGCCTCGCGCTGCTCGGGCGCAATGCCCGGCCCGTCATCATCGACCAGCAGCTCGGCGATACTGCCCCCGCTCTGCCCCGGCACGCGGCGCAGCGCCACCGCCACCTTGCCGCGCGCATGCCGGCGCGCATTCTCGATCACGTTGGTGATGCAGCGGCGGATCGCATCGCCCCGCACCGACAGCACGAGCGGCCCCGGCGCCGACAGATCGAGGCGCGGCCCGCCCCCGTTGCGGTCCAGCCGGCCCGCCACATCGGCGAGCAGGGCGGCGAGATCCTGCGGCGCCGGCGCCTCGGCCCCCTCGCCGCGGGCGAAGGCGAGGTAGCCCTCGATCATCCGCTCCATCTCCTCGAGGTCGGCGGTCATCTCCGCCACCTCCTGCTGGGCGGCGCCGCTGTCCTTGGGCAGCATGGCGAGCGCGAGGCGCAGCCGCGTCAGCGGCGTGCGCAGATCGTGGCTGACGCCGGCCAGCATCTCGGTGCGCTGGGCGAGGAAGCGCTGCACCCGCGCGCGCATCACGTTGAAGGCAGCGGCGGCCTGGCGCACCTCGGAGGCGCCCTGCGGCGTCAACGGCGCGACATCGAGCCCCTTGCCGAAACTCTCGGCGGCAGCAGCCAGGCGGCGGATCGGCTTGACCTGGTTGCGCATGAACAGGGTGGCGATGCCGAACAGCAGCATGGCGCTGCCCAGCACCCAGAGCACGAACACGGTGACGGTAGCGGTGGTAAGCCGCTTGCGCGGGATGCCGACATGCAAGACGCCGTGGCCGAGGTCGATCTGCACCAGCACATAGCGCGGATCGCCCTGCCAGTCGGTGACGAAGGGCCGGCGCACGCGTTCGGCGATCGCGTCCGACAGTTCCTCGTCCGAAAGCGACCAGATATCGCCGCGCGAGGTGGCGGCCGCGGGCAGGCTCGCGCCGCGATCGAGGCGCAGCAGGAGGTCGAAGCGCTGGCCCGTCTCGGTCAGCACCCAGATGTCGGCATCGGCGGGCGGGATGCGGCGCAGCAGCTCGGTGATGACGGACAGCTCACCCGCGACACCGCCGGCCAGCCGGCGCGATATCAGGTCCCAGTGCCGGCCGTAGAACAGGTAGAAGGCCACCGCCTGCAGCAGGATCAGCGGCATGACGATGATCAGCAGGCTGCGGCCCAGGAAGGTGCGGGGCAGGAAGCGCTTGATCACGCGGATGGCCCTCGGCTTCGCACGCGCCTACTCCTGCGCCATGCCGGCGCCGGGCCAGAGCACATAGCCGCGCCCGCGCACCGTGTGCAGGAAGCGCGGCGTGCGCGGATCGGGCTCGATCTTGCGGCGCAGGCGCACCACCGCGACATCGATCGCCCGCCCGCCGGCTTCCGGCGAGAGGCCCACGGCGGCGGCGAGATCCTCGCGCGACATGGTCTCGCCCGGCTGGCGCGCCAGGGCGGCCAGCAGCGCCGCCTCGCCGCTGGTCAGGCGCAGCGTCTCCTCGCCCTGGCGCAGTTCGCCGCGGGCGAGGTCGAAAACGGCATCGCCCAGCGCCACGGTGAGCGTGGGCTGGCCGGTGGCGGGCTGGGCACGGCGCAGCATGGCGCGCACGCGCAGCAGCAGCTCGCGCGGATCGAACGGCTTGGGCAGGTAGTCGTCGGCGCCGCGCTCGAAGCCCTCGATGCGGTCCTCCGGCGCGCCGCGCGCGGTCAGCAGCAGGATCGGCACGTCGGAGACGCGGCGGATGCCCTCGGTCAGCTCGAAGCCGGTCTCGCCCGGCATGGTCACGTCCAGCACAAGGAGGTCGAAGGCGATCGCGCCGAGCTTGAGCCGCGCCTCGGCGGCATCGGCGGCGGCGGTGACGCGAAAGCCGTTCTCGCCGAGATAGCGCTGCAACAGGGCGCGCAGGCGCTGGTCGTCGTCCACCACCAGGATATGCGGCATGTCGTCGGTGTTCATGGCGGGGGCGAGAGTAGCGCGCCCGCCCGCGCCGCGTCAGCGCTTTCGCGGCGCGGCCGCTCAGCGCGCCCGCGCGACCGGCCATCGCCGGGACCGGCACCGCCCGTCCCCTGTCCTTGTCCCGGTAGCGCAACAAGCCAGGAAGCAATAAGGGAACGGCGCAACGGCGCAACGGCGCACCGGCGCAACGGCGCAACGGCGCAACGGCGTCTGGGCGCCAAGCGAGGGACATCGTCATGGCAAAGCGCGGCATTCTTGCGAGAATGCAGGCGATGCGCATCGCCGCGATCAACAAGGCGCACCGGGAAGCACGCACCGCCCGCGGCGGCAACATGCTACTGCTGCTGACCGAAATGAAGAACCCGGACGCCTACGCCCTGCGGATCATGGAGTCCCTCGCGCTCGAGGAGCGGGCGATCCAGCGCCAGATCGCCGAGCGCGACCATCCTGCCAATCTCCCCGCCGCCGGCCCGGAGGTGGATGCTGCGCTTGAGGCTGTGCTCAAGGCCATCGCCGAGGAACGGGCCGCCTGCGCGCAGCGCCTCGCCAACCGCAAGGCGGAAATCGCGGCCGGGGAAACGCAGCGCCGCGCCTCGGCGCTGGAGGAAAGCGACCCGGCCATACGCATCATGGCCAACCGCCGGCGCCAGCAATTGGAGGACGCCGAAGCCTATCGCGAGATGCAGAAGAAGATCCTGGAACACCAGAAGCGGATCATGGAGATCCGCCTCCGCAACTCGCCCTGGAACAAGAAGTGAAGGCAGGCAGGGCCATTGCTGCGTCCTGGTGCGCCAGGAACGGAAAGCGATGGCCGTCGGCACCACCGGCGGCCATGCTTCGTTTCCTGCGCCCGACGCTAGAGCTGGACGTAGATCGTCCGGTCGGACTGGATGTCGGGATAGGAATCGTGCGTGGAGTTTCCGTACTGCACCTGGAGGTGCTGCTGGCCGCGTGGCACGCCATAGAACGTTACGTTCGTCCCGATCGTCTCCTGGCTGCCCAGCTTGACAGTCGTGCCGCTGCCCCCGCCGCTGACCGAAACATTAACCGTGAAGCTATCGCTCATGATGAAGCGCCCCCTGACTTAGAAGTGATAACGTTGCGTTATTTGCCGCACGCTCCTGCCTTCGACAAGAGTTTTTGCGCCGACGCAACGTTTGCGCCGCGCAACGCATGTCGAGCGCGGAGGGCGCCAGCTCGTGCCGCCCGGCCGGTTGGCGGCGCGATTGACACGGCGCGCGCGAGGCCCATGCTGCGCCCATGATCCTCGCCCTGCCCTTCCCGATGATCGACCCGGTGCTGGTCGAGATCGGCCCCTTCGCCGTGCGCTGGTATGCGCTCGCCTACATCGCCGGGCTGGTGCTGGGCTGGCTGCTGCTCCGCCGCACCGCTGCGCTCGCCCCGCCGGTCGCCAGCCGCACGCAGGTCGACGATTTCCTGCTCTGGGCCACGCTCGGCGTGATCCTGGGCGGGCGGCTCGGCTATGTGCTGTTCTACCGGCCTGGGCACTATCTCGCCAACCCGCTGGAGGCGTTGCAGGCCTGGCGCGGAGGCATGAGCTTCCATGGCGGCATGCTCGGCGTGGCGATCGCCATCGCCTGGTTCTGCCGCAGCCAGCGCATCCCGGTGCTGGGCTTCGCCGACCGCATCGCGGTGGTGGCCCCGATCGGGCTCGGGCTCGGGCGGCTGGCCAATTTCATCAATTCGGAACTGTGGGGCCGTGTCTCGGACGTGCCCTGGGCGATGCTGTTCCCGAATGGCGGGCCGCTGCCGCGCCACCCGAGCCAGCTCTACCAGGCGACGCTGGAGGGCCTGCTGCTGTTCCTGCTCCTCTGGCTCGCCGCGCGGCGCCAGCCATTGCGCGAGAGGCAGGGCTTCCTCGCCGGGCTGTTCCTGGCCGGCTATGCGCTGGCGCGCATCGTGGGCGAGCTGTTCCGCGAGCCCGACGCCCATCTCGGCTTCCTGTTCGCCGGCGTGACCATGGGCCAGATCCTGTCGCTGCCGATGCTGGCGGCCGGGCTGTGGCTGATGGCGCGCGCGCGCGACGCCGCCGCCCCGCCCAGCGCCCCGCCCGCCGCCGGATCGTGAGCGCGCTCGGCGCCATCCTCGCCGCGCGCATCCGGGTCGAGGGGCCACTCCGGCTCGACCGGTTCATGGCGGCGGCCCTGTCCGATCCGGCGCATGGCTATTACAGCCGCGCCGAGCCGTTCGGCGCCGCCGGGGACTTCATCACCGCGCCCGAGATCAGCCAGTGCTTCGGCGAGCTGCTCGGCCTGTGGGCGGCGGTGGTGTGGCAGGCGATGGGCCGGCCGGCGCGGGTGCTGCTGGTCGAGCTCGGCCCCGGCCGCGGCACGCTGATCGCGGATGCCTTGCGCGCAGTTGGCCAGGCCACGCCCGACTTCGCCGCCGCGCTCTCGCTGCATCTGGTCGAAACCAGCCACCGGCTGCGCGGCGTCCAGCGCCAGACGCTGGCCCGGGCCGCCGCGGGCGCGCGCGCCACCTGGCACGATGCGATCGAGACGCTGCCGCCCGGCCCCGCCATCCTGCTCGCCAACGAGCTGTTCGACGCCCTGCCGATCCGCCAGTTCCAGCGCGAGGGCGATGGCTGGGCCGAGCGCTGCGTCGATCTCGACCCGGAGGCGGCCGAGGACGCGCCCGGCTTCCGCTTCGTCCTGCGCCCGGTCGCCGCCGCCGACATGCCGGCGCTCGGCCCCGCCCACTGCGACGCGCCCGACGGCGCGATCGTCGAGGTGAACGAGGCCTCGCGCGCGCTCGCCGCCGCCATCGCCGCGCGGCTCGCCGCGCAGGTGGGCGCGGCGCTCCTGCTCGATTACGGGCCAATGCGCAGCGCGCCGGGAGACAGCCTCCAGGCGCTGCGCCGCCACGCGCCACACCCGCCGCTGGCCGATCCGGGCGAGGCCGACCTTACCGCCCATGTCGATTTCGAGGACCTCGCCACGGTCGCGCGCGCGGCGGGCGGGCGCGTGTTCGGCCCCGTGCCGCAGGGCCGCTTCCTGCTCCGCCTGGGCTTGGGCGAGCGGGCGGCGGCGCTGGCGCGCGTGGCGTCCGAGCGGCAGCGCGATGCGATCGAAAGCGGGGCGCGGCGCCTGCTCGATCCGCGCGGCATGGGCGCGCTGTTCAAGGCGATGGCGATCTGCCACCCTGGCCTAGCCTTCCCTCCCTTGCCCGCGCCGCCCGGCTTCGATCCGGCCTGATCCCGCAAAGCCCGCCCCGCCGCCGATGACCGTCCCCTTCCTCGCCGCCCCCGCCCTGGCCGATCCGCGCCTGCGCCACGGCTTCTTCACCCGCGCCGGCGGCGTCTCCGACGGGCCGTTCGCGAGCCTGAACTGCTCGCTCTCCGGCAAGGACGAGCTGGCGCGCGTGCTGGAGAACCGCGCCCGCGCCGTGGCCGCGTTCGGCCTGCCGCCCGCGGCGCTGGTGGGCCTGTTCCAGATCCACTCGCCCACGGTGGCGGTGGTCGAGCGACCCTGGGGCGTCGATGGAAGGCCGCAGGCGGACGCGTCGGTGACGCGGCTGCGCGGGGTCGCGCTCGGCATCGTCACCGCCGATTGCGCGCCGGTGCTGCTGGCCGATGCCGAAGCCGGCGTGATCGGCGCCGTGCATGCCGGCTGGCGCGGCGCGGTCGCCGGCGTGCTGGAGGCGACGGTCGCGGTGATGGTGAAGCTCGGCGCGCGCGCAAGCGCAATCGCCGCCGCGATCGGGCCCTGCATCCGCCAGCCCTCCTACGAGGTCGGGCCCGATCTCTGCGCCGCGCTGCTGGCGGCCGATGCCGCCCATGCGCGCTTCCTCGCCCCCGGCCGGCGGGCCGAGCGCTGGCAGTTCGACCTCGCCGGCTTCTGCGCCGACCGGCTGGCAGCGGCCGGCGTTGCCACGGTCGAGACGGTGCCGGCCGACACGCTGGCCGATGCGGCACGCTTCTTCAGCTACCGGCGCACGACGCTGGAAGGCGGCGGCCCGCTCGGCCACCAGCTCTCGGCGATCGCGCTCGCACCCTGACGCGGCAGCGGCACGGTCCTCACGGCCAACCCGAGCCGGAGCGCGGCGCGCCCGCTGGCTCAGGTCCCGGCCTCAGGTGCCGGTCTTAGGTGCCGGGCTCAGGTGCCAGGCTCAGGTGCCGGGCTCGGTTGCCAGGCTCAGTTGCCAGGCTCAGTTGCCAGGCTCAGGTCCGGTCAGGCCCAGGGCCGCGCCCGTCGCGCGGACCCATGCGGCGGTCGTCTGGTGGACCCATGCGCCGGCCATCGCCGCGCCCGTCGCGCGGACCCATGCGGCGGCCCTCGTCGCGGCGATCACCGCGGCGCCCATCGCGCCGATCGCGGCGGCGTTCCCAGCGCTCGCGCATCATCTCGCGGCGCTGTTCCGGCGACATCCGGTTCCAACGCTCGCGCATGGCATCGGGGCCAGGGCCGTCGTCGCGGCCGCGGCGGAAGCGGCGCATCGCCTCGCCGCGCCGGTCGGACGGCATATCGTCCCAGTCGCGCCCCATCCAGTCGGGCGGGCCGCCGCGCCCTCTGCCACCGGGGCCACCACCGGGACCACCACCGGGGCCGGGCCCCATGCCCGGACCCTGCGCCCAGGCCGGGGCCGCCACCGTGCCCGCCAGCAAGGCGGCCAAGCCGTGAAGCATCATTCGACGTCTGTTCATCGCTCACCTCCATGGTGATGCGAACGGGCAAGGGCACCCGTTCGGGCGCGTCCATGCGCCCTTGCTCCGCCGCGCACGGCGAGGCAGGGCCCTCGACTAGCAGGGTGGATGCCGGCGCTCCTTGACCTGACGCAAGGATGACCGCCGGTCGGTGAAAATGGTGCAGGCGCCACAGGCCACCACAACAGGGGGTTGTAGCGACGCGAAGGTGATGTGTTATACAAACATCGATGCCTTACATCCTGATGTTCCTTGGACTCTGTGTCATCACATTGGTGGTGAGCTGTGTTGTCTGACCCTCTGCGCCGCCTTGCCCGCCGCCTGCGCCCGGCCGCGCTGCTGGCGCCGCTGGCTGCCCTGACGCTGGCCGCCCTGACGCTGGCCGCCCTGACGCTGGCCGCCTGCGGCGACGTGCCGCAGCCCTTCCGCCCGGATGACGGAACCCCCGCTTCCGTCCTGGTGCGGCCGCCCTCGGCGGCGCGGGTGGTGGTGACGACGCGCGGCCTGCCGGCCGAGCATGCGCCCCAGTCCGAGACCCTGAACGAGGCGGTGGCCGAGGCTCTGCGCACCGCCGACCTGCCCGCCAGTTCCCGCCCGCAAGGCCGGCCCGACATCCAGCTCCAGCTTCGCGCCTTCCCCGAGCAGCCGGAGGCGCGCATCGAGTTCGCGGTCACCGACGCCGAGGGCCAGGCCATGGCCAGCCCGCCCGACCCGATCAGCGTGCCGCGTGCCGAGCTGGTTGCGTCCGATCCCGCCGTGCAGGCGCAACTCGCCGCGCGCATCGCGCGAATCGCCGTGCCGCTGATCCGCGCCGCCGAGACCAATCGCCGCGCCCAGGTCGTGCGCCAGTCGATCGAGCCTGCCGCCGCCGGGGCGCGCGTGGCCGTGATCGGCGTCTCCGGCGCGCCGGGCGACGGCAATGCCGCGCTCGCCCGCCAGATGGTCGATGCGCTGCGGCGCAAGGGCATCGTCGTGCAGGAGGAGCCGGCGGGCGCGCATTTCCTGGTCCGCGCCGAGGTGCGCCTGCCGCCGGCCGAAGGCGATGCGCAGCCGGTCGAGATCATCTGGCGCGTCAGCCGCGGCGACGGCGCCTCCGCCGGCGAGGTGGCGCAGAACAATTCGGTGCCGAAGGGCACGCTCGACCACTACTGGGGCGATGTCGCCTATGCCGTGGCGGCGGCGGCGGTGGATGGCGTGGTGCAGGTGATGGAGCGCACCCAGGCCGACCTGCCGGACTGGATGCGCCGGGCGCATGGCGCGCCGATGTCGGTGGCCGGCGCGATGCCGAGCGAAGGCAGCCAACGCGGCGGCCTGCCGCCGATGGGCCAGATCGGCGATGGCCGCAGCGGGCTGATGCCGCCCGGCATGCCCGGCACCAGCGACGATGCCAGCTTCGGCGCTCCGCCCGCGGCGATGACACAGCCCGGCCCGGGCGACATCAACAGCGGCGTGCCGGCGCCGCGCTGGGCGCGCGCGGCCGGCGCGGGCCAGGGCAATGGCGCGCCCGAGGAGATCGAGACCCTGGTGCCGAGCCGCGTCGTGCCGCTCGGGCTCGGCGGCATGGCGGGCTTCGCCGCAGCGCCGATGCAGCCCCCGATGCAGCCCATGGGCGCGGTGCAGCTTCCCCCCGGCTACGCCGCGGCGCAACTTCCCGCGGGCGCCGCGCCGGCGCCGGCCGGCATCCCGCCCGGCTATGTCGTCGTCTACACCAACCAGGGGCCGATGCTGGTGCCCGGCACCCTGCCCCCCGGCTTCATCGCCGTGCCGCTGCCCGGCGCGCCCGCACCCCAGCCGGTTCCGCCGAACCTGCAAGCGGCCGTGCAGGCCGGCGTGACCAGTTTCCCGTCCAGCCCTAGCCTGACCGGCGGTCCCCCTGCGACCGAGCCCGAGGTGCCGTCTGCTACCACCGCACGGGCGCGCAGTCCGGCGTCGGGCACGCCCGCCACTGCCGCACCAGCCGAGGATGGCGGCCTGTCCGTCGCCTCGATCGACCCGGCCACCGCCACGACGGCTGCACCGGCGCCTGGACCGGCTCCCGCCGCCGAGCAGCCGGCCGCGCCGCCGGTGGCCACGGTCGCGCCCCAGCCCGACCCGGCCGCATTCCGCCGCCGCCCGCCGGCGCGCGGCCTTGCCAACCGCCCGCCGGCGCCCGAGCCGACCCCGGTGCCCCCGCCGCCTGCCGGCGCCACGATCCAGCCCGGCGCCGCCGGCAGTCCGCCCGCGCCAGCCGCCGGTCCGCTGATGCGCGCGCCCTCGCTGTCGGCGCCGCAGCCCGCCATCTCCCGCCCCTCGGCCGGGCTCGGCCCGGTGGTGGAGCCGGCGCCGGTGCCGAGCCCGTTGTCGCTGCGCGCGCTCGAGGCTGCCGCCGAGGCCGGCGCCGACCAGGCCCGGCTCGGCTCGCGCCGGCGCTGAACGCGGGCGGCGGCCAGCCGGGGGCGAGCCGGGCCGCAAGCCCGGCGCGGGGGACGGCGCCCCCTCGCCCTGCCGCCCCGCCCTGCCGCCCCGCCCTGCCGCCCCGCCCTGCATGATTCTCTGCGCCGTTCGCCAAGGCCGCGGCTGGCCCCGTCTGTCCGTTGCGCGGTCTGTCCGTTGCGCGGTCTGGCCGTTGCGCGGTCTGGCCGTGGCGCGGTCTGTCCGTTGCGCGGCCTGTCCGTTACGCGGCCTGTCCGTTGCGCGGCCTGGCCTCCGCGATGGCACCGGCCGGGTGGCGGCGCGCACGGCCGGCAGCCGCATCGCCCGCATCGCAGCCTTCAGGCCGGCTGCGCTTTCTCGCCGCGAAGTCACAACAGATTGAGCGCCGGGCGTTCGCGCGGCGCGCCACTCTGTGTTATCGAATCGCCGCCGCCGATCCGGTCCCGAGTCGCGCCCTGCGCATCAGCGCCGCGCCTCTAGCGCTGGCCGTGCGGTCCGGCACGCTCCAGCCATGCGCGACCGGCCCCCTTCGTCCTCGCCCGCCCCGTCCCGGAGTCGCGATCCCCCCCATGACCGCCAGCACCCACGCCGCCGCTCCCGCCGCCAGCACCACGCCGATCCGTCGCCGCCTGACACTGCTCGCGCTCGCGCTTGCCGCGCTGCTGCCGGCCGCGTGCGCCCAGCCGCGCGTCGAATCCTTCACCCTGCCGCCGCCGCGCACGCTGGTGGAGGTCGCACCCGGCCAGCGCGTCGGGCCGTTGCAGCAGCGCCAGGTGGCCGACCTGGTCGCCACGCAGATCCGCGAGCATGACGTGCCGGCCACTTCGCGCGCGATCGGCGTTGCCGACTACCGCGTGCGTGCCTCCTTCGTGCGCGAGGGCGCGGATGTGCGCGTCAACTTTGCCGTCTCCGACATCCAGGGCCAGCCGGTGGGCTCGGCGCGAAGCGAGCCCGGCGCGGTCGATCGCCTCACGCGCGGGGATGTCGCGCTGTTCAACCAGATGATCCGCCCGGCCGCGCCGCAGATCGCCGCGCTGATCCGCACGCGCGAACAGCAGCGCGCCAACCTCCCCGCCGCCCAGGCGCTGGTGCTGCCGCGCGGCGGGGCGCGCATCGCGCTGCTGCCGAGCGAGGCCTATTCACCCGACGCCCAGCGCATCATGGCCGAGCAGACCCGTGCGGCGCTGATCCGCTTCGGCCTGGTGCCGACCGACAGCCGCGACGGCGCCGACTACATCCTGCGCCCGATCGCCGAACGCAAGGGCCTGGAGGGCGGGCGCCGGCGGCTCGAATTCACCCACGACCTCAACCGTCGCGACGGGGTCGATATCGGCTCGATCGCGCAGGTGAAGTTCGTGCCCACGGCGCAGGAAACCAGCGGCTTCCAGTCCGTCGCCGACGAGATCTCCGAGGTGGGCGCGGCCGGCATCACCGAGCTGGTCGGACGCACCGCACGCCACAATGCCTCGTTCCATCGCGGCCGCGCCGGGCTGCCACCCTTGGCCGAGCAGCCGGCCTTCGCCCCGCCGCCGGTGGTGGCCGCGCCTTCCGGGCGCAGCGCGCGCCGCCGCCGCTGACCCCCCCGCGCGCGGCCCCGCGCCGGGGCCGCCGACGCGCAGGACCGGGCGTGCGGCCGCGCGCCCGGTTCTTCGTTCGCGCCCCGTCCTGCCCGGGCCTGCGGGACAGGCGGCGAAAAGCCCGCAGCCGCCGTCCGGCCGCCGTTTACATGCAACAGTCGCGATGCTAGGAGTCCGCCCGCCGCGCGGCCCCCTGGCGAGTCCCCGCGCGGTTTTCGCCTCGCCGTCCGACCAAGCCTGCGGGAGCCTCGATGAAAATCGTCGCGTGCAACTCCAACCGCCCCTTGGCCGAAGCGGTGGCCACCGCGCTTCAGCTCAAGCTCACCGCCGCCTCGGTCCGGCGCTTCGCCGACATGGAGGTGTTCGTCGAGATCCACGAGAATGTCCGCGGCGAGGACGTGTTCGTGGTGCAGTCGACCAGCTACCCCGCCAACGACAATCTGATGGAACTGCTGATCACGCTCGATGCGCTCAAGCGCGGCTCGGCCAAGCGTGTCACCGCCGTGATCCCCTATTTCGGCTATGCCCGCCAGGACCGCAAGTCGGGGCCGCGCACGCCGATCTCGGCCAAGCTGGTGGCGAACCTGATCACCACCGCGGGCGCCAACCGCGTGCTGACGCTCGACCTGCATGCCGGGCAGATCCAGGGCTTCTTCGACATCCCGGTGGACAATCTGTTCGCCGCCCCGGTGTTCGTGCGCGACATCAAGGAGCGCTATGCCGGCAAGGACCTGATGGTGGTCTCCCCGGATGTGGGCGGGGTGGTGCGCGCGCGCGCGATCGCCACGCGCATCAATGCCGACCTTGCCATCATCGACAAGCGGCGCGAGCGCGCCGGCATGTCGGAGGTGATGAACGTGATCGGCGAGGTGAAGGGCCGGCACTGCCTCCTGGTCGATGACATCGTCGACAGCGGCGGCACGCTCTGCAACGCGGCCGAGGCGCTGATCCGCCACGGCGCGGTGTCGGTCTCGACCTATGTCACGCATGGCGTGCTGTCCGGGGGCGCGGTGGCGCGCGTTGCCGCCTCGCCGATGGAGCAGCTGGTGCTGACCGACAGCATCATGGCGACCGAGGCGGTGCGCGTGGCCCACAACATCCGCCAGATCACCATCGCGCCGCTGATCGCCGAGGCGATCAAGCGCGTCTCCGAGGAACAGTCGGTCTCGACCCTGTTCTGCTGAGGCGCGCACGGGCGCGGCACCTTCCGGCCATCCGCAAGGGGATCACGCCATGAAGCTTTTCTACGCGCCGGGCGCCTGCTCGCTCGCCCCGCACATCATCCTGCACGAGATCGGCAAGCCCTTCGCGGCCGAGGCCGTCAACCTAAAGGAAGGGGCGCAGTTCCACCCCGCCTACCAGCGCGTCAACCCCAAGGCCAAGGTGCCGGTGCTGGAGCGCGACGACGGCTCGCTCCTGACCGAGCTGCCCGCGATCTCGATCTGGCTCGGGCGCACCAACCCGGTGGCCGGGCTGCTCGCCGGCGATGACGAGACGCTCGTGCGCGCGATCGAGTGGCTGAACTTCCTCTCGGGCAGCCTGCACAATGGCGGCTATACGCGCATCACGCGTGCCGAGCGTTTCGTCGGCGATCCCGCCCATGTCCCGGCCGCGACCGAGAAGGCCAAGGCCGACACGATCAAGCATCTGGCGGTCGCGAACGACCAGCTCGCCGGGCGCGAGCATGCGCTCGGCGCGCGCTATTCGGTGGTCGATCCCTACCTGTTCGTGCTGGCGCGCTGGGTGGGCCGCACCGGCAAGGCGCTGGCTGATTTCCCCAACCTCGCCGCCCTGCACGACCGCGTCGCCGCGCGCCCGGCGGTGCAGAAGGCGCTCAAGGCCGAGGGGCTGAGCTGAAGGACCTGCCATGCCGCTGCCGCGCCGATCCTTCCTCTATCTCCGCCACGGCGAGACCGACTGGAACCTGGCCGGCCGCAACCAGGGCCGCACCGACATCCCGCTCAATGCGCGCGGGGTGGAGCAGGCGCATGCCGCCGCGCGCGCGCTCGCCGGCGTGTCCATCACCACCATCATCGCCTCGCCGCTGGCGCGCTGCCGGCACACGGCCGAGATCGTGGCGCAATCGGTGCGCGCACCGCTCATGTTCCACGACGATCTGATGGAAGCGGGCTTCGGCGTCGAGGAAGGGCGCATCCGCGGCCAGGGCGGCTGGTACAAGGCCTGGGTCGCGGGCGAGGCGACCCCCGAGGGCGCGGAGAGCTTCGCCGAGTTGAAGGCGCGCGCGCTGCGCGGGCTCGCCGCCGCGATCGGCCATGCGGGGCCGGTGCTGGTGGTGGCACATGGCACGCTCTGGCGCGCGGCGCGGGCGGGGTTGGGCCTGCCCTTCGACACGCCGCTGGCCAACGCGGTGCCGCTCTCTGTCAGCCCCGATCCGCCGCCTTCGACCGGCTGGCTGATCGAGGAATTGTCGCGCCCCGGACTCTGAGGCGGCGACGACCCGCTAGCTGCCGGGGGCGGGACTGGGCGCCGCCGGCGCTGCGTGCGGCGCAGCCGGCTGGTCCGGCGCGGCTTCCTCCTCCTCCTCCTCGTCCGGGCCGGCCGCGCGCGGCGGAAAGACGAAGCGCTGGTAGAGCCAGCCGATCGCGATCAGCGCGAAGCCGAGGCCGAGGAAGCTCAGCACCCGCAGGATGCCGGTAAGCTCGGCCATGTCCGAGAGGAACACCTTGCACACCGTCAGCGTCACCACCGCCAGCGCGGCCAGCCGGATCGGGCGCGAGCCGGTGCGCAGGCCGAGTGCGAGCAGCGCCCCGCCATAGGCCAGCCACACGCCCGAATAGGCGTACCACTCGGCGTCGGTGGCGCGGCCGAAGCCGATCTCGGGGCCCTGGAACCAGCGCCGCGTCTCGAGCGTGAGCCAGACCAGGCCCCACACCAGCCCCGCCCCGCCAAGGGCGGCGCGCACCGGGAAGCCCGCCACGCGCTCGGGCGCGGTTTCCGGCAGGGCGCGATAGGCGAGCGCGATCAGCCCGGGCGCGAGGAAGCCCGCCAGCAGCAGGTTGAGGATGGGCAGGCTGCCCACCGGCTCGTTCGTGACCAGCGGATTGAGCGCAAGCCCGAGCACCACCACCGCATGCCAGCCCGCCGCCGCGCCAAGCGCCGCCCAGGCCAGGCCGAGCACCGGGCGCGGCATGCGTCGGTTGAGGTGCAGCACGAGCAGGGACAGCGCGGCGAGAGCGAGCGTCTGCGTCGCGGCCTCGGCGAACTCGTAGTCGGCGGTCAGCGTGCCCGCGCCGAACAGGTGGCGCAGTTGCAGCACGACCAGCACGGTTGCGAACAGGAGCGCCAGTATCTCCAGCAGGCCCACCAGCCAGTCGTCGCGCTGGATCTCGAACAGCCGCGCCGCCGCCCAGGCGCAGACGGCCGGCGCGCCATAGCCCCAGAGCAGCCAGTTGAGGATCGGCAGGCTGCCGAGCGGATACTCGGCGACATAGGGGTTGAACAGGAGCCGCGCGGCCACCACCGGCACCAGCGCCGCCGCACCCCAGCGCAGCGCCGGCAGGCGCACCTGCAGGGCGACATAGGCGATCGCCGGCAGCAGCGCGGCCACCGCCACCGTCAGCCAGAAGCGTTGCAGCCCCATCGCCACCGCCAGCGCCAGCGCGCCGGCAACGCCCAACGCGAAGATGCCGGCCGCGCGCTCGAAGCGCGGCTTGGCGCGCGCGCGCAACAACCGCTCGGTGCAGCCGAGCATCACCGCCGCCAGCAGCAATGCGGCGAAGGCCCACATGGTGTCGGTGGCGAAGACGCGCACCTTGGCGAAGCCGATCATGGCAAGCACGAGCGGCCCGGCGGCACCGAGCGTCGCCAGCCGCCAGGGTCGCGGCACGCGCCATTGCAGCGCGAAGGAGGCGAGCAGGAACAGCCCGCCCAGCAGCATCAGCGCGGTGAGGAAGGGCTGCACCGCCTCGGGCACGAGCGCGGTCGGCATGTAGCCGGTGGCGGTGCCCTCGATCACGCCGATCGGCTCGCCCGGGGCCGGGACCTTGCCCACGCCCCAGCTTGCCAGCAGCCCGGCGGCGAGCGCCAGCGCCAGCACCGGCAGGAAGTCGATGCGCGGCACGCGCCAGGCGGCGAGGTAGGTCAGGCCCGCGAACAGCATCGTGGCCAGGACGGCGCTGAAGGCATGCTCGGCCTCGATGCCGCCCACCAGCGCAAGCAGGGCGAGCAGCGTAACCGCCACCCAGCCGATCAGCCGGCCGATCTCGGTGGCGTAGGCCGCGCGCGGCAGCAGGAACAAGGCCAGCGCCAGGAGGCCGTTGGCATAGAGCAGCAGCACGGCAAGCTCGGCCTGGTTGGCCTTGGTCGTGCCGAGCCAGAGGAAGCCCCAGCCGACGCCGAAGCCGATCGCGGTCCAGGCCAGCCACACCCAGGCGCGCGCTCCGACCAGCGCGAAGGCGGCGCCGCACACGGCCAGCAGATAGGCGAACAGCGCCATCGCGTTGGGCGTGTCGGTGGCCACCAGCGCCGGGGTGACGAAGGCCGCGACCAGCCCGATGGCAGCGATCAGCGGCCCTTGCAGGAGCGCGAGCGCCAGCGCGCCGAACGCCACCGCGGCAAGCGCCACGAAGGCGATGCCGGCGGCAAGCAGCTCGAACAGGCCGTAGGCGGCATAGACATTGCCGAAGCAAAGCGCGACGCCCGCCCCCGCCAGCGCGGGCGGCACGTGCGAGGGGTTCATCCCGGCGGCGAGATGCTGGGCGAGCGGATGGCGGCGCAGCCATTCAGCGGCGACGACAAGCGCCAGCCCCAGCGCGAAGCCCATCGTCACGCGCACGGCCGGCGTGAGCCAGCCCTGGTCGATCGCGTAGCGGATCAGGAACACGCCGGCGAGGATGATCGCGATCGCGCCGGCCCACACACCCCAACGCAGGGTGAGCTGCTCCTCCAGGCTCGGGCGCTTGCGGCGCGCCGGCTTGGCCGCCGTCGCAGTCATGTCGGCAGGGGCGGCATCGGCAGGGGCAGCGGCGGCGCTGGCGGCGGCGTCCGACGCGGCGGCACCGAAAGCCAGCACCGGCGCGGGCTCGCTTGCCGGCACCGAGGCCGGGCGCGGGGCCGATGGCAGTTCCCACGGCATGGCCTCGGCCGGGGCCGGTGGCGCCGGCGGCGGCGCGGCCGCCGTGGCGGGAGCTTGGGGGGCAGGGGCCGCCATGTCGGCGGCCGGCTGGGCGGCGGCGAAGGCCTGATCGACCGGCATTGCCGGCATGGCCGGTATCATGCCGCGTTCGGCCAGCGCCTGCTCCAGCACGCGGATGCGCCGGGACTGCGCCATGGCGCGGAAGAAGGCGATCACGCCCAGCAGCCAGCCGAGCGCGACCAGAAGCGCGACGAGTATGAATTCATCCATGGGCGCGAACCATAGCGCGACTTGGCCCGCTGTCGAAATGATTCGTGGCGCGGGCTCGGCCCGGCAAGGCCCCGCGGCTCCGCGCCGGCGGCGCGCAAGCGCCTGCCCCAAGCGCCTGGCCCGATGCCCGGGGGGCGGCCCTTCCCGCCCGCGTGCGGCACCGGGGCGTTCGCCATCGATCTGGCCTCGCCACGGGACGCCGTTCCCGCCCGCGCGCGGCACCGCGAACGGGGCGCCCCGGCACGGCCGGGGATGGCCCGGAAAGGCCGCGGAGGCCGCCATCCCCCGCCGCACGGCCCCGCGCGCGCCCCGGCCGCGCGCCCCGGCCGCGCGCGCCCGGCCCCGCTCCCCCCCGTCCGGTGCGCCCGCACCCGCGATGTTGCCTTGGCCGCGCGATTGGGCTAGAACCCGCCCCGCGCCGGCACCCCTGGAGGCCGGCGCGGCTATTTTCGGTTACCCCATCGCGAAGGACTTCAAGCCATGGTCGAGATCGTGAAGATCGACGCTGCGGCGCGCGAGCGGGCCGGTAAGGGGGCGGCGCGCGCGACCCGGCGGGCTGGCATGGTGCCGGCTGTCATCTATGGCGGCAAGCAGGCCGCATCCCTTATTGCGCTCGATCCGCGCATCCTGCTGCGCGAGCTGCACAAGCCGGGCTGGCGCTCGCACCTTTACGACGTCACGGCAAACGGCAGGACCGAGCGCTGCCTGCTGCGCGACGTGCAGCTTCATGTCGTCACCGACCGCCCGCAGCATGCCGACTTCCAGCGCCTTGCCGCCGGCGAGCCGATCCATGTCGCGATCGCGGTGCGCTTCCTCAATGCCGAGCGTTCGCCCGGCATCAAGCGCGGCGGCGTGCTGAACGTCGTCCGCCACGAGGTCGACGTCATCTGCACGCCCGAGAACATCCCCGATGTGATCGAGGTCGATCTGGCCGAGCTCGACATCGGCGCCTCGGTGCATATCAGCGCGATCAAGCTGCCCGAGAGCGTGCGCCCGACCATCACCGATCGCGACTTCACCATCTGCTCGGTCGCCGCGCCGACCAAGCTCGAGGTCGAGGCCAAGCCCGCCGAAGGCGAGGCCGCGGCCGCGGCCGCCGCACCGGCGGCCGGTGCCGCTGCCGGCGCTGCCAAGCCGGCCGAGAAGGGCAAGGGCTGAGGCTGATACGGGGTTCCGGGTCGGGGCGCGGGCCGTTCCGCCGCCCCGGCCCGCCCGCCCCGGCCTGAGGCATCCCCGGCCCGGGCCACCCCCAGCCTGGGCACCGCGCCAGCCCGAAGCGCCGCGATCGCGGGAGTGCGCGCCATGAAGCTCCTGGTCGGCTTGGGCAATCCCGAGCCCGCGATGGCGCTCAACCGCCACAATATCGGTTTCCTGGCGCTCGACGCGATCGCGCGCCGCCACGGCGCCGGCCCCTGGCGGGCGCGCTTCAAGGGCCATTTCGCCGAAGCCCAGATCGGCGGCGAGAAGACCCTTCTGCTCAAGCCGCAGACCTACATGAATCTCTCGGGTGAATCGGTGCAGGCGGCGGCGGCCTTCTACAAGGTCGCGCTTGCCGACATCGTCGTGTTCCACGACGAGCTCGACCTCGCGCCGGGGAGGGTCCGCGCCAAGCTGGGCGGGGGCGCGGCCGGGCATAACGGCCTGCGCTCGATCGACCAGCATTGCGGCCAGGACTACTGGCGCATCCGCCTCGGCATCGGCCATCCGGGCGAGAAGGCGCGCGTGACCGGCCATGTCCTCGGCGATTTCGCCAAGGCCGACCGCGCCTGGCTCGACCCGCTGCTCGACGCCATCGCCGAGGCCGCGCCGCATCTGGCAGCGGGCGCCCATGACAAGTTCACGACGCGCGTGGCGCACCTGACCGCCCCGCCCAAGCCCGAGAAGCCCAAGCCCGAGAAGCCCAAGCCCGAGACGAACAAGGATCGCGACGATGGGGTTTAACTGCGGCATCGTCGGCCTGCCCAATGTCGGCAAGTCGACGCTGTTCAACGCGCTCACCGCCACGGCCGCCGCGCAGGCGGCGAACTATCCCTTCTGCACGATCGAGCCGAACAAGGGCCGCGTCGCCGTGCCCGACCCGCGGCTCGATGCCATCGCGCGCATCGCCCGCTCGGCGCGGATCGTGCCGACCAGCCTGGAATTCGTCGATATCGCCGGGCTCGTGCGCGGCGCCTCGCGCGGGGAGGGCTTGGGCAACGCCTTCCTCGGCAACATCCGCGAGGTGGACGCGATCCTGCACGTGCTGCGCTGCTTCGAAGGCAGCGACGTGACCCATGTCGAGGGCTCGATCGACCCGGTGCGCGATGCCGAGACGGTCGATACCGAGCTGATGCTGGCCGACCTCGAAAGCCTGGAAAAGCGCGTCCCGGCGCTGGAAAAGAAGGCGCGCGGCGGCGACAAGGCGGCCAAGGCGCAGCTTGCCGTGATCGAGCCGGTGCTGGGGGCGCTGCGCGAGGGCCGCCCGGCGCGCAGCGTCCCCCTGCCCGAGGAGATGCAGGCCGAGCTGCGCCTGTTGCAGCTCATCACCGCCAAGCCCGTGCTCTATGTCTGCAATGTCGATGAAGGCGCGGCGGCGAGCGGCAACGCGCACACCGTGCGCGTCATCGCCAAGGCCAAGGCCGAGGGCGCCGAGGCGGTGGTGATCTCGGCCGCGATCGAGGCCGAGATCGTGCAGCTGCCGGAGACCGAGCGCGCCGACTTCCTGGCCAGTCTGGGCCTGACGGAAACCGGGCTCGCACGCGTGATCCGCGCCGGCTACGGGCTGTTGGGGCTGCTGACCTTCTTCACCGTGGGTCCCAAGGAAGCGCATGCCTGGACCGTGGCGAAGGGGGCCAAGGCGCCGCAGGCGGCGGGCGCGATCCACACCGATTTCGAGAAGGGCTTCATCGCCGCCGAGACCATCGGCTACGAGGATTTCGTCGCCCTCGGCGGCGAGCAGGGCGCCAAGGCCGCCGGCAAGATGCGCGTCGAGGGGCGCGACTATGTCGTGCAGGATGGCGACATCATGCTGTTCCGCTTCAACGTCTAGAGCAGCGTCCGATCCGGTGGAACCGTAGCAGCGGCTCCACCGGATCGGACTAGGCTGCTCGCGAACCTTGAGTTCCTAGGGCACGGTCCGTTCGGCTGATCGAAGCCGATCGGAACGTGCCCTAGGGTGCGCTACGCCTCCAGCGCGGCGAAGGCGGGCGCATAGGCGACCGGCCCCGATGCGACCGGCAAGGGGCCGCCGCCAAGTGCGAGCGCCATCAGATAGGGCCCGGCATAGGCGCAGTCGAAGCCGGCGGCGGCCTCGGGCGTGAAGCCGAAGCGCCGGTAATAGGCGGGATCGCCGAGCACGAACACGCCCTGCCAGCCGCCCGCGCGGGCGCGCGCCAGCGCCGCGCCGATCAGCGCCGCGCCGGTGCCCCGGCGGCGATGGGCGGCGTCCACCGCCACCGGCCCGAGCCCGAGCGCGCGGAAGGGGGCGGCCATGCGCGAGAGCATGACATGCCCGATCACGCGGCCATCCCCGGCCGCCGCCACCAGCGCGACCGCCGCATCGCCGTCGCGGCGCAGCCGCTCGACCAGATCGGCCTCGGCCGGGGTGGGAAAGGCGGCGCACAGCAGCGCCCGCACCCCGTCCGCCTGCGCGAGACCATCCTCGGCGATGGAGAAGGGAGCCAGCGCGGAACGCCCTGCCTCAGCGCCGCGGCTGGAACTCGGCCGGGACGCGCCGCCCATCCTCGACCCGCGTCGGCACATAGGCATCGCCCGGACGCCCGCCGCCGGTGAACGCGGTGTAGAACAGCACCCCGGCCGCGAGCGCGAGCCCGATCACGGTCATCAGCAGCCAGGGCGGTCCGCTGGCCGCGGCAGCCGCGCCGCCATTGCCCGCGCCATCGCCAATGTCGTTCGCCGCCGCGCCATTGCCCTGCGCCTGCTGGCTGCGGATGGCGAGATAGGCGAAATAGAGCGCGAAGGGCAGCAGGAACGGCACCGCCACCTCGAGCCACGCACGCCACATGTCCGTCTCCTCCCGTCCCGTCCGTGCGGCGCGGCGCGCGTCCCGGCGCGGGCGCCCTGCTGTCGCGTCAGGTCCCGCTGCGCCCGCCGCCGGCCGCCATCGGCACGGCATCGTTCAGCACGCGCGCGAGATTGACCAGGATCGCCGCCGTGGCACCCCAGATGAAGTGCCGATCGTGCGGCAGCACCCAGAATTGCCGCCGCCGGCCGCGGAAGATCGCGCGCTGGCGGCGGTGATTGGCCTCATCGAGCACGATCGCGAGCGGCAGCTCGAACGCCTCCTCGACCTCGTTGGGGGCAGGCGCGAGCGCCACGGGGGGTGCGACGAAGCCGATCACCGGCGTGATGCGAAAGCCCGTGCCGGTGACATGCTCGGGCAGGCGGCCGAAGATCTCCACCGCCCGCGGCGCGAGCCCCACCTCCTCCTCGGCCTCGCGCAACGCGGCATGCTCGGGGCTCTCGTCGTCGGGGTCGATGCGCCCGCCCGGGAAGGCGACCTGCCCGGCATGCTGGGCGAGGTGCGGCGTGCGCTTGGTCAGCAGCACGGCGGCACCTTCGGCGTGCATGACCAGCGGCACCAGCACGGCGGCCGGGCGCGCGCTTTGCAGCATGGCGGCCAGCGCCTCGCCCGCCACCTCGCCATCGTCGCTCATGGTCGGCATGGCGCGGGCAAGGTGGGCGCGGTCGGCCAGGCGCGCGCGCAGGCTGTCGGGCGTCAAACCAGCACGTCCTCGGCCCGGCCCAGGCGGAAGAACAGCCCCGCGCTCCAGACGCCGAACAGCGCCTCGCCCTCGATCACCTCGATCTGGCCGAGTGCCACCAGCTCGTAGTAGACGGCACGGTTGATGCGCGCTTCCAGCCGGTCGCGCAGCATGATGTAGGGCGTGGGCTCGCCCGTCACCGGCGAGGGGCGCACGGCCAGCTTGTGCCTGGGCCCGGCGGTGACGACGCCATCGATGTTGGTGCGGAAGGACAGCACCTGCTCGCGTCCCTTGCCCGAGAAGAACAGTTCCACCGCGACGAAGGGCGCGTCCTCGACCTCGATGCGGCCCATCTCGGCCGGGGTGACGAGCCAGTACTCACCATCCTGTTCGCGCCGCAGCACCGAGGCGAACAGGCAGACCAGTTCCTTCCGGCCGATCGGCGAGCCGTTGTAGAACCAGGTGCCGTCGCGGGCGATGCGCATGTCGAGGTCGCCGCACAGCACCGGCTGGCGGCGCGGGCGGGCGGGAGCGGCGCCGGGCGCCGCACCACCAAGTGCAGGAACGGCCGGCAGGCCGGGGCTGTCCTTCGCACCCTGGGCGCCGGCGGGATGCCTGGCCAGCGGCGCGGCGTCCGGCCGGGGCGCCGCTTCGCGCAGGGGCGGCCCCGCGGCGGGGCTGGGACCGGCGGTGTCCCCGACGGGCTTGGCAGGCGGATGGTCCGACCCTCTCGGCGCCGCCCGAAGCGGGGACTCGGCCGCCCCGCGGCCCCGTGCCGTGGCGCCCCCGCCCATCCGGGCGAAGCCGCGCCCGCGCTCGGGCCCGTCCACCGGGGCCAGGACCGCCCCGCCCGTGCCGGCGCAACCGGCCGGCCGGCCGGCCGGGAAACCCTCGGCGGCGGCGCAGGCGGCAAGGCGGCGTGTCGGAAAGGCTGTTCTCACGTCCCCGTGATCCCCGAGGTGGCACTTCCGGAGTGACACGACATATAGGTAGCATGGGGGGTCCGGGTGAAGTGGGCAACCCGGGCTTTTCGCGGCAGGGTTAGCGCGACGGCTGGTCGCGCGGCAGGACATCCCGAGGCAGGGCATCCCTAGGCAGGACATCCCTAGGCAGGACAGGGCGAACCCAGACATGGCGCAAGGCATGACGGCGGACATGATCCCGGCGGGCGCCGCCCCGGCAACCACCGGCGAGGCGCTGCTGGCCGGCATCCAGACCCTGACCGAAAGGCTGCGCGCGGCGCGGGGCGCGATCGGGCGGGTGATCTTCGGCCAGGACGAGGTGGTGGAGCAGTCGCTGATCGGCCTCCTTTCGGGCGGGCATGTGCTGCTGGTGGGCGTGCCGGGCCTGGGCAAGACCAAGCTCGTGGAGACACTCGGCGTCGTGCTGGGCCTGTCCGAGAAGCGCGTGCAGTTCACCCCCGACCTGATGCCGGCCGACATCATCGGCTCGGAGGTGCTCGACGAGGCCGAGGGCGGGCGGCGCGCCTTCCGCTTCATCAAGGGGCCGATCTTCACCCAGCTGCTGATGGCCGACGAGATCAACCGCGCCAGCCCGCGCACGCAATCGGCCCTGCTCCAGGCGATGCAGGAGAAGCGCGTCACCGCGGCCGGCCACTCCTACGCCCTGCCCGAGCCTTTCCATGTGCTGGCGACGCAGAATCCGCTCGAACAGGAAGGCACCTACCCGCTGCCCGAGGCCCAGCTCGACCGTTTCCTGCTCCAGATCGACGTGCACTATCCCGACCTCGCCGCCGAGCGCAGCATGCTGCTCGCCACCACCGGCGCGGCCGAGGAGCGCGCCGCCCAGGCCATGACCGCGCCCGAGCTGATGGCGGCGCAGGCGCTGATCCGCCGCGTGCCGGTAGGCGAGAGCGTGCTCAACGCGATCCTCGCGCTCGTGCGCGAAGGGCGGCCCGAGAGCAGCCAGAACGCGCTGGTGCAGCGGGCGGTGGCCTGGGGACCGGGGCCGCGCGCGGCACAGGCCCTGATGCTCGCCTGCCGCGCGCGTGCGGTGCTGCAAGGCCGCCTCGCCCCCTCGGTCGATGACGTGGTGGTGCTGGCCCAGCCGGTGCTGCGCCATCGCATGGCGCTGTCCTTCGCCGCGCGCGCCGACGGGATCCGCCTGCCCGACGTGATCGACCAGATCGCCGCCCCGCTCGGATGAGCCAGGCCCCAGCGCAGAGCGCCACCGAGACCCGCGCCCGCCGGGCCGAGGAGCTTGCCGCGCGCTTCCCGCCGCTGATGGTCGCGGCCGAGCGCGTTGCCGCAACCGTGGTGCAAGGCGTGCACGGGCGCAGGCGCGTCGGCCAGGGCGACAGCTTCTGGCAGTTCCGCCCGTTCCTGCCGGGCGATTCGCTCTCGCATGTCTCCTGGCGCGCCTCGGCCAAGTCGGATCGGCTCTATATTCGCGAGAACGAGTGGGAAGCGGCGCAGTCGGTGTTCCTGTGGTGCGACGGCTCGGCCTCGATGCGCTGGCGCTCGACCAATGCGCTGCCGGAAAAGTTCGAGCGCGCCGAGCTGCTGCTGCTGGCGCTCGCCGCCCTTCTCCTGCGCGGGGGCGAGCGCGTGGCGCTGCTCGGCGCCGGGCAGCGGCCGATGGGCGGGCGCGGCATGCTCGACCGCATCGCGATGGCGCTTGCCAAGCAGTCGGGCGCCGGGCTGCCGGCCGAGGCGCCCTTGCCGCGCCATGCGCGCGTGGTGCTGATCGGCGATTTCCTCGGCCCGCTCGATGACATCCAGCGCACCGTCGCCCGGCTCGCCCAGCGCACCGCCGACGGCCACATGCTGCAAGTGCTCGACCCGGCCGAGGAGACGCTGCCCTATGCCGGGCGGGTGCGCTTCGAGGGGCTGGAACAGGAGGGCACCACGCTGCTGGCGCGCGTCGAGGGCGTGCGCGCCGAATACGAGCAGCGGCTGGCCGCGCACCGCGAGGGGCTGGCCGGCATCGCCGCCGCCGCCGGCTGGCGCTTCGCCACGCACCGCACCACCGAGACGCCGCAGGCGGCGCTGCTCAACCTCTACACCGCGCTTGCGGCGCGGCTCTAGCGGCGAGCATCATCGGCCATGCTCTCCCTCGGCACGATCGGCTTCGCCGCCCCCTGGCTCCTGGTCGCGCTCGCGGCGCTGCCGGTGCTGTGGTGGCTGTTGCGCGTGACGCCGCCGGCGCCGAAGCGCCAGCGCTTTCCAGCCATCCGCCTTCTGTTCGAGCTGGCGCGACGCGAGGAAACGCCCTCGCGCACGCCCTGGTGGCTGCTGCTGTTGCGCCTGGTCGCCGCCGCGATCCTGATCGTGGCCCTCGCCCAGCCGGTGCTGAACCCGCGCGAGCTGGCGCCCGGCTCGGGGCCGGTGCTGCTGGTGGTCGATGATGGCTGGCCGAGCGGCCCCGACTGGACCCTGCGCCAGCGCGCGCTCGATCAGATCGTCGATCGCGCCGAGCGCGCCGGCAGGCCGGTGGCGCTGCTCGCCACCGCCGCCGACGAGCGCGGCCAGCCGCCCGCCGTGACGCCTGCCATGCCCGCGCCCGAGATGCGCCAGCGCCTGGCCGCGCTGCGCCCCAAGCCCTGGGCGCCGGACCGCGAGGCGGCGCGCGCCGCGCTGCGCGCCTTCCAGCCGGCCGGCACCGTCTCGGCCTACTGGCTCTCCGACGGGATCGAGCATGCCCGCGAGGCCGCCGACCGCCACGGCGACCTCGCCGACGAGTTGCAGCGCCTCGGCAGCCTGGTCGTGCTCGCCGCCGCGCGCGACCAGCCGACGCGGCTGATGCTGGCCCCGCGCAGCGAGGCGGGCCAGATCGTCGCGCGCCTGGCCCAGACGCCCTCGGCCATCGCCACCGAGGCCGCGGTGCTGGCGCGCACCGCCGATGGCCGCACGCTCGCGCGCGTCGAGCTGGCCTTCCCGCCCGGCGCGACCGGCGCCGAAGGCGCGATCGCGCTGCCGCCCGAATTGCGCAACCGGCTGGCCCGCCTCGATCTCGAGAACAATGCCGGGGCGGGCGGCGTCGCGCTCTTGGACGAACGCTGGCGCCGCCGCCCGGTCGGGCTGATCGCGGGCGCGGCGGAAAGCGCCGATCAGCCGCTGATCGGCGAGCTGTTCTACCTCGACCGCGCGCTCTCGCCCTTCGCCGAGCTGCGCCGCGGCACCGTCACCAGCCTGTTGCAGCGCGAGCTTGCCGTGCTGATCCTGGCCGATCTCGACGCCCTGCCCGAACCCGACCAGCAGGCATTGCAGAGCTGGATCGCGCGCGGAGGCATGCTGATCCGCTTCGCCGGGCCGCGCACCGCCGCGCGCCCCGACGCGCTCCTGCCGGTGCGGCTACGCGCGGGCGACCGCCAGCTTGGCGGGGCGCTGTCCTGGACGCAGCCGGCGGCACTCGCCCCCTTCCCCGAAGGCACGCCCTTCGCCGGCCTGCCGGTGCCTGAGGAGGTGCGCGTCGAGCGCCAGGTGCTGGCCGAGCCCGCGCCCGAATTATCGCGCCGCACATGGGCGCGTCTGGCCGACGGCACGCCGCTGGTCACCGCCGAGGCGCGCGGGCAGGGCTTCGTCGTGCTGTTCCACATCACCGCCAACACCGACTGGTCGAACCTGCCGCTCTCCGGCCTGTTCGTGGAGATGCTGCAAAGGCTGTTGCAGCTTTCCCAGGGTGTCGCCGCCGCTGGGGGCGACGCCGTGCTGCCGCCTTATGAGACGCTCGACGGCTTCGGCCGGCTCGGCGCGCCGCCCCCCACCGCCAGCGGCATCGCCGCGCGCGAGATCGAGGCGGCGGCGGCAAGCCCGCGCCACCCGCCCGGCTTCTATGGCGAGGAGGCCAATCGCCGCGCGCTCAATCTCGGGCCCGGCCTGCCGGCGCTGCGCCAGACGGCCGCCCTGCCGGCCGGCACGGTGCTGGCGCCGATCGGCGCCACCGGCGTGGCCGAGGCCGATCTGAAGCCGCCGCTCCTTGCGATCGCGCTGGCGCTGCTGCTGCTCGACCTGTTGATCGCGCTCGGACTGCGCGGCCTGCTGCGCCCCGGCGCGCGCGGCATGGAGGGGGCGCGCGTGGCACCTGCGATCCTGCTCGGCGTGCTGCTCTCGGCCATGCTCGCGCCTGGTCCGCGCGCGGCCTGGGCGCAGGCAGCCGCGCCGGCGCAGGTGCAGAGCGCGGCGCTGGAGATGCGGCTCGCCTATGTCGTCACCGGCGCGGGCCAGGTGGACGATGTCTCGCGCATGGGTCTGCTCGGGCTTGCCGCCTTCGTCAACCAGCGCACGGCGGCCAATCTCGGCCCGCCCGCCGCAGTGCGCCTCGGCCAGGACGAGCTGGCAGTGTTCCCGCTGCTCTACTGGCCGGTCACGGCCGAGCAGCCGGCGCTCGATGCCAACGCCCAGCGCGCGGTGAACGAGTTCATGCGCAATGGCGGCATCATCCTGTTCGACACGCGCGAGGGCGGCGCGGGCGGCGGCGGCACCTTCGGCGAGGGCGAGGCCAATCTGCGCCGGCTGACGCGCGGGCTTTCGATTCCGGCGCTGACGCCGGTGCCGGGCGACCATGTGCTCGCCCGCGCCTTCTACCTGCTCGACCAGTTCCCCGGCCGCTGGACCGGCGGCCAGCTCTGGGTGCAGCGCGACCAGGACCGCGCCAATGACAGCGTCTCGGCGGTGGTGATCGGCGGGCATGACTGGGCCTCGGCCTGGGCGGTCGATGCGCAGGGGCGCAACCCCTATGCCGTGGTGCCGGGCGGCGCGCGCCAGCGCCTGCTTTCCTATCGCTTCGGGCTGAACCTGGTGATCTACGCCCTGACCGGCAACTACAAGGGCGACCAGGTGCATGTGCCGGCGATCCTGGAACGGCTGGGCCAGTAGGCGGGCGGGGGCAGGCGCATCATGGACTTCGCCATCACGCAACTGAGCTTCGCCCCGCGCCTGCCGGTCGAGCTGGTGGCCGCGCTCGGCGCGGCGGCGGCGCTGCTGGCGCTGCTCGCCCTGTGGCGGCGCGCGCGCGGGGCGTGGCTGCGCACCGCCGTGCTGGCGCTGATGCTGCTGGCGATCCTCAACCCCCGCCTGGTCGAGGAAACGCGCGCCCCCCTCTCCGACATCGCCGTGCTGCTGGTCGATGACAGCGCCTCGATCGGTGCCGGCGCCCCGCGCGGCGAGCGGGCGCGCCAGATCGCGCAGGCCCGCGCCCGGCTGGAGGAGCGGCTGCGCCGCTTCCCCGACCTCGAATTCCGCATCGCTCTCGCGCCCGAGGCGGGCACCCAGGGCACGCGCCTGTTCGAGGCTCTGTCGCGCGCCCTGGCCGACATCCCGCGCGGGCGGCTGGCCGGCGTGCTCGCGCTGACCGATGGCCAGGTCCACGACCTGCCGGCCGAGCTCGATGCCGCAACGGGGGGCGCGCCCTTCCATGTGCTGCTCGCCGGCCGCCGCGGCGAGACGGACCGGCGCGTGCGCGTGGTCGAGGCGCCCTCCTTCGGCATTGTCGGGCGCACGGTCGAGCTGCGCGTCATCGTCGAGGATCTCGGCGGGGAGCCGGCATCGAGCGCCCGCCTGGTCGGCCGCCAGGACGGCACCGCCTTCCGCGACGCGCCCGTGCCGGTGGGACGCGAGCAGCGCATCGAGGTGCCGGTGCCGCGCGCCGGCGCCTCGGTGATCGAGTTCGAGGTCGAGCCGCGCGCGGGCGAGGTCTCGCAGCTCAACAACCGCGCCATCATCACGCTGAACGGCGTGCGCGACCGCTTGCGCGTGCTCCTGGTCTCGGGCGAGCCGCATGCCGGCCAGCGCACCTGGCGGCGCCTGCTGAAGGCCGATCCGGCGGTCGATCTGGTGCACTTCACGATCCTGCGCCCGCCCGAGAAGGACGATCTCACCCCGCTCAACGAGCTGGCGCTGATCGCCTTCCCGACGCGCGAGCTGTTCGTGCAGCGCATCCGCGATTTCGACCTGATCATCATGGACCGGTTCCAGAATCGCGGCATCCTGCCGCCGCTCTATCTGCGCAACATCGCCGATTATGTGCGCAATGGCGGCGCGCTCCTGATGTCGGCCGGGCCCGAATTCGTCGGCAACCAGAGCCTCTACAACACGCCCTTGGGCGCGATCCTGCCCGGCGCGCCGACGGGGCGCGTGGCCGAGACCCTGTTTCGCCCGCGCGTCAGCGATGTCGGTTTCCGCCACCCGGTGACCGAGGGGCTGGCCGGCGCCAATGCGCCCGCGCCATCATCCGCCGCGGCGCCGGCCGCCACGGCCCCGGGCGTCCCACCCGCCGCGCCCGCCCTCGCGCCCACTGCCGCGCCCACTGCCGCGCCCGCCGCCGATCCAAGCTGGGGCCGCTGGTTCCGCCGCATCGAGCTGGCCAATGCGCGCGGCCACCCAGTGATGGAGGCCGAGAATGGCGCGCCGCTGCTGCTGCTCGACCGCGCCGGGCAGGGCCGCGTCGCGCTGCTCGCCTCCGACCAGATCTGGCTCTGGAGCCGCAACTATGATGGCGGCGGGCCGCAGGCCGAGCTCCTGCGGCGCCTCGCGCACTGGCTGATGAAGGAGCCCGACCTCGAGGAGGAGGATCTGCGCGCCCATGTCGAGGGCGGGCGGCTGATGGTCGAGCGCCGCTCGCTCGATGCCGGCCCGCCGCCCGAGATCACCGTCACCGCGCCCGAGGATGCCTCGGGCGAGCTGCGCGCCCCGGCCGAACGCGAGCAGCGCATCACGCTCGCCCCGCGCGGCGGCGGGCGGTCGGGGGGCAGCGTGGTGGCGGATGTGCCCGGCGTCTGGCGCGTCACGGACGGGCAGCGCGTGGCGCTCGCCGCCGCCGGCATGCCCAACCCGCCCGAGATCGCCGACCTGCGCGCCAGCCCCGAGATACTCCAGCCGGCCGCGCGCGCGAGCGGGGGCGCGGTGATGTGGCTCGCCGATGCCGGCGTGCCCGAGCTGCGCCGCGTCCCGGCCGGGCGCGATGCCTGGGGCGCGAACTGGCTCGGCCTGCGCCAGAACCGCGACCATGTCGTGACCGGCGTCGCCGAACTGCCGCTGCTGCCGCCCTGGCTCGCCTTGATGCTGATCGGCGGGCTGCTGGTCTGGACCTGGCGCCGCGAGGGGCGGTAGGGACGCGCAGCGCCGCGCGTGGCGCCCTGGCCGAGGGAGAGACGCCAAGGATGCGCGAGGAATGGGGATCACGGGCCGGCTTCATCCTGGCCACGATCGGCGCGGCGGTCGGGCTCGGCAACATCTGGCGCTTCGCCTATATCGCCGGCGAGAATGGCGGGGCGGTGTTCCTGTTCGTCTATCTGCTGTTCGTCGCGCTGATCGGGCTGCCGCTGGTGATCGCCGAACTCGCGCTCGGCCGGCGCGGCGCCTCCGACGCGGTCGCCGCCTTCGCCGCCAGCGCCGCCGGGAGCCTGTGGCGGCATGCCGGCTGGATCGGCGTCGTCGCCGCCGTGGCGATCCTGAGCTACTACGCGGTCGTTGCCGGCTGGGCGCTGCGCTATTTCGCGGGCGCGCTCACCGGCGCGCTGTGGCGCGAGGCAGGGGCCGGATACGGCGCCTTCTTCGAGGGCTTCATCGCCGGCAGTGCCGAGCCGATGCTCTACCAGGCCGTCATGCTGGCGCTGGCGGCGCTGGTCGTAGCGGCCGGGGTGAAGGGCGGGATCGAGCGTATCAATCTCTGGATCATGCCGCTTCTCGCCGCGATCGTGTGCGGGCTGGCCATCCATGCGCTGCTGCTGCCCGGCTCGGCGCGCGGCGTCGGCTTCCTGTTCACGCCGGACTGGAGCGCGCTCGGCCGGCCCGCGCTCTATCTCAACGCGCTCGGCCAGGCCTTCTTCTCGCTCGGCGTCGGCATGGCGGTGTTCGTCACCTATGGCGGCTATCTCGGCAGCCAGACCGGCATCCCGCGCTCGGCGGCAACGGTGGTGATCGGCGACACGGCCTTCGCGCTGGTGGCGGGGCTGGCGGTGTTCCCGGCCGTGTTCGCACTCGGCGGCGATCCGGCGGCAGGCCCGCGGCTCGCCTTCATCACCTTCCCGCAGATCCTGCTCGACATGCCCGCCGGGCGCATCGTCGGCACGGTGTTCTTCCTGCTGCTGTCGGCGGCGGCGCTGACCTCGATGATCTCGCTGCTCGAGGTCGCGGTCGCTGTGCTCGTCGCGCGCACGGGATGGTCGCGGCCGCGCGCCACGGCCATCGTCGCGGCCGCGCTGTTCCTGCTCGGGATGCCATCGGCGCTCGGCTACGGCACCCTGAGGGGCTGGACGCTCGCCGGCCAGCCGCTGCTCGACGCGATCGACCATCTGGTCTCGAACTTCCTGTTGCCGTTGAGCGGGCTCTGCATCGCGCTGTTCGTCGGCTGGCGGCTGCGCGCGGCCGAGGCGGTGTCCGCGGCGGATCTGGCCGGATCGGCAGTCGCGCCGGCCTGGCTCTGGCTGTTGCGCATCGGCGCGCCCCTGACGATCCTGGTGATCCTGCTGCGCTCGGCGGGGCTGTTCTAGCGGCAACGCGCGCGGTTAACCTCGCTGGCGTAGCGATTGCATCGCCCGTCCTGCCAAGCCCGGCGCCGCCGGGGCCCCTTGCAATCCGCAGCATCGGCCCGGCCGTCCGGTGCGCGTTGCGATCACGCCTGTTCCGGCCCATGATCGGGCCGCGACAGGCGACAAGGACTGTCCCACCGGCCGGATGCGCCGCGGGCCGCCCCTTCGGCCCCGGCCCCCGACCGGCCCCGAGCGCAGGAGGTGCGTGCCTTCCGCCCACCCGCCGCCCAACATGGCCGCAAGGCCGCCCTGATGCTGGCAGCGTTCGTGGCGCTCGCGCTTGGCGTGGGCGCGCTTGGCGGCGCCTACACCGCTTCGGCCATCCCGGACTGGTACCAGGGCCTGCGCAAGCCGCCGCTGACCCCGCCCGACGGCGTCTTCGCCCCGGTCTGGACCGCGCTCTATCTGGTGATGGCGGTGTCGGCCTGGATGGTCTGGCGGCGCGCCGGCTTCTGGGGTGCGGCGCCCGCGCTCGGCCTCTGGCTCGGCCAGCTGGTGCTCAATCTCGGCTGGTCGGCGCTGTTCTTCGGCATGCGCGCCCCCGGCTACGCCCTGGCCGAGATCGTGCTGCTGTGGGCCGTGATCGGCGCCACCATGTTCGCCTTCGCCCGCCACGACCGTCTGGCCTCGGTGCTGCTCCTGCCCTATCTCGCCTGGGTGGCCTTCGCCGCCTACCTGAATACCGGGATATGGCTCCTGAACCATTGAGGCGGCGCCCCTGCTTCGCCTAGGATGCGCGCCATGCGCATCCATGCCCCTGCCCGCCCCCCGCTCCTGCCCCGTCTGGCGCTTGGCCTCGGCCTGCTGCTGGGCGCCCTGCCGCTGGCCGCCCCGCCGGCCGAGGCGCAGCGGCGCAACCAGCCCGTCACCGCCCAGCAGCCGGAGGCGCAGCGCCAGACCATTGGCCGCGACGGTCCCGAGGCGGCGCCGCTCGTGCAGCAGGATCGCCGCAGCGAGGCCGAGCGCGCCGCCGCCAACCGGCCCATGGCCCGGCGTGTGGAGATGGTGGGCAACCCCACCACCGCTTTGTTCGCCGCGATCAATGCCGGCGAGATCGACGCCGTGCGCGAGGCGGTGGCGGCGGGGGGTGATGTGCTTGCGCGCAACATCCTCGGCCTGACGCCGATCGACCTCGCCATCGACCTCGGCCGCAACGACATCGCCTTCTACCTGATGTCGCAGCGCCGCGGCGGGTCCTCCGCGCTCGATGGCGGCGGCGAGGCGATGCTCGATTCCGGCGGGTCAGCCACGCGCGACCCGCGCGCCGCCCGTGCCGCGCGCGAGGCCCAGGCACGCGCCGACCGCGAGGCCCGCGCCGCGCGCGAGCGTGAACGCCGCGAGGCCGCGCGCCAGGCCGCCGAGGCACGCCGCGCCGGCGGACGGGCACCGCTGCCCGACCGCCAGGGCGCCACGCCGGCCGCCGCGCGCACCACGACGCAGTTCGCCCCGCTCTGGACCGGCGATGGCGGCGCGGCGCGGCCCGATGCCGGCTTCCTCGGTTTCAACGCCAGCCGCCCGGCCGGCGCCCGCCCCCCGCCCGGCGGCATCGGCCCGCGCTCCGTGAGCCAGGGCACGCGCGAGCCCGCACCGCGCATGGGCCGCGCCTGGTGGCCCGCCGGCGCGCCCGACGATGCGGCCGAGCGGCGCCGCCTGGCCGCCGAGCGGCGCGCGCGCGAAGCCCATGCCCGCGAACAGCGCGCCGCCGCGCGCGAGGCGCGCTCGGGCAGGGTCGGCACCACCAGCCCCGCCGCCGGGCCGCGGCCGGCAAGCCTGCCCGGCACGCGCACCGCCCCGCGCAGCGGCGTTGAGGCCGAGTCCCTGCCGCCCGCGCGCTGAGCGCGGCCCGACACTCGCCCGGCTCTGCTCGCGACATCGCGACGGACCCGGTCGCAGCGCTCGCACACATTCTCGGACATGGCCAGCCGCGACGCTCGGCACGGCGGTGGCAGCCACGGCCCGTTCCGCGCACGAGGCGCCGCAGCCAGCGCGCGGCGACGGCTCCAATCAGTAGCCTCGATCAGTAGCCGGGCCGCGCCGCGCCCGAGGCCGCCGCCTGGCCGAGCCCCTTGCGCATCGCCCCGGTGACCTCGATCGCGCGCGCGGACAGGAAGCTAGCGTCATTGGCGATGGTGGCGAAGGTGAAGCCGCGCGCGATCTGGCGTAGCGCGCCTTCGGGCGTGGCGTTGTGCAGCCCGACCTGGATGCCCGCCCTCTTGGCCGCCGCGAGCACGGTGTCGAACGCCGCCAGCACCTTGGGATCGTCGGCATCGCCCTTGGGCGGGCAGCCGAGCGAGAGCGCCAGATCGGCCGGGCCGACATAGAAGGCGTCGATGCCGGGCACGGCGCAGATCGCCTCGATATTCGCCACCGCCTGCGCCGTCTCGATCATCGGCATGACGATCACCTCGTCATTGGCTTCCTTCCAGTAGGTGGGCCGGCCCATGCCGGCGCGGATCGGCCCGAAGGAGCGCGAGCCGCGCGGCGGGTAGCGGCAGGACTGCACCAGCGCCTCGGCCTCGGCGGCGCTGTTGACCATCGGGCAGATGATGCCCTTGGCCCCGGCATCGAGGCACTTGCCGATGATGCCCGGCTCGTTCCAGGGCACGCGCACCATCGCCGTGACCGGGCAGGCATCGAGCGCCTGCAGGATCGGCACCAGCGAGGCGTAGTCCTGCACGCCATGCTGCATGTCGATCACCAGGCTGTCGAAGCCGGCGCGGCCCATCAGCTCGGCGGCGAAGGGCGAGGGAATGGCAAGCCAGCCATTCACCACCGCCCCGCCCTGCTGCCAGATCTGACGCACGCGGATGCTGCTCATCGGCGGAAACTCCGGAAGGGTTCGAGCTGAAGGGAGGCGGCGCGCGCGGCGCCTAGTGCCCGTGCCGCGCGGGATTGTGTCGGGCGGGATCGTGGCCTTGCGGCGCGGGCGCGGGCGCGGCGGCATAGCCGCGCAACCGCGCATAGGCGGCCACCTGCGCCGGAGTGAGCAGCGCGGCCTGGTCCAGATGCGTGCGCAGATGCACCGCGCGCAGCGCGCCCTGCAAGGCGCCGATGCGCGCGAGCCTTGCCTCCAGCGCCGCGGGCGCGATCGTGCGCAGCGCGAAGGCGGCATCGAGCGCGGCCTCCTCGGCCAGCAGGTCGGCGCCGAGCCGCCGCGCCTCGGCCGCCATCGCGGCGCGCAGCCGCTCGGTCGCAGCGCGCTGCGCGGCATCGAGCCCGAGCGCATCGGCCAGTTCCAGCACATGCAGCGGGCCGGGCCAGCCGTTCAGCTCGGCCGCGAGCGCGAGCCCCATGCCGCGCCCGGCGCGCAGATCCGCCACCGCCTCGGCCGAGAGCGCCTTGATCGGCCGGTCGGCGAGGCCGGCATAGGGCGATGGCGCGCTGGCGGCGGCAAGGCCGCCAAGGCCGGCCAGCAGCAGGGCCGCGAGGGCGAGACGGTTCAGCATCGGGTGAACGCTCCACGGTCGGGCCGGCCAGGCTTGGGCGGGCGGCGCATCCTGCCGCGCGGGCGGGAGGAGGCGCAAGCGCCCGCCTTGGCAGAGCGCCGCCCCGCCCGGATCAGGCCAGCGTGCGCGCGAACATCGGCCGGCTGGCCGGCCTGACATTGCCGACCGTGCGCCCGGCCAGGCGCAGATTGCCGGCGGCATCGACATCGCCAAGCTCGCCCGTGCGCAGCCAGCCATCGGCGGTGAAGGCGGCCTTGTCGGCCTTGTCGTCGTCGAGATAGCCGAGATGCAGCGAAGGCCCCTCGCAGGCGACCTCTCCCTCCTGCCCCGCCGGCAGAGCGCCGCCATCGCCGGCCAGGATGCGCAGACCCATCTGGCTGCCCGGCCGCCCGACCGAGCCCACCAGCGTCTCCTCGGCATCGCCAGGGCGCGTATAGGTGTGGAAACCCGCATCGGGCGAGCCGTAGAGCGAGAGGAAGGCGCCGCGCACGCCCTTGTGCCAGGCGCGTAGCGTCTCCACTGAGGCCGCCGGCCCGGCCGCAACCGCGCGCCGCACCGACATGAGATCGTGCGCGTAGAGATCGGGCTCGCGCAGGATCGAGGCGAACTGCTCGGCCGTGCCGGTGAGGTAGGTGGCGCGCTCGCGCTCGATCATCTGCAGGGCGTGGCGGGCGCGGAAATCGTCGATCAGCACGGCGCGCCCGCCGGCGATCAGCGACTGCACCAGCGTGAGATAGCCCCAGGGCAGGCCGCAGGGCTGCCAGACCAGCGACACATCCTCGGCACCGAGGCCGAGATCGGCATTCAGCATGTGGCAGGCGGCGAGGGTGGTGTTGTGGCTGTGCATCGCCGCGCGCGGCTCGCCTGCCGTATTGGTGGTGAAGGCAAGGCGCATCACCGCATCCGCCACCACCCTGGCCGGCGTGAAGCCCTCGACCGCCCCCTCGCCGCGCAGCACATCGTCGAGGCAGGCGAGGCCGGGCGGCAGCTTGGGGTCGGCGCCCGCGCGCAGGATCACCACGCGCTGGAGCGAGGTGACCTCCTCGTGCAGCGCGCCGGCCATGCCGAGATGGTCGAAGTCGCGGAATCTGGCGCAGGTGATGTAGGTGGTGGCGCCCGAGGCGCGCAGCATGTGCTCGATCGTGCGCATGCGAAAGGCGGTGGGCGCGGTGACCGCGATCGCGCCCAGCCGTTCGAGGGCGAAGAAGCAGAGCGCGAACTCGGCCCAGTTGGGAAGCTGGATCAGCACCGTCTCGCCCGCACGCACGCCGGTGCGCGCGAGCCGCAGCGCCATGCGGTCGATCGCTTCGGCGAGCTTGCGCCAGGTCAGGCGGTGGCCGCCATCGCTCAGCGCCTCGCGGTCGGGCGTGGCCTTGGCGTGGCGGGCGAGGATGCCGGCGAAGGTCTCCTCGCTCCAGGCGCCGGACTTGCGGAAGCGCTCCGCCATGGCTGGGGTGAGGCGTGTCTTGTCGAGCGTGGCCATCGTGGCGCCCTCCTTCCCTGTGGCCGCGATATTAGCGCCAAAGCGGCGCGCGGCGAACGAAAAGGCTCGGCCCCGGATACCGGCGGCGCTGGCCGGGCGGATGGCTCAGGCCGTCTCCCGCTGGGCTGCGGCGTCGGCGGCTGCGCGGCGGGGCGCGCGCTGGGGGGCGGCGAGCGTGCTCGGGCGCGCATGTCGCCTGACCGTGCGCCGGACGCGTCCCTCGGCGGCGCGGGCAAGCGCGTCGGGCTCGACCACGCCAAGCCCGCGCAGGATGAAGGCGGTGAGTTCGCGGATGACGCGCGCATGGCTCGCGGCGCGGCGCAGATGCCAGCGCCGCAAGGCGAGGATCGTCGGCAGGAAGGTCACGAAGTCGGCCACCACCGCATCCTCGCGTGCCGGCGGCGCAAGGGCCAGCCCGGCGGCGCGCGCCTCCTTCAGGATGGTCTGAAAGAGGCCGATGAACTCCGCCACCATCGACAGGATGTGGCGAAGGCTGTCGCGATCGAGCGCGTGGCTTTCATGGTAGAGGAGCAGGATCTCCTCCTGGCGGCGGTCCATCGTCTCGATCAGCGCGCGCACCGCCACCGCCAGCCGCCGCTGCGGGTCGCTGATGCCCTCGACCGCTGCGCGCACGTCACGCATGTAGGCGCCGGTGAGCTCGGAAACGACGAGGTAGAGAATATCGGCCTTGGAGCGGACATAGTTGTAGAGCGTGCCCTGGGTCAGCCCGGCGGCCTCGCCCACGTCGCGCACGGTGGTCTCGTGGAAGCCCTTGGCGCGGAACACCTGCTGCGCGGCGGCGACAATGCGCGCGCGTCGTTCCGAAACCAGTCTTTCGTTCTTGATCGGCGTTGCCACGCCCCGGCCGGCCATCGACGTCCGCGCCTCCCACGTCGCGCGCGCTTCGCTTGTTCAACGCGATCGTGTGGCCGGTGGGGCGGACTGTCAATCGAGCGCGACGCGCGCGGCCGCGAATGATCATCGGGCTGTCACCAGTCGCCAAACCGCAACGCGGAGCCTCAGGCCGCATAGGCGATCTCGGTCATCATGCCGGTGGCCATGTGCAGGAGGTTGTGGCAGTGCAGGAACCAGCGGCCGGGATTGTCGGCAGTGAAGGCGAGGGTCGCCGCGCCCATCGGCGGGATCTGCACCGTGTCGCGCATCGCACCGGCCATGCGCCGCCCGCCGATCGCCACCACCTGGAAGTGGTGGCCGTGCAGGTGCATCGGGTGCGCCATCATGCTGTGGTTCTCGAGCGTGAGTTCCACCCGCTCGCCCGCACGCACGGCAAGCGGGCGATGCGCGCCCCAGGCCCGGCCATCGATGCCCCACTCATAGGGGCTCATATTGCCGGTGAGCATGGCGCGAAGCCGCCGGTCGGGCTCGCGCGGCGCCAGCCCGGCGCCGGATGCGGCGCGCAGGCGCGATTCGAGCTCCAGCGTCATCGCGCCTGCCGCTTGGCCGGCCTGCTCGGCCACGCGCCGCACCGGCGCACCGCGCGCAGCAAGGATGATGCCGGTGCGCACCCGGTCGCCCTCGCGCTGGGCGAGGATCGGGAAGGTTCCGCCCGCGCGCGGCAGCTCGAGCGCGATGTCCAGCCGCTGGCCCATGGCGAAGGGGAAGCGCCGCCCGGCGATCGGCTGCACCGCATTGCCATCAACCGCGACGAGCCGGCCTTCGAGCGCGCCGAGATCGATCCAGAACACGGTCGCGGCCGCGCCATTGATCAGGCGCAACAGCACCCGCCCGCCCGGCTCGACGCGCACGACTTCCGGATCGTCGAGCGTGCGGTCGTTGGCGAGATAGGCGTCGAAATCATGGTCGTTGAGGTCCGTGCCCCCCATCATCATGCCGGGCATGCCGCCGCCCATCATACCGCCCATCATACCGCCCATCATGCCCGCCATGCCGCCCCCGCCCATGCGGTGCCCGGCATGCGGATCGGCGGCGCGCGGCTCGGCGGCACGCGGCTCGGCCCCGGCCTGCGGCGCGGGGCTCGCCGTGGCCTGGGCTCCGTGGCCGGCATGGGCGCCCGCGCGCAGCGCCGCCAGCACCTGCTCGGGCGGGGTGAAGCTGAAATCGTGCAGGAGCACCACCACCTCCTGGCGATCGGTGCGCCGGTCGGCCGCGCCGTGCACGATCAAGGGCGCAGCCATCAGGTTCATTTCCTGCAAGGCGTGGTGGCTGTGCATCCAGTGCGTGCCGGCGCGGGCCGCGAAATCATAGGCATGCGCCCCGCCCGGCGGCAGCGGCGGGTGCGAGATGTCGGGCATGCCGTCCTGCGCCACCGGCGGGGTCTGGCCATGCCAGTGGAGGGTGGTCGGCTCCTCGGTGCGGTTGGCGAGCGCGACGCGGAAGCGCTCGCCCGGATCGAGCACGAGGCCCGGCCTGCCGGCGCCATCGGTGATGGAGAAGACGCGCGCGGCGCGGCCCTTGACCTCCAGCATGCGCGTGCCGACGCTCAGGCTGCGCGCCCCGGCGGGAGCGGCGTCCTGGGCGCGGGCGGAGGCGGATGGCAGCAGGAAGGATGAAGCCGCGGCGGCAGAACTGCCGAGCAGCAGGCGGCGCGAAACAGGCATGGCGCGGATCCCTTCGATCAGGCGTTGGTCGATGCGCGGCCCCGCGCGGCCAGCCCCCGCAAGGGCCGGGACAGCCGCATCCGCAAGGACGGAGTGAACGCCTTCCCCCAGGGGGAAGGTCAAGCGCGATCGGCGGCGCCGGGCCGCCTCATCCGCGCGCGTATTTCCACACCGTGGTGCGCGATACGCCCAGCAGCCGCGCCGCCTCGGCTTGGTTGCCGTTGCTGCGTGCCAGCGCCTCGAGCACGCGCTTGCGGATGGCATCGCGGGCGGCGTTGCCAAGGCTGCTCTCTCCGGTCGCGGCGGATGGTGCGGGCAGGTCCAGGCTGCCCTCGGGAAAGAGGTCGTCGAGGCCGAGCTCGGGTCCCTCGGCCAGCGCCACGGCGCGCTCGATCCGGTTGCGCAGCTCGCGCACATTTCCCGGCCAGGCATGCGCAGCCAGCGCCGCCGCCGCCTCGGGCGTGAAGCCCTGCGTGCTTCGGCCGAAACGCGCGCTGGCTTCGCGCAGGAACGCCTCGGCGAGCGGTGCCACATCCTCGGCCCGCTCGTGCAGCGGCGGGATGACGATCTCGACCACGTTGATGCGATAATAGAGATCCTCGCGGAACTGCCCGGCAGCAACGCGCGCGGCAAGATCGGCATGGGTGGCGGCAACCAGCCGCCCCAGGAAGGGCAGCTCCGCGCCGGCGCCGACCGGCAGGAAGCTGCGCTCCTGCACCAGGCGCAGGAGCTTGGCCTGCATCTCCGGGGCGAGCTCGGCGATCTCGTCGAGGAACAGGATGCCCTGCCCGGCGCGCTCGGCAAGGCCGGGCTGGCGCGCGGTGGCGCCGGTGAAGGCGCCCTTCTCGTGGCCGAAGATCGTGCTTTCCAGCAGGTCCTTGGGGATCGCCGCGCAGTTCACCGCCAGGAACGGCGCCGTGGCGCGTGCCGACAATGCATGGAGGCGACGCGCGGCAACCTCCTTGCCGACGCCGGTCCCGCCGCGCAGAAGCACGGGCATGGGCAGGTCGGCGATCTTGCGCAGCATCGCCTCGACCCGGCGCATCGCCGGCGAGGCGCCGAGCGTGTCGGCGTCGGGCGTGGGGGCCGCCGCGCCGGTGGGGGGCGGGCCGGCGCGTTCACCCACCACGGCGCGCAGCGCCGCCACCAGCGCGTCGACATCCACCGGCTTGGTCAGATAGTCGCGCGCCCCGGCCTTCATCAGCCGCACCGCCTGATCGACATCGCCGAAGGCGGTGACGAACAGGACCGGCAGAAGCCCGGTGCTGTCCAGCATGCGGCGGAACACATCCTCGCCGGTCATGTCGGGCAGGCGGATGTCGCTGACGACGGCGGCGAAGCTGCGCTGCGCCACCTCCTTCAGCGCCGAGGCGCCGGTGGCGGCAAGGCGCGGGGCGAAGCCCTCCAGCCGCAGGCGTTGCAACAGCGCCGGCCCGAGCAGCGGATCGTCCTCGATCACAAGGATGCGCGGCGGGCCGTTCATGCCCCCGCCTCCAGCGGGATCGCGACGCGGATGGTGGTGCCATGCGCGGGGTCGCTCGCGACCGAGGCGCGCCCGGCCAGGCTGCCGAGCATGCTCACCACCACGTCCATGCCGAGGCGCCGCGAGCCGGACGCGGGCATGCGCCCCGCCTCCAGCCACTCGGCATTGCGCGGATCCATGCCGCCGCCCTGGTCGGTGACGATGCAGACCAGCGCCCCGTCCTCGACCCTGGCCGCGAGCCCGACCCGCCCCCCGGCAGGCGAGGCGGCGCAGGCATTGAGCAGCAGGTTGAGCAGCACCTGCCGCACCCCGACCGCGCCAAGGGCAAGCGATGCCGGCACGGCAATGTCCCACTCCAGCGCGACGCCATGCTTCTCGGCAGCAGGGCGGACCAGACGCTCCAGATCCTCGAAGTCGGTGCGGGTCAGGCGCCGCTCCTGCTCGGGGCGGTAGAGGTTGAGCGTCGAGGTCACCAGCCGGTCCAGCGTCTCGATCCCGCGTTCAAGCAGGCCGAGCGATTCGGTGCGAACCTCGGCATCGGCACCGAAGCGCCTGATGGTGGATACCGCCGTGGCAAGCCCGCCGAGCGGGTTGCGCACCTCGTGGGCGATGGTGGCGGCAAGGCGGCCGAGCGCGGCCGCCTGCTCCTTCTCGGCAAGCTCGGCGGCGAGCTGCTCGCGCTCGCGCATCGCCCCGACCATGCGGTTGAAGGCGCCATAGATCGGGCGGATGCGCGCATCCGCCGCCGCGATGGTCGCCTCGGGCAGCGGCGCGGGCACGCCCGCGGATGCCGCCTCCAGCTCGCGCACCATCGTCACGACCGGGCGGTTCAGCCGGTTCAACAGCCCGTAGGCCAGCAGCGCGCAGGCCGCGGCGATCACCAGATCGACCAGCACGACGGCAATGACAAGGCGCCGGCGCGCATCGAGCACGTCGCGGAAATCGAGCGCGGCCAGCAGCACGAAGCCGGGCCCCGGCTCGACGCGGCGCGACACCCAGGCCACGCCCGCTTGCGCATCGATGCGAAAAGCCTCGCGCAGGGGACCGGGCGCGGGATCGTGGCGCAGTGCCGGATCGCCGACCCGGGCCAGCAGCCCGCCCTCGGGATCGAAGGCGAACAGCGCGCGCTCGGAGATGCCGCGCTGCTCGGCGAAGGCGAGCGCGAACAGCCGCGACAACTCGGCGAGATCGCCCGCTTCCAGCGCCGGGCGGGCCGCGGTCACCAGCCCGTCGAGATAGACCTGCCCGACGCGGCGGACCTGGGATTCGGCCTCGCGCGCCTCGAAGCGAAGCGCCACCTGCGTCGTGCCGACCGCCACCACGAAGATGATCAGGCCGGCGGCAAGCGGCAGGCGCAAGGTTGGTGGAATCCAGGACAGCATCACCCGAACGCATCATTGGCCGACGCGAGCCGCCGCTCGCGAGCACGTCTCGCATCCCCGGCAGATGGGGCCGCGCGCCGCCTAGGGCAAGAGGATCAGGGGCGCGGTGTCGGCAACCGTCTCGTGCAGATCGGCGCCGAGCGCGCCGAGCCAGCCGGCGCGGTTCGACAAGGCGCCCATCACGGCGGCATCGTAGGCGCGGATGCGCGCAAGCATGGCGGCGCGGCCGCCATCGGCATCCAGCGGCTGGCCGGCCTGCGCGTCGCGGCCATGCGCCTGCAGCAGCTCGACCTGAGCGGCGACGATGCGCGCCTGTGCCGGGTCGGCGGCGCTGGCGGGCGCCACGGTGATGCGCGCATCGGGCCACAGGCCGGCGCGGATCAGCCCCTGCGCCAGCCGCGGGCAGGCCGGCGTGGTGCCGACCAGCAGCAGCACGCGGCGCACCGCGGGCGGACGGCGCAGCACGCGCAGCACCGGGGCAAGCCGCGCCCGCGCCACCATGCTCGACGCCTCCTCGGCATGGTCGCATTGCCGCCCCGTGCGATCGACACCGGCCGGCAGCACGAGCAGGTCGGATCCGGCCAGCACCGGCGCCAGCGCGGCGAAATCGCCCTCCTCGTGGCGGGTGGTGGCGGGCCGGCGCACGCTCGCCGCCAGCCGCTCGAACTCGGCCAGCGCCTGCGACGCGGCCTGGCGCATGGCCACCCGCCGCCGATCCGCCATCCAGCGCATCCAGTAGCCGCCGCCGATCGAAAGCGGCTCGCGATACTCCACCGCCGCGGGATCGAGCGCCGTCAGCCCGGTGATCTCCGCGCCCGACAGGCGGGCGAGATCGAAGGCGAGCTGCGAGGCTTCGGGCTGCGACGGCCCGCCGATCAGCCAGGTGGTGACCCGACGCACGGCCAGAAGGTCGGTCGCCTCGGCCGATGCGGGCGAACTCCGGTAGGGAATGGCAGTCATGGCGCCCTCCTCGACAGGGATCTCGGTAACCTCGCGCGACCAGCGCGCACGCGCCGCCGCGATATCGACGACGTTGCGCGGCAGCACGCCCGCCAGCGCGTCGTGGGTGGTGGTGCCGCTCAGCGGTGCGCCGGCGACATAGGCGGCGCGGCCGAGCGCGTGCGAGGCAAGCGGCGCGGTCACCAGCAGGAACAGGAAGCCGGCAAGTCCGGTGAGCGCGCCCGACAGCGTGCCGAAGGAAAGTCCCCCCCCGAGCAGCACGAATCCCGCGCCCACCACCCCCGCCTTGGTCGCGGCATGCATGCGCATGAACGGGTCCGGCAGGCGCAGCACGCCAAGTGCGGCGAAGCCGATCACCACGCCCCCGGACAGGATCAGGAGCGCGGCCAGGATCTCCCCTGCCGCGCTCATGGCGTGTCCTCGCGCGCGGCGGCCGGCGCCGGCGGCGCTGCGTCGGACACGGCGGCGCCGAGGCGCTCGAGCAGCCCGGCGAAGGCGACCGCGCCCAGGAAGGCCACCAGCGCGATGCCGAAGGCGACATCGAGGAAGCCCTGCTGCCCGGCGATCACCGCCACCAGCGTCGCCACCACGATCGCCAGCAGCCCGAGCATGTCGATGGCGATGGCACGATCCGCGCTGGAAGGGCCGCGCAGCAGGCGCGCCGCAACGGCGAGGATCGCCACGCCGGCGACGATGGCGGTGAAAGCGGTGGCGGCGAGCACCGCGCTCATGGCAGCACCCGGCGCACGCGCGCCTCCAGCGCCGCCTTCATCTCGGCCACCGCCGCGGCATGGTCGGGCGCGTCCAGCACATGGACATAGAGCACGCTTCGATCCTCCGACACATCGAGGCTGGTGGTGCCCGGCGTCAGCGTCACCATGTCGGCGAACAGGGCGATGCCGGCGGGCGAGCGAAGATCGAGGGGCACGGCCAGGATCGCCGGGCGCAGCGCGCCATTGCCGCCCAGCGTGGCGCCGAGCACGGCGCGGATGGTGGCAAGCGTCGCCTTGGCAAGCTCGACGGCGAAACCCGCCGCGACGCCACTCCAGCCTGCCAGCAGGGCGAACGGCTTCATGGCACCACTCCTGCGAGGTGGGTGGCACCGGGCGCCAGCACCGCGGCGATGTAGCCCTCGCGGTCGAGCAGGCCGCCGGCCACCACCAGCGACAGCCGCGCGAACGGCTCGGTCCAGAGGCCGATCGCAAGCGTGATCCCCGCCAGGGCCACGATCGGCGCATAGCTGGCCGCGCGCTCGCCCATGGCGGGGGCGGGGAGCGCGGCCCCCTCCGGCGCGGGCTTCCAGAACGCCTCGTTCCAGATCTTCACCATCGAGTAGAGCGTCAGCAGCCCGACCAGAAGCGCCGCCGCCGCGACCAGATTGGCACCCGCCTCGATGCTGCCGCGGATCACCATCAGCTTCGCCCAGAAGCCCGAAAGCGGCGGCAGGCCCGCCAGCGACAGCGCCGGAACGAGGAACAGCAGGCCAAGCAGCGGCGCGCCCACCCACAGGCCGCCAAGCCGCGCCAGGGCGAAGCTGCCGCCCTCGCGGCGGATCGCGCCGGCGAGCAGGAACAGGTTCGCCTTCACGATGATGTGGTGCAGGATGTAGAAGACGCTGCCGGCGATGGCGAGCGGCGTCATCAGCGCCACGCCCACCAGCATGTAGCCGATCTGGCTGATGATGTGGAACGAGAGGATGCGCATCACGTCGTGATGCGCCGCCGCGCCGAGCACGCCCACGACCATCGTCGCCACCGCGACCGCACCCAGCACGGGGCCGAAGAAGGCCACGTCATGGGCGAACAGCAGCGTCCAGACGCGGATGATCGCATAGACGCCGACCTTGGTCAGAAGCGCGGCGAAGATCGCCGCCACCGGCACCGAGGCGGTGTGGTAGGCGGCCGGCAGCCAGTTGAACAGCGGGAACACCGCTGCCTTGGCGCCGAACGCCACCAGCAGCAGCATGCCCGCCGCGGCCAGCGCGCCCTGGTTGGCGATGCCCGGCGCCAGCCGCGCGAGATCGGCGAGATTGAGCGTCCCGGCAAGGCCGTAGATCAGCCCCACCGCCATCAGGAAAAAGGTGGTGCCGACCAGGTTCAGCATCACGTAGCGCAGCCCGCCATCGATCTGCGCCGGCGTGCGCTCCAGCACCAGCAGCCCGAAGGAGGCGATCAGCATCACCTCGAACCAGACATAGAGGTTGAACAGGTCGCCGGTGACAAAGGCCCCGCACACGCCGAGCAGCAGGCTGTGCAGCAGCGGCTGGAAGCCGGCGCGGTCGCGCTCGCGCGCGCCCGAGGCCATGGCATAGAGCGACACCGAAACCGCCATCACGCCGGTGATGAGCAGCATGATCGCGGCGAAGGCATCCACCACCAGGGTGATGCCGAAGGGCGCGGGCCAGCCGCCCATCTGCCCGACGATGCGCCCGCCCGCCGCCACCTCGCGCAGCAGCAGTGCCGCCACCGCCAGCAACACCAGCGACCCGGCCATGCCGATCGCCCGCTGGGCGGCCGCCCGGCCCCAGAACAGCGCCGCGAGGCAGGCCGTGGCCAGCGGCACGAGCAGCGGGGCTGCGAGCAGGGCCTGCATCACGCCGCCTCCCGCCGCGGCGGGGGCAGCGCGCGCGGCGGCGTCGGTGGCGACGACACGGCACCGGCGCGCGGCTCGGCCGCGGCCATCTCGTCCGGGCGCACGGTGCCCAGGACGGCGCGGGCCTTGACGATCAGCATGAGAGCGAATGCAGCGAGGCCGAAGCCGATCACGATCGCGGTCAGGATCAGCGCCTGCGGCAGCGGGTTGGCGGCGTCGGCGCCCGGTGCCGCCATGCCTGCCGCGACCAGCGGCGGCGTCATCCCGCCCACGCGCCCGGCGAGCAGGATCAGCAGGTTCGCCGCCGTGCCGAGCAGCACGAAGCCGACCAGCATGCGCGGCAGGTCGCGGGCGAGCAGCATGTAGACGGCGCCGGCAACCAGCACGCCAATCGCCAGGGCGAAGGGCAGCTCCATCACTCGCCTCCTTCCGTTGCCGCGGCCCGCGCCGCCTTCCATTCGAGCAGGCCGATGAAGATCGCCACCGCCATGCCCACCACCGCGAGGTAGACGCCGAGATCGAACAGCAGCGCAGTGCCGAGCGGCAGCGTCACGCCCAGTTCGGCGAACCACCAGAGATGCGTCAGGTAGGCGCCATCCGGGCCGAGGAAGGCGGGCAGGCCGCTTGTCGCGGCAAGCAGCACGCCAAGCGCCGAAAGCTGCACCGGATGCAGGACGAGCAGCGTGCGCACGCCCTCGGGCCCGCGCGCGATGGCGTGGAACAGCAGGCCGGAGGCGGCGACCAGCCCGCCCAGGAAGCCGCCGCCCGGCTCGTTATGGCCGCGCACCAGCACGTAGAGCGAGGCGAGCAGCGACAGCCACAGCAGCATCGGCGCCGATGTACGCAGGATCAACGACGGCCTCATCGTGCGTCTCCCGTCCGGGCGCGGCGCAGCAGCGCCACCACCGCGAAGGCGGCGATCGCCAGCACCATGATCTCGCCCAGCGTGTCGAGGGCGCGGAAATCGACCAGGATCACATTGACCACGTTGCGCCCATGCGCGGCCGGATAGCTGTTGGCGCCGAACCACGCGCCGAGCCGCGGATCGAAGGGCGTCGCCAGCACCGCCAGCAGCACCGCCGTGACAGCGGCGCCGGCCAGGATCGCCACGGCGGCATCAGCGAGCTTGCGCCGCGGCGCGCGATCGTCGCGCGTGGCGATCGGCAGGATCACCAGCGCGGCGGCCAGGATCACCACCAGCAGCGTCTCCACCGCGAACTGGGTGAAGGCCACGTCCGGTGCGCCGAACAGCAGGAACAGGAGCGAGACGGCGAAGCCCACCAGCCCCATCGCCATCACCGCGACCAGGACCGAACGCGCGAGCACGGTGGCCAGCACGCCGACGACGATCGCTACCAGCGCAAGCGCGCGGGGATCGAGCGCGCCGAACGCGAAGGCCGGCGCATCGAAGCCGCCGCGCACGGCAAGGGTGCCGAGCAGCGCGATCGCGGTCGCCGCGAACAGGGTGGCGATATAGCCGTGCAGGTGGCCATGCTGGACAAGGCCGGTGCAGCGCTCGGCTAGGCTGATCGTTCCCGCCAGCAGCCGCTCGTAGAAGCGGGCGGGGCCGAAGCGGTCGATCGCCTCGGCGCGGCGCAGGCCCGGCACGATCCGCTCCCAGGCCAGGAACAGCACGACGCCCAGCAGCACCGTCGCCGCGCTCAGCGCCAGCACGAGGTTGAAGCCGTGCCAGAGCTTGAGCGTGACCGCCACCGGCCGGCCCAGTATCGCCCGGACCGCGGGCTCGACGACGAGGTCGGCCACGAGCGCGGGCATGCTGCCGGCGGCGAGCCCGAGCAGCGCCAGCAGCACCGGACCAGCGATCATCGCCCAATGCGGGTCGTGCGGCGTTTCCGGCGTCGGCCGCGACGCGCCCAGGAACAGGCGCAGCGACAGCACGCCCGCCACCGCCACCATGCTGGCATTGATCAGGAAGCCGAGCACGATCAGGACGTCCGATGCCGGCCCCGCGCCCAGCTTCGCCTCGTAGAGCAGCTCCTTGGCGACGAAGCCCACGAAGGGCGGCAGGCCGGCCATCGAGAATGCGGCAAGTCCGGCCGCGACCGCGGTCAGCGGCATGGCACGGCCGAGCCCGCCCAGCGCCGCGCCATCGCGCGAGCCGGTCTCGTGATCGACGATGCCGACCACCAGGAACAGGGCCGCCTTGTAGAACGCATGCACCAGAAGGAAGGTCACCGCGGCAGTGGCGGAGAGCTCGGGCGCGATGCCGATCAGCATCACCAGCGTGCCGAGTCCGGTGACGGTGGTGTGCGCCAGCACGCGCTTGAGGTCGGTCTCGCGCAGCGCCAGGAGCGCGCCGGTGGCAGCGGTGGCAAGCCCGGCCCACATCAGCAGCTCGTGCCACAGCGCGACGCCCTGATAGAGCGGGTTGAACCGCGCCAGCAGATAGACGCCGAGCTTGACCATGGTGGCCGAGTGCAGATAGGCGCTCACCGGCGTTGGCGCGGCCATCGCGTTCGGCAGCCAGAAATGGAACGGCACCTGCGCCGACTTGGCGAAAGCCCCGGCGATGACCAGCAGCATCGCGGGCTCTGCCGCCGGATGCGCCAGCACCGCGGGCGCGGCGGCGATCATGCCGGAGATGCTGGTGGTGCCGGCCGCGATCGCCACCAGCACCAGCCCCGCCAGCAAGGCGAGCCCGCCCCCGCCGGTGACCAGCAGCGCCTGCAGCGCCGCCTTGCGCGCGGCCGGGCTCTGGTGGTTGGTGCCGACCAGGAAGAACGAGGCGAGGCTGGTCAGCTCCCAGAAGATGAACAGCAGGATCGCATCGTCGGCCGTCACCGCGCCCAGCATCGCGGTCATGAACAGGCCGAGCATCACCAGGAGGCGGCGCAGCCGCGCATCGCCGGCCATGTAGCTGCCAGCATAAAGGAACACCAGCGCGCCAATGCCGGTGATCAGCAGCGCGAACAGGAGCGCCAGCCCGTCGAGCCTGAGGCCGCCGGCGATGTCGAGCGCGGGCACGCCCCAGAAGGCGGCGGCGGGCACGGCACCAGTGGAAACCGCGCCGAGATGCGCGGCATAGAAGGCGCACAAGGATGCGGCAAGCCCGGCGCCAAGCCACGCGGCAAGGCGCGCCGGCACGAAGGCCATCGCGGCGCTGCCGCCGGCCCCGACCAGGAGGGCGAGCGCGATCCCGCTCATGCCTCGTCCCGCCCGGCCTGTCCGGTGCGCCGCCCGGATCGATCGCTGATTGGCTCCACTCGCATGCCTTGCCCCCGCGCGCGAACAGCTTGCGTCAAGGGCGGCGTTGCGAGGCCCGTGCCGAGGCAAGGAAGCGTGGAGTTTCCGCGTCCTAGCGGGCCGCGGCAGCATGCGGCACGCGCGCCCCGTCAGCCATCGTGAACAGCAGGGCTGCCGATCCGTTCACGAAACTGAACGGGTGTCTCGCTGCGGCGCGGCTCAGGATCCGCGGTTGGCGAGCGAGTCCGCCGGCCAGAGATGCCGCCGCCAGACCAGCAGCACCAGGAGCGTGCAGGCGAGCCCGGCGCAGCCATACGCCGTGGTGGCGGCGGCGAAGCCCCAGCGCTCGATCACCGGGCCCGAGACCCAGAGCCCGATCGGCAGGCCATAGACCGCGAGCGAACGCAGGCCGGCGATCCGCCCGCGCAGGGCCGGCGGCGCGTTCTGGAGCTGCACCGCCGAGATCGTCACGATGCAGGCGCCCTGCACCAGCCCGATCAGCACCAGCACGGGCACGCCGCCGGCCATGCCCGTGGTGCGCGCGAGCACGAGGTCGAGCAGGTTCCAGGCGATCGCGGCCAGGATCATCACCCGCGCCGGCAGGACGCGGCTCTGCAGGCGGCTCAGCAGGAGCGAGGCCACGACGCTGCCCACGCCCGCCGCCGCCACCAGATAGCCGAGCCCGGCCTGGCCCGTGCCATAGACCTCGCGCGCGACATAGGGCAGGAGGCCAAGGATGAAGGGATAGGCGGTGAGGTTGATCAGGAACGCGATGCACATGCCGGCAAGCTGCGGCGGCAGGTTCCAGACCAGCCCGATGGCGGCGCGCAGATCGCCCCACACCGAGACGCGGCGGCCCGCTGCGTCCACCCGCGCCGGCATCTGCGCGGGCCGCAGGCTGCCGGCCATGAAGGTCAGCGCCAGGCTGAGCGCATAGAGCGCCACGATCAGCAGATAGGCCCGGCTGATGCCGAGCGCGGCGATCGTGCCAGCACCGGCGAGCGCGCCGAGCCCGCGTGCCGATTCCGCCGTGATGCGCGCGAGCCCGAGCGCGCCGAGCAGGCGCCCCGGCGGCATCATCTCGCTGATCAGCACGGTGCGCGCGCCGAGATCGGAAGGCCGCAACAGCCCGGACAGCGTCGCCACCGCGAACACCGGCACGGGGCCGAGTGCCGCGGCGAAGGCGAAGCCCGCCAGCACCGCGGCCAGCAGCAGATAGAGCGTGCGCAGGATGCAGAGCAGGCGGCGATGGCCGATGCGATCGCCGGCCAGGCCGGAGAAGGGCGCCAGCAGTGTGCCCAGGAACTGCAGCGAGGCGAACACCGTCAGCGCCAGCACCGAGCCGGTCTCGACCAGGATGAACCAGCCGAGCGCGATGTTCTCCATCTCGATCGCGCCCGCCGTGGCAAGGTCGGAGGCCCACTGGTAGCGGAAGCTTCGCACCTGGAAAGGCGCGAGCATGGAGGGGCGCGATGCCCCGCTCATCCCTCGCTCCGCACTGCCGCCGATCCTCCGCTCGCCCGCCCGTCTGCGGTCCGGCTTCAGCCTTGTCCATCCCGGGGGCGGGGGGAAGGGCCTTTCGCGCGCGGCGCGCCGGCCGCGCGCTCTCGCCAGGGGCGGCGCGATCGGGCAGGCTGGCGCCAGCCGGGCACGCGGACAACGGGCACGCGGACAACGGGCACAGGAGAGCGGCGCATGAACATTCGCTTCGACGGCAAGGTTGTCGCGGTGACCGGCGGCGCGATGGGTTTCGGGCGCGCGATCTGCCGGCGCTTCGCCGCCCTCGGCGCGCGTGTCTTCGCCTGCGATCTCGACGCCACCCAACTGGCGGAAGCCGCCGCCGGCACTAGCATCGCCACCGCCCGCGTCGATCTCGCCGACCGCGCCGCCGCCGCGGCCTGGATCGGTGATGTCGAGCGCGCGGCGGGCGGGCCGATCGATGTGCTGGTGCACAATGCCGGCGGCACGCTCGGCCGCGCCTGGGCGCGCATCGAGGAGGCGAAGGATCCCGACTGGGATGCGATCCTGGCGGTGAACCTCACCGCCGCCTTCGCGCTCTGCCGCGCCGCGGCCGGCGGCATGCGCAAGGCCGGGCGCGGGCGCATCGTGACGATCTCATCCGGCGCCGGCTTGCAGGCCTCGCGCACCGGCATCCAGGCCTACACGGCGGCGAAGCACGGGCTGGTCGGGCTGACGCGCCAGCTCGCCGCCGAGCTCGGCCCGCACGGCATCACCGTCAACAGTGTCGCGCCGGGCCTGCAGGCGAGCACGCCGGCCAAGGCGCGGGTCTGGGCGGCGCGCGCGGAGGCCGAGAAGCAGGCCGTGCTAAACACCATCGCGCTGCGCCGCCTGGGCGAGCCCGACGACATCGCCGATGGCGTGATCTTCCTCGCCTCCGCGCATGCCCGGCTGATCACCGGCCATGTGCTGCCGGTGAATGGCGGGCGGCTCTAGGCTCGCGGCCGGCGCGGCACGGGGCGGCGTTCCTCAGCCGCGCCAGCGCCCGAGGCCGAGCAGGGCGTAGATCCCGACCATCGTGCCGATGGCACCGGCGGCGAAGATCGCCGCCACCAGCACCCAGTCGATCGGCCCGCCGATATCGGCGAAGCTGGAGCTGGTGACGAACTGCATGAACAGCACGGCGGCGATGCCGCCCGCCACCCCCGCCGCCTCGGCCCAGACCAACCGGCGCGGGCGCAGGCCGCGATCGCGCACCAGGACGAAGACGAAGGCGATGGTGGCCAGCAGCGCGAGCGCCACCAGCACCCACAGCATCGGGCCGAGCATCTCCTCGAACACGGCCAGGATGGTGGCGAGATCGATTTCCTTCATGGCTGCCTCCGGTCCGGTTGCGCGCGCCGGGGCGCCTTCAGGCGCGGCCGCGCAGCATGGCAAGGTAGGTGGGCTTCAGCCCGACCTCCTTCATGATCCAGGTGATCCACAGCTCCTCGAGCGGGGCGACCACGCCGGGGAAGGACGGCACGAGATTGTCCTTGTAGTCGAACTCGACCAGCATCGCCCGGCCGATGCGCGTGATCAGCGGACAGGAGGTGTAGCCGTTGTAGCTGGCATCGCTGGTTCGCCCCGCGATCGTCGCCACCAGGTGATCGACCGCGACCGGCGCCTGCCACTTCACGCTCGCCGCCGTTTTCCCCTTGGGCACGCCGGCGACATCGCCGACGGCGAACACCTCGGGGAAGCGGGCGTGGCGCAGGCTGTGGCGGTCCACCTCGGCCCAGCCATCGGCGGCGAGGGGTCCGCTCTGCCATCGCAGCGGCGAGTTGCGCACCACCGGCGGCGCGCGCATCGGCGGCACGAGGTTGATGAAATCATAGCCGAGTTCCTTCGCGCCCTGCGGCGTGCGGAAGGTGGCGATCCGCCGCGATGTGTCGATCGCGGTCAGCACATGCTCGTGGTTCACGGCGATGGCGCGATCCTCGAACAGCATGCGCACCCGCTCGGCCACGATCGGCACGCTGAACAGGCTGCGCGCATGGGCGTTGTAGATCAGCTCGGCCCGGCCGCGATTGCCGCGCCGGCGCAGTATGTCGTCGGTCAGGAAGGCGTATTTCAGCGGCGCGCCGGCGCATTTCATCTCGGTCTCGGGGCGGCCGAACAGGGCAACGCCGCCGCGATCGGCAAAGGCCGACATCGCCCGCCAGGTCGCCGCCGCCGCCGCCGGCCCGGCATAGACCGAGCCGAGCCCGTTCTCGCCGATCCGCGCCACGTCCATGCCCGCGATCGCGCCATAGTCGAGCACGAGCCCGGTCGCGAGCACCAGGAAGTCGTAAGCGAGGCGCTGCCCGGCATCGGTAGTGACGGTGCGGGAAACGGGATCGATCTCGGCCGCGCCCTCCTCCACCAGCCGCACGCCAGGGGCGACATACTCGGCGGTGGTGGAGACGGAGTAGCCCTCGGGCTTGAGGCCGGCGGCCACCAGCGTGAAGCCGGGCTGGTAGAGATGCTCGCGCCGGCGATCGAGCAGCGTGATGCTGGCTCCCGACAGCTCCCGCGCCAGGCGCGAAGCGGTGGTGAGCCCGGCCGCGCCGGCCCCGACAATGACGATGCGCGCGCGGGTCTGCACTGCGGCGCGGGGCCGGCGCGCGGCGAAGGGCGCGGCGAGCGCGGCCCCCGCGATCGCGGCAATAAGCGCACGGCGGCCAGGCGCGGCTCGGGCTGCGGTTGCGTTCATGCGTTCCTCCTCGGCTTGCGGGCGAGGCGTCGGTCCGGTGGCTGCGCCCCGGCGCGGTCTCGGCGGGCGCGGGCAGCGGGGATCCGGGCGTGCCGCCTATAATTCACGTGTTTGTTATATATGGCCTTTCTTTATTAGTGCAATGGCATTTCGTAACGACCCCCCCCGTTGCCTCCGCCACCGTGCATCCGTGCCGCGCCGCGCCGTCCCGTACCGCCGCGCCGCCCTGCCCTGCACCCGGGCCATGGCGGCCCCGGGCGCCGGTCGGCAAGTCCCTGATCGCGAACGGTACTCTGCCCCACGCGCGGGTGCCGGGTGACATGCGTCAAGGCTGTCCCGCCCGGCGAAGCGCGGTAAGATCGCGCCAACCGCCCGCCCGGCCCCCTGCCGGCCGGGCTTGGGGATTGGGTGCAATGGACGCAGATCTGATCATCGTCGGCGCGGGTCCCTCGGGGCTTGCTCTTGCCGCGGCACTCTCAGGCGCACCGATCCGCATCCGCCTGGTCGAGCGCGCGCCCGAACAGGCCCTGATCCGCCCAGGCTATGACGGACGCGAGATCGCGCTCACCCCGCGCTCGGTCGCCATGCTGAAGCGCATCGGCGCGTGGAAGCGGTTCGCAGCCGAGGAGGTCGCGCCGCTGCAAGCCGCGCGCGTCCTCAATGGCGGGGCGCCGTTCGTGCTCGACTTCCAGAACACGCGCGAGCGCGGTGCGCCGCTCGGCCAGCTTGTGCCCAATGCCGCGATCCGCCGCGCCCTCTACGAGACCGTGCGCGCGCAGGACAATGTCGAGTTCCTGTGCGGGCGCGCAGTCGCCTCGGTGCAGGTCGCGGCGGAAGCGGCCACCGTGACGCTGGCCGACGGCACGAAGATGGGCGCGGCGCTGGTGGCCGCCGCCGACACGCGCTTCTCGACCCTGCGGCGCGAGCAGGGCATTCCGGCGCGCATGTATGATTTCGGCAAGTCCATGCTGGTCTGCCGCATGCGCCACGAGGCGCCGCATGGCGGCATCGCCACCGAATGGTTCGGCCACGGCCAGACCATCGCCATGCTGCCCCTGAACGGGGCCGTGTCCTCGCTGGTGCTGACGCTGCCGGGCCATGCCATCGCGCCGCTCATGGCGATGGAGCCGGCGCGCTTCGCCGCCGAGATGACGCGCCGCACCGAGAGCCGCTGGGGCGCGCTCGCGCTCGATGGCGAGCGGCACGTCTACCCGCTGGTCGCGGTCTATGCCGAGAGGTTCACGGCAACCCGCTTCGCGCTTGCCGGCGATGCGGCGGTGGGCATGCACCCGGTCACGGCGCACGGTTTCAATTTCGGGCTGCTCGGCGCCGAGACGCTGGCGCGCGAGGCGCTGCGTGCCTGGCGCGAGGCGGGCGATATCGGCGCGCGCGAGGGGCTGGCGCGCTACGAGCGCGCGCACCGTCGTGCCACCCTGCCCCTGTTCCTCGGCACCAACGCGATCGCGACCCTCTACACAGCCGAGCATCCGGCGGCGCGGCTCGCGCGCAACGCCGGCCTGCTCGCGATGAAGGCGGCGCTGCCGGTGCGCCGCGCGGTCGAAGCCTGGCTCACCGGCGCGGGGCCGGGCGCTGGCCACGAGGCCGCGCCCCGACTGCCGCGTGCCGCGCGCCCCCTGCGCCGCCCGATCGCGCGCCTGCGCGCCGGCGCCAAGGCGATCGCGGGCTAGCGCTCCCCGGGTCCGGCGGCGCGATCGTCACGCAGCCGGGCGAGGCCATAGAAGCCGAGCAGTTCCTGCACGCGCCCGCGCGGCGGCTTGGCGAACAGGCCGTTGCGGTTCGGCCGCACGCCGCCACTGCGGTGGAGATCGACCGCGCCTTCCGCCGCCTTGATCGTGACGGCGAGCGAATCGAGCACCGGCACGCCATCGACATCGCAGATGCCCTCGCGCGCCAGCAGCACGCCGAGCGGCACCTCGCCCGGGACCAGCACATCCGCGCCGCGCGCGATCAGGGCGCGGGCGGTGGCGCGGAACCGCTCGATCAGCGGGGCGGGCTCGGCGAAGCCGCGCAGGACATCGTGGAAGGTGAAACCGACGCCATGCGCGCCGTGGAAGCGCTCCACCAGACCCATGCGCGCGACGTTCATCGCGATGCGCTCGGCCATCTCGGTGATGAACAGCATCACGGCGAAGCGCCGGCCGAGCCCGAGTGCGGCCAGCATCGAGCTCTCCCCCGCGCCCACGACCGGGATATCGACCAGGCTGCGCGCCTCGGCCAGCAGCGGGTCGGGCATGGTCATGATGGCATAGGCGTCGAAGCCCTCCTCCTCGGCGGCGAGGGCGCCGAGCAGGAATTGCTGCGCGTGCAGCGCCTGCAAGGCCGCGTACTTGATGTCGTTGCCGGGATATTCGGTGCGGTAGGTGTCCTTGTGCATGCCGTGCAGCACCACCTCCGTTCCCGGCCGGGCCACACGCCGGCAATGGGCGGCAAGCGCGCCCGCATAGTCGGGCAGGTTCTCCAGCACCGTGAAGCTCTGGTGGTAGATGCGGATCGGTTTCATTGCGGCTGCCCTTCAGGTTTGCGCCAGCATGCGCGGGCCGGCGCATCATGCCTAGGCCATCCGCGCGCGGCCGCAGTTTCCAGCGGCGAAATCGTTTCCCGCCGGCAACATGGCGGATTGACTTTTCCCCGCCCAGTTCCCAGCATTTCGCCACCCGAAGCATTGTGAAACACACATCGAAAGGCGACGCCCGATGACCGCAGCCACGCATTGGAACCTGCCCGTCTGCGAACGGCTCGGCATCGCGCTTCCGATCGTCGGCGCACCGATGGGCGGCTGCGCCGGCCCCGAGCTTGTCGCTGCGGTATCCGAGGCAGGCGGGCTCGGCCTGCTTGGCCATGCCAACATGCCGCTCGACGAGATGCGCGAGCAGATCCGCGCGGTGAAGGCGCGCACCAGCCGGCCCTTCGGCGTGGGCCTCCTGTTCCCGAGCGGCACCAAGGCAACACCCAAGGGCGGCGAGCCGCCGGCGCTGCCTTCCTTCCTCGCGCCCTTCACCAGGGACTTCCCGGCCGAGGGCGGGCCCAAGGCGCGCCGCTACGACAACGAGCTTGCCGCCGAGCGCCTGGAGGTGGCGATCGCGGAGAAGGTGCCGGTGCTGTCCTTCGGCCTTGGCGCGCCGCCATCGGCGATCGCGCGCGCCAAGGGCGCGGGGATGACCATCATCGCGCTGGTCGGCAGCCGCCGCGCCGCGATCGAGGTGGCGGCGCGCGGCGCCGACATACTGGTGGCGCAGGGCCACGAGTCGGGCGGGCACACCGGGCGCACCGCCACGCTCGTGCTGGTGCCGCAGGTGGTCGATGCGGTGAAGCTGCCGGTGCTGGCCGCGGGCGGCATCAGCGACGGGCGCGGCCTGGCCGCCGCCCTGATGCTGGGCGCCTCGGGCGTGCTGATCGGCACCCGCCTTCTCGCCACGCCCGAGGCGCGCACGGCCGACACGCACAAGCACGCGATCGTGGAGATGGAGGACGACAACACCATCGTCTCGCGCTGCTACACGGGCAAGCCCTCGCGCGTGATCCGCAACGCCTTCACCGACGCCTGGAAGGGCCACGATGCCGAGATCCTGCCCATGCCCAGCCAGTGGGAGATGATCGAGCCCCTGGTCGAGCCGGCCAAGCGCGCGGGCTCGCTCGCGATCGCCAACTGGCCGACCGGCCAAGGCGCGGTGCTGATCGAGGCGGTGACACCGGCCGGCGAGGTGGTGCGCAGCATCGCCGCGGACGCGGCAAGGCTGCTCGGCAGCGCGAGCGGGTATCTGCAATAGGGGGAGGCGAGCATGTCCAAGCAGGAGAACACACAGGGGCGCTGTCCGGCATCATTGCTGCCCGCGCCGGCGGTCAGCCGCCGGTCGCTGCTGCTGGCCGCCGCGGCCGCCTCGGCCGGCGCGGCGCTGCCCGCACCGGCGCGCGCGCGCGGCAATGCCGAGCAGATCACGGTGGCGCAAAGCTCGGACGTGCTGACGCTCGACCCGAGCAAGGACACCTCGCCCATCAGCCTGAACGCGTTCAAGAACATCTACGACCAGCTCACCAATATCGCCGCCGATGGCAGCGTCACCCCGCAGCTCGCCACCGCCTGGGAGCCGAACGCCGACAACACGGTGTGGACCTTCACCATCCGCGCCGATGCCAGGTTCCACGACGGGAGGCCGGTCACGGCCGAGGACGTCGCCTGGAGCTTCAACAAGATCATCGGCGACAGCCGCTCGCCGGTGCGGACCTTCGTCGGGGCGATCCAGAAGGCCGAGGCGGCGGGACCGAACCAGGTGCGCTTCACCCTGAAATCGCCCTTCGCGCCCTTCCACCGCCAGGTCTCGCTGATCTCGGTCATACCCAAGGCCGCCTACGAGGCGATGGGCGAGGCGCGCTTCTCGCAGGCGCCGGTCGGCTCGGGCCCCTACAAGGTGGTGCGCTGGATCAAGGACGACCGGCTGGAACTGGAAGCTAACGCCGCCTATTGGGGCGGCGCACCGCGCATCAAGCGCATCATCTTCCGCCCCGTGCCGGCCGAGCCGGCGCGCGCGGCCGGGCTGCTTTCGGGCGAGCTTGACGTGGTGGCGCTGTTGCCGCCGCCGATGATCCGCCGGCTGCAGAATGTGCGCGGCGTGCGCGTGCAGACGGTGGCCAGCAACCGCGTCCTTTATCTCGGCTTCGACGTCAACCGCGCGCCCTTCAACAACGTCAAGCTGCGCCAGGCGATCGATTGCGCGATCGACCGCAACGCGATCACCACCCGGTTGTTGCAGGGCCTCGGCAAGCCGGAAGGCCAGGTGGTGGCGCCGGTGACCTTCGGCTACGACCCCGAGATCAAGCCGACCGCCTTCGATCCGGCCAAGGCGCGCCAGCTGCTGCGCGAGGGCGGCTATGCCGGCGAAAGGGTGCTGTTCCAGTTCCCCTCCAACCGCTATGCCATGGGCAGCGAGATCGCCCAGGCGGTGGCGGGCTTCCTGCGCGAGGTGGGCATCAATGTCGAGCTGGAGGGCATGGAGTATTCCGCCTTCTTCCCGCTCTGGACCGGGCGGCGGCTGAATGCCATGCACATGTTCGCCTTCGGCCCATCGATCATGGATGCGGAACTCGCCATGATCAGCCTCTACGAGGCCGGCTCGCGCGCCTATTGGCAGCTGCCCGAGATCGACCGGCTGGTGAAGCAGCAGCGCGCCGAGGCCAACCCGGAGCGGCGCAAGGCGATCATCTCGCAGATCTTCCGGCGCAGCCAGCAGGAAGCGGTCTATGCCGTGCTGCACCACGAGATCCAGGCCTACGGCATCGCCGAGGGGCTGCGCTGGTCGCCGCGCCCGGACGAGCGGCTGGTCTTCCACGAGGCCGACTTCCCGCCCGGCCGATGACGCCGCCGCCGCGCCGGCCCCGCTTCCGCTCGGGCGCAGCCTGCCGAGCACACTCCAAAGCTTCACGCCGCGTGGCTGCGCGCGGCCCCACAGCGCGAGTTTCCGATGAGCTATGAATTCGGTGCCATCGACGCCGTCTGCAATTTCGAGTTCTCGGGCGTGGGTGTCGAGCGTCCGGCCTGGTCGAAGAAGTTCCTCACCGGCAAGATCGGCGCCGACGGCAAGATGCTCGGCAGCTTCACGGTCGAGGCCTTCATCGAGAAGATGGACCGCGCCGGGGTGGAGCATGCCTTCCTGATCGCGGTGAAGTCGGGCAGCACCTCGCACAAGATCCACCGCCGTGTGCCCTACGACAAGGTGGCCGAGATCGTGCGCAAGTATCCCACGCGCTTCAGCGGGCTGGCCGGCACCGACCCGACCGAGGGCAAGGCGGGGCTGGACGAACTGGAACGCGCGGTGAAGGAGCTCGGCTTCGTCGGCGCGCACCTCTATCCGCACTGGTTCGAGCAGCCGCCCGACCATGCCGGCTACTACCCGATCTACGAGACCTGCCAGCGCCTGGGCGTGCCGATCCAGATGCAGGTCGGCAACTGCCTGCGCTATTCCGACGAGCGCCCGCTGCCCAGCGTCGGCCGCCCGATCACGCTCGATCGCATCGCCATCGACTTCCCCGCGCTGAAGGTGGTCGGCATCCATATCGGCTGGCCGTGGACCGAGGAAATGATCGCCATGGCCTGGAAGCATCCGAACGTCTATATCGGCTGCGATGCCTATGCGCCGAAGCACTGGCCGCCCTCCTTCGTCCACTACATCAACAGCTGGGGCAAGCGGAAGGTGATCTTCGGCACCGACTTCCCGGTGATCGACCCCGAGCGCGCGCGCGCCGAGATCGAGCAGCTCGGCTTCCGCGAGGACGCCAAGCGCCTGCTGTTGCGCAACAACGTGATCGACCTCTACGGCCTCAAGCTGCCCAAGGTGGCGATGCCGGCCAAGGCGGAGGCCGAGGAGTGACCTGGGACAAGACGCTCGAGGAGCTGACGCTTCCCAACCTGCTCTACCAGCCGCAGGAGAAGGTGCGCGCGCTGCAGGACCGGCTTCTGCGCGAGCAGATCGAGGTCTGCTACCGCGCCCATCCCTTCTACGAGAAACTGATGAAGCGCGAGGGGCTGGAGCCGCGCCACATCCAGACCACCGACGATCTGGTGCGCCTGCCGCCCACCACCAAGCAGGACTTCCTGGCCGACCCCGAGGCCTTCCGCATGCGCGGGGACATCTTCCCGCCCGAGGTCACGACGCTGTGGAAGGTGGTCTACACCACCGGCACCACCACCGGCCGGCCGGCGCCGATCTATGTCTGCGCCTTCGACTACTACGCCTATCTCTATGGCGCCGCGCGACGGGCCGAGCTGATCGACATCCGCGACACCGACGTGATCGCGAACCTGTTCCCGCTCACGCCCTTCCCGATGGGCGCCTTCTCGCGCGCGACCGACGAGGCGGCGGCGGTGGGCGCCTCGATCGCCTTCGCCCATACCGGGCGGCCGGACTCGCCCTTCCCCGTGCACCACACGGTGGACGAGGCGGTGCGCCTGGTCGAGCGCCACCGCGCCACGCTGATCTGGGGCGTGGCCGGCTTCGTGCGCCGCGTGCTGGTGCGCGCCGAGGAGATGGGCGCCGACTTCAGCCGCCTGCGCATGGCCATGATCACCGGCGAGGCATCGTCGAAGGCGATGCGCGCCGACATGCGCCGGCGCATGGCGCGGCTCGGCGCCAAGGAGCCCAAGGTAGCGAACCGCTACGGCTCGACCGAGCAGGGCAGCAGCATGGTCGAATGCGTCGAGGGAGCGGGCTTCCACAGCCTCGCACCCGACCAGGTGTTCCACGAGGTGTTCGACCCCGCCACCAGCAAGCGGCTCGGCGATGGCGATACCGGCATGCTCGCCTTCACGCATCTGATCCGGCGCGGCACCACCTTCCTGCGCTACGCCATGGGCGACATGGTGACCTTCACCACCGCGACCTGCCCGCATTGCGGGCGCACCTCGCCGCGCGTGACCTCGCAGCCGGTGCGCAGCGGCGACATCCTGAAGATCAAGGGCACGCTGGTGAACATCCAGGCGCTCAAGGAACAGCTCGAGCACATGCCGACGATCGACGAGTACCAGATCGTCGTCCGCCCGCAGGACCCGGCCGATCCCTTCTCGATGGACGAACTGCTGGTGCGCCTGGCCGCGCGGCCCGAGCACCAGGCGGCGCTGGCCGAAGCGGTGGTGGCGGAAACCGCGCGCACGGCGCATGTGCGCCCGCGCATCGCCTTCGTCGAGAAAAACGAGATCTTCGACCCGACCATCGCCTCGAAGCCGCGCCGCGTGATCGATGAACGCCCGCGGCGGGACTGAGCGGCGCCAGCGCGCGCCATGCTGAAATTCGTCATCCGCCGGGTCGGGCAGTCGGTCCTGACCGTGTTCGGGGTGCTCACGGCGGCCTTCTTCCTGGTGCGGCTGGCGGGCGATCCGGTGGTGCTGCTCCTGCCGGTGGAGGCGACCGAGGCCGATATCGCACTGATGCGCGAGGCGCTCGGCCTCGACGAGCCCCTGATCGTCCAGTACCTGACCTATCTGCGCAACGCGGCGATCGGCGATCTCGGCATGTCGCTGCGCCAGCAGTCGCCGGCGCTCGGCCTCGTGCTCGAACGCGTGCCGGCGACGCTGGAACTGGCGCTGACGGCCTTCGTGCTCGGCATCGTCATGGCCTTCGGCATCGGCATCACCATGCGCCTGTCGACCAGTCGGCGGCTGCGTGCGGCGATCCTGTGGGTGGCCTTCATCCGCCAGGCGGTGCCGGTGTTCTGGTTCGGCCTGCTGATGATCCTGCTGTTCGCCGTGCATCTGCGCTGGCTGCCCTCGCTCGGGCGCGGCGGCATCGAGCATCTGATCCTGCCCGCGCTCACGCTCGCCACCTACGAGCTCGCGCTCTACCTGCGCCTGTTCAACGCCTCGCTCGGCGAGGAGCAGAAGCAGGACTATGTCCGCACCGCCTACGCCAAGGGCCAGACGCGGGCCAGGGTGATCCTGCGCCACATGCTGCCCAACGCGCTCCTGCCGCTGATCACCATTGCCGGGCTGAACCTGGGCGTGCTGCTGGGCGGCACGGTGGTGACCGAGACCGTGTTCAGCTGGCCCGGCGTGGGGCGGCTGATCGTGCAATCGGTCAGCCAGCGCGACTATCCCGTGGTCCTGGCCGGCGTGCTGGTGATCTCGCTGATCTTCGTCGTGATCAACCTGGTGGTCGATCTGCTTTATGCCGTGATCGACCCGCGGGTGCGCCTGGCATGAGGGTGCGCCGCTCCGCCTCGCTCTATTTCGCGCTCGCGATGCTGTTCGGTGTCGCGGTGCTGGTGGCGGTGGTGCCGCTGCTGCCGGTCTATGATCCCTACAAGCAGGATCTCGGCGCCAGCCTGACGCCGCCTTTCGAGATGATCGGCGACCGCCTGAGCCTGTTCGGCACCGACCAGCTCGGCCGCGACATCCTCAGCCGCCTGGCACTCGCCGGGCAGGTCTCGCTGTTCATCGGCCTGGCCACGGTGGTGCTGAGCCTGTTCATCGGCGTGGCGCTGGGGCTGATCGCCGGCTTCTTCCGCGGCTGGCCCGACACGCTGATCATGGGGCTGGCCGATCTCCAGCTTTCCATCCCGCGCGTGCTGATCCTGATCGCGGTCGCGGCGATCGTCGGCTCGACCATCCCGGTGCTGGTGCTGCTGCTGGCGCTGACAAGCTGGGTCGCCTATGGCCGCGTCGCGCGCGCGATGGCGATGTCCTTGCGCGAGCGCGAGTTCGTGCTCTCGGCCGTGACGCAGGGCGCGAGCGCCACCTGGAACATCCGCAAGCACCTGTTGCCGAACGTGATGCCGCAGATGCTGATCGTCGGCTCCTTCGAGCTTGGCCAGGTGATCGTGCTGGAAGCCTCGCTGAGCTATCTCGGGCTCGGCATCCAGCCGCCCTTGCCGAGCTGGGGGCTGATGATCAGCGAGGGCCAGTCCTATGTCGAGTTCGACCCCTGGCTGTCGCTGCTGCCCGGCATCTGCATCTTCATGCTGGTGGCAGGCGTGCAGTTCCTGACCCAGGCCTTCACCTCGGAAACGGACGCGGAGGGCGAGCCAGCGCCGCGCCCGACGACATGACCGCGCACGCCGCCGATCCCGCCCCGCCGCTCCTGGAGGTCCGCGACCTCGTGGTGGAGCTCGCCACGCCGCGCGGGCCGCTTCGCGTCGTCGATGGCGTCTCCTTCACCGTGGCCCGGCGCGAGGTGTTCGGCGTCGTGGGCGAATCGGGCTCGGGCAAGAGCATCACCATGCTCGCGGTGATGGGCCTCCTGCCGCCCGGCATGCGCATCGCCGCGGGCACGATCCGCCTCGACGGGCAGAGCCTGCCCGACCTCGACGCCGAGAGGCTGCGGCGCCTGCGCGGCGGGCGCATGGCGATGATCTTCCAGGACCCGATGACCTCGCTCAACCCGGTGCTGCGCATCGGCACGCAGATCGCCGAGGCGGTGCGCCTGCACCATCCGGACTGGCCGGCGGCACGGGTGCATGCGCGCGTGATCGAGGTGCTGGGCCTGGTCGGCATTCCCGATCCGGCGCGGCGCTACCGGCAATATCCGAACGAGTTCTCGGGCGGCATGCGCCAGCGCGCGATGATCGCCATGGCGATCGCCAACGAGCCCGACCTGCTGGTCGCCGACGAGCCCACCACCGCGCTGGATGTGACCATCCAGGCGCAGGTGATGGCGGTCCTGGCCGAGGCGCGGGCGCGCACCGGTGCGGCGATGGTGCTGATCACGCATGACCTCGGCCTGGTGGCCGAGGTGGCCGACCGCGTCGCGGTGATGTATGGCGGGCGGTTCATGGAAAGTGCCGCGGTGGAGGATCTGTTCCGCGTGCCTTCACATCCCTACAGTGTCGGGCTGATGGCCAGCCTGCCGCGCCTCGATCGGCAGGGCGAGGCGCTCTACTCGATCCCCGGCCAGCCGCCCGGCCTGGCCGACCGGCCGGCGGGCTGCGCCTTCCATCCGCGCTGCGGCCTCAGCGCGGATCGCGCCGATTGCGTCGCGCGCGTGCCCGAGCTGCGCCGCCTCGGCGCCGGCGCGCACGCGGTGGCCTGCCATTTCGCCGCGGAGACGCCGGCCTGGCGCGACAGCCCCATGGTGCATCCGCCCGCCCCGCCACCGGCCGCGGCGCCCGCCGCAGCCGCGCGCGGCAGCGGGCTTGCCGTGCGCGACCTCTGCAAGGAGTTCCGCGTCTCGCGCCCGCGCCGCTGGGGCAGCGACCGGCTGCACGCCGTGGCCGGTCTCAGCTTCACCATCGCGCGCGGCGAGACGCTCGGCCTCGTGGGCGAATCCGGCTGCGGCAAGTCCACGCTCGGGCGTGTCATCCTCGGGCTGCACCAGGCGACGCGCGGGGAGATCACGCTCGACGGCGAGGACATCTCCCGGCGCCGCGCGCGGCGGCACCGGCGGCGCATGCAGGTGGTGTTCCAGGACCCCTACGCCTCGCTCGATCCGCGCATGAGCGTGTTCGAGATCATCGCCGAGCCGCTGCGCATCAACGGCGTCTTCCGCGCCGAGCGCGTGGCCGAGATGCTGGCCCATGTCGGCTTGTCACCGGACATGGCCGAGCGCCGCCCAGCCGAGTTCTCGGGCGGGCAGCGCCAGCGCATCGCCATTGCCCGCGCGCTCGCCCTCGACCCCGAGATCCTGATCCTGGACGAGGCGGTATCCGCGCTCGACGTGTCGATCCAGGCGCAGATCATCAACCTGCTGAAGGGGCTGCAACGCCGCTTCGGCCTGACCTTCCTGTTCATCGCCCACGACCTGTCGGTGGTGCGCCACATCTCCGACCGCGTCGCAGTGATGTATCTCGGGCGCATCGTCGAGATGGGCAGCCGCGAGCAGGTGTTCGACCGCCCGGCCCATCCCTACACCCAGTCGCTGCTCTCGGCCGTGCCGGTGGCCGATCCGGCGGCGCGGCGCGCGCGCATCATCCTCGAAGGCGATCTGCCCAACCCTCTCCATCCGCCCTCGGGCTGCGCCTTCCGCACGCGCTGCTTCAAGGCCCGCCCGCTCTGCGCCGAGGCACCGCCCGCGCTCGAAGACCGCACCGGCGGCGGGCAGCTCACCGCCTGCCACTTCCCCGAGCCCGGCATGCCGGCGGTGGCGGCAATGGCCGCGACGCGGCAGGGATAGGCGGCCGGCTCAGCTCTCGGCGCGGCAACTCGCCCACAGGAAGGGCTTGAGCCGCGCGCGATCCAGCGCCACGCCAAGGCCCGGGCGCGTCGGCACCGGCATGCGCCCGTTCTTGACCTTGAGCTCCGCCGCATCGTCCACCACCGCCCAGTGCTCGGCCACGCGGTAGGGATAGAGCTCCTGGATCAGCAGGTTGGGCAGGCTGGCATCGAGATGCAGCGTCGCCGCCGTGGCGACGGGACTGGCGCAGAGATGCGGCGCCACCATCAGCGACCAGGCTTCCGCCATCGCCGCGATGCGCTTGACCTCGAGCACGCCGCCGCAATTGCCGACATCGGGTTGCAGTATGTCGGCCGCCCGCCGCTCCAGCAGCGCGCGGAAGCCGTAGCGGCCATAGCGCCGCTCCCCGGCCGCGACCGGGATGCGGATCGCCTCCTTGACCTCGCACAGCGCGCCCTCGTCGGAGGGTTCGGTCGGCTCCTCGAACCAGACCAGGCCGAACTCCTCGAAGCGGCGGCCGAGACGGATCGCATCGGGCGTGGCCAGCTCGGCGCTCATGTCCACCATCAGTTCCACATCGGGGCCGATCGCACGGCGCACGGCGCGTACCTTTGCCACCGCCGCCTCCTCGGTCTCGCGGTCGAGCTGGCGGTTGTCGACATGCTTGATCCGCCCATGCGCATCGTTGAGCGGGATCGCGAGCGGATACATCTTGAGCGCGCTGTAGCCTTCCTGGAGCGGGCGTTCGGTGGCGCGCGCGAACTCGTCCGGCGTCACGGCGCGGAACGACCAGCCGTTCGCATAAAGCCGCACATCCCGGCGATAGGCCCCGCCCAAGAGCTCGAACACCGGAACGCCGAGCGCCTGGCCCTTGATGTCGAGCAGCGCCTGCTCGATCGCGCTGATGCCGGCATAGACGATCGGGCCGCCGCCCTTGGCCCAGAAGCTGTGGTCGTACATCGCGCTCCAGAGCGGCTCGACCTGGCGCGGGTCCTGGCCGAGGATCACGCCTTCGGCCAGGTCCTTGACCATGCCGGCCGCGGCCGTGGCGCCGAGCCCGTAGGCGATCGAGGCATCGCCGCAGCCGCTGAGCCCCTCGTCGGTGTGAAGCTCGACCAGCACCGGGCGCCGCCCGCCGATGCTGCACAGATAGATGTCCGCCCCGATCACGCGCATGGCGCCCTCCGTTCCGGCCGGCCCGCCGCTTGCGCGCCGGCCGCCGGCAGCTTGAAATATGACGTCAGATGACACCTTCCTTCTTCAGCCCGTCGAGCAGGCCGGCGAAGCCCGAGCGGATGATGGCGTTCTGCGCGCCCACCACCATCAGGCAGGGGTTGAGCGGCTGGGCGGCGGCGAAGGCGCGCTCGGGCTGGGTCCAGGCCGGGAACACCCATTCCTTGCCGGCCTTCTGCGCCGCGGCGGCAATGCGGGCAAGGTCGGTGCGGTCGGCATCGGTGAACTTGTAGGCGCCGCGCCCGCGCGTCATGGAAAGGTCGGTGGGGCCCGCGAACAGCCCGTCGACCGTGGGCAGGGCGGCGATCTTCTCCGCATCCGCCATCGCCTCGGCGCTCTCGATCATCGGCCAGCATTTCACGCGCCGGTTCTGCTCGGCGAAATAGGCATCGTCGCTGCGCTTGTAGCCCGTGGGCCGCCAGCCGGCCGAGCTGCGCAGACCCACCGGCGGGAACTTCGCCGCCGCGCACACTTTCGCCGCGTGCTCGATATCGCCGATATGCGGGATGATGACGCCGTCGGCGCCGAAATCGAGCGCCTGCTGCACCGCCTCCACCTGCGGCCCCAGCACCTTGGCATACACCTTGAGCCCGATGCCGTGGCAGAAGGGGATCAGCCGATCGAGATCGTCGAGGCCGAAGGTGCCATGCTCGACATCCAGCACCACGGCGGCGAAGCCCATGTCGCGGGCGATCTCGAAATGGGCGAAATAGGGCGTCGACATCCAGAAGGCCAGGTTCTTCATCTTTCGCTACTCGCTTCGCCAGGATGGCCCCGCGGGGCCGGGAGGATCAGGACAGCTCGTCGAGCCGGATGCAGGCGGCGACATGGCCGGGGCCGAGCTCGCGCAAGGGCGGCACCGCGCGCGCGCAGGCCTCGGTCGCGTGCGGGCAGCGGGTGCGGAACACGCAGCCCGAGGGCGGGTTGGCCGGGCTCGGCAGGTCGCCCGACAGGATGACGCGGCTGCGCTTCGCCTCGGGGTCGGGGATCGGCGCGGCCGACAGCAGCGCGCGCGTGTAGGGGTGGCGCGGGGCGGCATAAAGGGTGCGCGCGGGCGCCACCTCCATGATGCGGCCGAGATAGAGCACGATCACGCGGTCGGACAGGTGCTCGACCACCGACAGGTCGTGGCTGATGAACAGCATCGCCAGCCCGAGCCGCTGCTGCAACTCCGACAGCAGGTTGATGATCTGCGCCTGCACCGACACGTCGAGCGCGGACACCGGCTCGTCGGCGACGATGAAGGCAGGGCCCACCGCCAGCGCGCGCGCGATGCCGAGCCGCTGGCGCTGCCCGCCCGAGAACTGGTGCGGATAGCGGGCGAGATGCTCGGCGCCGAGCCCGACCTGGGTCAGCAGTTCCACCACCCGCTCGCGCCGCGCCGCCCCGCGCGCAAGCCGGTGGATGTCGAGCACGTCGCCGATCAGGTCCTCCACCCGCTTGCGCGGATCGAGGCTGCCATAGGGGTCCTGGAACACGATCTGCATGCGCCGGCGCACGGCGCGCAGCGCCGCGCCCGAGGCCGCGCGCAGGTCGGCACCCTCGAACAGGATGCGCCCGGCGGTGGGCTCGATCAGGCGCAGGACGCAGCGCCCGATGGTGCTCTTGCCTGATCCCGATTCACCCACCAGCCCCACCACCTCGCCTCGGCCGATGGTGAAGGACACGTCCTCTACCGCGCGCACGGGCGGGGCGGCGCGCGCGAGCAGCCCGCCGCGGCCGCGGAAATGCTTGCTCAGGCCGGCGACCGCCAGCAGGGGCGCGTCCGCGCCGCTCACAGCACGCTCCAGCGCCGGCAGCGCGAACGCTGGCCGGGGCCGACCTCGATCAGCTCGGGCTCGGCCGCGCGGCAGGCTTCCTCGGCCAGCGCGCAGCGCGGCGCGAAGACGCAACCGGGCGGCAGATCGGTGAGCGGGGGAACCGTGCCGGCGATCGCGGGCAGTGGCGCGCGCGTGCCATCGGCGCCCGCCTCCCCTGCCGCGCCCGGCTGCGGGATCGAGCCCAGCAGCGCCTTGGTGTAGGGATGGCGCGGGCGGCGGAAGATGGTGCGCACATCCGCCTCCTCGACGATGCGTCCGGCATACATCACCGCGACGCGGTCGGCCATCTCGGCCACGACGCCAAAATTGTGGGTGATGAACAGGATGCTCATCTGCCGCCCGCCCTCCTGCTTCAGGCGGCGGAGCAGCTCCAGGATCTGGGCCTGGATGGTCACGTCCAGCGCGGTGGTGGGCTCGTCGGCGATCAACAGGCTCGGCTCGCAGGCCAGCGCCATCGCGATCATCACCCGCTGGCGCATGCCGCCCGAGAGCTGGTGCGGGAAATCATCCACCCGGCGCGCGGCTTCGGGGATGCCCACCATGTCGAGCAGGCGCACGGCGGCCGCGTGCGCCTCGCCCCGCGGCAGGCCGCGATGGCGCACCAGCGCCTCGCCGATCTGGGTGCCGATGCGCCAGACCGGATTGAGGCTGGTCATCGGCTCCTGGAAGATCATCGCGATCTCGTTGCCGCGCACCTCCTGGAGGGCGGCATCGTCGAGCGCGACCAGATCGCGCGCGGCGCCGTCGCGGCCGCGGAACAGGATCGCGCCGCCGACGATGCGGCCCGCCGGCTGCGGCACGAGGCCGAGGATCGACAGGCCGGTGATCGACTTGCCCGAGCCGGACTCGCCCACCACCGCCAGCGTCTCGCCCGGAGCGATGGTGAAGGATACGCCGTCCACCGCGCGCACCACGCCGGCGGTGGTGAAGAACTGCGTGCGCAGATCGCGCACCTCCAGCAGCGGCGGGGCGACGGGAGCGGCCTGGCCGGACGCGGGCGCGGGCACGGGCGCAGGCGCGGGCGCAGGCACGGGCGCGGCCGCAGGGCGGCGCGCATCGGGATAGCCGGTCGCGGCGGCGATCATCCGCGCCAGCACCGAGGGCGCGGGATGCTGGGCGGTGCGCGGATCGAAGGCATCGCGCAGCGCGTCGCACAAGCGGTTGATCATCAGGATCGTCACCACCAGCGCCGCGCAGGGCCACAGCAGCAGGAGCCAGGTATGCTCGATCGTGCCGCGCGCGCCACGGATCATCAGCCCCCACGACGGCGCCGGCGGCACGACGCCGAGGCCGAGGAAGGAAAGCCCGCTCTCGATCACGATCGCCGAGGCCACCGTGAGCGAGAACTGCACCAGGATCGGCCCCGGGATGTTGGGCAGGATGGTGCGCAGCATGATGCGCGGGGCGGTGGCGCCGGCGGCGCGCGCCGCCTCGACATATTCGAGCGCGCGGGCCGACAGCACCTCGCCATAGGTCACGCGCGCGAAGCCCGGCCCATAGAGGATCGACAGCACGAAGGTGAGCGTGCCGGCGCCGGGGCCGAGCAGCGTCACCACCAGGAGCGCCAGCAGGATCGGCGGGAAGGACAGGATCACGTCGGTAAGCCGCACGGTGAACAGCTCGGCCAGGCCGCCGAGATAGCCGCCCACCAGCCCGATGCAGACCCCGACCGCGCAGGCGATCAGCGCCGAGGCGATCGCGACCGTCAGCGAAACCCGCGCGCCCCAGATCAGGCGCGAAAGGACATCGCGGCCATACTCGTCCTGGCCGAGCCAGTGCGCCCAGGACGGGCCCGCCAGCCGGCGCGCGACATCCATGCGCACGGGATCGGCCGGGGCGAGCAGCGGCGCGAGCAGGGCCACCAGCAGGATCAGCGCCACGCCCAGAAGCGGCCAGACCAGCCGGCGCCAGCGCGGATCGCGGAAGCGTGTGAGAAGGCCGGCCAGCATGCGCCTCAGCCGTGCCGCACGCGCGGATCAAGCACCGCGTAGAGGAGATCGACCGCGAGATTCAGGAGCACGAACAGCGTGCAGATGGTCAGCACGATGCCCTGCACCTCGGGATAGTCGCGCTGTTCCACCGCGCGCACCAGGAAGCCGGACAGGCCGGGCCAGTTGAACACGTATTCCACCAGCACCGTGCCGCCGAGCAGCGTGCCCATCTGCAGGCCGAGCACCGTCAGCACCGGGCCGAGCGCGTTGCGCACGACATGCCGGCGCAGCACCTGGCGCGGGGCCAGCCCCTTGGCGCGCGCCGTGCGCACCCATTCGCGCTCCAGCGTCTCCAGCACCGTGGTGCGCACCATGCGGAAGATCACGGTGGAAAGGCCAAGCGCGATGGTGAAGGCCGGCATCAGCAGGTTGATGACGTGCTGGCCCGGGTTCTGCGCGAAGGGCACATATCCGCCCGCCAGCACCCAGCGCAGCGTCTGGGCGAAGACCAGCACCAGGATGGTGCCGGAGACGAACACCGGCACCGACTGGTTGAGGCTGGCGAAGGCCGACAGCGCGCGGTCGATCGCGCTGCCCCGGCGCAAAGCCGCCATGATGCCGAGCGGCAGCCCGCTGGCGATGGCCAGCAGCGCGGCGGCCAGGATCAGCTCCACCGTGCGCGGCAGGCGCTTGAACACCTCCTCGGCAACCGGATGCTCGTCGAGCAGGGAGGTGCCGAGATCGAGCCGCGAAAGCCGGCCGAGATAGGTGGTGTATTGCGCAAGCAGCGGCTGGTCGAGCCCGAGCCGCTCGCGCAGTTCCTCGACCGCGACCGGATCGGGCGCGACCCCGCCGCCCGAGAGCAGCAGCTCGGCCGGGTCGCCCGGGATCAGGCGGATCAACAGGAAGATCAGCGTCGCCACCAGCCAGATCAGGCCGGCGGCGATGGCCATGCGCCGCAGCACGTAGCTCATCGCGGCAGGTGCCTCCTGGTTCGTCGCGGCGGAAGATCGCCCGGCCGGGCGCGCGCCTGCACCCGGCCGGGCTCGCCCCCGCTCAGCCGCGCGCCGCCGCTTCCAGCGTGGCGCCGGAATGGAAGGTCAGGAAGCCCGGCAGGTTGGCGAAGCCGGTGACCGATTTCTGCATCGCATAGCCCTGGCTGCGCCAGGCCAGCCCGACGCAGGTCGCATCCTCGAGCGCGATCTGTTCGAGCTCGCGGTAGATCGCCTTGCGCCGCCCCTCGTCCAGCTCGGCGCGGCCCTTGGCGACCAGCTCGTCGATCTTGGCGTTGCGATAGCCGAAGGAGCGGTTGTAGGAAGCCTGCGGCAAGCCGGCCACGAACTCCTGCAGGGCATCGGGATCGTTGAACAGGCCCGAGGAGCCCATCACGGCGAAGTCGAACTGGCCGCGATTGCCCAGCGTCACGCGGGTTGCCCAGTCCGGCAGGTTCAGCGTCACCTTGATTCCCGCCTGCGCCAGGCTCTGCTGCACCACCTCGGCCGTGTCCTTGTGCATGCCGTACTGCGCGGTGGAAAGCAGCGTCGCCTCGAAGCCGTTCGGCATGCCGGCCTCGGCCAGGAGGCGCTTCGCCTTGTCCAGATCGCGCCGCCAATGGGTGGAGAGGTCGCGGTTGAAATAGGGCGAGGAGGCGGGAACGGGGATGCCCTCCAGCGCCGAGCCGCGGCCGAAGAAGGCGGCGCGGACGATGTCCTGGCGGTTGGCGGCATAGGCCGTCGCCTGGCGCAGCTTGACGTTGGTGAAGGGGCCGCGCTGGACGTTGTAGACCAGGTACATGAACGGCCCGTCGGTCGAATCGAGCTTCAGGTTCTGGTTGCGCTCGATCGCCTCCATGCTCTGCCAGGGCACGTATTCGATGATGTCGACATCGCCCGCTTCCAGCGCCGCGACGCGCAGATTCTCGTCGGCATAGGCGATCATGCGCATCTTCTTCGAGCGCGGCATGCCGGGCTTGTAGTAGCCGTCATAGGCCTCGAAATCGATGCGCGTGCCGCGCTCCACGTCGGTGATGCGATATGGCCCGCAGCCGACCGGATTGGCCTCGGTCGATTTCGGCGAGATCACCGCCGCGTGGAAGCAGGCAATGAGCTGCGAGAAGGTGGCCGAGGGCTCGCGCAGGCGGAACACCACGGTGCGCGCGTTGGGTGTCTCGATCTTGTCGATCAGCGGCGCGAGCGAGCTGCGCAGATAGGCGGGCGATCGTTCGGCCGTCATCGCCTCGAAGCTGTGCTTGACCGCCCCGGCATCGGCCTTCTCGCCATCGTGGAACTTCACGCCGTCGCGCAGCGTGAACTCCCAGGTGGTGGGGTTGATGCGCCGGTGCGATTCGGCCAGCTCCGCGCGCAGCCCGCCGCGCTCGTCGAAGGTGAGAAGGCCGCGCAGATTCTGCAGCTTCACGGTCGAGGCGGCGGTGCCCGCATTGGCCCAGGCGCGCAGCGAGGGCGGATAGGAGGACAAGGCGAAGATGAGCTGGTCGCGCGCGCGCGCCTGCGCGCGCACCTCGCGGCCGGGTGCCAGCCCGGCCAGGACGGCCCCGCCCGCGGCGGCGAGCGCCGCGCGGCGCGACAGCGTGACGCCGGCTGCGCCCGCGCTTCTCTGGTTCGTCTCGGTCATGCTGCGTCTCCCTGTTGTTGGTTCGTTGCACGTTGAGACAGCGCGGCGCACGAAACGTGGCGCAGCCGCGCCCGATCGGCGCTAGTCTGTCAGACCATAGACCTCCCGCGCCACAGTTTCGGTGATCCGGCCCTCGGCCAGGTCCTGGCGCACGCGCTCGCGCGGGCGCTGCTTCGGCTCGCCATAGCCGCCGGCGCCGGGGGTGATGATGGTCACGCTTTCCCCCGGCTTGAGGAAACCCTGCGCCTTCACCGGCGGCTCGGCGCCGGGGCTGAACTCGAAGCGGCAACGCCCGCCCTCGGCCCCGCCGAACAGGCCCCAGGGGCTGGAGAGCCGCCGCGTGCCGTGGATGAAGGCGTGGCAGAGATGATCCTCGATGCGGATCTGCCGCCACAGCCCCATACCGCCGCGCTGCCGGCCCGCGCCGCCCGAGCCGTCGACGAGGGCATACCTCTCCACCACCAGCGGATACTCCACCTCCAGCGCCTCGACCGGCAGGTTCGAGGTGTTGGTGATGTGGATGTGCACGCCGTCGAGCCCGTCCTTGCTCGCGCGCGCGCCGAAGCCGCCGCCGATCGTCTCCAGATAGACATAGAAGGCGCCGGTGCGCGGATTGACGCCCGAGAACGTCGAGGATGTGCAGGCGCCATTGTGCGCCGCCGTGATGCGCTCGGGGATCGCGGGGGCGAGCGCGCCGTGGATCAGATCGACCACGCGCTGGCAGGTCTGGGTGCGCCCGTTCACGGCGGCCGGCGCGACGCAGTTCAGCATCGTGCCCTCGGGCGCGGTGACGTGGATCGGGCGGAAAAGGCCGGCATTGGCCGGGATCTCCGGGCCGACCAGGGTCTTGACCGCGTAGTAGGTGGTGGCGAGCAGCCCGGTCCAGACCAGGTTCAGTCCGGCGCGGACCTGCGGCGGGCTGTCGAAACGCAGGTGCATCTGATCGCCCGCGACGCGGACCTCGACGGCGAATTCCTTCTCGCCGTCGAACTCGTCGCAATCGAACCGGTCGGTGAAGCGGTAGGTGCCGTCCGGGATGGTGGCGATGCCGGCGCGCGCCATCCGCTCGGCATAGTCGAGCAGCGCATCGCAGGCGGCGAGCGTAAGCGGCGTGCCGTATTTCGCGCACAATGCCTGGAAGCGCTGGATTCCTTGCCGGTTCGCCGCCATTTGCGCGCGCAGGTCGTTCAGCCGCTCGCGCGGCACCTGGCAGTTGAGCAGGATCATGTCCATCAGATCCTGGTCGAGCTGCCCGGCGCGGTAGAGCTTCACCGGCGGGATGCGCAAGCCTTCCTGGTAGATATGGGCGTGGCCGCGATCGACGAAATCGGCATGGTGGGCGAGGTTGGTGGCCCAGGCGACGATCGCGCCATCGACGAACACCGGCTCGGCCAACACGATGTCGGGCAGGTGCGTGCCGCCGCCGGTATAGGCGTCGTTGCCGCAGAACACGTCGCCGGGGCGGATCTCGCTCACCTTGTGGCGGGCGGTGATGTTCTCGATCAGCCCCATCAGCGAGCCGAGATGGATCGGGATGTGCATCGCCTGGCAGAGCGTGCGCCCCTGCGCGTCGAACAGGCAGGTCGAGCTGTCGCGCCGTTCCTTGATGTTGGTCGAGTAGCTGGCGCGCACCAGCGTCTCGCCCATCTCCTCGACGATCGAGGCGAGCGCGTTGCCGATCACCTCGACCGTGATCGGATCGACCGCCGGGCGGGCGGCCAGGGCGGCGGCGGCAGCGGCATTGTCCTGGGCGGGCATCGGCTCAGCCCTCCACGATCAGGTTGAGATAGGCGTCCACCTCGGCCACCTGGCCGGGCAGGAGCACGGTGGTGGCGTCCATCTGCTCGATGATCGCCGGGCCGGCGATGCTGTGGCCCGGCGCCAGCCGCTCGCGATCATAGATCGGGCAGGAGACGAAGCCCTTGGCCTCGGCCAGCCACACCTCGCGCGCGCCGATCGCAGCCGAGGCGACCGGCTCGGCTGCCGGCGGGTGGGCGCGCAGCTCGGCCTGCCGGACCAGCCCCACCGCCTCCAGCCGGAAGGTGATCGCCTGGATCGGCTCCTCGGGCGCGACATAGCCGTACATCTGCTGGTGCGCCTGCTCGAAGCCGTGGCGCAGCCTTGCGTGCAGGTCCTCGGCCGATGCCGCCGCCTCGGGCCAGGCGACCGGCAGCTCGTAGTTCTGCCCGGCATAGCGCATATCGACCGTGCGGCGCAGATGCCGCGCGCCCGGCGCGATGCCCTCGGTCGCGAACCAGGCCTCGGCGCGCGCCTCCAGCGCGGCGAACACCTCGCGCATGGCCGCCACGCCCTCGGCCGAGACCGGCATCTGGCGGGTCTGGGCGAAATTGCTCTGCAGGTCGGTGAGCAGCAGGCCGAGCGCGCACAATATGCCCGGATTGCGCGGCACCAGGATGCGCGGCATGTCGAGCTCGCGCGCCAGCCGCGCCGCGTGCAGCGGCCCCGCGCCGCCGAAGGCCACCAGCGTGTAGTCGCGCGGATCATGCCCGCGTTGGACCGAGATCACGCGGATCGCCTTGGCCATGTTGGCGGTCACGACCGAGATGATGCCCTGGGCGGTGGCCATGAGATCGAGGCTGAGTCGATCCGCCAGCCGGCCGATCGCGGCGCGCGCCTTGGCCTGGTCGATCGGCATGCGCCCGCCGAGCAGGTGGCGCGGGTTCAGCGTCTGCAACACCACATTGGCGTCGGTGACGGTGGCCTCCTCGTTGCCGCGGCCGTAGCAGACCGGGCCGGGATCGGCGCCGGCCGAGCGCGGCCCCACCTTCAGCAGCCCGCCCGCATCGATATAGGCGATCGAGCCGCCGCCGGCGCCGACGGTGTGGATGTCGAGCATCGGCGCCTTCAGCGGATAGCCATGCACCTCCATCTCGCCGGCGAGCTTGGGCCGGCCATCCTCGATCAGGGCAACGTCGGTCGAGGTGCCGCCCATGTCGAAGGTGATCAGGTTGCGCAGGCCCGCGAGAAGCCCGGTCTTGAGCCCGCCGACAACGCCGGTGGCCGGGCCCGACAGCACAGTGCGCACCGGCTGCTCGCGCGCCGTGTCGAAGGAGATCACCCCGCCATTCGATTGCGTGATGTGCGGGGCGACCGCGATGCCCACCTCGCGCAGGCGCGGGCCGAGCCGCTCGATATAGCCGGCCATGACGGGGCCGAGATAGGCATTCACCGTGACCGTGGTCAGGCGCTCGAACTCGCGGAACTCGGGTGCCACCTCGTGGCTCGTGGTAATGAACACGCCCGGCAGTTCCTCGGCCAGGATGGCGCGGGCGCGCTGCTCGTGGCGGGCATCGACATAGCTGTAGAGGAAACAGATCGCGACCGCCTTCACGCCGGCGGCCTTCAGCGTGCGCGCGGCAGCCCGCACCGCATCCTCGTCGAGCGGCACCTCGATACGCCCATCATGGCGCAGCCGCTCGGGCACCTCGAGGCGGAGGTCGCGGGAAACCAGCACCGGCGGCTTGTCGGCCTGCAGGTCATAGAGATGCGGCCGGCGCTGGCGCCCGATCTCCAGGAGGTCGCGGAATCCTCGTGTGGTGAGCAGGCCGGTGGCAGCGCCCTTGTGCTGGATCAGCGCGTTGGTGGCAACCGTGGTGCCGTGGCCGAAATAGCCGACCGCAGCGGGCGACACGCCCTCGGCGGCGCGGGCGAGCCCTTCCTGCACGCCCTGGGCGATCGCGCGCGAGGGATCGTCCGGCGTGGACGGCACCTTCCAGACGCGGATATTGCCACTCTCCTCGTCGAACAGCGCGACATCGGTGAAGGTCCCGCCCGAATCCACGCCCACGCGCCACATGCCTGACCTGCCTTCCGCCGCATCGGGGAGCCGATGACGGGCAGTGTCACGCAACCAGAGCGGCGGATCAACCGGACTCGGCGCCGGGCGCGGGACCTCAGGGCGCGAAGGCGGCGGCGGTGACGGTGGACAGGCCGGCAAGCCGTAGCGAGAAATCGGCGGCAAGGTCGCCATCGACATCGGCGAACAGCACCACGCCCGCGCTGCCGACGATGTAGCGGATCTGGCCCGCACCGGTGAACGGCCCGGTGCCGATGAAGGCGAAGGCGTCGTTCTCGGGCGTGCCGCTGTCGGCGTCGATCGCGGAAAGGTCGATCGCATCCTCGCCCTCGACGAAATCGTAGATCACGTCGCGGCCCGCGAACTCGGCCGTGCTGTCGGACAGGGCGAGAGAGCGGAAGACATCCGCCCCGGCCCCGCCATAGAGCCTGTCCGCCCCGCCGCCGCCGATCAGCGTGTCGTTGCCATCGGCGCCGGAGAGCGAGTTCGCCAGCGCGTTGCCGGTGATGACATTGCCGGAGGCATTGCCGAAGCCGTTCACCGCCGCGCCCGAGAGCGTCAGGTTCTCGATCGACCAGCGATTGGCGAGCGAGAGCGAGACCGTGCTGATGACCAGGTCGATGCCGCCGGCGTCCGAGGTGATGTCGCCCACCGCATCGACGATGTAGGTGTCGTTGCCGAGCCCGCCATACATGCGGTCGTTGCCGGCGGCGCCATCGAGCACATCGTTGCCGCCGAGACCCACCAGTTCGTCACCGCCAGCCGTGCCCGTGAGCACGTCGTTGTGCGCGCTGCCATAGGCGCTCTCGAAGTTGGACAGCGTATCCGTGCCGGCCCCGCCCGTATCCTGCGCGCCGCCGAGCGCCAGGTTCACGGTCACGCCCGCCGCGGCGCCGAGATAATGGACGATGTCGAAACCGTCACCGCCTTCCAGGGAGTCGTTGCCGTCCCCGCCGATGATGCGGTCATTGCCGGGGCTGCCATAGATGAAGTCGTTGCCCCCGTCGCCGAAGAGCAGGTCATCGCCGTCGCCGCCATCGATCGCATCAATGCCGCCCATGCCGGCGATGGTGTCGTTGCCGGCCTCGCCGAACAGCATGTTGGCGCTGTCGTTGCCGATGATGATGTTGCCGAGCGTATTGCCGGTGCCGGTGCTGTTGCCGCGGCCGGTGAGCGTCAGGTTCTCGACATCGGCCGCCAGCGTGTAGGTGGTCGAGGACACCACCAGGTCGGTGCCTCCGCCCGCGCTCTCGATCACCACATCGGCGGAGCTGTTGGCAAAGTAGGTGTCGTTGCCGGCACCGCCATTCATGGTGTCGTTGCCCGCCCCGCCATCCAGCGAGTCATCGCCATCGCCCCCATTCAGCGTGTCGTTGCCGTCGCGTCCGTGGAGCGTGTCGTTGCCGCCAAGGCCGCTCAGCGTGTCGGCGAAGGGCGTTGCGGTGATGACATTGTCGAGCGTGTTGCCGGTGCCGGTCGCGGGCAGGAGGAAGGGCGAGAACAGTTCGAGATTCTCGACATGGTCCGGAAGCGTGTAGCTCGCGCGTGTCGTCACCACCAGATCCGTGCCCTCGCCGGCATTCTCGGTCACCGCATCGCCCGGATCGTCCACGACATAGGTGTCGTCGCCCGCACCGCCCGCCATCCCGTCGGCGCCGGTCCCGCCATCGAGATAGTCGTTGCCGTCGCCGCCACTGAGACCGTCGTCGCCGCCTAGACCATCGAGCCTGTCGTCGCCTGCGTTGCCGAACAGCACGTTGCGGTCTCCGTCGCCGGCCAGGCTGTCCGCATGCGCGCTGCCGCTGAGGTTCTCGATATTGACCAGCGTGTCCGTGCCCGCCCCGCCCGTATTCTGCGGGCCGGGAACCAAGAGGACGACCGTCACTCCGGACGGGGCCGAATCGTAGGAAGCGGTGTCGGCGCCGGTCCCGCCATCGAGATAGTCGTTGCCCCCGCGTCCTTCCAGGCGGTTGTTCGCGCTGTTGCCGATCAGGATGTTGTCGAGATCATTGCCGAAGGCGTTGCTGCCGCCGCCGATGGGCAGGGTCAGGTTCTCGACATTGTCCGGCAGGACATAGCTGGTGACGAAGGACAGCACCAGGTCGGTGCCTTCGCCGGGATTCTCGACCACCCCGTCGCCCACGGCCCCAACGACATAGGTGTCGTCGCCCGCCCCACCATACATGGTGTCGGTGCCCCCGCCGCCATCGAGATGGTCGTTGCCCTCGCCGCCATCGAGCGTGTCGTTGCCGAAACCGCCCAAGAGCAAGTCGTCGCCGCCGCCGCCATTGAGCGTGTCGTCGCCCACGCGGCCGTCCAGGGTGTTGTTGCCGGAATTGCCGGTGATGACGTTGTCGAGATCGTTGCCGGTGCCGTTGATGTTGGCGCTGCCGGTCAGGGTCAGGTGCTCGACATTGGCGGTCAGCGTGTAGCTGACCGAGGATCGCACCAGGTCGATACCCTCGCCGGCATTCTCGACCACCACATCGCCCGCGCTGTCGACGATGAAGGTGTCGTTGCCGAACCCGCCAAGCAGCGTATCGTCGCCAGCCCCACCATCGAGCGTGTCGTTGCCGCCCAGGCCCGAGAGCGTGTTGTTGCCGCCATCGCCGGTCAAGGCATCGTCGAACACGCTGCCGGTCAGGTTCTCGATACTGCTCAGGGTGTCGGTGCCCGCCCCGCCCGTATCCTGCGGGCCGGCGATGCCGAGGCTCACCACCACCGCGAAGGTCCCGGCGTAGCTGGCGGTGTCGCTGCCGGCCCCGCCAACGAGCGTGTCGTCACCGGACCCGCCAGCGAGGATGTCGTTGTCGGCCCCGCCATCGAGGATGTCGTTGCCGTCCCCGCCATCGAGCGCGTCGTTGCCATCGCCGCCGCCAAGCAGGTCGTCGCCGTCATAGCCATACAGCGTGTCGTTGCCGTCCCCGCCATCGACCGAGTCGTTGCCGCCCTCGCCATCAATCGTATCGTTGCCGCCCAGGCCGGTCAGAACGTTGTCGCCGGTGTTGCCATTGATGATGTTGCCGAGCCCGTTGCCGGTGCCGTTGATGTTGGCGCTGCCGGTCAGCGTCAGATGCTCGACATTCACCGGCAATGTGTAGGTGATCGAGGACTGCACGCTGTCCGTGCCCTCGTTGGCGTTCTCGGCCACCACATCGCCGGCATCATCGACGATGAAGGTGTCATCGCCGGTGCCGCCGGCCATGGCATCGTCGCCGGTACCGCCATCGAGCAGGTCATTGCCGCCGAGGCCCGACAGGGTGTCGTTGCCGCCGAAGCCGAATATCTCGTCGGCCTCCTCGGTGCCGGGAAGGGTGTTGTCGTTCTCGTCGCCCTCGATCAGCGCCATCCGCCCGGCCTCCCCTGTACCGCGGCCCGTCCCATCGGGCCGTCGGCGTGAAACAAGACCGCGCGGTTGTGGTAGCCCGGGCCGCGCACACGGAACCTATCACGTAACGCCGCGCGTGGCGAAACGTTCCCGGGGCGCATCATTGCGCCGCTCGGGCAGGGCGTGCAGGCATGCGGGGGCGTGCCGGGCTGCGCACGAAAAGGGAGGGCTGGTTGGGGCGGGAGGATTCGAACCTCCGAGTGGCGGAACCAAAATCCGCTGCCTTACCGCTTGGCTACGCCCCAGCCGCCACGGCCGCGCGGAGGGGCGGGGGCGGCCCCCGGGCTCCCCGTCGCGGCATGGGCGGGTGATAGCCCCGGAGCGGCCCGATGCGCAAGCCCGCCCGCGTGGCGCCCCGGCCAGGCCCCTGCGCTCAGCCGCGCGGCGGTGCCAGCGCCCCGCCCCACAGCCACCAGCGCGGATGCGAGGCGGCCAGCACGGCGGCGACATCGCCGGCCGTTTCCGGGTCGGGCGTCAGCGCGAAGCAGGCGGCGCCCGAGCCGCTCATGCGCGCGAGCAGCACCTCGGGGCGGGCGCGCAGCGCGGCGAGTGTCGCCGGGATCGCAGGCACAAGCGCGCTCGCCGTCGCCTCGAGGTCGTTGGCCGATTGCGTCGCCAGCCACGCGGCCAGCCCGCGCGCATCGGCGAACCGCGCCGGCGGGTCAGCCGGCTGGGAGAAGGCGCCGCTGCGGGCACGGAACACGGCGGGCGTCGGGCACGGCACGCCGGCATGGGCGAGCACGAGGCCGAGCGTCGGTGGCAGGTCGGGCGCGGGCGACAGCGCCTCGCCGATGCCGCCCATGCGCACCGGGCGCCCGGCGAGGCAGGCCGGCACGTCGGCCCCGAGCCGCTCGGCGAAGCTCAGCAGCCGGCCCGCGCTCCACTCCAGCCGCCAATGCCGCCGCAGCGCCAGCAGCGCCGCCGCCGCATCGGCCGAGCCCCCGCCAAGCCCGGCCGCGACCGGGATGTGCTTGGCCACGACCAGGCGAGCGCCGCGCGCGCCGAACACCGGCACGACATGCTCCTCGGCATCGGCGGAAAGGGCGATCATCTCGGCCGCGCGCAGCACCAGGCTCTCGCCGCCGGCCGCGGCCAGCGCTTGGGCGAACGGGCCGGTCACGGCAACCGAAAGGTCGCGATCCTCCATCGCGCTGACGCGCTCGCCCACATCGGCGAAGACGGCCAGGCTGTCGAGCGTATGGTAGCCGTCATCGCGCCGGCCGGTGACATGCAGCCAGAGATTGATCTTGGCCGGCGCCGCCTCGACGATCGGGCCGGCACGCGGCGCGGTCGGCGCGTCGGCGGGCGCGCGCGCCAGGGCCGTGGCGCAATGGGGGGGAAGCGGGGGCATTCCTCTCGCGTCCTGGCGGGGCCGGGGCGCTGCCTGCGCTCGCCGGGCGAGACGGGGGCCGCGCCTAGGGCCGCGCCGGCGCCGGGGCGGGCGCGGGCGCGCTGGCGGCGGCGGGCGGCGTGGGCGCGGGCGGCAGCCCTTCGCGCAGCTTCTTCTCGATGCGCGGGACCAGGTCGGCTTCGGGCTCCAGCCGCAGCGCGCGCTGCCACTGGAAGCGCGCCTCCTCCTGGCGGCCGACACGCCAATAGGCATCGCCGAGATGGTCGGTGATCACAGCATCGCGCGGCGTGAGTTCCACCGCGCGTTCCAGCCAGCGCACCGCCTCGGCATAGTTGCCCATCATGTAGTAGGCCCAGCCCAGGCTGTCGGTGATGTGCCCGTCATCGGGGCGAAGCTGGACCGCGCGCTCGACCATGCCCTTGGCGCGATCGAGATGCATGCCGCGCTCGATCCAGGAATAGCCGAGATAGTTCAGCACATAGGGCTGGTCCGGCACGAATTCGAGCGCCTTGGAGAAATCGGCCTCGGCGCGCGGCCACTGGCCCGAGCGTTCCAGCGCGATGCCGCGCGAATAGAGGAACACCCAGTGCCGGCGCTGGTTGATCGGGCCGATGCGCTCGGCGGCGCGGTCGTAGGCCGCGACCGCCTCGGCGAAGCGCTGCCGGCCGCGCAAGACATCGCCCATGCGCAGGAGCGGCTCGGGCCGCTCGGCGTGGGCGGCGGCCAGGCGTTCCAGCACCGCGATCGCATCCTCGGTGCGATCGAGCCGGTCGAGCAGCACCGCCTCGCGCAGGCGGGCGGTGATGCCGAGCATGTCGCCATCGGCGATCGATTCCAGCATCTCGGCTGCGGCCTCGTAGCGCTGCTCGGACTCGAACAGTTCGGAGAGCACGAGGCGCGCGGTGGCGAAACGCGGGCGCAGCATCAGCGCGATGCGCAGCATGGCCAGCGCCGGTTCGGTCGCGTCCTGCTGGCGCATCGCCGAGGCGAGCGACAGCAACGCCTCGGCCATGCCCTCGGCCGGGGAGGACACCGCGCGCTCGGCAATGGCACGGCGCGCGCCGGGATGGGCGGCGGCAAGGTCGCTCGACTGCGACTGGGCGAAGAACTCGTCGGCCAGCCGCTCGGCCTTCTCGCGCTCGCCGCGCCGCGCCCAGAAGGAGGCGACGATCTGCATCTGGCGCACATCGCGCGCCTGGCCGTTGCCGGGGGCGAGCGCGCGGTCGAAGAAGCGGCCCGCCTCCTCCGGCCGGTCGGCGAGATCGGCGATCATCGCCGCGTGCAGCGCATAGGCGCTGCGCAGGCGGTGGTTGGCCGATTCCGCCACCGGGCGCAGCACGGCCAGCGCGCCATTGGTGTCGTTGCGCCCGGCCAGCGCCCAGGCGAGCAGGAGCGGCTGGAGGATCTCGCCCAGCCCGGTGGCCGGCAGACTGCGCAGCCGCGCCTCGGCCCCGGCCCAGTCGGCGGCGCGGGCATGGCCGGCGATGACGATCAGGCTCGGCAGCACGCGCTCGCCCGCCCCGGCATCGAGCGCGGCGCGCGCCAGGCGGATCGCCTCCTCGTCGCGGCCATCGCCGAGATTGGCCAAGAGCGTCTGGCGCAGCAGGTCGCGATTGTCGGGCTCGCCCAGGAGCGCGCGGCTGAGAAAGGCGGCGGCGGCACCGGTATCGGTCTCGCGCTGGGCGAAGCGGCCGGCGAGGTAGGAGCCGAACACGCCGCCGCGCGGCATGCCCGCATCGGCGAAGGGGCTGCGGCGCGTGGCGATCGGCCCGTTGCGCGCGGAGGCGTCGGCGGGATCGGCCTGGGCGACCGAGAAGCCCACGCCGGCGCGCAGGCCGAAGCGCGGTGCCGGATCGAGCGAGGAGGAAGGCGCCACCCGGCTGTCGGCGCAGGCGGCGAACACGGGCAGCGCCACCGCGCAAAGCAGCAGGGTGGCAAGCCGCAGGCGAAGGGGGGCGCGCGAAGCCAGAGCGGCCCGCTGAAGGATCGTCGGCATGGGCGCGAGACTACAGGAAAGCGCGCCCCGCTGCCACCGTGACGGCATGCCCCCTTCCGCGATCGGGCTTTGTTACCAAAGCCTTGCCGGGAAACGCGGGCGAGGGCGGGGCGTGAAGGCCCGGCCGCCCCGGCTAGAGCAGGTGCACCATGCAGGCGGCCGAGGCCGGGCACAGGCGGGCGAACTCGCTGGTGGCGGCGATCGCGCGCGGGGCCTGCTCGCGCTCGGCCGGGGCGAAGCCCTGGCGGGCGAAGAAGGGCGCGGCGCCCTCGGTCAGCAGCCAGACGCGCCGCGCGCCATGGTTGCGCGCCGCCGCCAGCATCGCCGCGACCAGGTCGGCGCCGAAGCCGCGGCCGCGGCGGGCGGGCAGGATCACCACCGAGCGCAAGAGCGCCTCGTCGCCATGCAGCTCGATGCCGGCATAGCCCACCGTCTCGAAGCGGTCATCGACGGCGCGGAAGAACTGGGCCGGCGAGGCGGCAAGGTCGGCCGTGGGCAGCCCGGCCTCGGCCAGCGCGGCGGCGAGCGCCGGGTCGCTGTGGCTGGTCGGGACGAGATGCTCGGGCATGATGCTTCCCTGCGTCCGGAGGTGGCGCCGTCCGCGCCTTGATCGCCGTTCGCCCGGGCGCGTGCGTTGATCTGGCGCAAGCGCGGCACGATCGCGCGGCGCGCCCCCCCCTGCGCGGGCGGCGCGCTACATGCCCGGATAGTTCGGCCCGCCGCCGCCCTCGGGCGTCACCCAGACGATGTTCTGGGTCGGGTCCTTGATGTCGCAGGTCTTGCAGTGCACGCAGTTCTGCGCGTTGATCTGCAGCCGCGGCCCCTTCTCGTCGCGCACGATCTCGTAGACGCCGGCCGGGCAGTAGCGCTGCTCGGGCGCGTCATAGAGCGCGAGATTGTGCGCCACCGGCACGCCCGCATCCTTGAGCGTGAGGTGGATCGGCTGGTCCTCCTCGTGGTTGGTGTTCGACAGGAACACCGAGGAGAGCCGGTCGAAGGTGATCTTACCGTCGGGCCTGGGATAGGCGATCGGCTTGCACTCGGCCGCCTTGCGCAGCTTGTCGTGGTCGGCATGGTTGTGGAAGGTCCAGGGCGCCTTGCCGCGGAACAGGTAGGTGTCGAGCGCCGAATAGACCAGGCCCGGATAAAGCCCCTTGTGGAAGCTCGGGCGGATGTTGCGCACGCCGTAGAGCTCGGGCCAGACCCAGCTCGCTTCCAGCGCGGCGGGGTAGCTCTCCAGCACCGGGGGCGCATCGGCGCCGAGTGCGGCGAAGGCCGCCTCGGCCGCGAGCATGCCGGTCTTCATCGCCGTGTGGCTGCCCTTGATCTTGGGCACGTTGACGAAGCCGGCCGAACAGCCGATCAGCGCCCCGCCCGGGAACACCAGCTTCGGGATCGACTGGAACCCGCCCTCGTTGATCGCGCGCGCGCCATAGGAGATGCGCCGCCCGCCCTCGAAGAAGGGGCGGATCGCCGGGTGCAGCTTGAAGCGCTGCATCTCCTCGAACGGGGAGAGGTGCGGGTTGTCGTAGTCGAGGCCGATGACGAAGCCGTAGGCCACCTGGTTGTTCTCCAGGTGGTAGAGGAACGACCCGCCATAGGTGCGCCGGTCGAGCGGCCAGCCGATCGTGTGCAGGATCAGGCCGGGCTGGTGCTTGGCGGGGTCGATCTCCCACAGCTCCTTGATGCCGATGCCGTAGGTCTGCGGGTCCTTGCCCTCGCGCAGGCCGAAACGCTCGACAAGCTGCTTGGACAGATGCCCGCGGCAGCCCTCGGCGAAGAAGGTGTAGCGGGCGCGCAGCTCCATGCCCGGCTGGTAGTTGGGGCCCTGCTCGCCCGCGCGCGTGATGCCCATGTCGCCGGTGGCAACACCGGCCACGCGCCCGCCCTCGTCGAACAGCAGCTCGGCGGCGGCGAAGCCCGGATAGATCTCGACGCCGAGCCCCTCCGCCTGCTGGCCGAGCCAGCGGCAGAGATTGCCCAGGCTGATGATGTAGTTGCCCTCGTTGTGCATCTGCGGCGGCGTGGGCAGGCGCCAGGAGCTTTTCTCGGTCAGGAACAGGAAGCGGTCCTCGCGCGCCGGCGTGTTCAGCGGCGCGCCCTTCTCCTTCCAGTCGGGAATGAGTTCGTCGAGCGCGCGCGGCTCGAACACCGCGCCCGAGAGGATGTGGGCGCCGACCTCGCTGCCCTTCTCGACGATGCAGACCGAGACCTCGCGCCCGGCCTCGGCGGCAAGCTGCTTGATGCGGATCGCGCAGGCGAGCCCAGCGGGCCCGGCACCGACGATCACGACATCGTATTCCATGCTCTCGCGCGCCATGCGTCCCATCCTTTCGCGCCGTCATCCGCCTGGCGCGGGCGCCATGCGCCCCGCCCATGCCGGATCAGATAGCGCCGCTTGGCCGGTTGCGCTATGGGGGATGAGGAGAAAGGCCCCGCGACAGGCACGGGGCCCGAGGGGGAACCCGCCCGATGGACCCGCGCGCGGAGGCGCTTGCCCTGCTCCGCTTCCAGATCGAGGCCGGCGCCGACGAGGCGCTGGCCGAGGCGCCGCGCGACTGGTTCGCGCGTGCCCCGGCGCCGGCAACGGCCGCGGCGCCCGCCACCCCCGGCCCCGCCGCCAGCACGGACAGGTCCGCCGCGGCTGCCGGCCCGGCTACCGGCCCGGCTACCGCCAGCGCACCGCCAGCCCCGGCGCGGCCCGCATCCGCCCACGCACCGCCCGCCGCCGCCCAGCCATCGATGCCGGCCGTGCTTGCGGGCGCCACCGCCGCCGGTGCGGCCGCCGATATCGCCGCGCGCTGCATGACGCTCGACGAATTGCGCGCGGCACTCGCCACCTTCGAGGGCTGCGCGCTGCGCGAGACGGCGATGAACCTCGTCTTCGCCGATGGCGATCCGGCCGCACCCGTGATGCTGCTGGGCGAGGCGCCCGGCGCCGACGAGGACCGCGCCGGCCTGCCCTTCGTCGGCAAGTCGGGGCAATTGCTCGATCGCATGTTCGCCACCATCGGGCTGACGCGCCAGGGCGGCTTCCTGATCAGCAACGTGATCTTCTGGCGCCCGCCCGGCAACCGCAGCCCGACCGACGCCGAGATCGCCACCTGCCTGCCCTTCGCGCGGCGGATGATCGAGCTCATGCGGCCGAAGATCCTGGTGCTTGTGGGCGGCATCTCGGCCAAGGCGCTGCTCGGCACCAGGGAAGGCATAACGCGCCTGCGCGGACGCTGGTGCGAGCATCGGCTCGCGGACGGGACGAGCATGCCTGTGCTGCCGGTGTTCCATCCCGCCTATCTGTTGCGCAACCCGGCGGCCAAGCGCGAGGCCTGGGCCGATCTGTTGTCGCTGCGCCAGCGCATGAGCGCGCTCGGGCTTGACGAAGGCCGCCCGATGCAGCCGCCGCCGCGCTCGGCGTGAAAAACTAGTGCGCTGATTCCAAAGCATATCAACAATCGGGCGAGGCGATTGTCACGCTAGACGGGTTGACTCCGTCCTTCACCCTCCGCTAACCGGTCGGGCCTCCGAGGGAGAGCAGGCCTTGCAGACGGAGTCAATTCCGCGGGCCACGCCGGCAGCGATGCCGGTGGTACGCCTCGTCCTGGGTGCGACGCTTCTTGCGTCAGCGGCCGGAACGCAGGTGCACGCGGAAACAGCCTCAGCGACGGAACTGGCCCAGATCCGGCAGCGCAGCACCGGACTGCCGATGGTGGTGGCCGCAGAGGATGCGGTCTACTACCGGCGCATCCTCGCGGCGCAGGCGCGCCGCGACTTCGCCGCCGCCGATCGCGACCTGCACCTGATCACCGACGGGCTTCTGCTCGGCCATGTCTGGTCGCAGCGCCTGATCCTGCTCGGCTCGCGCGCCCAGCCGCGCGACCTGATCTCCTGGCTGGAACGGTTCGCCGACCATCCGGACGCACCGCAGATCTACGCCATGCTGCGCGCGCGCCAGCCCGCAGCGGCGGCGAACATCCCCGCGCCCGACGGAAGCGCCGCAAGCCGCGACACCACCCCGCCCGAGGAACGCGAGCCCAGCCTGCGCAGCCAGGGCCGCACCCCGGCCGAGCGCGACGCGATCGCGCGGCTTGAGCGTCGCGTGCGCGCCGATATCCGCTCCGGCGATGCGATCGGCGCGCTTGGCGCGCTCAATCGTCCCGAGGCGCAGGCGGTGCTGGAAGTGCCGCACGCGACCCAGCTCCGCGCCGAGGTGGCGAAGCTGCTGTTCGTGCAGAACCGCGACGCCGAGGCCTATGTGATCGCCTCCGAGGCGGCGCGGCGCGCGCGCGGCGAGGTGGGCTTCGCCGACTGGGTTGCGGGCCTGTCGGCTTGGCGGCTCGGCCGCACGGCAGAGGCACGCGCCTTCTTCGAGGCGACCGCGATGGCGCCGAGCGCGTCCGATGCGCTCAAGGCCGCCGGCGCCTTCTGGGCGGCGCGCGCGCATCTGGCCACGCGCAACCCGCAATACTATGTGCCCTGGATGCTGGAGGCTTCCCAGCATGCGCGCACCTTCTACGGCCTGATGGCGCGGCGCGTGCTCGGCCTGCCGGCGGGCTTCGCCTGGCAGCGCGACCAGCTCTCCGCCGCGGAGCTTACCGTGCTGGCGGAAACCGCGCCCGGCCTGCGCGCGCTGGCGCTGTTGCAGATCGGCGAGCGCGAGCGCGCGACGGCCGAGCTGATCCTGCTCGCCCCGCGCGCCCGCTCCAATCCCGCTCTCGCCCGCGCGCTGGTGGTGATGGCCACCCATGCGCAGCTGCCATCGGTTTCCGCGCGCGTGGCGCGTGCCGCCGAGACGGCAGACGGCCGCCCGCGCGACGCCGCGCGCTACCCGATCCCGCCCTGGGAGCCGCGCGGCGGCTTCACGGTGGACCCGGCGCTGATCTACGCGCTCGCCCGCCAGGAAAGCAATTTCGAGCCGGGCGCCATCAGCCCGGCCGGAGCGCGCGGACTGATGCAGATCATGCCGGCAACAGCGCGCTACCTGATGGGCGGATCGATGTCGGCGCGCGATCTGCGCCTCCTGCACGACCCCGAATTCTCGCTCGAACTCGGCCAGCGCTATGTGCGCTATCTCTCGCGCGCCGAACCGGTGCAGGGCGGCCTCGTCCAGCTTCTGGCTTCCTACAATGCCGGGCCGGGCAATCTGGCGCGGTGGAACGGCTCGATCGTCCATCGCGGCGACCCGCTGCTGTACATGGAATCGATCCCGAACATCGAGACGCGGCACTTCGTGCAGCGCGTGCTGGCCTTCTACTGGATCTATTCCAGCCGGCTGGGCCAGGCCACGCCATCGCTCGACCAGCTTGCGCGCGGACAGTTCCCGCGCTTCCAGGAAGGCGCGGGCGAGCAGCAGATCGCCGAGATGCCGCGCGCCGAGCGGCCCGAGCGCGCCGCGCGCACACAGGCCGCGCCGCGCCCGCAGCCGGCGCGCGCGAACCGTCCGGCGCAACGCGCAGGCCAGCCGCGCGCCACGCAGCCGCGTGCAAGCGCGCCGCGCGCGGCGACGCCGGCCGCCGCGCGGGCGATGCCGGTTCCACCGGCGCGCCCGCACCCCGCCGCCACGCGCGCCAACGCCGCGACACCCGCCCGCGCCACCGCCGCGCTCTAGAGCAGCGTCCGATCCGGCGGGACCGCGCTGCGGCTCCGCAGTATGGGACGAAGCCGCTCGCAAATCGTCAGTTCCAGGGCGCGACTTCCGTTCGGCTGATCCAGCGCGAACGGCACATGCCCCAGGGCGCCGCGCGCCGCCCCTCCGCATATGATGCGATATTGCGTCGCCGCTGCCGCCGCCTCCGGCTGCGCCGGCGAGGCGCATGCGCGCGATCCCGGCACGGCGCGCCCCCAGCCATTGCAATATGGCTACATATTTCTACCCACGCGCATGCCGGCCCTGGCCGCGCCGGGGCCAGGGCCGCCGTGGTCGCCCCTTCCGCCTGCCCCCGCCCCGGCACCGAGGATGGATGCGCGCGGAGCCGTTTGGCGCTATGCTCCCCCGCGTTCGCCACCACCAGCGCAGCGGAGCGCCTGCCATGCCCGGCCGCATCGACGAGACCCGCCCCTTCATCCCCGTGCGCGTTGCCGTGCTGACCATCTCGGACACGCGCGCGCTGGCCGACGACCGCTCCGGCGACACGCTGGCCGAGCGGCTGGCCAAGGCGGGCCACATCCTTGCCGCGCGCGCGATCTGCAAGGACGATCAGGACGAGATCGTTTCCGCCCTGCGCAACTGGATCGCCGATCCCGCCGTGGACGTGGTCATCACCACCGGCGGCACCGGCATCACCGGGCGCGATGTCACGCCCGAGGCGGTGCGCCGCGTCCTCGACAAGGAGATCGAGGGCTTCGGCGAGCTGTTCCGCTGGATCAGCCTGCAGAAGGTCGGCACCAGCACGATCCAGTCGCGCGCGCTCGGCGGCGTCGCCGGCGGCACCTATGTATTCGCCCTGCCCGGCAGCCCCGGCGCCTGCAAGGATGCGTGGGACGAGATCCTGCTCCAGCAGCTCGACAACCGCCACCGCCCCTGCAACTTCGTCGAGCTGATGCCGCGCCTGACCGAGCACATCAAGGCGCGTCCCGCCGCCGCCGAGTAGCCGCCAGCACGGCGGCGGAACCGGGACGGGGCGCGCGCACCACCGCAGCGGAGGATCCCGCCGATGTTCGAATGGCTCTGGCCGCGACGCGGCGCTCCCGCGCAATCGGAGCAGGAAGCAGCGGAGCTGGCCGGCTTCCTCGCCGACCTCGAAGCAATGGACGATGACGCGCTCGGCTTCGTCGTCGCCTTCGCCAGCGACGAGCGGCGCAAGCGCGAGGCGGCCGGCGCGATGCCGCTGCATCCGGCGCAGGAATTGCGGCGCAACCCGCGCGCGATCGCGGAGCTGGCGGCCGAGATCGCCAGCCCGGCGGTGGCCGCCGCGCCGCACCGCGCCGATGCGCTCAAGGTCTGGCTGCACAGCCTGCGCGCTGGCGCGCCCGATGCGCCGCCCGCCTTGCGCGATCTCGGCCGGCGGCTCTGGGCGGAGCTTGCGCGCGGCGTCCCGCAGGCGGGCGGGGCGGCGATGGAGGCGGCCGGGCGCGGCCTGCCCGAGCCCGACATTCGCGGCCATGACCGCATCCCCGACGGGCTCGGCCCCAAGGAAGGCTAGAGCAGCGTCCGATCTGGTGGAACCGCAGCGCGGCTCCGCCAGATCGGACCAGGCGGCTCGCAAACCATAAGTTCCTCGGGCACGACTTCCGTTCGGCTGATCGAAGCCGAGCGGAACGTGCCCTAGCGCGGCGCTTTCGTTCGGGCGAGCGCGGCGAGATCGGCCGCCGTGTCAACGTCGCGCTTCGCCGCCGCCAGCGCCACGCGAGCGCCGGCACGGGTGCAGTTGGCCATCGTGTCGGCCAGGGCATGGGCGCTGCTCCAGCGCACGGCGGCGAACAGAGGCGCGGGCCGGCGCAGCGGGCCCACTCCCACCAGCCAGTAGCCGCCATCGGGGGCCGGGCCGAACACGGCATCGGCTCGCCCGAGCGCGGCGAAGGCGGCGGCGATGTCGGTGGCGGCGATGCCCGGAATGTCGCTGCCGATGATGATCGCGCGCGCGCGCGGGAAGCGCGCCAGCGTCCGTCCCATGCGCGCGCCGAGATCGCCCCGCCCCTGGCCGAGCACCCCGCCCGAGGGACAGCCCGCCCCCGCGCCGGGCCAGCGGCTTTTCGTGCGATCGGGTGTGGCCGCGATCCAGGTGCGCCAGCGCCGGTCCCGCCCGAGCGCGCGCAGGGTCGCGGCCAGCGTGGCGCGACAGAAGGCGAGCGTCGCGCGCTGGCCGATCTCGCGCGCGAGCCGGCTCTTGCCGCGCCCGAGGCGCGGGTGGCGCGCGAACAGGATCAGGTGCTGCGCCGTCCGGCCCATGCGCCCGCCCCTAGCCGTAGAGGCGCGCAATCGCGCGCGGCGGCAGGCCCGCGAACCAGAGCGACAGGCAGGCGAGGTTGCGCGCGCTGCGGCGCAGATAGCCCTGCCGGCGCCATTTCGCGGCCGAGGTGATCGCGTCGGCGGGCAGCGCCACCAGCCGGTGCCGGCCGATGCGGCGGATCAGATCGACATCCTCCATGATCGGGATCGGGCGGAAGCCGCCGAGCGCGCGGTAGAAGGCGGCCGAAAGCAGCAGCACCTGGTCGCCATAGGGCAACGCCAGCCGCCGGCAGCGCCAGGCGACCGCGCGCTCCAGCCGGCGTGCTGCCGGCGCCGCGGCATCGTCCAGGCGGAAGCGGCAATAGCCGGCGCGCAGGGCGTTGGCCGGCTCGGCGATGAAGGCGGCCGCCGCCGCGCCCCATCCGGGCGCCAGCCGCGTGTCGGCATGCAGGAACAGGAGCCAGCCGGCACCGTCGGCGATCGCCGCCTCGGCCCCGGCGCCGAGCTGGACCCCGCGCCCGCGCGGGGCGGCGATCACCCGCGCGCCGAGCCGCCCGGCCAGCCCCGGCGTGCCGTCGGTCGAGCCGCCATCGGCCACGACGACGAACAGCCGCGCCGCGAGCGGCCCGGCCCCGGCGCGCAAGGCGGCCAGCGTCTCGCCCAGGGCCGCCGCCGCCTCCAGCGTCGGCACCACCACGCCGAGCGGGGCGTCGGGCAATGCATCGGGCGCGGGCGCGGGGGGGCGCGCGGGGGGGCGCGCCGCCTGGGGCCGGGGTTGCGGCTGCGTCTGCGGCAGGGTCATGGCTGACCCAGATTTAGGTCGCCGGCACGCGCCGCGCCATACACGCCAGCGCGAGGCGGGACAGCGGGGCTGGGCAACGGCGCCAAGGCGATCCCGATTGTTCATGGTTTGTTCTTGACTCGCCGCCGCCCGCGCGGCACAGTCCGGCCCCGAGGGACGAATGGGAGTTGGCGCCATGAGCGAGCGTCTGGCAGCGGCGGCAAAAGCCGCCATGGCAGCGAAACTGGCCGGCAGGATGGCGGCCAAGCTGGCCAGCAGCGAAGGCGGGGGCGGCGGCCAAGGACCGGCCTGCACCACCGATGGCGAAGGCTGGGGCGGCTTCGCCCCCGACCGTCTGCCCGACCGCGCCGTGAAGGGGCGCGGGGCGGTGGGCAATCCCGGCATCCGCTTCGAGAGCACCCATACCGAGGCCGTCGATGATGGCTGGCGCGACCTGCTGCTCGAGGAGGAGCCGCCGCCGCTCGCCACCACGCTCACGCGCGATGCCAGCCGCTCGATCATCAGCTACAACACCTCGCCCGATATCGGCTTCGACCGCGCCATCAACCCCTATCGCGGCTGCGAGCATGGCTGCGTCTATTGCTATGCGCGCCCGACCCACGCCTATCTCGGCCTCTCGCCCGGGCTCGACTTCGAGACGAAGCTGCTGTTCAAGCCCGAGGCGGCCGAGCTGCTGGAGCGGGAGCTGCGCAAGCCCGGCTATGTGCCGCGCCCGATCGCGCTCGGCTCGAACACCGATCCCTACCAGCCGGTGGAGAAGCAGCTGCGCCTGACGCGCGCGATCCTGGAAGTGCTGGCGCGCTTCAACCATCCCTGCACCATCGTGACGAAATCGGCGCTGGTGCTGCGCGATGCCGAGCTGCTCGCCGACATGGCGCGGCGGAAACTGGTGCGCGTGATGCTGTCGGTGACGACGCTTGACCGCACGCTGGCGCGCCTGATGGAGCCGCGCGCGGCCAGCCCCGCGCGCCGGCTGCAGGCGGTGGCGGGCCTGGCGCAGGCGGGCGTGCCGGTGGGCGTGATGACCGCGCCGGTCATCCCCGGCCTGAACGATTGCGAGATCGAGCCCCTGCTCGAACAATCGGCGCGCGCCGGCGCCTCGGCCGCGGGCTATGTGCTGCTGCGCCTGCCGCACGAGATCCGCGACCTGTTCACCGACTGGCTCAACACCCACTATCCGGAGCGGGCGAAGAAGGTGCTGGCGCTGGTGCGCGAGACGCGCGGCGGCGCCTTGAACGAGCCGCGCTTCCACCATCGCCACACCGGCCAGGGGCCGTTCGCCGATCTGATCGCGCGCCGCTTCGCCATCGCCGCGCGCCGCTTCGGGCTCGATGCGCCGCAGGCGGGGCTGGACTGCACGGGCTTCGCCGCGCCGCGCGATGCACGCGCGGAAGCGGCCGAGCGCCAGCTCTCGCTGCTCTAGCGCCGGCGGCGGGGCGGGCGCGCAGGACAAGGGCGCACCCCGTCACACCCTCCCGGCGTGACGGCACGACGGCGCGGCCAGAGCCGCCGCAGCGTTGCCGCGATGGGCCGCCCGGCGCGCGAGACAGCACGCGCCAAGCGCCCGACGGCCGAAGCCCAGGGCGGCATCCCAGGGCGGCGCGAGACAGCCCTCGCCAAGCACCCGGCCACCTTGTCCCACGACGGCGCCGCCCGCCCCGCACCCTCCTTCACCTGCGCCCGCGCCTTCCCGCCGCGCGAGTTCGGCTCCCCGCAACGGGCCGTGCCTGCGCCCGTGCCTCCAGACCGCGCCACGGTTGCCACGCCCCCGGCGCCGGGCCATGATGCTCCGGTCCGCGCGCACCATGCCGCACGGGCGGCGCGCACCGGGGCGGAACCCCGCCCCCGGCCGCAGCGTCGCTACCAACTGCCGACCCGCTTCGCCGCCGCGCCTTGCCGGCGCCGGCGCGATCCAGGCCCGCACAGAACGGGCCGCCCTACGCCCGCCCGCCGGCCCGACGCCTGAGGAGACGCCATGACGATGCTCGCCCGCGCCCTCGCCGCCCTTGCGCTCTCCGCCGGGTTGGCGCTCGGCACCGCTGCGCCGGCCCAGGCCGCGCCGCCCAATTGCGACCGCCCCGCCGGCCCCGCCATGCCCTCGGGCGAGGTGGTGACGCGCAGCCAGATCGAGGGCGCGCACCGCGAACTCACCGACTATCTGGAAAAGGTGCGCGCCTACTTCGCCTGCCTTGAGCAGGAGAACAAGAACGTCGCCGCCGAGGCGCAGCAGGCGGTGGCCGGCTACGAACGCGCCAAGGCCGCCTATGAGCGGCTGATCCGCTAGCCGTTTCGCCGCACCGTGCCGCCAGGACCGCAGGCAGCCGCCACCGCGCCGGCATGAGCGCCGCCCCGCTCGACATCGCCGCGCTCCGCGCCGACACGCCTGGCTGCGCGCGCGTGCTGCATTTCAACAATGCCGGCGCGGCCCTGCCGCCGCGCCCGGTGCTGGCGGCCGTGCAGGCGCATCTTGCGCGCGAGGCCGAGGTCGGCGGCTACGAGGCGGCGGCCGCGGCCGGCCCGCGCCTCGAAGCGATGTATGCCAGCCTCGCCCGCCTGATCAACGCCGCCCCGGACGAGATCGCCTTCATCGAGAACGCGACGCGCGCCTGGGACATGGCCTTCTACGCGCTCGCCGCCACCTTCCGCCCGGGCGATCGCATCGTCACGGCGGTGGCCGAATACGCCTCGAACTTCATCGCCTTCCTCCACGCCGCCGAGGAGCGCGGCGTCTCGATCGACATCTGCCCCAACGATGCGGCGGGCGCGCTCGACCCGGCCGCGCTGGAGGCGCTGATTGTGCCCACCACGCGGCTGATCGCCATCACCCATGTGCCCTCCACGGGCGGGCTCGTGAACCCGGCCGGGGCGGTGGGGCGCATCGCGCGCGCGCGCGGCATTCCCTATCTGCTCGATGACTGCCAGTCGGTCGGGCAGATGCCGATCGACGTGCAGGCGATCGGCTGCACCATGCTTTCCGCCACCGGGCGCAAGTTCCTGCGCGGGCCGCGCGGCACCGGCTTCCTTTACGTCCGCCGCGACTGGGTCCGCCGGCTGACCCCGCCGATGCTCGACCTGCACGCCGCCGAATGGGTCGCCCCCGAGCGGTTCGAGATCCGCCCCGACGCCCGCCGCTTCGAGAACTGGGAGAGCTTCATCGCCGGCCGGCTCGGGCTCGGCGCGGCGGCCGAGTATGCGCTCGCGGTGGGGCTCGATGCGATCGCAGCGCGGGTGCGCGCGCTGGCCGAGACCCTGCGCGGCGAGCTTGCCCGCCTGCCCGGCGTCGCCGTGCACGACCTCGGCGCCGAGCGCTCGGGCATCGTCACCTTCACCCGCGCCGGCGAGCAGCCCGAGGCGATCATGGCCCGGCTGCGGGCGCAGGCGATCAATGTCTCGGTCTCGCCGGCAAGCTATTCGCGCCTGGACATGGAGCCGCGCGGCCTCGAAGCGATGGTGCGGGCCTCGGTGCACTATTACAATACCGAGGCCGAGGTCGCGCGTTTCTGCGCCGCGCTTGCCGCCGGCTGAGGCTGGCGCGCACGGAAGCCGCGCCGGAAGCCCGCGTCCATGGAGGGGCGATCATGAGCCAGAGCCGCAACCCGATCCTGTCGCGCATCGCCGCGCTGGGCCTGCTGGCGGCATCCGCCATCCTGGCCGCCATCCTGGCCGCCATCGCCGCCGGCCCCGCCGCCGCACAGGCCCCCGCTGCCCCGCAGGGCGCAGGCGAAGGCCCCTCCTTCGACTGCGCCCGCGCCCGCGCCTGGGACGAGCGCACCATCTGCGGCGACCGCACCCTCTCCACGCTCGACCGGCGCATCGCCACCGCCTATGCCGGCCTGCGTGGCGCGACCCCCGCCGGCGCCGAGCGCAGCCGGATCGAGCGCGAGCAGCGCGCCTGGCTTGCCAGCCGCCGCGCCTGCGAGCGCCCGGCATCCGGCAGCGCGATCGAGTGCCTGCGCGCGGCGATGAGCCAGCGCGTCGCGGCGCTGGAGGCGAGCGCAAGGCCGGCCACGGCCGCCAAGCCGCCCGCAAGTCCCGCCGCCGCCACGCCGCAGGCCGCACCCGATGTGCGCGCGGTCGATTGCGCCGCCGATGCGCGCCCGATCGCCAAGGTGATCTGCGCCCAGCCGCTGCTGCGCGAGCTCGAGGAGCAGATGGTCGAGCTGCTCCGCCCCTTCCTGGTCAATCCCGCGCACAATGCCGGCACGGTGGCGCAATCGGTGCGCGACTGGGCCGGGATCAACCAGGCGCTGGAACGCTGCGAACGGCCGGTCGGGCGCATGCCCGTCGATTGCCTGACCGATGTCTATGACCGGCTGATCGCCAACCTGACGGCGCGGCGCGCGCGCGAGGCGGCATTGTCGCGCCAGGGCGCGCAGGGCGCCGGCACCAGCACGACCACCATCGCGCCGCGCCCGGCCGGCCGCTAGCGCCGCGGCGGGCACAGGCACGCCGGCACTCGGGCGCATGCCCGATTTCGCCCTCGAACGCCGCGCCGCGCGCGGCGCACGGGCCGAGACCTTGCGCATCGCCGGGGTGGACGAGGCCGGGCGCGGCCCGCTCGCCGGCCCGGTGGTGGCGGCGGCGCTGGTGTTCCATACGCACGAGTTGCCGCACGCGCTCGCCTGGGGGCTCGACGATTCCAAGGCGCTCGCCGCGGCCGAGCGTGCGCGCCTCTACGCCGATCTGCGCACCGCGGAAGCCGAGGGGCTGGTCGAGATCGGCATCGGCGCGGCCTCGGTGGCCGAGATCGCCGCGCGCAACATACTGGGCGCGAGCATGCTCGCGATGTGCCGCGCGCTCGCCCGCCTTGCCGGCGGCTTGCCCGACCTCGCCCTGATCGACGGCAACCGCGTCCCGCCCGAGCTTGCCTGCCCGGCGCAGGCCGTGGTGGGCGGCGATGGCCGCTCGCTGTCCATCGCCGCGGCCTCGATCATCGCCAAGGTGACGCGCGATCGGCTGATGGAGCGGCTCGCCCGCCGCTATCCGGGTTTCGGCTGGGAGACCAATGCCGGCTACCCGACCCCGCCGCACAAGGCCGCGCTGCGCCGCTTGGGCCGCACCGCCCATCACCGCCGGGATTTTGCCGGCGTGGCTGACATAACATCTCAATACCGTCTGCCACTGAATTGATTCCGCGCAGAAAAGCATTGACGCCGCCCTCCCCGTGACTCATGCTCGGCGCGAGTCGGACGGGCGTGCCCAGCGCCCTTCCTTGGGGGATCACCGGCGGAGCCCTGCCCGTGGGCAAGACGCTCGACATCGCGCTCGACCGTGTCCTGGTCGGCGACTGCGTTGCGCTGATGCGCGGCTTGCCGCCGGCCTCGGCGCATGCCGTGTTCGCCGACCCGCCCTACAACCTCCAGCTCAAGGGCGAGCTGCACCGGCCCGACAATTCGCGCGTCGATGGCGTCGATGACGCCTGGGACCGCTTCGCCGACTTCAAGAGCTACGACGCCTTCACCCGCGCCTGGCTGTCCGAATGCCGCCGCGTCTTGCGCAAGGACGGCTCGCTTTGGGTGATCGGCAGCTACCACAACATCTTCCGCATCGGCGCGATCCTGCAGGATCTGGGCTTCTGGATCCTCAACGACGTGATCTGGCGCAAGGCCAACCCGATGCCCAATTTCCGCGGCCGGCGCTTCACCAACGCGCACGAGACGCTGATCTGGGCCGCGACCGGCCCCGATGCCCGCTACCGCTTCAACTACGAGGCGATGAAGGCGCTGAACGAGGATGTGCAGATGCGCTCGGACTGGTTCCTGCCGCTCTGCACCGGGGCCGAGCGGCTGAAGGCGGCCGACGGCAGCAAGGCGCACCCGACCCAGAAGCCCGAGGCGCTGCTCTATCGCGTGATCATGGCCTCGACCATGCCGGGCGATGTCGTGCTCGATCCCTTCTTCGGCACCGGCACCACCGGAGCGGCGGCGAAGAAGCTCGGCCGGCATTTCATCGGGCTCGAACGCGACGCGACCTATGCCGCGATCGCGGAAGCGCGAATCGCCGCGGTGGCGCCCTTGGCCGATCCGGCGCTGGCGCTCGGGCCGCAGAAGCGCGAGGAGCCGCGCATTCCATTCGGCGCCGTGGTGGAGGCGGGGCTGTTGCGCCCCGGCGCGCGCCTGCGCGACAGCCACCGCCGCCACGAGGCCGAGGTGCTGGCCGATGGCCGCCTGCGCGCGGGCAGCCTGCTCGGCTCGATCCACAAGGTCGGCGCCGAGTTGCAGGGCGCGCCCTCGTGCAATGGCTGGACCTTCTGGCATGCCGAGGTGGGCGGGCGGCTGGCCCCGATCGACATCTTCCGCCAGCGCCTGCGCGCCGCCCAGGCCCGGGACGCAACGGCGGCCGCGGCGCCGCATTGATCACAGGCGCGGATGCGCCGGCTCGCCGCCGGCATGCCTCGTCCTTGTCGCAGCGGTTTCGCTTGACCCCGCGCCGCGCGCCAAGGGAGCATGCGCCGCCATGACCGCGATGCGCACCGGAACCGCCTCGGCCAGCCCGCTTGCAGCGCGCGCGCTGGCGCTTGGCCTGGTCGCGGCGATGGCGGCGGGCTGCGCCGGCCTCGAGCGCGCGGCCAAGCCCGGCCCGGACAGCGGATCGAGCGCCCTCACCTCGGCTGCCAACCTGCCCAATGTCGCCGGCATCTTCATGGGCGCCTGCGTCGAGGATGGCGGCAATGTCGCCGCGCGGCTGGCGCGGCTCGAGCGCGTCGGCGCCCGCCCGCTCGAACCGACGCTGTCGCGCCGCGGGCTTGCCGGCCAGCCGGGCCAGGCCTTCCTGCTGCCCGCCACCTCCCTGCTCGTCACCGCCTATGACAGCGGGCTCTGCCGCCTGACGCTCTATACCGAGGAGGGCGCCACGATCGAGCCCGCGCTGCTCGCCCGCGCGCGCGCCGCCGGCTATCGCCTGGTCGATGGCCCGATCGAGCTGCCGAGCAACGAGGCCGGGCGCAGCATGCGCGCCTTCGTGGTGGCGCGCGGCGACGCGCCGCGCCTCGTCACCTGGTCGGACGGGCCGGCCCCCGACATGCTGGGCGCACGCCAGGTGCATCTCGTCAGCGGCGAGCCGCGCCGCGCCGGCGATAGCGCGCGCAGCGGGGCGGCGCGCGCCGACGATGGGGGCAGCGGCCCGGCCAAGGACAGTTTCGGACCGGTCAAGGACTGAACCCGAAGCGCCAAGCGTGAAGGATCAGGGCTCGGCCAGGCCGAGCTTCACCACCTTGGCGATCGCGGTCGGGAAGCCTTCCGCCAGCAGGCCCGCGCGCGGCACGAGCCAGTGCCCCTCGGGCACGGCGATGCGCCCGACCCGCGCCAGCGCCAGCCCGAGCCCGAGCTCGAAATGGCTGAACACATGCCGCGCCTCGGCCGGCAGGAGGCGCCAGCGCGCGCCGGGCGCATCGGGCGCGTGCGCCAGCGCCTCGGCCAGTGTCCAGCGCGCCGCGCGCCACTCGGTGCCGGGGAGTTCCGGCATCCCGCCCAAGAGCCCCCGCGCCGGGCGGCGGCGCAACAGCACGGCGCCGTGGCGATCCTCGATCCAGAAGGCGATGCCGTGCCGGCGCGGGCGTTCGGCCCTGGGCGCCTTGGCCGGCAGGCTCTCGGCGATGGCTTGCGCGCGCGCGGCGCAATCCTCGCGCCAGGGACAGAGGGCGCAGAGCGGCTTCCTCGGCGTGCAGATGCCGGCGCCGAGATCGAACAGCGCCTGGACGAAATCGCCCGGCCGCGCCCGCGCCGGCGCCTGCGCGACGATCGCCTGCGCCAGATCGGCCAGAGCCGGCTTGGCGGCGGGCAAGGGCGTGCCGAGCGCGAACAGGCGGGCCATCACGCGCTCGACATTGCCATCGACCGCGACAACGGGCCGTCCATAGGCGATCGCGGCAATGGCGGCGGCTGTGTAGCGGCCGATGCCGGGCAGGGCGCGCAGCCCCTCCTCGGTCTCCGGGAAGCGCCCGCCGGCCGCCGCCACCGCCTGCGCCGCGCGGTGCAGGTTGCGCGCCCGCGCATAGTAGCCGAGCCCGGCCCAGAGCCGCATCACCCGCTCGGCCGGCGCCGCCGCCAGCGCCTCGATGGTCGGGAACGCCACCAGGAAGCGCGCGAAATAGGGACCCACCGCCGCGGCACTGGTCTGTTGCAGCATGATCTCGGACAGCCAGACGCGGTAGGGATCGGGCCGTTCGCCGGCCCGCGCGCGCCAGGGCAGGTCGCGGCGGTGGCGGTCATACCAGGCGAGCAGGCGCAAGGCGGCGCCCGGCGGCGCGGTGCCGGCCGCTGTCGAGTTTGCTTGAGCCACGCCGGGCGAAGCCCTAGCTTTCGCCCGCGGCCTCCGGGCGGTGGAGCTGGTAGTGGTGCTGGCCGTGGAGCTGGCAGTGGTGCTGCGCGTCATTGCCGCCCGACCATAGGTGCCGCCCGGCCGATCCGGCAAGCACGCGAACACGCACGCGAACAGGTGCCATGAGCACAGCCGAGTCCGCACCGGACCAGGAGGAGAGGCGACGGGCAAGCGCCGGCCCGCGCCCGCTCGGCGCCGTGCTGCCGGCGGTGACGCGGGCGAGCTTCCGCAAGCGCGCCCCGGCCACCGTCCGCCTGCTGGCCGACTGGGCCGAGATCGTCGGCCCAGCCCTTGCCGCCGTGACCACGCCGCTGCGGCTTGCCGGTGGCAGCGCGGCCAGGCCCGGCGGCACGCTGACGGTGGAGGCATCGGGGCCGATCGCGCTCGAACTCCAGCACCTCGCCCCGCAGCTGATCGAGCGCATCAACGCCCAGGCCGGGCACGCGCTGGTGGCGCGGATGCGCTTCGTGCAGACCCCGGCACGCATCGCCGCCGCGGCGGTGGCGATGCCCGGCAGGACGGCCCGCCCCGCCCCCGCCCAGCGCCCGCTCTCGCCCACGGAGAGCTCCCGGCTGGCCCGGCATCTGGCCGAGCGGCTGGCCCCGATCGGCAGCGAACCCCTGCGCGAGGCCCTGGCCCGGCTCGGCCGCGCCGTCGCCGCCGCCAGCGACCGGACGGCCGATGCCGGGAAAGCGGCCGCCGAGGGCGCAGCCCGCCCGGACGCGCCGCCGGGCGCGCCCGCCCCGCCCGGGCGGCTGGGCTGAGGCTGGGACCGGGGCGGGGCCTGAGGCTGGGACCGGGGCAGGTCCTGGGGCTGGGACCGGGGCAGGTCCTGGGGCAGGAAGGGCGGTGGCCGCGCCCAGTGCCGCACCCTATGCCGCGCCCCGCCGCCACCCTTGCCGCCACCCTTGCCGCCACCCTTGCCGCGCGGCCCCTCGCCCCCACCTCGGGGGCAGGCCCGCCGCAACCCGAGACCAGCACTGCCGCCGGGGGCGGAGGACTCGACTCCGCGCCGCGCGCCCGGCTAAGATGCGCCCCAACATATTGTGCAACGGAGAGCCCACGTGCGCCGCGTCCTACAAGTATTGGTAGCTGCCGCCCTGGTCGGCGGCGCCTGGTTCAGCGTGCCCGCCCAGGCCCAGGCACAGTCCCCGGCCCAGGCACAGTCCCCGGCCCAGGTCCAGGGGCCAGCGGCGCCGGCGCAAGCCTCCCCCGCCGGCCCGGCCCCGACCGCGCCGCCCTCGCTCCTGCCGCCGATCGCCGAGATGCTGGCCGAGCGCAGCATGGGCCGTCCGGACGCGCCTATCACGGTGATCGAGTACGCCTCGCTCACCTGCCCGCACTGCGCCGCCTTCCACAAGGACGTGCTGCCGCAGGTCAAGCGCGAGCTGATCGATACCGGCCACATCCGCTTCATCTTCCGCGACTACCCGCTCGACCGCGTGGCGCTGGCCGGGGCGATGGTGGCGCGCTGCCTGCCCGCCAACCAACATGCCGGCTTCGTCGAGCTGCTGATGGCCGAGCAGCCCGTCTGGGCCTTCCGCGGCAACCCGATCGACAATCTCAAGCGCATGGCGGCGCTGGCCGGCATGCCCGAGGGCGGGTTCGAGGCCTGCCTCGGCAATCCCGACCTGCAACGCGGCATCCTGGAGCAGCGCCTGCGCGCCGACCAGGAGCACCGCGTCGAATCGACGCCCACCTTCATCGCCGGCAACCGCCGCCTCAACGGCAACGCCCCGTTCGACCGCTTCGTGCGCGAGCTTGGCCTGCGCTAGGCCGGCCTGGCCCGGGCCCGGCCCGAGCCCGCACCGCCGAGACGACAACGCGCAACGACGACGCCCATAGCAGGACCCCACGCCGTGCCCGTGCAGTTCACCAAGCTGAAGCTTGTCGGGTTCAAGTCCTTCGTCGAGCCGACCGAGGTGCCGATCGGCGACGGGCTCACCGGCATTGTCGGGCCGAATGGCTGCGGCAAGTCGAACATCGTCGAGGCGGTGCGCTGGGTGATGGGCGAGACCAGCCCCAAGCAGATGCGCGGCGGCGGCATGGAGGATGTCATCTTCGCCGGCACCGAGGCGAGGCCCGCGCGCAACGTGGCCGAGGTCCACCTGCTGCTCGACAATGCCGCCGGCACAGCGCCCGCCGCGGTCGCCAACGAGCCCGAGATCGACATCAGCCGGCGCATCGAGCGCGGCATGGGCTCGCTCTATCGCGTCAATGGCCGCGAGACGCGCGCGCGCGACGTGCAGACCCTGTTCGCCGATTCCGCCACCGGCGCGCGCTCGACCGCGATGGTGAGCCAGGGCCGCGTCGGCGCGCTGGTGAATGCCAAGCCCGACGAACGGCGCATGATCCTGGAGGAGGCGGCCGGCATCACCGGCCTGCATGCGCGCCGCCACGAGGCCGAGCTGCGCCTGCGCGCGGCCGAGCAGAACCTGCTCCGCGCCGACGATGTGCTGAACGGGCTGGAGACGCAGCTCCAGGGCCTCAAGCGCCAGGCGCGCCAGGCGGCGCGCTACCGCTCGATCTCCGAGCATATCCGCAACGCCGAGGCGCGCCTGCTGGCGATAAGGCTGGCGCGCGGCTGGCTAGCCGAGACCGAGGCCGCGGCGCGCCTGGCCGAGACCGAGGCGCGCGTGGCCGAGGCCGCCGCCGCCGCCACCCATGCCGCCGCGATCCAGGCGGAAGCTGCCAGCACGCTGCCGCCCCTGCGCTCGATCGAGGCCGAGGCCGCGGCCGCATTGCAACGGCGCGTGATCGAGCGCGAGCAGATCGAGGCCGAGGAGAAGCGCGCGATCCAGGGCCTGGCCGAGGCCGAGGCGCGGCTGGCCCAGATCGAGGCCGACACCGCGCGCGAGCAGGCGCTGCGCCACGATGCGGAGGCCGCCGATGCGCGCCTTGCCGCCGAGCGCGACCAGATCGCGCTCCAGCAGGCAGGCGAGCCCGCGCGCCTGATCGCCGCGCGCACCACGCGCGATGCAGTCGCCAGCGCCGTTGCCGCGCTGGAGGCCGAGGCGGCGGCGCTCACCGAACAGGTGGCCGAGATCTCCGCCCGCGCCAACGCGCTCGGCGCCGAGATCGGCCAGCTCGACAGCCGGCGCAACCGCCTCGGCCAGCAGGCCGAGACGCTGGCGCGCGAGAAGGCCGAGGCCGAGGCGCGGCTGATCGAGGCCGCGCGCCTCGATGCCGCCGCCGCCGAGACCGAGGCGACATCGGCCGCACTCGCCGCCGCGCGCAACGAGGTCGAGGCGGCCGAGGCCGCGCGCGGCACGGCGCAGTCGGAAACGGCCGCCAGCGTCAAGGCCCAGCACGAGGCGGAAGCGGCGCGCGCCAAGCTCGCCGCCGAGGCGCAAGGATTGGCCGCGCTGCTGGCGGTCAAGGACAACGAGCTCTGGCCGCCGATGATCGACGCGGTGGCAGTGCCGGCGGGCCTCGAGACCGCGCTCGGCGCCGCCTTCGGCGAGGATCTCGACGCCTCGGGCGACGAGGCCGCGGCCAAGCATTGGCGCACCCTGCCCGCGCTCGACCCGGCGCAAGCCCTGCCCGAAGGGACCGAGCCGCTCGCCGGCCACATCGCCGCGCCGGCGGCGCTTGCCCGCGCCTTGGGCCAGATTGGACTGGTCGCGGACGCGGCCCAAGGCGATGCGCTGATGGCACAGCTTCGCCCCGGCCAGCGGCTGGTCAGCCGCGACGGCGCACTGTGGCGCTGGGACGGCTACCGCATGGCGGCCGGCGCGCCCACCGCCGCCGCGATCCGCCTGCAACAGCGCAACCGCCTGGCCACCGTGCGCACCGCGCTGGCCGAGGCCGAGACCGCGCTCACCGCCGCGCGCGCCACGCGCGAGGCCGCCGCCGCGCGCGAGGCGCAGGCCGCCCTGCGCGAGCAGCAAGCGCGCCAGGCCCGCCGCGCCGCCGAGGGCGATTACGACCGCGCGCGCCACGCCCATGCCTCGCTGAGCCAGCAGGCGACCGCGGCCTCCGCCCGCCTCGGCACGTTGAGCGAGCAGGCCGGGCGCATCGCCGCCGACCAGGCCGAGGTCGAGGCCGCTCTTGCGCGCGCCCGCGCCGCGCAGGCCGAACTCCCCCCGCTCGACGCCGCGCGCGCACGCCTGGCCGAGGCGCGCACGCGCCTGTCCGACGCACGCACCAGCGATGCCCAGGCGCGCAGCCTGCTTGCCGCGATCGAGCGCGAGGCGGCCGAGCATCGCCGCCGCGCCGACGTGATCGCGCGCGAGCTTGCCTCCTGGCAGTCGCGCGCGGCCGGCGCGGCCCGGCGGCTTGCCGACCTGGCCCAGCGCCACGCGCTCGCCGCCGAGGCGCGCGATGCGATCGCCGCCCTGCCGGGTGAGTTGGCGGCGCGGCGCAACGCGCTGATGGACGATCTGGCCGAGGCCGAATCCTCGCGCCGCAAGGCGATGGACGCGCTCGCCTCGGCCGAGCTTGCGCTGTCCGCCGCCGATCGCGACCTGCGCGCGCGCGAGCAGGAAGCCGCCGCCACGCGGGAGGATCGCGTCCGCGCCGAGGCCGCCGTGCAGCAGGCCCGCCAGGCGGTGGCCGAGCTTGGCCTGCGCATCGTCGAGCGCCTGGCGCTCTCGGCCGCCGAGCTTGCCGCCGAGCAGGCCGAGGACCTGCCCGAGCCCACGCCCGAGGCCGAGGAGCATGCCGGCAAGCGGCTGGAGCGGCTGATCAAGGAACGCGACGGCATGGGGCCGGTGAACCTGCGCGCCGAGGTGGAGGCACAGGAGATCGAGACCCAGATCGACACGCTCACCACCGAGCGTGCCGACCTCACCGCCGCCATCGCCAAGCTGCGCGCGGGCATCGGCGCGCTCAACCGCGAGGGGCGCGAGCGTCTGCTCGCCAGCTTCGCCGTCGTGGACAAGCATTTCCAGGAGCTGTTCACCCGCCTGTTCGGCGGCGGCAGCGCGCATCTGAAGCTGATCGATTCCGACGATCCGCTTGAAGCGGGCCTTGAGATCATGGCCAGCCCGCCGGGCAAGAAGCTGACCACGCTCTCGCTCCTGTCGGGCGGGGAGCAGGCGCTGACCGCGCTCTCCCTCATCTTCGCCGTGTTCCTGACCAACCCGGCGCCGATCTGCGTGCTGGACGAGGTGGACGCCCCGCTCGACGATGCCAATGTCGATCGCTTCTGCACCTTGCTGGAGGAGATCGCCGCCAGCACCCGCACGCGCTTCCTGATCGTCACCCACCACCGCATGACCATGGCGCGCATGCACCGGCTGTTCGGCGTGACCATGCCCGAGCGCGGCATCAGCCAGCTCGTCTCGGTCGATCTCGGCCGGGCCGAGGAACTGGCCGGGGTGGCGCAGGCCCAGGCGGCAGAGTAGGCGGCAGAGTAGGCGGCGGAATAGGCCACCGGCCGGGACAGCGAATCGGGCGTTCCTTCCCGCCGAGCGCTGCGCCGAACGCCCCGCCGAACGCCCCGCCGAACACCCCGCCGAAGCCTGGCGCGGGGGCGCTTTTCGCGGCCGCGCACGCACCGTCCGCCGGCGTGCCAACGGTGCGCCAAAGCAGGCGGCGAAACGACAGCAAACCTGCCGTTTGCGCCTTGACAGGGGTGGGGGGCGCAGTTAGGGTCCGCCCGCCTTTCGGCAGGGGTCCACCCCTGAGCGGAGGAGCCGGTGACCGAGGAGGAACGCCGCACCCAACCGCCCTCGTTCGAGGATCGGCTGCGTGCGGCGCGCGCACAACGCGGCCTCGACACACCGCGCGGAACCGGGGCGCCCCCTGCGGGTGCTGCCTACGGGGTGGCCGCGCGGGCCGGTGTCGAGATCGTCTCGGCCTTGGCGGTTGGTGCCGGCATCGGCTGGGCACTCGACCGCTGGCTCGGGACAGGGCCGTGGCTGCTGATCCTGTTCTTCTTCATCGGCAGCGCCGCCGGACTGGTGAATCTGTTCCGGCTGGTCCAGGGCTTCGGCCACGCCCCCGGCTATCGCCGGCGGGATGCGGCCAGCGGGCCGGGACCGGACGGGGCGGAGAGCGCGAAGGGCACGAACCGGGACGGCACCATGCCGCCCGCCGCTTGAGGCAGTTGGCGTAAGGGACACGACCGTGGCGGGAGCGACCGATCTGCGCGGAATGATCGAGCAGGAAGCGCTCGGCCAGTTCGCGATCAAGCCCCTGATCCCGATCAAGCTCGGCGGCTATGATCTCTCCTTCACCAATTCCGCCCTGTTCATGGTGGTGGCGGTGGCGCTTGCCACCTTCCTGTTCACCTTCGCCATGCGCAAGCGCGCGGTGGTGCCGGGGCGCGGCCAGTCGCTGGCCGAGCTTTCCTACGAGTTCGTCTACTCGCTGGTGAAGGAACAGATCGGCGACGAGGGCAAGCGCTTCTTCCCCTTCGTCTTCTCGCTGTTCTTCTTCATCCTGTTCGGCAACCTGATCGGCCTGGTGCCGGGCTTCTTCACCTTCACGAGCCACATCATCGTCACCTTCGGCCTGGCCGCGGTGGTGTTCGTGCTCATCACCGTGGTGGCGCTTGCCATCCACGGCACGCATTTCTTCAGCTACTTCCTGCCCGAGGGCGTGCCCAAGGCGCTGGCGCCGCTGATCGTGGTGGTGGAGCTGATCTCCTATCTCTCGCGTCCCGTCAGCCTGTCGATCCGCCTGTTCGCCAACATGATGGCCGGGCACACCATGCTGAAGGTGTTCGCGATCTTCACCGTGGTGCTGGGCGGTGCGACTTTCTTCGTCGGCGGTGCGCTGCCGCTTGCCGTGAACGTGGCGCTCTACGCGCTCGAATTCCTGGTGGCGATGCTGCAAGCCTATGTCTTCACCATCCTGACCTGCATCTACCTGCACGACGCGGTGCACCTGCACTGAGGCAAACCGGTTCCGTGTTCGCGCGGCCGGCCGGGAAGGGCGCGGGCCACGCGGAGACGGGAAGGCTTCGATACGGCTCAACCAACCAACCTACTCACACCTAGCGAAAGGATACTCCCATGGAAGTGGCGGCTGCGAAGGCGATTGGCGCGGGCATCGCGGTGATTGCACTGGCCGGCGTGGGCATCGGCATCGGCATGATCTTCTCGAACATGATCAATGCCATCGCCCGCAACCCGGCGGCCGAGGGCGCGGTGCGCCCGATCGGCCTGCTCGGCTTCGCGCTGACGGAAGCGGTGGCGCTGTTCGCCCTGCTGATCGCGTTCCTGATCCTGTTCGCCTGATCGCCATTGGCTGACTGCACGGGGGCGCGGCCCGCTCGCGCTCCCGTTCGGCAAGGAAGCTCGCCTTGACCCGACAGCTCCGCCTGGGCCTCACGGCCGTTCTCGGCACCGTCATCCTGGCCTTGCCCGCGCTCGCCGCGGGCGAGGCAGGCAGCGGCGGTGGCCTGCCGCAGCTCGACCACACGAAGTTCGTGCCGCAGCTTGCCTGGCTCGCGGTCACCTTCGCGCTGATGTACCTGCTGATGGGCAAGGTGGTGCTGCCGCGCATCGGCGCCGTGCTCGAGGAGCGCGAGGCGCGCATCCGCGCCGATCTCGACGCGGCGCAGGCGGCCAAGGCGCAGGCCGACGCCGCCGCGGCGGAACTGGACAAGGCCACCACCAAGGCCCGCACCGAGGCGCAGGCGGCCATCCGCGCCGCCGCCGAGGCCGCCAAGGCCGAGGTCACGGCGGCCGAGACCAAGGCCAATGCCGAGCTTGCCGCCAGGCTCTCCGCGGCCGAGGCGCGCATCACTGCGGCCAAGGCCACGGCGATGGGCGGGCTTGGCAGTGTCGCCGCCGCCGCCGCCGCCGATGTCGTCAACCGGCTGACCGGCGGCAATGTCGGGGCGGCCGATCCGGCGGTGCTGGCGGCCGTTGGCGCGGCGCTCGCCGCGCGGCGCGGCTGAGGGCGGGGAAGGACACGCTTCATGGGCTACTGGCTCTCGCATCTCCTCGATCCCTCCGGCGCCGAGTTCTGGGTGCTGGTGGCGCTGATCATCTTCCTCTACTTCGCCTGGGGTCCGGCCAAGAAGGCGATCAATGCCGGGCTCGATGCGCGTGCGGCCGGCATCCAGGCCTCGCTCGACGAGGCGGCCAAGCTGCGCGCCGAGGCCGAGGCGATGCGCAAGGAGGCGGCCGAGGCCCGCGCCCAGGCCGAGCGTGACGCGGTCGCCATGATCGCCCACGCCAAGGAGGAAGCGGCGCGCATCACCGCCGAGGCGCGCACCGAACTGGCGGAAAGCCTGAAGCGGCGCGAGGCGATGGCGATGGACCGCATCGCCCAGGCCGAGGCCGCCGCCGCGGCCGAGCTGCGCGCCGCCGCGGCCGATGCCGCCGTCGCCGCCGCGCGCGTGGTGATCACGCAGAGCCTCTCGCCCGAACGCGCCCGCGCGCTGGTGGGCGAGGCGATCAAGGACGTGCCCAGCCGTCTGCACTGAGCACTGGGCACGCAGCCCGCAGCGAACCCACAGGCGGCCCAGATCGGGCCGCCTGTTTCGTTTGCGGATCACGCGAAGGGATCGCGCGGCGCCGTCTAGCCGGGCGGCGCGCGCTTGACCTCCCAGAGATCGCGCGGGCCAAGCGAGCCGCGCACGCCCGGCCCCGCCAGCCAGGCGGCGGCAGCGCGATCCTCCAGCAGGTGCGCGCGCAGGAAGGCATGCCCGACCGCCTGCACGCGCGGATGGACATGGCGCGCATCGCGCTGGCCCCAGCGCCCCTCGCCGCCGAACACCATGTGGTTCGCCCCCTGCACCACCAGCAGATACTGCTCGACCGTGCCGATGCGATCGAACGGCACGCGCCGGCGCATCGGCTCGTTCTGGCCGGGCAGCGCCAGCCGGTCCTCGGTGCCGAAGATGTGCAGGAGCGGGAACAGGATGCGCGCGAAGGCCGCGCCCTCCTCGCGCGCGGGCGGGGCGGGCGAAAGGGCGATGCCGGCCTTCAGCCGCGGCTCGGCGAAGCGGCCCGGCGGCAGCGCCGCGGCCGGCGCGGCGAAGCCCTGCCCCGCCGCCGACAGCACCGTGCGCGCGCCATAGGAATGGCCGGCGATGCCGGCGCGGCCGAGATCGATCCGCCCGCGCAAGACCGGATCGGCGGCGGCGCGGCGGGCGATCTCGTCGAGCGCGAAGGGCACGTCGCCGAAGCGCGCGATCGCGGCCTCCGGATCGGCGAAGGCGCGGCGCAGCGCGCGCAGGCAGGCGCCGCCGGCGCGGCCTTCCCCGCCGGCATCGGCATCGCGCCAGATGCCCTTGTCGCTGCCGGGATGCTGCAGATGCAGCACGGCGAAGCCGTTGCCGGCCAGGTGCCGGCCGAGATAGCCGAGCCCCTCGCGCGAGCCGCCGAGCCCGTGCGAGACCAGCACCAGCGGCACGCGGCCCGCCGCCGGCTCGGGCAGGCGCAGCAGCACCGGCATGGCGCGGCCGGCGCGCGCCGGATCGTGCCATGTGTCGCGGATCTCGCTGGCGCGGAAGCGGCCCGGCGCGCCATAGGGACCGACCGCATGCGCCGCGCGCCCGCCCAGCAGCAGCGCCGGTGCGGCCAGCATGGCGTGCAGGAGATCGCGTCGGCGCATCCGGCGCATGGTGCCCTCCGTCTCGCGGACCCGGGCGCCACGGCCCGGACCGGGCCGATCCCTAGGGCATCGCCGCAACCGGCGGATTGCCGCCTTGTTGCCGCGTGTTGCGCCCCGCGCGTGATCCGCCCGGCGTCAGGCGCCCCGCTTCACGCCCCGCTTCAAGCACCCGGCTTCATGTCGTAGGTCAGCCAGTGCGTCTTGCCGGCGATCTCGTCATACATGGCGCGCGCGCGGTAATTGTTCTCGGCGGTGATCCAGCGGATCACGCTCCAGCCGCGCCGCTGGCCGAGCTCGCCCACCGCCTTGATCATCGCCGCGCCGAGCCCGCGCCCGCGATGCACCGCATCGACGAACACGTCATCGACGAAGCCGCCCATGCTGGCGGAAAGCGGGCGGGCGAAGCGGCGGAAATGCAGGATGCCGACGGCGTGGCCATGCTCGGTTTCGCAGATCAGGCCCTCGACCTCGTGGCCCGGGTCGTGCAGCCAGTTCCAGACGCGCAGGCGCATCTCGGCGGTCTGCTTGACCTGGTAGAACTCGGCATAGCCGGCATAGAGCTTCTCCCAGTCGGCGCGGTGGCGGGTCTCGATCGGACCGATGCGGAAGCCGTCGGGCGCGGCGAAATGGTGGCCCTGGCCTTGCGCATGACCTTGCGCGTTGGCCTGGTTGTGCGTGGCGGCGCCGGCTGCGCGCGTGGGGGCCATGATCCCGGTCTCTCTCTTTTGCTTGCTGGTGCCGCCGATCGCGCGGCGATGCTTGTTACTCCGGCCAGCATGCCGCAGGCCGCCGCCTACCCCAAGCCCTTTTGCGGGCGGGTGGGTACTAAGGTGGCGCCACCTTGGCAGTCAACGCATCCCAATCCTCACCGACCAATTTGACAAGCCGAAGAAGCTTGTTGATGGCTGTATCGGCATGTTCATGGTCGATTCGTGTCGGATGACCATGCGCGGCATGATCGCGCCAGTCGGTTACGATGCGCAGGTGGTCGACAAATCGCGTGCGGAGTGTCTGTTTCTTTTCCAGCCCGACAAAAACTGCATCGATGAGTTTCTGGCGACCGTTGGGCTGGTCAAGGAGTTCTCCGGCCTTGGCAAGACCCAATTTCTCCTCGCCAATCTTGAGAAGCACCGCTTCTGCCGCCGCACCCGCCATTGCGCACGCGGCCAGAAACATGCCGGTATTGAAACACTCAAGCGCCTCAATGGCACGCTGCACAAAGGCATCGCCCAATAAGTCGTGGTGCTCGGTGAGAACCTTCAACATCGCGCTTCGGGACATGGGCACCTGCCCGCTACGCACCCACTCTTCGCCGTAGCCAGTTAGCGAGTATCCACGCCCTCCGTCGGCTCCCATCGCGTTGACATAGCGGGTGCTCGGCCGGAACATGCCGCGTCGACACAACTCCCACGCGGCGTCTAGGAACTTCTGTCCGACCTCTTGCGCAGCGGGAGTCAGGTGAGCACCCGGAAGCATCCTTTGTCCCGGTATGAGCGCGACTGATTCGAGATAGGATTGCACTGTCTTATCAATGAATACGTCGTAACCATTCTGCGAGAGTGTTCCATATCCCGGCTTGCCGACTGGGACGCGCAACCTCTCGACAATAAACGCGATCGCTTCGTCGATCGTCGGCAGCGGTGGCGAAGTGGTCATCGCCGCGCGCCCTGCCCCTACTCCGCCGCTTCCGCATAGGCGTTGGTGGGCGGGCAGCTGCACACCAGGTTGCGGTCGCCATAGACATTGTCCACGCGCTTGACCGGCGGCCAGTATTTCGCCGCCGCCACCCAGGGCAGCGGGAAGGCCGCCTGCGCGCGGCTGTAGGCGTGGGTCCAGCTCTCGCCCATCACCTCGGCCGCCGTGTGCGGCGCGTTCCGGAGCGGATTGTCCTCGCGCGGCAGCCGCCCCTCCTCGACCGCGCGGATCTCCTCGCGGATGGCGATCATCGCCGCGCAGAAGCGATCAAGCTCGGCCTTGGGCTCGCTTTCGGTCGGCTCGATCATCAGCGTGCCCGGCACCGGGAAGCTCATCGTCGGCGCGTGGTAGCCATAGTCCTGCAGGCGCTTGGCGATGTCCTCGGCGGCGATGCCGCTTGCGGCCTGCAAGGGGCGGATGTCGATGATGCACTCATGCGCGACGGTGCCGTTGCGCCCCGTGTAGAGCACCGGATAGTAGGGCTTGAGCCGCGCGGCGATGTAGTTCGCGTTCAGGATCGCGATCTCGCTCGCCCGTTGCAGGCCGGACGCGCCCATCATCGCGATATAGGCGTAGGAGATCGGCAGGATCGCGGCCGAGCCCCAGGGTGCCGCCGAGACCGGGCCGATGCCGCCGGCCGGCCCGCATTCCGCCACCACCGGATGGCCGGGCAGGTAGGGGGCGAGGTGCTTCGCCACCCCGATCGGCCCCATGCCCGGGCCGCCGCCGCCATGCGGGATGCAGAAGGTCTTGTGCAGGTTGAGGTGGCAGACATCCGGCCCGAACTCGCCCGGGCGCGTCAGTTCCACCTGCGCGTTCATGTTGGCCCCGTCCATGTAGACCTGCCCGCCCGCCGCGTGGACGACCTGGCAGATCTCGGCGATCGCCTCCTCGAACACGCCGTGGGTGGAGGGATAGGTCACCATCAGCGCGGCGAGCTTCTCCGCATGCTGTGCGGCCTTGGCGCGCAGATCGGCGACATCGACATTGCCCTGCTTGTCGCAGGCCACCACCACCACCTTCATGCCGGCCATCGCCGCCGAGGCGGGGTTGGTGCCATGGGCCGAGGAGGGGATCAGGCAGATGTCGCGATGCCCCTCTCCGCGCGCCTCGTGATAGGCGCGGATCACCAGCAGGCCCGCATACTCGCCCTGGCTGCCGGCATTGGGCTGCAAGGACACGGCGGCGAAGCCGGTGATGTCGGCGAGCCACTCCTCCAGCCGCCGGATCAGGGTGCGATAGCCGCCCGCCTGCTCGGCCGGCACGAAGGGATGCAGCGCGGCGAAGCCCGGCAGCGTGATCGGGATCATCTCGGTGGTGGCGTTGAGCTTCATCGTGCACGAGCCGAGCGGGATCATGCTGCGGTTGAGAGCGATGTCCTTGTCCTCGAGCCGCTTCAGGTAGCGCAGCATCTCGTGCTCGGAATGGTGCGCGCTGAACACGGGGTGGGTGAGGAAGCGGCTCTCGCGCGCGAGAGCAGCCGGGATGCTCGGCGGTGCCGCCAGCGCCTCGAGCGCGGGCGCGGGCGCGGGCGCGCCGGCCGCCTCCGCCAGTGCTTCCAGGATGTCGGCCAGGTCGGCGCGCGTGACGGTTTCATCGAGCGCCACGGAGATCGTATCGGCCGAGGCCTTGCGCAGGTTGATCCCGCGCTTGAGCGCGGCCGCCATCGCCGCGTCGGTGCGCGCCCCGGTGGCCAGCGCCACGGTATCGAAGAAGGCGCCGTGGCGCGGGGCGAAGCCCAGCCGGCGCGCGCCATCGGCCAGCATGCGCGCGAGATGGTTGACGCGCGCGGCGATGCGGCGGATGCCCTCGGGGCCGTGATAGACCGCATACATGCTGGCCATCACCGCCAGCAGCACCTGCGCGGTGCAGATGTTCGAGGTCGCCTTCTCGCGGCGGATATGCTGCTCGCGCGTCTGCAAGGCAAGGCGCATCGCCGGGGCGCCGGCGGCGTCGACCGAGAGGCCGACCAGCCGGCCCGGCATGGCGCGCTTGTGCGCGTCCTTGGTCGCCATGTAGCCGGCATGCGGGCCGCCATAGCCCATCGGCACGCCGAAGCGCTGCGCGCTGCCCACCACCACATCGGCGCCCATCTCGCCCGGCGGCTTCAGGAGCGCGAGCGACAGGAGATCGGCCGCCACCACCGCGATCGCGCCGGCGGCATGGATCGCGGCGATCTCGGGGGCAAGGTCGCGCACCTCGCCCGTGGTGCCGGGATAGTGCAGCAGCACGCCGAAGGGCTTCTCGGCCAGCGCCGCGCCGATGGCGTCGGGCGCGACCAGCTTCACCGCGATGCCGAGAGGGCGGGCGCGGGTCTGCACCACCGCGACGGTCTGCGGGTGGCAATCGGCCGCGACGATGAAGGACAGCGCGCCCTTCCCTTTCCACAGATGCAGCGCGAGCGCCATCGCCTCGGCCGCCGCGGTGCCCTCGTCCAGCAGCGAGGCGTTGGACATCTCGAGCCCGGTCAGGTCGCAGATCATGGTCTGGAAGTTGAGCAGTGCCTCCAGCCGGCCCTGGCTGATCTCGGCCTGGTAGGGCGTGTAGGCGGTATACCAGCCGGGATTCTCGAGCACGTTGCGCAGCACCACGCCCGGCGTGTGGGTGCCGTGATAGCCCATGCCGATATAGCTGCGCGCGACCAGGTTCCGGGCGGCGAGCGCGGCAAGCTCGGCCGCGACCTCGGCCTCGGGGCGCGGCGCGCCGAGCGCGGAGGGGCGCTTGAGGCGGATGCCCGCGGGCACGGTGCGCTCGATCAGCGCCGCGACCGAAGGCACGCCCACGGCGGCGAGCATGGCGGCGATGTCCGCCTCGCGCGGGCCGATATGGCGGGCGATGAACTCGTCGCGGGCTTCGAGCGCCGCAAGCTCGGCCACGGCACCCATCAGGCGTTGCTCTCGAGGAAGGCGGCGTAGCCGGCCTCGTCCATCAGCGCGTCGATCTCGGCCGCGTTGGCCGGCTCGATCCGGAAGAACCAGCCCTCGCCGGTCGGCTCGCGGTTGATGGTGGCCGGGTCCTCGGCCAGCTTGTCGTTGACCGCGACGACGCGGCCGGCGATCGGCGCATAGACATCGGATGCGGCCTTGACGCTTTCCACCACCGCGCAGGCTTCCCCGGCGGCCACCTCGCGCCCGACCTCGGGCAGGTCGACGAACACCACGTCGCCAAGCGCGTTCTGGGCGTGGTCGGAGATGCCGATCACGGCCACCCCGTCCTCCATCCGCACCCATTCATGGTCCTTGGTGAAGCGCAGCTCGCTCATGGCATCCTCTCCGGGTCGATCATATGAGGCAATATTGCGTTGCGGGGCGCGCGCCGCTACCGGGCGTAGCGGTGCGCGACGAAGGGCAAGGGCGCGACGCGCCCGGGCAGGGGCTTGCCGCGCACCAGCAGGTCGAGCGCGGTGCCGTCGGCGGCGAAGGGGCGCATGACATAGCCCATCGCCACCGGCGCGCCGAGCGTCGGGCCGAAGCCGCCCGAGGTGACGATGCCCGCGGGCGTGCCGTCGGCGGCCGTGATCTGGGTGCCGGCGCGCGCCGGTGCCCGCCCCTCGGGGCGGATGCCGACGCGGATCTGGTGCGGCCCGTTCTCCAGCGTCTCGCGGATCGGGTGCGCGCCCAGGAAGTTCCACTCCATCTTGCGCCGCTTGCCGATGGTCCAGACCAGGTCGGCCTCGACCGGGTTGGTGTTCTCGTCGATGTCGTTGCCGTAGAGGCAGAGCCCGGCTTCGAGGCGCAAGGAATCGCGCGCGCCGAGCCCGGCCGGCGCCACCTCGGGCTCGGCCAGGAGCCGCTCGGCCAGGCGCTCGGCATCCTCGGCCATGCAGGAGATCTCGAATCCGTCCTCGCCGGTATAGCCCGAGCGCGTCACCCAGCAGGACAGGCCGGCGACATCGACCGCGCCCGCGCCCATGAAGGACAGGGCGGCGGCGGCGGGCGAGAGGCGGGCCATCACCGTGGCGGCCTCGGGGCCCTGCAGCGCCATCAGCGCGCGGTCGGGCCATTCCTCCACCTTCACCCCGGCCGGCATGTGCGCGCGCAGATGGGCGAAGTCGATCGCCTTGCGGCTGGCATTGACCACCAGCACCAGCTTGTCGCCGGCATTGGCCACCATCAGGTCGTCGATGATGCCGCCGCGCTCGTTGGTGAACAGGGTGTAGCGCTGCCGGCCGGGCTTCAGCCCCTGGATGTCGCCCGGCACCAGCGCCTCCAGCGCCTTGGCGGCATCGGCGCCGAGCAGCGCGCCCTGGCCCATATGGCTGACATCGAACAGGGCGGCCTGGGTGCGGCACTGGCTGTGCTCGGCGATGATGCCGCCGGCATACTGCACCGGCATGGCATAGCCGGCGAAGGGCACCATGCGCCCGCCCAGGCGCCGATGCAGCGCATCAAGCGGGGTGGTCTTGAGGTCGGCGGGATCGGGGCTGTATTCGGCCACGCGCGGGCATCCTTCGGTTGGCAGCGACCCGGTTTCCGGCGCGATGCCGGCTTCCTGGCCTTCTGCCCCCCTCTGTCGCGTGGACCTGAAAGATTGGCGGCCCTGTTCCCCGCACCGTGCCGCGGGTGGCGGCGGGCGGCGGGGCGGCGGGGGCCGCGTTACCTCGTCGGTGAGGGTGCCAGGCTCAAGGCGCACCCTGCTTTCCAGAGACCCGTCTTCCGCGCGGTCCTTTTGCCTGAGCGTTTGCGGGGGCGCTTGCGCCTTCGGCGGCCGGTCCCGGCGTGAGCCGGGGCGCGACACTCTCCCGCGCGGTGTCGGCCGGGAGTGGGCGGACTTTGCCCGAAGGGCGCCCGCCTTTCAAGGACGCCCGCGCCGCGCGGATCGGGTTATCCCCAGCCTTTCGCGGCCGAGGCCGCGCGCGGGCGGCGCGGCCTTCAGGGCGCGGCGGTCACGGATTGTCTGCGTGCTGGTCGGCCATCGCCTGGCCGATCTCCAGGAAGTAGAGCTTGTAGGCCTGCAATTCCTGGGTCCGTGGCACCGGCGGCTTGAGCGGCGTCACCATGGTCCGCTTCGAGAAGGTGCTGGTGTAGCTCATCGCGGAGAGATAGTTCGTCAGCCACTGCTCGAACCGCGCCGGCGAGGCGAAGACGAAGCCGCCGCCATTGGGGTCGAAGAAGCGCAGCGTGGCCGGCGGATCGCCCTCGGCATCGATGCCGAACATGTGCTGGTCGAGCGCACCCATCGCATTGGCCTGTGCGCGCATGATCACGACATACTGGCCCGGCCGGCGCGTGACATTGCGCACGATCCAGGCGGCATCGGGCGGGGCGAACCAGGTCTTGGCCTGCACGCTGACCGAGCGCAATCCGACGGCGCGATAGGATTGCTCATGCGCGAAATCGAGCCGCTTGTCGGCGTTGCTCGGCGCCTTGGCGTCGCTTTGCGCGGCGAAGCCGGTATTGAAGCTCGTCGCCGAGAGCTGCAGCAGGGGGTCGCTGTCCTGGTCGAGGTCGGTGACCAGGAAGCTGTGCGGATCGACGGCGAAATCCTTGCCCTGCGCGCGCAGGCTGAGCCAGACCGAGACCAGGCCGAGACAGTAGCCCTTCGATGCCTCGCCCCATTTGGCGGCGCCGCCCGTCATCACCGGGCTGGAGCCCTGGCTGAAGACGAACAGCAGCTCGCCCGCGGCTTGCGCGTCCTGGATGATGCCCACGGAATCCTCCCCGGCGCCGCATGCTTCCCGGCCGGCGCGTTGCGTGCCATCCCCTGCGTTGGTTCTTGAACGCCACGCTACCGAGGTTGGTTCCGCCGGCGCAACAAGAAGCCGCGCGCCGGGCGCCGCGATACCGCGTCGGTGACGGGTTCGCGCCCAGGACCGCGCGTGCCCCGACCCTCGGCCGGGGCAGGTTCCGTTCGTCCTGGAGCAGCCGAACCGATGCCGGGCCATGGCAACGCCGTGCCATGCGCGCAGCCCGCTCCGTTGCGGCGTGGCGCCGCGCGGCGGTTCCAGGGGAACGGAGGCGGCCCCAGGGCACGCTGCGTTCGAGCCGGATCAGCCGAACGGACGTCGCGCCCTGGAAACCGACGATCTACGCGCAGCCTAGTCCCGTCCGGCTAAACCGCAACGCGGTGGCACCGGATCGGACGCTGCCCTAGCGCGGGCCGCGGCGGCGGTTGTAGGCGAGCTCCGCCTCGTCGAGCTGGAAGCCCACCAGGATGGCGTAGTTCCAGCTCGGCCGCTCGGCCGTGACCGGCAGCAGCATGCGCGCGCCCTCGTCGGTCAGGCGGACGCGGTTCTGCCCGCGCGGGAACTCGGCGCGTGCCATGAACACCTGCTTGCTCAGGATGTTCTGCTGCTGGTCGGTGATGGCGACGAAATAGGGCACACTTTCCGCCCGCCCCTGCGCCGCCGGCCCGCGCTCGAACTCCAGGGTCATGGAGAGATCGACCGTCAGGCCCTGGCGCGTGCCGTCGCAGCGCCCGTTCACGGCCGAGATGCGGCCGTCGATCGTGACGTTGGTCAGGTCGGTTCCGCCGCGCTGGCCGAAGCGGGTGATGTCGGCCGCATCGCCCAGGATCGCCACCTCGGGGCAGCGCGGGATGGCAAGCTCGCGGCGCACGATCGGCGTGCCGCTCTGGCCGAACACGGTCTCCTGGCTGCGCACGACCGGCGAGTCGCCGCAGCCGGCCAGAAGCGCCGCGCCGAGCAGCAGCGCGGCGGCAGCCGGAACCGGGGGGGAAAGGCGGGCGCGGCGCGATGTCATGGGCGGGACCTGTTCGTGCAACCTGTTCGGGCGGAGGCGGCGGCTAGGCGGCGGGAAGGCTCTAGGCAGCGGGAAGGCTGTTGTGCGTGCCGTCGCAGAATGGCTGGCCGCCGGTGGCCTTGCAGCCGCAGAACCAGACGGTCTCGTCCTTCTCGGCCACCCAGCGCACCGGCTTGAGGCCGGTGCCCTTGTGGCTGGCATCGCAGAACGGCTGCGTCCGGGACAGGCCGCAGGCGCACCAGAGCAGCCTGTCGCCGGCCTTCACGGCCACCTCGTAGGGGCCGCGCTGCGCCACCTTGGCCTTCACCGGGCTGGCCGGGGGCTGGTTCTGGCCCTGGCCGGACGTCTCGTTCATACCCATCTCTCCGCGGCGTATCCTGGATTGTCCTGCCGCCGCCGGCGCGCGCAACGCTTGCGCCGGGCGGCGGGGGCGGCATGATGCGCGCAAGCCCGCTTACCGCGCAACCGCCCGTTTCGCGCCGCAACGATCGCCAAGGCACAGCATGAACGCCCCCGCCCCTTCCAGCGCCGCCCCGCCTGACGCCCCGCCTGACGCCCCGCCTGACGCCCCGCCTGCCGCCACGCCGGCCGCCACGCCTGGCCTTCCCCCGCTCACCGTGCTGCTGGCCGGCCCGAGGGGCTTCTGCGCCGGGGTCGATCGCGCCATCAAGATCGTCGAGGAGGCGCTGAAGCGCTTCGGCGCGCCGGTCTATGTCCGCCACGAGATCGTGCACAACCGCTTCGTGGTCGAGACGCTGGAGGCCAAGGGCGCGGTGTTCGTCGAGGATCTCGACCAGGTGCCGGCCGGCGTGCCGGTGGTGTTCTCGGCCCATGGCGTGCCGAAGGCGGTGCCGGCCGAGGCCGAGCGGCGCAAGCTGTTCTATCTCGACGCCACCTGCCCGCTCGTCTCCAAGGTGCACCGCGAGGCCGAGCGGCATTTCGCGCGCGGCCGGCACATCATCCTGATCGGCCATGCCGGCCACCCGGAAGTGGTCGGCACCATGGGCCAGCTGCCCAGGGGCGCGGTGACGCTGGTCGAGGATGTCGAGCAGGCGCGGAGCGTCGCCGTGCCCGACCCCGCCAACCTCGCCTTCGCCACCCAGACCACGCTTTCGGTCGACGACACGGCCGAGATCGTGGCGGTGCTGCGCGCCCGCTTCCCGGCGATGGAAGCGCCGCGCAAGGAGGATATCTGCTACGCCACCACCAACCGCCAGGCGGCGGTGAAGGCGATCGCCCCGCGCGCCGAGGCGTTCCTGGTGATCGGCGCGCCCAAGTCCTCGAACTCGCGCCGGCTGGTGGAAGTGGCCGAGCGCGCGGGCTGCGCGCGTGCCGAGATGGTGCAGCGCGCCGCCGCGCTCGATCTCGACCGGCTCGCGGGGGTGCGCAGGCTCGGCCTCACCGCCGGGGCCTCGGCGCCCGAGGTCCTGGTCGAGGAGGTGCTGGCGCGCCTCTGCACGCGCTTCGCCGTGACGGTCGAGGAGGTGGTGGTAGCGACCGAGGACGTGACCTTCAAGCTGCCCGCCGCACTCGCCGCCGCCGGAACGCCGGCCCCGGCGGCGGAGGGCTGAGGGCGTTGCGCCAATCCGCCGCCCGCTAGGCTTCGGGCGCGGGGTCTGGTAACGCTGCCGCTCCGTCCCGCGCCCAACCCACCCCGCCCCCGCCGCCCATCCAGCCATGGCCGTCTATACCGAGATCAGCGACGACGAGCTTGCCGCCTTCCTCGCCCAGTACGAACTGGGCGAGCTGTTGTCGTGCAAGGGCATCGCCGAGGGGGTGGAGAACTCGAACTTCCTGCTCGCCACCGCGCAGGGCAACTTCATCCTGACGCTCTACGAGAAACGCGTCGATCCGGCCGACCTGCCCTATTTCCTCGGCCTGATGGAGCATCTCGCCGCGCGCGGCCTGCCCTGCCCCACCCCGATCCACGGCCAGGACGGGGTGGCGCTGCGCACCCTTGCCGGCAAGCCGGCCGCGATCGTCACCTTCCTGCCCGGGCTCTGGCCGCGCACGGTGCGCGTCGGCCATTGCGCCCCCTTGGGCGAGGCGCTCGCCCGCCTGCACGAGGCCGGCGCCGATTTCGCGCCAAGGCGCGCCAACGCGCTCGGGCCCTCGGGCTGGCGCCCGCTGTTCGAGCGCAGCCGCGCGCGTGCCGACAGTGTGCGCGAGGGGCTGGCCGAGGAGGTGGGATCGGCGCTCGATGCCGTGCTCGCCGCCTGGCCGGGCGGGCTGCCGCAAGGGCACATCCATGGCGATCTTTTCCCCGACAACGTGTTCTTCCGCGCCGAGGCGGTGTCGGGCCTGATCGATTTCTACTTCGCCTGCACCGACGCGCTCGCCTACGACATCGCCGTGTGCCTGAACGCCTGGTGCTTCGAGCCCGATGGCAGCTTCAACGTCACGAAAAGCCGCGCGCTCTTGGCGGGCTACCAGCGCCGCCGCGCGCTCGCCCCGGCCGAGAAGGCGGCGCTGCCCACGCTCGCCGCCGGGGCGGCGCTGCGCTTTCTGCTGACGCGGCTGTTCGACTGGCTGCACCACGACCCGGCCGCCTTCGTCACACCGAAGGACCCGCTCGAATATCTGCGCAAGCTGCGCTTCCACCGCGCCGCGCGCGGCCCGGGCGATTACGGCCTTGACTGAGCGGCGCGCGCGCAAGCCGGCCGGCACCGCCACGCCCGGCACGGAGGCCGCCGCGGCGACAGACGAGGACGGGGGCGACACCATCCACGCCTTCACCGACGGCGCCTGCTCGGGCAATCCCGGGCCGGGGGGCTGGGGCGTGGTGCTCCGCTGGCGCGGGCACGAGAAGGAACTCTCCGGCGCCGATCCGGCCACCACCAACAACCGCATGGAGCTGATGGCCGCGATCGCGGCGCTGGAAAGCCTCAGGCGGCCGGCCGGGATCGTGATCCACACCGACAGCGCCTACCTCAAGGACGGGATCACGAAGTGGATCCACGCCTGGCGGCGCAATGGCTGGCGCACCGCCGACAAGAAGCCGGTCAAGAATGTCGAGCTGTGGCAGCGGCTGGCAGCGGCAGCCGAGCGGCATCGCGTCTCCTGGCGCTGGCTCAAAGGCCATGCCGGGCATGCCGAGAACGAGCGCGCCGACGCGCTCGCCCGCGCCGCGATCGCCGAGCTGCGCGCCCGCGCCGCCGAGGACAGCGCCCCCTAGAGCAGCGTCCGATCTGGCGGAACCGCAGGGCGGTTCCACCAGATCGGACCAAGCTGCTCGCAAACCATAAGTTTCTCGGGCACGACTTCCGTTCGGCTGATTCAATCCGAACGGAACGTGCCCTAGCACAAATCCGGTCCCGTTCGGGGCCGATCTGCGCACCGGTGCCCCGCCCGGCAAGCCCGGCCCCTCGCGCAACCGGATAGGGGCGGTGCAGCACGGGCGCCCTGTTGCTGTGCCCCTCGCCCGCAATGTGCTAGCCTTTCCCCCGCCACGGCCGATACCCGTTCCGACCGCCGCAGCGACGCCATCCGGCCACACGCAAGGAGGGACGCCCATGGTCCTCGGCATATCCGCGCCGAGCGCGGCCCGGCTGCTCAGCGATGACGAGTGGCCCATCGTCAGCCGGATCTTCACCACGAGCCACCTGCCCTGGCGCTACCGCATCCTGGTGACGAACGCCACCGGCGCCGGCGGCGCGCCCTTCACCATCCCGACCGCGGCGCTTTCGGCGCTCGGCCTCGCGGCGACCTTCGGTCCGATCGCGGGCTACCTGTCCTCGCTGACGACGCTCGGCTACCTGATGAATGTCGGCAGCCGCAACTACCCCGACATGACCGCGAGCAAGCAGAAGAAAGGGCTGCTCGTGCACGAGACGACCCATGTCTGGCAGGGCTACAACGACATCTTCGCCCTCACCTATGTGATCAGCTCGGCGGTGTCGCAATGCGCCGCGATGGTGTCCGCCGACGGCTCGCTCGCATCGCGCAATGCCGCCTACAACTACACGCCGGGCAGCTCCTTCGGCTCCTATTCGGCCGAGCAGCAGGCATCGATCGTCGAGGACTGGTTCCTGGCCGGCGAGCCGAGCTCGGGGCCGCTCTGGCGCTATATCCGCGACAATATCCGCCGCGGCCGGAGCTGACGCGGCGCGCGCCCCATCGCCGCCCGGCGCCGGACAGGAACGCGAAACGCGGCGGGGGCGGCCCGATGGACCGCCCCCGTTTCGTGTCGGGCCCGCGCGGACGCGCGGGCGCAGGTGCCGGCGCGGATCAGAGCGCCTTCAGCACCGCCTCGGCCGAGGAGACCTCGAACTGGCCCGGCGCCTCGACCGCAAGGTGGGTCACCTTGCCGTCCTTGGCGACCAAGGCGTAGCGCTGGCTGCGCACGCCCATGTTGCGCGCGGTGAGGTCGAGCTCGAGCCCGAGCGCCTTGGTCAGGTTGGCCGAGCCGTCGGAGAGCATGACGATCTTCTCGCCCACGCCCTGCTCCTTGCCCCAGGTGCCCATGACGAAGGCATCGTTCACGGCGACGCAGACGATGTTGTCCACGCCCTTCGCCTTGAGCGCGTCGGCATGCTGGAGGAAGCTCGGCAGATGCTTGGCCGAGCAGGTCGGCGTGAAGGCGCCGGGCACGGCGAACATGACCGTGGTCTTGCCCTTGAACAGCTCGTCGGTGCCCACCTCCTGCGGGCCCGATGCGGTGCCCTTGGTGAGCTTCACGGACGGAATGGAATCGCCAACCTTGATGGTCATCGGGTTCTCCTTCAGGCGTGTGTCCGGCGCAGGCGGGATCGCGCGGGATTGGTGCGGGTAGGGTGCGCGAAGGGCAAAGCCCGCCCGCGCGGACGCCGGCAGGGGCCCGCCCTGCGTCCATGTAGGGTGCGGGGGAGCCGGGCGCAACCGCACTCGGTGCAGGGTCTTTGCGCCCGAGCCCGCACGCCGGCGGGCCGCACCGTCGCCGGGCGGAGTGCGCCGGTCCTGCCCGCCCCCCTGCCCGCGCCGATCCGCGCCGGACACACCCGGACACACAAGGCCGGCCTGCCGCCCCTGCGCCGGCGCCCCGGCGCGGCCAGGTTCACCGGGACCGGCCGGCGGCCTCGGCCAGGGCGGCCAGCACGGCGCTCTCGGTCAGCAGTTCGGGCAGCGCGATCCCGGTCGGCGCCCCCGGACCATAGACCGCGTTGAAGGGAATGCCGAAGCGGCCGAAGGATTGCAGATAGGCGGCGATGCGCGCATCCGGGCGCGTCCAGTCGCCCTGCATCGCCACCACATCCGCCCCCGGCCCGTCGAGGCGCGCGCGCACCGCCCCGCGCGACAGCACCATCGCCTTGTTGACGCGGCAGGTGATGCACCAGTCGGCGGTGATGTCGACGAGCACGAGCCGGCCCGCGCGCGCCATGCGCTCGGCTTCGGCCGGAGCGAAGGGACGCCAGGGGATGTCGTCGATCGTCACGGTGGCGCTGCGGCGCAACCCGATGCCGCCACCGGTGCCGGCGAGCAGGCCCGGCAGCAGCATCGCCGCCAGCACCGAGGCGGCGGCCGCCAGCGCCAGGCCCGCCTGGGTCCGGCGCGCCAGCCACAGCACCACCAGCACGGCCGCCAGCATCACCGCCACCGCCAGCGCGGCGCTCTCGCCGGCGGTGCCCTCCAGCACCCAGACCAGCCAGGCCGCGGTGCCGAGCAGCACCAGCCCCAGGACGCGGCGCAGCCAGATCATCCAGGCGCCTGGGCGCGGCAGGCGCGCGGCCAGGCGCGGAAAGGCCGCCACCAGCAGCCAGGGCGCGGCAAGCCCGATCCCGAGCGCGGCGAAGATCGCCAGGATCGTCGCGGTGCCGCTGGCCAGCGCGAAGCCGACCGCGGTGCCGACGAAGGGTGCCGAGCAGGGCGTCGCCAAAAGGGTGGCCAGCGCACCGGCGGCGAAATCGCCGGCAAGGCTCGGCCGGCGCGTCACGGCACCGGGCTCGGCCGGCACCGCCATCGCCCCGATCCATCCCGGCAGCGTGATGTGGAAGAAGCCCCAGAGATTGGCGGCAAACAGCGTCACCAGCGTCGCCATGGCGGCGAGGAACCAGGGCTCCTGGAACTGGATGCCCCAGCCAATCGCCGCCCCAGCGCCCTTGAGCCCGGCCAGCACCGCGCCAAGCAGCAGGAAGGCCGACAGGATGCCGGCGGCGGAGGCGAGGAACCCCGCCCGCACCCGCGCCGGGGCCGCGCCGCCCGCACCCACGACGCCCAGCAGCTTGAGCGAAAGCACCGGCAGCACGCAGGGCATCAGGTTCAGGATCACCCCGCCCAGGAGTGCGAGCAGGATCGCGGCAGCGAGGCCGAGTCCGCCGCCAGCCGGCGCGGCCTCGATCTCGGCCGCGGCCTGCACCGCCAGGGCCTGGTCGGTGATGACCAGCCCGAGCCGCCGCCCCGGCTCGGCCGCCGCCGCCGCCGATGCCGGCAGGGCGAAGTCGAACCGCGCCAGCCGCCCGCCCTCGGCCAGGCTGACCCTGGGCGCGGCGGGCAGGTCGATCGCGCCCAACTCCTCCAGGAACAGGTCGGGCGCGGAGAAGGGCATGTCGGCGCGCGCCAGCACCTCCATCGCCGCGCCCTGCCGCCCGCGCGCGAGCCGCACGCTCTCGATCGTCACGCCGGCGGCGGCGGCCGGCACCGGCACGCGGCCCTGGCCCTGCTCGATCCGGTGGGCGCCCTCTCCTGGCGGAATCGCGCCAGCGCCCGGCGCGGCCGCCGGCAGGTCGAGCGCCAGCACCGCCTCGCCCGGCACGCAGACCTCGCGGCAGATCAGGTAGTCGAGGCGCAGGCGAAGCCTGGTCGCAGCCCCCGCCTCGGCCAGCGGCGCCGTGACCGGCAGCACGACGGCGCGGCCATAGCCATAGGCGGTGATGCCGAAGATCAGGAACCGCTCCGGCGCCGGCCATGCGATCACCGGCGCGCCGGCCAGGTTGCGGCTCTCGGTCCAGTCGAGTTGCGGCGCGACGCCCGAGCTGCCGGGGCTGCGCCAGTAGATCTTCCAGCCATCGTCGAGCCGGAACTCGAGGCCGAGGCGCAGGGCGGCGGCCCCGGGCGCGACGGCAGGAGCGGCGGCGATCAGGCGCACCGGGGCCATCTCGGCCCCGGACCATACGGTGGCACCGGCAAATTCGGGGGCGACGGCGGGCGGCGGCGGGGCGAGCGGCCCCACCGGCACGGCCGCGGGCACGGCGCGCCCCGGCCCGAGCACCCGGCCCGGAATCGGGGTGGCGAGCGGAGCGCCACCGGGCACCGGCTCGCCAAGGACGAAGGTGCCGGCGGCAGGGGCCGGCGCTGTCGCGGGGGCCGGCGTCGGGGCGGGCGTCGGGGCAGGCGTCGGGGCCGGCGCTGCCGCGGGGGCAGGCGTCGGGGCGGGAACGGCCTGGGCCAGCCGCAGGGGCGCGCCACCATCCGGCGCAGGCATGGCCGGGGCCAGCATCACGGGCCGGGCCGGATCGGCGCCGGGCGCGACCCGATCGCGAGCGGCGCCAGCAGAGCCGCCGATCGGGCCGGCGGCCGCGACTGACACCGGCGCAGGCATCGCCGGCTCGGCCGCGGCGGCCCCGCCCGGAGCAAAGGCCGGCAGCAGCGCCAGAGCCAGGGCGAACAACAGCCCGGCCCGCGCGCCGGCGCGGGCACGCGGCATCACCTCCATCCCCTCATGGTCATCTGCGGCAGCCATCCTGGCCTCGGTCAAAGCCATTCTGCCCCCGGGCATCGCGCCGTCGCCATAGCCAAGCCGGACCGTCGTGCTCGTTTGGCGCCGAAACGCAGCTTTTTCGCAACAGCGCCCATTCCTCGTGCGAAGATGGGGCCACGTCAACGCTGGGCGAGTCGTTTCACGCCCCTTTTACCGCCTGCCCCGGCGCGCGCTGCCCGCCCACGGCCGCCGGCCCTCGTGCCGGTCCTTGCCGGCCGCAGCCAAGGACCCACATTGTTGAGGGCGAGGCCCAGCCCGCAACCTGGCGCGGAGCGCGAGGAGACAGGTCAGGGAAGCCACGATGGTGAAGCGCTACGAGAGCAAGAAGCCGGCAGACGAAAGCCCCGAGACGGAGGCCCCGAAGCCGCGCGCACGGCGCAAGGGCACGACCGGCGGCAAGGCCGCAGAGGCGTCGCGCAAGCAGCAGACCGCAGCGCAGCCGGCCGCAGCCGCGCCGAGGCGGGCCGGCGCTGGCGCGGAGTCCAGCGGCTCCGGCACCGACCATGGCGGCGAGCCGCTTGGCACCCACGGCCCGCTTCTCGACGGGCGCATGCACCGCCCTGCCGCCGCGCGCGAACGCGTCGGCGGCGCCGACGGCCCCACCGCCGAGGAGGATGCGGCCAAGACCGGCCACCTCGCCGGCCAGTTCCTGATCGCCATGCCAAGCATGGGCGATCCGCGTTTCGCGCGCTCGCTGGTCTATATCTGCCTGCATTCCGAGGAAGGCGCGCTTGGCATCATCGTCAACAGGGCGCTCGAGGGGCTCTCCTTCGAGGAGCTTCTGCGCCAGCTCAACATCGAGCCGGTGCCGCCCGGCCGGTCGATCCGCATGCATCGCGGCGGGCCGGTGGAAGCCGGGCGCGGCTTCGTCCTGCATAGCGCCGACTGGGTGCAGGAGAGCTCCCTGCGCGTCTCGCGCGCGGTGGCGCTCACCGCCAGCGTCGAGATCCTGAAGGAGATCGCCCAGGGCCGCGGCCCGGAGCGTGGCATCCTCGCCCTCGGCTATGCCGGCTGGGGGCCGGGCCAGCTCGACCGCGAAATCCAGGAGAATGCCTGGCTGTCGGCGCCGGCCGATGCGGCGCTGTTGTTCGATGGCGGGCTCGAAACCAAGTGGCAGCGCGCCCTGGCCAAGATCGGCGTCGATCCGGCCCTGCTGTCGGGTGCCGCCGGCCACGCCTGAGGCGCACCGGACGCGGAAGCGTGGGCGTGGAAGCGTGGGCGCGGAAGCGCGGGCGCGGCACCGCCAGGGCACGTTCCTTTCGCGCTGGATCAGCCGAACGGAACGCATGCCCTGGAAACCGACGATGTGCGGAAAGCGACGATGTGCGGGCAGCCTGGCCCGATCCGGCGGAACCACAGCGCGGTTGCACCGGATCGGTCGCCGCTCTAGCTGTGGCGGCGCTGCAACCAGCGCACCCATTGCAGCGACAGCATCGTGCCCATCGAGCAGGCGAAGATCACCACGCCCGTGCCGCGGCCATTGCCCGTCTCCAGCGCGCCGACGATGAAGCTCGCCAAGGCGCCGGCACCCATCTGGCAGAAGCCCATCAGGCCCGAGGCGGTGCCCGCGATCTGCGGGCGCAAGGACACGCCGCCGGCGATCGCGTTGGGCTGGGCCATGCCGTTGCCGATGGCGATCAACGTCATCGGCGCGAACAGATTGTAGATCGCCGGCGGATTGAGCTGCGTCAGCGCCAGGATCAGGACACAGCCGGCCATGGTGGTGGACAGGCCCACCCCCAGCATGCGCATCACGCCCCACCGCACCGAGAAGCGCGCCGCCGCGCCATTGCCCAGCATGTAGAAGACCGAGACGCTGGCGAAGGCATAGCCATAGACGGTGGGCGCGTAGCCCAGCCCCTGCACGACGAAATAGGGCCCGCCCGAGAGGAAGGCGAAGAACACCCCGGCGGTGAAGCCCACGATCATGGTGAAGCCGGTGAAGGCCGGCATGCGGAACAGCTGCAGATGCAGCCCGATATAGCCGGCAAGCCCCGGCAGGGGCTGCGGCGCGGCCAGCGTCTCGGGCAGGCGCCACCACAGCCACAGCATCAGCGCCACCCCCGCCGCCGCGATGACGACGAAGCCGCCGCGCCAGCCCACCCAGAGGTCGAGATAGCCGCCCACCACGGGCGCCAGCATCGGCGCGATGGTCATGGCCATCTGCACCGTGCCGATCATCGCTGCCGATTGCTCGCGCTCCCAGCAGTCGCGGATCATGGCGCGCGCCAGCACCATCCCGGCGCAGGAGCCGATCGCCTGGAACACGCGCACCACGATCAGCACCTCGATCGTCGGCGCGACCAGGCACAGGCTCGAGGTGACCGAGAACAGGGCGAAGCCCGCCAGCACGAGCGGCCGCCGCCCGTAGCGGTCGGACAAGGGGCCGTAGATGAGCTGGCCCAGGGCGACCCCGAACAGATAGAGCGAGAGGGTGAGCTGCACCGTGGCGGGGTCGGTGCGGAAATAGCCGACCAGGCCCGGCAGCGAAGGCAGGAAGATGTTGAGCGAGAACGGTCCGATGCCGGTCATCAGCACCAGCAGCAGCAGCGCCGGGCGCGGCCGCAGCGGGGCGGGCGCAGGCGCGCTCGTGCCGTGCGTGGCAGCAGGGGCGGCGGCAGGCACGCTCGGGCGGGGCTGGGAGGAGGCGTCGGGCATGGCAGGAGGGCGAGCCTAGACCCGCCGCCCGCGCCGGGCCAGAACCGATGCGCGCAGGGGTGGGTTGCCCGCCGCGCAGCACGGCGCGCGCAGGCGCCTTGCGGCACCGGGCCGCAGGGCGGGACGCGCACGGCGCTACCGTGCGGCCGGAAGCGATCCGCGCAGGGGTCGCCGGCCGGCATCGCAGGGCGGCTGTCGTGGAGCGGGGCAGGCAGCGCCAGACTAGACTGGGCATCGCCCGCGGCACGCGAGAGGCAGCAAAGGCGCGTCGAGCCGGCCCGTGTCGCGCACGGCGCTACCGCGCGGCCGGAAGCGATCCGCGCAGGGGTCGCCGGCCGGCATCGCAGGGCGGCTGTCGCGGTGGCAGTCGCGGGGCAGCAAGGGCGCGCCGATCCGGCCTGCCTCGCGCACGGCGGCAACCCGTGCCGCACGCGCGGTCCCGGTGGCATCGGATCGCGTCACCGACCTGTCACTTGACCGCCGCCCCGCCTGCCCCGATCAAGGCGCTAGGCAGAAGCAACCGTCCAGCGGACCCGACACCATGACCGGACCCGACACCATGCCGGAAACACCGCGACGTCCCTTCCAAGTGCTCGTGCTGTGCACGGCCAATTCGGCGCGCAGCATCCTGGCCGAGGCGCTGATCACCCATCACGGCATGGGCCGGGTGCGCGGCTTCTCGGCCGGCAGCCATCCGCGTGGGGTGCCCAACCCGGCGGCGCTGGCGCATCTGGCCGCGCGCGGCATCGCCACCGACGGGCTCGCCAGCAAGGGCTGGGAGGCATTCGCCACACCCGATGCCCCGCGCATGGACCTGGTCGTGACCGTGTGCGACGCGGCGGCGGGCGAGACCTGCCCGGTCTGGCCCGGCGCGCCGGCAACCGCGCATTGGGGCATCCCCGATCCGGCGGCGGCGACGGGCGATGCGGCACAAGTGGCAGCGGCCTTCGAGCGCGCGGCGGCGCGGCTATTGCTGCGCATCGGCCCGCTGCTCGGGCTGGCGGATGCGATCTGGCGCGATCCGGCGGCGCTGCAGGCGGCGGCGCGGCGCATCGGCGCCGAGGCGGCGGCGGACGAGACGAGCCAGGCGGCATGAGCGCGCCCGCGATCGCGCTGCCGCGCCGCGTCGCGGCCGAGGCCGCGGGCACCGCCTTCCTGCTCGCCGCCGTGGTGGGCTCGGGCATCATGGCCGAGCGGCTGTTCGCCGGCGCGCCGGGCGCCGATGGGCTGGCACTCCTGGCCAATTCCATCGCCACCGCCGGCGCGCTCCTGGCGCTGATCCTGGCCTTCGGCCGCGTTTCCGGCGCGCATCTCAATCCGGCGGTGACGCTGGCGCTGGCGGCCTCCGGGCGCGCGCCGGCACGCACGCTCGCGCCCTATCTCGCCGCACAGGTCGCGGGCGCGGTGCTCGGCGTCTGGGCGGCGCATGCCATGTTCGGCGCGCCGGTGCTGCAATGGGGCGTCAAGGCAAGGCTCGGCGCACCGCTCTGGTTCGCCGAAGCGGTGGCGACGGTCGGGCTGGTGCTGGTCGTGCTGGCAACGGCCGCGCGCGGGGCGGGCACGGCGGCGCCGGCGGTTGCGGGCTACATCCTCGGCGCCTACTGGTTCACCGCCTCGACCAGCTTCGCCAACCCGGCGGTGACCATCGCGCGCGCCCTGACCGACAGTTTCGCGGGCATCCGCCCCGCCGACGCTCCGGCCTTCGTCGCGGCACAGCTTGCGGGCGCGGCGGCGGCGAGCCTGTTCTGGCGCTGGCTCCGCGCGGAGGCAGAGGAGGCGTAGCCGCGCGCTACCAGGTGAAAGCGGGCATCGCCGCGATCGGCGCGACACCGAAGGGCGCGGCAAGGCGCGCCACCGCCTCGGGCTCGGGCAGCCTGCCCTCGGCCAGGCCCAGTTCGCGCGCATGGATGCCGTCCAGCACCCAGACCGCATCGATCCCGACCGCGCGCGCGCCGGCAAGGTCGGTGCGCAGGCTGTCGCCCACCGCCAACACGCGCCGCTTGTCGGCGACACCCAGCGCGGCGAAGCAATCCTGGTAGATGGCCGGGTCGGGCTTGCCGCGCATCACCACCTCGCCGCCCAGTTCGCGATAGCGCGCGGCGATCGCCCCGGCGCAGATGATCAGGTGCCCGTCGCGGGCGATGACGAGGTCGGGATTGGCGCAGACCATCGGCAGGCGCGCGGCGATGCATTCCTGCAGGACGGGCTCGAATTCGGAAACGCTTTTCCCCGGCCGGCTGTCGTCGGGGCCGGTGTTGAGCACGAAATCGGCCTGCCCCGGCGTTGGCGCCTCGATCAGGCCGGGGATGGTCTCGAACACGTTGCGGTCGCGCTGCGGGCCGAGATGGAACATGCGCCGGCCGAGCCGCGCGAACCACGGGTCGCGCCGTTCCGAAAGCGCGCGATGCACCGCCTCGCCCGAGGTGATCAGGCCGCGATAATGCGCGCGCGGGATGCCCATGCGGTCCATCGCCTGGGCGGCGGCCTCGGCCCGGCGCGGCGCGTTGGACAGGAACACGGAAGGCTTGCCGGCGGCGTGCAGCGCGGCGAGGCAGTCCACGGCGGCGGGAAAGGGCTTCACCCCGTCATGGATGACGCCCCAGAGATCGAGGATGAAGGCGTCGTAGCGCGCGGCGATGTCGCGGAAACGCCCGGTCACCGGAACGCCAGAGGGCGGCACGGAAGCGGGCGGCACGGAAGCGGGCGCGGTCATGGCGCGATCGGCGGGGGCGGGAGCGGCAGGGGGAGGGCTGGCGCGCGCTCAGGCGGCGCGGCGCAAACGCGCCTCGGCGCCCACGGCTTCCGCCACCGAGGCGAAGCCGTCGGCGCGCAGGCACGCGGCGAGCTCGCGCTTGATGCGCCCGACCAGCGCCGGCCCGTGGAAGGCGAGCGCGGTGTAGAGCTGCACCACCGAGGCGCCGGCCAGGATCTTGGCATAGGCGTCCGCGCCCGAGGCCACGCCGCCGACACCGATCAGCGGCAGCCGCCCGCCCGAGAGGCGATGGACGCGGCGCAGCGTCTCGGTGGAGAGCGCGAACAGGGGCGCGCCGGACAGCCCGCCCGCTTCGGCGCGCGCGGGGCCGCGCAGGCTGTCGGGGCGGGTGATGGTGGTGTTGGAGACGATCAGCCCGTCCACCTTCTTGAGAAGCGCGACATCGACCAGCGCGGAGAGCGCCGCCTCGTCGAGGTCGGGGGCGATCTTGACCAGGAGCGGCGGGCGCCGCTCGGTCGCGGCGAGCGCGGACTGGGCATTGTCGAGCAGGCGGGAGAGCCGGTCGCCGGCCTGGAGGTCGCGCAGGCCCGGCGTGTTGGGCGAGGAGACGTTGAGCACGAGATAGTCGGCCAAGGGCGCGGCGGCGCGCAGCAGCATGGCATAGTCGGCCTCGGGCGCGGTGCAGTCCTTGTTGATGCCGAGATTGACCCCGACCACGCCGCGCCCGGCGCGGTTCCTGGCCTGCTCCTCGCGATAGGTGCGCAGGCGCTCGGCCACCGCGAGCCAGCCCTCGTTGGCGAAGCCGTTGCGGTTGATCGCCGCGCCATCCTCGGCCAGGCGGAACAGGCGCGGGCGCGGATTGCCGTCCTGGGCGCGCGGCGTGACCGTGCCGATCTCGACGAAGCCGAAGCCGAGCGCGAGCGAGCCGCGGATCGCCACCGCGTTCTTGTCGAAGCCCGCGGCAAGGCCGAGCGGATTGGCGAGCGACAGGCCGAGGAACCGCGTCGCCAGCACCGGATCGTCCGGCGCCGCGTCATGGCCGACAAGGCCGCGGCCGAGTGCCCACAGGGCGAGGTCGTGCGCCCGCTCGGGGTCGAGCAGGCGGGCGAGCGGCATCAGCGCGGAAGCGAGCTTGGGGGTCATGGCGCGGGCGCGACTCCGCCGGGCTCAGGGGATGTGGCTTGGAAAGACATGCCGGCCGTCCGGGCCGAGCGCAAGGGGAAAGACGCCGCGCACGGAAGCAAGCGGCAAGGGCCCGTAAAGATGGGGGAAAAGGCCCGGCCGGCGCCCGCCCGAGGCGGGTTCCCAGCGCAAGGCGGGGCCGAGGGCGGCCGACTCGGCGGCGACGAGCACCAGGTCGGCAATGCCGGCGCGGTGCCGGGCTGCGCTCTCGCGCACTTGCGCGGCGGTGGAGAAATGGAGGTAGCCGTCGGCGCGGGCGGCCGGGCTGCCGTGGAAAATCCCCGTCCGCTCGGCCGCGGCCCATTCGGGCGCGCGGCAGAGGTGATAGACGGTCGCTTCGGGATGCTCCGCGTCGCTCATGGCGGGGCGGGTTATAGCCTGCCCCGCGCCCCGCGCGTCAGCGTTTCGCGGGCGGGGCTGGCATGCGCGCGGCGGGGGTCGCGGGTGGCGGGGCCGGCGTCGCGGGCCGGCGGCCGAACAGCGCGTCGAGCAAGGTGGGCGCCGGGGCGAAGCCCGCCTCCACCGCCTTGTCCTGGCTGCGCTTGACCACCGCCACGCCCAGCACGCCAAGCGCCACGCCCCACATGGCGGACAGCGCGCCGAGGCCGGAGAGGATGCTCCCGGCCTGTTCCGGGGCGATGACGATCACCACCGCGGCGGCACCCATCTGCACGCCCCAGGAGCAGGCGACGACATAGCCGAAGAAGGGCCGCCAGCGGCGCACGAATGGATCGGGCGCGTTGGCCTCGGTGCGGATCGTCTCGTTGACCTGGGTCAGGGCGACGCCGGCTTCCTCGGCCGCCATGCGCGCCATCGCCTCGGCATGGCGGTTGGCTTCCGCGAGCTGCTCGGGCGGCACCTCGCCGGCGCGGATCTCGCGCGTCACGGCGTCGATCGCATCGGCGGCGGCACTGGCGGCGGGACGGTCGATCAGGCGCAGCCCCGCCTTCACCGCCTCGGCCAGAAGCGGCAGGCCGAATGCCAGCAGCGGGGCCATCAGCTCGGCGTCCCGATCGGGCAGGTGAGGATATAGACCAGCACCGAGCGGGAGAGGTCGGTCAGCACCGCGACGATCTGGCAGGCGTTCTCGGCATTGGGCATGGCAAGGGTCCTTGCGTGTGCGGCGGCGCCCGCGGGCTCAGCCGATGTCGCGATAAAAGAGATGCCGGCCGATCTCGGCGCAGGCGGGCTTGCCCTCGGCCCAGCGCGGCAGGATCGAGCGGGCGTGGTAGTGCGTGGCCCCGCTGGTGGGATCGGGCAGAGCGCCGGAAACCGCGCGCGCGGCGATGCGCCGGCAGATCGCGAACACCGGATCGGCCTCGGTCACGGCCAGCAGCTTGGCGCGGTTGGGATCGTTCTTGTTCCAGCACGAGAACTGGAACGGCGCGCGGCAGACCGAGACGATGTCGATACCCCACCAGCGCGGCCCGCCCGGCGCGCGGGCGGCGCGCACGCGGTTGACCACCACGGCCGCCACCGCCTCGATTCCGCGCACCGGTTCGCCGCGCGCCTCGCCCCAGAGGGTGCGGGCAAGCACGTCCACCGCCTGTTCGCGCAAGGCGGCGGCACGCTGGGCGGCATCGTCGGCGATCGTGGGCACGGGCGGCTCCTTGGCTGGGCGTGCGGGCGAAGGCGAGGGCGGGGGCGAGGGGGAGGGCGAAAGCTCGGCGCCGCTCATGGCCCGCCGCCCTCGGCGCGCGCCACCGAAAGCCGCGCCTGGTCGAGCTTCTCCTCGATGCGGTCGAGATGGTCGGAGATGCGCCGGTCGAGATCGCGAAAGACCGACAGCGGCACATAGCCGCGCGCCACCTCCAGCTTGAAGGCGGCAAGCTCGTCGCGGGTGCGGCCGAGCAGTTCGGCATCGCGCGCCTCGCCGCGCTCCATCCGATCGGCGATCTCGCGACGCAGCTTCATCAGCAGCCAGAACAACCCGCCGAGCGCGGGCAACTCGACCGTGGCGATCCACCAGGCCGCGCTGACGACCGGAACCGGATCCATCCGGAACACTCCTTGGCAGTTGCGGGACGAAGGAAGGGACGCGGCGCTTGCAACCCGCCGCGCCCGACCCCATAGAGAAGGACCATGTGGAACGAGCCCTACCTGGAGACCTGCTGCCGCTCGGCCTTGAACCGGCTGAAGCTCGCCGGCGCGGTCGGGCGGCCGCCGACCGAGAAGGACGAGCCCTGCCTGAAGCGGCTTGCCGGCATGGGCTTCTGCCGCGAGCGGGGCGACGGGCGCTACGAAATCTCGGCCGAGGGCGCGGCGCGCCACGCCGAGGAGATCCTCAAGCTGCCGAAGCGGGCCGCCGGCTAGGGCACGTTCCGTTCGGCTTGAATCAGCCGAACGGAAGCCGTGCCCGAGAAACTTTAGCTTTGCGAGCAGCTTGGTCCGATCTGGTGGAACCGCCCTGCGGTTCCACCAGATCGGACGCTGCTCTAGTCCCTCGCGGGCGGAGGGTCCTGCCCGCGCCAGACCGGCCGGCGCGACCCCGCCGGCAAGGCAACCCGACCGAGCCGCACCGGCTCGGCCAGAAGGCAGCCGGCCACGGCATCGAGCCCGTCATCCTTGCGCCCCTTGCCCCCGCCAGGACGCCAGTCGCGCATCTCGGCGATGAAGGGCGTTGCCCACACGCCCTCATGCGCGTGCAGGCGGCCGGCGGCGAGCACGGCATCGAGCCCAGCCAGGATGCGCTCGGACTTGGGCCGGCGGTTGGCATGCTCGATGACGGCGGCGGCAACCCCTGCCCGCGCCAGCTCCTGGCGGAGCAGGCCGGGCAGGAAGCGACCGATGCCATTGGTCTCGACCGTAATCGCGGGCAGCCAGTGTGCCGCCGCCTCGGCCGCGACCGCGCGGCAAAGCTGCGTCGCCGGATCGATCGCCGAGGCCGGGTCGTGCGTGAGATAGGCCACGCGTTGCAGCCAGTAGCCGCCCTCGGCGTCGGCGAACAGGAGGGCGAGAACGGAATCATCACCGCTGCCCGGCGCGCCGAAGGCAGGGTCCCAGAAGCAGTTTGCCGATACCATCCGCCGCCCGCCGATCGTGAGACGGGACTCGCGGTTGCCCTCGTGCAATTGCGGTGACTCGGCGTAGCGCACCAGCCGCCCGGGATCGAGTCGCGCCGCGCTGGGATCGACCGGCGTCAGCAGCATCTGCGAGAGGAACTTGAGCGGGCCGACGCGCCGGCGCAGGCTCGCGATGCGCTCGGCCGAGAAGCGCTCGGGCCAGAGGCTCTCGCCCTTGGCGTCGAGGATCGGCAGGGCAAGCTTCGCGTAGCCCGCCAGCGCCCCGCCCGGCTCGACGTCGTAGATCGTGTCGAGCGCGTGCGGCGTGCCGACGAACAGCAGCGTCCCGCCCGGCACCAGCACGAACTCGATCTCGGCCAGGCGGGCGCGCAGCTCGGCCCGCTTGCCGGCGGTGTCGCTGTTGCCCGGCACCTCGACATCGTCGCAGAGCACCACATCGGCGCGGCTGCCGGTGATGTTGGCGCCGATGCCGGCGGCGAGCATGGACGGATCGCGCCAGGCGCCCTCGCGCGCGACCGAGAAGCGATCGGCCGCCCATTCGTCGGGCGGGCGCGGCTTGAGCCGGCGGCAGAGCGGATGACGCTCGATGATGCCGCGCACATTGCGCGCCATCTTCGTCGCCAGCGCGTGATCGGCCGCCAGCACCAGGATGCGCAGCTCCGGGTTGCGCGACAGCAGCCAGGCGGAGAACAGGCCCACGATCGAGCTCTTCCCGGCCGAGCGGAAAGCCATCAGCAGAAGCCGCCGATCGCCCTGCGCCCAGGCCGAATGGAGCCAGCGGGCCATCTCAAGGTGGAGCGCGGGCGTTGCCTCGGCCCGCGTTGCGTTCCAGATCCAGAGGAATTCGGGAAAGGTCGCGGTTTCAGGCGCCATCCTTGATGTCGTCGTCGGCTGGGGGCCCCTCGCCGTCCAGCGCGGCGCGCGCCTGTTCGATCAGGGCGTCGCCCGCCATCGCCTCGGCGTCATCGCAATCGGATGCGCCGTAGCGGCGGGCCAGACGAAGTGCCAGATCGAGATGCGCGAGCGCGGAACGGCAGGCGGCGTGATGCGCGGCATAGCCGCGCGCGTCATCGGGCGGAGGCTGGGCGGCGAAGGCGCGATAGCAGCTCAGCACCTTCGCCGCCGCATCCGCCAGTGCGGCGCTGATGTCGGGCGCCGCCTCGGGCTCAGACATCCGTCGCGCTGGCGTAGCCCTGCGCCTTCAAGGCGTCGTAGGCCTGGGCGATGAAGTTGCGCGCCGAAGCCGGATCGGGGCGGAACTCGATGAAGGATCGCCCGACCGGCTCGCGCCCCTCGTTGCGCGCGGCGCGGTTGTGCCAGATGGTCACGTCCGCGCGCATGCGATCGGCGCTGCCGACGATCTCGACGCGGTGATAGGCATTCGGGCTGTCGCGGCCGGCGGGGTCGGTCCAGGGCATCTGCAGGGCCATTGGATGGGGTCCTTTGTTGAGGTTGCAAGTGCGGCTTCGCGCCGGGATCACGCCACGCGCTACTGCTTGCGCACCCGCACGCGCAGCGTGCCGGAGGCCAGGTCGGCAGTCGTGCCGCCCAGGTTGGTGAAGGTGACGCTGACGGTGTTCGCCGCGGTGACGTGCGCGCTAAGGATGACGAAGCCGACATCGAGGCTGAAGCTCGCATCGGCATAGTCGCCCAGCGCGGCGCCGGTGACCGTCACCGTGGTGATCACCGATCCGCCCGAGCCGATGGCCGGCGGGTTGTAGGTGACCGCCGATTGCAGCACGAGATCACCCCACTCGGCGAACACGGGGGCAACGAAGCTCGTCGCCGCGCTGCTGACGGTCGCGGTGGCGTTGGCGGACAGCGTCAGCGTGGTGCCGGAGATGCGCTCGATGCGCGCCGCCGTGACCGCGCCGGCAATGGCGATCCACTGGCCGGGCTCCAGCGCGGAGGCGTTGTTCACCGTCACCGTCGGGCTGCCATTGGTCGTGCTGGCCGTGACACTGGAGAGCGTGCCGAAGGTGCCGGCCGTGAGGCACACCCAGCCCGAACGGCCGCCGGCGGCGGGCGTGGCGTTGAACAGGCGCGCGCCCTGCTCGTAGGAACCGCCATTGGGCAGCGCCGCCGCGAGCGGCAGGTCGAGAGCGTCGTCCTCGCCATAGCCGGGGAAGGAGCCCGCCGCCACCGGGTCGAGCGTGAACAGCGTCATCGAGCGAAGGCGCGGATTGGCGCCCGCGCCCACCTGGATCACGCCGACGAAAGCCGACTTCACCTCGGGCGCGAGTTCGAAGTAGAGCGGATCGGCGGAGTCCCCGCTCGACTGGTACCAGCCGCGATAGCTCGAACTGTAGACCAGCGGCTTGTCGGCGCGCACCGGCGTGCCGGCGGTGATGATGCGGTCATCCTGGTCGAAGCAGACGATGACCTGGCGTCCGGCCGCCGCCTGGCCGTCGAGCGCGTAGTGCATCAGGAAGCGCTTGGCCTCGCGCGTATCGACCGAACGGCCGAGCGCGCGGCCGTTGCTCACCTCGACATGCTGGCGCCGGAGCGTCAGGCCCGAATAGGCGCGCGACAGGATGAGCTGGCGCTCGAGCCGGGTCTGCCCGGTGCCGAGGATCGCCATGCCGGCGACATAGGTCTGCGTGCTGCTGTAGCGCGTCGCCTCGGCGCGGATGTCCGGCACCGACCAGACCAGCCTCTGCGCCAGGTCGCGCACCAGGTTGCGGTTCTGCCGGCGCAGCACGCTGGAGGGCAGCGCCTCGGACGGGTCGATCACCTGCTCGATGTCGTTCCAGCCGAACGCGATGTCGTAGAGCTGGCTGCTGACCGAGCCGGTGTGGCGCGCGAAGGTGGGGCCGTTGCCCTCGGAGCGGATGCCGATGAAGCGGTTGGTGGTGGCGTCCACCTCGACCAGCACCGGGATGGTGTCGAGCGAGGCAAGCACGAAGTCCCACAGTACCGTGCCGTCGATGATCGCAAGCCCCGTGCCCGTGGGGCCGCCGGAAGCGGCAGAAACGCCGGCGCCGACGCACTGGTAGATGCGCCCACCGTCATTGCGCACGAGCTGGCCCACGGCATAGGCCGTGCTGGGCGCCCAGGATGGCGCGCCGCCGAGCTCGAAATTCGTGCCGAGGAAGATGTTGTTGTTGTGCCCGCTATAGGCGCCGGCCGAGCGCGAGAAGCGCACGCCATAGCGCCCGGACAGCGGATTGCCGCCGGAGTTCACCGCTCCGCCGATGAAGGTGTTCTGGTTGACATAGCCGCCGACCGCGCTTTGCGAGCGCAGGTCGAGGCCGATCTTGTTGTCGCTGAGCCGGCCAAGATAGACCGTGTTCACGCCAACCCCGGCATTCTCGGCAATCATCTGGTAGCCGATGGTGAAGCGGTCGGCGAGCAGGATCTCGATCGGATTGCAGTTGAGCGCGTTGTAGTGGCGGATTCCCACCGACGCTTCGTTCGACCAGTTCGACAGCGCGCTGCGCTCGACCCGCAGCCCGTGGTAGCGGCGATAGCGCGCGCTCTGCCCCGGCGCGCCGATCACCAGCGCGGGCTCGTTCACGCTGCCGCCATAGACCAGCCGCCCGCGCATCTCGAGATCCGCCGCCGCCGGGAGCGTGACGGTGGCGAGGATCAGGTAGCTGCCCTCGGGGATCAGGATCTTGCCGCCCGCCGCCGCGGAATCGAACGCCGCCTGGATCGCCGCCCGGTCATCGGTCGTGCCGTTGCCGACGGCGCCGAAATCCTTGACCGAGATGGTGTCCGACAGGCGCGATTCCACCGAGCGCGCGACCGAGTTCGCACGCTGCGCGAGATAGGTCACATCGGCGGCCGAGAGCGCACCGGTCGAGGCCGTGCTCATCAGCGCAAGTCCGCCGCCATTGTCGAAGCCCACCACCTTGCCCGCCCGCTGCGCCACGGGCGGCAGCACCAGCTCGGCGCGCGGATCACCCGGCGGCAGGGAAAGAGCGCGCCCGGCATCGTCCGCCACCTGCTGGATCGCGGCGATCTGGTAGTCGAGCTCGTCGTTGATGCTTGCCGCGCGCAGCGCGCCGCTTTCCTGGAAGTCGGTGACGCGCTGGATCGGCATGCGCCGGCGCAGCGTGATGCGCGCACCCAGGATCGGCGCGACGTCGAAGGTCACCGTGCCGCCGGCCGGATCGCCCGCGCCTGCGATGGTGAAGCCCGAAGCGAGCAGTGCCTCGTCCTGGCGCACCTCGAGGTCGGCGCTGGTGAAGATCGGGAAGGGATAGGCGAAGACCTGCTGCGTGCCGTCGGCGAGATACTGGATGCGCGGGGAGATCGCACCGATCGTGATATGTGCGGGCATGCGGGGAACTCCTGTCGGTCAGGCGTCGAGAAGCGAACGGGACGGCGCGTCGAGCAGGCGGGCGAAGCTGGTGCCGGCGCGCAGGAACGGACGGATCTCGCCCTCCTCCGAAAGCAGCGAGCGCCGGCCGGCGGCCAGGCGCGCGGAGAAGATCGCGGCGGATTCCTGCTCGCGCCGATCCGCCTCCTGGCGGAGCCCCTCCTGCAGCGCCGAGGCCGAACCCGTGTTCGGATCGATGCCGCCGGCGGCAAGGCGCGCGCGTGTGGCTGCGATCGTCTTGGCCAGAAGCTCGCGCCGGCGCTGCTGCTCGGACTGCTGCTGCGCGTTGAGCTGCGCCTGGCGCGCGGCTTCCGCCTGGCGTGCCGCGCTGCTCTGGCGTGCCTGCTGCTGGATCGAAAAGACGGCGCTGGCCGCGGTGAGAACCGCGGCAATGGAGGCAAGCTGGGCCATCAGGAGTTCACCCTCATTTCGGTGGTCACGGCGAGAATGGTCAGCGGCATCGGCGTGTCGCCGGTGATGCGCCAGAGCGACCGCGCGGCGTCGCGCCGCCAGCCGAGCGCGCGCACGGTGATATCGCCGGTAAAGGGTGCCGGCGGCGTATCGAGGTCGATCGCGCCGAAGCGGCGGAACGGCACCGGCCGCGCACCGCGGCCGGTATCGACCGCGAGCGAGGCGGTGTCCTGCACGCGCAGCGTGACGGAGACGAGGCGCAATGGCGCCGCCCGCGCCCCGAAACTTTCGAGCAGGTCGGGCGGCAGGGGCTCGATCTCGTGGGCGAAGCCCAGGCCCGCCTGCACCGACATGGCCGGCGGATCGACGGTGATCGAGCCGGCCGTGACAGTGGCCTCGCCCTGGGGCGTGCCGTCGGCCATCACCCGGACGCCGCGTCCCTCCAGATGGCCAAGGCCGCTCCAGACATCGACCGGCAGCACGCTTTCGCCGGTGATCGCGGCATCGAGGCCGAGCGACTCGTCGAACCGCTCCAGCGCGAAGGTCCCAGCTCGTTCGGTGATGAAGTAGACGCCGTCGCCCACCACAACCACGGCACGGAACGCACCGTCGGTCTCAAGGCGCGTCCAGGCGGTGACCTGCTCGGCGCGGTATATCGTCAGCGTGCCGACCGAGCCGTTGGCCATCACGACATGCAGCAGGCGCTTGCCTAGATCGTAGTCGAGGTCGACCGGGTCGGAGACCAGGTGGCGTGCCAGAATGCCGAGATCGTTCGCCTGGTAGGCGGCTTCCACGTCGGCATAGGCGAACTCGTGTACGGTGCGCCCCGAGCGGCCGACGAAGATCGTCGCGCCATCGATGTCGATCGGCGGCACGATGCGATCGATGCGGCTGCCGATGCGGGTCTGGCGGACGATCTGGATGTTGCCAGGAGTAAGCGGGTCGCCGGTCACCATCCATTCCGCGCCCGAGGTGAAGACCTGCAGGTGCCGCCCCGAGAACACCGCGCGGATCGCGTTCACCTGGTCCGACATCAGTGCAAACTCGATCGCCTCGTCGTCGAGCCCTGTGCCGAGGGCGAGGTTGAACAGGTCGCCCGAGCGCGAGAGCCAGAGGCGGTTGGGCAGTTCGCGCGTGCCGCCGATCACAAGGCGGTCCTGGTGGAAGCCGACGGTCACGGGCCAGCCATGCGCATTGCTGAAGGCGGCTTCGTCCCAGTCGGCCGTCGCGGCGGTGCTGGCCAGGGTCTCGATTACCGTGGCCGATGCCTGGGTCGGGCTCAGCACGTTGTTGACCAGCACCTGCTTGCCGCCGATGCGGACCCGGGCACTTGCATGCCCGGCCACGAACATAGGCGCCGAGGCAGTCAGCGTGATCGCTCCCGTGACGTTCGAGGGTGCCAAGGTGATCGCCGCCGGCGCGAAGCGGTGGAACGGCTCGGCCGTGGCGCCGCTGGATCCGGCATCGAAGGTCCACGGACCTATCTGCCAGCTCGTGTGGCTGCTACGCGTGATCTTCTGCGGCGCCACGTCCGGATGCACCACAAGGAGCGTGTCCGCGCTCTGCGTGTAGGCAAGCTGCGGCAGCTGCGCGGCGGTCCAGGGCGTGACGATGCTGGCCACCGGAGCGTCGTTCATGAACACGGTCATGAGCTGGTTCGTGAACACCAGCACATAGACCTGCTCGGTATTGAATTCGAAGCCGACAAGCCGCCCCGCGCCCGCCAGCACGGCAAGGTGGCGCAGGCCGGAGCGACGGGTCACGCCCCCGGTCGGCATGATGAAGACGTTGCGCAGGCGGCGCGCACCGTTCTGGTAGGCGCGAAGATCCCCCCGGCCGAGAAGCTCGGTGGAGACCTCGCCCGCCGCGAAGCTTGTCTTTGCGGCGCGGGTGGAGATGCTGCTCATCCGCGCACTCCGACCAGGGGGAAGTCCGAGATCGCTTGCGGTGCGTCCTGCTGCGAGTCGATCAGCCGCGCCGCGCGCATGTCCTGCTCGGCGAGGCGATAAAGAAGTTCGGCGCGCGAACTGTTCTCGGTCAGCGGCAGGCAGAACTCGGCCGCCAGCCGCGCGATCAGCGCCGCATCGAAGAAGGGCGGGAACTCGCCCTCGGCCGGACGGAATATGTAGGTGAGCGTGACCGCCTCGCTGTCCGCGTGCAGCGCCTGCTCGTGGATGCGGTAGGACAGGCCGCGCCCCTGCCCCGTACCTGCGCCGGCCGAGATCGCGCGCAGGAAATCGACCGGCAGCCGGAAGGCGAAGGCGTGATCGGCGGCAGGTGCCGCGGCAAGGAGGGCGAGCGTGGCCTGGGTGGTGGCGAAGCTCCAGGGATGCGCCGAAAGCAGCGCGTCGCGCACCGAGGAATAGAGGTTGGCGGCCACCTCCGCCTCGGCCGTGCCTTCCTCGAAGCTCGTGATCGGGGCGGCGCCGATCTTGATCAGCGCGCGCGAGCAGAGGGCAAGCGCAGAGAGCGCCATGCGAATGGCTCCATCGACTGGCAGTGGAAGGAAGGGCGAGGCACGAAGGGGTGGCGGGCATGGCCCGCCACCCTTTCTGCCCGACTGGTCAGGCGCGGGTGATCTCCAGGACCACCACGGCAGGCGAAGTCCGCCCCGCCTGGCCGTCGCAGCGCAGGCTGATCGCGCTGCCGGCCGAGACGGCGTTGCCGCTGGCGGGCTGGACATGGAAGGTCGCGCCGGCGGCCTGGCCGGGCGGCACGAGGATCGCCCCGCCCGGCACGGCCTGCCCGCCGATGCAGAGTTGCAGGCAGGCAGGCCCGAGGGTCTCGGCGCCGACAACGGCGCGCAGCGCGGTGACGAAGCCCGCGGCCGGCGCGAGCGTGTAGTGCTCGCCCGCGTCCGCGAGGTTGATCCCCGGCACGAACACATGCAGCGTGCCGGTCTCGGCCGGATGGTCGATCGTGACCCGCCCGGCCGAGATCCGCGCCACGCGCTGGAGCCTGGAGCCATCTTCCGCCGCGACCAGGATCAGGTCGCCCGCGCCCAGCATCTCGGCGGCCGCATCGAAGTAGCGCAGCCCCGAGATGGTGGCGAGCGAGTCCGCCCCTCCCTGGTAGTGCCAGAGCGTGAACCCGTTCGCATAGGCGAGAACGGACAGGTCGCGGATGCGGAAGGGCATGGCCGTGACCCCTTACTCCTTGGCGCGGATGCGCACGACGCCATCGCCGTCGATCAGCACCGCACCCTGGCTCATCATGTTGTTGACGAAGTAGGCGGCGCGGTCGCCGTGCCAGGTGATGTCGGAGACGACATCCTGGCCCGAGCCGTGGCCGATCGCGGTCTTGTGGTACCAGTAGCAGTAGCGGAGGTTGCCGACCTTGGTCAGGCCGGTGTGCAGGATCCAGGTGGTGCCGAGCCAGCGCTTGGCCTGCGCGCTCTTCCAGGGCAGGTCCTCGTTGCCGACATAGTCGGCCGAGACGAATTCCTGCATCTGCAGCAGCTCCGACCACTGCTTGTAGCCCACCACGGCGTAGCGGTTGCCGTCGTCCGGCACGTCCTTGTCGGCCAGCATCTCGAAGGCGAGCAGGCACTTGGCCTTGGTCATGCCGTCGGTGTCGGTGAGGCCGGTGCCGGTGCCGGTGGCCTCGCGCGTGGCGGCGTCGAGCGCGGCGATGATCAGCTCGTCGGTCTTGCGGCCGAGCGCGTTGGCACCCGCATTCGCCGTCACCTGGCGCTCGTCATGGTTGATCTTGAGCTCGTCGAGCCGATCCACCCAGTCGCCGGCATAGTAGTCCTGCAAGACGCACTCGACCGCGGCGTGCGAGACGTTCATCACCGGCACCTGGCCGTGGCGCGGCTTCGTGGTCGCGGTGCCCTTGCCGACCTTCTGGAACACGGTCGAGGAGCCGATCACGTTAGTCTTGCCGCGCACGGTGTTGCGCAGCTTCGAGCCGATGCGCTGATAGGCCTCGTGCACTTCCGCCTGGAACTGCTTGACGAAGGCCTGGTCGATCGAAGTGGACATCTCTGTCTCGATCCTTTTCGGGGTTGCGGGGAATGGCGATCGCCTCGCGAACCGGGTTGCCCGAGGGGGCCCGGTGCGCATGGATCGCGGCCGGCGGGCCGTGCGCGCGCTCTGCGCGCGCCGGTTGGCCGCAGGTGAAGGCGGTGCGTGAACAAGTGTGGCGGGCGGGGACCGAGGGAGGATCGGTCCCCGCCCGCCGCCCCGGCCGGCGGGCGGGCGCGGGTCGCGGGCGGCGCGCGGAGGAGGACGCGCCGCTGGCTGCGGACCATGTGCCGCGACGGTGCGGCGCGCTGCGCGCGGGCGCATCATGGATGCGCCCCTCGGGGGATGGCGCAGCGGCGCCACGGGCCCGCCGCACGCGCGGCCGGGGATCTGGCTGGGCGGCGTCCCGGTCGTGCCGGAACGCGCGCCGGATCAGCTTTCGGAAGCGAACAGGCGGCGGAAGCCTTCGCCGACGCGGCGGACGAAGTCCGGGTCGCGCATCTTCCAGTAGCGGGGATCGGCGACCATCGCGCGCAACTCGTTCTCGCTGCGCACGCCGATCGGCGCGCCGGCGCCACGAACGATGCCGGGCTCCTCGCCCTCCATCATGCGGTGCATGGTCATCACGCCGTCCGATGTGCAAGCGAGAGCCTCGAACACCGGCGCCGGAAGGTTTGCTCGGCCCCAGGCGCCGATCTGGCGCGACAGCGTGCGGAAGCGGTCCTCGCCGCCGTAATGCTGGATCAGGCGTTCGATCTGCCGGTCCGCCTCGAACTGTCCCGCGGCCTCGGCGATCAGCGGCAGGAGGCGCTCGGCCGCAAGGTCATAGACCAGCTGCGCCTGCGCCTGGGTGAAGCCGTGCGCATGCAGGCGACGGTTGATCTCGGCATCGGCGCAGCAGAGCGGGTGGCGCTCCTCGATCGCGTAGGCCTCGGGCGTGTCGGGCGCACCGAGGGCGCGGCGGAAGCGCGAGCGCTCCTCCTCGCCCGCATCGTCGCCCGGCGGCGAGGACAGGCGCGCCAGGCGGCGCTCCAGCTCGCGATAGGATTTCAGCAGCGCGTCGATGCGCACCTCGCCCTTCTGTGCGTCCCAGAACTTCTCCGGGATGTCGGCGGGGCGGGCGCGCGCGGCAGCGGCACGCGCGACGAGGCTTTCGGCGGCGTGGTCGAGCAGGGTCTCGGCCATGGATCGGTGTCTCCTTCGCTCTCTTGTCTGGCTCGGTCAGGCGGTGGGGGGGTCGGGGCGCAGCAGCGCGGTCGGCACGCTCAGCGAGCGGGCGAGCCAGCGCGCCGCGCCCGGCGCATCGATCGCGGCGGCGGCGGCATCGCCGAGCTTGCCCGCGGCATCGAGCCAGACGAGCGCGTTTTGCGCTTCGGCCCGCGCCTGGGCGCGCGCGATCGGCGACTGGTAGACCAGCGCCACATCGCGCCCGTCGATCATCACCGGCGGCACCTCGCCGCGACGATGAAGTATCGCCAGTCCGCGCTCGATCAGCGGCGTCAGCAGTTCGGCCTGGAGGCGGCCATAGGCCGCGCCCAGCAGTCGCGCCGTCTCGGCGCTGCGTTCGAGCACCTCGGTCGCGGTCATGCGGCCGGGCTGGTTCGGCGCGATGCGGTCGGCGAACAGGGCGCGGCGGATGCGCCCGCGCAGATCGTCGAGCACGAGCTGGCTGACATCGAAGCGGCCCGGTGCGGCAAGCGGCGTCAGGCCGGAAGATCCGACCGCCTTCGGGATGATCGCCCCAGGCACCAGCTTGATGTTGGCCGGATTGAGCACGCCGTCGTCATCGGCCTGCCAGATGCCCGTCACCGCGATCGAGGCGTTCTTCAGGATCAGCTCGACGACCTTGTTGGCGGTGCGGATGTCCGGCAGCGCCTTCAGCACCGGCGAGCGGCCATAGCTCTCGCCCGGCGCCTTGAGCCAGCGGAAGGTGATGAAGGGCGAACGCCCGAACCGGCCCTGCGCCAGCAGGGTGGGCGGCGCGATATCGGCCTCGGGCGCCAGGATCGCCGCATAGGCGAAGGCCAGTCCGTCGGGCCGCACCGCCTCGATCACGCGGTGGCGTGGCGCCTCGATCGCGCCAGGGTTGTCGGCGGCCTCGCGCATGAAGGCAGGCGGCAGCACGCTGCGCGGGAAGCGCGCGACGATCTCGGCCGCCGGCATGCGGAGCTCGCGATAGGTGCGGTCGAGCCGGCGCGACGGGCCTTCCTCGAGCGCGAGTTCCGACAGCGGCACGGCGGCGAAGCGGAAGGCCGAGGACTCGCCCGCCGGCGCCTCCTCGAAGGAGAGGCAGGCGGTGCCGGCGATGACGAGATCGAGGAACGCCTGGTGCATCTCGACCGCGAAATTGGAGCGATCGAAATGGGCTTGCAGCGTGCCCGCGACCTGCTCGAGCGCTGCGGTCTCGCGTGCCTCGTCGGCGACGCCGCGGCCGGGCGCGAGGCCGAACCAGCGCATCCAGGGCGGCGTGAGCTCGGCCAGGAGCGAGGCGGCAAGCTGCTCGGCCGCGTCGGCGGCGGTGCCGTCGAACAGCAGGCCGGCATCGGCCGCGCCGGGACGGCCCGGCAGCGCATGGGCATAGGCATCGCGCCACGCATCCTCCCAGGGGCGGCGGCGGGCGAAGGCGGCCTGCGCCTCGGCCAGGACGGATGCGGCAAGGCCGGCATCGGGGTTGGGCGCGTGGGCGCTGCGAAGCGGGGTGCTTTCGGGCATCGCATCCTCGGGCTGGTGGAGGGAGAGGGTCGGTCCTCGGCGCCGGCTGGCGACGCTATTCGCCAAGCAAGCTCTTGCGCTGGACGGAGGGCCAGGCGGGATCAAGTACGCCGCGCTCAGAGGTGGCGATCGTGCCGGCAAGGCCCCGGCGCAGCCGCTCGACCCGCGCCTTGCGGCGCGCTTCGGCCTCGACCGCGGGGTCAGGTTCGGCCGGCGGGGGCGGCGGGGGCGGCGGCGAGGGCGAGCCGAACAGGCCGGACATTCCGGGCTCCTTCGCGGGTTGGGGCGCGCAGCGCGAGAGGCGCGGCGGGCGCGGGACGAATGCGAACCGCCCGCCAGGGCAATCCTGGCGGGCGGTGCATGGGGCGCTGGGACCTGGCGGGTGGCTGGAGCGGCCGCGCGCCCAAGGCGCAGTTCGGCCGTTGACGAGCGGGAGAGTGCCCGATCAGGCGCCAGATGTCAAGGTTATTTTCCTAGGGTTTTGTTCTTTTCCGTGTCGGCGCAGGAAACGGTAGAGCTGCCAAGGGGTTAGCAGCAACGCACGGCGCAGCCCCAGCACCCGCAGCACCACGGTCACGCAGGAAAGCGGCGCCAGCGGCGGCAGCCACCGTGCCTCTGGCGCCCGCGGCACGAACGGTCCGAGCACGCGCAAGCCCACGCCGCGATAGAAGCCGGGCAGGTCGAAATCCGCCTCGACCGGCGGGTGGCCGACCACCAGGCGCGAGGCCAACGGATCGAGCGTCGTCCAGCGCTCGCCATCATGCATGGCCAGGAAGCAGTGGCGGAAGCCGCTTCGCAGCAAGCGCAGCCAGACCAGGTCGGCGCGGCCGGTGAACACCACCCACACCGCCTGCTCGGGCATCTCGGGATGGGCCTTGGCGCTCATGGCATCAGCACCGCCTCGCCGACGATGCCCTTGGCACGCAGGGCCCCGTCGAGCCGCTGCATCGCTTCGTGCCAGAGCCGCGCCGGGCCGCGATCGCCGGGATGACGAGGATCGGGTGGCGCCTGACGTTCGCCATACCAGCCGAGCACGCGCAGATGCACCGCCTCGACCTGGCGCTGGCGCCACAACCGGTCGAGGCAGCGCACGACATCGTCGGGTTCGCACGGGCGGATCGCGCTGCCGATCGCGGCGCGGAAGCGGGCGCCCTCGCGCCGCGCGCGCAGCGCGGCCATGGTCCAGAACCACGCCTCCTCGGCGGTGGCAAAGGGCTTGGCGCCGGCAAGATCGCTATAGACCGGGGCAGCGCGTTGGACAGGAAAGGCGGCGGGCATATCGGCGGCTCCTGCGCGGTTGAGAACATACCAGGAACATCGATTGCGTATTTGAAAGTGGACTTCAAGCCTAATTATGTCTATTTTCCTATGCAGCGGACGCGTATCGAGGAGGAGGGAATACCCATGCTGCGGCATGACCAGATCTGGCGTGCAATCGACGCGCTTGCCGCCACCCATGGGCTTACGCCCTCCGGCTTGGCACGGCGCGCCGGGCTCGACCCCACCACCTTCAACCGGTCGAAGCGGCTGACCCGCGACGGCCGCGCGCGCTGGCCCTCGACGGAGAGCATCGCCAAGATCCTGGCCGCGACCGGCACCGGGCTTGATGTCTTCACCACTCTGTTGAGCGGCGAGAAGCCGGCCTTGCACCAGGAACCCAGGCAGCCGCGCCAGCGCCATGTCCCGCTGATCGGACTGGCGCAGGCCGGAACGGCGGGCTACTTCGACGATGCGGGCTACCCGGCCGGCGGTGGCTGGGACGAGATCCCCTTCCCCGAGGTGGGCGACACCAACGCCTATGCGCTCGAGATCAGCGGCGATTCGATGGAGCCCGTCTATCGCGACGGAGATATCGTGATCGTCTCGCCGGCCGCCCCGGTGCGCCGCGGCGACCGGGTCGTGGTGAAGACCGCAGCCGGCGAGGTGATGGCCAAGGACCTTCTGCGCCAGTCGGCCCGCCGCATCGAGCTACGCTCGCTCAACCCCGCGCACGAACTGCGCGTGCTCGATCTGGCGGAGTTGTCCTGGGTCGCGCGCATCGTCTGGGCGAGCCAGTAGTCCAAGGCCAGGATTCCCCGGCTCGAGCGCGCATCGTGCCGGCCTGCTTGACACAGTCGAAGGACTTTGTTCCTATCGCACGATGAGCCCGTTGCCCCGCACCCCTGCCCCGCCCTTGCCTGCACGGTTCGCCCTCGAACTGGCCCATGACGGCCCGATCCCGGCCGAGGCACTGGCCCTCGCCGCCTGCGGCACACCAAGTGCGGCGGCGCGTCGCCTTGCACGCCGCGCGGCAGCGGAGGCCGAGGCCGCCGCCGATGCCGCCCGCCGATGCCTGGCCGCGCTGCGCCGCGCCGCCCCTCGCGCGCGCCTTCCGGCAAGCGCCCTTTCCCGCCATGCGCAGCGCCTGCAGGCTGCCCGCGACGCGGCGATGCTGGCGCTTGCCGGCGCCCGCCCGAGCGCCGCCTTCAGCGGAGCCTGCTGCTTCCCGGGCATGGCGTGCGTCCGGCCGATCGGGGCCGAACGGAACGTGCCCTAGGCGCTCGCGGCCAGACGCGCGAGGTCGGGCAATTGCGGCAGGAGCGTGCGCAGGTCGCGCTCGGCCCGACAGGTCAGGTAGCGCTCCGCCGCCGGCGCATCGCCGCGGCTTTCGGGCAGGGGCAGCCCGTCGGGACCGAGCGGAAAGGCGGTGAGCCCGATCTCGTCATAGATGGCGAGATCGTCGGGCGACACGCCATAGAAGGCGGGATCGACGCGGTTCTGCTCGCACAGGTCGCGGAAGCGCCAGATCGCCGAGGCGCGATCGTCCGGATCACCCAGCGTATCACCGAGCCCGACCCAGATGCCGTTGCGCTTCACATAGACGATTGCCGCGCGGCTGCGGTCGCCAAACACGACACCGTGCCCCCTCGGCACCCCCCGGCCACCCGCCATGTGTGCCAGGCTCGCGGCGATGCCGGCATCGATCGCCACCTCGCGCTGGCGCGTCGGGCGCAGGAAATGCGTCAGGCCGAACAGCATCAGCGCCAAGGCTGCGGCCGCCGTGGCGCGCAGGCCGCGCGGCGCATCGCCTTCCAGCACGAACTCCCACCAGGTCTCGTGCCGCGGCATGATCTCGACCACCCGCATCGCCGCAAGCGTGAGCGTCCCGCCAAGAACGGTTGCCAGCGCCGTGTTCCAACTCGGCGTGAACGGCTCGCCGAACAGGGACGCGCTGCGATAGAAGTTGCGCCGGAACGGCAGCACGAACAGCAGGATCAGGCCGAGGAAGGCCGGCACCACCGGCGGCTGGTTCTTCAGGATGGCGAGCGACACCGCCATCACCATCAGCGCCACCACCAGTGCCCAGGCCGCGCGCACGCGCCGCGACAGGCCCCAGGCCAGCACCAGCAGGAACGCCCCGATCACGCTCGCGGCGAAGTGCGACAGCTCGACGATCGAGCGCGGCACGTCGAAACCGGCCCAGCCGAGCGGCATGTCGAGTGGCGGCAGCGCGCCCAAGAGCAGCATGGTCAGGCCGCCAACCACCACCGCGCCCGTGACGGTGGGCACGATGAAGGGATCGCCCCAGCGCGCCACGCGCCCGACCGTGCGCAGCACCGCCACCCGCCGCAGCACCAGCTCGTTCAGCGCGAACAGGCTGCCGGCCAGGAACAGCGGCAGGATGTAATAGAGAAAGCGGAAGATCAGCAGCGCGCTGACGATCGCCGCAGGCGACAGGAACGGCGCGAGCCCGGCCAGGATCGCGGCGTCGAACACGCCAAGCCCGCCCGGCACGTTGCTGGCAAGGCCGGTGGTGTAGGCGGACACATAGACCGCCATGAACACCAGGAAGTTGAGCCCCGGCGTTTCCGGCAACAGCACATAGAAGATGCCCGCGACCAGCGCGACATCGGCGGTGGCAAGCGCGGTCTGCGCCACGGCCATGCTCACGCCCGGCAGCAGCAGCTCCGCGCCCATGATCCGCAGCGGCCGCCCGCGCAGCCGCCCGGCCAGGATGTATAAGGCAACGAGCGCCCACATGCCCACGCCCAACAGCTGCAGGATGATCGCGGGCACGCTGCCGCCGAGGAACGGGATCGCGCCCGGCATGAGGATCAGCGAGGCACCACCCAGCACAAGCCCGCCCAGGACGAAGGTCAGGCTCGTGAAGGCCACCACGCCCGCGATCTGCATCGGCGTCAGGCCCCAGAGCACGTAAAGGCGATACCGGATCGCCGCGCCCGACAGGATCGAGAAACCGATATTGTGCGACAGCGCATAGGCGGTGAAGGAGGCGAAGGCCACCTTGCCATAGGACAAAGGATGGCCCACGAAACGCGTGCCGAGCGCATCGTAGATCGTGAGCACGAGGTAGCTCACCACCGTCAGTCCCAGCGCCGCCAGCCCGGTAAGTACCGGCAGGGCGCGCATCTCGCGCCCGATATCGGCGAGCTTGAGGCCGGCCAGCTCGCGCTGCATCACCCAGGCCGCGCCGACCAGCAGGGCGAGGCCGAGCACCGGGCCCGCCCAGCGCACCAGCACGGAGCCGAGCGTCTTTGCCGCACGAGAACCGGCCACCCCACCCCCCATGGTCGCGCGCCCCGTCGGTTCCTGGCTAGGCCGATACCCGCCCCTGATCGTCGGCGGCTGGCGGGCGCTTCAGCGCCGCCTCGATCAGCGCCGCCGTCTCCTCGACCCCGTAGAGCGCGACGAAACTGCCGAAGCGCGGCCCCCGCTCCTCGCCCAGCAGCACCTGGTAGATCGCGTTGAACCACTCGATCGAGACGCCGTTGGTGCCGTCCTTCTGCTTCTGCATGAAGGGCGGGCGGCGGCCGGCATCGTAGATCAGGTCCTGCACCGCCGCCGCGCGCGCATCGACACCGAGCGCTCCGAGCGCCGCCTTGTTCTCGCGCAGCCGCCGGATCAGGTCCTCGAACGCCACGCGCTCCTCGGGTGTCGCGGCGCGATAGCGCTTCTGCGGCTTCACGAAGTCGCGATAGTAGGCGATCGCATACTCCATCAGCCGGTCGAGCAGCGGCGCCCCCGCGGGCGTCGTGCCCGGCGCGTAGCGGTTGAGGTAGCCCCACAGGATCGCCTTGTCCTCGGCATTCGCCACGGTCGCGAGATTGAGCAGGACGCCGAAGGTGACCGGCGAATCGTTCCTCGGCACATCGCCGGCATGGATGTGCCAGGCCGGATTGCCGAGCCTGCCCGCCTCGTCCTGCCCGGGCAGCTTGGCGAGGTGCGAGAGATACTCGTCCGTCATGCGCGGGATGACGTCGAAATAGAGCCGCTTGGCGCGCTTGGGCGCGTGATACATGAACAAGGCGAGGCTTTCCGGCGGGCCGTAGGTTAGCCACTCCTCGACCGACAGGCCGTTGCCCTTGGACTTCGAGATCTTCTCGCCCTTCTCGTCGAGGAACAGCTCGTAGGTCAGGTTCTCGGGCGGCACGCCGCCGAGGATTCGGCAGATGCGGCTCGACAATTTCACGCTGTCGATCAGGTCCTTGCCCGACATCTCGTAATCGACGCCGAGCGCAAACCAGCGCATCGCCCAGTCGGCCTTCCACTGCAGCTTGCAGCGACCGCCCGTGACCGGGGTCTCCACCAGCTGGCCCGTCTCCTCGTCCTTCCAGACGATGCTGGCGGCATCGTGCTTGCGTTCCAGGATCGGCACCTGCATCACCCGCCCCGTGCGCGCGCAGACCGGCAGGAACGGGCTGTAGGTCGCGCGCCGCTCGGGGCCCAGCGTGGGCAGGATCACGGCCAGGATCTCGTCATAGGTTTCGAGCACACGGCAGAGCGCGGCGTCGAACCGGCCCGACCTGTAGTAGTCGGTCGAGGAGGCGAACTCGTAGGCGAAACCGAACCCGTCGAGGAAGGCGCGCAGCCGGGCATTGTTGTGGTGCCCGAAGCTTTCGTGCGTGCCGAAGGGATCGGGAATGCTGGTCAGGGGCTTGCCCAGATGCTGGGCCAGCATCTCCTTGTTCGGGACATTGTCGGGCACCTTGCGCAGCCCGTCCATGTCGTCGGAGAAGGCGAGCAGCCGCGTTCGCATGCCCGGCGCCAGGCTCGCGAAGGCGCGGCGCACCCAGCTTGTGCGCGCGACCTCGCCGAAGGTGCCGATATGCGGCAGGCCCGAGGGGCCGTAGCCGGTCTCGAACAGCACCTCCTGGCCGCGCGCGGCATGCTTGCCGTGGCCGGCGGCGCGCTCGGCATGGATGCGCTCGAGCAGGCGCATCGCCTCCTCGTACGGCCAGGCGCGGGCGTGGCGCAGAGCCTCGGGGACATGGCCAAGGGGCACGAGGTCGTCGGCGTGGGGAAAGGCGGCTGTCGGCGTGGAACTGGTCATGCCGCGAACCTAGGCAGCGCCGAAGGCAGGGTCAACCGGATCGCGTCGCGGCCCAGACGCCGCGACAGGTGCCGGCGCGGATGGGGGCCATATGCGGCAGACCCGAACCGGCCCCGCCTCTATAGTGCCGCCATGCCTGCCGAGTCTCGCCCCACCGCCCCAGGCGGCCCGCCGCGCCTGACGCGTCCCGATGTCTGGGCGCTGGTGGCCGGGCATGGCGAGGTGGCGCTGGTCTCGCCCGAGGGCGAGATCGAGCAGTTCGCCCCGCCGGCGGCACTGGCACGCCTGCGCGCGCTCGGCCCGGTGCTTGTCTGCCATGCCCCGGCAACCGCGCGCCGGCTCGGCCCCGAGGCACGCATTCAGGCGATCGATATCCTGGAGCTGTGGGCCTTCGTGCGCCCGGCCCAGGCGGTGGTGCCGACGGCCAAGGGCATCGCCCAGCGGCTCGATCTCGATCCGCCGCGCGACCCTGTCGCCGCCGCGCTTCTGCTGCACGAGGCGGCCGAGCGGCTTCTGCGCGAACTGGCCGATCGGCGCCAGGCGCCCGGGAACCGCGACGCGGCCAGCCTGGCCGCGCTGATGGGGCATGGCGGCTGGCCGTGGGCGCCCTTCGTGCTGGCGGCGCTCGGCGCCCCGGAACAGCCGGGCGCGACCCAGGCGCTCCGCGTCTGGCAACGCCTGCCGGAATGGGAGGAAAGCGCGCCGCCCCCGCCGCCCTCGCATGTCCCGGTCGAGCCAGCCGAAGCGCGCCGGCGGCTGGCCGAACTGCTTGGGCCGGGCGCCGAGGACCGGCCGCAGCAGGCCGATTTCGCATCGGCGGCGGCGGCGACCTTCGCCCCAACCGAGCATGAGGGCACGCCGCATGTCGTGCTGGCCGAAGCCGGCACCGGCACCGGCAAGACGCTCGCCTACATCGCTCCGGCCAGCCTCTGGGCCGAGAAGAACCACGCGCCGGTCTGGATTTCCACCTACACGCGCAACCTCCAGCGCCAGATCGACAGCGAGGCTGCGCGCCTCTTTCCCGACCCGGCCGAGCGGCGCCGGCGTGTCGTGATCCGCAAGGGGCGGGAGAACTATCTATGCCTGCTGAACTTCGAGGAGGCGGCGAATGCGGCGGCGATGAACCCCGCCCTTGCCGTGCCGATGGGGCTGATGGCGCGCTGGATAGCGGCCACGCGCGACGGCGACCTTCAAGGCGGCGATTTCCCGGCCTGGCTGGTCGATCTGGTCGGCCCCGGCCAGACGCTCGCGCTTGCCGATCGGCGCGGGGAGTGCATCCATTCCGCCTGCCCGCACTGGCGACGCTGTTTCATCGAGCGCACCATCCGCAATGCGCGCCAGGCTGACCTTGTCGTGGCCAACCATGCACTCGTGATGGTGCAGGCCGCCTGGGGCGGGCTCGACGATGCCAGCCTGCCGCTGCGCTATGTGTTCGACGAGGGCCACCATCTGTTCGATGCGGCCGACGGCGCCTTCTCGGCGGCGCTTTCCGGGCAGGAGACGGGCGAACTGCGCCGCTGGCTGGTCGGCGCCGAGGGCGGACGCAGCCGCGCCCGCGGCCTGCGCCGCCGCATCGAGGACCTGACCGGCGATCGCGTCGATCTCGCCGCGACGCTGGAGGAGGTGCTGCGCGCCGCACGCGCCCTTCCCGCACCCGGCTGGCAGGGACGCATTGGCGAACCAGGCCGGCCCGAACTGCTCGGCGCCGAGCCGGGGGCGCAGAACCCGTCCGAGGCCTTCCTGCGCCTCGTCCAGCGCCAAGTGACCGCCCGCGCCGCCAAGGGCGAGGAGGCGGCATCGCTGGAAGCCGATCTGCGCCCGCCGGTGGAGGGGCTGGTGGAGGCGGCGCTGCGCCTCGATGCCGCGCTGGCGCGGCTGGAAACGCCGCTGGCCGCACTGCGCACGGGCCTGCTGGCGCGCCTGGACGAGGATGCGGACACGATCGAAACCGGCGCGCGCATCCGCATCGAGGCGGTGTGCCGCTCGCTCCAGCGCCGCGCGATCGGGCCGGTGCAGTCCTGGCGCGGCATGCTGCACGCGGTCGCGCACGAGACGCCGCCGCACTATGTCGACTGGCTCGCGATCGAGCGGCGCGACGGCCGGCTGCTCGATCTCGGCATGCACCGGCACTGGGTCGACCCGACCATCCCGTTCGCCGAAAGCGTCGGCGCGCGCGCGCACGGACTGCTGGTGACCTCGGCGACGCTGCGCGATGCCGGCGAGCCGGAGGTCGAAACCGGCTGGCGCGAAGCCGAGCGCCGCACCGGCGCCACCCACCTGCCCGAGCCGCCCTTGCGCGCCGCCGTGCCCTCGCCCTTCGACTATGCCAGGCAGACGCGGGCGCTGGTGGTGACAGACGTCAACGGCGCCGATCCCGACCAGGTGGCGGCTGCCTATCGCGAGCTGTTCATCGCCGCGGGGGGCGGCGCGCTCGGCCTGTTCACCGCGATCGCGCGCCTGCGCGCGGTGCATGGGCGCATCGCCCACGCGCTCGCCGAGGCCGGGCTCGATCTCTACGCCCAGCATGTCGATGCGATGGACAATACGACGCTGGTCGACATCTTCCGCGCCGAGGAGGATTCCTGCCTGCTCGGCACCGATGCCATGCGCGACGGGGTCGATGTGCCGGGACGCAGCCTGCGCCTGCTGGTGTTCGACCGCGTGCCCTGGCCGCGCCCCGACATACTGCACCGCGCGCGCCGCCTGCATTTCGCCAAGCCGCCACCCGACCCGGGCGCCGCCCTGCCCGAGGAGATGGCGCCGGTCAAACCCGCGCGCGGCGGCGCCACGCGCTACGACGACCGCATCGCGCGCGCGCGCCTGCGCCAAGCCTTCGGCCGCCTGGTGCGCCGGACCGACGATCGTGGCGTGTTCGTCATGCTCGATGCGCGCACACCCTCGCGCCTCCTCTCCGGCCTGCCCGAGGGCGTCGAGGTGCGCCGCGTCGGGCTGGCCGAGGCGATCGCCGAAACCCGCGCCTTCCTTGACCCCGCCTAGGGCCCGTTCCGTTCGGCTGGAATCAGCCGACCGGACGTCGTGCCCGGGCACCCCGAGGCCTGGGAGCAGCCAAGCCCGTTCCGGCGGGACCGCGGTGCCGTTCAGCCGGAACGCACGCTGCTCCAGCATTCGCTTGACGCGCCGGGCGCGCGCCGCGATAAGCGGGCCGGGTTCCAACGCAGGGGTTGCAGGATGCTGAAGCCACAGGATGCGCTGATCTGGACCATGGTGCTGGTCTCTGCCGCCGACCGCAACATGACTGACAAGGAACTGATGACCATGGGCGACGTCGTGCAGCACCTGCCCGTGTTCCGCAGCTTCAAGCCGGCGGAGATCACGCGCGCCGCGCGCGACTGCTCGGCAGTGCTCGGCGCCGAGGACGGTCTCGACAAGTCGCTCGAGATGATCCGCGCGGCCCTGCCGCCGCGTTTGCGCGAGACGGCCTATGCCTTCGCCTGCGACGTGGTCGCGTCCGACGGCAAGGCGAGCCAGGAGGAACTGCGCGTCCTGGAGATGATGCGCCACCAGTTCGACATCGAGCGGCTGGTGGCTGCCGCGATCGAGCGCGGCGCGCGGGCACGCTTCCAGCAACTCTGACCGGGCGCCGCGCGGCAGGGCGCGGGCCGCGCCTACGGCTCAATCCGCCACGCGCAGCACCCAGCGGCGGAACAGGGCAAGATCGATGTTCCCGCCGCAAAGGATCAGGCCGATCCGCTTGCCGGCCATCGCCGCCCGGTCCTGCATCAGGGCCGCAAGCGGCGCGGCGCCCGCACCCTCGGCCAGGTTGTGCGTGTCCTGCCAGTAGGCGCGGATCGCCTCGGCCACCTCGTCATCGGTCACCTGCACGATGCGCTCGGCGCCAGCGCGGATCATGGCGAGCGCCACCGGATCGGGCACGCGCGTGGCCATGCCGTCGGCAAGCGTGTCCGCGCTGTTGGTGGTCACCACGCGCCCGGTGGCGAAGGACAGCGCATAGGATGGCGCATGCGCGCTCTGCACCCCGACGATGCGCGTCTTGAGTCCGAGCAGATCGCGCGTTCGGATCAGCCCGCATATTCCCGAGCCCATCCCGATCGGCACATAGACCGTATCGAGATCGGGCGCGGCGCTGAACAGCTCGAGCGCGTAGGTGGCGACACCGCAAACCAGATCGGGCGCGAAGGAGGGCGCGAACTTGTAGCCGCGCTCCTTGGCGATGCGGCTGGCGGCCTCGCGCGCCTCGTCGAAATCCTGGCCGATCTCGATCAGTTCGGCGCCGAAGGCACGCATCGCCGCGTTCTTCTCGACACTGTTGCCGCGTGGCACGCAGATCGTCACCGGCACGCCGGCGAGCGCCCCGGCGAATGCCAGGCTCTGGCCATGGTTGCCACGCGTGGCCGAGATCACGCCCTTCACCGCGGGCCGCCCGCGCTTCAGCCGGTCCATGTAGACGATGCCGCCGCGCACCTTGAAGGCACCCGCGGGGGTGTGGTTCTCGTGCTTGACCGTGACCGGGCAGCCCGCGCGCGCGGAAAGCAGCGGCCAGGAATGCTGCGGCGTCGGAGGCATGACGCTGTGCACCAAGCGGGCGGCGGCTTCGAGCGCGGGCAGGTCGAACATGGCGGCGATCCGGTGCAGGAAGGGCTGGCGGGCGCAAGCTGCCCGCTTGCGCTGCCCGCGGCAAGTGCCGCGTGGCGGTTGCGGGCGCGCTGTTCCGCAAACGAAAACGCGGCGGCCGCTTCCGGCCGCCGCGCTTTGTTCAGTCGGTTCAGCGATCGCGGGTGCGATCAGCCGGCCCGGAGGTTCACGGCCGCGGGCTTGCCGCGCTCCATGCTGACCTCGTAGGTGACCTTCTGGCCTTCCTGCAGGCCCTTGAGCCCGGCCTTCTCGACGGCGGTGATGTGCACGAACACATCCTTGCCACCCTCGGACGGCATGATGAAGCCATAACCCTTGGTCGGGTTGAACCACTTGACAGTACCGACGGCCATATCCGGCCCTCCTTCGCTGGTGCGCCGCGCGCTTGCCGCTTGCGACGCAGTGGAGTGCGCGAGGATCGCGCGCTCCGATGGACAACCGGGATTTGGTGAGTGACTTGAAGCAGCCCGGCTGTGCGGGCGAAGGCTTGGCAAGATCAGCCAAAGTCGATTGCGCGGCTAGCACGCACAGGTTGCATAGGCAGAGTCAAGAAAAATCGCGGCGCGCAACAAAAGCAAGGGGCCGCCCGAAGGCGGCCCCCGTTTGTTGCCCGCTGCGCCGGGCGCATGCAATTCCCGCATGCGGCGCGGCGGGTTGTTCCTGGCGCAGGACGGATCAGAAATCCATCTCGCCGCCACCCGGCGCCGGCGGGGCGGCGGGCTTCTTCTCCGGACGCTCGGCGATCATCGCCTCGGTCGTGACGAGCAGCGACGCGACCGAGGAGGCGTCCTGGAGCGCCGTGCGCACGACCTTGGTCGGGTCGATGATGCCGGCCTTGACCAGGTCCTTGAACTCGCCCTGCTGGGCGTCGAAGCCCCAGTTGTACTCGTCATTCTCGGCCACCTTGCCCGAAATCACCGCGCCATCCTCGCCGGCATTCTCGGCGATCTGGCGGAGCGGGGACTGCAAGGCGCGGCGGACGATGTCGACGCCATAGCGCTGGTCGTCATTGTCGACGCGCAGCTTCTCGAGCGTGCGGGCAGCGCGGGCGAGCGCAATGCCGCCGCCCGGGACGATGCCTTCCTCGACCGCGGCGCGGGTGGCATGGAGCGCGTCGTCGACGCGGTCCTTGCGCTCCTTCACCTCGACCTCGGTCGCACCGCCGACGCGGATCACGGCGACGCCGCCGGCCAGCTTGGCCAGCCGCTCCTGCAGCTTCTCGCGGTCGTAGTCCGAGGTGGTCTCCTCGATCTGCGCCTTGATCTGCGCGCAACGGCCCTTGATGTCGTCCTTCTTGCCCGCGCCCTCGACGATCGTGGTGTTCTCCTTCTCGATGATCACGCGCTTGGCGCGGCCGAGATCCTTCACCGTCACGTTCTCGAGCTTGATGCCGAGATCCTCGCTGATCACGGTGCCAGCGGTCAGGATCGCGATATCCTCGAGCATCGCCTTGCGGCGATCGCCGAAGCCAGGCGCCTTCACCGCCGCGACCTTGAGGCCGCCGCGCAACTTGTTCACGACCAGCGTGGCCAGCGCCTCGCCCTCGACATCCTCGGCGATGATCAGGAGCGGCTTGCCGCTCTGCACCACCGCTTCCAGGATCGGCAGCATCGGCTGCAGCGAGGACAGCTTCTTCTCGAAGATCAGGATCGACGGGTTATCGAGCTCGCAGGTCATCTTGTCAGCATTGGTGATGAAGTAGGGGCTGACATAGCCGCGGTCGAACTGCATGCCCTCGACAACGTCGAGCTCGGTCTGGATGCCCTTGGCTTCCTCGACCGTGATCACGCCCTCGTTGCCGACCTTCTCCATGGCCTTGGCGATCATCTCGCCAATGTCCTTCTCGCCATTGGCGGAGATGGTGCCGACCTGCGCCACCTCGCCCGAGGTGGAGATCTTCTTCGAGCGGTTCTTGAGCTCGTCCACGACGCGCGCCACGGCGCGGTCGATGCCGCGCTTCAGGTCCATCGGGTTGAGGCCGGCGGCCACCGCCTTGGCACCCTCGCGCACGATCGACTGGGCGAGCACGGTCGCGGTGGTGGTGCCGTCACCGGCGATGTCGTTGGTCTTCGAGGCCACCTCGCGCACCATCTGCGCGCCCATGTTCTCGAACTTGTCGGCCAGCTCGATCTCCTTGGCGACGGTGACGCCGTCCTTGGTGATGCGCGGGGCGCCGAAGCTCTTGTCGATCACGACGTTGCGGCCCTTGGGGCCGAGCGTCACCTTCACCGCGTCGGCGAGGATGTCCACGCCGCGCAGCATGCGCGCACGGGCATCCGTGCCGAAACGAACGTCTTTCGCAGCCAGTGCGTTCTATTCCTTGTTGCCTGTTGGAACTTGTCCGGCCTGGCCGGGATGGCCGGCCGGTATCGGTTGGCTTGATCCGCGCAGGGTGCGCGCGGAGCTCAGGCCGCCTTCTTCTTGGCGGCCGTGCCCTCGATGATGCCCATGATGTCGGACTCCTTCATGATCAGGAGCTCCTCACCATCGATCTTCACCTCGGTGCCGGACCACTTGCCGAACAGCACGCGATCGCCAGCCTTGACATCGAGGGGAGTCAACTCGCCCTTCTCGTTGCGCGCACCTGCGCCAACGGACACCACCTCGCCTTCCATCGGCTTCTCCTTGGCGGTGTCGGGGATAATGATGCCACCGGCGGTCTTTTCCTCCGCGGTGACACGACGGACGACCACCCGGTCGTGCAGAGGCCTGAACTTCATCGCCACAACTCCTGTTGCGATAGGTTTGTGAACCCAAGGGGTCTGTTAGCACTCCCGCTTGAGGAGTGCCAGCGATGTAGGCCGATGGCTGGAGCGAGTCAAGACGCTGCGCGACAATGCCCGCGATGCTGCGCCGCAGCAAGGGCAGCCCCGGCAGCAATCACCTCGCCATGCTGCTAATATATTGAAATTGTTTCGGTTTACCTTGCCGGCCGGGGACGGGGTTTGGCATCCTGATGCAACTTGCCCCGGTCCCGCAGGCCCAGGCAGGGCCGATCCCGGCGCCGGCGGCGAGGTCAAACCCGCTCTCAGGAGGCGCGCGGCGATGGCACGGCTGGACCTTCAGCTCCAGGGATACAGGCTCACCACGGCAGAAATTCTCTATCACCTGCCGGACCACCCCACCCTGCTCCAGACCTTCATCTGGCAGGAACTCGACATCGCGCCGCGCTTCCCGGTGCTGCACAGGTTCCTGTCCTTCTGGCAGCGCGAGCTGGAGGGCAAGCTGCATTCGGTGCGGGTGATGCATGCGAGCCTGGTCCGCCCGGCCGAGCTGCGCATGGCCAAGAGCCTCATCTCGCTGCACTGACCCGGAGCACCGGCTGCGCGCAGGGCCGGAAGGCCTGTCGTTTAGCCCGGACCGTCATGGGGAGGGGCGGGCGCCGGCTCGCCATTCTCGGCCTCCTCGGCCACCGCCGCCGCCTGGCGGTTGCGGCGATAGAGGGCATAGGCCAGCACGGTCGAGGCCAGGAACAGGGCCGCGGCCAGGCCAAGCTGCACATAGCCATCGACGCGCACGCCCTTGCCAAGCAATGCGAACACCACCGTCTGCGGCACATAGCCGAGGGCCGAGCCGGCCAGGAACGGCAATAGCGGCATGGCCGAAAGGCCGGCCAGCACGTTCGTCACCACATTGGCGCCCACCGGCAGCAGGCGCACGATCAGGACGGCGGTGAAGGGGTTCTCGGCCAGGAAGCGGTCGGCCCGCGCCAGCCGCCGCCCGTAGCGGGCGGAAAGCGCCGCGCGCGCCGCCCAGCGCGCATAGCCGAAGGCGCCTGCCGCGCCGATCAGCGTGCCAAGCAAGGCCAGCGCCACGCCCTCGACCACACCGAAGGCATAGCCGCCGAGCAGGGCCAGCGCCTGGCGCGGCACGCCGATGCCGGTGCTTGCCGCCGTCACGGCGAGAAAGACCAGCCGGCCCTGCCAGCCCTGGCCGCGCACCCAGCCATCGACCCAGCCGGTATCGAGCAGCCCGGCATCGCGCGCCAGGCGCACCAGCAGCGCCGCCGCGACCAGGCCGGCAGCAAGAACCAGCGCGCGCCAGATCGTGCCCTTGCGCATCGCCCGCAGCGCCATCTCAGCCGCGCCGGGCGCCCTGCCCGCCCCGCTCGCCGGCCTCGGTTGTCGCTGGCCCCTTGGGCGGCGGCACCGGCGCCAGCAGCGCACGCCTGCCGCGCCGCATCAGCCACATCACGCCGACCAGGTCGAAGATGCCGACCCACAGCCGGTCGAGCACGCCATAGTTCGACCTGCCGCGCTCGCGCGGGCGGTGGTTCACCGGCACGCTGACGACATGCCCGCCCGCGCGCAGGAACAGCGCCGGAAGGTAGCGGTGCATATGGTCGAAATGCGGCAGGGCGCGGAACGCCTCGGCGCGGAACACCTTCAGTCCGCACCCCGTGTCCGGCGTGCGGTCGCGCAGGAGCCGCGCCCGGATGCCGTTGGCGATACGCGAGACGCGGCGCTTCACCCAGGTATCCTTGCGCTTCTGCCGCCAGCCCGCGACCAGCACGGGGCCGGGCGGGACCAGCGCCTCGGCCATCTCTCGCGCGCGCGCCGCCTCCTCGGCCTCGGCGCGTGCGAGCAGAGCGGGAATGTCAGCCGGATCGTTCTGGCCGTCGCCATCGATGGTGGCGATCCAATGCCCGCGCGCGACGCGCGCACCGCTGACGATCGCGGCACTCTGCCCGCAGCTGGCACGATGGCGCAGGCGCACCAGTTCCGGGTGCAGCCCCGCCGCCTCGGCCAGGCGCTCGGGCGTAGCGTCGGTCGAGCCGTCATCGACATAGACGATCTCGTAGGTGCAGACCGGGCCCAGCGCCGCCGCGATCTCCGCTATCAGCGGCAGGATGTTGTCGGCCTCGTTGCGCACCGGCACGACGACCGAGATACGCGGCGCCGGTGCCGCGTCTTGTGGCGCGGCGGCGCGCGGATCGGCGGGGAGGTCAGGCGAGGAAGGGGTCATGCAAAGGGTCCGGGACCCGCAACGGAACGGCGCGCGCGGCTCGGATCGCGCCGCGAGAAGAAGCCGCACTTAGCACCCGCCGCCGTGCCGCGGCAAGCGCGGGGGCCTGGCATCACACCTCACGCCGCACCGGGCTGCGTCGGCTCGTCCTCGCCCAGATAGACGGCGCGCACCCGTGCATCGGTCCGCACCGCCTCGGGTGGGCCGTCGGCGATCAACCGGCCGCGATCCATCACCAGCACGCGGTCGGCATGGCCGAACACCGCGTCCATATCGTGCTCGGTGAACAGCACGCCAAGCCCGGCCGCCTTCGCCTCGGTGCGGATATGCGCCATCAGCGCGCCACGCTCGGCCGGGGCCATGCCGGCGGTGGGCTCGTCCATCAACAGGATGCGCGGAGCCGTGGCGAGCGCCGCCGCCAGCTCGACCCGCTTCACATCGCCATAGGCGAGCGCCCCGCAGGGCATTTCGGCCAGGGCGGCAAGCCCGAGGCGGCCGAGCAGGGCATCGGCCTCGGCGCGCAGACGCCGGCGTGCCTGCGCAACCAGGCTCACTGCAAGCCCGGCGTGCGCCATCAGCGCGATCTGGATGTTCTCGGCCACCGTCAGCGAGGCGCATACCGCCGCGATCTGGAAGGTGCGGGCGAGCCCGAGCCGTGCGATCCGCCGCGCCGGCAATCCGTCCAGTGCCACGCCACCGAGCCGCACCGTGCCGGCATCGGCGCGCATCTGCCCGGACACCAGGTTGAAGCAGGTGGTCTTGCCGGCACCGTTGGGGCCGATCAGCGCCAGCATCTCGCCGGGCGCGAGCGCGAAGCTCACGCGATCGACGGCGCGCACGCCGCCGAAGGCCTTGGCCAGCCCCTCGGCCGAGAGCAGCGGGACCGCACCGCTCATCGCCCGCGCTCCGCGCGCAGCCGGCGCGTCAGCCGGGCGCCGGCGCCTGCCAGCCCCTCGGGGAAGGCGAGGCAGAGTGCGATCAGCACGCCGCCCAGGACCAGGCGCCAGAGATCGGTCTCGGCGGCGACGAAGACGCGCAGGCCGCGGAAGGCGGCGGCACCCAGGATCGGGCCGTTCAGGCTGTTGACGCCGCCGAGCAGCATCATCGCCAGCGCCTCGACCGAGACCGGGATGCCGAGGCTTTCCGGGAACACCGTGCCTTTCAGGAAGGCGAGCAGCCCGCCCGCCAGCCCCGCCGCCCCGCCGGCGAGCGCGAAGGCCGCCCATTGCCGGCCATAGAGCCAGAGCCCGATCGCCTCGGCCCGGCGCGGGCTGTCGCGCAGCGCGCGCAAGGAGAGCCCGAAGGGCGCGTGCGCGACACGACGCAGGAACCAGAGCGCGGGCGCGACGATCGCCAGCACCAGCCACCAGTAGCGCGCCGGCTCCCCGGCCCAGCGGTCGGGCCAGATGCCGAGGATGCCGTTGTCGCCGCCCGTGACGTCGGTCCACTGGTGGGCGATCGCATAGACGATCTGCGCGCAGGCCAGTGTCAGCATGGCACGATAGACGCCCGACAGCCGCACGCAGAGCGCACCGAAGATCGCCCCGCCGGCAAGCCCGGCCAGCGGCGCGAGCGCGAGGGCGGCCAGCATGCCGAAGCCCGCCTGCTTGACGGACAGCGCCACCGCATAGGCACCGAGCCCGACATAGCAGGCATGGCCGAAGGAGACGATGCCGCCGAGCCCGGTGAGGAACTGGAGCGAGGCGGCGATCAGCGCATCGATCGCCACCTCGGACAGCACCTCGATCTCGAAGCCGCCAAGCAGGAGCGGCGCGGCGGCAAGGAGCGCGATGCCGCCAAGCCAGAACGGGATGTCGGCCGCGCGCGGCGGGACAAGCGGCGCGGCAGGCAGGCCGCCGGCCGCACCCGGCGCCGGTCCGCCATCCTCGGGCGCGCCCAGGAGCCCGTGCGGGCGCACCACCAGCACCGCCGCCATGACCAGGAACACCACCACCAGCGTGATCGAGGGGAACAGCACGATGCCGAAGGCATGCACCTGCCCGATCAGTAGCGCGCCCAGGAACGCACCCGGCACGCTGCCCAGCCCGCCGATGACCACGACGACGAAAGCCTCGACGATCAGCGAAAGATCGAGGCCGAGATGCACGGTCGCGCGCGGCGCCATCAATGCCCCGGCCAGACCGGCAAGCCCGCTGCCGAGCGCGAAAACAGCCGTGAACAGCCGGCGCTGGTCGATGCCGAAGGCGGCCACCAGGGCGCGGTTCTCGGTCGCGGCGCGGATCAGCATGCCGAAGCGCGTGCGCTGGAGCAGGAGCTGCAACAGGCCGAGGACGGCGGGGCCGAGACCCATCAGCACGATGTCGTAGGCGGGCACGACGCCGCCCGGCACCGCGACACCGCCGGCAAGGCCGGGCGCGCGCGGACCCACGCGCTGCTCCGGTCCGTACCAGAGCAGTGCGAGATCGGCGATCACCAGCACGAGCGCGAAGGTGGCAAGCAGCTGGAACAGCTCGGGCGCGCCATAAAGGCGGCGCAGCAGCAGGATCTCCACCGCCGCCGCGATCAGGCCCACCGCCAGCGCCGCGAACAGGATGCCAACCCAGAAGCCGAATCCGCCCAGCCCGGGCGCAAGCGTGCTGGTCAGCCACCAGGCGAGATAGGCGCCCAGCATGGCGAAGCTGCCATGGGCGAAGTTCACCACGCGCGTTACGCCGAAGATCAGGCTCAAGCCCGCGGCGAGCAGGAACAGGGCGGCGGAGGCGGCCAGCCCGTTCAGCGCCTGGATCAGGATGACATCCACCGCGCGGCCCCAGGGATCAGCGGCGCGAGGCGCGCCGCCGCGTGTCGTCGCGGCAGGTTGCCGGCAGTGCGCCCTGTGTCAAGGGTCGCAGGACGCCACGCGCCCTAGCCGGCCGGGCGAAGGCGGCGCGCCTCCTCCTCCGGGGGCAGGTAGGCGGCGCCGTCGCCGAAGCGGAAATCGGTCATCACGCCCTTGCCGTCGCGCACGGCGGTGCGCCCGACCCAGGTGCCCATCGTGCTCTGCTGGTCGGCGCGGCGATAGGTGATCGGCCCGATCGGCGTATCGATCGACAGGCCCGACATGGCGGCCAGGATCGCGTCGGGCTCGGTGTTGCCGGCCTTGGTGATCGCTGCCGCGACCGTGTAGCCGGTGGCATGCCCCACCACGCTGCCCATGCGCGGATAGGTGTTGAAGCGGCGCTGATAGGCGTCGCGGAAGCGGTTGTGCGCGGGCGTGTCGAGATACTGGTAGGGGTAGCCGGTGACGATCCAGCCTTCCGGCATCTCGGCGCCGAGCGGATCGCCCCATTCCGGCTCGCCGGTCAGCAGACTGACCACCGGCAGGTTGCGCCACGCCCCGCGCGCATTGCCCTCGCGCGCGAGGTTGATCAGGTCCGGCCCGAAAGTCACGTTGAACAGCGCGTCGGGCTGGGCGGAGAGAACGGCCTGGAGCGTCGGCCCCGCCTCGATGCGGCCGAGCGCCGGCCACTGCTCGACGACGAAGCTCACATCCGGGCGGCGCTTCAGCAGCTGCTCGCGGAAGGCGCGCACCGCGCTTTGGCCGTATTCGTAGTTGGGCGCGATCACCGCCCAGCGCCTGGCCGGCAGCTTCGCCGCCTCCTCGGCCAGCATGGCCGACTGCACATAGGTGCCGGGGCGCAGGCGGAAGGTGTAGCGGTTGCCGTTCTGCCAGACGATCGTGTCGGTCAGCGGCTCGGAGGCGAGGAATGGAATGCGCCGGCGCGCCGCCACATCGGCCACGGCAAGGCCGATGTTGGACAGGATGGTGCCCACCAGCATCACCGCGCGCTCGCGCTGGATCAGTTCGTTGGCCACCGTCACGGCGCTGCCGGGCTGGCCGCCATCGTCGCGGCTGACCAGTTCGAGCCGCCGGCCGAGAATGCCGCCCGCGGCGTTGATCTCCTCCACCGCCAGGATCAGCCCGTCGCGATAGGGCAGGGTGAAGGCAGCGAAGGTGGTGTAGCTGTTGAGGTCGCCCAGACGGATCGGCGCGGCCTGCGCGCGCAGCACGCCGGGCATGCCGAGCAGGCCGGCGGCCGCGAGCCCCCCCTTGAGAAGCGAACGACGTCCCGGCATGGCTGGGTTCCTTCCTGTCCTGTGGTTCACTCGATCGGCCGACGGCGGCCGCCGTACCATCGCCCCCGCTACTCCGCGGCCCCGCGCAACGCGAGGCTTCTCAGCGCGCGGTCGATCCAATGCGCGGTCAGCTTCTCCTGGGTCGCGTTCTGCGACAAGCGGTCATGGAGGTTGGCGAAATCCACCAGGTCGAGCGGCTGGTCCTGGTTGAAGCAGGAGAACACCACGCTTTCCGCCCCGGTGGCAGGGTCGCGATGCACCTGCAGGCACTGGGCGCAGACTTCCTTCATCATGCACTGCATCGGCGAGTTGATCGATCCGATGGCGATATGGTCCGGCTTCAGGTGCGGCGCAAGGATCGTGTGGCGCGCCTTGGCCACCGCGCCCATCAGCCCGTCCGAGCCGATGCAGACCACGCGATCGACCGCGCCGAGCGGAATGCCGCCGGCGCCGATCCGCCCCTCGGCATAGGCCAGGAGCGCGGCCAGCATGTTGCCGGCGAAGCTCGCATCCTGGGGCCGCGATGGGCTCGGGGCGAAGCCCGGCGCCTCGTCGCAGGCCCACACCACCTGGTCGGCGGCGGCCTCGATCCGCGCGACATGGTAGCGGTCCCGCATGCGCCGATAGCCGGCGAAATAGAGCACGCGCGAGCCGGCGGCGCGGAACGCCGCGCCGATCGAGAACAGCACCGCGTTGCCGAGTCCGCCGCCGACCAGCAGCACCGTCTCGCCTGCCGCGATCTCGGTCGCGGTGCCGGTCGGTCCCATCAGCACCACAGGCTCGCCAGGGCGAAGATGCGCGCAGAGATCGGAACTGCCGCCCATCTCCAGCGCGATCACCGCCACCAGTCCGCGCTTCTGGTCGACCCAGGCGCCGGTCATGGCGAGGCCCTCCATCGCCAGCCGCGCGCCGTCGGCGCCGCCCGGGGCCAGCGCCTCGAAATTCTGCAGGCGGAAGAACTGGCCGGGACGGAAGGCGCGCGCGGCGGCCGGCGCCTCGACCACCACCTCGACGATGCCGGGGGCGAGGCGTTGCACGGCATGCACGCGCGCGGAGAGGTCGCGGTGCATGGCCGCCGCCAGCGCCTCGGGGGCGACGGGTGTGGGCGCACGGCGCACGAGCATGCGTCCGATCACCGGGTAGCCGCGCTTGGCGCTTGCCATCGCCTTGACCACATTGCCGGCAAAGGAGGGATGCAGGTCGCCGAAATAGCTGATGGCTCGGCCGTCGGGCTCGATCGCGGTCAATACGCGCGTTTCCTGCGGCTTGGCCACGCGTTCCGGCTGGACGGCGTTGCCCGCCTCGTCGAGGGCGCGGAAATACTTGCCGTCGAGGCCGAAATGCGCCGCATCCTCGCGCGCGAGCACGGTGTTGGGCTGGGTGCCGGCAGCGACCAGGATCGCGCGCGCGGGCAGGACGTGCTCCGCGCCGGTGGCGCTGGCCTTGCCGGCGGCGTCGGCCACCTGCACGGCCACCCGCAGCCCTGCGGCGCGGCCATGCGCATCGAGCTCGACCGCGACGGGGTTGAGCAATTCGGCGAAGCGCACGCCCTCCTCCAGCGCCTTCTCCACCTCCTCGTGGTTGAGCGTATAGGAGGGCGCGTCGATCAGCCGGCGGCGATAGGCGATCGTCGCCCCACCCCAGCCCTGCAGCAGCTCGCGGAGGCGCGCCGGCCGTCCCTCGTGCGCGGCGGCCATGCGCTCGGCGCGGATGGCGCGGGCATGGGCCAGGAACTCCTCGGCGATCTCGGCCTCGGCCGGGCCCCAGCCGGCGCGGATCGCCGCCTCGCCGCGCTCGGCGGCCAGCATCTCGAAGCGGGCAAGGAAGCGCTCCACCTGCACCGGATAGTAGGCCAGGCATTCGGTGGCGGTGTCGATCGCGGTCAGGCCGCCGCCGATCACCACCACCGGCAGGCGCAGCTCCAGGTTGGCGATGCTGTCGGCGCGCGCCGCCCCGGTCAGCTGCAAGGCCATCAGGAAGTCGCTCGCCTGCCGCACGCCGGGCGCAAGCCCGTTCTTCATCGCCACCACGGTGGGCTTGCCCGCACCGAGGCAGAGAGCGATGTGGTCGAAGCCGGCGGCGAAGGCACCCTCGGCCGTGATCTGCCCGCCGAAGCGCACGCCGCCCAGCATGGTGAAGGCCTCGCGCCGCTCCAGCAGCAGGCGCACGAGCTTGAGGAAGTTCTTGTCCCAGCGCACCGTGATGCCGTACTCGGCGACACCGCCGAAGCCCGCCATCGCGCGCGACTGCAAGGGCTCGCGCAGGCTCTCGATGTCGCGCACCGGGCGGAAGGGCACAGCGTTGCCGTTGGCATCGCGGCCCGACAGGGCGGGGTCGAGCGGCTCGATCTTGAGCCCGTCGATCGCGACCACCGCATGGCCCTCGTTGATCAGGTGGTGGGCGAGCGTGAAGCCGGCGGGACCGAGCCCCACCACCAGCACCTTGTAGCCGGAAGGCGGCTTGGGCAGCGGCCGGCGCAGGTCGAGCGGGTTCCAGCGCGTGAGCAGGCCGTAGATCTCGAAGCCCCAGGGCAGCGCCAGCACGTCCTTCAGGATGCGCGTCTCGGCCTGCGGGATATCGACCGGGTCCTGCTTCTGGTAGATGCAGGCCTTCATGCAGTCGTTGCAGATACGGTGCCCGGTGGCGGCCAGCATCGGGTTGTCAATGCAGATGATCGCCAGCGCGCCCAGCATGTGGCCGGCGCACTTGGCCGCGTGCATCTCGGAGATCTTCTCGTCGAGCGGGCAGCCGGCCAGCGTCACGCCGAGCGGGCTTTTCCGGAAGCCGCCTGCCTTCTTGTCGGCGAAGCCGCGCGAGCAGGAATCCTTGCCCTGGGTGTGGCACCAGATGCAGTAGTGCATCTGGTCGATTGCCGCCGGCAGCGCCATGCCGGGATCGGTCAGCGCGAAGCCCTCGCGCCGGCGCAGCCGCGCTTCCGGCAGGGCGTGGGCCGTCACGCCGGGCAGGATCTCGGCCGGCTCGGTGTGGACGAGACGCAGCGGGTCGAGCTTGCGCGGGGCGCGGAACAGAAGGCTGTCCGGGTGGCGCGCGCGGCCGGCCACGGTCTGCGTCGCCCAGGCGGCGTAGCGCAGGAACGCCTCCAGCGCCGCACCGTGCGCGGCCTCGTCGGCGGCCCAGTCGAGCGCCTGTTCGGCCAGCCGCAGCTCCTCGGCCGGGCTAGTGGGCGAGGCGAAGCCGCTCGCCTCCTTCAATGCCGCAGCGAGCCCCACCCCATCGAGCGCCGCAGCCGCGCTGGCGTCGATCTGCTTCAGCGCGCGACGCTGCACCAGGTTGCGCTTGGCCTCGGCCAGAGGCGCCTCGGCGCGATGGGCCTTGGCCAGCGCCCGGACCTGCTCGGCAATGCCGAACAGGGCGCCGATGAAGTCGTCGAGATGCGGGGCAATCTCCAGGATCAGGCTGGACTCGGCCAGCGGCGCCAGGGCCTCCGGCGCGGCGCGGGCGGCAAGAAGGCGCGCATGCAGTCCGGGATCGGCCGTGTCGAGTCGGGCGAGGAAGGCCGCATCCAGCCGCGCCAGCCCCCCGCGCGCATAGAGGTCAGGGAACGAGAAACCAAGGCCGAGGCTGGGGCAGGCTGGGTCGGTGGTCATCGCTTCCGATCGGGTCGTCGTGCTGATCGCGGCGCGGCCTTGTCCCATGCGATAATGGGAGCTGACAAGGGCAGACGGGGCGCCATTTCCTCGTAGGTGCCATGCGCGCTTGGCCCGGCTCATCGCCCCGCCCCATTGGCTTGGACCCCCGCCCGCCTCTCTCCTGCGCGACGGGCGCCCGTGATATAGTGCGCTCGAAGCTCTGCGCCATACCGGCGCGAGGGCAGGAACGCCGCTTACCGAGAGCGAAATGCCGTTGGATTTCCAGGGTTTTCCGAACGCCGCCCCGCCAACCGCCAGCGCTGCCGAAGCGCGCCAGCGCGTCGCCGCGGCGCGCTGGCTGCTGGCCGTTGCCGGCATGGTTCTGATCATGGTCTGCCTGGGCGGAGCGACGCGTCTGACCGGCTCGGGCCTCTCGATCATGGAATGGCGGCCGCTGACCGGCTGGCTGCCGCCCTTGTCCGAGGCGGAATGGCAGCGACTGTTCGACCTCTACCGCACCATCCCGCAATACCTCCAGGTCAATCGCGGCATGTCGCTGGCCGAGTTCAAGGGCATCTTCTGGCTGGAATACATCCACCGCCTGTGGGGCAAGCTGATCGGCTTAGCCTTCCTGCTGCCCTTCCTCTACTTCCTCGTCCGCGGCTGGATCGCGCGCGCCATGGTGCCGCGCCTTGCCATGCTGTTCGCGCTGGGTGGGCTGCAGGGCTTCATCGGCTGGTTCATGGTCGCCTCGGGATTCTTCGAGCACCGGACCGAGGTCAGCCCCTATCGGCTGGTGATCCATCTCGGCATGGCCTTCGTGATCTATGCCGCCCTGCTCTGGACCGCGCTCGACCTGATGCATCCGCGCCAGAGGGACGCGGCTGCATCCGCCGCGTCGGAGGCGACCGGCCGCCTGCGCCCCTGGCTGCGCGCGGCAAGCGTCCTGCTGGTACTGGCGATGCTGGCGGGCGGGTTCGTCGCCGGCACGCGCGCGGGGTTCACCTACAACACCTTCCCGCTGATGGACGGCGCGCTGGTGCCCGAGGGCTACTGGAGCGTCGATCCCTGGTGGCTTGCACCGTTCGAGGATATCCCCACGGTGCAGTTCAACCACCGCCTGCTTGCCACGCTGGCCCTGCTGGCCAGCCTTGGTGCGGCGCTGGTCGCGCGCCGCCCGCAGATGCCGCCGGCAATGCGCGGGCCATGCCTGTGGCTCGCGCTTACCGCGGCCGCCCAGTATCTGCTGGGCGTCGTGACACTTCTGCTTGTCGTGCCCGTGCCGATCGGCACGCTTCATCAAGGTTTCGCCGTGATCGTGCTGACCGTGCTGGTCTGGTGCTGGCACGTTCTGGGCCGCGATCGCCCGGCCTGACCCAAAGGGGACGCCGACCATGCCGGCTTCCATCGACATCGTCGCGCAGCAAGGCGCGCGCATAGCCGAACTCGAAGCCACTGTCGCACGGCAGGCGGCCGAGATTGCCGAGCTGCGCGAGCGCGACCGGCGGCTGCGCGACTTCGCATCCGCCGCCGACGGCTTCTGGGAGCAGGACGAGGAGTTCCGCTTCACCTACATCAACCGGCCCGTCGCATCGCCCGCCGAGGACGGGCGGGCCGATCCGTCCGAAGCCGGCAACGCCATCGGCAAGACGCGGATGGAGAACGCCGTCCGCCAGCCGGGCGACGAGGCGCACTGGCAGAGGCATCTCGGCGATCTGGCCGCGCGGCGCCCGTTCCGCGACTTCGTCTATTGCGTCAGGCGCCCCGATTCCCGCCTGCGCTGGATCTCGACCAGCGGCGTCCCCTGGCAGGATGCGGGCGGGGGCTTCCGCGGCTATCGCGGCGTCGCCTTCGACATCACCGCACAGATCGAGGCCGAGCACCGTGCCGAAGAGCAGACCGCCCTCCTGCGCGAGGCGCTGGACAGCGTGCCGGCCGGCATCGTCGTCTACACGCCCGACCGGCATGTGATCTGGGCCAACCGGCAATATTGCGAGCAGATCGGCCTGCCGCCCGGCACCTTCCGCCCCGGCATGCCGCTGCTGGATGTGGCACGCGTGCTCGCCTATCGCGGCGAGTACGGGCCCGGCGATCCCGAAACCCAGGCCCAGGCCCAGCTCCAGATCGACCGCACCAAGCCCAACCGTCGCATGCGCCGCCGCATTTCGGGCCAGACCTTCGACGTGCACTTCACGCCGCTGCCCTCGGGCGGGCACGTCGTCTCGACCACCGACGTGACGCTGCTGGTGCACGCCGAGGCCGAGATGCGCCGCCGCGCCGAACTGCTCGACGGCATGCTGGAACGGATGCGCGCGGGCGTGGCCGTCTACGACGCCGAGCGAAAGGTGGCGATCCGCAACCGCCGCTTCGAGGAACTGCTCGGCCTCCCGCCCAGCAGCGCCCAGCCGGGCACGAGCTTCGAGGCGGTGATGCGCACCTTGTTCGAGCGCGGCGAGTTCGCGACCCTCGACGCCGAGACCTATCTGCGCGAGCAGCTTGCCGTCGATCGTTCGCGCCCCGGCGTGGTGCGCCGCATGCGCCCGAACGGCACCGTGCTCGAGATCATCACCGATCCGATGCCCGATGGCGGCTTCGTCGTGGTCATCAACGAGATCACGCGCCTGGTCCATGCCGAGAACGAGGCATCGCGCCGCGCCGGCCAGCTCGACGCGGTGCTGGCCAATCTGCCGCATGCGGTGATCGTGTACGGCCCGGACCGGCGCGTGGCGCTGGCCAACCGGCTCTATCGCGAGAGGATCGATCCGCTCGTGCAGGTGGGCGAGGACCGCGCCGTGACACTGCGCCGGCGCGCCGAGACCGGCGCCTATGGCACCGATGTCGAAGGCGAGCTTGCCTTCCGCCTGAACCTCGACACCACGCGCCCGCAGCATTATCGCCGCCGCGCGCCCGACGGCACCGAGCTCGACGTGCGCATCGACCCCATGCCGGATGGCGGACACATGGTCGTGCTGTCGGACGTGACCGCGCTGGTGGAAGCCCAGCAGGAAGCGCAGCGTCGCAACGTCCAGCTCGGCGCGATCCTGGCCAACCTGCCGCACGGCGTCCTGGTGTTCGGGCCCGACCGCACGGTAAGCCACATCAACCGCCGCTGGATGGACATGATCGATCCCAGGGTGCGGATCGGCGAAACGCCCGAGGAGCTCTACGAGCGGCGGACCCGCGAAGGCGAGTATGGCGACGAGACCGGGGCGCAGCAGCATGTGCATGCGCGCAGCGGCATCCACAAGGGCGAGTCCTACCGCTTCCGCCGCCGCCGGCCCAACGGGATCGAGCTCGACATCCGCTGGGACCCGATGCCCGATGGCGGCTTCATGATCGTTGCCACCGACATCACCTCGCTCGTGCAGGCGGAGAACGAGGCGCGCCGCCGCTCCAGCCTGCTCGATGCCATCCTCGACAACTTCCCGCATGCGGTTCTTGTGTTCGACCGCGAGAAGCGCGTGGCCCTGGTGAACCAGGCCTATCGCGACTCCTTCACCGCCGATGTTCAGCTCGGCGAGACGCTGGAAGGGCTGCTCAGGCGACAGAAGGAGACGCGCAACGGCTTCGCCAACCAGGACGAATGGAACCGCATGCGCTTGTCGATGGACCTGGCAAGCCATCACCGCCTGCGCGGGATGAACACGCGCGGCAGCGATTTCGACATACGCATCGACCCGCTGCCCGATGGCGGCCACATGGTCGTGGCCTCCGACATCACCGCGCTGACCGAGGCCGAGGCCGAGCTGCGCCGTCGCAACGAGGTGCTGGACGCGATGCTGGCGAACATCCGCCACGGCATCTGCCTGTTCGACTTCGACCGCCGCGTGGTGGCCTTCAACCGCATGGCCGAGGAGATGCTCGGCCGCGCGCCCGGTACGCTCAGGCGCGGGGTGACGCAGGCCAGCCTGATCGAGGAGCTGCGCGACCGCGGCGAGTTCGGCGCCGATCCCAAGGGCGAGGACTATGCCCGCGGCATCCTGACCGACGACCGCTCCAAGCCGCGCACGCATCAGCGCGTGCGCCGGAACGGCCAGGTTGTCGAGGTGCGTTCGGACCCGGTGCCGAATATCGGCTTCGTCGTCACCTACACGGACATCACCGAACAGAAGCGCATCGAGACGGAGCTGCGAAAGGCAAAAGAGGAGGCCGAGGCCGCAAGCCGGGCAAAAAGCCAGTTCCTGGCCACCATGAGCCACGAGCTGCGCACGCCGCTCAACGCCGTGATCGGCTTCTCCAACGCGATCGAGCGCGACGTCTCCAGCGGCCGCGGCGACCCCCAGCACGCGGAGTTCGCGCGCACCATCAACGAATCCGGCCGCCACCTGCTTGCCGTGATCGACGACATACTGGATGTGTCGCGCATCGAAGCCGGTCGCGTCGATCTGGCCGAGGCGCGCCTTGATGTCGGCCGCATCGTCGAGGCATGCCGGCGCATTGTCGCCGGCCAGGCCAGCGAGGCGGGACTGACGCTCGCCACCGACATCCCGCCCGACCTGCCGATGATCCTGGGCGACGAGCGGCGGCTGAAGCAGGTGCTGATCAATCTCCTGTCGAACGCGATAAAGTTCACGCCAGCGGGGGGGCGCGTGCTGGTCAGTGCCGGGCGGAATGCCGAGGGCGCGGTCCAAATCACCGTCAGCGATACCGGCATCGGCATCCCGCAGAGCGACCAGGAACGCGTGTTCGAGCCTTTCGTGCAGCTCGATTCCTCGCTGGCGCGGCGTTATCCGGGCTCGGGCTTCGGCCTGTTCCTCTCGCGCGCGCTGATGACCACCCACGATGGCACGCTGAGGCTCTCCAGCACACCGGGCGAGGGCACGACGGTGACGATGTGCTTGCCGCCGGGGCGGGTCATCACCACCTCGAAGGGCAACACGCGGCAGGCAGGCGCCAACACGCGCCGGACCGCACAGGGAGAGGGCCGCATATGAGCCACCTTGCCACCACCGATGCCCTGTTCTTTGGGGCCGGGCTCCTGGACCGGCAGAGCACCGAGCATATCCTGTCGCACTCGCTTTCCGGCATGGATGACGGCGAGCTGTTCCTGGAGTATTGCGAGCACGAGGCGCTTGCCCTCGATGACGGGCGGATCAAGAGCGCGAGCTTCAACACCTCGCTCGGGTTCGGGCTGCGCGGCGTTGCCGGCGAGGCGGCAGGCTACGCCCACGCCGGCGAACTGACCGAGGATGCGCTGAAGCGTGCAGCGGAGACGGTGCGCGCGGTGCGCGCGGGCCACAGCGGCACGGCCGATATCGCCCCGCGCGCCACCAACCGCCAGCTCTATGCCGGCGACAATCCGCTCTCGGGGCTCGACTTCGCGGCCAAGACCCGCCTCCTGTCCGAGATCGACGCCTATGCGCGCGGGCGCGATCCGCGCGTGCGCCAGGTGATGGCGAGCCTGTCCGGCGAATGGCAGGCGGTGCAGATCCTGCGCGCCGATGGCTCGCGCGTGGCCGATGTGCGCCCGCTGGTGCGCCTCGGCGTCACGGTGATGGTGGGCGAAGGCACTCGCCAGGAAACCGGCACCTTCGGCACCGGCGGGCGCTTCGCCTATGGCCGCATCATCGCGCCCGAAAGCTGGCGCCACGCCGTGGACGAGGCGTTGCGCATCGCGCTGGTCAATCTCGGCGCCGAGCCCGCCCCGGCCGGCGAGATGGAGGTCGTGCTCGGCCCCGGCTGGCCCGGCATCCTGCTGCACGAGGCGATCGGCCACGGCCTCGAGGGCGACTTCAACCGCAAGAAAACCAGCGCCTTTGCCGGCCTCCTTGGCAGCCGCATCGCCGCCCCGGGCGTGACCGTGATCGATGACGGCACCATCCCCGATCGCCGCGGCAGCCTGACCGTCGATGACGAGGGCACGCCTTCGGGGCGCACCGTGCTGATCGAGGACGGCATCCTCAAGGGCTTCCTGCAGGACCGGCAGAATGCGCGGCTGATGGGCGTGGCGCCCACCGGCAACGGACGGCGCCAGTCCTATGCGCACGCACCCATGCCGCGCATGACCAACACCATCATGCTGAACGGCGCACATGATCCGGCCGAGATCATCGGCTCGGTCAAGCGCGGTCTCTACGCCGTCAACTTCGGAGGCGGGCAGGTGGACATCACCTCGGGCAAGTTCGTGTTCTCCGCCAACGAGGCCTATCTGATCGAGGATGGGCGCATCGGCCCGGCGGTGAAGGGGGCGACGCTGATCGGCGACGGCCCCTCGGCGCTGACGCGCATCGACATGATCGGCAACGACATGGCGCTCGATCCCGGAATCGGCACCTGCGGCAAGAACGGCCAGGGCGTGCCGGTGGGCGTGGGCCAGCCGACCCTGAAGATGGCCGGCCTTACGATCGGCGGCACGGCGGTGCGGCCATGAGCGCCCAGGCGATGCTGGAACGCGCGCAGGGCTGCCTGTTCGGCCTGCTCGCGGGCGATTCGCTCGGCGGTCTGGTCGAGTTCAAGGACCCGGAGGAGATCGCCGGGCTCTATCCCCAGGGCGTGCGGGTGATGGAACAGGGCGGCACCTGGGACTTGGCCGCCGGGCAGCCGACCGATGATGGCGAACTGGCGCTCGCGCTCGCCCGCGCCCTGGTCGAGGCCAAGGGCTACGATGCCGAGGTGGCGGCGCAGGCCTATGCGCGCTGGATCGATTCCGAGCCGTTCGATTGCGGCAACTCGATCGGGCTCGCGCTGCGCGCGGCGGCGCGAGCCGCACCTGGCGACCGTGCCCTGCGCGCGCGGGCGGCGGCGAACCCCGAAAGCCAGGCCAATGGCGCGCTGATGCGCGTGGCACCGATCGGCATCGCCCATGCCGGCAATCCGGCGGCGGCCGCCAGGGCCGCTGCGTTCGACGCGGAACTGACCCACCCGAACGGCGTCACGGTGGCCGCCAATCGCGCATTCGCTGCGGCCATAGCCACGCTGGTCGCGGGTGGCGACGGCGCGCAGGCGCTGGCCAGCGCCGGGGACTGCGTCGGCAGCGGCGACGGGGCCGAGATCGTGCGCGGCTGGCTGGCCGAGGCGGCGATCCCCGATCTTGCCGATTGCACGCGCCAGATGGGCTGGGTGCGCCACGCCTTCCGCAACGCGACCGCACGGCTTGCCTCCGGCCAGCCGATTGGGACCGCGATCGCCGAGACCATCGCCCGCGGTGGCGACACCGACACGAACGCCGCGATCTGCGGTGCGCTGCTGGGCGCGGCGCAAGGCGTGGGCGCGCTGCCGCTCGACTGGCTCGAGACGCTCAAGGAATGCCGCCCCGGGCCGGGCAGCGACACCGCGCACACCCGCCCGCCCGCCTACTGGCCGGCCGAAGCCGGGCTGCTCGCCGAGATCCTGGTCGGCCTTGCCGCGCGCTAGGGCACGTTCCGTTCGAGTTGAATCGGCCGAACGGAAGCCGTGCCCTGGAAACCGACGAGTTGCGAGCAGCCTAGTCCCATCCGGCGGAACCGCAGCGCGGTTCCACCGGATCGGACGCTGCTCTAGATCGCGAGCGCGTCCAGCACCGGCGCGGTCGATCCGCCCCATTCGTTGCGGAAGCGGTCGAGCAGCCGGTCGGCGGGCGTAAGGCCGGAGAAGGCGCTCTCCTCCAGCGGCTGGAGATAGACGCTCTCATCCTCGCCGCGCGCGTTGCGGATGCCGCGCGCCCTGAGCCCGTCGGCGGCGATCGCCAGCACGGCGCGCGCGATGTCGGCAAGCGTGCCCTTGCGGAACGGCGTCTTGAGGCCGAGACGCGGCGCATCGCGGCGCATGGCCGATATTTCCGCGACCGTCCAGCCGCGCACGAACGCCTCGGCCGCCTTCTGCGCCGCCGGATCGTAGAGCAGGCCCGCCCACAGGGCGGGCAGCGCCATCAGGTGCGCGCGCGAGCCGGCATCGGCCCCGCGCATCTCGAGGTAGCGCTTCAGCCGCACCTCGGTGAAGACGGTGGTGATGTGGTCGGCCCAGTCGCCCATGGTCGCGACCTGGCCCGGATAGCCGGGCAGCCTGCCGGCGATGAAATCGCGGAAGCTCTGCCCGGCGACATCGATATAGCTGCCGTCGCGATAGACGAAATACATCGGCACATCGAGCACCCATTCGGCGTAGCGCTCGAAGCCGAAGCCCTCCTCGAACACCACCGGCGGGATGCCGCAGCGATCGGGGTCGGTGTCGGTCCAGACATGGCTGCGATAGGAGAGCATGCCGTTGGGCCTGCCCTCCGTGAACGGGGAGTTGGCGAACAGCGCGGTCGCGACCGGCTGCAAGGCAAGGCCGAGGCGGAACTTGGCCACCATGTCGGCCTCGGAGTCGAAGTCGAGATTCACCTGCACGGTGCAGGTGCGCAGCATCATGTCGAGCCCGAGCGAACCCTTGAGCGGCATGTAGCGGCGCATGATCGCGTAGCGGCCCTTGGGCATCCAGGGCACGTCCGCGCGCGCAAGTTCGGGATGGAAGCCGAGCGGGGCGAAGCCCACGCCCAGCTTGCCGGCGATGGTGCGCACATCGTTCAGATGCGCATCGAGCTCCTCGGCGGCTTCGTGCAGGGTGGCCAGCGGCGCGCCCGACAGCTCGAACTGCCCGCCAGGCTCCAGGCTGACCGAGGCGCGGCCCTTACGCAGCGCGATCGGCTTGCCGCGCTCCAGCACCGGCTCCCAGCCGAGGCCGGCGATGCCGTCGAGCATGGCATGGATGCCGGCCGGCCCGTCATAGGGAAGCGGCGCGCGGTCGGCGCGGCGGAAGCCGAACTTCTCGTGCTCGGTGCCGATCACGAAGCCCGAACGCGGCTTGATGCCGGCGGCGAGATACTCGGCAAGCTGGCGCGTACTCGTTACCGGGGTGGCGTCGAAATCGGAGGGACCGGACATGAGGCGCCTTCTGGTCGGGCAGGTTCGCGCAACAGAACTGTCGCGGGCCTGCGGGATACGGGCCGGAAGCGACCGGCCGTTGCGGGATCAGTCGCTGCGCCAGTCCCCGCACAGGGCCTGGAAGCAAGCCAAAGCGGCGATGGCGGCCGTCTCGGCCCGCAGGATGCGCGGGCCAAGATCGACCGACACAACAAAGGGGCTGCCCCGCAGCCTGTCAAGCTCATGGGGGCTGAATCCGCCCTCGGGACCGATCAAGATCGCGTGCGGCGCACCTTGCACAAGGCCGGCCGCAACCCTGGCGATGGGCGCGCCCGCCCCGGTCTCATCAGCAAGGATCAAGGCCCGACCCGGCCGCAATCCGCGCAGGAAGTCGGCAAGTGGCAGCGCCTCCGCGACCGACGGAACGGAAAGCCGCCGGCTCTGCTCGGCCGCCTCGCGCGCGATCGCGGCAAGGCGCGTGCGGTTGAGACGCGGCACGACGCTGCGCTCGCTCACCACCGGGTGGATCGCCGCCACGCCAAGCTCGGTCGCCTTCTCGACCACAAGTTCGAATGCCTCGCGCTTGAGCGTCGCCGGCACCAACCAGAGATCGGGCTCGGGCGCCTGCGCGCGCAGCCGCACGCACACCCGCAGCTCCGCCCCGCGCGTGCCGAGCGCGGTGATCTCGGCCGCCCACTCGCCATCGCGGCCGTTGAACAGGGCGATGCGCGCACCCACCCGCTCGCGCATGACATGGGCAAGGTAGTGCGCCTGCTCGGCGCTGGCGGCGATCGTGGCACCGGCGGCGAGATCGTCGGGCACGAACAGGCGCAGGCGGGGCGTATCGGGCGGCGAAGAGCGGCGCATCGGCGGGCGGTCATGCAGGAGAATGCGCGCAAGTGAGTTGCGTTGCGCGCCGGGGCCGCCACTATAGCGCCATGTCCGCCCCCCCGCCCCCCGCTTCCGCAACCGATCTCGCCGCCGGCGCCTCCGACATCGTCGCGGGCGGCTGGGTGGCGCGGCTGCCGGCGGCGTGGCGGCCCTATGCGCTCCTGGCCCGCCTCGACCGGCCGATCGGCTCGTGGCTGCTGTTCCTGCCGGGGCTGTGGGGGATCGCGCTCGCGGGTGCACCCTGGCCGAGCCCGCTCCTGGTCGCCCTGTTCGCCATTGGCGCGGTGGTGATGCGCGGGGCGGGCTGCACCATCAACGACCTCTGGGACCGCGACATCGACCGGGCGGTGGCGCGCACCCGCACCCGCCCGCTGGCCTCCGGCGCCGTCAGCGTGCGCCAGGCGATACTGTTCCTGACGGCGCAACTGTTCGTCGGCCTCCTGATCTTGGTGCAGCTTAACCTGTTCGCGATCGCGCTCGGCGCCGCGTCGCTGGCGCTGGTGGTGGTCTATCCGCTGATGAAGCGCATCACCTGGTGGCCGCAGGCCTTCCTCGGGCTCACCTTCAACTGGGGCGCGCTGCTGGGCTTCGCCGCCGCTACCGGCACGCTCGGCGCGCCGGCGCTGCTGCTCTACGCCGCCGGCTTCTTCTGGACGCTCGGCTACGACACGATCTACGCCCACCAGGACCGCGAGGATGACGCGCTGGTGGGCGTGCATTCCACCGCGCGGCTGTTCGGCGGGCAGACCCGCCCCTTCCTGGTTGCCTGCTACGCCGCCACGATCGCGCTCCTGGCGGCGGCGGGAACGCTGGCGGGCCTCGGCACCGCCTTCTACGCCATGCTTGCCCTGCCGGCGCTGCATTTCGCCTGGCAGGTGGCGCGGCTGGACATCGACGACGCGCGGCGCTGCCTCGGCCTGTTCAAGTCGAACCGCGAGGCGGGGCTGCTGGTCGGTGCGGCCATCCTGGCCGGCCGCGTGCTGGCATGATCGCACCGGCGCCGCTTGCCGACCCGGATGCCTTCATCCGCGCCGAGACGGCGGCGGCGCGCGCGCCCCTGGTGCCCGAGATCGTGCTGCACCTTGCCACCGAGATCACGCCGATCTGGCAGGCGACCGAGGCGGCGCTGAATGCCGCCGGGCTTGCGCCCCCCTACTGGGCCTTCGCCTGGCCGGGCGGGCAGGCGCTGGCCCGCCTTCTGCTCGACCGGCCCGCGCTGGTGGCCGGCAAGCGCGTGCTCGACTTCGCCGCCGGCTGCGGCATCGCCGCGATCGCGGCCGCGATGGCCGGCGCCGCCCATGTCGCCGCGGCCGAGATCGATCCGCTGGCGATCGCTGCCTGCCGCGTCAATGCGCTGGCGAACGGGGTGATGCTGGAAGGGATCACGGGCGACATTGTCGGGCGCGAGGATGCGCCCTGGGACGTGATTTTGTGCGGCGATGTCTGCTACGAGAAGCCTATGTCGGCGCACATCCTGCCCTGGCTGCGCCGGCTTGCCGCGACCGGCAGGCATGTGCTGCTGGCCGATCCCGGCCGCGCCTACCTGCCGCGGAGCGGGCTCGTGGCGGTGGCGCGGTTCACCGTGCCGACCTCGCTCGAACTCGAGGATCGCGCCGCGCGCGAGGTCACCGTCTACCGGCTGTGACGCCCCGTGCGCCCGCAAGCAGGCGGGGCGCCGCCGGTTCGGGCAGCGCCCCCCACACGGTCAGGCCACCTCGACCGCGACGACCTCGGTCTCGTCGGTGGCGGTAACGGTGATGCTTGCCTCGTCGCTGATCGCGACCCCGTCGCGCGGGTTGGCGGGGACACCGTTCACGCGCACCGCGCCGCGCACCGGCACCAGATAGACCTTGCGGCCGGGTGCGACGGCAAGGCTCGCGCTCTCGCCGGCCTTCAGCGTCGCCCCCATCACCGCCGCGTCGGCATGGATCAGCAGCGGCGCCGCATCGCCAGCGACCGCGGCATCCGAAGGCCGGCCCGAGGCGAGCACGGCGAAGCTGCCGTTGCGCGCCTCCTTCGGGAAGACGCGCGCATCCCAGCGCGGGGTGGCCCGGGCACGGTCGGGCATGATCCAGATCTGGAACAGCTCGGTGGGCTCGCTCTCCTGATTGTATTCGGCATGCACGATGCCGGTGCCCGCGCTCATCACCTGCACATCGCCCGCCGCGGTGTGGCCGCGATTGCCGAGGCTGTCCTGGTGCGTGATCGCGCCCTTGCGCACATAGGTGATGATCTCCATCTCGCGGTGCGGATGGGGATCGAAGCCATTGCCCGGCCCGATCTCGTCATCGTTCCAGACGCGCAGCGCGCCGAACTGCATCCGGTCGCGGTCCATGTAGTGGCCGAAGCTGAAATGGTGGCGCGCATTCAGCCAGTCGTTGCGGAAGGCGCCGAGCGAGGCGAAGGGGCGGATCTCGATCATGGGTGGGTCCCCCGATGCGTGATGATTGTTCGATATCGAACAATCTGATGTCGCATAACTAGGCGGCCCGGCCCCGCCTTTCAAGGGCGCCCGTCCCGAGCCGCAGCAGCAGATCGCAGAGCGTCTCGAGCTCGCGCCCCGAAAGCGCCGCCATGGCGCGGGCTATGTCCGCCCGGTGCGCGGGCAGGACCGCCGCCACGCGCGCGCGCCCCGCGGGCGTGAGCGAGACCCGCCGCGCCCGCCTGTCGCCCGGCTCGGGGCAGCGCTCGATCAGCCCTTCGCGTTCGAGATTGTCGAGCACCAGCGTCATGTTGCCGGCCGAGCGCAGGATCTTGCGCCCGATTTCCGCCTGCGACAGCGGCCCGAGATGATAGAGCGCCTCCAGCGCGCCGAACTGCGTCATGGTCAGCCCGGCGGCGGCGATGCCGGGGGCGACGCTGGCCAGCACGCTGTCGGTCGCGCGCAGAAGCCGCATGTAGGCTTGCACCGCCGCCGCATCGGCAGCGGTCTCCGGACCGGCAGGCGCCACGCCGCGCGGGTTGGCCCTGCGCGGAGCCCTGCTCAACGGTTCATGAGCACGGCGACGTCGCCATGCTCCAGCATGTGGCGCGTTGCCCCGCCAAGGATGAGCTGGCGCAGGCGCGAACGGGTGTAGGCGCCCATCACCACCATGTCGGCGTTGAAGTCGTGCGCCTTGGCCAGAAGCCCCGCGCCGATCGAGCCGCCCACGGCCTCGAACTGCACCGCCTCGGCCTTGACGCCGTGCCAGGCTAGGTAGCTGGCCAGTTCCTGCGCCTCGGGGCCGCGGGCATGGTATTCCTGCGCGAACAGGATGCGCACCGCCTCGGCCCGCTCGATCCAGGGCAGGCCGGCGGCGACGGCGGCCGAGGATTCGGCGCTGCCGTTCCAGCCGATGCAGACGCGCTTGCCGATCTCCGCCGGCGCATTGCGCGGCGCGATCATGATCGGGCGGCCGGAATCGAACAGCACCGCGTGCAGCGAATCGGAGGTGGACACCTCCTCGCCCGCCTCGGGGTGGGCGAGCACCACGACATCGTGCAGGCGCGCCCGGGCGGCCACCACATCCTCCTCGCGCCCGACCGATTCGGCGTAGGAGGCCGTGACGCCACCTGCGGCGAAGGACGCTTCGGCCGTCTCGGCGATGGTCACGGCGTTGGCCTTGCAGAACTCGTCGAACATCGCGCGCGCGGACTTGGCGCGTTCGCCGCCTTCCTTCTCGGTCAGCGTCATCATCTCCTCGATCATCGCGCCGGAAAGCCCCTCGCCTGCAAGCGGAGCCACGTCGCGCGGATCGAGCCGCACATGCAGCGCGTCGATATGCGCCTTCCAGGTTCGCGCGACCATGTGCGCGAGCGCGAGCGCGCTGCGGCAACCCTCGGTGGCGGAAAGCGGCAGCAGGATCTTGCGATATTGCATCGTTTGGCCCTCCTTCATGGCGGCGGGAGCGATTGCCCAGCCCGATGCGACCCGATCGATGGTCCATCATGCCACGGCTCGGCGCGGCTTGGCACCCTGCATTCAGTCCGAGACCGATCGGGGAGCCAGCGCAGCCAGGGCCGCGCGCGCCGCGGCCACGGGCGGGGTTCCGCCGGCATCAAGGCGGACCCAGTCGATCGCACCCACCGAGCGCTCGCGAAACCCGCGCAACACGGCGGCATCGGCGTCCGAGGCATCGCCGATGCGCGCACCGAGCCGCCGCTCCAGCTCCGGAACCGGCGCCTCCAGCCACAGCCCCTGGAACGGAACGCCCAGCCGCGCGGCCAGCGCCCGCACCGCGGCTCGCTCGGCCGGGTCGGAAAAGACGGCATCGGCGATGACGGCGTGGCCCGCACCGAGCGCCCTCTCCGCCTCGGCCAGCAGCGCCGCATAGACCTGTTGCGAGGCATCCTTGGTGTAGTGCCCGCGCGCAAGCCGCGTCTCTGGCGGCACACCGGCCAGGCGCTTGCGGATCTCGTCGCTGCGCAGGAGGAGCGCACCCGGCGCCGCGCCGAGCATCGGGGCAAGGGCTCGGGCGAGCGTGGTCTTGCCGGTGCCGGGCAGTCCGCCCACGGCCACCAGAACGGGCGGCGGCGGGGCAAGGTAGGCGCGCGCGGCGGCAAGGTAGCGCCCCGCTGCCGCCACCATCCGTGGCGGGCGCTCCGTCTTGGCCTGCGTCGCCGTCACATGGGCGCGGATCGCGGCGCGCAAGGACAGCCACAGCGGCAGTGCGGCCAGGAGCCCGGTATCCGGCAGCCGCGCGTGGTAGCGGTTGAGGACGCGGTTGGCGAGCGCACGCGTGGCGCGGATGTCGAGGTCCATCAGCAGGAAGGCAAGATCGTAGCCGACATCGATCGTCGCCAGGTCCTCGTCGAACTCGAGCGCGTCGAAGGGTGTCGGCTCGCCCTCCCACAGGCAGATATTGCCGAGATGAAGATCACCATGCCCGCGTCGCACGCGCCCCTCGGCGGCACGCTCGCGCAAGCGCGGGGCGATCGCGGCCAGCCGCGCCTCGCTCGCCTTGGTCAGCGCCGCGACATCGGCCTCGGGCAGGATCGCGGAGGCGCGGAAGGCAACCACGTTGTTGCGGATCACCTGCGCCATCAGATCGGCCGGATCGCGCCGCGAGGCGGGCGGGATCGAGGCATGGAAGGCCGCGACCCTGTCGGCCAACGCGTCCATCAGCCCGGGCGTGAGCGCGCCCGCCGCGGCCATGCCGTCAAGGAAGGCCTCCCCCGGGATTCGCCGCATGCGAACCACCCATTCCACCGGCGCGCCCGGGCCATCGAGCGCAAGCCGGCCATCCGCCGCGCGCGTGACCGCGCTCACGCCGAGATAGATCGCGGGCGCGGTGCGGCGGTTGAGTGCAAGCTCGGCCTCGCACAATGCGCGGCGATGGGCCGGGTCGGTGAAGTCAAGATAGGCGAGCCTGACCGCCTTCTTGAGCTTGAACACGGTCTCGGCGCCGACGAACACGGCCGAGATGTGCGTCTCGATCGGCACCACCGGCGCGCCCGCGGCGCCGGCCAGCGCGGCAAGGAAGGCTGCGATCTCGGCCTGCTCGGGTGGAACCGGCACGCGCGCGCCCTTTCCCGCCCCGCGCTAGGGATAGAGCTTGCGCAGACGCCAGCCACCGGGCGCGGCCGCATCGCGCAGATACTCGCTCCGGTCGTGCAGGCGGAAGGGCATGTCGCGCCAGAACTCGATCCGCTCGGGCAGGACGCGGAAGCCCGACCAGTGCGGCGGGCGCGGGATTTCGCCCACCGGATAGCGCAGCGTGATCTCGGCCACACGCTTCTCGAGCGCGAAGCGGCTTTCGAGCGGGCGGCTCTGCGTGCTGGCCCAGGCGCCAAGACGGCTGCCGCGCGCGCGGGTGCGGTAATAGGCGTCGGCCTCGGCGTCCGTGACGCGCTCGACCGGGCCTTCGACGCGCACCGCGCGGCGCAGCGACTTCCAGTGGAAGTTCAGCGCCGCATGCGGGTTGGCGGCAAGCTGCTCGCCCTTGCGGCTCTCGAGGTTGGTGTAGAAGACGAAGCCGCGATCATCGATGCCCTTGAGCAGCACCATGCGCGCGCTCGGCCGCCCGTCGGGCGTGGTGGTGGCCAGGCACATGGCGTTGGCGTCGTTGGGCTCGCTCTTTTCCGCCTCGGCGAGCCAGGCGGCGAAGGTCGCGAACGGGTTCTCGGGCGTGTCGGTCATTGCGTCGGGTCCTCGCGCGCGGGTATGGCCCGAATGTGGCACGGGTTCAGCGCCTGTCCAGCCCGTTTCAGGGCGCAGGCAGCAACAGGCGCGCCAGCGCCTCGAACTCGGCCACCGACAAGGTCTCGGCGCGCCGCTCGGGCGCGATCGCGGCGCGGCGCAGCAGGGCCTCGGCACCACCCAGCCGCGCGGCATCGGGCAGGGCCCGAAGCGAGGCGCGCAGCATCTTGCGCCGCTGGCCGAAGGCGGCGGCGGTCAGGCGCTCCATCGCCGCGAGCAGCGCGGGCGCCGGCTGCGCCGGGCGGGGCAGGAGGTGCACGACGGCGCTGTCCACCTTGGGCGGGGGCGTGAAGGCGCGCGCCGGCAGCGCGAGTGCCAGCCGCGCCTCGCACAGCCACTGCGCCAGCACGGAAAGCCGGCCATAGGCAGCGCTGCCGGGCGCGGCCACCAGCCGCTCGGCCACCTCCTTCTGGAACATCAGCGTCAGGCTCTCGAAGGCCGCCGCCTGGCGCAGCCAGCCGACCAGCAGCGGTGTCGCGACATTGTAGGGCAGGTTCGCCACCAGCCGGCGCGGCGGTGCCACCTCGGCCGGCAGATCGACCGCGAGCGCATCGCCCTCGATCACGCGCAGGCGCCCGGGATAGGCGGCGGCGATCTCGGCCAGTGCCGGCAGGCAGCGCGCGTCGCGCTCGATCACCGTCACGTCGGCGGCGGGGCTGTCGAGCAGCGCGCGGGTGAGCCCGCCCGGCCCCGGCCCGACCTCGATCGCGTGGCGGCCGGCCATGTCGCCCGCCAGCCGCACGATGCGCGCGGTGAGGTTGAGATCGAGCAGGAAGTGCTGGCCAAGCCCCTTGCGCGCGGCAAGCCCGTGGCGGGCGATCACCTCGCGCAGCGGCGGCAACCCGGAGGGCAGGCCGGGTGCGCCGGACCCCACCATCGTCCTAGCCGGCGCTGGCGCGTCTGGGCGGCGCCGCATGCGCGGCGGCGCGGCGCGCGGCCATCGCCGCGGCCATGTCCAGCGCTGCGACCAGGCTGGACGCGTCCGCCACCCCCTTGCCGGCAATGTCGTAGGCGGTGCCGTGATCGGGAGAGGTGCGCACGATCGGCAGGCCGAGCGTCACGTTCACGGCGCCGGCGAAGTCGACCGTCTTGATCGGGATCAGCGCCTGGTCGTGATACATGCAGAGCGCGGCGTCGTAGCGGGCGCGCGCCTGCGCATGGAACAGGCTGTCGGCGGCGAAGGGCCCTTGTGCATCGATGCCCTCGGCGCGCAGGGCGGCGATGGCCGGGGCGATGATCTCGATCTCCTCGCGCCCGAGCGTGCCGCTCTCGCCCGCATGCGGGTTGAGGCCGGTCACGGCGATGCGCGGGTGCGCAAGCCCGAAATCCGCGGCCAGCGCGCGCGCGACGATGCGGCCCGTGCCCAGGATCAGCGCCGGGGTGAGCCGGGCAAACACCTCGCGCAGCGCGACATGCACGGTCACCGGCACCACGCGAAGGGCGGGCGAGGCGAGCATCATCACCGGCTCCCCGCCGCCGGCAAGCTCCGCGAGCCAGGAAGTGTGCCCGGCATGGGCGATGCCGCCGCCGAGCAGCGTCGTCTTCGCCAGCGGGTTGGTGACCAGGCCGGCGGCGCGGCCGGCGCACACCTCGGCTACCGCGCGGCGGACCGAGGCGATGATCGCCGCGCCGTGGCGCGGGTCGGGCCGGCCGGGAATCAGCGGCACCGGCAGCAGCTCGGCCAGCACCGGCAGCGCGCCGGCGAACAGGCTTGTTGCCTCGGCCATGCCGGCGATCGCACGCACCGGCACGGGCAGCGACAGGCGGCGCGCCTCCGCGGCCAGCGCGTCCGGGTCGGCGATCGCGGCGAATACCGGCGCGGGGCCGGGCGCGGGGGCGCGCGCGCGCAGTGCCAGCCACGCCTTCAGGGTGATCTCGCCGGAAATGCCGACCGGATCGCCCATGGTCAGGGCCAGCGGCAGCGCCGGCGCCGCGTTCAAGACGGCCGCTCGGTCCGGGTCGGCCCCGACTGCCGGCGCCCCCGCCGCGGCGTCTCGGTCCGGGGCCCCTCATCCTCGGCCGCCGCGCCTTGCGGGCGCGCGTTCTGTTCCAGGCGGACCTCGATGAAGGCCCGCCGGCGCAGCTCACGCACCATCTGGCGCGACATGAGCTCCAGCCGGTCGCGCAGCAGGCTGTTGGCGATCTGCTCCTTGCTGGGCAGGCCGCCCTCGCGCTCCTTGTTGCAGATCATCACGATGGCAACGCCGTCGGTGGCGATGATCGGCTGGCTCGGCCGGTTGACCGGCTGCTGCGCCATGAAGGCGCGCAAGGGCCCTGGCATCTGGCTTTCGCTGACCGGCCCGGGATCGGCCGGGCGGGTCGAGCCGGCCTGCGCCGCCAGCCCCTCGAACTCGGCGCAATTGCTGGCGCGCGCCACCGCGCGCTGCAGCGCGGCCACGGTCTCGACATCCGGGTTCTGCCCGTCGGGCCAGGGGCGGAACACCTGCCGCATGGTGTAGACGGTTTCCTCGGACTGGCCGATCGCGCGCTTGGCGCGCAGCGCGACGATCGACAGGCCGCCCGCCGTGCGGATCGGGTTCGAGATCGCGCCGGGCGGCATCTGGGTGATGACCTTCTCGACCTCCTCGTCGACCTGGCCGGCCTGGACCCAGCCGAGATCGCCGCCCTGGTCAGCCGAGGCACCCTGCGAGAACTGGCTTGCCAGCACCGCAAAGGGCGCCCCCCTGCGCAGCTGCTCGATGATGCCCGAGGCGAAGCGCTGCACCTCGCCGGCGCGGTCGGGATTGTCGATCGGCAGGAAGATCTCGCTGACCAGGTATTCGGGCTGGCCGACCTGGGCACGCAGGCGGGCAAGCGCCTCCTCGGCCTCGTCGTCGGACACCGCCGCCTGGTCACCGATGCGCGCGCGCACCAGCCGCGTCCAGCCGATCTGCACGCGCAGCTGGTCGATAAGCGTGCGCGGATCGACACCCGAGGAACGAAGCTGGCGGACAAGCCCGCCCTCCGGCAGCCCGTTCTGCTGCTCGATGCGGCGCAGCGTGCCGGCGATGTCCTCGTCCAGTACCGCGATGCGCCGGCGACGCATCTCCTGCAGGCGCAGACGCTCGTCGATCAGCAGGCGCAGTATTTGCGGGGTGAGCCGCTCGCGCACCTCGGGCGTGTCGGGCAGGCGCGATGTGATCTGGAACAGGCGCCGGCGCGACTGCAGATCGCGCAACGTGATCGCGTCACTGTTGACCACGGCGGCGACGCGGTTCTCCTGCGCGCTGGCCGGCGCGGGCGCCAGCGGGGCGGGCAGGCCGGAAATGGCCAGGGGAAGCCCGCCGGCCAGGGCAAGGGCCAGGGCGGCGGTCGCGGCGAGGCGCTTGGCGGCGCGGATCGGCATCATGGGCAACACCAATAGGCCCCCGGGGCAGGCGAAGCAAGGCCGGCGAGGGCGGTTCCGCGCCGTGCCGGCGGCCGGAGGCGGAAGCGGCGGCTAGAAGGCACTGGTCTGGAACTCGCCCACGGTCTTGAACACCAGCCGCAGCAGCACGGTCACGCCGTCACGCTGCTGCTGGTTGAGGTCGGTTTGCAGCGCCTGGGTGAAGACGCGCTGGTAGCTCAGGCCGAAGATGAAGCACTCGTCCTCGTAGACGATCGCGGCCTGCGAACGCACCATCTGCTGGGTGGCCAGGTCGCGACGGGCCGAGGCGCGCACCGACCAGAACTCGCCGAGCCTGGCCTGGAAGCCGCCATAGATCTCTTCGCGGTCGCGGGTGGAGGGCACCACCAGCGCGGCGCGGTCGATGAAGGTGTAGCCGAGATCGAGCCGCAGCCAGTTGGGACCGATGCTCATGCCGGTATCGGTCAGGCGTTGGCTGAAATTCTGCGAGTCGAGTCGCCAACGGTAATAGAAGTCGAGATTCTCCATCGGCGTCACGACCAGCCGGCCGACCCAGTCGGACTGGCGCGTGGCAAGGCCGGAGCCGACGAAGAAGGTATCGTCGCGGTTGATCCGCCAGCTCTGCCCCAGCAGCAGCTCCGCCCCCGCCCCGGAATGGGTGTAAAGGGCGCCGCGCACCCCGTAGTTCAGTCGCACGCCCCCTTCCAGCCGGTCGCGGCCGGTGAAGCGATTGAGCGAGAACAGGTTCGTGTCGCCGAACTCGAAATCGAGGCTGTCCTCGTTCGGCAGGCGCCAGTCATTGCCGACATTGGGTGCGGCGGCGAACATGACCATCGGCTCGATCACCTGGCTCGACCAGGAATCGTGGCGTACGAACGGCATCCGCCAGTCGAGCGCGACGGTGGGCAGGGCGCGACCGACGAAGCCGTCGCGCGTGCGCATGGGGTTGGTGGGATCGGCGATGTCCGAAGCATAGTACCCGGCGACATCGAGATTGACCTGAAGCCGCCACAGGTCGCCGGCATCGCCCTGGAAGGGCCGCTGCCAGTTCAGCCGCGAGGCGACGCGTTGCGTGTCGGTGCCCTGCGGCCGGAACACGGAGAAGGAGGATATGTCGGCGGTCAGCCGTCCGCCGATGCCACCCGGCTGGAACACACGCTCGTGGAAGAAGCGCGGCGCCACGATCGGCAGGCGACGGTCATCATCCTGCGCGCGCAGGCCCTGATAGGCCAAGGTGTCGGCATAGGTGTAGCTGTTCTCGCCGAAGCCCTCGGCGAACAGGGTGGAGGTGAGCAGGCGCGGCTGGTTGAAGCGGTAGCGGCGCAGATAGGTCACGTCGGAGACGCGCTGGAACTGGAACCCCCACCGCCATGTCTCGTCCAGGTCGAAGCGTCCGGTGGTAAAGATATGGCCGCGGAAGCGGCTTTCCTGGTCGACCGTGCCCGAGGCCTGGAGGTTCAGCACGCCGTTGGCGAAGCGGCGGCGGTACTCGCCCTGCAGCATCGCATTCTGCCGCGTCGTGAACATGGGCGAGATCGTGATGTCGGCCGAATCGCCGAGCGTCCAGTAGTAGGGCACCTCGAGGAAGCCGCCGAGATAGGTGCTGTGGCCGAAGGATGGCGGCAGGAAGCCCGAGCGTCTCCCGACGCTCGGATCGGCATGTTCGAAATAGGGCAGGTAGGTGACCGGGATGCCCCACATCTCCAGCATCGCATCATAGTAGGAGATCTGGCCCCGCCCTTCGTCGCGCTGCGCGCGCTCGGCGCGCAGCTGCCACAGCGGCGGACGTTCCGGGTTCTCGGGGCAGAGGTTGCAGGTGGAATAGACGGCGCGGGAAAGCTCGGTGACGTTGCCGCCGCTGCGGCGGGCACCATTGGCCGCGAGGCGGCCATTCTCGGGCAGGAGCGCGCGCAGGTCGCGCAGCACGCCCTCGCGGAAATCGCCGGTCAGCTCCACCTCGTTGGCGAAGCCGACATTGCCATCCGGCTCCATCAGCACGACATCGCCGCGCGCATAGACGCGATTGGTGCTCCGGTCGAAGCGGATCTCCTGCGCGCGCAGCACGCGTTCGCCCTGCCAGGCCTCGACGGAACCGCGCGCCACCACCCAGTCGCGCTCGCGGTCGTAGGCAACCTGGTCGGCCTGGAAGGTGATCGGCTCGCCGCGACTGGCGGCGCGCGCAGCAAGGTCGTTGGACGAGGCGGCCGTGGCGCGCCCGCGCCGCTCCTGCGCCGGGGCCTCCGCGGCGCCGAGAAGCAGCGCGAGCGCGGCCAGCGCCAAAGCGCCCGCGGCGGCAGCACCGGCGCGGCGCATCCCTAGCCATCCTCCAGGTGGAGAAGGAGCGCCACCGCCAGCATCAGCCCCATGCCCGCCGGAGCCCATGCCGCCAGTGCCACCGGGATCGCGCCCGACTGGCCGAACTCGACCACGACGCGGGTCAGCACATAGAGCGCGAAGCCCGAGACGATGCCGCCGCCGATCATCAGCATCACGCCGCCGCGCCGCGATGGCCGCATCGAGAAGCCGGCCGCCAGCAGCACCATCACGCAAAGAAGGAGCGGCAGTGCCAGGAGGGACTGGAAATGCAGCTTGTGGCGTAGCGCCGAGAAGCCGGACTGCTCCAGCACCTCGATGAAGCCGGGCAGCGTCCAGAAGGAAAGCGTGTCGGGCGGGGCGAAGCTGTCCTGCACGCGCGCGAGCGTGAGGTCGGTCGGCAGTGCCAGCTCCGGATGGTGGGTCCGCCCGCCCTCAAGCGGCAGCTCCCACACGTCACGCAGCGCCCAGCGCCCCTGCTCCAGCCGGCCGCTCTCTGCTTCCAGGCGCGCGGTGAAGCGGTCGCCGGCCGCGATGCGGAAGATCGAGACGGCTTCGAGATCGAGCCCGTTCTCGCGCCGCGCCACGCGCCCGGCATGGACGATCGCCACCGCCCCCTCGCCCGCGGCGCGATCGGCCTGGCGCAGCCAGAGCCCGCCCGAAGTGAGCGCGAGAGCGCTGCCGCCCGAGCGGAGATATTCGCTGTCCAGCCGCTCGGCGCGCCCGAACATCGCCGAGGCGATCGGGTTCACCAGCATGATCGCGACAAGGCCGAGCACGGCGCCGAGCGCCACCGGCGCGGCCAGGAACTGCCAGGCCGACACGCCGGCGGCGCGCGCCACCACCAGTTCCGAGGATCGCGTCAGGCGCCAGAAGGCCAGGATGCCGCCGAACAGCACGGCGAAGGGCAGCAATTGCAGCGCCATGAAGGGCACGCGCAGCACCGCGAGCTGCACCAGGAACCAGAAGCCGAGATCGGGGCGGTTGATGGCGCGGCGCAGGAACTCGATCAGGTCGAACAGCACGACAATGCCGAGCAGCATCGCAAGCACTGACAGGACCGAGATCAGGAACTGCCGGCCGACATAGGCGGAAAGGATGGCGGCGATGCGCATGGCGATGCGGCGTGCCTAGCCGCTCGCCGGTGCGAGCGCCGGGGCGGCGGACGCGGCGGGGCTGGCGGGATCGGCTGGCGGGGTGCGCCGTCGCGGCGCCGCACCGAGATACCAGGCGGCCGCAAGACCGGGCAGGATCGCATGCAGCCAGATCAGCGGCGCGAGCCCCGGGTCGCGCGCCACCAGGCTGCCCGCGCCGAGCCCCGCCGATTGCAGCAGCACGACGATACCGATCGCGCCCAGGATGCGTTTGAGCTGCCCGTGCCGGCTGAAATCCCCGCGCAGCAGGGCCGCGAGCGCAATCAGCGCGAGAACGATGCAGCCGAGCGGCTGCGCCAGGCGCTGATGCGCCTCGGCATAGAAGCGGGCACGATCGCGCGGCGAGATGTTCTCCCCGGCTGGCGGGCTGAGCAGCTCCAGCACGCCGCGTTCGCGCGCGTCGCGGTAGCGCACCTCCTCGACCGCGCGGGTCTGGGCAAGGTCGATCAGGTTCTCCTCGAAGGTGAGCAGGCGCAGCCGCCCGGTGGCGCGGTCCACCTCCTGGCGCGAGCCGTTGAACAGCACGACGCGCGGGCTGCCCGCCCCCATCAGCAGCTGGCCGCGCTCGGCCATGATGGTGATCGGATTGGCGCGGTCGCGGGCATCGTGGATCAGCAGTCCCTGCAAGGCGCCGTCGCGCTCGCGGCGGCGGACATAGACCGTGATCGCATCGCCCACCGGGTTGAACACGCCTTCCTGCAACAGCACGGCGGCAACCTGGTTGCGGATCTCGAACTGGTACTGGCGGAAGGCGCGGTAGCTGTCCGGCACGAGCCAGAGGTTGAGCGCGTAGCCGAGCAGGGTCGCGGCCAGGGCCAGCGCCAGCGCCGGCCGGCCAAGGCCCCAGGGCCCGACGCCGGTCGCGCGCATCGCCACCAGCTCACGGTCCGAACTCAGCCGGTTGTAGGTGAACAGGACAACGATGAACAAGGTGACCGGCAAGATCACGGCGATGAAGTTCGGCAGCATCATCAGCGTGAGCTGAAAGAAAACGGCAAGCGACAGGCCACGATTGACGATCAGCTCCAGGTAGCGGAGCGACTGCGTCAGCCAGATCAGCGCCGCCAGCCCCAGCGTGACGAACACCAGGGCGAGCAGCAATTGGCGGAACACATAGCGCGAGAAGCCGTCCAGCATGACCGCGGCACTCTAGCCGCGCGCCCCGATGGGTGCCAGTGCCGGAACGCGGCGAGATCCGCCCGCCGGGCCAACCGCGCCGCCCGCAAAAACGGCGAAACTAGGGCAAGGCCGCGCCCGGCCTGCGCGTCGCGCTCACCCCGGCGGCAGCACCTTGCCCTGGTTCATCAGCCCGGCCGGGTCGATCGCCGCCTTGATCCGGCGCATCAGCGCGATCTCGGGACCCTCGCGCCATTCCGCCAGCGTGTGCGCCTTGAGCCGGCCGATGCCGTGCTCGGCCGAGAAGCTGCCGCCATGGCGGCGCACGATCGCGTTGACGAGGTCCACCATCCGGTCCCACTCGGCCATGTAGGCATCGCGGGCCATGCCCTCGGGCTGGGTCAGGTTGAAGTGGATGTTGCCGTCCCCGACATGGCCGAACGGGCAGGGCCGGATGCCCGGCAGCGCCGCGGTCACGGCGGCACTCGCCTCGGCCATGAAGGCCGGCACCGCGGATACCGGCACCGAGATGTCGTTCTTGATCGAGCCGCCCTCGGGCTTCTGCGCGTCCGACATCTCCTCGCGCAGCTTCCACAGCGCGGCGCGCTGCGCATCGGAGGCGGCGATCACCGCGTCCGCAACGAGCCCCTGCTCCACCGCCTCGGCCAGCGCCGCCTCCAGGCTTTCCTTCAGATGCGCGTCCGGGCGCGGCGAGGACAGCTCGATCAGCACGTAATGCTCGTGCGGGCCGGCCAAGGGATCGGTGGTGCCCGGCACATGTTTGAGCACGAGCGAGAGCCCGAAGCGCGCCATGTACTCGAAGGCCGAGATCGACGGCCCGTCGCGCCCCTGCAACAGGGTGAGCAGCCTGAGCGCGGCGGCCACGTCCGGCACGGCACAGAACGCCACCTGCACATCGCGTGGGCGGGGCGCCAGCTTGAGCACGGCGGCGGTGATGATGCCGAGCGTGCCTTCCGCGCCCATGAACAGGTGGCGCAGGCAGTAGCCGGTATTGTCCTTGCGCAGGCTGCGCAGCCCGTCCCACACCTGCCCGTCGGGCAGCACCACCTCGAGCCCGAGCACGAGGTCGCGCGCATTGCCGTAGCGCAGCGTGTTGTTGCCCCCGGCATTGGTGGAGAGCACGCCGCCCACCACCGCCGTGCCATCGCCGCCGAAGGAGAGCGGGAACAGGCAGCCCGCCTGCTCGGCCGCGTCCTGCACGGCTTTCACGATGCAGCCCGCCTCGGCCGTCAGGCTCATATTGGCGGGATCGACGGCGCGGATGCGGTTCATGCGCGCGGTGCTGATCACCACCTCGGCGCCATCCTCGAAGGGGGTCGCGCCGGCGGCCATCGAGCTGTTGCCGCCCTGCGGCACCATCGGCACGCGGGCTTCCGCGCAGAGCCGCACCACCTCGGCGCATTCGGCGGTGCTGGCGGGCTTGACCACCACCGGGGCGCGGCCGACGAACAGCCCGCGCCAGTCCTTCATGTGCGGGGCGATCGCCTGCGGCTCGGTCAGGCAGCCGCGATCGCCCACCACCTGGCGGATGCGCCCGATCAGGGCTGGCGGCACGGGCGGGCGCGGCGGCAGTTCAAGCGGGCGGTCGGGCATCGGGCACCTTGGGTTGGCGGCGGCGGCGGCGGCGGCGCAGAGTCGCGCGCGACCCGCCGTCCGTCAATCGCAGCGACGGCGCCGGGGCGGAGGCCGGTTCAGCGCGGCGCGGCGGCGCGGCGCAACCGGTCGTTGATGGCAAGCCCGAGCCCGTGCGCGGGCACCGCCATCACGGCGATGCGGACAAGGCCGAGGCGCGCCCCCTCGGCATCAAGCGCACGCAGCCCCGCGAACAGGTTGGCCGCCGCCTCGACCAGGTCGCCCGTGGCCGAAAGCTGGAAGCAGGCCCCCGCTCCGGCCAGGGGCGGGCCGAAGGCCAACAGCGCCTCGTCCGCCGCCACCGCCTCGGTGCCAAGACGCACCGGCAGGCGCGGCGCATAGTGGCTGAGCAGAAGCCCCGGCGAGCGCAGCGTGGCGGTCGCGGCGACGCCGCCCGGATCGGCCAGGAACGCCTCCTGCATCGGCGGCATCTCCACCGGCCCGATCGCCGCCTCGATCTGCTCGTGCGTGACGCCGCCCGGCCGCAGCAACCGCGCGCGCGGCCCGGACAGATCCAGCACCGCGGACTCCACCCCGACCGTGCAGGCCCCGCCATCGAGCACCGCCTCGATCCGCCCGCCAAGACTCTCCAGCACATGGGCGGCGGTGGTGGGGCTGACCTCGCCCGAGCGGTTGGCCGACGGCGCCGCGAGCGGGCAGCCCGCCGCGCGCAGGAGCGCGAGCGCCACCGGATGGGCCGGCACCCGCACCGCGAGCGTATCGAGCCCCGCCCCGGCCAGGAGCGAGACGCGGCAATCGGCCCGCCGCGGCAGCACGAGCGAGAGGGGGCCGGGCCAGAAGCGCGCGGCCAGCGCCTCGGCGCGGGCCTCGGCGCGCACGGCGGCGAAAGCGGCATCGGCACCGGCGAAATGCACGATCAGCGGGTTGAAGTGCGGCCGGCCCTTGGCCGCGAAGATCGCCGCCACCGCGCGGTCGTTGGCGGCATCGGCGCCGAGGCCATAGACCGTCTCGGTCGGGAAGGCGACCAGCGCGCCCGCGCGCAGCAGGGCGGCGGCCTCTGCGATGCCCTCGGGCGCTGCCGGCAGAAGACGCGTCCCATGCCCGCTCATTCGGCGCCCCTACTCATTCGGCTCCCCCGCTCATTCGGCGCCGGTGACCAGGAAATCGGGGTTGCGGAAACCGCGCTTGCCATAGGTCAGCGGCGCGCCGTCGAACAGCCGGACATGGCCGCCCGCCGCCTCCACCACCGCCTGCGGCGCCGCCGTGTCCCATTCCATGGTCGGGCCGAAGCGGGGATAGAGATCGGCCGCGCCCTCGGCCACGCGGCAGAATTTCAGCGCCGAGCCGATATTGATGATCCGGTGCGCGCCGCGCTCGCGCAGGAAGCGCGCCAGCCGCGGGTCGGCCGCGAAATGGCTGGAGGCGAAGGCGGTCGGCCCTTCGGGCGGGCAGCGCCGCGCCGCGATCGGGTGGCGGCCGGCTTCATCCTCCTTCCAGGCGATGCGCGGCCCGGCGGCGGGGTTGAGGGCGGCGAACATCTCGCCATAGGCCGGCACATGGCAGATGCCGAGCACGCAGCGCCCGCGCTCGACCAGGCCGATATTGACCGTGAACTCGCGCCGCCCCCTGGCGAATTCGCGCGTGCCGTCGAGCGGATCGACCAGCCAGAAGCGATCGGCGCGCGGCGGGATGCGGCCGGCCGCCACCTCCTCCTCGGCGACGACGATGGTGGCCGGATCGAGCCGGGCAAGGGCCGCGAGCAGGATCGCCTCGGCGGCGTGGTCGGCCTCGGTCACCGGCGTGTCGTCTTGCTTGCCGGTGACGGTGAAGCCGCGCGCGCGCACGGCCAGGATCGCCTCGCCCGCTTCGCGCGCGGCCCCCGCCAGCGCATCCAGCAGCGCGGCACCTGGCACGGCCGGATCGGGCAAGGCAGGCATGGCGGGCGGCAGCGGCGGACGGCTCATGGGCAGGTGATAGCGCCGCGCGCGCGCCTTGGCCAGCGGCGTGCTTTCCTTTCGCCCCTGCCTTGCTACAGTGCCGCGCCGATGCTCCGCGCCGCGCCGCGCCGGCGCGGCGCGCGTTGCGCCACCCCACCCATGCCCACAGCAAGGATGCCCCGATGACCGAGATCCGCTTCGCCGCCCCTGCCCTGCCCAAGGATGGCGCGCTCGTGCTGCCGATGGCCGAGGGGACCGCGCCGGCCGGGCTTGCCGCCCAGGTGGACCGCGCCCTCTCCGGCCGGCTCAAGGCGGCGCTGAAGGCGGCGCGCTTCGCCGGCAAGAAGGGCCAGACCGCGACCCTGCTCGCGCCCGGCGCGGGGCTTTCGCGCGTGATCGCGGTCGGGCTCGGCAAGGCCGCGGAGCTGACCGAGGACGGGATCGAGGCGGCGGGCGGCACCGCCATGGCGGCACTCCTGGCCGGCGCCGATCTGGCCGGCGCGATCGCCGCCGACCTGCCGCAGGGCGCACCCAAGGGCATCGACGCGGCCGCCTTCGCCGCCCGGCTCGCGCTCGGCGCGCGGCTACGCAGCTACCGCTTCGACCGCTACCGCACCACCGAGAAGCCCGAGGACAAGCCGGCGCTCAAGGCCGCGACCCTGCTCGGCCCCGACCCCGCCCGCGCCAAGGCCGCCTACGCCCCGCTCGGCCGCATCGCCGATGGCGTGTTCATCACGCGCGACCTGGTCTCCGAGCCGCCCAACGTGCTCAATCCCGCCGTGATGGCCGAGCGCTGCCGCGCGCTTGGCAAGCTCGGCGTGAAGGTGGAGGTGATGGGCCCGCGCGAGTTGCGCCGGCTCGGCTTCAACACGCTGCTCGCCGTGGCGCAGGGCAGCGCCAACGAGGCGCGCGTCGTGGTGATGCGCTGGAACGGCGCCCCGCGGCGCGGGCGCGGCAAGGGCAAGGGTGGCGCGGCGCCGGTGGCCTTCGTCGGCAAGGGCGTGACCTTCGATACGGGCGGCATCTCGATCAAGCCCGCAGCCGGCATGGAGGACATGAAGTGGGACATGGCCGGTGCCGGCGCCGTGGTGGGGCTCATGGCCGCGCTCGCCGGCCGCAAGGCGAAGGTCGATGCGGTGGGCATCGTCGGGCTGGTGGAGAACATGCCCTCGGGCACGGCGCAGCGCCCGGGCGATGTGGTGAAGAGCTATTCCGGCCAGACCATCGAGGTGCTCAACACCGACGCCGAGGGCCGGCTCGTGCTGGCCGACTGCCTCTGGTACTGCCAGGAGCGGTTCAAGCCGCGCTTCATGGTCGATCTCGCAACGCTCACGGGCGCGATCATCATCAGCCTCGGGCACGAGAATGCCGGCCTCTTTGCCAGCGACGATACGCTCGCCGCGCAGATCATCGCCGCCGGCAAGGCGACGGGCGAGGAATGCTGGCGCATGCCGCTCGGCGATGCCTATGACAAGCAGCTCAAGTCCGACATCGCCGACATGAAGAACATCGGCGGACGGCCGGGCGGGAGCATCACCGCCGCGCAATTCCTGCAGCGCTTCGTCAACAAGGTGCCGTGGGCGCATCTCGACATCGCCGGTGTGGCCTGGCAGGGCAAGGACAAGCCGGCCGTGCCCAAGGGCGCCACCGCCTTCGGCGTGCGGCTGCTGGATCGGCTGGTCGCCGAGCATTACGAGAGCCGCTAGCCGGGCGCGCGGGCGGCAGGCAGGCGGGACACCGCGACCGATGAAGATCCGCTTCGCCCCGCTGGCGCGGCCGCGCACGGGCACGCTCGTCCTGGTGCTGGCCGAGGGCGCAGCGGGGGCCGAGAGCGGCCCGCCGCTGCTCGCGGCGCTGAACGCCGAGAGCGATGGCGCGGTGGCGCGCTCGATCGCCGCCGCGCGCTTCGCCGCCAAGGCCGGACAGGTCTGCGCGCTGCTTGCCCCGCCGGGCCTCGGCCTCACGCGGCTGGTGCTGGTGGGCGCGGGACCGGCGGGCAAGCTTGACCGGCTGGCGGCCGAGCGCGCCGGCGGAACACTCGCCGCCGCGCTCGACGGACAGGCGGAAGCGGCCGCGCTGATCGCCGAGCCGCCGCCTGGCGCGGCACTCGATGCCGCAGTCTTCGCCGTCGCGCTGGCCGCGGGCGCCTCCTTGCGCGCCTGGCGGTTCGAGCGCTACCGCACCCGCCCCGTGCCGGGCAAGGACGCGGCGGCACCGCGCCTTGCCCGGCTCGATCTGCTCGTGCCCGATCGCCGCGCCGCCGCGCATGCCTGGGCCGCGGCGGAAGCTGCCGTCGCCGGCACGCTGTTCGCGCGCGACCTCATCACCGAGCCCGCCAACCGCCTGACCCCCGCGCAGTTCGCCGACCAGCTGCGCGCGCTGCGCCGCGATGGCGTCGAGGTCGAGATCCTGCCCGAGCCCAGGCTGCGCAAGCTCGGTTTCGGTGCGCTCCTCGGTGTCGGCCAGGGCAGCCCCAACCGCCCGCTCCTGGCCGTGCTGCGCTGGCGCGGCCAGGGCAGGCGCGCCCGCCGCGCGGCCGAGCGGCCCGGCCCGCTCGCTTTCGTCGGCAAGGGCGTCTGCTTCGACACGGGCGGCATCTCGATCAAGCCCGCCGATCGCATGTGGGAGATGCGCGCCGACATGGCCGGCGCCGCCGCCGCCGCCGGGGCGATGCTGGCGCTTGCCCGCCGCCGTGCGCCGGTCGATGCGGTGGCCGTGCTCGGCCTGGTCGAGAACGCGATCTCGGAGCGCGCGCTGCGCCCGTCCGATGTCGTGCGCAGCCTGTCCGGAAAGACGGTCGAGGTGATCGACACCGACGCCGAGGGCCGCCTCGTGCTGGCCGACTGCCTGCACTATGCCGCGACGCGCTTCCGCCCGGCCGCGATGGTCGATCTCGCCACGCTCACCGGCTCGATCGTGGTCGCGCTCGGCCATGAGCGGGCCGGCCTGTTCGCCAGCGACGCGGCGCTGGCCGCCGCCATCGCCGCCGCGGGCGAGGCGGTGGGCGAGCCGGTCTGGCCGATGCCGCTTTCGGATGCCTATCTTGAGGGCGTGCGCTCGCCGATCGCGGACTTGCGCAACTGCCATCCCGGCCGCATGCAGCCCGATGCCTGCCACGCCGCGATCTTCCTGCGCCAGTTCGCGGGCGCAGTGCCCTGGGCACATCTCGACATTGCCGGCGTCGATACTCGCGAGCGGGCCGACGCGCTCGGCCCGAAAGGGGCTGCGGGCTGGGGCGTGCGTCTGCTCGACCGGCTGTCGGCGCTGCGCTTCGAGGGCGAAGCGGCGAGGCCCACGGGGCGGCGGGGGCGTCATGGCTGAGGTCGGCTTCTACCATCTCGGCCGCACGCCGCTGGAACGCGCGCTGCCGCTACTGCTCGGCCGCGCGCTCTCGGCCGGGGCGCGCGCGGTGGTGCTGTGCACGAGCGAGGAGCGCGTCGCGGCACTCGACCAGGCGCTGTGGCTCTGCCAGGAGCCGGACTGGCTGCCGCATGGCACCGCGCGCAGCGGCATCCCCGCCGACCAGCCGGTCTGGCTCACGGCGCGCGAGGAGAATCCGAACGGCGCGCGCTTCCTGTTCCTGGTCGATGGCGCAAGCGTGGCGGACCTTGCCGCCTATGAGCGCGTGTTCGACGTGTTCGACGGCAATGACGAGGAGGCGGTCGCCGCCGCGCGCACGCGCTGGGTTGCCGCGCGCGATGGCGGGCACGCCGTCGCCTATTTCCAGCAGACCGAGAGCGGCTGGCAGAAGAAGGCGTGACGGTGGGGGCGCCGCCCGTTGCGCGACGGGCGTGGTTCAGTCGAGCTTGATCTCGGCCTCGCGGATCAGCGCCGCCCAGCGGGCAATCTCGCCGCGCGAGAAGGCGGTGAACTCGTCCACCGACATGGTCTCCACCTCGAAGCCCACCTGCTCCAGCCGCTGCACCACCTCGGGGACCGAGAGGATGCGGCGGATCTCGGCATTGAGGCGTTCGAGGATCGGGCGCGGCGTGCCGGCCGGCGCCCACAGGCCGAACCAGGCATCGGCGGCGACATATTCGTGGCCGAGTTCGCGCAGCGTCGGCACGTCGGGCAGGTCGGCGCGCCGGCGTGCGCCGCCGATGCCAAGCGCGCGCAGCTTGCCGTCGCGGATCAGCGGCACGACGGAGGCGGCGGTGGCCATCATGAACTGCACCTGGCCGGCGACAAGATCCGTCGTCGCCGGCGCCGCGCCGCGATAGGGCACATGCACCGCGTCCATGCCGTTGCGGCGGCGGAAGCTCTCGCTCAGGATGTGCGAGGCCGAGCCGATCGAGGAGGAGGCGAAGGACAGGCTGCGCCCGCCCTTGCCCATCGCGATCAGCTCGGCGATCGTGCGCGCCGGGGAACTGGCCGGCACCACCAGCGCGTGGCTCGCGCGCGCAGCGAGCGTGATCGGGGCGAAATTCTCGGCCGCCTTGTGCGGGATGTTAGGGATCAGCACCTCGTTGGTGGCGTGGGTCTGGTTGTTGCCGAGCGCCAGCGTGTAGCCATCGGGTGCCGCGCGGGCGACGAAATCGGTGCCGACGACGCCGTTGCCGCCCGAGCGGTTCTCCACCACCACCGGGTTGCCCCAGTTCTCCTGCATGCGCGCGGCGATGGTGCGCGCCAGGATGTCGGTGGTGCCGCCGGCGGGATAGGCCGAGACGATGCGGATGGTCTTGCCGGCTTCGGGAAAGGCGGCGCCCTGCGCGCGCGCCGCGCGGCCCGCCAGCGCAAGGGCGGAAAGCGCGCCGGCACCGGCAAGCAGGGCATGGCGGCGCGGCAAGGCGTGCGCGGTCTTGGTCATGGCGGTCGGTCCCCAGGCTCGGGCGCGCCCCGGCGGCGGCCCCGTTCGGCGCCGCATTTGGAAGCGGGCGCGGCGCCCGGTCAAGGGCCAGGGACGCGGCGGGCTCGGCGGCGCGCTCAGGCCGCCTGCTCGGCCGCCTCGATCTCGGCCGAAAGGGCGAGCCATTCCTCCTCGGCCGCCTCGGTCTCGCGCGCAAGCTGGGCGCGCCGGGCGGTGAGCCTGGTCACCTCCGCCGCCCGCCCGCCATTGGCATAAAGCGCCGGATCGGCGAGGCTTTTCTCGACCGTGGCCGCCTCGGCCGCAAGCCTGGTCATCCTGTCCTCGACCGCCTTGAGCCGGCGCCGCAAGGGCGCGGTCGCGGCGCGCAGTTCGGCGCGGTTGCGCCTCTCCTCCTGGCGCGAGGCGCGGCCCTCCTCGGCGCGCTCGCGCGGCTCGGTGCGGCGGGGGCCGTCCTCGCGGCGCGCGGCGGCGATGCGGCTGCGGTAATCCTCCATGTCGCCCTCGAAGGGCTGCACCGTGCCGCCCTCGACCAGCCACAGCCGGTCGGCGATCAGTTCGACCAGCGCCGGATCGTGGCTGACCAGCACCACCGCGCCCGGCCAGTCGGCCAGCGCGCGCACCAGCGCCTCGCGCGCATCGATGTCGAGATGGTTGGTGGGCTCGTCGAGGATCAGGAGCTGCGGCGCCTCGCGCGTGATGAGCGCGAACACCAGCCGCGCCTTCTCCCCGCCCGAGAGATCGCCGACGCGTGTCTCGGCCCGGTCGGCATCGAGGCCGAAGCGGGCAAGGTGGGAGCGGCACTGCGTCTCGGTTGCCTTCGGCAGGGCACGGCTCATGTGCAGGAGCGGCGTCGCGGCGAGGTCGAGCTGCTCGTGCTGGTCCTGCGCGAAATAGCCGACGGTCAGCCGCGGGCTGCGCCGCACCTCGCCGGCGAGCGGGGGCAGCGTGCCGGCGAGCAGGCGGGCAAGCGTGGACTTGCCGTTGCCGTTGGGACCGAGCAGCGCGATGCGATCCTCGAGGTCGATGCGCAGATCGAGCCCGCGCAGCACGGTGCGCCCGTCATAGCCGGCGGCGGCGCGGTCGGTGGTGATGATCGGGGGCGCAAGCTCGGCCGGGGGCGGCAGGTCGAAGCGCGTGCTGGCATCGGCGGCGACAGGGTCGATCGGCGGCATGCGCTCGATCGCCTTGAGCCGGCTCTGCGCCTGGCGCGCCTTGGTGGCCTTGGCGCGGAAGCGATCGACGAAGGCCATCAGGCGCGCGCGTTCCGCCACCTGCCGCTCGGCCGCCTTCTGCTGTTGGGCGGCGCGCTCGGCGCGCACGCGCACGAAATTGTCGTAGCCGCCGGGATAGAGCGTGATCGCGCCCTTGTCGAGGTGCGCGATGTGCGTCACGGCGCGGTTGAGCAGGTCGCGATCGTGGCTCACCAGCAGGAGCCCGCCACGGAAGCCCTTGAGCCAGCCTTCGAGCCACAGGCTCGCCTCCAGGTCGAGATGGTTGGTGGGCTCGTCGAGCAGCAGCAGGTCCGGCTCGGCGAACAGGGCGGCGGCCAGCGCCACGCGCATGCGCCAGCCGCCCGAGAAGGCGGAGACGGACCGAGCCTGTGCAGTCGCATCGAAGCCGAGCCCGTCCAGGATCGCCGCCGCGCGCGCCGGCGCGCCGGCCGCGCCGATCGCGGCCAGCCGCTCATGGATCTCGGCCAGGCGCAGCCCGTCGGCGCAGCTCTCGGCCTCGGCCAGGAGTGCAAGCCGCTCGGCATCGGCCGCGAGCACGATATCCGTCAGCGTCGCCTCGCCCGAGGGCGCCTGCTGCGCGACACGGCCGAGCCTTGCACGCGCGGCAAGCTGCACGGTCCCGCCATCGGCGCCGATGTCGCCCGCCACCACGCGCAACAGGGTGGACTTGCCGGCGCCATTGCGCCCGACCAGCCCGATCTTCTGGCCGGCCGAGAGCGACAGCGAGGCGCCGTCCAGCACAGGCCGCCCCCCGAGCCTGAGGACGATGTCGTTCAAGGTGAGCATGGGCGCTCGCCTATCACGCCGGCGCGGCGCGCGCCAGCATCGCTGCAGGCGCGCCATTCACGGCAACCGGGCTGCGGGTGCCGACAATCCCGGCCCGCCCGGTGCGCCGTAATGCCTCGGGATCGGGCGTCTTGGCCGCCGGGCCGGGAAATCAGCCGGGGCGGCGGCGGAAACGGCCTTTCATCCTGAAGCCGTCGCGCATGTTCAGGCTCAGGAGCGTGATGTTCGCCGCGCCGGCGACGAGCTCGATCGCCTGTGCCGCGTAGAAGCTCGTGTCGAACTCCGCCAGCCGCGCCTTGGAGGCAAGGAAAAGCGCCGATGGTATGAGCACCAGGATGCCGTTGGCGGCGATCAGCGGCATGCGCCTGAGCTTGGCCCCGACCAGCCCGCCGCGCCGCCCCGCCGACAGGGCGAAGCCCGAGCCGCCTGCCGCCGCGAGCGCCGGGATGAGCAGCAGGAAGCCCCACGGGATCGCGGTCTTTACCGCGGCGACGGCGCTCGGGGAACCGAACAGCTCCACCAGCGCGGTCGAGAGCCAGAAGGTGGCTATCGTCGAGATCGCGATCGCGCCGGCGACGGGATGGATGATCCTGGGCATGGCATGCGGCCCTTTCCTGCAGGCTCTACGCGACGCAGACGCCCGGAGCCGCGACCTTCCGGAGCAAGTGCGGGGAGGCCACCGCGGACACCGGATAGGCGGCGAGCCTGGACTGGAACCCGGGATCGCCGAAGGCCGCCCGGAACTGTGCTGTCGATTCCCGGAGCGCGTGGTTGAGGTAGGTCGGACTGCTGCCGATGGCGCGATGAAGCTGGGTCGATATGAAGCCCGGCCGGTGCTGCATGAAGGCGGCATCATCGCGCCAGATGTCGAGGAAGCGCTGCGCGTCCGCCTTGTCGAGCGTGAACCGGTTGACCAGCACGACCGGGGCGGCGTCGATGCCGAGTTGACGCTCGATCGGGAAGCCCGGGTCGAGAGGGCGCAGCAGGGACATGGCCTTTCCCCCTTGCCTGTTGTCACTATGGTGTCATATTGACACCGTAAACGCGTAGCACGCTTGACATTATCATGTCAAATACGTTTTATGGTGACATATGGACAAGACCAAGCGCACCGCAGCCGGCGAAGCCTTGTCCGGCGCCGTCCTCGACCTGTTCAGGCTCAACAGCCTGCTGCTGACCGCCGGCGACCGGCTGGTGGCGGGGCTCGGGCTGACCAGCGCGCGCTGGCAGATCCTTGGCGCGATCGTCGCGTCCGAACGGGCGCAGCCGGTGGCGTGGCTTGCCCGCGACCTGGGCGCCAACCGGCAGAATGTGCAGCGGATCATCAACGACCTGCATGCCGACGGGCTGGTCGCGTTCGAGGCCAATCCGCATCATCGACGCGCGCAGCTTGTCCTGCTGACGGAGAAAGGCAGACAAGCCTTTGACGCCGCGATGCGGCTGCAGGCCCCCTGGATCAGTTGGCTCTCCGAGGGACTCTCGATCAAGGACGTCCAGACATTCCACCGCGTCATCATGCAGATGCGCCGGAAACTCGAAAGCAACGACCTACCCGGAGCAAGGCCCGGAGCAAGGTGAGATCCCACCGCCGCCTTGCCACGCCTTGTACGGCGACGCGGGAATGTCGGCTCGCGGGCGCGAATGGGGGCCAAAGGCCAGCCCAAAGGGGTTTGTCAGCGCCGCCCGCTGCGTCTATAACCCCGCCGCCCCGGATGCGGGCCGGCGCCCCCGCGCCACCCGCCCCCTATTCGCATGATCCTTGAAGGAAAGGGCCGCATCATGGCCGTCGAGCGCACGCTGTCGATTATCAAGCCCGATGCAACCCGCCGCAACCTCACCGGCCGCATCAACGCCCGGTTCGAGGAGGCGGGCCTGCGCATCGTCGCGCAGAAGCGCATCCATCTGACCAAGGCGCAGGCCGAGGCCTTCTACGCCGTCCACAAGGAGCGGCCATTCTACAACGACCTCGTCGCCTACATGACCTCGGGGCCGGTGGTGGTGCAGGTGCTGGAAGGCCCGAACGCGGTCGCCCACAATCGCGAGATCATGGGCGCCACCGACCCGGCCAAGGCCAAGAAGGGCACGATCCGCGCCGATTTCGGCGAGAGCATCGAGGCCAACGCCGCGCACGGCTCGGACAGCCCGGAGAACGCGGCCAAGGAGATCGCGTTCATGTTCGCCGGCATCGAGATCGTCGGCTGAGGCGACGCGGCGCCCGTCCCGCACGGGCGAACGCTGTCCGGACCAAACAGAAGGCGCGGGCCGCCGGGCGGGCCGCGCCTTTTCTCGTGACCTGGTGGGCAGGGGGCCGCGTCGGCAGGGGGCCGCGTCGCGCGCGGCCCGGCAGCGGCTAGAGCAGCGTCCGATCTGCTCGCAAACCTTAAGTTTCTCGGGCACGACTTCCGTTCGGCTGATCGAAGCCGAACGGAACATGCCCTAGACCAGGAACACCGCCATCAGCACCAGCAGCAGGACAAGGCTGACGATCGAGATCTTGGTGAAGGTGACGAAGCCTTCCCAGCCGCGCTCGCGGTTGCGCACGAAATCGGCCTCGGAGACCTTCGCGGGACTGACCGCGCGTCCCGCCGTTGCGGTAGCCGCGCCGTGACCATGCTGCGCCATCGGGATCGCCTCGTCCTTGCGTGACTGTGGCCCCGGCCCACCGGCCGGGGCGTTCGCCGCCATCTCTATCGCAGCCGGGGCGGCTTCGCCAAGCCCCCGCAGCGCCGTTGCCGGGGGGGGGGGAGCCGGCTCAGCCGGCCGGGTTGACCAGGGCGGGGCCGGCTGGCGGCACATGGCCGGCGATCCGCACCCTCTCCCCTTCCACCGCAATCCGCCCGCCGGCCAGCAAGCCCAGCGCCAGCGGGTAGATGCGGTGCTCCTCGGCCAGCACGCGCGCGGCAAGGCTGTCCTCGGTGTCGTCGGGCAGCACCGGCACGGCGGCCTGCGCCACGATCGGCCCGCCATCCATCTCGGCGCGCACCAGATGGACGGTGCAGCCATGGATGCGCACGCCGGCTTCCAGCGCGCGGCGGTGGGTGTCGAGCCCCTTGAAGGCCGGCAGGATCGAGGGGTGGATGTTCAGCATGCGGTCGTGCCAGCGCGCGACGAAGCCGGCGGTGAGCAGGCGCATGAAGCCGGCCAGGCAGACGATGTCGATGCGCGCATCAAGCAGCGCCTGGTGCAGCGCCGCCTCGAACGGCTCGCGCCCGCCATAGGCGCGGTGGTCGACGCTGCGGGTGGCGATGCCGGCGGCCTCGGCCCGCGCCAGCCCCAGGGCACCCGGCCGGTTGCTGAGCACGAGCGCGATCTCGGCCGGATAATCGGGATTGCGCGCCGCCTCGATCAGGCTCGCCATGTTGCTGCCGCGCCCCGAGACAAGGATGGCAACGCGGCGCCTGCCTGCGCCGTTCCCGTTCGCGGATGCGCCCATCAGCGCGGCCAGCCGGCGGGGATCGGGGCGAAGCGCACCGCAGCCTCGCCCGCCTGCGCGACTAGGCTGCCGAGCCGGAACACGCGCTCGCCCGCGGCTTCGAGTTGCGCGGTCGCCGCCGCGACATGGTCGGCAGCGACGATCAGCGCCATGCCGATGCCGCAGTTGAAAACGCGCAGCATCTCCTCGGGTGCCACGTCACCGGTCTTGGCCAGCCAGCGGAACACCGGCGGCACCGGCCAGGCGGAAACGTCGAGCGCCGCCGCCACGCCCTCGGGCAGGACGCGCGGCAGGTTGCCGGGCAGCCCGCCGCCGGTGATGTGCGCCGCCGCCTTGACCAGCCCGGCGCGATGCAGCGCCAGCAGCGGCTTCACATAGATGCGGGTCGGGCGCAGCAGCGCCTCGGCCAGGGTCACGCCGCCCGCCTCGAACGGGGCCGGGTCGGCCCAGCCGGCATTGCCGGCGGCGACGATGCGGCGGACCAGCGAATAGCCGTTGGAATGCACGCCCGAGGAAGCCAGCCCCAGCACCACGTCGCCCGGCCCGGTATCGCCGCGCGGCAGGAGCGTGCCGCGCTCGGCCGCACCGACCGCGAAGCCGGCGAGATCGTAGTCGTTGCCGTGATACATGCCGGGCATCTCGGCGGTTTCCCCGCCCACCAGCGCCGCGCCCGCCTCGCGGCATCCGGCGGCGATGCCGGCGATGATGCGCCGGCCCGTCTCCACCTCCAGCATGCCCATGGCGTAGTAGTCGAGGAACAGGAGCGGCTCGGCCCCCTGCACGACCAGGTCGTTCACGCACATGGCGACAAGATCGACGCCGATCGTGTCGTGCCGCCCGGTCTCGATCGCGATCTTGAGCTTGGTGCCGACGCCGTCGGTGGTCGAGACCAGGATCGGATCCTGGTAGCCGGCCGCGCGCAGGTCGAACAGCGCGCCGAAGCCGCCCAGCCCCCCCATGCAGCCCGGCCGCTGCGTCGCTTTCGCCGCCGGCTTGATCGCTTCGACGAGCGCGTCGCCGGCATCGATATCGACTCCGGCTTGCTTGTAGGTCAGGCTGGCGATGGTTGCACCCTATCGGCTAATGTGCCGGCGCCGCCGGCAGGGGGAGGGACTGGTCGCACCGACGCTGCCTCGCCCCGATCCCCCGGAAGCCGATCCGGTGGCACGAAGGACGGGACAAAGGCTGCGATGGCGCGCGAGACACTACACCAGCGATGCCCCTGTCTGCCAAGGGCGAGCGGAGGTGCAAGCGGCACCTTGCCGCGGCGTGCCCTTCTCGGTGGCGCCGCGATGGTGCTGGCCATCGGCCTGGCCTGGCCCGGCGCTCCGGCCCGCGCCCAGGACGATCCCTTCACCGTGCGCGGGGTGGTTGTGGATGCCACCGCCGCGACCGCCATCGCGGCACGCGAACGTGCCCACGAACAGGGCAAGCGCCAGGCCTGGGAGCGGCTGGTCGATGCGATGGCCCCGCAGCCAGACCAGGCCCGCCTCAAGCGCCTGGCGCAGCGAGAGCTGGAGACGCTGATCCAGAGCTTCTCGGTCGATGCCGAGCGCACCGGCGCCACCCGCTACAGCGCCGAGCTGACGGTGCAATTCCACCCCGAGCGGGCGCGCGCCGCCCTGCTCTCCGGTGCGGCGGCGGGCAGCGCCAGCCGGATCGAGGTCGAGGCGACCTATTCCTCGCTGCGCGACTGGATCGACATCCGCCGCCGCCTCGCCAGCGTGCCGCAGGTGCAGAACACCGACATCGTCTCGGTTTCCGCTGCCAGCGCGCGGCTGCAATTGTCGGCAAGCGGCGATGCGGCCGCGCTGGTGCCGGCGCTCGCCCAGGCCGGGCTCGATCTTGCCAATAGCGGCGGGGCCTGGCGGCTCTCGCTCAAGCGCGCCGAGTGACGCGGTGGCGGCGCAGGCCCCGGACGGTGGACGCGATACGCCAGGCGAGCCGGCGGGAAACGCGGCGATGATCACCCTGCCCAACGCCATCACGCTGGCGCGGCTCTGCGCGGTGCCGCTGGCCGTCTGGCTGATCCTCAAGGGCGAGTTCGCGCTCTGCTTCTGGCTGTTCGTCGCCGCCGGCGTTTCCGACGCGATCGATGGCTTCATCGCGAAGAGCTTCGGCGCGCGCAGCCAGCTTGGCGCCGTGCTCGATCCGATCGCCGACAAGACATTGCTGGTCTCGGTCTATGTCACGCTGGGCGCGGTCGGCCGCCTGCCCGACTGGCTGGTGATCCTGGTCGTCTTCCGCGACCTCTGGATCGTCGGCGGCGTGCTCACTCTTTATGTGCTGGGGCAGATGCCGCGCATCGACCCGCTCTATGTCAGCAAGGTCAACACCGCCTGCCAGATCGGGCTGGCGGCGATGGCCCTGCTCGATGCCGGCTACGGGGTGATCGGCGCGCAGGCGATCGGCATCGCCGCGGTATTGGTCGCCGGAACCACGCTGGCGTCCGGCGCCGCCTATACGTGGCGCTGGCTGCGCGGCGGAGGGGCTGCAACATGACGCGACCTGCCATGCCGCCGCCCGCGGCGCCCGAGCCGCTGCTCAGCACGCGGCTGCAGCGTCTGCTGTTCTGGGTGGCGCTGCTGGCGGTTGTCTACTATGTGCTGCAAATGTTCAGCGGCGTTCTCATGCCCTTTGTCGCCGCCGCCGGCATGGCCTACTTCCTCGATCCCATCGCCACCGCCTGGGAGAAGCGGCGCATTCCGCGCACCGCCTCGGCGATCGTGCTGGTGACCGGCTTCTTCGCCCTGTGCATCATCGCGGTGCTGCTGCTGATCCCGCTGTTCCGCGCCCAGCTCGTGCTGCTGGTCTCGCGCGTGCCGGAATATGTCGCCGCGCTGCAGGAATATGTGATGGGGGTGATGGACGCGATCGAGGAGCGGCTTGGCCCGGACGTCTCGATCCAGCGGCTGCGCCAGATGGCCGCGAACCAGGCCAATGCGCTGGTGGGCTGGGTGGCACAGGCGGTGGGCACGCTCCTGACCAGCGGTGTTGCCATCGTCCATGTGCTGATGCTGGTGGTGGTGACGCCGATCGTCGCCTTCTACCTGCTGCGCGACTGGCCGAAGATCATGGCCAAGGTGGAATCCTGGGTGCCGCGCGTCTATGCCCCCACCGTCGTGCAGCTCGCCAACGAGATCGACCGCATCCTCTCGGCCTGGCTGCGCGGGCAGGCTCTGTGCTCGCTCACGCTTGGCCTGTTCTACGCGATCGGCCTGTCCGCCGCCGGGCTGGAGCTCGGCCTGATCGTCGGTCTCACTGCCGGCATCCTGTCCTTCATCCCCTATGTCGGCACCATGACCGGGGCGGTAGCCTCGATCGGGCTGGCGATCGCCCAGTTCGATGCCTGGCAGGATGTGGCGATCGTCGCCGCGGTGTTCATGGCCGGGCAGATCCTGGAAGGCTATGTGCTGGCGCCGAAGCTGGTCGGCAGCCGGGTCGAGCTGCACGCGGTGTGGGTGATGTTCGCGCTCCTGGCCGGCGGCACCGTGTTCGGCTTCCTTGGTGTTCTGCTGGCCGTGCCGGTGTCGGCGGCGATCGGCGTCCTGACGCGCTTCTGGTTGCGCCGCTACATGGCGAGCCCCTTCTACCTCGAACCGCCACACCCGGAACCGGCGCCCGCCGCCGAGACGCCTTCGCCGCCACCCGCGACCGCGCCCGCAGCGGCTTCGCCCGCCAGCGCCGAGGCGGCCGAGCAGAGGCGCGGCGCCGCCGCGTCCTAGGCGGAGCGGCCAGTATCCGGCCATGACCGCCGCGCGCCAGCTCGCTTTCGGTTTCGCCCACGCCCCCTCGCTCGCGGCGGCGGATTTCTGCCGCGGCGCGGCCAATGAAGCGGCCCTCGCCATGATCGAGCGCTGGCCCGCTTGGCCCGCCCGGAGGCTGGCGCTGTGGGGACCCGATGGGTCTGGCAAGACCCACCTCCTGGCGATCTGGTGCGCCCGCAGCAGCGCCCGCGCGCTCTGTCCGGCCGATCTCGCCCGTGACGAGGCGCCGGCGCTGATCCCCGCCTCGGGACACGTCGCGCTTGATGATGCCGATTGCGTGCTGGACGAGCCTGCGCTCCTGCACCTGCTCAACCTCGTGTCCGAGCGTGGCGGCTCGCTCCTGCTCACCGCGCGCGAGGCGCCGGCGCGGTGGGGCACGCGCCTGGCCGATCTGCGCTCGCGGCTGCGCAGCATCACGGCGGTGGCGCTTGGCCCCCCGGACGAGGCGTTGCTGCGCGCGGTGCTGACGAAGCTGTTCGCGGATCGACAGCTTGCGGTCGCGCCGCCAACGATCGACTACATCTTGCGTCGCATCGACCGGTCTCTGGCCGCTGCACGGGAATTGGTGGCGCGGCTCGACCGCATCGCGCTGGCGCGCGGGGTGCAGATCGGCGCCGCCTTGGTGCGCGAGGCCCTGGCGCGCGAGGAGGACGGGGGCGGTGAATATTCCGTGACCGTCTCGCCAGGGGAGCCGAAGCTCCTGTAGCATGCGATGCAGGAGGAACCCGCCGCCATGCGCTACCGCGCCGGCACGCCCGCATCGAACCGAGTGACAGCGCCCGAAGGCGCCGCGAGTGCGCGCAAGCCACCGGCCGAGGCAGCGCCGGCGCCCGCCATGCCGGCCATCGGTGCCACCAGCCCCGAACGCTTCTTCAACCGCGAGCTTTCCTGGCTTGCCTTCAACGAGCGCGTGCTCGAGGAGGCGCGCAACCCGAACCACCCGCTGCTGGAACGGGTGCGCTTCCTTTCCATCTCGGCCTCGAACCTGGACGAATTCTACTCGGTGCGCGTGGCGGGCCTGGTCGGGCAGGTGGCGGCCGGCGTCGGCACGCCGAGCCAGGACGGGCTGACACCGGCCCAGCAGCTGGTTGCGATCCACCAGCGCGCCCAGACGCTGATCGCCGATCAGCAGCGCTGCTGGAACGAACTGCGCCACATGCTGCGCGCCGCCGGCGTGTCGGTGGTGGCCCCGGCCGATCTTTCCGCCGCCGACCGCGCCTGGCTGGAGGCCTGGTTCCTCGAACGCATCTTCCCGGTGCTGACGCCGCTGGCGATCGACCCGGCGCATCCCTTCCCCTTCATTCCCAACCTCGGGCTGGTGATGGCGCTGCGTCTGGCGCGCGGTGATGACGGCACGATTATGCGCGCGCTGCTGCCGCTACCCGCGCAGGTGGAACGCTTTGTCCGCCTGCCGCCCGGCGATGGCGTGCGCTTCCTGATCCTGGAGGACGCGATCTCGCTGTTCCTGGACCGGCTGTTCCCCGGCTTCAAGGTGCAGGAGCAGGGCTATTTCCGCGTCATCCGCGACAGCGAGGTGGAAATCGACGACGAGGCCGAGGACCTCGTCCGCTCCTACGAGAGCGCGCTCAAGCGCCGCCGGCGCGGCAACGTGATCCGGCTGTCGGTGAATGCCGACATGCCGCCCGATCTCCAGGGCTTCGTCGCCGACGAGCTCGATGCTCCGCGCGCCGACATGTTCGTGGTCGAGGGCATCATCGGCCTTGCCGATCTCAAGCAGATCATCGTCGATGAGCGGCCGGACCTGCTGTTCACGCCCTTCACGCCGCGCTTCCCCGAGCGCATCCGCGACCATGGCGGGGACTGCTTCGCCGCGATCCGCAAGAAGGACATCATCGTCCACCACCCCTATGAGAGCTTCGATGTGGTGGTGCAGTTCCTGCGCCAGGCCGCGCGCGACCCCAACGTGATCGCGATCAAGCAGACTCTCTATCGCACCAGCCGCGATTCGCCGATCGTGCGCGCCCTGATCGAGGCGGCCGAGGCGGGCAAGTCGGTCACCGCCATGGTCGAGCTCAAGGCCCGCTTCGACGAGGAGGCCAATATCCGCCTCGCCCGCGAGCTGGAGCGCGAGGGCGTGCAGGTGGTCTATGGCTTCGTCGATCTGAAGACCCACGCCAAGGTCAGCCTGGTCGTGCGCCGCGAAGGTGCCGTCACGCGCACCTATGTCCATTTCGGCACCGGCAACTACCATCCCATCACCGCGCGCATCTACACCGACCTCTCCTTCTTCACCTGCGAGCCCGAGCTTGGGCGCGATGCGGCGCGGCTGTTCAACTTCATGACCGGCTACGCCAGGCCCGAAGGCATGGAGCGGATCGCCTACGCGCCGCTGACCCTGCGCCAGACCCTGCTCGAGCTGATCGCACGCGAGGTGGCCTTCGCCCGCGCCGGCCGCCCGGGCGCGATCTGGCTCAAGATGAACGCGCTGGTCGATCCGGTGCTGATCGACGCGCTCTATGCCGCATCCGGGGCGGGCGTGCAGATCGACATCGTCTGCCGTGGCATCTGCTGCCTGCGTCCGGACCTGCCCGGCCTGTCCGAGAATATCCGCGTGCGCAGCATCGTCGGGCGGTTCCTCGAACATGCGCGCGTGATGGCCTTCGGCAACGGCCACAAGCTGCCAGGCCGCAAGGCCAGCGTGTTCATCTCCTCGGCCGACTGGATGCCGCGCAACATGGACTGGCGCGTCGAGGCGCTGGTGCCGATCCACAACCCCACGGTGCACGCCCAGGTGCTGGACCAGATCATGGTGCAGAACCTGCGCGACGAGGCGCAGAGCTGGCTGCTCGGCGCCGATGGCAGCTACCACCGGGTTGCCGCCGGCGCGGCGGGGGCGCCCAGCGCGCATCGCTATTTCATGACCAACCCCTCGCTTTCGGGGCGCGGCAGCGCCTTGCACGGCCCGGTCGCGCCCGGACAGCCGCACCCCGCCGGGCGCGACCGCGTCGCGCAGGACTAGCTCGCCGATCGCGCTGCCGCACGACGTCGCGGCGGGCGGCAGGCGGCAGGCGGCAGCGTGTGCTCGGCGCTGGCCTCGCGCCCGGCCGGCTGCTAGGAACGCGGCAGACTTGCCTGCCCGAGTCGCCCCGGCACCATCATAGTTCCGCGACAGGACCGCATGCCGCGCCGCCCGCCCAAGCCCGCCCCCGCCAGCCCCAGGACGCCAGCGGCGTCCCGCGGGCAGACGTCCCGGGGGCGAGCGCCGGGCGCCACAGGCAAGGCCGCGCCGCGCGACGGGACCGCGCCGAACGCATCCGGGCGCAAGCGGGCACGCGGGCTTGTCCGCGCCGAGAACGACAAGCCCGGCCGCGCCGTACCCGCCACCTCGGCCGGCATGCGCTCCCGTCCCGGCGCGGAGCGCGCGCCGCGCATGGGGGTGATCGACCTCGGCTCCAACTCGGTGCGCCTCGTCGTCTATGAAGGGCGCGGACGCAACCCGACCCCGATCTTCAACGAGAAGGCGATCCTCGGCCTCGGCCGCGGGCTCGAGACCACCGGCCGGCTGAACGAGGAGGCGGTCGAGAACAGCCTGACCGTGCTTGAACGCTACGCTGCCGTCAGCCTCGCCATGCGCGCCGAGCCGACCGAGATCCTGGCCACCGCCGCGGTGCGCGACGCGGCCAACGGCCCGGCCTTCGTCGCCGAGTTGCATCGCCGCTTCCGCCACCTGCCGATCCGCGTGCTGTCCGGCGAGGAGGAGGCGCGCATCTCGGCCCAGGGCGTGCTGGCCGGCATTCCTTCTGCCGACGGCATCATGGGCGATCTCGGCGGCGGCAGCCTGGAGGTGGTCGAGCTTCGCCGCGGCGAGACCGGGGCAAGCGCCACGCTGCCCTGCGGCGTGATCCGCCTGGCCGAGCAGGCCGGCGGCAGCGTCACCCGCACGCGCAGCGTGATGGACCGCCATCTCGCGCACGTGCCCTGGCTCGAACGCGGCAGCGGGCGCGACCTCTATCTCGTCGGTGGCGCCTGGCGCACACTGGCCCAGATCCATATCGCGCAGACCGATTATCCGCTCTCGGTCGTTCACCACTACGCCCTCGGCCGCGACGAGGCGCGCGACCTGGCCGGCATCGTCGCCGGCATGACGCGCAAGGACCTGGAACGGATGATGGAGCGCGCGCCGGGCATTTCGCGCCGGCGGCTCGACGCCCTGCCCTTTGCCGCGGTGGTGCTGCGCCGGCTGTTGCGCGCCACCGGCTCGCGCCGGGTGGTGTTCTCGGCCAACGGGCTGCGCGAGGGCTGGTATATGGCGCAGATCGCGCCGGAAACCCGCGCGCTGGACCCCGTGCTGGCCGCCGGCCAGGACCTCGCCCGCCGCTTCAGCCGCCAGCTCGATCTCGCGCCGGGGCTGGTGGAATGGACCGCGCCGATCTTCCCCGGCGAGAGCGAGCATGCGCGCAAGCTGCGCGAGGCGGCGTGCTGGCTGTCGGACATCGGCGCGCACGAGCACCCGGAATACCGCGCCGAGCAGGCCTATTTCCACGTCCTGCGCCTGCCGGGCGTGGGGCTCGACCATCACGCGCGCGCCTTCCTGGCGCTGGTCGTCGGCACCCGCTACGAGGCCGATGCCAAGGCACCCTACGCGCAGGCGGCGCGCACGCTGCTCGACCCGGCCTCGTTGCAGCGGGCCGAGACGCTCGGCATCGCGCTGCGCCTTGCCTACACGCTTTCCGGCGGCACCGCGCAATTGCTGGCGCTGACCGGCCTTCGGGTCGAGCGCGAGAAGCTCGTGCTGCGGCTGGCCGCGCGCGGCGGCGTGTTCGCCGGCGAAAGCGTGTGGCGGCGCCTGTCGCGCCTGGCCGGGGTCTTCGGCCTCGAACCCTCGACCGAGATCGCCGCGGATGCGGTGCTGATCTGCTAGGACGGGGTCCGCCCGTCAGCGCGCGGGCGCGCAACGGGCGTTCCAGTCGCGCACCCGGGCGTTGAAGGCCAGGATCTCCGACTGGCTGCCGCCGCCGCCCTGCAGGCGCGAGCGAGTCTGGTCCATCTGCGAGCGCTCGGAGGCGCACTGGCTCGGCGGGGAGCGGGTCGCGCCACGGACGGCACCGCCCGAGGCGGCACCCGCAGCCGAGGCCGCCGGAGCACCCGTCGCTGGCGCCGCGCCGGGCTTGCCCGCGGTCGCGGCCTGGGCCGGAGGTGCGGCGGGACTAGTGCCCGGCTTTGCGGTCGCGCCGGCGCCAGCGAACGGCGCGGCGGACGGCGCGGCGGGTGGCGGGGTGGTCGGCGCGCTGCTGCTCGACCGCGAGCGGAAGCGGCGTGCCTCCGCCCCGGCCGGCAGGCCGAGCGACAGGGCGGTAGCAGCGAGACCAAGCAGTGTCGCCCGGCGGTTTTGAATCTGCATTGTTCCCTCCAACTCCAAAGCGCCGAACCTCGTCGCAAACCGGAACACGATACGAACATCGGCGGTGCTGGCGCATGACTCGGCGGCGCACCCCTGCGGTTTGGTGCGCGCAACAGAGTTTCATGCGAAAATCGCGCCGGGCGGCGTCCGGGACGCCGGATGTAAGGTCTGTGCGCGCCAGGGCGAGCCGGAGGGCCGAACGGGATCGGCCCGCCCCTATTCCGCAGGCGGCTCAGGCAGGCGGACGAGGCGGACGCGGTTGCGACCGGCCGAGAGCGCCACCCGGCCCGCCTTCAGCGCCAGCGCATCCTCGCCGAATACCTCGCGCCGCCAGCCATGCAGGCAGGCGATGTCGGGCGCGTCCTCGGCCGCCAGCCGGTCGAGATCCTCGGACACGGCGACCAGTTTCTGCGCCACATGATGCTTCTCGCACTTGGCCGCGAGCAGCACCTTGAGCAGCGCCACCAGCGCCGGGCTGGCCCGGCCGGTATCGTCGCGCCGGGCGGCCTCGGGCAGCGCATCCTCGGGCAGTGCGACCGCCTCCTTGATCGCGGCGAGCAGGGCGGCGCCCGAGCGCCCCTCGGCCATGCCGCGGCTCAGGCCGCGCGTGCGGGCGAGCGATGCGGCATCGGTCGGCGCGTGCGCGGCCAGTTCCATCAGCGCCTCGTCCTTCAACAGGCGCTGGCGCGGGATGTTGATGCGCTGCGCCTCGCGCTCGCGCCAGGTGGCAACCGCGCGCAGGACGGCCAGGAAGCGGCGGTTGCCGGTGCGCGGCTTGAGCCGCTGCCACGCCTCCTCGGGGTCGAGGCGGTAGGTGGCCGGGTCGGCCAGCGCGGCCATCTCCTCGCCCACCCACTCGCCGCGCCCGTCGCGGGCGATGCGGGCGGCGAGCTTCTCGTAGATCGCGCGCAGATGCGTCACGTCGGCGGCGGCATAGGCGATCTGCTGCGGCGAGAGCGGACGGGCCGACCAGTCCGAGAAGCGGAACGCCTTGTCGATCTGCGCCCCGGCCAGGCGCGCGGCGAGCGAATCATAGGCGACCTGGTCGCCGAAGCCGCACACCATCGCCGCGATCTGGGTGTCGAACAGCGGGCGCGGCGCCTGGCCCATGCGGATCAGGAAGATCTCCACATCCTGGCGCGCGGCATGGAACACCTTCAGCACGCGCGCATCGGCAAGCAGCGCATAGAGCGGCGCGAGATCCAGCCCCGGCGCCTGCGCATCGATCACCGCGACCTCGTTGGCATCCGCGATCTGCACGACGCAGAGCTCGGGCCAGTAGGTGCGCTCGCGCATGAACTCGGTATCGACCGTGACAAAGCTCGCCTGCGCGAGCCGCGCGCAGAGGGCACTCAGCGCATCGGTGGTCTCGATCAGGGCCGGGGGCGGGAACGGGGCGGGCTTGGGCGGGCGGGTCATGTGCGCTCTATCTACACGGGCGCGGGCTTCCGACCAAGGACCGGCGGAGGGGGAGGCGCCAATTCCCGGGCCGGCGACCATCCCCGCCAGGGTTGGGCCAGGGGGGGCGGGCCGGGGCCGGGGCGGGAATCGGCATCCTTTCCGCGCCGACGGCCAGCGTCCCGCAACCCCACCGCCGGGTCTCCGCCCGCAGCCTGGCCCGCAGCCTGGCCCGCAGCCTGGCCCGCCGCCGCTCCCCGCCGACGCTCCCGCCGCCGCTCCCTGCCGCCGCTCCCTGCCGCCGCCCAGAGCGGCCCCGGCGATCCGCACCGCCCCATCGCGCCCGGCCGGCCGGGCCGATCCGTATGCCCGTGGCCGTGCGGCGCTTGACAAGGCGCGGGCGCGTCGGTTCCCTGCCGCCTCTCCCGCCGCGCGTCGCGGCGCCCGATCGCGAAAGTCCCATCCTCATGCACGCCTACCGCACCCATACCTGCGGCGCGCTCCGCGCCGAGCATGCCGGCCAGACCGCCCGCCTCTCGGGCTGGGTGCACCGCAAGCGCGACCATGGCCAGCTCCTGTTCATCGACCTGCGCGACCATTACGGCCTCAGCCAGTGCGTGGTCGATGTCGGCAGCCCGGTCTTCGCCGCGGCCGAGAAGCTGCGGGTGGAAAGCGTGATCACGGTCACGGGCGAGGTGGTGCGGCGCAGCGCCGACACGATCAACCCCAAGCTGCCCACCGGCGAGATCGAGCTTCGCGTGCGCGAGATCGAGGTCCAGTCGGCGGCCGAGCCGGTGCCGCTGCAGGTGAACGCCGAGCAGGACGGGCCCGAGGACCAGCGCCTGCGCTACCGCTTCCTCGACCTCCGGCGCGAGCGCATCCACCGCAACCTGGTGCTGCGCTCGGCGGTGATCGCCTCGATCCGCCGGCGCATGATCGAGCAGGGCTTCATCGAGTTCCAGACGCCGATCCTGACCGCCTCCTCGCCCGAAGGGGCGCGCGACTTCCTGGTGCCATCGCGGCTCCATCCGGGCAAGTTCTACGCCCTGCCGCAGGCGCCGCAGCAATTCAAGCAGCTCTGCATGGTGGCGGGCTTCGACCGCTACTTCCAGATCGCGCCCTGCTTCCGCGACGAGGCCAGCCGCGCCGACCGCAGCCCGGGCGAGTTCTACCAGCTCGATTTCGAGATGAGCTTCGTCACCCAGGAGGACGTGTTCGCCACGATCGAGCCCGTGCTGGCCGGGGTGTTCGACGAATTCGCCAACGGGCGCACCGTGACCGGGCCGCCCTTCCCGCGCATCCCCTTCGACCAGGCGATGCTGGAATATGGCAGCGACAAGCCCGACCTGCGCAACCCGATCCGGATCGCAGACGTGACCGAGGCCTTCCGCGGCAGCGGCTTCGGCCTGTTCGCCAAGCTGGTGGCTTCGGGCGCGGTGGTGCGCGCGATCCCGGCGCCGGGTGCCGCCGGCCGGCCGCGCAGCTTCTTCGACAAGCTCAACGACTGGGCGCGCGAGCAGGGCGCCGGCGGGCTCGGCTACATCCAGTTCGAGGGCGGCGAGGCCAAGGGTCCGATCGCTCGCAATTTGGAATCAGGGCGCAGCGCCCAGATCCGCGCGGCGTGCAATCTGCAAGACGGCGATGCCGTGTTTTTCGCCTGCGACAAGGGGGAGAAGGCGGCCAAGTTCGCGGGTCAGGTTCGCACACGCCTGGGCGAGGAGCTTGGCTTGGTCGAATCCGGTGCATTCCGCTTCTGCTGGATCACCGACTTCCCCATGTACGAGCGCAACGAGGATACCGGCCAGATCGAATTCAGCCACAACCCCTTCTCCATGCCGCAAGGCGGGCTGGAGGCGCTGAACAGCAAGGACCCGCTGGAAATCAAGGCTTTCCAATACGATATCGTGTGCAACGGGGTGGAGCTGTCCTCCGGGGCGATCCGCAACCACCGCCCCGACATCATGATCCGGGCCTTCGAGATCGCGGGTTATCCACAGGACGAGGTCGAGCGTCGGTTCGGTGGCATGCTGAATGCTTTCCGGTATGGGGCGCCGCCTCATGGCGGCTCGGCCCCGGGCATCGACCGGATCGTGATGCTGCTCGCAGACGAACCCAATATCCGCGAGATCATCCTGTTCCCGATGAACCAGCAGGCCGAGGACCTGATGATGGGTGCTCCGACCGACGTGCCGCCGGCACGGTTGAAAGAGCTTCACATCCGCCTCGATCTGCCGAAGAATAAGGGGTCGACGCCGTAAGTCGGGGCGCCGAGCCGGTACGCCGTGGAACTTGTGGGGTCCCGCGGACGTAGATACCGGCATCGACGCGGCACAGGGACGGGAGACCCGCGGGTGCTAGAACACGGCAAGACTGCGCATTGGCAGGCGCCACGATCGGGAGTTGCGGACGAAGCCGGCCCCATGGCCGAGCGGTTCGTGCGCACGCCCTACACTGCGCTGTGGCTTGTGCCGCTCCTGTTCGCACTCGCCCTGATTGCCGGCTTCAGCACGCTTGCCTACCACGACCGCACGACACTGCGCGCCACGGTTGCCGAGCGCAATGCGTCCGTCTCCTATTTCGTCGCCGAGGATGTCCGCAGCGCCTTCTGGCAGTATGACCGCACCCTGCGCAGCATCGTCGAGATGATCGAGACCCAGGGTGTCGCGGCAGCGCTGGAAAGCGGCGCCATGGTGCGCCAGCTTGCGGTCAGCCGTGCCATCGGCACCGCGATCACCTTCGCCGCCGTGACCGACCACGAGGGCGCCGTTCTGGCGCGCGATACGGGCCGCCCGCCGCCGGGCCAGAAGCCGCACGCCCATACGCGCGACTTCTTCATCGCGCTCAAGGCCGATCCGGATCGCGGGCTGGTCATCGGCGCCCCCTTCACCGCCTCCAACTCCAACTCCAGCGTGATCGGTGTCGCGCGCGCCTTCCGCACGCCCGAGCGTCGTTTCGGCGGCGTGGTCGTGCTGATGGTCGAGCCCGGGCGGTTCGACATCCTGAAGTCGCTGCCCACGCTCCAGGAAGGCGGCGCGATCTCGATCCTGCGCCGCGACGGCGTGCCGCTGTTCACCACGCCCGGCCGAAACAGCGACAATCTTAGCCTTGCCGGCCTGCCGGCGCTGCGCGAGCTGGTGGCGCGCGATGCGATGGGCAGTTTCGTCGCCACCCCGCCCGACGTGCCCGACGAACGCGCCGTGCATGTGCGCCGGGTCGAGGATCACCCGCTGGTCGTGGCCTATGCCCAGCCGCTGGCGCCGCTCTCGGTCGCGTGGCGCGAGACCTGGATCCGCAACGGCATCCTGCTGCTGGTCGCCCTGCTTGGCCTGACGACGCTCGGCGTGATCCTGCATCGCCGCGCCGCCCGCGCCGAGGCACATATCGAGATCGAGCGGCGCAAGGCGCTCGGCGCGCTCCTGGAATCGCGCGACATGGCCGAGCGGGCTAGCCGCGCCAAGTCCGATTTCCTGGCGATGATGAGCCACGAGCTGCGCACGCCGCTGAACGCCATCCTCGGTTTCGCCCGGCTGGTGCGCGATGGCGCCAAGGACCGGCCCGCCACCGAGACCGCCTCCTTCGCCGCCGAGATCAACAATGCGGGCGAGCACCTGCTGTCGCTGATCAACGACCTGCTCGACCTGCACAAGATCGAAGCCGGACGCATGGAGATCCGCCCCGAGCCGGTCCTGATCGACCGCCTGCTGCGCTCGGCTGCGGCGCAGATCACGGGCCTCGCCGCCGAGCGGGGCCTCGTGCTTCGCACCGAGGTGGGCGACGATCTGCCGCTGCTCTGGGCCGATGCGCGCGCCGTGCGCCAGATGCTGTTCAACCTGCTCGGCAATGCCTGCAAGTTCACGCCCGAGGGCGGCAGCGTGACCATCTCGGCCGAGGCGCTCGATACCGGCAGCATCGTGCTGCGCGTCGCCGACACCGGCATCGGCATGTCGGATGCGGGCAAGCGGCTGGCGCTGGAGCCGTTCGGGCAGGTGGACAATCCCGCCAACCGCGCCGAGCGCGGCACCGGCCTCGGGCTGCCGCTGGTGCGCGGGCTGATGGCGCTGCATGGCGGGCAGATGCTGATCCGCACCGCGCCGGGCCAGGGCACCACCATCTCGCTGGTCTTCCCGCCCTACCTGCACGCGCCGCGCAACATGCAGAGCCTGGCCGATATGGCCAAGCCCCCGCCGATGGTCAGACCCCCCGCGCTCAAGCCCTGAGCGGCTGTTCCCGGTCCACGGGGCTCTGCCGCGCCGAGCGGCTGGTAAGCCTGCCCCCACCAGGGTGTAGAGGATCGCCGCCAGGCGCGCCGCCGTCGCGCGGGAGCGCGCCCGGGGCTTGATCGCGTGCCGCAGGCCCCGGGCGTGCCCGACCGCACTCCCCGCCGGCGCCTGGCGGCGCCCGGCTCGCCGGTCGTGCTCGCCGCTTCCGGATGCCGTCAGGCCGTATCGGCCGCGCGCGCGGACTTGCGGCGATACATGGCGGAGTCGGCCTCGGCCATGACCGCCTCCTCGCTCTCGGTGCCGTCGAACACCGTCCAGCCGACGCTCGCCGACAGGGCGATGCGCTCCGTGCCCGACGCCAGCACCAGCTTGCGCACCACCCCGGCTATGCGCGCAGCCTGGGCCTGCGCATCGACCGGACGGCCGCGATAGAGGATCATGCCGAACTCGTCCCCGCCCAGCCGCCCGACATCATCCGAGCGGCGCACCGCACCCGTAAGCGCAGCGGCCAGGCGCGCCAGCGCCACATCGCCGAGGGCGTGGCCATGGCGATCGTTCATCTGCTTGAAATCGTCGAGATCGAGGAACAGCACCACGCCATGCTCGCCGTGCCGGCGCGCCTCGGCCAGGCGCGCGCGCAGGCGCAAGGCGAAACCGCGCCGGTTCAGGACGCCGGTCAATTCATCCGTTTCGGCCAGCTTCTCCAGAAGCGCGATGCGGCGGGTCTGGGTGCGGATGGCGCGCGCGGCCGAGGCGGCGGCGGCCTGGACCTGAAGCTGCAGCAGGCGATGCCTGTCGGAGCCGGGCGCTGTCGCGGCCAGCGCCGCGACAAGGCGCGGCAGGCTCGCTGCGGCCGAGGCGCCGGCCGCATCTTCGGGGTGGCGGGCGGGATCGGCCACTGCGCCGCCACCCTTCCCGGCGCGGGCGCGTGCCGCCTGCGCCCGGTAGAGGCTCAGCACAGGAACAGCCCCCGCACCTGGCGGTCGGAACCGGTGCATGTCGCTGTCGGCGCCCGCGTCGGGGGCGGGCGGCTCGTCATCGGGCATGGTTGCGCGCCCTCCTCCTCGGCCGGCTTGCGCCGGATCGGGACCGGCTCGCGTAAGACGCCGGTTCTTCCGCCCCCAACCAAACCCGGAAAAGACTGACAAAGGGTTTACGGCGGGGTTAGCGCCACCTCCGGCGCGATAACCTTCGTGGCGCCCGCGCACGGCCCCGGCGCGGTGCTGGCACGCCCCGGGGCGCGCGCCTATATTGACGCAACGGCCTTCCGTGCCGGCGCCCCCGGCTCCGGCCGGGTGGATCGGCCGCCCTCCCCCGCGGAAGGACAAGGAACCACCCGGCATGGCTTCAGCCGCTCATGGTGCTCGGCTTGTTTCGATGACACGCAGCGTTGCGCGCGCCGTGGCGCTGGCCGCCTGGCTCGCCCTCCTGCCCCTTGCCGCCCCCGCCCCGGCCGAGGCGCAAAGCCTTGCCCAGCTCCAGGCCCCGCGCGAACCGCGCCCGCAGGCCCGCCGCGCCCCGGCGCGCGCGGCGGTGACACTCGTGTCCCACCGCGCCGCCTACCAGCTCCAGCTCTATCGCGCGCGCGCCGGCTCGGACGTGCAGGGCGCCGAGGGCGCGATGTATTTCGAGATCACCGACCATTGCAACGGCTGGTCCTCGCAGCAGCGCTTCACCCTCACCGTGATCCAGCGCGACGGCAACGCCTTCGAGATGGGCAGCGACTACATCACCTTCGAGACGGCCGACGGTTCGCGCATGCGCCACCGCCTGCGCCAGACCACGGACGGGCAGGTGACACAGACCATCGTCGGCGAGGCAAGGTTGCGCCCGCGCGGCGCCGGCGTCGCGCGCTACCGCGAGCCGGACGAAGCCCAGGTGCCGCTGCCGCGCGGCACGCTGTTGCCGCAGCGCCATACGATACGCGCGATCCAGGCGGCGATAGCGGGGCAGCGGCGCTTCCTCGTGCCGGTATTCGACGGCACCACGGCGCAGGGCGCGCAGGATGTGAACACGGTCATCGGCAACCGCCTGCCGCCCTTCGCCGACGAGCGCTTCCCCGAGCTGCGCGGCCAGCCGAGCTGGCGCATGCGCATCGCCTATTTCGACCGCGAGGGCCAGAACGCCACGCCGGAATACGAGGTGGGCGTGCGCTACTTCTCGAACGGCGTCGCCGACGAGATTCGCATGGATTTCGGCGAGTTCATCGTCGAGGGCAGGCTCACCGAGCTTGAGGTCGTGCCCCGCCGCTGCTGAGGCCATACGCGCCGCTGGCTAGTCCTCCTCCTCCTCCTCCTCCTCGTCCGCGCGGGCGGGCTGCGGCGCCCCGGCCGGCCTGCCGGCATCGCCCGGCCGCCAGGCGCGACCCTTGCCGATCACCGCCTTGCCGAAGCGCGAGCGCAGCCGGTCCATCGCATCCTGCATGCGCGCGCGCCTGGGCGCGTCGGGGTCGGCGAGGTCGCCGCGATCGGCTTCGGCGATCGGCGCCAGCGGCTGGGCGCCGATGCCGATCAGGCGGAAGGCCGTGCCGCCATCGGCCTCGCGCGCGAGCAGCGGGCGCACTGCTGCGAACAATGTGTCGGCAACCCGCGTCGGCGCCGAGAGGCGCGCGGCGCGCGTGCGCAGGGCGAAGTCGGCGGTCTTGAGCTTCAGCACCACGCCGGCGGCGGCAAGCTCCTTCTCCTTCAGCCGCAAGGCGAGCTTCTCGCACAAGGGCCAGAGCGCGCGCTCCAACGCGGCGCGCGCGGCAAGGTCGCTCGCGAACGTCGTCTCGGCCGAGATGCTTTTCGTCTCGCGCTCGGGATCGACCGGGCGGTCATCCTCGCCGCGCGCCATGCGCGCGAGCGCGGGACCGTGGCTTCCCAGCCGGCGCAACGCCTCGGCGGGCGAGAGCGCGCCAAGCTGGCCCAACCGCGTCAGGCCGGCGCGCTCCAGCGCGCGCGCCGCTGCCGGCCCGATACCCGGCAGGAGCGTGACCGGCTCGCCCGAAAGCAGGCCTGCCGCCTCGGCCCGGCCGATCACGGCGAAGCCGCGCGGCTTGTCGCGGTCGGCGGCGATCTTGGCGAGCAGCCGGTTGGACGCGAGCCCGACCGAGACGGTGATGCCGAGATCGCGCTCGATCCCGCGCGCGAAGCGGGCCAGCATCACCGCCGGCGGCGCGCCATGCAGCGCCTCGGTGCCGGAAAGGTCCATCACCGCCTCGTCGATGGAGAGCGGCAGGACAAGCGGCGTCAGCGCCTCCATCGCGCGGCGGACCTGGCGCGCGACCGCTGCATATTTACTCATATTCGGGCGGATCACCACCGCATCCGGGCAGAGCTTCAGCGCCTTGAACATCGGCATGGCCGAACGCACGCCGGAAAGGCGCGCGACATAGCAGGCGGCGGAAACCACGCCGCGCCGCCCGCCGCCCACGATCACCGGCCTGGCGAGGAGGTCCGGGTTCTCGCGCTTCTCGACGCTGGCATAGAAGGCGTCGCAATCGACATGGGCGATCGCGAGCGCGAACAGCTCGGCATGGCGCAGGATGCGGCGCGAGCCGCAGGCGGGGCAGATGATGGCACCTTCGCCCGGGCGTGCGTCGCAATCGCGGCAGGTCGCGGGCGTGGCCGGCGCTGGCATGGCCGGCGCCCGCCCTAGTCCCGCGCGGCGGTGCGGCCGGCCGGCGGCCACAGCCATGCCGCGCCGCGCACGCCCGAGGAATCGCCGTGGCGGTTGCGCCGAAGCCGCGTCGCGCAGCGGTCGGTGAAGATCCAGGGCAGCCACAGGCGCGGCACCTGCTCGTAGAGGTGATCGAGCTTGGACAGCCCCCCGCCCAGCACGATCACGTCGGGGTCGATCACGTTGATGATCGCCGCCAGAGCGCGCGCCAGCCGATCGGCATGACGGTCGAGCGCGGCCCGCGCATCCGCATCGCCGGCGGCGGCATGCTCGGCCACCAGCCCCGCATCGGCGGCTCGACCGCGCGGCAACTCCGCGCTGCCGGCATAGTCGGCGGCGAGGCCCGGACCTGAGAGCCAGGTCTCGATGCAACCCACGCGCCCGCAATAGCAGCGCCGGCCCGGCATCTCGTCGGCGCCTGCCCAGGGCAGCGGGTTGTGGCCCCACTCGCCCGCAATCGCGTTCGGCCCCGTCAGCACGCGGCCATGCACGACGATGCCCCCGCCGCAGCCCGTGCCCAGGATGACGCCGAACACAACCTCGGCGCCCGCGCCCGCCCCGTCGGTGGCCTCGGACATGGCGAAGCAGTTGGCATCGTTCGCAACCCGCACCGGCCGGCCGAGGGCGGCGGCAAGATCGCGGTCGAGCGGATGGCCGATCAGCGCGGTGGAGTTGGCGTTCTTGACGAGGCCCGTGGCCGGCGAGATCGCGCCCGGAATGCCGACGCCGACGCTGCCGCGCCCGCCGAGCGCGCCTTCCGAATCCGCCACCAGGGCGGCAATCGCACGCACCGTGCCGGCATAGTCGCCCTGCGGCGTCGGCACCCGCTTGCGCAGACGCTCGGTCCCGTCCGGGCCGAGCGCGATGATCTCGATCTTGGTGCCGCCAAGGTCGATGCCGAGGCGGAAATCGGGCACGAAGCCGAGCGCGCTGGCGGGGTCGGGGGCGGGGCGGGCGGAAAGGGAGGCAGACATGGCCTGCAGTCTGGCGCGCCGGCAATACCCAAGGCAAGCGGGGCAGGCTGGCCGGGGCAGGCTGGCCGGGGCAAGGCAGGCTGGGGCAAGGTGCGCCGGACCATCGCGGCCCGCACCTGCTTCCCCTTCGCGCCGGCGCGCGTGGCGCGCTATCCTGCGCACCCCCGCAAGGAGCCCCGCCGCGCCGTGACCGAAACCATCCTCGATGTGAAGGGCATGTCCTGCCCGCTGCCCGTGTTGCGGGCCAACCGCGCGCTGCGCGGGATGGCGGCGGGGACGAAGCTGCGCGTGCTTGCCACCGATGTCGCATCGGTCAAGGATTTCGCCGCCTATTGCCAGCAGACCGGGCACAAGCTGCTCGCCTGGTCAGAGGCGCAGGGGGTCTACTCCTTCCTGATCGAGCGGCGCGAGGAGCCGGCCACCGCCAGCCCGGACGAGGCCGGCGCATGAGCACAGCGCTGTTCACCCATCCCGCCTGCCTCGGCCACGACACCGGCCCCTACCACCCGGAGCGGAGCGACAGGCTGCGCGTCGTGTTGCGCGCGCTGGAGGCGGAGGCCTTCGCCCCCCTGCTGCGCGAGGCCGCGCCCGAGGCCAGCGTCGAGCAGGTCGCGCGTGTCCATCCACGCCAGTATGTGGAGGCGATCCTGAAGATCGCGCCCGAGCCGGGCGAGCAGGTGGCGCTCGATTCCGACACGGTGATGAGCAGCGGCTCACGCGAGGCGGCGCTGCGCGCGGCCGGCGCGGTGGTGGCCGCGGTGGATGCGGTGATGGAGGGCTGGGCGCGCAACGCCTTCTGCGCCGTGCGCCCGCCCGGCCACCATGCCGAGCCGGCCCGCCCGATGGGCTTCTGCCTGTTCAACAATGTTGCCGTCGGCGCCGCCCATGCCCGCGCGCGCTGGGGGCTTGAGCGCGTCGCGGTGGTGGATTTCGACGTCCATCACGGCAACGGCACCCAGGCCATGCTCGAGCGCGATGGCGGCTTCTTCTACGCCTCCTCGCACCAGAGCCCGCTCTATCCCGGCACCGGCATGCCGGAGGAGAAGGGCGTGGGCAACATCCTGAACGTGGCGCTCGATCCCGGTGCTGGTGGTGCCGAGTTCCGCCGCGCCTGGGCCGAGGCGATCGCGCCCGCGCTCGATGCCTTCCGCCCGGAACTGCTGATCATCTCGGCCGGGTTCGACGCCCACCGCGCCGACCCGCTGGCGGCGCTGCGGGTGGAGACGGGCGATTTCGCCGCCGTGACCGGGACATTGCTCCAGGTCGCCGAACGGCACGCCAAGGGCCGCGTCGTCTCGGCGCTGGAAGGGGGCTACGACCTCGCCGCGCTCGCGGCCTCGGCCGCCGCCCATGTCGGCGTGCTGATGGGCCACTGACGCGCCAGCACGCGGCGCCCCGGCGGGGCGCCGGGCCAGGCGCCGCGCGGTTCAGCCCGGACTGTCGTAGCGCGCCGGCGGACGAGCCGGCCGCGCATCGCGCAGCGCCTCCCCCAGGGCGGCGCAGGACTGGGTGTAGTCCACGCGCGCGCCAAGCGGCACATGGCAGGCGACGCATTGCGTGGTGTTGAACTGCCGGCGGCTGCCATCGCCGTGGAAGATCGCATAGTCCCAGTCGCCGGTGCGCAGGCGCGGCGGGAACTGCTCGCCCGCACCGGCGCGCTTGACCCGCACCGAGATCGCGAAGGGATCGGGCTGGGTGATGTAGCGCCCGGCCGGATCGCGCATCGGCTGGCCATCCGCCCCCAGCACGGCGCGCCGCTCCTCGCGGATCAGCATGGCGCCTTCGGGCAGCTGGCAGCCCTCGCGCGGGGCGGTGGCGCCGCGCGGCAGGCCGACATAGAGGAAGCGCACGATCTTGCGGTCGGGCTTGTCGATCACCGCATAGAGGCGCAGCCGTTCGCGGAACCCCTCGGGAAAGGGCACGGCCGAGCCGTCCTGGGCCAGGGTCTGGGGGGCAAATCCCAATGTGCCGGCGACTATCCCGGCGACCATGCCGGCGAGCATCAGTGCGCGCATCATTCTCTCCTCCCTGAAGAGGGAAGAAGTCTAGACGCGCCCCCGGCGCCGGGCCAAGCCACACGCAACGGTCGGCGTCGATATTCTTTCATGCACGCCTTTAGTGTGACCGCCGCTTGCCCCCTTCCGGAATGGGGTCTTGCCGCTATGCATCTTCCATGGCTGCGAGAAGGGCGGCTACCGATTGCCGCGCCCGCGCGCTTGTCCGGTCCCATTCACATGCGGCCAGAGCGAGAAGCTGTAGTCCTGTGCCGCGCGGCCGAGATGGCACTGGAAGCAAGCCGTGGTGTTGACCTGCCGGCGGGTGCCATCGGGGCTGAACACGGCATATTCCCAGTCGCCGTTGCGGATCGCCTCGGGGTAGGCCGCGCCCCATCCGCGCCGCTTCTCCATCACGAACAGGCCGCCGATCGCGGGCTGGGCGACCAGGCGGTTGTCCGGGCTGCGCACGACATTGCCCGCGGCATCGACCACGGCCGGATGGACCTCCATCACCAGGAAGGTGCCGTCGGGGGCGGGACGGCCACGCCGCATGGCGCGCAGCGCCTCGGGGTTGGCGTACTGGTAGCGGACCTGCTTCGTGTCCTCGCGGTCCTGCTTCATGTAGTAGACCAGCCGCTCGCGCCAGTTGGCGGGCAGGTTGATCCGCTCGGGCTGCGGGGTGAAGCCGGGCGGCACCGGCGCGCGCGCGGGGGCTTGTGCCGGCGCCTGGGCCGGCGCCTGGGCCTGGGCCTGGGCCTGGGCAGCGATGGCCCCGCCCAGGATGGCGGCGGTGGCAGCGGCAAACAGGGCCGCGCGGATGGGTCGAGCCATGTTTGGGCACTCCCTTGCTGGCGGTATGGTGGTCCGCCGCTATTTATCGTTCGATCATTACGAAGCGGCAAGGGCATCTTCGCTGAATCACCCCCATCGGGGCGATCACGATCGCGCGAACGCGGGCGAACGCAGCCGCGCCAGGGCCCCCGGCAGGTAGGTGGCGATGATGTCCGCGAGCAGCCGGGCATGGGCCTCGGCCGTGATCGGGGCGCGATAGACGTGGCGGCGGATGCCCAGGAACACGAGCGCCCCATGCAGACCCATCGCCAGTTCGCGCTCGGCCCCGACCAGCGGGGCGGCGCCAAGCGGCGGCAGGCCGGCCTCGGCCCGCATCGCCTCGGCCACGGGCTTGAGCACGGTCGCATCCAGGGTGGCGGCGTAGCGCATCGGCAGGTCGATGCCGGCCAGTGCGGCATGGAGCAGAAGCCGCATGCCCTGCGCCTCGCGCCCCGGGCCGTGGCGCAGGAGATAGCCGCGATAGAAGCGCGCCAGCCGCTCGGCAAGCGGCAGTCCGGGAGCCGCCAGCACCGCCGCTTCCTCGGGGCCCCAGCGGGTGCGGAACGCCTCGAACACGGCCGAGATCAGCGCCGCCTTGGTCGGGAAATAGCGATAGAGCAGCGCCTGGGTGACGCCCAGTCGCGCCGCCAGCGCCCGTGTGGAACCGGTGAAGCCACGCTCGGCGAAAAGCGCGGCGGCGGCGGCGACGATCGCCTCGCGCCTCTCGGCTGCGCCGAGGCGCCGGGCGCGGCGCGGGCGGGCGCCGGCGCGCCCCGAAGCGGGCGGATCGGCAGGCTGGCGCGGGGTGCGGCGAGATGGCATCGGCACGATCTTGTCGCGCGCCGATGCCGCGGCATAGACCGAACCACACGCACGGGCGGCAAGCCCGTCACCGCGGCGCCCTGTTCGCCTTGTCCGCCGCCGCTGCGGACCGCTATTGTGAGCACGGAACCGAGGAGGAAAGGGCATGGCCGAGGCCAAACGCGTGCGGGCTGGCGAAGGCGGCGCAGGCGCGCCTGCACCCGACATCGCGGCGATGAGCTTCGAGACGGCGCTGGCCGAGCTCGAACAGATCGTCAAGCGGCTCGAAGCCGGCCAGGACTCGCTCGAGGACGCGATCAAGGCCTATGAACGGGGTGCCGCGCTCAAGCGCCATTGCGAGGGCAAGCTCGCCGAGGCCGAACAGCGCGTGCAGCTGATCGTCGAGCGTGGCGAGGGCGCGGTGGAAACCCGCGCCATGCGCACAGAATAGCCAGAATCCGCGCCCAGCCTGACCCGACCGCCCATACCAGCCGAGCCCGCATGGTCCTGACCGTCGCCCAGTCCCCCACCCTCGCCGCCGCGCTCCATGACACCGCCGCCGCGATTGAGGACGCGCTCGACCGGCTGCTGCCCAAGGGCGCCGACGCGCAGGAGCGCCTCTACCAGGCCATGCGCTACAGCAGCATGGGCGGCGGCAAGCGGTTGCGCGGCTTCCTGGTGGTGCAGGGCAGCGCCCTGTTCAACGTCTCCCCGCGCGCGGCGCTGCGCGTCGCGGCTGCGGTCGAGATGCTGCACGCCTACAGCCTGATCCATGACGACCTGCCGGCGATGGACGATGACGATATGCGGCGCGGCAAGCCCTCCTGCCACAAGGCCTTCGACGAGGCGACCGCGATCCTGGCGGGCGATGCGCTCCAGGCCCGCGCCTTCGAGGTGCTGGCCGAGCCCGATACCCATTCCGATCCGGCGGTGCGGGTGGAGCTGGTGCGCGCGCTGGCCGAGGCGGCGGGCGCGCACGGCATGGCGGGCGGGCAGATGATCGACCTCCTGGCCGAGCATGAGCGCCTGTCCGAGGCCGAGATCACGCGCCTGCAGATGCTCAAGACCGGCCGGCTCCTGACCTTCTCGGCCGAGGCCGGGGCGATCATGGGCAAGGCCGCCCTGGCCCAGCGCCACGCCTTGGCCGCCTATGGGCGCGACCTCGGCCTCGCCTTCCAGATCGCCGACGACCTGCTCGATGCCACCGCCGAGGCCGAAACCGTCGGCAAGGCCACCGGCAAGGACGCCACCGCCGGCAAGGCGACGCTGGTGGCGCTTCTGGGGGTGGAACGCGCCCGCGCCCAGGCCGCCCTCCTGGCCGAGCAGGCCGCGGCGCACCTTGACTCTTTCGAGGCGCGGGGCGACCTGTTGAAGGATCTTGTGCACCACGTCGTCTCGCGGCGGGCCTGATATGGGCGGCCCGGCCAAGGACCCCGTGCAGGACCGGAGGCGATGACCCCCAAGCCCGCAACCCCTTTGCTCGATCGCGTGCGCGTGCCGGCCGATCTGCGCAACTTCTCGGCCGCGCAACTCCGCCAGCTTGCCGACGAACTGCGCGCCGAGACGATCGACGCCGTCTCGGTCACGGGCGGGCATCTCGGCGCCTCGCTCGGCGTGGTCGAGCTTACCGTGGCGCTGCACCACATCTTCGACACGCCGCGCGACCGGCTGATCTGGGATGTCGGCCACCAGGCCTATCCGCACAAGATCCTGACCGGCCGGCGCGACCGCATCCGCACCCTGCGCCAGGGCGGCGGCCTGTCCGGCTTCACCAAGCGCAGCGAGAGCGAATACGACCCGTTCGGCGCCGCCCACAGCTCGACCTCGATCTCGGCCGGGCTGGGCATGGCGGTGGCGCGCGATCTGGTCGGCGACAAGAACCATGTCGTCTGCGTGATCGGCGACGGCGCCATGAGCGCCGGCATGGCCTACGAGGCGATGAACAATGCCGGCGCGATGAAATCGCGCCTGATCGTCGTGCTCAACGACAACGACATGTCGATCGCGCCCCCGGTGGGCGCCATGAGCGCCTATCTGTCTCGGCTGATCTCCTCGCGCCCCTATCAGAGCCTGCGCCACCTCGCGCGCGACGTGGCCAAGCGCTTCCCCCGCCCGATCGAGCGCGCGGCCAAGCGCGCCGAGGAGTTCACGCGCGGCTTCCTGACCGGCGGCACGCTGTTCGAGGAGATGGGCTTCTACTATGTCGGCCCGATCGACGGGCACAATCTCGACCATCTCCTCCCGGTGCTGCGCAACGTGCGCGAGGCCGATGACGAGAAGCCGATCCTGGTCCATGTCGTGACGCAGAAGGGCAAGGGCTACGCCCCGGCGGAAGCGGCCGAGGACAAGTATCACGGCGTTGCCAAGTTCAACGTGGTCACGGGCGAGCAGGCCAAGGGTCCAGCCGGCGCGCCGCCCACCTACACCAGGGTGTTCGCCAACGCCCTGATCGCCGAGGCCGAGAAGGACGAGCGCATCGTCGCCGTCACCGCCGCCATGCCGTCCGGCACCGGGCTCGACCTGTTCGCCAGGCGTTTTCCCAAGCGCATCTTCGATGTCGGCATCGCCGAGCAGCACGCCGTCACCTTCGCCGCCGGCATGGCGACCGAGGGCTTCAAGCCCTTCTGCGCGATCTACTCCACCTTCCTGCAGCGCGGCTACGACCAGGTCGTGCACGATGTCGCGATCCAGTCCCTGCCGGTGCGCTTCGCGATCGACCGTGCCGGGCTGGTCGGGGCCGACGGGCAGACCCATGCCGGCAGCTTCGACACCGCCTATCTCGGCTGCCTGCCGGGCTTTGTGCTGATGGCAGCCGCCGACGAGGCCGAACTGGTGCGCATGGTGGCCACCGCGCGCGCGATCGACGACCGGCCCTCGGCCTTCCGCTATCCGCGCGGCGAGGGATTGGGCGTGGCGCTGCCGGAAACCGCCGAGCCCCTGGAGATCGGGCGCGGGCGGATCCTGCGCGAGGGCGGCACGGTGGCGATCCTGTCCTACGGCACGCGCCTGGCCGAGGCGCTCAAGGCCGCCGATGATCTCGGCGCGCACGGCCTGTCCACCACGGTCGCCGACGCGCGTTTCGCCAAGCCGCTCGATGTCGATCTTGTGCGCCGGCTGGCGCGCGAGCATGCGGTGCTGATCACGATCGAGGAAGGCTCGGTCGGCGGCTTCTCGAGCTTCGTGTTGCACCAGCTCGCGACCGAGGGCCTGCTCGACCATGGCCTCAAGGTGCGCCCGATGGTGCTGCCCGACCGGTTCCAGGAACACGACACGCCCAAGGCGCAGTACGAGGAAGCCGGGCTGACGGCCAAGCACATCGTCGCCACCGCGCTTGCCGCCCTGGGCGCCGACGCTGCCGCCGCGGCCATGAGGCCGGCCCGCGCCTGACCGGGCCGGGCCGGGCATGGCCACGACACCCGAATGCCGCCGGAAACCGCCGCGATGACCAACACGGCCCTGCCCCGCGCCCGAGCCCGCAGGATCGCGGCGGCGCTCGCCGCCGCGTTCGTGTTCTCGCACACCGCTGCCAGCGCGCAGCCTGCTCCGGCCGCTTCCGCCGACGCCTATCGCAGCGTCTTCAGCACCGAGGCGATCGGCACGCGCTCGGCCAGCATCCGGGCCGGCTGGAGCCTGGTCTATCGCGGCATGCTGCCCCACGCCGCCTTCGCCTACGCCATCACCGCCAACGGCCGCGGCTTGTGGAATGCGGTGAATGGCCGCCCCGACGAGGCAACCGCCCGCGCCCATGCGCTCGCGGCCTGCCAGCGCGCCGTGGCGCGCGCGAACGTCAAGGCCGAGTGCGTGCTGTTCGCGGTGAATGGCCGCATCGTCGCGCCCGGGCGCGAACGCACCGCGCCCGGCATTCCCGCGGTCCGGCAGATCGGCCCCTTCCGCGCCAGCCCCCTGCACCGGCTGCACGGCCCGGCCGAGGCGCGCGGCGCCGTGATCTACGGCCACGGCTATGGCGGGCGCGATACCGATGCGCGCAACGGCTCGATCCAGGGCTGGCTGTCGGCTTTCAACGATATCGGCTGGGACATTCTCCGCTTCGACCGCCACCCCAACGAGGACGAGCTTCTGCGCACCACGATCCGCCTCCAGCGCGGCGTGCGTGTCGCGCGTGCGGCTGGCTATCGCCAGATCGTGCTGGCCGGGCAATCGCGCGGCGCCTGGCAGTCCTTGCGCGCGGTGGCCGACCCCGGCACGGCGGCCCTTGTCGATGCCGTGATCGCGATCGCACCGGCCGCGCATGGCCGCTGGGACCGCGGCAACCGCCACAGCACGCAGATCGACGACTGGCAGCAGCTTCTGCGCGCCCTGCCGGACGATCGCGTGCGCGTGCTGACCGTGCTGTTCCGCGGCGATCCCTTCGATGCCGAGATCGATGCGCGCCTCGCCGCCGTGGGCAGCATCGCGCTCACGCGCCGCGCGCCCACGCTCGCGCTCAGCCCATCCGATCGTGTGATCGAGGGCCATACCGCAGGCACGCACTGGTTCTTCGCCGCGCGCTATGGCGGCAGCCTGCTGGCCTTCGTCATCGCGCCCGAGGCGGTGACGAAGCGCGGCATCGCGCGCGCGCCATGGTAGCGCGCTGATGGCCGAGGCGAAGCCCGCGCGGATCCGCGCCGACCAGCTCCTGGTCGAGCGCGGGCTGGCGGAAAGCCGCACCCGTGCCCAGGCGCTGATCCTGGCCGGCAAGGTGTTCTCGGGCACCGAGCGCGTGGCCAAGGCGGGCCAGCTTCTCGCCGCCGACGCGGCGCTGGAGCTGCGCGGGCAGGACCATCCCTGGGTCAGCCGCGGCGGGATCAAGCTTGCCCATGCGCTCGGGCATTTCGCGCTCTCGCCCGCCGGGCGCGTCTGCCTCGATATCGGCGCCTCGACCGGCGGCTTCACCGACGTGCTGCTGGCGCATGGCGCGACGAAGGTCTATGCGGTCGATGTCGGCCACGGCCAGCTGGCCTGGAAGCTGCGCCAGGATCCGCGCGTCGTGGTGCTGGAGCGGCTGAATGCCCGCGTGCTCGATCGCGGCCACGTCCCCGAGCCGGTTGGCGCACTGGTCTGCGATGCGAGCTTCATCGGCCTGGAGACGGTGCTGCCGGCGCCGCTTGCGCTCGCCGCGCCAGGGGCCTGGGCGGTGGCGCTGATCAAGCCGCAATTCGAGGCGGGACCGAAGCAGGTGGGCAAGGGCGGCGTGGTGCGCGATCCGGCCGTCCATCGCGCCGTCTGCGCGCGCATCCGCCACTGGTGGGACGGGCTCGGCGGCTGGCGCGTGCTCGGCATCACCGAGAGCCCGATCACGGGGCCCGAGGGCAACAAGGAATTCCTCATCGCCGCCGAGCGTTCCGACTTGGGCGGCGTGCGCTCTGGTGGAACCGCAGCGGGGTCGCAGCGGATCGGGCCAAGCTGCTCGCAGGCCACAACTGCCTCGGGCGCGACCACCGTTCGGCCGATCGAAGCGGAACCGAACCCGCCCTAGACGAGCGAGCTTACCGCCGGGGCAAGTGCTGCCGAACGCGCCTGCGGATGGGCCGGGTTGCGGAAGCGCAGCTCGCCCTCGGGTGCGGCCTCGGGCACGGTCAGGCCGAACAGCTCCAGCCTTGTGGCCACCGAAACCGCGATCACCGCGCGCCCGTCCGCGCCGTTCAGGAACTGGCGCGCCGCGGTCTCGATCTCCAGCCGGTCGCGCAGGCTCTGCCACTCGCCGCGGTCGGTGTCTTCCAGGAACAGCGCCAGGATGCCCGGCCGCGTCCCGGAAAGCCTGCCGGCGAGCGGCGGCAGGCGGCGCAGCACGGCGGCGGGCACGTCGTTCTCGCGCCCGGCGCGCGCGGCCATCACGAATACGGACCCCGCATCGCCCGCCCCTGCCGCGGTGACGGCAAGGTGCGCCTCCGGCCCGAACTGGGTGCGCAGCCTGGCAAGCAAGGCATCGGCCGATGGCGCCTGCGCCGCGGCCAGCAGCAGCGGGTCGAGCCGCAGCACGGCGCTGTCGGACTGGTCGGCGCGCTTCTCCTCGGCCAGCATGCGCGTGATGCGCCGGTGCAGGTCGCCAAGCCCGGTCTCTGGCGCGATCCCCTCCGGCAGGGTGAGCTTGAGCAGGTAGCGGCCCGGATGGGCGGCAAGCCAGGACTGCAAGGCCGGATCGACGCGATCGACCAGGCTGAACCAGTCCCCGCGCGGCAGCGCGTGACCCTCGTCGGCCGAGACCGGCTCGCACACCAGTTCCGCCTCGGCCCCGTCGCGGGCGATGACGAGATCGTGGGGTGTGCCCTCCTCCAGACCGGAGAAGCGGACGGCGAAGCCGCGCGCTTCCTCCAGCGCCGCCGTGCGCACCAGATGGAGCAGGGGCACCAGCGTGCCCTCGCCCGACAGGGCGCCGGCGAGCCGCTCCCTCAGGCGGCGCTTGCCCGCAGCCGACAGCCGGCCATGCAGGGCGACCAGGGCGGCGGCATGGGTTGCGAGCGCGCGCTCGGCCCCCGGCGCGGGACTGCCGCCACGCCTCGCCAGCCGGTCGAGCGCCAGTTCGGCCGCATGGCGCAGCAGCAGGACCCGCCCGGCGCGCGGCTGGATCTCGGCGCGGGCGCGCAAGCTGGCCATGCGGGCACGCCAGGGCCTAGCGCCGGCGAGCGCAATCAGCCGCCTGGCGGCATCGTCGGTAGCGGGAGCCGCAATCGCCGGCACGGTCCGCCCCGGGCGGCCGGAACTGGCGCGCCCGGCCGGCCTGTGCGTGGCACGGGGCAACGAGGAAGGGGCCTCAGGCATCAACGGGCACTCCTGACCTTCCCTAGATGGGAAGGGATGCCCCTCTTTCGCAAGTGCGAAGCTCCGTCACGCCGCCGTGAGCGCCGGCACGAACCTCCTCAGCCGGTCAGGAGCAGCGCGACGCCCGCTACCGTCGCCACCACGCCCAGCATCGCCCACGGCCCGAGGCGGAACCCGCCCGGCAAGAGCGCCGCCAGCACCAGCGTGAACAGCGGGAAGGTGGCGACCAGGGGCGCCACGACCACCACCGTGCCATGCTGGAGCGCGGCGTAGGTTGCAAGCACGCTCAGCCCGTTGCTCGCCCCCATCGCCGCCAGCCAGGGCAGGATGCGCCAGAGGCTCGGCGCGCCGGACGCGCCGGCGAGGGGCGTGGCGCGCGGTGCGGCCGGGGCGAGAGAGCGGCTGGCGCTCGCCACCGAGACCAGCACGATCGCCGAGAGGGTGTAGTTGGCCAGCGTCGCGGCATAGGGGCTCGGCCACCAGACCAGGCCGATCTTGGTCACCGCCTGCGCACCGCCACGGATCATGGCGCCCGCGAGCGGCAGCAGCAGCGCCCAGAGCGGCCAGCCGCCGGCCCCGAAGGTGGGGAGGCGTCCGTCAGAGCCAGTCCGGGCGCCGTCGGCCTCGGTGCCAATGACGGCGCGCGCCATGGCCGAGCTTTGCGCGCGCCGATTCAAGGTGATGGCGCTGACCCCGCTCATGATCACCAGGATGCCGGCAAGCTGGCCCGGGCGCGGCACCTCGCCCAGCGCCAGCACCGCCACCAGCACCGCGAACAGGGGCGTCAGGTTGCCGATCGCCGCACTCGCCTGCGGCCCCATCAGCCGGTTCGAGGTGAAGGAAAGCAGCGTGACCATCGCGGGAAAGAAGGCGCCCACGGTGGCGAATAGCAGGACCGCGCGCCAGTCCGCCCCGCTTGTATCCAGCAGCAGCGGCGCCAGCAGCCAGAACAGGACCATGGTGCAGGGCACGCTGATCGATCCCGCCCGCACCGGGGAGAGATGGCGCAGCGCGAAGGGTGCCAGCGCCACGCCGAGCCCGAGCAGGAAGGCGGCGGCAATCGCGAAGCCGATCACGCTGTGGCTCATGGCAGGGCGGTCCTTACCGCATGCTCGCGCCGCGCGCGGCGCCGGTAGCCGGGCGAGGCGGGCGGCAGGGGGATGTTCGTGCCGGGCATCGGTCGCGCGCCCACCCCCGCGCCCACTCCTGCGCCCACTCCTGCGCCCACTCCTGCGCCGGCCTCAGGGCCGGGGCAGGATCGGCGCGCCGGGCGCGTCGGGCGTCTGGGCGCGCGCCATCAGCAGATGGTCGGCCAGCACGGCGGCCATCATCGCCTCGGCCACCGGCACGGCGCGGATTCCCACGCAGGGATCGTGGCGGCCCTTGGTCGTGACCTCGATCTCCTCGCCATCGCGGTTGACCGAGCGCACGGGGGAGAGGATCGAGCTGGTGGGCTTGACCGCAAAGCGCGCGACGATGGGCTGGCCGGTGCTGATGCCGCCCAGGATGCCGCCCGCGCTGTTCTGGAGGAACTGCACGCGCCCGGCTTCGCCCATGCGCATCTCGTCGGCATTCTCCTCGCCGCTGAGTTCGGCGGCGGCGAAGCCCGCGCCGATCTCCACCGCCTTGACCGCGTTGATGCCCATGAAGGCGGCGGCCAGGTCGGCGTCGAGCTTGCCATAGGTCGGCGCACCCAGGCCGGGCGGCACGCCCTCGGCCACCACCTCGACCACGGCACCGACGCTGCTGCCCGCCTTGCGCACGCCCATCAGGTAGCCTTCCCACATCTGCGCCGCCTGCCGGTCGGGGCAGAAGAAGGGATTGTCCTCGACCGCGTCCCAGTCCCAGTTGTCGCGGTTGATGCGGTGCGGCCCGATCTGCACCAGCGCGGCGCGGATGCTCACGCTCGCGCCCAGGCTGGCGGCCAGTATCGCGCGCGCGACCGCGCCGGCGGCCACGCGCGCGGCGGTCTCGCGTGCCGAGGCGCGCCCGCCGCCGCGATAGTCGCGGATGCCGTATTTCAGCCAGTAGGTCAGGTCGGCATGGCCGGGGCGGAACTGGCGCGCGATCTCCGAGTAGTCCTTGCTGCGCGCGTCCACATTCTCGATCACGAGCAGGATCGGGTGGCCCGTGGTCTGCCCCTCGAACACGCCCGAGAGGATGCGCACCTGGTCGGGTTCCTGGCGCTGGGTGGTGAATTTCGACTGGCCGGGCCGGCGGCGATCGAGCAGGCGCTGGATGTCGGCCTCCGCCAGCGGCAGGCGCGGCGGGACGCCATCGACGACGCAGCCGATGGCAGGGCCGTGGCTCTCGCCCCAGGTGGTGAAGCGGAACAGCCGCCCGAAGGTGTTGAACGACATGGTGCGCCCGCCTTGGCCCCGCCTTGGGGGCCTAGTCCTTGGTCGCGTCGATGTCGGGCGCGTCCACGGCCTTCATGCCGACGATGTGGTAGCCGCAATCGACATGGTGCACCTCGCCGGTCACGCCCGCGGCGAGATCGGACAGGAGATAGACGCCCGCCCCGCCCACATCCTCGATCGTGACGTTTCGCTTCAGCGGTGCGTTGTACTGGTTCCACTTCAGGATGTAGCGGAAATCGCCGATTCCGCTCGCTGCCAGCGTCTTGATCGGCCCGGCCGAGATGGCGTTGACGCGGATGCCCTCGCCGCCGAGATCGGCGGCAAGGTAGCGCACGGAAGCCTCCAGCGCCGCCTTGGCCACGCCCATCACGTTGTAGTGCGGCGTCACGCGCTCGGCACCGAGATAGGTCAAGGTGATCAGGCTGCCGCCCGGCCCCATCAGCGGCACGGCGCGCTGGCAGACGGCGGTGAAGGAGTAGCAGGAAATGTCGAGCGAGCGCAGGAAGTTGTCGCGCGTCGTATCCAGGTAGCGGCCCTTGAGCTCGTCCTTGTCGGACCAGGCGATGGCGTGGACGAGGAAATCGAGCCGGCCCCATTCGCTGGCAATGGCGGCGAAGGCCGCATCGACCGAGGCGGCATCGGTGACATCGCAGGGCAGCACCAGCTTCGAGCCGACCGAGGCGGCGAGCGGCGTGACGCGCTTGAGCAGCGCCTCGCCTTGGTAGGTGAACGCAAGCTCCGCGCCGTGCCGGGCCGCCGCCTCGGCGATGCCCCAGGCGATCGAGCGGTCGTTCGCCACCCCCATCACCAGGCCGCGCTTGCCGGCGAGCAGCGGGGCCGTCGCGGGCTTCGCTACGGGGGCGGGAACGGAGGGGTCGTTCATCGGTCTGGTGTCCTGCACATCCATCGGCGCCGCCCGGCGCCTTGGGGGCGGGAGCGCCCCCTGTTAGGAGCACGTCCCGAGGCGGTTCGGCAAGGGCGAATACGCACGCTCGGCCCCGGCGTCGCGCCGCGGTGCGGCCCCTTGCCCGCCGGGAAGGCGCCCGCCCGGACCCCGCGACTCAAGGCACAGGGCTGCGGGCAGAGGGCAGCCACGCGCGCCGGGCGCGGCACACGAAAGAAGCGGGGGCCGCCCTTGCGGACGGCCCCCTGCTCCTTGCGACGGCGCCCGGATCAGGCCAGGACGAAATCGCTTACCGACCAGTGGTGACCGTTGGCGGCGATGAGGGTGTGGCCGTTGCCAAGCAGGCTGATCTCGCTCGGCGTGCCGTCCTTGGCGGCGTTGGCCAGCGCACGGGTGAGCGTGCGCATGTCGAAGCCGACCAGCATCACCTTGTCGCCTTCGTGGGCGTTGAAGTCGCCGATCGTGTCGCGCCCGTCGCCGCGGCCGAACACGAACAGGTCGCAGCCCTGCCCGCCCCAGAGCAGGTCGTCATTGTTGCCGCCCTGGATGACATCGTTGCCGCAGCCGCCCGAGATGCAATCGCGCCCGGTGCCGCCCAGCAGCATGTCGTCGCCGTTGCCGCCATCGATGCTGTCGTCGCCCGCCTCGCCGGCGACCAGGTCGTTGCCGCGGCCGCCGGTGATGTGGTCGTCGCCGGCGCCGGCATCGATCACGTCATGGCCGTCATCGCCATGCAGCTTGTCGTTGCCGGCATCGCCGCGGATCAGGTCGTTGCCGCCGCCGCCGAAGATGGTGTCGTGGCCCGAATTGCCGACGATCGTGTCATGCCCGGCCCCGCCCCAGATGCAATCCTGGCCCTGGCCGCCGCCGATCAGGTCGGAGCCGAAGTCGCCCAGGATCAGGTCGTCGCCCTGGCCGCCCTCGATGAAATCGTTGCCGAGCCCGCCATAGAGCGCATCGTCGCCCTGGCCGCCATCAAGGCCGTCATCGCCCGGGCCGCCGCGAAGCGTATCCTCGCCCTCGCCGCCAACCAGGATGTCGCTGCCCGTCCCGCCGAGCAGGGTATCCTCGCCCGAACCGCCGCCGATGGTGTCGTCGCCCGACAGGCCGGCAATCCGGTCGTCGCCGCCCAGGCCGGCCATGTCATCGTCGAGATCGAAGGGGTTGCTGTCGCCGGCGAGAACGTCGTCGCCATGCGTGCCAATGCTCGTCGTCATTGATGCTTGCTCCTCGGAATTTCGCGCATCCGGTGCGTCGCCGCGATGCGTCGTTAAGAAATGTCATTTCATCCATGATTCATCCCGCCCGCCAGCATCAATAGTCGCTAATGCTCTCGGCATATGTGAATTCTCTCAATAAATGCAAGTAATCACGAGCAAGGCGAGAATGCCCGCCAGCCACCATCACCAAATTGGTTCGCAAGCCGAGGCCGACGGTGCTCGCGCATCGGCCCTGGCCACCGCCCTTCCTGGCCTGGGGCAAGCACCGCGCCAGGAAGCCCCGCGCCAAGCTGCCGCGCGCCATGCTGCCGTGCATCGGGCCGCCCGTCGGCCGGGGCCGGCGTGATCCAGTCGGCTCCGGATCAGCGCAGCGCCCTAGGCCGCGAGGATGAAGTCGGAAAGCGACCAGGCGTGGCCGTTGGTGGCCAGCAGCCCGTTGCCCTCGCCGAAGGCCAGCCGCTCGTGGTGGCCGTCGGCGGCGGCATCCTCCAGCGCCGCAAGCAGCGCCGTGAGCTTGATGTCCACCAGCACGACGCGATCGCCCTCCGCCGCCGAGAAATCCTCGAGCGTGTCGAGCCCGTCGCCGCGGCCATAGACGAACAGGTCGCAGCCGCCATGGCCGTAGAGGATGTCGTTGCCCTGCCCGCCGATGATGACGTCGTTGCCGGCATCGCCATACAGGCGGTCGCTGCCCACGCCGCCCAGCAGCATGTCGTCGCCATCATGGCCATACAGGACATCGTCGCCGACGCCGCCGCCAAGCGCATCGTTGCCGGCATCGCCATAGAGATGGTCGTCGCCCTGCCCGCCATCGATCGCATCGTTGCCGTCATGGCCGTAGAGCTGGTCGTCGCCCTGGCCACCCGCGAGCAGGTCATCGCCCGCGTCACCGAACATCTGGTCGTCGCCCTGGCTGCCGATCAGCGTGTCGTTGCCATCGCCGCCATAGACGAGATCATTGCCCTCGCCGCCATCGGCGATATCGTTGCCCTCCCCGCCGAACAGCTGGTCGCTGCCCTGGCCGCCATCGAGCACGTCATCACCATCCTCGCCATAGAGGAGGTCGTTGCCCTGGCCGCCGGCAAGTCCGTCATTGCCGGCATTGCCGAAGAGCTGGTCCTCGCCCTCCCCGCCGATCAGGATGTCGTCGCCCGCCTCGCCATAGACGAGGTCGTTGCCGGCGCCGCCATCGGCGATATCCTTGCCCTCGCCGCCGAAGATCTGGTCGCTGCCCTCGCCCGCATCGAGCACGTCGTTGCCTGCGTCGCCGAACAGCAGGTCATTGTCGGCACCGCCGAACAGCCCGTCATCGCCGTCATCGCCGCGCAGGGTATCGTTGCCCTCGCCGCCCGTCAGCAGGTCGGCGCCGGCATGGCCGTGCATCTGGTCGTCGCCCGACCCGCCATCGAGCACGTCGTCGCCGGCATCGCCGTACAGCCCGTCATCGCCCGCGCCGCCGGCGATCCGGTCATTGCCGTCATGGCCATAGAGCAGGTCGTTGCCATCGCCGCCGGCGATGATGTCGTCGCCGGCATCGCCGGTGATTTCGTCATTGCCGCCATCGCCAGACAGCGTGTCGCTGCCGGCACCGCCCCACAGACGGTCATTGCCGTCGCCGCCCGAGACCTGGTCGTCGCCATCGTCGGCGCTGACCGAATCATCGCCCGCACCGGCATCGACCGTGTCGTTGCCTTCGCCCGCGCTGATATGGTCGTCGCCCGCGCCTCCCGCGATCTGGTCGTTGCCGCCATCGCCGGTGACCAGGTCGTTGCCGTCGCCGCCGAACAGGGTGTCGTCGCCAGCGCCGCCGCCGACATTGTCGTCGCCCGCGCCGCCATCGACCGTGTCGTCGCCGTCATCGCCCCAGACGATATCGTTGCCATCGCCGCCCGAGACGGCATCGACGCCCGCCCCGCCATAGCCCTCGTCGTTGCCGAGGCCGAGCAGGATGGTGTCGTTGCCATCCTCGCCCCAGGCGCGGTCATGGCCCTCGCCGCCGTCGAGATAGTCCACGCCCGCGCCGCCGAACATGTGATCGTCGCCGCTGCCGCCATACAGCAGGTCGTCGCCGCCATTGCCGAACAGGCCGTCATCGCCGTCGCCGCCCTCGACCGCATCGCTGGCGGCGCCGCCGGAGACGTAGTCGTCCCCGCCCAGCGCGAGGATCAGCGTGTCCTCGTCGGGCGCATAGAGGGCGTCGGCATCATCGGTTCCGGTGATGGGAAGGCGGGCCATGGCATTCTGTCCGTTCACAAGAATTGCCGCGCGGCGACGTTGCCAGCAGGCAGTCGCGCGCACGATGAGGTGAGGCGGGTTCGCCCCGTCTCATTCTTCTTGGCCCTCCTCAACAACAAGATAACATCCCGGCCTTGGCGAGCCAAGGAAATCCTAATCCCGGCTTAACGGCGGGATGATGGCGGCGCCTCCGGTTCTCGATGGCCTGGCGCCGCTTGCGGCGGGCGGCATTGCGGCTCAGGCCAGGCGCATGCCATCGACGAAGGCGGCCAGCCCGATCTGGCGCTCGCGGCGCAGCCGCTCGGCGGTGAGGATCGCCTGCACCTGCGCCACACTCTGCGCGAAGTCGCGGTTGACGATGATGTAGTCGTATTCCGGCCAGTGGCTCATCTCCTGGCCGGCGCGGGCCATGCGCCCTTCCACCGCCTCGGCGCTGTCCTGGGCGCGGCTGGTCAGGCGCCGGCGCAGTTCGGCAAGCGAGGGCGGCAGGATGAAGATCGACACCACGTCCGAGCGTGCCTGCTCGCGCAGCTGCTGGGTGCCCTGCCAGTCGATGTCGAACAGCACGTCCTGGCCGGCGGACAGGCAGCCCTCGACGAAGGCGCGCGGCGTGCCGTAGCTGTTGCCGAACACGGCGGCGTGCTCCAGCAGCGCGCCCTCGGCCACCTGGCGGGTGAAGCTTGCCTGGTCGATGAAGAAATAGTGCACGCCATCCTGCTCGCCGGGGCGGATCGGGCGCGTCGTCACCGAGACCGACAGGCGGATGCCGGGATCGAGGCGCAGGAGCTCGCGCGAGATCGAGGTCTTGCCCGCGCCCGAAGGCGAGGACAGCACCAGCATCAGCCCGCGCCGGCGGATCGGCGCGGTGTTGGTGGTGGCGGCGGCGGGAACGGAAGCGGCGGCGGGATCGGGCATCGGGCGCTACTCGATATTCTGGACCTGCTCGCGGAACTGCTCGATCGCGGCCTTGAGCTTGAGCCCGATCGCGGTCAGCGCCACCGAGGCCGACTTGCTGCACAGCGTGTTGGCCTCGCGGTTGAACTCCTGGGTCAGGAAATCGAGCCGCCGGCCGACCGCGCCGCCTTCCGCCAGCAGCGCGCGCGCGGCGGCGATGTGCGCGGCCAGCCGGTCAAGCTCCTCGCGCACATCGGCCTTGCCGACCAGGATCGCCACCTCCTGCGCGATGCGGTCCTCGGGCAAGGCCGGGACGGCGGCGAGCAGCTCGCCGAGCGAGGCCAGCATCCGCTCGCGCAAGGCGGCGGGCTGCAACTCGGCCTCGGCCTCGGCGGCGGCGGCCAGCGCGGCCATCTCGTCGAGCCTCCCCGACAGGATCGCGTGCAGACGCGCCCCTTCGGCCAGCCGCATCGCAGACAAGGCCCCGAGGGCGCTATCGAAGGCGCCCGCCAGCGCGCCGGCGCGCTTCTCGTGCAGAGCCTCGTCCTCGGCCACGACCTCGGCGCGGAGCACGCCCGGCAGCGCCATCAGCCCGTCGAGGCGCGGGGGCGCTGCCTCGGGCATGCGCGCGCGCAGCTCGGCCGCGAGCGCCAGCGCCTGGTCGAGCGCGGCGCGGTCGATCACCAGCCGCGCGGCGCCGGCCGCCGCATCCCGCTTGAGCGTCAGCGTGGCCGAGACATTGCCGCGTTGCAGCCGCTTCTGCGCCGCCTCGCGCAGGCGCGGCTCGATCCCGTCCCAGCCGTTCGGCAGCTTGAGGCGCAGTTCGAGCCCGCGCCCGTTGACCGAGCGCAGTTCCCACACCCAGTCGAGCCCCTCGGCCTGGCCGCTGTCGCGGGCGAAGCCGGTCATGGACGAGATCGCGGCGGGGGGCTTCATGCGGCGGGTCTTGCCTTCGGGCGCGGCGGATGGCGGCGGGGTCGCGCGGCCACCCGGCCGGGATGGAAGATGCGGCCGTTATAACGCTTTGCTAGCCTGCCGGCCATGACCGACGCCGCCACCGAGCCGACATCCGGCGCATCTTCCGCCCCGCCCTCGCCGGGGCTGGCCGCGCCGCGCCGCGTGCTGATCACCGGCGCCTCGTCCGGCATCGGTGCGGCGCTCGCCGCGGCCTACGCCGCGCCGGGCGTGACGCTGCACTTGTCGGGGCGCGATGCGGCGCGTCTCGGCGCCGCGGCCGCCACCGCGCGGGCCGCCGGGGCGGAGGTGGAGGAAGCGATCTTCGATGTCCGCGACATCGACGCGGTGCGGCGCTGGATAGAGGCAGCTGCCTCCGCCGGCCCGCTCGACCTCGTCATCGCCAATGCCGGCATCTCGGCCGGCACGGGTGGTGCGGGCGAAAGCGCGGCGCAGGCGCGCGCGATCTTCGACGTCAATGTCGGCGGCGTGCTCAATACCGTGCTGCCGGCGGTGGCGGCGATGCGCGCCCAGGCCCCGCGCGGCGATGGCACGCGCGGGCAGGTGGCGATCATCTCCTCGCTCGCCGCCTTCGTCTACGGCCCCACCGCGCCGGCCTATTTCGGCTCGAAGGCAGCGGTGCGGGCCTGGGGCGAATCGCTCGCCGGCATGTTGCGCGCCGAGCGGATCGGGGTCTCGGTGGTGTGCCCGGGCTTCATCGCAACGCCGATGACCTCGGTGAACCCCTACCCGATGCCGGGGCTGATGGGCGCGGAACGCGCGGCGCGCATCATCCGCCGCGGGCTCGCGCGCGGGCGGGTGCGGATCGCCTTTCCGTGGTTCATGTATGCGGCGGTGCGCCTGCTGGGCGCCCTGCCGCCCTGGATCGCCCTGCCCTTGTTCGCGCGCGCGCCGGGCAAGCCCGCCGACCCGGCGTTGCGCTGACCCGGCCGGGACGTCCGGAAGGCGTCGGACGTCCGGAAAACGTCGCGGCCGCGAGCCCCTTGCCGGGAGCGCGCGGCCGCATCCTCTGCTGCCGGCGGCCGCCCCGCCAGGGGCCAGCCGCGCGCCGGATCGGATCAGGCGGCGGGCTTGCCCTCGCCCTCGCCCTCGGCCCCGGCTGCGGCAACGCCTTCCTCGAACATGGCGGCGGTCTCGGCGGCGGCAGCGCGCTCCTCCTCCTGGGCGGCGGCGACGACGTTCTCGCCGCGCGCCTGGCGCTCGGCTTCCTCGACCGAGCGGGCGACGTTCACGGTCACGTCGATGATCACCTCGGGGTGGAGCATCACGCGCATGCCGTAGAGGCCGAGCGACTTGATCGGCTTGTCGAGCAGCACCTGCTCGCGCTTGATGGTCAGGCCCGCGGCGCCGGCCGCATCGGCGATGTCGCGCGCCGAGACCGAGCCGTAGAGATGCCCGGCCTCGCCCGCCTGGCGGATCATCACCACCGCAAGGCCGGTGACCCGCTCGGCCACGCGCTCGGCCTCCTCGCGGCGCTTGAGGTTCTGCGCCTCAAGCTGGGCGCGGTCGCGCTCGAAGCGCTCGCGATTCTCCTTGGTAGCGCGCAGAGCGATCTTGCGCGGCAGAAGGAAGTTGCGCGCATAGCCGGGCTTGACCCGCACCACATCGCCCATTTGGCCGAGCTTCTCGACCCGCTGCATCAGGATAACGTCGATCATCACAAATCCTCCCGGGGCGGTGCCCCATCGAGACGGCGGCGCCTAAGCCCGCTCCAGTGGTCCACAAGTCCAAGCCCGACCATCAGCGCACCGATCGGCACGATCAGCACCGGCAACGCCAGGCCGTAGAACAGAAACAGGATCGCCTTCCGCCCGGTGGCGCCGCGCAGCAGCACGTGCAGCACCCCCAGCCCCTGCAGGAACCAGGGAAAGACGAGGATCAGGAACAGATTGATCGCCAGCAGCGCTGCTGGGCCTGTCGCGACCAGTGTCGCCAGCGCCGCCGCGACCGGCGGCAGCACCATCCAGCCCGGCACGGCGAGCAGGCTCCAGGCCACGGGCGCGGCCAGCGACAGGCCGCGCCGCGCCACGAACCGCTCGGCGATCGCCGCGCAGGCCGCATGCACCGTGATCATCACCCAGGCGGTTGCCGCCAGGAACATGCGCGAGAGCTGGCCCACCATCGCATCGACCGCCTCGGGCGAGACCGAGCGGCCGGCCTGCGCCAGCTGCTCCATGCTCTGCTCGAGCGGGCGGCGCAGTATCGCCTCGTAGCCACCGGGCTGGCTCTCCAGCGCGGCGAACACCAGGATCGCGATGATCGCCGCGAACAGCGTGAGCAGCGCGAGCGCCCGCCCGATCGGCAGCTGCCAGTCCGGGCGCGGCGCGAACACCGAGGCGTCGGCCGGCTCCGGATCGGCCCGCTGCGGCAGGCAGACGAAGGCCAGGAACGCCACCGGCACGGAGAACAGCATGGCGAAGGCGATCGCCGGGGCAAGCCCGCCGGCAAAGGGCGCGATCGCCACCGCCGCGATGCCGATCAGCCCCGCCGCCGCCGCCGCCTGCGCGCCATAGACCAGCCCGACCGCATAGAGCGGCGCCGGGACCAGCCACAGCACCCAGGCGAACAGCCATGAGGCCATCGCCGCCCAGGGCGCAAGCATCAGCAGCACCGCGGCAACCAGTCCCGCGGTCAGCGACGCCAGATTTCGCGCCGAGCCTGCCATGCTGTCCCTGTGTGCTCATCCCCGTGCCAGCGGTCATGCGGTTGCGCGCGGGTCGGGCGACCCGAAGCCGGGGCGCCCCGCCGCCACGTCCGTCCCGCTGCTAGGCCTTGATCAGGTAGGGCAGGAGCGCCAGGAAGCGCGCGCGCTTGATCGCCTGGGCGAGCAGGCGCTGCTTCTTGGCCGACACCGCCGTGATGCGCGAGGGCACGATCTTGCCGCGCTCGGAGACATAGCGCTGCAGCAGCCGCACATCCTTGTAGTCGATCTTCGGCGCGTTCTTGCCCGAGAAGGGGCAGGTCTTCTTGCGGCGATAGAATGGGCGGCGCGCACCGACGGCACGGCGGCGCAGGGCGGGATTGACTTCCATGGTCTCGCTCATCGATCAGCCCTCCATCTCGCCGGCGGCGGCCGCATCACGCGGCGGGCGCGGGCGGAAGCCGCGATCCTCGCGCGGGCCACGATCCTCACGCGGGCCGCGATCCTCGCGCGGGCCGCGACGGTCCGGGCGGGGGCCGCGATCGCCACGCTCGCCGCGTTCACCGCGCTCGCCGCGCTCGTCGCGGTCGCGGCGGATCAGGATGGCCGAGGGGCCTTCCTCGATCGCCTCGATCCGGGTGGTGAGGAAGCGCAGCACATCCTCGTTGATGCGCAGCTGCCGCTCCATCTCCAGCACCGCGGCAGACGGAGCATCGAGCGCCACCAGCGCGTAATGCGCCTTGCGGTTCTTCTTGATCTTGTAGGTGAGCGAGCGGAGACCCCAGTATTCCCGCTTCTTCACCTCGCCGCCAAGGCCGGCCACAACCTGGCCCATCTGGTCGAGGATAGCGTCCATCTGCTGGGTGGTGATATCCGGACGCGCGAGCACAACGCTTTCGTAAAGCGCCATCTTTGCGAGCTCCTTTCGGCTCCTCAGCCCGGCCGCAGCCCCGGCTGGGGCGCGCATCGGGCATAGCCGGCGGTACGGGGTCCGCCGGCAAGGCTGTCGCGAGGCGCGGCACTATACACATCGCCGCCCCGGGCGCAAGCGCTGCGCAAGCGCCACGCCGCGCGGGCCGCGCATGTGCCGCCGCAGCTGCTGGCAGAGCCATGTTTTCACAAGCTAGATCAACAGCTTGGCCGACGCGGCCGAGCCCCCCCGGCCGGCCCGGCCCGGTGCCACGCTCCGCCCCCCGCTTGACAGGCCGCGGGCCGCGACTGTATCCCGCCGCCCGATCGGGGGTGCCCGCAAGCCCTTAGCGCAGGTGCCCGCCCGCGCTCCCGAGCCGGCAGGGGGCCGGCACAAGGCCCGGCCCCGGCCCGCGACCACCGACCCATCGCCGCCACCTGCCGCTGTTCCCACTCGCCGCTCCAAGGAACCCAAGCCATGCCCGTGCGTGCCTTCGTCTTCCCCGGCCAGGGCAGCCAGGCCGTCGGCATGGGCAAGGACCTCGCCAGCGCCTTCCCCGCCGCGCGCGAGCTGTTCGAGGAGGTGGACGAGGCGCTCAGGCACAAGCTCTCGGCGATCATGTTCGAGGGGCCGCAGGAGACGCTGACCCTGACCGAGAACGCGCAGCCGGCGCTGATGGCCGCCTCGATGGCGGTGATCCGCGTGCTCGAGCGCGAGGGCGGCATGGAGGTTGGCCGCGCCGCGGCCCTGGTGGCCGGCCACTCGCTTGGCGAATACACGGCCCTTGCCGCCGCCGGCTGCTTCGAGCTGGCGGATGCGGCGCGGCTTCTGCGCCTGCGCGGGCAGGCGATGCAACAGGCGGTGCCGGCCGGGGTGGGCGCGATGGCCGCCCTGCTCGGTGCCGAGATGGAGCTTGCCCGCACCATCGCCCTGGAAGCCGCCGCCGCGCCCGACGGCAGCACCCAGGTGTGCGAGACGGCGAACGACAATGGCGGCGGGCAGGTCGTGCTCTCCGGCCACAAGGAGGCGGTCGAGCGCGCCATCACGATCGCCGCCGGCAAGGGCGTCAAGCGCGCCATGCCGCTGCCGGTTTCCGCCCCCTTCCACTGCGCCCTGATGGCGCCCGCCGCCGACGCCATGGCCGAGGCGCTGGCCAAGGTCGCGATCCGCACCCCGATCGTGCCGGTGATCGCCAACGTCACCGCCGCCAAGGAGACCGACCCGGCCGAGATCCGCGCCCTTCTGGTGCGCCAGGTCACCAGCACCGTGCGCTGGCGCGAATGCGTGCTGGCGCTGCGCGCCGCTGGTGTCGATACCCAGGTCGAGATCGGCGCGGGCAAGGTGCTGACCGGCCTGCTCAAGCGCATCGACCGCGACATGGCCGGCATTTCGGTGCAGGGTCCGGCCGAGATCGAGGCCTTCCTCAAGACGCTCTGACATCGAGCGACGCCGACACGCCTCCTTCAACCGCAAAGGACCGCGCCATGTTCCGTCTGGACGGCAAGACCGCGCTGATCACCGGCGCCTCGGGCGGCATCGGGGGCGCGATCGCGCGCGCCTTCCACGCGCAGGGCGCGGTGGTGGGCCTGTCGGGCACACGGCGCGAGGCGCTGGAGGCGCTGGCCGGATCGCTCGGCGGCCGCGCCCATGTGCTGCCGGCCAACCTCGCCGAGCCGGGGGCGGCCGATGCGCTGGTCGCTGCCGCCGAGGGCGCGATGGGCCAGCTCGACATCCTGGTGAACAATGCCGGCTTCACCCGCGACACCCTCGCCTTGCGCATGAAGGACGAGGATTGGCAGTCGGTGCTCGATGTCGATCTCACCGCCGGCTTCCGCCTGATCCGTGCCGCCTTGCGCGGCATGATGAAGCGGCGGTCGGGGCGGATCATCGGCATCGCCTCGATCGTCGGGGTGACCGGCAATCCCGGCCAGGCCAACTACGCCGCCGCCAAGGCCGGCATGATCGGCATGAGCAAGGCCCTGGCCCAGGAAGTGGCCAGCCGCGGCATCACGGTGAACTGCGTCGCGCCCGGCTTCATCGTCACGCCGATGACCGACGCCCTCTCGGCCGAGCAGAAGGCCAAGCTGACCGAGCGCATCCCCGCCGGCCGGCTCGGCACGCCCGAGGACGTGGCGGGGGGCTGCGTCTATCTCGCCTCGGCCGAGGCCGGCTGGATCACCGGCGCCGTCCTGCACGTCAATGGCGGGATGCTGATGGCATGAGCACCGTGCCCCGATTCGCGCCGCCGCGCCGGCTGCGGAACGGGGGCGGCGCGCGCTGGCGTGGGCAGGCGAATCCTGTTACAAGACCGCGCTTTTCGGCCCCCGGCGCGGCTGCGATGCGCCTCGGGGCTTGACCGAAGCAGCGCAAAACCCCATGCCTTGGGGCCAACGCCTTGATCAGCCCGGAGAGGGCCGGGACCGCGGACAGGAACACCGCCCGCCCCCCGCACGCTCCGCAATCAAACGAAGACACAAAGTAGCAGCCTCCGAAGGAGTAACGAGACCATGAGCGACATCGCCGAGCGTGTGAAGAAGATCGTCGTCGAGCATCTGGCGGTCGACGAGGCCAAGGTGACCGAGAGCGCCTCGTTCATCGACGATCTCGGCGCCGACAGCCTCGACACGGTCGAACTCGTGATGGCCTTCGAGGAGGAGTTCGGCATCGAGATCCCCGACGATGCGGCCGAGAAGATCACGACCGTCAAGGAAGCGATCGACTTCATCAACGCCAAGCAGGCCAACGGCTGAGGCGGCCCCGCCGCGCCCGGCGCGGCGCCCCGGGGCACCCAAGTCCGCGACCAGGAATCCGCGACCACAAGGATCGGAGTTGCCATGCGTAGGGTCGTCGTAACCGGCATGGGCGCGGTGACGCCGCTCGGCTGCGGGGTCGGCGCGATCTGGAAGCGCATGCTGGCCGGTGAATCCGGCATCGGCGCGATCCAGGGCTTCGACGTGTCCGACCTGCCCTCCAAGATCGCCGGGCAGGTGCCGGCGGGCTCCAAAGCCGAGGGGCGGTTCAACCCCGACGAATGGGTGCCGCCCAAGGACCAGCGACGCATGGACCGCTTCATCATCATGGCGATGGCAGCGGCGCAGGAGGCGGTCGAGGATTCCGGCTGGATGCCCAGCGCCGAGGAGGATCGCCTTGCCACTGGCGTGATGATCGGCTCGGGCATCGGCGGGCTGCAGACGATCTACGAAGCCTCGCTGATGATCAAGGACGGCAAGGCCCGCCGCCTGTCGCCCTTCTTCATCCCCTCGGCGCTGATCAACCTCGCCTCGGGCCATGTCTCGATCAGATACGGCTTCAAGGGTCCGAACCACGCGGTGGTGACCGCCTGCGCCACCGGCGTGCATGCGATCGGGGATGCCGCGCGACTGATCATGCTGGGCGATGCCGAGGTGATGGTGGCGGGCGGATCGGAAGCGGCGGTGTGCGAGCTTGGCATTGCCGGGTTCTGTGCCAGCCGCGCGCTCTCGACCTCCTTCAACGACACGCCTACCAAGGGCAGCCGCCCGTGGGACAAGGATCGCGACGGCTTTGTCATGGGCGAGGGTGCCGGCGTGGTGGTGCTCGAGGAGTACGAGCACGCGAAGGCGCGCGGCGCAAAGATCTATGCCGAGCTGGTGGGCTACGGCCTTTCCGGCGACGCGCACCACATCACCGCCCCGGCCGACGATGGCGATGGCGGCTTCCGCGCCATGAAGGGCGCGCTCAAGAGCGCTCGGCTCACCCCCGAGGGCATCCAGTACATCAACGCGCACGGCACCTCGACCCCGCTCGGCGACGATATCGAGCTCGGCGCGGTTGAGCGCCTGTTCGGCCCGGCGGCCAGCAAGGTGGCGATGTCCTCGACCAAGTCGGCGACCGGACACCTGCTCGGCGCGGCCGGCGCGGCAGAGGCGATCTTCACCATCCTCGCGATCCGCGATCAGGTGGCGCCGCCGACGCTCAATCTCGAGAATCCCTCGCGCGAGAGCCCGATCGACCGTGTTCCCTTGCAGGCCAAGCCGATGAAGATCGACGCGGCGCTGTCGAATTCCTTCGGGTTCGGCGGCACCAACGCCAGCGTGATCTTCCGCAAGCCGCATTGAGGCGGGCCACGCGGCGCTCCCTGGCAGGCATCGGCCGCCACGCGCCGGAGCGCGGGCGCGCACGGTCTCGGCATGATGCGGCCCGCCTGCGGGACATGCCATGAGCACCCCGGCGTCGAGCCCAGTCCCAGGCCCGGGCGCCGGGCAGGCCGCCCCGCCGCCGCCGGCCACGGGAACGGCGGCGCAGTCCGGCGCTCCCGTGCCGGACGCACCCGGACCGCACGTCGCCGCCCCGACTGCCCCGCAAGCCCGGCCAGCCGGCAGCTTCTCGGGCCGGGGCTGGCGCATCCTCGGGCGGCTGATCACGCTCGCGCTCCTGCTGCTGGCCCTCGGCTTCGGCACCCTGCTCTATGGCTGGCATCTCTACACCGCGCGCGGGCCGCTTGAGCGCGAGACCAATCTTGTCATCGCCCGCGGCACCGGGCTCGATACCATCGCCGCGCAGCTCGACCAGGCGGGCATCGTTGCGCACCGCCACGCCTTCACCCTCGCCGCGACGCTCGCCGGCGGGCCGATCCGCGCCGGCGAATACGCCTTTCCGGCCGGCGCCTCCTTGCAGGAGGTGGTGGCGATCCTGCGCTCGGGCCGCACCGTGATACGCCGACTGACCGTGCGCGAGGGGCTCATGGTCGCGCAGGTGGTGGCGCTGGTCACCGAGACCGAGGGCCTTGCCGGCACGATCGAACCCGGCACGCCAGAAGGCTCGCTCCTGCCCGAGACCTGGCACTATTCCTGGGGCGATGCGCGCGCGGCCGTGCTGCGTCGCATGCGCGAGGCGATGGAGCGTTTCCTGGCCGAAGCCTGGGCGCAGCGCGCGCCCAACCTGCCGCTCGCGACAGCGCAGGAAGCGCTGGTCCTCGCCTCGATCGTCGAGAAGGAAACCGGCCGGGCGGAGGAGCGCGCGCGCGTGGCGGGCGTGTTCGTCAACCGTCTGCGCCGCGGCATGCCGCTGCAATCGGATCCGACCGTGATCTATGCGGTGACGCGCGGTGCGGGCCCGCTCGACCGGCCGCTGTCGCGCGCCGACCTGGAGACGGAAAGCCCCTTCAACACCTATCGCGTGCGCGGCCTGCCGCCGGCGCCGATCGCCAACCCAGGCCGCGATGCGATCCGCGCCGTGATGCGGCCCGAAGCGCACGAGCTGCTCTATTTCGTCTCCGACGGCGCGGGCGGGCATGTGTTCAGCCGCACGCTCGAGGAGCACAACCGGGCGGTGGCGCGCCTGCGCGCGATCGAGCGCGAGCGGGCCGGCGCCAACCGCACGGCTCCCGCTTCGGCACCGGCTCCAGCCGTGGGCGGCGGCGCACCCGCCGGCAATCGCCGCAACTAGTGCAGCGTCCGATCTGGTGGAACCGCAGGGCGGTTCCACCAGATCGGACTAAGCTGCTCGCGAACCTAAAGTTTCTCGGGCACGACTTCCGTTCGGCTCATTCAAGCCGAACGGAACGTGCCCTAGTCGCTCGCGCCGGGCTTCGCCGGCGCGCGCATTGTCCGCCGCTGCGGGGAGAAGCGCGCCAGCAGATCGGCCAGGTGCCCGATCTCGGCCAGCTGCAACCCCTCGGTCTGCATGGCGCGGCCCTTGGCCCCCTGGCCGGCCCCCTGGCGCGCCGGCTTCGGCGGCAGCACCGCCTCGCGGAAGCCGAGCTTCGCGGCCTCCTTAAGCCGCGCCTCCGGCTGGCTTACCGGCCGCACCTCGCCTGAGAGCCCGATCTCGCCGAAGAACACCGCGCCGGGCGAGGTGGGCTGGTCGGTCGCGGCCGAGACCAGCGCGGCGGCAACGGCCAGATCGGCGGCCGGCTCGCTGATGCGCAAGCCCCCGGCAATGTTGAGATAGACATCGTTGCCGGACAGCGTCAGGCCGCAGCGCGCCTCGAGCACGGCGAGCAGCATGGAAAGCCGCCCCGAGTCCCAACCGATCACGGCCCGCCGCGGGCTGCCGCCCGGCGATGGCGCGAGCAGGGCCTGCACCTCGACCAGCACGGGGCGCGTGCCCTCGATCCCGGCGAACACCGCGGAGCCCGAGACATTGCCGCGCCGCTCGGCCAGGAACAGGGCCGAGGGGTTCGCCACCTCCATCAGGCCGCGATCGGTCATCTCGAAGACGCCGATCTCGTCGGTGGCGCCGAAGCGGTTCTTGATCGCGCGCAGGATGCGGAAGGAATGGCCCCGCTCGCCCTCGAAATAGAGGACGGTATCGACCATGTGTTCCAGCACGCGCGGACCCGCGATCGCGCCCTCCTTGGTCACATGCCCGACCAGGATCAGGGCGAAGCCGCGCGTCTTGGCCAGCCGGATCAGCTCGGCCGCCGAGGCGCGCACCTGCGCCACCGTGCCGGGCGCGGAATCGAGGCTGTCGAGCCACATGGTCTGGATCGAATCGATCACCACCAGCGCGGCCTCGTCCTCGCTTTCCAGTGTCGCGGCGATCTCGCGCAGGTTGGTGGCGGCGGCGAGCGCCAGCGGCGCGTCGGCAAGCCCGAGCCGGCCGGCGCGCAGCCGCACCTGCTCGACCGCCTCCTCGCCCGATATGTAGAGCGTGCGCCGCCCCGCGCGCGACAGCGCCGCCGCGGCCTGCAACATGATGGTCGACTTGCCGATGCCGGGATCGCCGCCCACCAGCACGGCGGAAGCGGGCACAAGGCCGCCGCCCAGCACGCGGTCGAGCTCGGCAAGGCCGGTCAGCGCGCGCGGCGGTGGCGCGCTTTGTCCTTGCAGGCCGACGAACTCGATGCGGCGCGCGCCGGCGCGGCCCACCCCCTTCGCCACTTCCTTGCCGAGCGGGCCGGGACGTGCCTCGATCGCTTCCTCGACGATCGTGTTCCAGGCGCCGCAGGCATCGCACTTGCCGCTCCAGCGCGGATGCACCGCGCCGCAGGCCTGGCAGACATGGCGGGTGCGGTCCTTGGCCATGCGGGCCGGGCGGCTAGCGCCGCACCTCCATCTGGATCGGCCCGTCCTTCTGGCCCTTCACGAACTGCTCGACATAGGGGTTGCCGGGATGGTCGATCTCGGCCGAGGGGCCCCGCCAGATGATCTTGCCCTTGAAGATCATCGCCACCGAATCGGCGATGCGCTTGGCCGAGGCCATGTCGTGCGTGATCGAGAAGGCGGTAGCGCCGAGGCGGCGCACGCAATCGACGATCAGGCTGTCGATGATCGCGCCCATGATCGGATCGAGCCCGGTGGTTGGCTCGTCGAAGAAGATGATGTCGGGCTGCGCGGCAATGGCGCGCGCCAGTGCGACGCGCTTCTGCATGCCGCCCGACAGCTCGGCCGGATAGAGCGCGGCGACATCGGGCGTCAGGCCCACGCGCGAAAGGATCTCGACCGCCTTCTCGCGCGCCGCGCACCGGCCGATCTCGTTCTTGGCGAGCAGTCCGAAGCAGACATTCTCCCAGACCGGCAGGCTGTCGAACAGGGCGCCGGCCTGGAACAGCATGCCCATATGGGCGTTCACGGCCTCGCGCTCCTCGCGCGACATGGCAAGGACGTTGCGCCCGTCGATCTCGATGGCGCCCTCGTCCGGCTCGATCAGGCCGAGGATGCACTTGATCAGCACGCTCTTTCCCGAGCCCGAGCCGCCGATCACCACCAGCGAATGCCGCGCCGGCAGGTCGAGGTCGAGCGCGTCGAGCACGAGCTTGGGCCCGAAGCGCTTGGTCAGGCCGCGCACGCGGATCTTGGGCGGCGGCGTATCCGCCGGCGCGGCAGGCATCGGTGCGGCTGGCATCGGTGCGGCTGGGGCGGGCGCGCTCATCGGGCGAAGAACAGCTCGGTGATGATGTAGTTGAAGATCAGGATCAGGATCGAGGCGGACACGACCGCGTTCGTCGTCGCCGCGCCCACGCCTTGCGCGCCGCCGCGCGAGCGGTAGCCGTGATAGCAGCCCATCAGCGCCACCAGGAAGCCGAACACCGCCGCCTTCACCAGCCCGGAGACCACGTCCTCGGCCTCGAGATATTCCCAGGTGCGGGCCATGTAGGCGCCGCTGTTGAAGCCGAGCTTGGCGGTGCCGACCAGGAAGCCGCCCATCACGCCGAGTATGTCGGCCACCAGCACGAGCAGCGGCAGCATCAGCGTGCCCGCCACGAGGCGCGGCACGACCAGATACTTGAACGGGTTGGTCGAGAGCGTGGTCAGGGCGTCGATCTGGTCGGTCACGCGCATGGTGCCGATCTCGGCCGCCATCGCCGCGCCGATGCGCCCGGCGACCATCAGCCCGGCCAGCACCGGGCCAAGCTCGCGCGTCATCGACAGGACGACCACGGTCGCGACCGCCCCCTCGGCCGAGAAGCGGGCGAAGCCGGTATAGCTTTGCAGCGCCAGCACCATGCCCGAGAAGATCGCCGTCAGCGCCACCACCGGCAGCGAGAAATAGCCGATGTCGATGCACTGGCGGATGAAGTTGCGCCAGTAGAAGGGCGGGCGCACGCTATGGCCGAGCGCGGTCGCGGCGAACAGCGCGACCGTGCCGATGGTGGAGAGGAAGCCGAAGGTGCCGCGCCCGACCGCGGCCAGCATGTCGAGCATCAGCGCACCTCGCCCGCCGGCTGGCCGGGATGCCGCCCCAGATACTGGCGATGGTAGCGCGCGCCGAGCGAGGTCAGGATCTCGTAGCCGTTGGTGCCGGCGCGCTCGGCGATCGCGTCGGGCGGCTCCTTGGGGCCGATCAGCTCGGCCCAGGCGCCGGCATGGGCGTCGGCCTCGGGCAGGTCGGTCACATCGAGCGTGATCAGGTCCATCGAGACGCGCCCCACCAGCGGCACCGCCCGCCCGGCGATGACGGCGCGGGCGCGGGCGGAAAGGCTGCGAAGATAGCCATCCGCGTAGCCCACCGCCACGGTGGCGATGCGCGAGGGCCGCGCGGCGACGAAGGTCGCGCCATAGCCCACGCTCTCGCCCGCGCCGATTTCGCGCACCTGCAGGACGCGGCCCAGAAGCCGGACGGTGGTGCGCATCGGGTTGGCATGCCCGGGCTTGGGGTTGATGCCGTAGGTTGCCGCGCCAGGGCGGCCGAGGTCGAAATGATAGTCGGGGCCGAGGAACAGGCCCGAGGAGTTGGCGAGGCTTTGCGGCGCGCGCGGCAGCCGTGCGCAGGCGGCGCGGAAGCGGGCAAGCTGGGCGGGGTTCATCGGCACGTCCTCCTCGCTGCGGGCGAGGTGGGACATGACGAAGCGGAGGTCGAGACCGTCGAGGCGCGAGGGGTCCTGTGCCAGCCGCTCGAGCGAGCGCGCATCGAGGCCGAGCCGGCTCATGCCCGTGTCGATGTGCAGGATCGCGGGCAGGGCGGTGCCGGCGGCGCGCGCGGCGTTGGCCCATGCCTCGATCTCGGCCAGGTCGTTCAGCACCGGCACGAGGCCGTGGGCGCGGAACTCGGCCGTGCTGCCCGCCATCAGCCCGTTGAGCACGGCGAGCATGGCATCGGCGGGCAGGAGCGGGCCGAGCGCCACCGCCTCGGCCAGATGGGCGACGAAGAAATGCCGGCAGCCCTCGGCGGCGAGGCGGGGCGCAACCTGGGCGGCGCCGAGGCCGTAGGCATCGGCCTTGACCACGCCGGCGATGCGCCGCGCGGCATGGCGGTCGCGCAAGGCGCGCCAGTTGGCGGCGATGGCATCGAGGTCGATCGCCAGCACCGCGCCCGCGCCCGGCGGCGCGGTGCCGACAGGGGCCGCAGCCAGATCGGCGGGCGCGAGGGCGGGGCCGGGCGAAGGGGGGCCGTGGCGGCTCGAACCGGCGGGGGCGGCAAGGCTCATGGCGGCGGTTTGGCGGGAGGATGGGCGCGCGTCAAGGCAAGAATGCACGACGCGGCCCCGGCCGGACGGCCCCGCCCCCTGGCCACGCGCCGTTCCGCATCCATCGGCCGAACGAATGCCGCGGCCGGGAAACCAGGCGATACGGGCAGCTTGGCCCGGCAGGTGAAGCCGCTGGGCGGTTCCACCGGGACGTCCTCTGCTCTAGCCCATGTCGGCGTCTGCGTGGTGGCGATCGAGGTTGCCGAAGGCGGTGAACTCGCCCTCGAAATAGGCCTCGACCGTGCCGGTGGGGCCGTGGCGCTGCTTGGCGATGATGATCTCGGCCACGTTGTGGACCTTGTCCATCTGCTCCTGCCACTTGGTGATGGCGTCCTCGAGCTTGCCCGGCTCGGGGAACTGCGTCTCCTTGGGCTTGCGACCGGCGAGATAGTACTCGTCGCGATAGAGGAAGATCACCACGTCGGCGTCCTGCTCGATCGTGCCGGATTCGCGCAGGTCGGAAAGCTGCGGGCGCTTGTCCTCGCGGCTCTCCACCGCGCGCGAGAGCTGCGACAGCGCCAGCACCGGCACCGCCAGCTCCTTGGCCAGCGCCTTGAGGCCCTGGGTGATGGCGCTGATCTCGAGCACGCGGTTCTCGGGCCGCTCGCCCAAGGGCGGGCGCAGCAATTGCAGGTAGTCGACCACGATCAGGCCGAGCCCTTCCTTGCGCTTGAGCCGCCGCGCGCGCGTGCGCAGCGCCGAGATCGACAGCGCCGGCGTGTCGTCGATGAACAAGGGCAGCTGGTAGAGTTGCTGGGTGGCGAGCACGAAGCGGTCGAAGTCCTTCTGCGCGATATCGCCGCGCCGGATGCGATCGGAGCTGATGCGCGTCTGCTCGGCGACAAGGCGGGTGGCAAGCTGGTCGGCCGACATTTCGAGCGAGAACACGGCCACCGTCTTGCGCTCGCGCCTGCGGCCCTCGCCCTCGCCCGCCGCCGCTTCGGCCTCCTCGTGCGCCGCCTTGGCCGCCGAGAAGGCGATCTTCATCGCCAAGGCCGTCTTGCCCATGCCCGGGCGGCCGGCCAGGATGACGAGGTCGGAGTTCTGCAAGCCGCCGAGCTTGGCGTCGAGGTCGCGCAGGCCGGTGGTGATGCCCGAGACATGGCCTTCCAGGCGGAAGGCGCGTTCGGCCGCATCCGCGGCGCGGGCAAGCGCGGTCTCGAAGGAGACGAAGTCGCCCTCGGCCCGCCCCGATGTGGCGAGGTCGAACAGCGACTGCTCGGCCATTTCCAGCTGGGCGCGGGCATCGGCCTGCGGCTCCATGCCGTAGGCGCGGTTGACCACCTCTTCGCCGACATCGATCAGCTGGCGGCGCAGATAGCTGTCGAAGATGACCCGGCCGTAATCGGCGGCGTTGATGATGCCCACCATCGCCGCGACCAGCTGGGCGAGATAGGGCGGCCCGCCCACCTCCTCGAGTTCGCCGGTATTCTCGAACCAGCTCTTCAGCGTCACCGCATTGGCAAGCTGGCCACGCTCGATCAGGCGGGCGGCGGCGGCGAAGATCTTGCCGTGCGCGGCAAGCGCGAAATGCTCGTGCGAGAGGAAGTCCGAGATGCGCTCATAGGCCTTGTTGTTGGCCAGGATCGCGCCGAGCAGCGCCTGCTCTGCCTCGATATTGGCCGGCGGCGCGCGTTCGGAAAGCCCGATCAGGCCGAGCGTGCTGCGCTTGTCGGTGTCGATCGTGCCGGGCATGGCGGTCTCGATTCGTGATGGCCCATTCTGCGACGATCGCAGCGGCGGATTCCAGCGCCGCGAGAGGGCGGGCGGCGACCGGCCGGGATGCTAGCAGCGCCGCCCCTGGTCCGCGAGGGCGGAGCGTGGCCGCCGACCTGTGGGTTAGTGTGGATAACGGGGAGAACCCGCCTCCGCCGCCCGCTACCCTGCCGCCGATCGCTTGTCGCGACGCTGCACCTCGTTGCGCGCGCCTTCGATCGTCGGCCCGTCGGCCAGGTTGATGCCCGCCACCGCGCGCTCGTTGTCGGTGATGTAGTCGCGCGTCAGCGGCACCGCGTCCTGGCGATGGGCGAACTGCATCTGCCAGACCATGTGGCCCTGGCGGCGGAAGGCAAGCTCGCTGCCGATCAGGTAGAATTCCCACATCCGGCAGAACCGCTCGTCATAGATGGCGGCGATGGTGTCGCGGTTGCGGATGAAACGCGCGCGCCAGGCGCGCAGCGTCTCGGCATAGTGCAGGCGCAGTATCTCGATGTCCGTCGCGCATAGGCCCGAACGTTCCACCACCGCCAGCACCTCGGACAGGGCGGGGGAGTAGCCGCCGGGAAAGATGTATTTGCGGATCCAGGGATTGGTGGAGCCCGGCCCGTCCGAGCGGCCGATCGCGTGCAGCAGCCCGACCCCGTCGGGACGCAGGATGCGCCCGATCGTCTCGAAGAAGGCCGGGTAGTAGCCCACCCCGACATGCTCGAACATGCCGACCGAGACGACGCGATCGAAGCGTTCGGTGACCGCGCGGTAGTCCGTCAGCAGGAAGCGAACGCGATCGGAAAGCCCCGCGGCGGCAGCGGCGGCGGTCGCCTCGCGGTGCTGCTCGGCCGAGAGCGTCACGCCGGTGACGCGCGCGCCATGATCGCGCGCCAGCGTGATCGCAAGCCCGCCCCAGCCCGAGCCGATATCGAGCACGGAGAGCTCGGGCCGGTCTAGGCAGAGCTTGGCGGCGATGTGGCGCTTCTTCTGCGCCTGCGCCTGCTCGATCGTGTCGGTCGGGCTCTGGAAATAGGCGCAGGAATATTGCCGGTCGCGATCGAGGAACAGGCTGTAGAGCCGGCCCGACAAGTCGTAATGGTGGGCGATCTTGCGTCGCGCGTTGGACGCGGAATTGTGCTGCTGCAACCGGCGCATCCAGAGTGCCGCCCGTGCCACCAGCCGGTCGAAGGGCAGCCGGCCGCCGGCGGCCAGGTTCATCACCAGAAGGTCGAGCAGTTCGTAGAGCGTGCAGCCCGCCGGCTCGATCCCGCCATCCATCCACGCCTCGCCGAAGCCGAGGCCCGGGCGGCGGACGAGATGGCGCAGCGAGCGCCGGTCGAGGATGCGCACCCCGGCCGCTGGGCCTGGCGCACCCTCGATCACGAAATCGCGCCCGTCGGGCAGGATGACGTGCAAACGGCCGGCCACGATCACCCGGCGCAGAAGCGCGCGCAGGAGTGCCTCGTAAAGCATCGCACCCTCCCTCGATCACGCGGGGTACGTCGCTTCAGACGCGGCCAGGGCCCCGTACGGACCCGGCCGAACGAAACCGGGGAAAATGTTAACGATCCTGCCCGCCCAGGTCGAGTCCGATGCACCTGCGGCCATCGCCGCACACCCCCCTGCCGCGCCGGGCCGGGACCGCACCCCTGGCACCAGTTCGGCGCGCACCGCCAGCCGCGCGCCCATGACCAGCCCCTTCCGCATGAGGTGCAGGGCGGAATGAGGTGCAGGACGGAGCGGGATGGTTCACTGCGCCTTCGCGGTATCTGGAGCCTCGCACGCGCCCCGAGGTGGCGCGCGCGAACGGGCCCGACCCATGCCCCTCGTCCGGCCGCGCAGGCCGCGAACGCCGTGCCGGCCGCCCTTTCAGCCCGCGCCGAACCCATCTCGACCGGGCCGCGTTCCCTGGTGGCGTCGTCCCGGCGGGTCGGCTAATGTCCGGCCGCACTGGCGCCAGCCGGGGCGAGTCGCGGCGATGGGCCCTCGGCCCGCCCTGAACCGCGTCCCGGCCCCACCGGCGCGCCGGCTGCGCGTGCAACAGGGCCGAGACCGCGAGGATCGCGATGTCCGCCAACGTGATCGACATCGCCGTGGTTGTGGTGGTGTTCCTCTCTGCACTTGCCGGCCTGTTGCGCGGCTTCGTGCGCGAGGTGCTTGGCGTGCTGGCCTGGGTGGGCGCGATCGTCGCCACGCTCTGGGGTTTCGAGCGCATCCGCCCCACAGCGCGCGAATATATCAGCCCCGAATGGCTGGCCGATTTCGGCGGCGGCTTCCTGCTGTTCCTGTCCGTGCTCGTGGTGCTGTCGCTGGTGGCGCACGGTATCGGCGTGATCGTGCGAAAAAGCGCGGTGGGCTTCCTCGATCGCACGCTTGGCCTCGCTTTCGGCGTCGCCAGGGGTGCAGTGCTGCTGTCGGTTGCCTATATCTGCCTGGTCGTCTTGGTGAAGCCGGCCGAGAGCTGGCCCGACTGGGTGAAGGAGGCACGCGCCCGCCCGATCGCTCACACCTTGTCGGTCGAGCTGATCAAGGTGATCCCGCCCGAGCTCCTCCGCTCGCTCGATCTCGGCATCCTGCGGCCAGGCGGCGGCCAGGGCGGTGATGGCGGGGCGCCGGCGCCGGGGCAGTTGATGCAGCCCGCCCCGGCGGCGCCCGAGCAGCGCACCGAGGGCTACAGGCCCGAGGATCGCCGTTCGCTCGACCGTGTCATGCAGACGGTGCGCTAGCGCCGGACGGCCGGTTTATGTAGGAACTGGAGCACAGGCATCGGGGCCGGGCAGCGACGGGCCCTGGCGGGAACATTTCTTGGTTGGACGCGCACAGCATGACCAGGCCGGGCAGCGATACCGCGATCACCACCCACCCGTGGGACGATGATCACCTGCGCGAGGAGTGCGGCGTGTTCGGCGTCTGGGGCAGCCCGGACGCGGCGGCGCTGACCGCGCTCGGCCTGCATGCGCTCCAGCATCGCGGCCAGGAGGCGGCCGGCATCGTCTCCCACGATGGGCGGCATTTCCACCAGCACAAGGATCTCGGCCTAGTGGGCGACATCTTCGCCTCCTCGAAGGTGATGGCCGGGCTGCGCGGCCATGCGGCGATCGGCCATGTGCGCTACGCCACCACCGGCGGCACCGTGCTGCGCAACGTCCAGCCCTTGTTCGCCGATTTCGAGTTCGGCGGCTTCGCCATCGGCCACAATGGCAACCTGACCAATGCCTACGCACTGCACAAGGCGCTGACGCGGCGCGGCTGCCTGTTCCAGTCCACCACCGATACCGAGGTCATCGTCCACCTGATCGCGACCAGCCTCTATTCCACCCTGGTCGATCGCTTCATCGACGCCCTGAAGCAGGTCGAGGGCGCCTACTCGCTGGTCGCCCTCTCGGCCGAGGGCATGATCGGCGTGCGCGATCCCTGGGGGGTACGCCCGCTGGTGCTGGGCCGGCTGCATGATGGCTGGATCATCACCTCGGAAACCTGCGCGCTCGACATCATCGGCGCCGAGTTCGTGCGCGACATCGAGCCGGGCGAGATGGTGACGGTGGGGCCGCAGGGCATACGCTCGATCCGGCCGTTCCAGAAGAACGCCGCGCGCTTCTGCATCTTCGAATACATCTACTTCGCCCGCCCCGATTCGATCATGGAGGGCACCCCGGTCTACGAGGCGCGCAAGCGCATCGGCGCCGAACTGGCCCGCGAAAGCCATGTCGGGGCCGATGTGGTGGTGCCGGTGCCTGATTCGGGCGTGCCGGCGGCGATCGGCTATGCGCAGCAGGCGGACGTGCCGTTCGAGCTCGGCATCATCCG